>NZ_LBNQ01000019.1 GCF_001005215.1 Lampropedia cohaerens
ATCAGGCGATGATCTTGGCCACCACACCGGCGCCCACCGTGCGGCCGCCTTCGCGGATCGCAAAGCGCAGGCCTTCTTCCATGGCGATCGGCGCAATCAGCTTGACCGTGATGGCCACGTTGTCGCCAGGCATCACCATCTCCTTGCCTTCAGGCAAGGTGATCGAGCCGGTCACGTCGGTCGTGCGGAAGTAGAACTGCGGGCGGTAGTTGCTGAAGAACGGCGTGTGACGGCCCCCTTCGTCCTTGCTCAGCACGTACACCTCGGCGGTGAACTCGGTGTGCGGCTTGATCGAGCCGGGCTTGCACAGCACCTGGCCGCGCTCGACGTCTTCACGCTTGGTGCCGCGCAGCAGCAGACCGACGTTGTCACCAGCCTGGCCCTGGTCGAGCAGCTTGCGGAACATTTCCACGCCTGTGACCGTGGTCTTTTGCGTGTCGCGGATACCGACGATTTCGATTTCCTCGCCCACCTTGATGACACCACGCTCGACGCGGCCAGTCACCACCGTGCCACGCCCGGAGATGGAGAACACGTCTTCCACCGGCATCAGGAAGGCACCGTCCACAGCGCGCTCGGGCGTGGGGATGTAGGTGTCCAGCGCCTCAGCCAGCTTGAGGATGGCAGGCTCGCCAATGTCGCTCTGGTCGCCTTCGAGCGCCAGCTTGGCCGAGCCGCGGATGATGGGGGTGTCGTCGCCGGGGAAGTCGTACTTGGAGAGCAGCTCGCGCACTTCCATTTCGACCAGTTCCAGCAGTTCCTCATCATCGACCATGTCGGCCTTGTTGAGGAAGACGATGATGTAGGGCACGCCCACCTGGCGCGAGAGCAGGATGTGCTCGCGCGTTTGCGGCATGGGGCCGTCGGCAGCGGAGACCACCAGGATGGCGCCGTCCATCTGCGCAGCACCGGTGATCATGTTCTTGACGTAGTCGGCGTGGCCCGGGCAGTCCACGTGGGCGTAGTGGCGGTTGGCGGTCTCGTATTCAACGTGCGAGGTGTTGATGGTGATGCCGCGCGCCTTTTCTTCCGGCGCGTTGTCGATCTGGTCGTAGCCTTTGGCTTCGCCGCCAAACTTCTTGGACAGCACGGTGGCAATGGCCGCCGTCAGCGTCGTCTTGCCATGGTCCACGTGCCCGATCGTGCCCACGTTCACGTGGGGCTTGGTGCGCTCAAACTTACCTTTTGCCATTTTGATTCCTTGCGGTTAAAGAACACGCCCGTGTTCGGGTTTTAGGTCTGCATGCGGCTGCCGGATTCCTGTCCACGGACAAAACAGGGGCGCCGCATCGCAGACCGGCGCAAGGCCCCAAGGCCCTGCACCAAGGGGGTTTACTTGGCGCGCGCGGCGATGATGGCTTCGGCCACGTTCTTGGGCGCTTCCGAGTAGTGCTTGAACTCCATCGTGTAGGTGGCGCGGCCCTGCGTCATCGAGCGCAGCTGCGTTGCGTAACCGAACATCTCCGACAGCGGTACCTCGGCCTTGATGACCTTGCCGCCACCGATCATGTCGTCCATGCCCTGCACCATGCCGCGACGCGACGACAGATCGCCCATCACGTTACCGGCGTACTCTTCCGGAGTTTCCACTTCCACGGCCATCATCGGCTCGAGGATGACAGGCTGGGCCTTGCGGGCACCTTCCTTGAAACCGAAGATGGCGGCCATCTTGAAGGCCTGCTCGGACGAGTCGACATCGTGGTAGGAACCGAAGGTCAGACGCACCTTCACGTCCACCACCGGATAGCCCGCCAGCACGCCGGAAGTCAGCGCTTCCTCAACGCCCTTCTGCACGGCCGGGATGTACTCGCGCGGCACCACGCCACCCTTGATTTCGTCGACGAACTCGAAGCCCTTGCCCGGCTCCTGCGGCTCCAGCGTGAAGACGACGTGACCGTACTGGCCCTTGCCGCCGGACTGGCGCACGAACTTGCCTTCGACGTCCGTAACCGTCTTGCGGATGGTTTCGCGATACGCCACCTGCGGCTTGCCTACGTTGGCTTCAACGCCGAATTCGCGCTTCATGCGGTCGACGATGATGTCCAGGTGCAGCTCACCCATGCCGGCGATGATGGTCTGCCCGGATTCCTCGTCGGTATTGACGCGGAACGACGGGTCCTCAGCAGCCAGACGCGACAGCGCAATGCCCATCTTTTCCTGGTCGGCCTTGGACTTGGGTTCAACGGCCTGGCGAATCACCGGCTCGGGGAACTCCATGCGCTCGAGCGTGATGATGGCCGAGGGATCGCACAGCGTCTCGCCAGTGGTCACGTCCTTCAGACCAACACACGCAGCGATATCACCAGCGCGCAGTTCGTCGATCTCATGGCGGTCATTGGCGTGCATCTGCACGATGCGGCCGATGCGCTCCTTCTTGCCCTTGACCGAGTTGTAGACGGTATCGCCCTTGGTCAGAACACCGGAGTACACCCGCACAAAGGTGAGCTGGCCGACGAACTGGTCGGTCATCATCTTGAATGCCAGTGCGGAGAACTTCTCGTCATCGCTGGCCTTGCGCGATGCAGGCTCGCCATTTTCGCCCACGCCCTCGACCGGAGGAATGTCCACCGGCGACGGCAGCAGTTCCACCACCGCATCCAGCATGCGCTGCACGCCCTTGTTCTTGAAGGCGGAACCACACAGCATCGGTACGATCTCGCCAGCGAGCGTGCGCAGGCGCAGACCCTGCACGATTTCCTGCTCGGAGAGATCGCCCTCTTCGAGGTACTTGTTCATCAGCTCTTCGCTGGCCTCGGCCGCGGATTCGAGCATCTTCTCGCGCCATTCCTTGGCGGTCTCAACCAGGTCCGCAGGAATGTCGACGTAGTCGAACTTCATGCCCTGCGTGGCGTCATCCCACAGGATGCCCTTCATCTTGACCAGATCGACCACACCCTTGAACTGGTCCTCGGCACCGATCGGAATGACGATGGGCACGGGGTTGGCTTTGAGGCGATCCACCATCATCTGGCGCACGCGGAAGTAATTCGCGCCGATGCGGTCCATCTTGTTGACGAACGCAATACGCGGCACCTTGTACTTGTTGGCCTGGCGCCAGACGGTTTCCGACTGGGGCTGCACGCCGCCCACCGAGTCATAGACCATCACCGCACCGTCGAGCACGCGCATGGAGCGCTCCACTTCGATGGTGAAGTCCACGTGGCCCGGGGTGTCGATCACGTTGATGCGGTGCTCCGGGAAGCTGCCATCCATGCCCTTCCAGAACGTCGTCACCGCAGCCGACGTGATGGTGATGCCGCGCTCTTGCTCTTGCGCCATCCAGTCGGTCGTCGCCGCACCGTCATGCACCTCGCCCAGCTTGTGCGAGAGGCCGGTGTAGAACAGGATGCGCTCGGTAGTGGTGGTCTTGCCGGCGTCGATGTGGGCCGAAATACCGATGTTGCGATAGCGCTCGATGGGGGTCTTGCGAGCCATATTCAATACTCCATGAACAACCAAGAGCCCGCCTGCTGCATTGGGACAGGTCGGGCTCAGGGCCGCAATTAAAAATCAGATCAGAAGCGGAAGTGGCTGAACGCCTTGTTGGCTTCAGCCATGCGGTGCACCTCATCGCGCTTGCGCATGGCGCCGCCACGGCCTTCGGTGGCTTCGATCAACTCGTTGGCCAGCCGCTGCGCCATCGACTTCTCGCTGCGCTTGCGGGCCGCTTCCTTGATCCAGCGCATGGCCAGTGCCACGCGACGCACCGGGCGCACCTCGATCGGAACCTGGTAGTTGGCACCACCGACACGGCGGGACTTCACTTCCACGATTGGCTTGACGTTGTTGATAGCCGTGGTAAAGACTTCCAGCGGCTCCTTGTCCTTCTGTTTCTCACCAATGATGTCCAGCGCACCATAGATGATGCGCTCGGCCACCGCCTTTTTGCCGCCTTCCATGATCACGTTCATGAATTTGGACAGCTCGACATTGCCGTACTTGGGATCCGGCAGGATTTCACGTTTGGGAACTTCGCGACGACGTGGCATTTTTCACCTCAAAAATTTGCTTCAGCTGGCGCCATGCGCCATGCAGGCCATCAGGACACTGCACTTACTCGACCCGACCAGACAGCACTCCCGGTTACCGGGCCACTACGTCTGCACCGCATCGTCACTGCGGAAAGGCAGACACCGTAAACCAAAAGAATGACAAAACAAAAACCGTGACAGGACACCTTTTTACAAGGCCCGCACAGCCGACTACAGACCTTAAGCCTTCTTGGGCCGCTTGGCACCGTACTTGGAACGCGCCTGCTTGCGATCCTTCACGCCCTGCAGGTCCAGCGAACCACGCACGATGTGGTAGCGCACACCCGGCAAATCCTTGACACGACCGCCACGCACCAGCACCACACTGTGCTCCTGCAGGTTGTGGCCTTCACCGCCGATGTACGAAATGACCTCGAAGCCGTTGGTCAGGCGCACCTTGGCGACCTTACGCAAAGCGGAGTTCGGCTTCTTAGGCGTGGTGGTGTAAACGCGCGTGCAGACGCCGCGGCGCTGCGGGCACTCCTCCATCGCGGGGCTCTTGGACTTGACGGTCTCAACAGCGCGCCCTTGACGGACTAACTGATTAATCGTTGGCATTGAATCGAGTTCCTCAAACGTGATTGCTTGGTTTCTAACATCAGCCCTTGTACCTGCCGCCGCGTGAAGACGACCTGCCGCAATAGGCCAACCCTTCCGCAAAGAATGCGAAAAGCCCGCCATTATCACATGCTCGTGCGCCTGCAGCAAGTATGGCGCTATTGCTTGCCCGGCGAACCGTGCAATCCTTGCCACAATGCCCGCACGGCATTGGGCATGCTTCTTGATTGGCTTAAGGGCGCAAGGCTTCTGCCAACGCCTTACATCCCACCCAGAATGCACCATTGCGATGCATTCTCCATTGCGACAACTTGAGAACACACCATGAGAATCACCATCATCGGCGCGGGCATGGGCGGTCTGTCCGCCGGCATCGCGCTCAAGCGTCTGGGCCACGACGTCAAGGTGTTCGAGAAAGTCTCGGACATCAAGCCCGTGGGGGCCGCCATCTCCCTCTGGTCCAATGGCGTCAAGTGCCTGAACTACCTGGGCCTGCACAGGCAGATTGCCGCGCTGGGCGGCAACATGGATTCCATGGCCTATGTCGACGGCAAGAGCGGCAAGACGATGACCGCGTTCAGCCTCGCACCGCTGGTTACGCAGATTGGCCAGCGGCCCTATCCCGTCTCGCGTGCGGCGCTGCAGAACATGCTGATGGACGAGTTTGGCAGGCAGGATGTGACGCTGGGCATGGCGGTCACGGACGTCGAGGATGACGGCGCGACAGTGACGGCCCGTTTCGCCGATGGCAGCAGCGTGCAAAGCGATCTGCTGATAGGCGCGGATGGCACGCATTCGACCGTGCGTGGCTACGTGCTTGGCGAGCAGCCCGAGCGGCGCTATGCCGGCTACGTGAACTGGAACGGCCTGGTCGAGATCGACCCGGCCATCGCCCCCGCAGACCGGTGGACCACCTTCGTCGGCGAAGGCAAGCGCGTGTCGGTGATGCCGATTGCGGGCAACCAGTTCTACTTCTTCTTCGACGTACCCTTGCCCCTGGGCCTGCCCAACGAGCGCGAGCACTACAAGGCGCTGCTGCGCGAATACTTCCAGGGCTGGACGCCGCAGATTCAGCTGCTGATCGACCGCATCGATCCCGCCGCCACCAATCGTGTGGAAATCCACGATATCGAGCCCTTCATGCAGTGGACCAGAGGCCGTGTGGCGTTGCTGGGCGATGCGGCGCACAGCACCACGCCCGACATTGGGCAAGGCGGCTGCCAGGCCATGGAGGATGCCATCGTGCTGGCCCATGCGCTGCAGACCAACACCCTGGGCATTGAGGATGCATTGCAACGCTATGCCAAGCGCCGCGCGCCCCGCGCAGGCGAGCTGGTGCTGCGCGCGCGCAAGCGCTGCGACGTCACCCATGCCAAGGACCCGGCGATCACGCAGGCCTGGTACGACAGCCTCTGGCAGGAGGATGGTCACACCATCATTCGCGGCATCGTCGGCAACATGCTCGGCAGCCCTTTCGACTGACCGCATCCCGACGATGCGGCGTTATCTGTCAACGCCCCACTGGGTGCCGTCGGCAGCCAGCGTTTCGCCCTTTTTCTCGGTGATCAAACCGTAGGCATGGGGCTGGCGATGCAGGTCGAAATTGAAGGTCGTGCGCTTGTAGACGGCGCACCAGTCGAGGTCACAGCGCGCAAGCTGAACCTCGTCATCCTTGGTGATGCAGCGCGCCACCACCTCCCCTGAGGGAGCAACGATGCAACTGCCGCCTATGCTGTCGACCCCCTCTTCCAATCCAGCCTTGGCCACTCCGACGGCCCACATCCCGTTCTGGTAGGCCCCGGCCTGCAGCGAGAGCTGGTTGTGAAACAGCGAAAGATCGTCATGCTGGGGCGCTGGCGCGTTGTGCACCGGCGTGTTGTAGCCGATGAACACCATCTCGCATCCCTGCAGGGCCAGCACGCGATAGGTCTCCGCCCAGCGCCGGTCGTTGCACAGCGCCATGCCCATCACGCCACCGAATGCCCGGCGCACGTGAAAACCGGGGCCCGGCTCGAAGTAGCGTTTCTCCAGATGCTGGAAGCGCCGCCAGGGCTCGTGCTCGCTGTGGCCAGGCAGATGCACCTTGCGGTACTTGTCGACGATCTCGCCCCTAGTGTTGACCAGTATGGCGGTGTTGTAGCGATGCAGCCCGTCGGCCTCACGTGCCAGCTCCGCATACCCGAGGTAGAAACCAATCTCCAACTGCCGCGCCAGATCAAACAGCGGCTGCGTGGCGATATTGGGCATGCTGGTCTCGTAGAAGCTGTGCAGCTCCTGCACATCGTCGATGTACCAGCGCGGGAAAAACGTGGTCAGGGCCAGTTCGGGATAAACGATGATCTGTGCGCCCAGCGACTTGGCCTCGCGCATCATCGTGCACAGCCGCTTGACCACTGCAGTGCGGCTGTCGGCGCGCTGGATCGGGCCCAACTGGCCCATTGCGACGTTGAGGTGGCGACTCATGACGATTTCTCAGGTGGGGAGGTTTCAGCGATTGGCGCGTTCGAGCACGGCCTGCAAAAGGACTTGCGCACCGCGCCCGAGATCAGCTGGCGGCGTGTATTCATGCACGTTGTGACTCACGCCATCGACGCTGGGCACGAAAATCATGGCGGCAGGGCAAATACGCGCCAGCATTTGCGCATCGTGCCCCGCCCCGCTGGGCAGGCGCAGCGTTGACAACCCCGCCTGCTTCGCATGGCGCTCAATGCTCGCGATCATTTCCGCATCAAAGGCTACCGGTGCGAAGTCCGCCAGCACCTGCGTCTGCAGCTGCACGCCATGGGCAGTGGCGCACTGCATCGCATAGGCGTGCAATTGCGCGCGGGCGGCGGCCAGCACCTGTGCATCGGTATTGCGCAGGTCCACCGTCATACTGGCCTCGGCAGCGATGACGTTGACCAGATTGGGCTCCAGCTCCAGGCTGCCCACAGTCGCCAGCTGCCCGCCACCCATCCGCTGGACCAGGTCGTGGACGAATGCCGCCGTGCGCATGGCCGCCATACCGGCATCGCGACGCAGGTGCATCGGGGTGGTGCCTGCATGGTTGGATTTGCCTGAGAACGTCAGCCGCGTCCAATAGATGCCCTGCACGCCCTCGACTACGCCGATCTGAATGCCTGCCTGATCGAGCACCGGCCCCTGTTCAATGTGCAACTCGAAATAGCTGTCGACTGCGGGCTGCCCGACCTGTGCAGCGCCATCGTAGCCAATGCGGATCAGTTCCTCGCCCAGCAACGGGCCGTCGACGGCTCGCGTCTGCAGCGCCTGCTCAAGAGGCAAACCTCCCACGTAGACCAGGCTGCCGAGCATGTCCGGCTGAAACCGCGCGCCCTCCTCATTGGTAAAGAATGCCACCGCCAGGGGTCTGCGCGTGCGTACGCCAGCTTGGCGCAGCGTGCGTACGACCTCCAGCCCTGCCATCACGCCCAGATTGCCGTCGTACAGCCCACCGGTGCGCACCGTGTCGATGTGCGAGCCCATCATCACCGGGGGAAGATCCTCGCTACCGGCATAGGTTGCGATGACGTTGCCAATGGCATCCACCTGCACCTGCATATCCAGTGCGCGCATCTGCGCCACCGTCCAGTCCCGCGCGGCCTGATCGGCATCGGTCAACGCCAGACGGTTGACACCTCCGCCCGGTAAGGCCCCGAACTGGCCAAGGGTCTGCAGGCTGTCCAGCAGCCGCTGGGTATCAATGTGCAGCATGGTGAACCTCTGCCGTAGCGTCTGTTGCCTGCGCCGGTACGAGCTGCGCATAAAGCGTGGGGTCCGTATCGCGCTCGCTGCCAATGAAAAACAGCCTGCTGTCAGGCGCGATTCCCAGCTGGGCCCGCTGCGCCGCATCTTGCGCGATGGCAATGGCAGCGGCGAGACCGGCCGTGGCGGACTCGCCCGCAACGATGGCCGGATCGCCAGGCAGCGGGCTGGCCAGCAGACGCATGACTGCGACCGCTGCGGCGTCATCGACCGTCACAAATGCGTCTGCGCCCTGCTGCAGGATCTCCCAGGCCAACAGCGATACCTCCCCGCAGGCCAGGCCGGCCATGAGGGTATCCAGCGCCCCGGTCACTGGCGTCAGGCGCTGCGCTTGCGCGCTCCGGTACAGACAGTCAGCCTTGTCCGGCTCGACCACGACGAATGTCGGGCGATGCCTGCCGGCCTGCCTTGCGCGCTCCCAGAACCAGGCGCAGACGGCGGCGGCAAAACCACCGACGCCCGCCTGGATGAAGACATGGGTCGGCCACTGCGCCCATTGCCCGGAGGCTTCCTCGACCATGCATTGGTAGCCCTGCATGACGTCACGCGGCACCTCTGTGTAGCCAGGATACGAGGTGTCGGAAATGACATGCCAGCCGTTAGCCTGTGCCTGCTGCGCGGCCTGCCGCACCGAGTCGTCATAGTTGCCCTCCGTTCGCACGACCTGCGCGCCGTAGCGGGCGATGGCATCGGCGCGTCCGGCGCTCACGGTGGCATGAACAAAGATCACACACTGGCAGCCGAACATCTTCGCCCCCCATGCAACCGAGCGGCCATGATTGCCATCGGTCGCACAGGTCACCGTGACCGATGCACTGACCTGACGCACCTTTGGATCGTCCAGCTCAGACAGCGTCACCGCCCTGCCAAGCTGGTGGCTGGCCACCCGGCAAAGCTGGCGCGCCACGGCATACGCGCCGCCCAGCGCCTTGAAACTGCCCAGCCCGAAGCGTCCGCCCTCGTCCTTGTAGTCGATGCGCGCCACGCCCAGTTGCCGCGCCAGCGCAGGCAAACCATGCAAAGGCGTTGGCGCGTAGCCTGGCCAGGCAGTAATGGCTGCGTGCGCGCTCGCCAGTGCGGCGCGGCTGAGAATCGCCTCGCGTCTGGCACCGTATGGCTGCTGTGGCGCCAGCGCCGGGTTGCGCAACATGCGCGCGCGAAGTGCAGGCACGACCGATGTCGGTGGGGATGTCATGGAACAAGCCTTTCAGAATAAACAGTAAAAAACACTGAGTGACAGCGCCGAGCTCCCGCGGTGTGCCACGTGAAGCCCGGCTACGCCCGCTCATGGGCCTCCGTCAAGATCGCCGATCTGCTGGTGCAGCACCTCAATGGCTGCCAGGCGCTGACGTGTGCCACGTGTATCGCTGCGTGCCATGGCCTCGGCCATGTAATGGATCAGCGAAAACGCCGCCAGGTGGGAATCGAACAGGTGATGGCGCGGATTGGGGCAGCACAGACAGGTATCGGCCAGAGGCACCAGATCCGACGCGGCAGCATCGGTCAGCAGCAGCACCCGAGCCCCTTGCAAGCGTGCAGCGCGCATCCACGGCAGCAACTGGCTGGCGCGGCGCCGAAAATCCATGACCACGACCCAATCCCCCTTGCGCAGCTGGCTCAGCAATTCACTGGCACGCGCGGCGGCATCGGCGAGCAGAAACACCTCGTTGCGCAACTGCAGCCACAGTGCCTGTGCATAGATTGCAGGCACATGGCTGGCGCGCATCCCAAGCACGAAAACACGCCGGGCTCTATACAGCTTTTCCACGGCAGCATCGATCTGCGCTTGCGTCAACGTCTCCTGCAAGGCTTCAAGCTGCTGTATCTGCAGGCTTGCATGCGCGGACCATGCCGCATCCGCACCGCGCGCGGGTGCGCTGGCGCGCGCCCTGCGGCCTGCCGCGGCCGCATTGCGCGCCAGCGGCGAGTCACCCAGTTGCGCACGCTGCTCGCGCCGCAGCTCCTGAAAATTGCGGTATCCCAGCTTCTGAAAACAACGTGCCGCGCCTGCAGGCGAGATCCCCGCCAGTGTTGCCAACTCACGTGCGGTAAAGCCAGCCATCGAAAACCCAGGCTGTACAAGCACCTGCGCCAGCTTGCGCTCGGACTCCGACAGCTGGGCCCAGCGCGCCTGGATACGTTGTGACAACGACCCCTTGGCCGCTGGCGACATCACGCGACCGTCCGCGAAGTCCGCCAATCCGCCAGGCGCCCCATTACGGGGATATGCGCCGCTTTGTCGTGCCACCCCAACCAATGCACACCAAAATGGTGCTGCAACACCTCACCACACAACGCCATCGTCGCCATCCCGGCACCTTTCATCGCGAACCTGCCATAAGAAATATTTATTCCATTGCATTTAAAGAACGGAATATTCATTCCATTGGCAAGCACATTCGATGCCAGCTGCGTGGCGCACTCTGCACACTGTTCATGGTCAACGTTGGCACAGGGATTGCATGAAACGCCGTATTCCTTATCCCTTGACAGAAAGCCTTGCCATGACCTTCAAGCTTCCGACCTCATTCCTGTCCTTTGCCGCCGGCTGCGTGATGGCTCTGCCCATGGTGACCGCCCATGCCGATGACTCCCTGGACAAAATCCTTGCCAAGGGCAGTATCGCCATTGGCATCGCGGGGGACTTCCCGCCGTACGGCTTTGTCGGCCCGGACTTCAAGCCCCAGGGCCTGGAGATCGATCTGGCACACCATGTGGCCGGGAAGCTGGGCGTCAAGCCGGACCTGGTCACCGTGACCAACCCCAACCGCATTCCCTACCTGCAGACGCGCCGCATCGACGTCATCATCTCCACACTGGGCAAGAATCCCGAGCGTGAGCAGGTCATCGACTTTGGCTCCGCCTACGCGCCATTCTTCCAGGCCGTGTACGGCCCGGTCAGCATGGACATCAAGTCCATCGAAGACCTTGCCGACAAGACTGCTGCGGTGACCCGCGGCACCATCCAGGACGACATCCTGACTCAAACCGCCCCCAAATCCCTGCGTATCCAGCGGTTCGAGGACGATGCGTCCACGGTTCAGGCATTCGTCTCCGGCCAGACGCAACTGCTGGTGACCGGCGTTTCCGTTGCCGACATGGTGATCCGCAACAACCCACAGCTCAATGCCGAGTACAAGCTGCTGCTCAAGGACTCGCCCAACTTCATTGGCGTACGCAAGGGTGAGACGGCGCTCAAGGAGCGGCTCAACGCGATCATCCTTGAAGCCAAGGAAAGCGGGTATCTGGAAGAGCTTTCGCAGAAGTGGCTGGGGCGCAGCACTGGAGAGCTGCCTCTGTAACCCCAAGCCAAGGCGATGCAGGTGGTGCGGACGGAAAGTGCCACCTCGTCATGCTTTGGCCGCGCGCGTTGCGCGCGAGGCCTGCCGATGTCGCGGCCGCACCGCACCATAGCGGACGCCGCGCCAGCTCTGCCCTGCCGAAGAATCTCCGCCACGGAATCTGCCCATGACTTTCGATCTCATGCCCGTGCTCGCGCAGTGGCCCATATTGCTCAAGGGCCTGCTGCTGACACTGCTTTTGACAGCCGTTGGAACACCATTGGGAGTACTGCTGGGCATTGCGTGCGGCTGGCTGCGCGTGCACGGTCTGGGACCTGTCCGCCTGGCCGTTGGTGCGTTCGTTGAACTGATGCGCAACACGCCATTCATCATCCAGCTGTTCTTCATCTTCTTCGGCCTGCCCGCCATGGGCTTCAGGCTGAGCCCGCTGCAGGCCAGCCTGATTGCCATGACGCTGAACCTCGGGGCCTACAGCGCGGAAATCGTACGTGCCGGCATGCAGGCCACGCCGAAAGGGCTGGTGGAGGCCGCCCAGAGCCTGGCGATGAATCGCTGGCAGGTGTTCCGGCACGTAGTGCTGCCGCCATCGCTCAAGCGGGTATGGCCTGCGCTGGTCAGCCAGATCATTCTGGTCATGCTGGGCACGTCGGTGTGCAGCCAGATATCACTGGAGGAGATGACGTACAGCGCCAACCTCATCTCCAGCCGCACCTTCCGCAATTTCGAGGCCTATGTGCTGGTGGCAGCTGCCTATCTGGCGCTGGCCATCGTGCTGCGTCGCCTGCTCAACTGGGCCGGACCGCGCTGGCTGTTTGGCCGCTGACGCCCAACCAGGACCGACACCATGATGGAATTTCCCTTTTCCGCCATTGCATGGCAGCTGATGCTGGCGCTGCGCTGGACGGTTGGACTGTCGCTGATCGCCTTTTTCGGTGGCGGTTTGGTAGCGCTGGTGCTGTTGGTTGCCCGCATCACCAACACGCGCTGGGTCAATATGGCCATTGCCTGCTACGTGCAGATCTTCCAGGGCACGCCGTTGCTGATGCAGCTGTTCCTGACCTACTTCGGCCTGGCGCTGCTGGGGCTGCAGACCTCCCCCCTGGTGGCCGCAGCCGTGTGCCTGACGCTCTACACCAGCGCCTTCCTCTGCGAGATATGGCGCGGCTGCGTCGAGGCCATCCCCAAGGGCCAGTGGGAAGCATCCAGCAGCCTGGCGCTCAACTACCTCGAACAGCTGCGCTACGTCATCCTGCCGCAGGCCGCACGCATCGCCATGCCACCCACTGCGGGTTTTCTGGTCCAGGTCATCAAGGGCACCGCACTGGCCTCGGTGATCGGCTTCGTCGAGATCACCAAGGCCGGGCAGATGATGTCCAACGTCACCCACAAGCCGTTTCTCATCTATGGCTGCGTGGCGCTGCTGTATTTCGCACTGTGCTATCCGATCTCCCGCTGGTCGCAGCATCTGGAGGCACGCCTGCGTCCCTCCCCGCAGCACGCGTGACCTCCTCCAACCATCACCGCCAGGAACGCCATGCAAGCCAACGCATCTTCTCTACCCAACGCCGCCACGGTTGCGCCACACCCGCTGGTATCCATCCGCGGCCTGCGCAAACGCTATGGCAGTAACGAGGTGCTCAAGGGTATCGATCTGGACGTGCACCGCAGGGAGGTCATCGCCATCATCGGCAAGAGCGGCTCCGGCAAGAGCACCCTGCTGCGCTGCATCAATGGGCTGGAGCAATTCCAGCAGGGCAGCCTCACCGTACACGGTCAGGCACTGGAGCCGGGCAACGCCGCCGCGATGCGCGAGTTGCGCAAGGACGTCGGGATGATCTTCCAGAGCTTCAACCTGTTTCCCCATCTGAGCGTGGGTCGCAACATCATGCTGGCCCCCTCTCTGGTAATGCGCCTGCCCCGGCCCGAGGCCAAACACCGTGCCAGACAGCTGCTGACACGCGTTGGTCTGGCCGACAAGTTCGACAGCATGCCCGATCAGCTCTCGGGAGGGCAGCAGCAGCGGGTGGCCATTGCCCGCGCACTGGCGATGGAGCCGGAAGTGTTGCTGTGCGACGAAATCACCTCTGCGCTCGATCCAGAGTTGGTGGGAGAAGTGCTGCACGTCATCGAAGACCTGGCATCGCAGGGTATGACCATCATCATGGTGACGCATGAGATGAACTTCGCGCGCAAAGTTAGCGACCGGGTGATATTCATGCACAAGGGCAAAGTGCATGAAGAGGGTGCACCCGATAAATTGTTTGGCAGTCCCACCTCCGCCGAGCTGCGGCAATTCCTCTCCGCCATGCATTGAGGCCCACGGGCGATTCACTGGCAAAAACATTTTTACTGCCGACGAAAAACTCCCGTTCTGGCATGAAAACTGCATTTGACAGTCCCAGTGCTGCCATATCGGCCGTGCCGCACGTTGTCAGTGCGTTTTTCCCTTTCATGCCATCCAAAAAGGTTCCCGCTAATGAAACACGTTGCTCTTGCTCCCCTGGCCACCGCTGCCATTGCGTCACTGGCATTTTCCAGCGCACACGCGCAAAGCGTTCGCATCCACGGTACGGCTGATGTCTATGTGGGCTCGATGAAATATGCCGGAAACGAACGCCAGTCGCGCGTTGGCAGCGGCGGCATGACGACGTCCTACATCGGTTTCAGCGGCAGCGAGGATCTCGGCAATGGCCTGAAGGCCGGTTTCGCGTTCGGCCAGTTCTTCCGTATGGACAGCGGTGCGCAAGGCCGTTTCAACGGCGACACCACCTATGCGCGCGATGCCAACGTCAGCTTGTCGGGCGGCTTCGGCAGCATCAAACTGGGGCGCAGCTCGGCACCCAATTTCGTACCGTCGCTGTCGGCCAACCCATTCGGCGCTTCGTTCGGGTTCTCGCCGCTCATCGTCCACATGAATACGACGACACTGAACTCAGGAGCCTTCGGCTATCAGCGCACCACCGCTGCCGACACGGGCTGGTCCAACCAAGTTGTCTACAGCACTCCAGTGATCGCTGGCGGTCTGACCGTCAATCTGCACTACCAGTTCAGCAATCTCGCTGACGCTGGCAACAGCGAGGACGAGAAGAAAAACATCGGCATCAGCGGCCGGTATGTGCATGGACCACTCATGGTGACCGGCTTCTACGAAGAAGCCGAGCTGACCAACCCGAATGTAGCCGGCCGCACCAGCGACTGGCTCAATGCCAAGAACTGGATGCTCGGCGGCACCTGGGATTTTGAAGTCGTCAAGGCATACCTGAGCTATGGTGCCGGGGAAGACCTGCGCATTGCCGGAGATGAAACAGAAACTTGGCAGGTTGGTGCCAGCATTCCGATGGGCCCTGCGGGCAAGTTCCTTGCGTCCTACGCTGAAACGGAGTTCGATCCTAGCAATACGGTCAGTGACCGTACCCGCAAGACGCTGACCGTAGGCTATGACTACGCACTGTCCAAGCGCACGGATATCTATACCATCGTGATGCACGATCGATTCACTGGCACGGACAGCGGCACCAGCTACGCCCTGGGCATCCGCCACAACTTCTGAGCACGACGCCCCGCCACCGCAGGCGCGGCACGGCGAAAAAAACCGCGAAGCGGCTGCGCCCTTCGCGGTTTTTTTCCCTGCCTCCGATGTTGACGGCAAGCTGCCGGGACGGCAGTGCTTGGTCGTCCACAGCGAATTGGCGGGGCCGATCCGCGTGCCAAATCAGTGCGCGGAATGGTCGTGCTGATCCTCCTGATGCTGCATGGCTCCGCTCGCCGCCGACGGCTGCTCCACCCAGACCTGCACCGGCACACTGCCGGCCTTCTCGAAATGCACCGTCATGTCGAATGCATCGCCCTCCTTCAGGGGCTGCTTGAGTCCCATCAGCATGACGTGCAGCTTGTTGCCCTGGCCCAGCGTGACGGTCTCACCCGCTGGAACCGGCACGCCATCGACCTTGAACATCCGCATGACGTCGTTGTCCATCGTCATGTCATGGATTTCTGCATGGTCCGCGATGGGGCTTTCCACACCGATGACGCGGTCATCGCTTGCTCCTGCGTTCTTCACGCCGAACCAGGCCACACCGTTCTGGATGCCTGGCGTTGTCGGGCGCGCATGGGGATGGATGACCTCCAGCTCGCCGATCTTGAAACTGTGCGCGCTCGCTGACACGGCAACCAGGAATGCGGCACAAAAGGCCAGATGCTTGAAAAGCTTGAACATGGTTTTTCTGTAAATCAAAAAGGGAAAGGACGCCCACCAGCAGCCAAGCGCGATGGGCCAGCGATGTAACGCGCACGGCGCACGGCACCTGCCGGCGATCAACAGTTGCGTGCGCGTATCCATCAGGCGTGCGGCGGCGCCCTGCACGGCGGCGCCATTGCACGGACTCGCATGCTGGGCTGCCATCGCGCACTGGGCGGATGCAGCGTGAGACGTTGATAGGGCCGCAGAAAGCCACTCGGCAGGCGCTCTGCGCCACCGTGGGCCGGGATGATCTGCCCGAAGCTCACCCAAGGACATGGCTGCAGCGGCATGGCTGCTTGCTCATCATCCTCGGCTGCCAGACCGTGGCGTGGATCGACGAGAAGCTCAATGCTGACCTGCTGCACCTGCACCCATTGCATGCCGTGCTGCGTGCACAGCAGCACGCGATGGCTGTCCAACGGAGCGGCGTTGAGTACCGTCGGATGCAGCGCCGCCCACAGCAGTACCAGCGACAGCATCCACACTGTCGCGCGCATCAAAGGGGAGCTACGGTGAAAATTCACAGGGATGCAGCAATCGGGCAAGGTCAAACTGTGGCAGTGTAGCGGAGCTGCTCCCGGCCACTCCTTTCCAGCGCTGAAGGTCGTGCCCTGCCAGTGTCTTTTGCTCGCCTCCCCTCCTATTTGTGGAAAAGCTGGCTCATATGCCTGACTTGCGGTTCACGCCGTGCAGTGGATCCCACGGCGAGGCAACGCTGCAGCTGCAGCGATGGGGAACCAGTTCCTAGGAGCCTGCCAGCCACGCCCCGACATGCGGCGCGGATGCCTCCTTGAGCAAAGCCGGCCCGACGCATGCGATGGGGCGCGTGGAAGCGGCAAACACTTCACGGCAGGACATGTGCAGATCGATCTGGTCGCCGCGGCTGCCGCGAAATGCGCGCAGCCGCACCGCGTCGATGCCGTAGACCACACGACCGATATTGGCCCAGAAGATGGCACCTGCGCACATCACGCAAGGCTCGCCCGAGGAATAGATGGTGCTGGCGGCAAGGCGCTCACGGCTGTGTTGCTGGCTGGCCAGGCGCACGGCCGATGTCTCCGCATGCGCCGTGCAGTCGCCGGTCTCGCCATTGGCGTTGCAGGCTTCGGCCAACACGGTGCCGTCGTCGGCCACGATCACCGCGCCAAAGGGGCGGTTGCCGCGGGCACGTGCCTGCGCCGACAGCGTGATCGCGTGCAATAGATAGCGGGCATCACGCGCATCCAGCGCTTGTTCATCGGGGGCGTCAGGGTGGCGCATCGCTTGCCTCATGCCGGCACCTTTCTGGCCGTCAGTTCGGGTAGATAGGCATCATTGAATATGCTGTCCGGGGATGGCACACGCTCCAGCGCAAAGGTCTGCGCCACCG
The DNA here is from genome assembly GCF_001005215.1 of Lampropedia cohaerens. Classification (GTDB taxonomy): domain Bacteria; phylum Pseudomonadota; class Gammaproteobacteria; order Burkholderiales; family Burkholderiaceae_C; genus Lampropedia; species Lampropedia cohaerens. The sequence goes on from NZ_LBNQ01000019.1 coordinate 17,263, forward strand.
CCTGAACCTGATTGTGCAGCACTTCTGGGTCGACCCCGCCAAGGCCCACGCTTGCAGTCTCCGGTGCAGCAATATAGCCACGGCTGATGGCCCAGCGCTGCCGTTCCACGTCAGGTTGCAGCAGTGGCTCGCGCTGAAAGGTGGCGTCAAGCGCCGGGCTGGCATCGGCCAGTGTCTCCAACAGCGCCCGGTTACTCGCGCGCAGGAATGCGCGCACCAGCTCAGGCCGCTCGGCCAGCAGTGCATCGCTGGCGAGAATGGCATTGCCGTACAGATGCGTGCCCGTCTTGACGTATTCCAGCACCGCCAGTTGCTCCTGCGGCACGCGGGCGAACAGCGAGACAGCCGAGTCATGGAAGTAGGTCGCCGCATCCACGTCGCCACGCACCACCACGTTGTCACGCGCGCTGAAGTCGGTCGTCACCCACTCGAACCAGTCCTGCGGCACATTGAGTTGACGCGCCACCATCGGCCAGGCGCGCCGCGTCGATTCCACCGCCGCGGCGGCCACGCGCTTGCCCTTGAGCGAGTGGAAATCCTCCGTGATGCCACGGTCACGCCGGCCGATGATCACGAATGGCGCACGGTTGTAATACTGGTAGACGCCCGTCACGCCAGCGGCACCGGGGTTGTTGGCGCGAAACTCGATCAGTGCACTGATGTCGCCAAGGCCCAGGTCGTAGGCCCCGCTGGCTACCCGTGTGATCGAGGCCACCGAGCCCGAGCCGACGTCAATCTGCACTTCCAGCCCCTCCTCGGCATAGTAGCCCTTGGCTGCCGCAAGAAAGAATGGCGAGGTCTGCGACGTGACCCGAAAGTCCAGCGTGAACTTCAGCGGCGTCAGCGCCTTGGAGGAGGATTGGGCAAGGCCCAGCGGAGGGCATGCAAGGGCAGCGCCGGCAATACCGGCAGTGCAGAGGAAGTGGCGTCGTTTCATCGGGGAGTCCAGAAATGGCAGTCGATAAACCTGCCCGCACCACAGGCAGGACGGGGTCGAGCAATTTCCGGGCGACGCGCACCATGCCGGTGCAACGCGCTGAACGCTTCTACTCTGGGCACAGGATTCGCAATATGCATGCCAGCTGAGTGCGCTGGTACGGAACCTGCTTGCGCTGCTGCCGAGAGTAGAAGCGTTCAGTTGGCCATCCTGCCGTGGGTGGTGCCAGCGGGTCATTGCTCTTGAAGCCGGCAGGCAACGGGCACGCAGTGCCCCACCTGCCAGATCCCACTTCAAGAGCGGCAGCGATTGCGGACATACCTCCATGTGTGCGCCTACCGCCCTTGACTTCATCAGGAGTCTACCCATGACCATCACAACTGCCCCCCTCGCCGAACTTGCCAAGGAAGCCCGCATGGGCGGCGAAGGCACGGAGAGCACCCGCCGCGAAGTGCGCCGCATCGATCTGTCCGACTTTGCCGCGCGCAAGCGCGAAATCGCCGAGCAGCTCTGGAGCGCAGCGCGCGACATCGGCTTCTTCCAGGTCGTCAACCATGGCATTGCGCAAAGCCAGATCGACGGCGCGTTTGCCGCTGCCGAGCGCTTCTTCGCGCTGCCCGATGACGTGAAGGCGCAATGGCCGTTGCGCCGCAACGCCGGGTGGGAAAGCAAGGCGCAGGTGCGTCCCTCTACGCGCACCCCCGACCAGAAGGAGTCCTACCAGATCACCGTGCCCCGCATGCAAGGGCTGTGGCCGAGCGAGCAGGAACTGCCGGGATTCAAGCAGGAGGTGCTGGCTTTCGAACGCGAGTGCTGGTCACTGGGCATGCAGATCCTCTCATGCTTTGCATGGAAGCTGGGCTTTGCCGAAGACTTTTTCGACAAGGCGCACGATCCGGCCTCGCCCGGCTACCAGAGCACACTGCGCATGCTGCACTACTTCGGCGTCGATGAAGGCTCCCTGCAGGGCCAGCCCGGCATCTGGCGCGCCGGTGCCCACACCGATTACGACAGCCTGACCCTACTGTTCCAGAAGAAAGGCCAGGGCGGACTGCAGGTGCTGCCTGGCAAGGAAATGGAGAGCCAGGAATGGACCAGCGTGGAGCCTGACGAAGGCGTGATCACCTGCAACATCGGCGACATGCTCATGCGCTGGAGCGACGACGTGCTGCCCTCCAACTTCCACCGCGTGCGCTGCCCTCGCCCCGGCGAGTACATGGGTCCGCGCTACAGCCTGGCGTTCTTCTGCCAGGCCAACGAGGAAGCCATCATCGAAGGCCCGCTGAAGAAATACCCACCCATCAGCGGTGGCGACTATCTGCGCGAACGCATCACCGCCAACTTCGCGAAGTACTGAGAACCTGTTCGCGATCTTTTTATGCACCGCGCAGTCAGGCAAAAGTGCGGCGGGCAAGGCGCCTGCCGCAGCCCAGACTGGGCGTCTGCGCAAGGCAGGCAACGCCGCCCGGTGTGCTTTTGCCTGGCTGCCCTTCGGGTTGGCTCACCAGACGCACGCTGCGGCGTTGCAAATCCTCGTCGGGCCACCAGCCCGACTGCGGTTCGCGCCTTGCATCGCATCGTCTGGTGAGCCAACGCGGTACATAAAAAGATCGTGAACAGGTTCTGAGGCCGCTTTCCCCGCGGATGGCAGAACGGGCGCATTGAGCGCCCGTTTTTGTTGCCTCAATATGCCTGCCACTCACCCCTGCGAGCCACGACGCGCCCAGCCAGTGGTGTGCTTTTCCACCAGACTGAACAGCTCGTACATGGCCATGGCCATCACACCAATGACCATCAGCCCGGCAAAGGCCAGCCCCATCTGCATGGACGAACCCGCGGACATCAGCAGGTAGCCAATGCCTAGGTTGGAGGCCGTCATCTCCGACACGGTCGTGCCCACGAACGCCAGCGTGATCGCCACCTTCAGCGAGGCGAAGAAATACGGCATGGAGCGCGGCAGGCCGATCTTGACCAGCACGTCCCAGCGCTTGGCGCCCAGCACACGCAGCACATCCTCCAGTTCTGGCTCCAGCGTCGCCAGCCCGGTGGCGATGTTGACCATGATGGGAAAGAAGCTGATCAGAAAGGCCGTGAGAATCGCCGGCCCCACACCGATGCCAAACCACACCACCAGCACCGGAACAAAGGCTGCCTTGGGCAGGGCATTGAACGCGGTCATCAGCGGATAGACCGCTGCGTACGCCAGGCGCGAGGAGCCAATCAGAAAGCCCAGCAGCACTCCGACGACGATGGAGATACCGAACCCCGCCATGGTGACCCAGAAGGTGCGCCAGGCATGCCCGGCGATGACTTCCTTGTATTGCCAGAACTGTTCCCAGATCCGCACCGGGCTGGGAAAAATGAATTCGGATATTTCCAGGCCCGAGCAGATCAGCTGCCACAGCACCAGCACCAGCACCAGCAGGATCCAGGGCGACCAGCGTTCGAGTTGCTTGTTGTTTTTCATGAATGACTAGCTGTATGTTGAAACCCACCGGCGGTGCCCGCCCTACTGGCTGATGACGGGCGCCTCCGCTGCCACCGGACTGCCCTGGCGAATGGCGCCGATATGGCCGCGCAGTTCCAGCACAATGTCGGTGAACGGCTTGGTATAGGTCACCTCCAGCTCGCGCGGGCGCGGCAGGTCAATTTCGCGCTTGACCACAAAGCGCCCGGGGCTCTTGCTCATGACGTATACGGTGTCGGCGAGAAACACCGACTCGCGCAGGTCGTGCGTGACCAGAATCACATTGAACTGCTGCTCCGTCCACAGATCGCGCAGGATGCACCACAGCTCCTCGCGCGTGAAGGCATCCAGCGCCCCGAAGGGCTCGTCAAGCAACAGCATCTTGGGCTCGTGAATCAGCGCGCGGCAAATGCTGGCACGCTGCTGCATGCCACCCGAGAGCTCCCACGGAAACTTGTCCTCATAGCCGCCCAGGCCGACTTTCTGCAGCAGCTGCCGCGCACGTTCCTCGTAGGCCTTGCGCTCGCGCTTGAAATTGGAACGGTAGGGCTCGACGATCTCCAGCGGCAGCAACACGTTGTCCACGGTGGTGCGCCATGGCAGCAGCGAGGGAGACTGGAATGCCATGCCGGAAATCTTCACCGGCCCGTTGACGGGCTGGCCGTCGATGCGGATGGAGCCAATCGAAGGCTTGCGCAGCCCCGTGGTCAGCTTCATGAATGTGGACTTGCCGCAGCCCGAAGGGCCCACGATGGCGATGAACTCGCCCTGCCGGATCTGCAGGTCGATGGCCTCGACAGCAAACTGGTTGGCCGCCAGCAACTCTTCGTTGTAGGCCAGCCAGACATCGCGAAAATCCACGAAAGGCTGCGCCGCATCTTGGTTGGTGATGCTCATAAATCCATGGGCCTCTTGGGAAGAGAAAAGCTGCGCCATGCCCCATCAAGGTGCTGGAACACTGACATACTCAGGCATGGTGCGAAGGCGCAGAAAATGCACTAAATAAGTGCATTACTTTGGCGGAAAGACGGTATCCAGCAACGCGGCATCTGGCAGAAAGCTGCCGTTCCACACCGCCTTGGGATCGATCGGCGCTTTGGTGCCGAATGTCTTTTCGACCTGCTCGGCCATCAGCGCAAGCCGCGCCTCATCCAGGCGTCCAAAACCCTCACTGCGCGCGTCGTCGCTGGCCACCACCGCTTCGAGCGCCATGGTCAGCCGGCGCTCTTCCAGCGGCACATTGATCAGACCGTCACGCGCCTTGACCGTCTCGATCGCTGCGGCCGGATCGACCATCACCTCTTTGGCGCCCTTGGCGAAAGCCGTCAGGAAGGCCGTGATCGCCTGCGGATTCTCCTCGATCAACTTGGGCGAGGCGATGATGACATTGCCGTAGAGCTTGACACCGTGATCCGCGTAAGGGAACACCGTGATGTCCCCGGCCTCAACGCCGCGCGTCTCCAGGTTAAGGATGGATGTGAACGAGAAACCCGTGATGGCGTCAACATCGCCGCGCACCAGCATGGTCTCGCGCAGCGGCGGGTCCATCGACACCCACTCCACCTGATCGATTCCATTGGCCTCGGCGAACAGCGGAAACGCTCGCCGTCCGGCATCGAACACCGGCGCCCCCAGCTTCTTGCCTTCCAGATCTGCCGGGGTCTTGATGCCGCTCTTGCTCAGCGCCAACACCGCAGCAGGGGTGTTGTTGTAGCCCACCATCACTGCCACCGGCTTGTTGGGGCTGTCCGGGTTGTTGGCGTGGAACTCCATCAGCGCCGCCATGTCGGCAAAGCCCATGTCGTAGGAACCTGAGGCCACGCGGGTGACGGCCCCTCCAGAGCCATTGCCCGAGTCCACGGTGACGTCCAGTCCCTGCTCCTTGAAGTAGCCCTTGGCGGACGGGTAGGTAAACAGTGCTGCCGGGCCCTCAAACCGCCAGTCGAGCTGAAACTTGATGGGTGTCTGTGCCTGCACGCCACTGGCAGCGGCCAGAGCGGAAAACGCCAATGCGAGCGTGGGGAGAATGCGAATGGACATGGGTGCGGGAACCTGTTGAAAAGCCTATGAAAAATGCAAGCGCCCCCATGCCCAAGCAAGTTCAGTGCCCGCGGGATCCGCGGCAACAGCCCGGCCGTCGTAACGATCGCGTCGACGGCGCGCCCGCCAAGCTCAGGCCTTGAGGTAATCCCACTTGCCGCCCAGCCAACGCTGCATGTGCAGTTCGGCAAGATCGGGCCGATGCGCCAGCATCCACGGCGCGAGCGCGCGCGTCCATTCCAGCAAATGCGCGTCGGTGCCCAGATCGGCAAAGCGCAGCAACGATGCACCAGATTGGTGCACGCCCATGAATTCCCCTGGGCCGCGAATTTCCAGGTCACGCCGCGCGATCTCGAAGCCGTCGTTGGTTTCCACCATCGCGCGCAGCCGATCCTTGGCCGTGTCGCTGAGCTTGCCACTGTCTCCCGTGGCGTACAGCAACACGCAGGCCGAAGCCGCGCTGCCGCGCCCCACCCGTCCGCGCAGCTGGTGCAGCTGCGACAGACCAAAGCGCTCGGCGTGCTCGATGACCATCAGTGACGCATTGGGCACATCCACGCCAACCTCGATGACCGTAGTGGCAACCAGCACCCCCAGCGCGCCGCTGGCAAAGCCCGCCATGACCGCTTGCTTCTCGGCCACGGGCATGCGTGAATGCAGCAGCCCCATCGGCACATCGGGAATGGCTGCCTGCAGCTCCTCGAACGTGGCCGTCGCATTGCTGAGATCAAGCACCTCGCTCTCCTCGATCAGCGGGCAGACCCAGTAGGCCTGGCGGCCCTGCCGCACCTGGCGCGCCAGGCGCGCGATCAACTCGTCGCGGCGACTGTCGGCCACCAGGCGCGTGACCACCGGCGTGCGGCCAGGCGGCAGCTCATCAATGGTGGACACGCTCAGGTCCGCGTAGTACGTCATCGCCAGCGTGCGCGGAATGGGCGTGGCCGACATCATCAGCATGTGGGGCTCAAGTGCATCATCTCCTGTTGCCTGCGCCGCCCGGTCCCGCTGGCGGTTGCGCAGCGACAGCCGCTGCTCGACGCCAAAGCGGTGCTGCTCGTCGATGATGACCAGGCCCAGCGCCCGAAAGTCCACGCTGTCCTGAATCACGGCGTGCGTGCCCACCACCAGCATGGCCTCGCCGCTGGCAACGTCGGCCAGCATCTGCGCACGCTCCTTTTTCTTCTGCTTGCCGGCCAGCCACGCCACGCGCTTGCCGCGCGCCTGCAACAGCGGCGCCAGCCAGGCTTGCAGTTTCTGGAAGTGCTGCTCCGCGAGAATTTCCGTCGGGGCCATCAGCGCACACTGGTAGCCAGCATCCATGCAAATGCAAGCGGCCAGCGCCGCTACCACGGTTTTGCCGGAGCCTACATCACCCTGCAGCAGCCGGTGCATGGGCACGCTGCGGGCCATGTCGGCAGCAATTTCCTCAACGACACGCCGCTGCGCTGCCGTCAGCTCGAAGCCGATCACTTCCAGCAACTGCGCGTGCAGGGGCAGTTCGCCAGCCTCTTCCTTCCTGCCACGCTGGCGCACCGCCAGCGCAGGGGCCGCATGCGCCTGGCGTATCTGCCGAATGCGCCATTGCGACAATTGCTGGGCCAGCAACTCCTCCACCTTGAGCCGTTGCCACGCCGGGTGGCTGCGGTCCTCCAGGGTCTGCAGCGGCACGTCAGGTGGCGGATGGTGCAGAAACCGCAACGCCTGCGCCAGCGTCCACCAGCGCTGCGTGCCCGCACCGTCGGGCACCGCCACGGGAGGGGGACCGACATGCGTCCAGCATTCCTGCGGCAGCGTCTCCACCAGCGTGATGCGCTGCAGCGCAGCCACGATCATGCGGCGCAGATAGGGCTGCGTGAGCCCCTTGCCGATTGGATAGACAGGCGTGAGCGCCGTCGGCAATGGCGCATCGGCCTTGCGCAGCTGCGGATGCACCATTTGCCGTCCCCAGAATCCGCCGCGCATCTCGCCATGCGCACGCAGCCGCGTTCCAACGGCCATCGCCTTCTGCTGCGAGGGGTAGAAGTGCAGAAAGCGCAGCTGGCAGCTACCCGAGGCATCCTGCACGGTCACCACCAGCTGGCGGCGCGGCTGCAGCTGGATCTCGCAGCTTTGCACCTGCGCTTCGATCAGCACCGTCTGACCGTCACGCGCCTGGGCGATGGGCACGACCTTCGTTTCGTCCTCGTAGCGCAGCGGCAAGTGCAGCACCAGGTCGATGTCGCGCACCAGCCCCAGCTTGTCCAGCGCCTTGCGGATGGCAGGCGTCATGGGCGAGCGCTCGCCGCTTGCTGCCACGCGCCCGCAGACGCCCGATACCACCGCGCTGCAGCCTTGCCCGAAAATCTCATGCGCACATATCCTCAATTCGCAAAAGCCCGTCGGCGCCCCCAAAGACGGCGCACGGCAACGCCATCCCCACAAGCGCGTGCCGCCCGCAATCATAGAGCGGTCAACGCTTCCCTAGTTTGGCAACGCCGTCGCATTGGCCCATACTCGGGGAGTTTTCTTCCGTGTTAGAACCTGTTTACGATCTTTGCATGCTCGCGCTGTCCGGGCTGACTTGGTCGCGGACAGGCTGTGGTGCCGCCCCCTCTGTGGCGGCACCGTTTTCCGTTTCTTGTTCAACCGCCATCAGGAGACTCACCATGCTGCTCAAGAGCAACAGCTTTCAGGACGGCCAGCCCATTCCCGGCGAGTTCGCATTTGCCGTGACCCATCCGGAAACGCACGTGACGCTGGCGGCCAATCGCAACCCGCACCTGACCTGGTCGCAGGTGCCGGTCGGCACGCAATCATTCGTGCTCGTCTGCCACGATCCCGATGCGCCCAGCCAGGCGGACGACGTGAACCAAGAAGGCCGTATCGTGTCTGCCTCGCTGCCACGCGTGGACTTCTACCACTGGCTGCTGCTGGACATTCCAGCGACAGTCACCGAGATCGCCGCCGGCGCCCACTCGAACGGCGTAACACCGCGCGGCAAGCCCGGCCCTCAGGCACCGGGCGGGATGCGTCATGGCATCAACGACTACACCACCTGGTTTGCTGGCGATGAGGCCATGCAAGGCACCTATTACGGCTACGACGGCCCGTGCCCGCCGTGGAACGATGAGCGGCCACACCGCTACATCTTTACCCTCTACGCGTTGGCAACGCCCACGCTGGCGGTGGACGGCGAGCTCACGGGCACCAACGTGCGCACGGCACTGGCCAAGGCCGAAGTGCTCGGCCGCGCCCGCCTCACGGGCCTGTACAGCCTCAACCCGGACGTGCCGGCCTGAGCGCCTTGCCAGGACGCCCGGTCTTGGCGGCGCGCGACGCATGAAGCGGTTTCGCATCCCTGCCCGGAACCGGGTCGGGTCCGGCGGCGCCCCGGGGCGCGGTGATCACACAAACCCAATCCACCGCCCCGCCACCAGCACTGCGAGCCAGAGCAGCAGAGAGAGCGCAGCGCGCAGGCGCACGGTGCCAGTCACCACGCCTGTTGCCAACGCCTGGCGCAACCCGGCGCAGCGGTGCTGCACAAGCACGTTCACCAACGCCAGTGCAAGCAGCCCCATCTTGAACTGAAATGCGGCGTTGACCAGATAGCTCGCCGGCTGCACGGTGAAAAGCCAGCATCCGGTCAGCAGTGCCAGCGTCAGGCCACCGCCGGCCGAGCGCACCAGCATTGCCAGCGTTGCGCTGGCACGGCCGCGCAACAGCTGCCAGTCCAGGGGCAGAATGCCGCCCAGCAGCAGGGCAATGCCAAGAATATGCGTTGCATTGACGAACAGGTAAGCCGTGCCGGACTGCTGCAGCCACACCGCGCCCGGCCAGTCCGCCAGATGCGCGATCCACGCCCCGGATTCCACGGTCTAGCGCCCCGGAGCCGGTGCGCGCTCAGCGCGGCAAACGGGCGGGGTACATGTCGTAGTGCTGGCCCCCGACGGTGATGCGCACCGCCTTCATGTGCGGCTTGCCGGGCTCACGTGAGCGGTTGCCAAGCACTTCGATGGCATCGCCGACCTTGGCCGAATCCGCCGTGAAGCCCGATCGCCGGGTCTGGCTGGGATTGCCCAGATCAACCTGCCAGATTTGGCCATCGGCCGCCAGGACCTGAATCGTCGGGTGGGGCGGTGCCATGGAAATGGACGCAATGGTGCCTGACAGCGTGCTTTGTGCCTCTTGCGCCCAGGTCCAACCATGGTGCGCCGCGGCGCTCGGGGCATACAGGGCGGCAATAGCCACCGACGCAACCGCAAAGACCTTACGCAGAACGCGAGTAGAACGACAGTACAAGGCTATCTCCTTCCAGGTTCGTATGGAAAGGCACGATGCCAGCGCAATCCCATGTGGCGGAAAAGGTTCAATGGTGCGCACGCGCTGCGTGCAGCAGCAAAGTTGCAGCAAGGTTCATACCAATGCATGGATGCGCAGGACCTGCTCAGGGTTCTCGCCTGCACCACGTTACTCCGCCGGGGCTGACAGAACAGGATGTCCGTGGCAGTCACTACACGTGGCGGCTAACCGGCGGCGTCACGGCGGTGGACTGCGGCGCGTCGGCGCGGCGATGCAATGCCTCGATAATGCCGCAGTGCTGGCCTGTGCCATCGCACAGCGCGCGCAGCGCCTGCAACTCGCGCTCAAGCGCCTGCAACTCATGCAGGCGCTCGCGCACGTGCCCCAGGTGCGCGTCGAGCGCCTGCGCAGCCACCTGACAGTCCTGCGCATTGCCCAGCCGCAATCGCAGCAGCGTACGCACCTCGTCAAGCGACATGTCCATGCTTCGGCACAGGCGGATCAGTCGCAGCGCGTGCACATCCTGCGGGCTATAGAGGCGGTAGCCATTCTCGCCACGCACGCCAGGATGGATCAGCCCCTCGCGCTCGTAATAACGGATGTTCGAGGCCGCCACCCCACTGAGGCGCGCGGCATCGCCAATACGGTAGCAAGGTTTTTCATCTGCCATGGCTTGACCTTGAAGTGACTGCAGGGTTTCCAATCATCGCATGCAAAGCCATTCCCATTCCCACAACGGATGCTGCGCAGCCGCGCCGCACGGACAGTCGCAGACCCGCACCGACAGCTCCGCAGCAACTGATACCACACACGGCCACACACCGGCGCCTGCCGGTTGCGGCTGTGACCATGCCAGCGGACCGGGCTGGCCACGCCTGATCGCCGCGCTATTGCTGGCACTGGCGGCGGAGCTGGCGCACCTGCTGGGTGGCCAACAGCCCTGGCTGGAATATGGCGGCATGGCGCTGGCGGTCATTGCGATTGCCCTGGCAGGCCTGAACGTCTACCAAAGTGGCGTGCGCGCCCTGCTGCGCGGCCGACTGGGCATTGATACGTTGATGGCGGTGGCAGTGACTGGGGCAGCGCTGATCGACCAGTGGCCGGAAGCGGCCATGGTCATGGCCCTGTACGCCATTGCCGAACGCATCGAGCACGCCGCCAGCGAGCGCGCCCGCAATGCCATCGCCGCACTGATGCAGCTGGCTCCCGAGCAGGCCGAGGTGCGCCAGACCGACGGCACATGGCGCAGCGTGCCCGTTGCCAGCGTGGCGCCCGGCGCGCAGGTGCGGGTGCGCCCCGGAGGACGTGTGCCGTTTGACGGCACCGTGCTGGAAGGCAGCAGCGCGGTGGACCAGGCCAGCGTCACCGGTGAAAGCCTGCCGGTTGAAAAACAGGCCGGTGACAGTCTGTTTGCCGGCACCCTCAACACGACGGGCGAGCTGGTGATGCAGGTCACCGCGGCAGCCGGCAACACCACGCTGGACCGCATCATCGCTGCCGTCGAGCAGGCGCAGGCCACGCGCGCGCCCACGCAGCGCTTCATCGAACGTTTTGCCGCCATCTATACCCCCGGCGTGTTCGTGCTGGCACTGGGCGTGGCACTGCTGACGCCGCCGCTGCTGGGCTGGCCATGGCTGCAATCCGTTTATCAAGCGCTGGTGCTGCTGGTCATTGCCTGCCCATGCGCACTGGTGATCTCCGTGCCGGTCACCATCGTCAGCGGACTGACCGCGGCAGCGCGGCGCAACATCATCATCAAGGGCGGCAGCTACCTGGAAGATGCCCGCAAGCTGCGCACAATCGCCTTTGACAAGACCGGTACCATCACCAGCGGCAAACCGACGCTGGTGCAATGGCAGGCATGGGCAGACGCCGATGCCGCCCACACGGCCCGTGTGGCGGCGGCGCTGAGCGAGCGCTCCGACCACCCCGTCTCGCAGGCCATTGCCCACGGCCTGGGGACCCCGGCCGACGCCCCCGCGATCACGGTCAGGCAGTTCGAGGCACTGGCTGGCCGCGGCGTCAAAGGCGTCGTCGAAGGCAAGGATCACGTGCTGGTCAACCACCGCACCATCGAAGAGCGTGGCCAGTGCAGCCCGGCGCTGGACGCCGCGCTGGCGCAGCACCAGCAGCAGGGGCAATCGGTCAGCGTGCTGGCCGATGCCGACGGCGTGCTGGGACTGTTCGCCGTGGCCGACACCCTCAAGCCCCAGGCACGCCAGGCCATGCAGCGCCTGCAGGCAATGGGCATACGCACGCTGATGCTCAGTGGCGACAACCAGACCAGCGCCGAGGCCATTGCGGCCCAGGCCGGCATCACCCAGGCGCGCGGCGAGCTGCTACCGCAGGACAAGCTGCAGGCCATCACCGCGCTGCGCCAGCAGCCGGGACTGGTCGGCATGGTCGGCGATGGCATCAACGACGCACCGGCACTGGCCCAGGCCGACATCGGCTTTGCCATGGGAGGCGCGGGCACCGATGTGGCGCTGGAAGCCGCCGATGTGGTCATCATGAACGACGACGTCAGCCGCGTGGCCGACACCATTGACCTGTCACGGCGCACGCATCGCGTGCTGATGCAGAACATCGCCTTCGCACTGGGCGTCAAGGCCGTATTCTTCGCGCTGGCGCTGACCGGACAGGCCACCATGTGGATGGCCGTGTTTGCCGATGTGGGGGCCAGCCTGCTGGTGGTGGCCAACGGCATGCGTCTGCTGCGCTGGCGCGGAATGCGGTAGGCGCGGCGCTGGCCATCGCGGCGCCGCAGCCCCGGCCCGCGCCCACAGCGTCTGCTTTATAAACAAGACCTTCCGTCCTCGCACCCATCCATGCCCATCGCACGTCTGCCTCACTCGCGCTGCGAGCAGCGCTACCTGTACCTCATTGCTGCCTGGGCCTCCTTTGCCACCATGGCCGTCGAGGTGCTGTTCGCCCGCATCGTCGCCTCCTACTTCGGCACCGGCATTGCCGTGTGGGGCAGCATCATCACCGTGCTACTGGTTGCCATGGCCGCCGGCTACCTGTTTGGCGGCAGGCTTACCGCAAAGCCGGCGCGCGGCACCACGCTGCTGTACGGCCTTGTTTTCACGCTGGCACTGGCCATGCTGCCGCTCTTTACGATTGCGCAGCCGATGCTGGAGGCCATCGCCGACCAGGTTCCGGATCCGCGCTACGGCAGCCTGCTGGCGGCGATGACGCTGCTGGGCAGCATCGGCTTTCTCGCAGGCACGATCACGCCCTACGCCACGCATCTGCTGGTGACCACGGTCGCCGAAGCCGGCCTGCGCGTTGGCCAGCTCAGTGCCGCGACCACGCTCGGCTCGGCAGCCGGCACGATCGTGCCGTCCTACTACCTGGTACTCTGGCTGGAGATCGACACCATCCTGATGGGGCTGACCGCCATCACGGCCGCAAGCGCCGTGGCGGGCGCCGTTGCCTTCACGCTGCGACAGCGCGGCGCACAACAGAGCGCGGCGCCCGCCGCTTCTCGACCATGACGCGCTGGCTGCCAACCTGCATCATCGTGCCTGGCATGCTGGCGCTGACGGCGACAGGCGGCGCGGCCCAGCCCGCCACACTGGAAGCGCAGCTTGCGCGCGAGCGCGTGGACACACTGCTGCATACTGCACATGGCCAGCATGTGGACGTGATGGTGACGCAAGGCAAACACTTTCGCTGCATGAGCTTTGACCGGCGCAACTACTTCCAGAGCTGCATGCACAAGGCGCAGCCGCAGGTACTGGTCCTTGAATACACCCGTGGGCTGGTTGCCGGGCTGCGGTTTCTGGACCGGGCGCCGCAGAACATGCTGCTGGTCGGCCTGGGTGGCGGCTCCATCCCCAAGGCAGTGCTGCAGCACTTTCCGCAGGCGCGGCTGGATGTGGTCGAAATCGACCCCGTCGTCGTGCAAACCGCCAGGGACTGGTTCGGGCTGCAGTCCAGCGACCGGCTGCACATCGCCACGGTGGACGCGCGCGTTTTCGTGCGGCAGGCGCTCAACCGCGACCAGCGCTATGACCTCATCATGCTCGACGCTTTCGACAACGAATACGTACCCGAGCATCTGCTGACCGTGGAATTTCTGCAGCAAGTCAGCCGGCTGCTGACACGGGATGGCATCGTCGCCGCCAACACCTTCTCACGGGGCAGATTGCGGGCGCATGAGGAAGCCACCTGGCAAGCGGTGTTTCCGCACCTGCTGCGCAGCCGTCGCTATGACAACGACATCCTCTACGCCGCACACGTGCCCATGCAAGCCAGAGTGGAGGATCGCCTGCTCGACCAGGTCACAGGACCATGGCCGCAGCTCGCCGTCGTGACTCCTAGCCCAGCAAGGCCGCTGACGGACCAGTGGTCGCCAACGAACCTCCTGCGCGATCGACACGACTGACCGCAGGCGTTCCACGCCCCGATCAGGCAGGATAGATGGCGCCCAGCACGCGGGGCCCCCTGGCCTGCGTCACGGCCGGCAAGTTGCCCGGCAGCCCCAGCACGCACTGGCGTGCCAACCACGCAAAGGCACAGGCTTCGACCTGCTCGGGCGGCACGCCCCATTCGGCGGTGGTCACCACGCTCACCTGCGGCCCCACATGGACACGCAGACGCTCCAGCAGGTAGTGGTTATAGGCGCCGCCGCCGCAAACTCCGATCACACGCTGGCCCCGCGCGTAGCGCGAAAATGCCTGCGCACAGCTGACGGCAGTCAGCTCCGCCAGCGTCGCCTGCATATCCACAGGTTCGGCGGCAGGAAACGCCTGCAGATGCTGCTGCAGCCAATCCAGGTTGAACCGATCCAGCCCCGTGCTCTTGGGTGCAGGTTGCGCAAAAAACGGATCGCGCAACAACGCTGCCAGTAGCTGCGGCAGCACTCGGCCCTGCGCAGCCCACCGGCCATCCGCATCATAGGGCTGGCCGGTATGGCGCCTGCACCAGCCATCCATCAGAGTGTTGGCAGGTCCACAGTCGAAGCCCAGCACGGCACCATCGGCAGCCATCAGGCTGAAATTGGCAATCCCCCCCAGATTGAGGATCGCCACGCCCTCCCCCGCGCGGGAAAACACCGCCCGGTGAAAGCCCGAAGCCAGCGGCGCGCCCTGCCCGCCAGCAGCCATGTCGCGGCGGCGAAAGTCCGCCACCACGGCAATGCCCGTCTGTTCGGCCAACCAGGCCGGGTTGTTGAGCTGGATGGTGTAGCGCTGGGCCTGCGCACCCTGCGGCTGGTGGCGCACGGTCTGCCCGTGCGCGCCGATGGCCACCACCTCGCTGGCTGGCAGCCGCGCCCGCGCCAGCAACATTTGCGTGGCCTCGGCATAGACCTGCGCCAGCGCAACTTCCGCCAGCGCCGCCTGATGCAGCTCATCCGGCCCCGGGGCATTCAGGCGACGAAACGTTTCCACCAGCGCCGGCGCGAAAGGCAGGTGCACATGCGCGCCGGTAGCCACCTGCTGCGCCGCCCCGCCAGAGGCAAAACGCGCCAGCACCGCGTCCACGCCGTCAAGCGAGGTACCGGACATCAACCCGACATACCAGCCTGTCTCCAACTGTGCCTGACCGGCCGTGTAGTGGACAAAATTGCGCATGAAAGAGAGCCTCAGCAATACAAGGCGCCATCTTAGAACCTGTTCAAAGCCTTTTCATGCGCCGCACCTCCCAACGAAAGCGCGGCGCGCTGTGTTGTGGCCCAGCGGCGGCGGCTGCCGTGCCGCGATAATCGTGCCCATGATCACTCTGAACCAAGTGGTGCTGCGACGCGGCACCAAAGTCCTGCTCGACAAGGCCAGCTTCACGCTGCAGCCCGGCGAGCATGCCGCGCTGGTGGGCCGCAACGGCGCCGGCAAATCCACCCTGTTTGCGCTCATGAACGGCACGCTGCACGAGGATGCCGGCGAATTCAGCATGCCCGCACACTGGCGCCTGGCACAAGTGGCGCAGAACATGCCCGATAGCGACGACAGTGCAACCGAGTTCGTGCTCGCGGGTGACAGCCACCTGCTGCAGCTGCAGCACCAGCTGGCGCAGGCCGAAGCCGATGGCGACGGCATTGCCATGGGGCGCCTCCATGCCGAGCTGGCCGATGCAGGCGCCTACGACGCCCGGGCACGCGCGCAGGCCCTGATTCTCGGTCTGGGCTTTCAGCCCGAGCAGCTGGATCGCCCCGTCAACAGCTTCTCCGGTGGCTGGCGCATGCGGCTGCAGCTGGCGCGTGCGCTGATGGCGCCCAGCGATCTGCTGCTGCTGGATGAGCCTACCAACCACCTGGACCTGGATGCGCTGATCTGGCTGGAAAGCTGGCTGACGCGCTACCCCGGCACACTGCTGGTCATCAGCCACGACCGGGAGTTTCTCGACGCCACCACGCAGGTCACGTTGCATCTGGAGCACCAGACCATCACCCGCTACGGCGGCAACTACAGCTTCTTCGAAGAGCAGCGCGCCCTCAAGCTCGAGCAGCAACAGGCGGCATTTGCCAGACAGCAGGACAAGATTGCGCATCTGCAAAGTTTCATTGACCGCTTCAAAGCCAAGGCCACCAAGGCGCGGCAGGCGCAAAGCCGCGTCAAGGCCCTTGAGCGCATGGAACGCATCGCCCCGGTGCTGGCCGAGGCCGACTTCAGCTTCTCCTTCAAGGAACCGCTGGTACTGCCCAACCCGATGCTGGCCGTCAAGAATGCCCGCATGGGCTATCCGGGCCAGGACGGCAGCGCTGCCACGACCATCCTGCAGGACGTCAACCTCTCGGTGCGCGCGGGTGAGCGCATCGGCATCCTCGGCGCCAACGGCCAGGGCAAGTCCACGCTGATCAAGTCCATCGTCGGCGATTTGCCGCTGATCTCCGGCGAGATCACGTTGGGCAAGGGGTTGGCCATCGGCTACTTCGCCCAGCAGGAGCTGGACGTGCTGCACGAGGGCAGCAACCCGCTGGAGCACTTCGTGCGACTGGCGCGCAGCTATGGCGCCAATCCGCCCAACCCCGCGCGCGAGCAGGATCTGCGCAACTTCCTGGGCAGCTTCAACTTCAGCGGTGACATGGTGGCGCAGCCCGTTGGCACCATGAGTGGCGGCGAAAAGGCCCGCCTAGTGCTGGCCATGCTGGTCTGGCAGCGCCCGGGGCTGCTACTGCTGGACGAGCCGACCAACCACTTGGATCTGGCCACCCGCGAGGCGCTGGGCATGGCACTCAACAGCTTCGAGGGCACGCTGATGCTGGTCAGCCATGACCGTGCCCTGCTGCGCGCCGTGTGCGACCAGTTCTGGCTCGTCAGCGGCGGCAAGGTGACCGACTTCGACGGCGACCTGGAAGACTACCAGCAGCACGTACTGCAGCAGCAGCGTGAACTGCGCAGCCGCACTGCCCAGGCCGACAAGGCCCGCAGCAGCGCCGTGGCCCCGGCCGCCCAGGCGCCGGCGCCCGCTGCACCCAGCAACCGGGAGCAGCGCCGCCTCGAAGCCGAGAAGCGCCAGGCACTGGCGGCACGCACACAGCCGCTGAAAAAGCAGATCAAGGCGCTCGAACAGAACCTGGCGCGCTGGCAGAAAGAGAAGGCTGCCGTGGAAGCGGCGCTTGGCGCAGACAGTACGCCCGAGCAATGGGCCAGTGGCGGCAAAAAGATCAAGCAGCTGCAGGAATCCATCGACGCCGCCGAAGAGCAGTGGCTGGCACTGTCCGAGCAGTTGCAGGCGCTGGAGCAGTCGGTGGCCTGATCAGGATCGCGGCACAGTCGCCAGGCTGCGCCCTGTCCATCGGAAGGCGGGCCGCGCGCCAGCGCACGGTCTCGAGCAGCCCTGCGCCTTCTGCCGGCAGCAGCGACACATGCCAGCAGCACGGATGCCGCCCGACGCCTGCGCACGACTACCCGTACGCGTGCAGGTAGAACCGGTCGCTGCGGTCCAGATAGTCCTCGGCATGCACGACCACCTGCTCGGCATCGAGCAGCACCACGCCGTACTGTGGCGGTTCATGACTGCCCAGAATGTCGTTGCTGCCATCATCTCCCAGCACCAGGGCGACCTGGTGATTGGTGCCGCGCAGGATGGAAAACGGCATGCCGCGCACCGAGCCGAAGATGGGCCGATGGATGTGGCCCATGAAGATGTGGCGGATGCGCGCCTCATGGCCGGCGATGGCGGCCAGAAAGTGCCGCGGCTCACGCAGCGCCAGCGCATCCATGCTCGCGATGCCCACCGGAAAGAACGGGTGGTGCATGAAGAGCACCACCGGGCGATCGGCCGCCTGCAACTGCTCGCGCAGCCAGCACGCGCGCGTCTCGCAGAAGGCGCCCCAATGCTCGCCCGGATCCTGGGTGTCCAGAAACAGCGCGAGGTACTCGCCCAAAGGCCTGGCATACTGCACGAAGCCCTCGGGCATGCGCGGTGCCTCGGGAAAAAAGCGCCGATAGTTCTCGCGCCCGTCGTGGTTGCCCAGGATGGTATGGACCGGCATGGGCAGCGGCTCGAGGCACTCGCGCAGGGCCGCGTAGGCGCCCGGCTGGCCGAGGTGGGTCAGGTCACCCGTGATGACGAGCGCCTCGGCATCGGCGTGATGCTCGCAGATGTGCGCGACGGCCTGTTCGAGCCGCGTGCGTGGATTTGTACCGAACAAGTCGCCGCCGTGTTCGACCAGATGCGTGTCGGTCAGATGAATGAACTTCATTGGATTCTCGCTTACTTGAGCAATGCCTGGACGTCGCGGGTCATGGCCTCGAGCGCCTGCTGCGGCTGCACCGACTTGTCGAAGACAGTCTGCAGGTGATTGTGGATGACGTCGGTGATCTTCAGGCCGTTCTCGCCGGGAAACGCATACCAGCCGGTCAACCACGGGATCTGTCGCACGGCGGTGTACTGGTTGGGGTTGGCCTCGTAGAAGCCCTTGAGCCCTTGCGGATCGTCGATCGGCAAGGTGTTGGCCGGGAAGTACCCGGTCGCCTTGGTCATGATGGTGGCGCCCTCGGGGCCGGTGGCGAACTTGATGTACTCCCAGGCTGCCTTCTGGCGCTCCGGGTCTTTGGCGAACATCATGGCCACGTTGCCGCCGGCGGGCACGCGGCCGTCCTCGGCGTAGATGGGGAAGAGCCCCGTGCCCAGGCGGAAGCGATCGCCGATCTGCTTCTGGATGGCGGCCAGGCGCGAGGTCGAGGTCGAGAGCACCGCAAGCTTGCCGCTCACGAACAACTGGGCGGCATCGCTGTAGCTTAGGTTCTGCATGGTGCCGTTCTCGACCATGCGGCCCATCTGCTGGATCGACTCGCGGCCTTCGGCGCCATCAAAGGCAACCTTGCGCTCCTCGGCATCGAGCATCGCACCACCCTTGGAGAACACCATGGCCTGCCACAGCCAGTTGCCGGTGATCTCCCAGTCGTAATGCAGCCCGTTGGTGCCGGGGTTAGCCTGGCGCGAGCGCTCGGCCAGCGCAATGATGTCGTCCCAGGTCGTGGGCAGCGCCTCGGCGTTGCCACCCGCCTTCTCGATCAAGTCCAGGTTGTAGTAGACGATGGGGGTGGACAGCGAAAAGCCGATGCCCACCTGTTTGCCGTTGACCTGGCCAAGCGACATCAGCGATTCGCTGTAGCCTTGCTTGTCCCAATCTTTCTCGGCGGCGATGAAGGGCGCCAGATCGACAGCGATGCCGCGATCAACGAACAGCCGCTGGCGATTGAGCCCCTGGTAGGAGACGTCGGCGAGCTGGCCGGTGACCGCATGGCGCAGCGCCTGCTGGGCAGCCGCCTCATATTCATTGGTGGGCGCACGGAACTTGACCGTGTAATCGGGAAACTTCTCCGTGAACTTGCGCGCAATCTCCTCGTGCACGGGATTGAACAGATCCGGATACGGGTAGTCGACGACGAGTTCGATCTGGGCGGCCTGCAGGCTGCCGCCGATCAGCGCGAGACTGGCGGCCAGGCCGCGAAGGACGAGACGATGCATGAAGATATTTCCTTTCAACCTTTGACACCCGAGAGGGTGACGCCTTCGATAAAGCGCTTTTGCGCGATGAGAAAAAACACCAGCAGGGGCAGCGTGATGATGACCGTGCCGGCCATGAGCGGGCCAAAGTCGGTACCGGCCTCTTCGTTCTTGAAGAACATCGTGCCCAGCGGCGGGGTAGCCAGATCCATGGTGTTGATCACCAGCAGCGGCCAGAAGTAGTCGTTCCAGTGCCAGACCACGGAGAAGATGGAGAACGCGATCAATGCGGGCTTGGCCGCCGGCATGATGACGCGCCAGACCAGCTCGAATTCGCGCATGCCATCCAGGCGCGCGGCATGAATGAGGTCGTCAGGCACGCCCGCGATGAACTGGCGCAGCAGAAAAATGCCGAAGGCCGAGGCAATGAAGGGGATGACCAGCGCGGCAAGGGTATCGAGCAGACCCGCGTGGTACAGCATGATGTAGAGCGGAATTGCCGTGGCCTGGAAAGGAATCATCAACGAGAGCATCACCAGCGTCCAGGACAGGCGCTTGCCGGCAAACTTCAGCTTGGCAAAGCAATACGCCGCGGGCAGCGCCACCACGATCTGCAGCACCAGGATGGCAGCGCATACGAGCACGCCGTTCCACAGATAACGCAAAAGTGGCACGTCGGTCAGCGCCCGGCGGTAGTTCTCAATGGCGGCCCACCGCTCCGGCAGCAGCCGCAGGCCCTCGGTGAAGATCTCGTCGGCGGGCTTGAGCGAGGTCGACACCATCCACACGAAAGGCAGCAGGAACACCACGGCACCGCTCATGAGCACAACGTGCCGGAAGATGCGCCAGGCAAGCGACGGTTGCAGGGGCGAGGTCATCAAAGCTCCTTGGCGCGGCTTGCGCCCGACTGTTGCAGCAGCGTCAGCACGAAGATGCAGGCCACGAACACCACCGTCAGCGCTGCCGCGTATCCCATTCGGAAAAAACCAAACCCTTCGGTGTAGATGGTGTGCAGCAATACCTCGGTGGCGTAGTTGGGCCCACCCTGCGTGAGCACGTGGACGGTGTCAAAGACCTGCAGCGCGCGTATGGCACACACCGTCACCACGAACAGCATGGTGGGCGCAAGCATCGGCAGCGTCACGCGCAGCAGGCGGTCCAGCGGATGGCGCATGCCGTCGAGCAGGCTGGCGTGGCGCAGTTCGGCGGGAATGTTCTTCAGGCCTGCGAGGAACATCACCATCGCCAGCCCCGACATCTGCCAGATGCCGATCACCGCGAGCGAGATCAGCGCGGTGTCGTAGTCGCGCAACCAGTTGACGGGCTCGAACCCCAACGCCGTGAGCAATTGATTGAACAACCCCGCGCTCGGGTGCAGCAGGAACTGCCAGACCACGGCCATGGCGATCAGCGTGGACGCCACCGGAAGAAAGAACGCCGTGCGGTAAAAGGCGCGCAGCGACGTGTGCGACTCGATGAGCAGCGCCGCGCCCAGGCCGATCGCGATCGAAGCGAGCGACACCAGCAGCAGGTACTCAACGGTATTGACGAACGATTGGCGGAACACCTCGTCATGCCATAGGCCAGCGTAGTTCTCCAGGCCGATCCAGTTCCAGGTGCTCGCGCCGAACTGCCAATCGGTAAACGAGATCAGCACCACCATTGCCAGCGGCAACACGAGCAGAACCAGCGTGAGCACCATGCTCGGGCCAAGCAGCAGTGCGACCTCCAGGGGCTTGATACGCATGATGGCTCCTAGGCCGCGCGCGGCTGGGCCGCCGGCACCGCCGGCACACGCCAGCCGCGCGCATCGAAACCGTGGCAGGCATGCGCGGGCACGTACACGACGAGGTCCTCACCGCGCGCTGGCGCGCCGTGCGCGGGCAAGACCAGCACGACCGGTTCGCCGCCCTCGGGTTGCAGCGTGACCATGCGCTCGGCGCCGGTGAACTCGGCCTGAACGACGCGCCCGGCCACACGCAATGCGCCGGGCTCGGGCGCAAGACGTGCGGCGTGGGGTCGAAAACCCAGCTGGGCGGCCTCGCGCGGCACGATGTGGCCAACCGGTTGGTCCTGCAGCGCTGGGCCGGCCTGGCCAGCCGCCAGTGTCAGGAAGTTCATGCGCGGCGAACCCACGAATGCCGCCACGTCGCGATGCGCCGGCGCCTCGTAGATCTCGGTGGGTGTGCCAAGCTGCAGAATGCGGCCTTGCTTCATGACCGCCACGCGGTCCGACATCGACATCGCCTCGTGCTGATCGTGCGTGACATAGACGAAGGTTCGGCCCAGTTGATCATGCAACTGGCGAATCTCGGCGCGCAGCGCCTGGCGCAGGTTGGCGTCGAGGTTCGAGAGCGGCTCGTCGAACAGGAATACCGATGGGCGGCGCACCATCGCCCGCGCCAGCGCCACGCGCTGGCGCTGCCCCCCTGAGAGCTGGGCCGGGCGGCGCAGCCACAGGTGGTCGATGCCCAGCGTGCGCGCCACGGCCAGGCCCTGCGCATGGGCCTCGCGCAGTTGCCGGCGTACCCGCGGATCAAGCCAGCGCGCGCCGGGCAGGCGCTGCCAGAAGCCCAGCATGCGCATGTAGAGCGGTGTGCAGACATTGTCACGCACGGTCATGTGCGGATAGAGCGCATACGACTGGAACACCATCGCGCAATCGCGCTCGGCCGGCGACTGGCGCAGCAGATCATCGTCGCCACGGCGGATGCTGCCCGTATCGGGCAGTTCGAGCCCGGCCAGCAGCTTGAGCAGCGTGGATTTGCCGCAACCCGATGCGCCGAGCAAGGTGAGGAACTCGCCATCGCGGATGGTGAGCGACAGTCCATCGAGCACCTGGGTCGCCCCATAGCCCTTGCGGATGTCCTGCAGGTGGATGTCAGCCATGATTGGTCTCCGTAGTGACGGGAGGTCGCACACCTAGCCACTGCGCAAGCTCGGTATGCCGTGCGAAGCCAAACACCTGAGGCTCAAGTTCGCTCGGGTGGTTGTGATAGCCATTCAGGTGCGCCGCGAAGTCAACGCCAGCCGCTGCCGCGCAGGCCGCATCAATGTGCGAATCGCCAACAAACAGGGCCGAGGCCGCGCCGCCCAGGCGGTCGATGACGGCCAGCAAGGGGGCAGGTGCGGGCTTGGGCGCCATGCCCTCGTCCAGACAAACGCTGGCCGAGAAAAAACCCTGCCAGCCCAGGCTTTCGAGCAGCGCGTCGGTCGTTAGTCGGCTGCGGTTGGTACACAGGCCCAGCGCAAAGCCGTGCTCGTGCAGCACCTGCAGCATGTGGCCGGCCCCTTCGTAGGGATGGGCAACCTGCCAGCCGGTGCGCGCGTAGCCCTGTGCAATCCGGGCGCCAGCCTGTGCGGCGGCATCGCCCGTCAGCCCCGCCTGACTGACAGCCAGCTGGCATACGGACGCGATCCCCATGCTCAGGCCATGCCGCAGCATGTCCAGGTCGAGCTCGCCTTGCTGGACGGCCAAGTCCTGCTCAATGGCCAGCCACAGCCCCGGCCAGCTATCGATCAGCGTCCCATCAAGATCAAAAACGATCATTGAATATGTGCGTGTTCTTGCCATGCCGCGCACTTTAACGATCACATATGACAAACAAATGAACAATAGACCTCAAAATTCCCTGCAATGATGATCGTTTTCAAACATCTTCATTCATGGTATGTTCGCTCGATCATTTTCTTTTGCGCCCCAGCCATGCTGAAAGCCGAACGCCACCAACGCATCCTCGAACGCATCCAGCAGTCTGGTGCCGCCGTGACGGTGCGCGATCTCGCCCAAGCCTTCTGCACGTCGCCCATCACCATCCGCCGCGACCTGATCGAACTGGGTGAACGCGGCCTGCTCGAGCGCACCCATGGCGGCGCAATCGCAACGCGCGAGGTGCTGGCTGAGGGCAGCGCGCGCTACGAGATGTACAGCTATCCCGAGCGCCACCTGCAGCAGGCAACGGAGAAAGCCCAGATCGCGGAGTGCGCCGCCCAGTTCGTCTCGGACGGCGACAGCATCCTCATCAACGCTGGCACCACTGCCCATGCGCTGGCGCAGGCGTTGCGCGGCCATCAGGATCTGCACGTGATCACCAATGGCTTGACGGTCGCTGCCGCGCTCTCGCAAAGCCATCTTGCCCATGTCTATGTGCTCGCCGGCCGGCTCGACGCACGCAAACAGGCGACTATTGAGCGCCCCGACTCCGACGGCTTCCCGGACATCCAGATCCGCGAGGCATTTCTGGGCGTGCATGCTGTCTGTGCATCAGGCATCTACATGCGCGACAACGAGGATGCCGCCATGAACCGCGCCTTCGTCGCATCGGCATGCCTGGTCACGGTGCTGGCCGATCACACCAAACTCACGGCACATGCAAGCTTTCGCATCTGCGGCTGGTCACAGGTGCACCGGCTGATCACCGATCCTGGCGCCGACGCACACGTGCTGGAAAGTATCCGCAGCCAAGGGGTAGAGGTCGTGGTGTGTGGCCAGGACGGGGCGGCCACCAGCGCCTGACACGCCGCTGCCGCGCCCGCGAATCAACCAGCGCCCGCGGGCAGGCGTGGCACATCCTCCACGGGGATCCGCTGGCAGTCAGGCAGACGGCATGGGACAGCGCGTCGGCACGGCCCCAATGAGGCGCGTTGCCATGCGACCATCGTCACGGGCAAAAGCCGCAGCCGAGTGGTTCAGGGGGTGCTCCACGTGCCGCGGCACGACCGTAAAAATCGCTCGCTCGCAACAATCACTGCATACCGCACCCGTCACCGGGCGACGCTGGCGCTCGCACACGCGCGCCCTACTTGCGCCGCGCAAAACGCACGCCGGCCACGTTGGCGACGGCAGCGAGCACCGTGCGCAGCTGCGTGGCATTGGGCACCTCGACGGTAAAGACCATGCTGGCAACGGCTTTGTGCGACCGTGTCTGCACGCCGATGACATTGGTGCGCTCACGCGTGAACACGTCGGAGATGTCGCGCAGCAGGCCCTGTCGGTCCGCTGCCTCCACCTGGATTTCCACCGGGTACACGGCGCGTGCTTCGCCGCTGGTCTCGTTCCAGGCCACGTCGATGACCCGCTCAGGCGTGGTCTCGAGCATTTTCTGGAAGTTGGGACAGTCGGTTCGATGGATGCCCACTCCCTTGCCCCGGGTGATGAAGCCACCGATTTCGTCGGGCGGCGCGGGCATACAGCACTTGGCCAGGTGGGTCATGAGGGAGTCCATGCCAACGACCAGCACCTTGCCACCCGAGCCGGTGCCGCGCGGCTTGCGCACCACCAGGTTGTCGTGGCTGTCCGCCTCCTCCGAGTCGGCGCGCAGTAGCACCTCCAGCGTGCGCAGCGAAAATTCGTCCTTGCCGACGACCTCGAACAGGGCCTCGGCGGACTTGAAGCCCAGCTGCGCGGCGATGTCGTCGAGTTTCCAGGAAGTCTTGCCTTCACGCTGCAGCACCTTCTCGACAATTTCTCGCCCCTTGGCGATCGTCTCCTGCAGCTGCAGCGCGTTGAAGTACGCCCTCACCTTGCTGCGCGCCCGTGCGCTGCTCAGGTAGCCCAATTCGGGATTGAGCCAATCACGCGAGGGCCCGCCCTCCTTGGCGGCGACGATCTCCACCGTCTGGCCGTTCTGCAGCGGGGTATTGAGCGCCACCATCGTGCCATCCACCCGGGCGCCGCGGCAGCGATGGCCCAGGCTGGTGTGCACGGTATAGGCGAAATCGACGGGCGTTGCGCCCTTGGGCAGCTCGATGATGGACGCGTTGGGCGTCAGCACGTAGATGCGGTCATCGAACAGGCCCAGCGCCCGCACCTCCTCACTATCGGCGAATTCGCGCTCCCATGCCAGCAGCTGGCGCAGCACGGCGATCTTGGCATCGTACTCGCCCGTGGCGGACACGCCCGCATAGCCCTTGGTGCCGGCTTCCTTGTAGGCCCAGTGCGCCGCCACGCCGTTTTCGGCATGGTCGTGCATTTCCTGGGTGCGGATCTGCACTTCCACAGGCCGCCCCTGGCCGTCACGCACGACGGTATGCAGCGACTGGTAGCCGTTGGGCTTGGGTTTGGCGATGTAGTCGTCAAACTCGCTATCGATGGGCGTGAACCGGGTGTGCACCCAGCTGAGCGCCTCGTAGCAATGGGGCACGTCCGCCACGATGATGCGCAGCGCCCGCAGGTCGAACAGCTGCTCGAACGCCAGCGACTTGCCACGCATCTTCTTGACAATGCTGTAGATGTGCTTGGGCCG
Organism: Lampropedia cohaerens; assembly: GCF_001005215.1. Classification (GTDB taxonomy): domain Bacteria; phylum Pseudomonadota; class Gammaproteobacteria; order Burkholderiales; family Burkholderiaceae_C; genus Lampropedia; species Lampropedia cohaerens. Next base: position 43,130 of record NZ_LBNQ01000019.1, read on the forward strand.
CCCCTGCACGGTCGCCTCGATGCCGCGCTCGGCCAGCTCCCGGCGCACGGTATCGCAGAGCTCCTGCATGTAGTGCTCGCGCTCGCGGCGCTTCTCGTCGAGCTTGGCGGCGACCTCGCGATAAGTATCCGGCTCGAGAAAGCGAAATGCCAGGTCTTCGAGCTCCCACTTGAGCTGCCAGATGCCCAGCCGGTTGGCCAGCGGCGCAAACACGTACAGGCTTTCCTCAGCCAGCAACCGGTCAACCGGCACCTTGTGGGTGGCGTGGTAGCGCAGCGTCTGCAGCCGCGAGGCCAGGCGAATCAGCACCACGCGCAGATCGCGCGAGAACGCCAGCAACATCTTGCGCACCGTCTCGGTGTGCTCGATCTTGGCCTCGCCGCGCTTGCGCGCTCCCGATCCACTGCGCGCCTGGCCCTGCACCTGCATGAGCTTGGAGGTCTCCAGCGCCAGCGATGCATAGGTGCTGCCGAAGCGGCGCGTGATCGCCTCTTCGGGGTGGCTGAGATGAAACGACGCGTAAATCAGGTAGGCAGCAGCCTGCATCGCCTCGGAGCCACCAATGGAGTCCAGGATGGCAGCCACTGCATCGGCATGCTCCCACATACTCTCGCCACTGTTGAGGTGCTCATCGACCAGCAACGGGCGGGCAAATTCGCGCGCGCGTGCCAACACGTCGGCCTCGCGCGGCAGCATGGCAGAGGCAGCGCTCAGCAGCAGGGGCTCACGCCCCTGCACTCGCTTGCGCGCAACCTGCGCCAGTTCGGGATTCTCGGCAATCGGTGAATTCATGTCTCTGCGTTTTACCGCCACTATACGCGTGGGAGCAAGTCCTGGTCTGTCGGCAAAGAACCTGTTGACGATCTTTTCTGGCATTGCATGGCGCTGCCAGGAAATGCCAGGCAAGGCGCTAGCCCGCAAGCTGCACGGACCACCGTCCGGCTAGGACTTGCAACACCCAAGCGGTACAGACAGCTCCCTTCAAGGGCAGCCAAGCAAAAGCGCACGGGATGGCGTTTCCCACCTTGCCCGCCGCACCTTTGCCTGACTGCGCAGTGCGAAAAAAGATCGTGAGCAGTCTCTCAGACCCACGCCCTGGCGGACAAGCAGATATCGGGCCTGTGTGCAGCTTCTCAAGATGGGAAGAGAAATGCCTCCACCACCGCGATCTGGTCCGCATGCACCAGCGTTGGCGCATGACCGACGCCTTCGAACTCCACCAGCTGCGCCCTTGGTCCGCGCTGGCGCATTGCCTGCGCCGTCGCTGCGCTGAGCAAGTCCGACTGCGCGCCTCGCAGCACCAGCGTCGGCATGGTCAGCCCGTCGTAGAGTGCCCACAGCAACGCCTGCGCCTGCGCCATGGACTCCCGATTCATCAACTGAAATCCCTGCGTCAGCGCCGGATCGTAGTGCAGCACGACGCCCGCGCCGGTGCGGGGCCGGAACATCGGTGCCGACAATGCCAACCACTGCGCATCGTTGTGCGGTCCAAAACCGGCGGCAATCTCGCGCAGGTAGAGCGCGCCCTGCGCCAGATTGTCGAATTCTGTCTGCTGCCCGATGTAACTGCCGATGCGCTCCAACCCTTCCCAGGCAATCTCTGGCCCGACGTCATTGAGCACCAGTCGCGCCGGTGGCAGCGGCGGCATGGCCTGTGGCATGCCGGCCACGCCCAGTCCGATCAGCCCCCCCATGCTGGTGCCAATCCAGTCCAGCCGGCGCACCGGCGTGCCGGACAGGGCGGCCTCGGCGCTCACCTGCGCCACCAGCGTCAGCATGTCGGCCACATAAAGCGGAACCTGATAGGCCATCGGGTCGGCCAGCCAGTCGCTTCGCCCCCGGCCGGCCACGTCCGGGCAGATCACGCGCGCGCGACGCTGCAGGCGACGCGCGAGGACATCGAAATCACGGCCATTGCGTGTGAGACCATGCACGGCAAGGATTACATGCGTGGCGTCAGCGCCCGGCAATGCGGGCCAGTCCCAATAGGCCATGCGGTGACTATGGGCGTCGCCAGGCCCGTTCGGTCCAGGCTTGCTGGCACCGGCACACTGCACGTAACGCAGGACGGGCTGATCGGATGCGGCATTGCTGGACATGCGTTTTCTCCCGGAGACGAGCCAAAGACCGCGGTGCACACGGACACAGTGCACGCAGGTGCTAGGATGCGCCGACGCCACTTTCTCGAACTGCGGCGGCATTGCCGCATCCTAACCGTGTCATGCAAACAATGGAGGTAGGTATGGACCTGATAGGCAAGACCGCGCTGGTAACAGGCTCGACCAGCGGCATCGGCCTGGGCATTGCCCAGGTATTGGCAGCCAGGGGCGCCCACATACTGGTCAACGGCTTTGGAGATTCACAAGCCCCGCGCCAGTTGATCGAACAGGCCGGCGCCGCACACGGCATCCGCACGGCCTACCATGGCGCGGATCTGAGCCAGGTGACCGAGATCGAGGCACTGGCGGCCTACGCCGAAAAGGAGTTCGGGCGCATCGACATCCTCGTCAACAATGCCGGCATTCAGCACACCGCACCGGTCGAAGCATTTCCCGTCGAGAAGTGGGACGCCATCATCGCCATCAATCTCAGCAGCGTGTTTCACACGACTCGGCTGCTGCTGCCTGCGATGAAGCAGGCCGGCTGGGGCCGCATCATCAATATTGCGTCGGTGCACGGGCTAGTCGGCTCGGCTGAAAAGTGCGCCTACGTCGCTGCCAAGCATGGTGTGGTGGGCTTTACCAAGGTCGTCGCACTGGAGACTGCCACCACCGGCGTGACGGTCAACGCCATCTGCCCCGGCTGGGTGCTCACACCGCTGGTGCAAAAACAGATCGACGCGCTGGCTGAAAAGCACGGCATCAGCGAGGATGCCGCACGGGACATGCTGCTGGGTGAAAAGGAGCCCTCCAGGACGTTCACAACGCCACAGGAACTCGGCGAGCTGGCCGCCTTCCTGTGCTCGCCTGCCGGCAACAACGTGCGCGGCGTGGCCTGGAACATGGACGGCGGCTGGGCCGCGCAATGACCGTGGCCTGAGTGGCGCAGTGCATGCGCGCCTGTCACGCTTACTGCGCCTGGCGGGCAAACCATGCCCTGGCCTGCGCACAGTCGCGCGCAATACCTTCCGTGAGTGCCTGCAGCGAAGGATAGCGTAGCTCGTCATGGAGCTTTTCCAGCAGCTCCACACGAATGATCCGCCCGTAACCGCCCTCGGGCCCCAGTTCGTCGGGCCACTCTAGGCAGTGCGTCTCCAGCAGCACGCGGCCGCCGTTGACATCGTTGGGATCCAGCGAGGGCCGCACGCCCAGATTGGCCACCCCGGGCAGCGGCCGCTCGCCGAGACCGTGCACCCGCACGACAAAAATGCCGCTGGCGGCCGGTTTCCAGTGCTTGAAGTGCAAGTTCAGCGTGCGAAAACCATCCTCACAGCCCGTACCGGACGCCCCCAACGCCCGTCCGAGCTTACGGCCATGCAGCACATGGCCGCTGATGGTGTAGGGGCGTCCCAGTAGCTTCGCAGCGTCCTGCATACGGCCCTGCTCCAGTGCCCGGCGCACTTCCGAGCTGGAGACGCGCAGCCCGTGCACCTCGTAGCTGTTCATGCGCGCTACGTCAAAGCCATGGTGCCGACCGAGCGCGTCCAGCAATGCGTAGTCGCCCTTGCGGTCCTTGCCGAACCGGAAGTCATCACCAACCAGCACGTAGCGCGCCCTGAGTCCCTGCACCAGCACCTGCTGCACGAAGTCTTGCGGCGTTTGCGCCGCCAGCCTGGCATCAAAGCGCAGGATCACGGTCTGCTCGACGTGGTTGGCGGCCAGATCAATCAGTTTGTCGCGCAGCGTGCCCACCCGCGCCGGGGCAATCTCCGGCTTCTTGAGCACCTGCGCAAAGTAGTCGCGCGGATGCGGCTCGAACGTCAACGCACAGGTGGTCAGGCCGCGATTGCCCGCTTCGCCGCGCAGCAGGGCCAGCATGGCCTGGTGGCCACGGTGCACGCCATCGAAGTTGCCAATGGTCACTGCCGTGGCAGGCGCCAGCGTCTGGTGCTTGAGGCCGAGAAAGGTACGCATGCGAATTCCATCCATGCCTGTCGCCCACCCGCACACGCCATGCGCAACGAGCCGACGCTCCGGGCTGCGTCCCCCAGCCGCGGCATTGCCGCGTTCGCTCCTAGCAGCCGAGCGGCAGATCGGACGATCAGGACAAAACGCGCATTATGGAGGATGCCGAGGCGCCCATGGCCAGTGGCGCCCGTTCGATCAGTCAATGGCGCTGGCGTGCTCGTTCATCCAGGCGCTGACGACGTCCAGATGGTAGTGGGCATCGCCCCACAGCAGGCCTAGCTGCGTCAGGCGCTTGAAATAGTGGCTGCCGATATACGCATCGGTCATGCCGATGCCCCCGTGCAGCTGCACCGCTTGCTGGCCGACGTAGCGCATACTCTCGCAGAGCTGGTACTTGGCCCGGGAGACGGCGATGCGCCGCTCGGGCGCATCCAGCTTGAGCCAGGCGTAGTAGCTCATGGACCGCCCCAGCTCCAGCTGCATCTGCATGTCCGCGATGCGGTGGCGCAACGCCTGAAAGCTCGCAAGCGGCACACCGAATTGCCTGCGCTGGTTGAGGTAGTCAGCAGTCAGCGCAAGCGTGCGCGCCATCACCCCCACACCAAGCGCGCAGGCGCTGGCCGCCCCCAGCAGCAGTATCTGCGACACCACAGCGTCAGCCTCGGCAATCACGCACTGCGCGGGTGCATCGGCGAAATGCAATTCGGCAGCGCGGCTGCCATCCTGCGTCAAATAGCCTTGCATCTGCACGCCTGGCGCACCACGTTCGACCAGAAAAATGGCGCTGCCACCATCGCGCATCGCAGCCACCAGCCAGGCGTCGGCATGGTCGCCTGCAGGCACCAGCGTCTTGGTGCCGCTGAGACGGTACTGCCCGCCTTCGCGCCGCGCGTGGACGCCAAAACCCTCTGAGCGATAACGCATGGTCGGCTCTTGCCACGCAAATGCCAGCATGGCCTGCCCTGCCGCAAGGCGCGGCAGCCAGTGCGCGGCGATCTGCGCCTCGCCGGCGGCCAGGACCTCTGCCGCAATCAGCGCCTGCTCCAGCGGCTCCAGCACCAGCGCCGCGCCGAGTTCCTCCAGCGCAACCATGGCCTCCATGGCCCCCATGCCCATGCCGCCATGGGCCACGTCCACGGTCAGGCCCGTCAGGCCAAGCTCCGCCAGCGCCTGCCAGATGCCGCGATCAAAGCCTCCGCCTTCGACGATGCGGCGACGCTGCGTGAACGGATAGGCGCGTTCAGCCCATTTGCGCACCGCTTCGCGCAGCTGCTGCTGGTCTTCGGTGAAATTCAGATTCATGGTCTTGTCTCCTACTCGTTCCTGCCATAGCCTCTGCGCGGCTCAGCCCAGCACCGTCTGCGCGATGATGTTGCGCTGCACCTCGTTGGAGCCGCCATAGATCGTCGTCTTGCGGTAGTTGAAGTACTGCGCAGCCAGAGGGGCATGCGCAGCATCTCCGCCGGGAAAATCGCCTTGCCAGCCTGCATCCATGGCTTCCTGAATGAATGGCAGACTCGCAGGCCCTGCCGCAAGCATCTTCAGCTCGGTATAGCGCTGCTGAATCTCGCTGCCGCGAATCTTCAGCAAGCCTGCAATATCAAGGCCGTGGTGGCCGCTGCGCATCGCCGAGAGCACGCGCAGCACCAGCATCTCCAGCGCAATGACATCCACCTCCAACCGGGCGATGGCATCACGGAAGCGCTGCGCATCCCACAGCCCTTGTGCATCGGCCAGCTGCTTAAGCCGCGCCAGTTCGCGCTTGGCACGGTGCACATCGGCAATGTTGGTGCGTTCGTGGCTGAGCAGATATTTGGCGTAGGTCCAGCCCTTGTTTTCTTCGCCAATGCGGTTGCCCACCGGCACCTCGACATTGTCGAAGAACACCTCATTGACTTCACACTCGCCGTCGAGCAGTTGGATGGGCCGCACCGTCACACCCGGTGCGTGCATGTCGATCAGCAGAAAGGAAATGCCCGCCTGCGGCTTGCCCTCAGTGGAGGTGCGCACCAGGCAGAACATCCAGTCGCCGTACTGGCCCAGCGTGGTCCAGGTCTTCTGGCCGTTGACGATGTAATGGTCACCGCGGCGCTCGGCGCGCGTTTTCAGCGCGGCGAGGTCCGAGCCGGCATCCGGCTCGCTGTAGCCCTGGCTCCACCATACTTCGCCACTGGCGATGCCGGGCAGGAAGCGCTGCTGTTGCTGTGGCGTGCCATAGGCCATGATGACGGGCGCCACCATTACCGGTCCGAACGGCACGATGCTCGGTGCGCCAGCGCGGGCGCATTCCTCGGCAAAGAGGTAGCGCTGCACCGCATCCCAGCCAGGGCCACCGAACTCCCTGGGCCAGCTGTTGGCAAGCCAGCCCTGGCGCCCCAGCACCCTGGCCCAGCCCTGCAAGTCCTCGCGCGTCAGGCGCAGGTTGTGGTTGACCTTGTGCGCCAGCTCGGCCGGCAGGTTGTCCTCCAGCCACTGGCGTACCTGTGCGCGAAATGCCTGCTGTTCGGGCGTGAAATGCAAGTCCATAAAGCCTCTCGGGTCTATTGCCTGATGCGATGCCTGCAGATGTAACACGCAGTCTGGCGTCACCCCTGTCCGTTGAGCGACTGTCAGGCCGGTGCACGCAGGGGTGCGCAGGAGGCACTCGCCGTGGTTGCACAAGGGTGCATCTGCGACAATGCGCGCCTCATGAAAAACATCGTCATCCTGATCTCCGGCGCAGGCTCGAACATGGCCGCAATCGTTGAGACCGCCCAGCGCGAGCACTGGCAGGACACGCTGGGCGCACGCGTGGCCGCCGTCGTCAGCAACCGCCCGCAGGCCAGCGGACTGGCATGGGCCGATGGACGCGGCATCGCCACTGCGGTGGTGGACCACCAGCACTTCACACGTCGTGAGGACTTCGACGCGGCGCTGGCGCGTGCCGTGGCCGCCTACACGCCCACGCTGGTGGTGCTGGCAGGCTTCATGCGCGTGCTCACGCCCGTTTTCATAGGGTGCTTCGCCGGCCGCATGCTCAACATCCATCCATCGCTGCTGCCGGCCTTCCCCGGCCTTAATACCCACCAGCGCGCGCTGGACGCCGGCTGCCGCTTTGCCGGTGCCACGGTGCACTGGGTCACGCAGGAGCTCGACAGCGGCCCGGTCGTGGACCAGGCCATCGTGCCCGTGCTTCCCGGCGACGATGCTGCTGCGCTGCGCCGGCGTGTGCAAAGCCAGGAACACGTGCTCTATCCACGCGCCATCCGTGCCATCCTTCCCACACTGCAAGCGCCATGAATCTTTCTGCCGACACCGCTGCCACGCGCAACAGCGGCGACAGCGCCCCCGCTCGCTACCTGGTCGAGGCCACGGCGCAGGTATTGGAACAGGTTGGCCGCTTCGATGCACCTGCCGATGCCCAGATCGCGCAGTTCCTGCGCGCCCATGGCAAACTGGGTGCCCGGGACCGCCAACGGCTGGGCGATGCCGTCTATGCAGCGCTGCGCCACTGGCGCCTGCTGGCGCACTGGCTGGCGCATCCCGAAGCGGCGCTTCCAGCTGCTGCGCGCACCAGAGTGCTGGCGCTGCTGGCACTGGCCGCGCCTGGCGTCCAGCCCGTTCCCATTGCGGAGCAGACGCTGCGCCAATGGCTGGCCCGCGCGCAAGCCTGGGCACCGCCGCAGGAAGCCGATTGGCTGGTGCAGCTGGCCGCGACGCAGGCCTACGCCACCTCCGCTCTGCCTACGGCCTGCCAGCACAACCTGCCTGACTGGCTGGCCAAGGTCTTGCAGGAACAATATGGGCAGGACGAATTCTGGCAGTTGCTGCACACGCTGCGCCAGCCCGCACCGCTGGACCTGCGCGTCAACCTGATGCGCGGCAAACGCGACAAGGTGCTGGCCGAGCTGCGCCAGCAAGGCATCGCCGCCGATGCCTGCCGATACTCGCCATGGGGACTGCGCGTGCAGGGCAAGCCTGCGTTGCGGGCGCATCCGCTGATGCAAAGTGGCGCCATCGAGGTGCAGGACGAGGGCTCGCAACTGCTGGCAGTGCTGACCGATGCCCGGCGCGGAGAAACCGTCATCGACTTCTGCGCCGGCGCCGGGGGCAAAACGCTGGCGCTGGGCGCCATGATGCGAGGCACCGGCCGGCTCTACGCCTTTGACAGCTCCGCCCACCGTCTGGCCGCGCTGGCGCCGCGACTGGCCCGCAGCGGCCTGCAGAACGTGCACACCATGGCGCTTGACGATGAGCGCGACGAACGCCTGCAACGCCTGCGCGGCAAGGCCGATCGGGTGCTGGTGGATGCGCCCTGCTCGGGCCTGGGCACGCTGCGCCGCCACCCCGATCTGGCCTGGCGTCTACAACCCGAGCAGCTTGCCGCCCTGCAGGCGCGGCAGCTGCGCATCCTGCAGGCGGCGCACACTCTGCTCAAGCCTGGCGGCACGCTGGTCTACGCGACCTGCAGCCTGCTTGAGGCGGAGAACCAGCATGTCAAGCGCCTGCTGGAAGCGGCCGAGCCGCAGCTGGTGCCACATGACCTCACTGCGGTGCTGCGCAAGCACGGCCTGGAGGAACTGGCCGCAGGCCAGCAGGATTGCAGCCATCTGGCGCTGTTGCCGCACCTGCACCAGACCGACGGTTTCTTCATCGCGGCCTGGCGCAAGCAGGCGCACTAGCGCGGACTGCGCAATCAGCCTGCGTCTTTACCTGCCGCGCAGCTCGGCCTGGGCCGCCGCCAACTCTTCGGCCATGGCCTCGTCCACACTCCGGCGCACCACGCCTTCAAGCTCTTCCCGCAGGCCGGGCAGCAAAGCGCGGGTCTGGCGCTCCACTACCGCGGCAATGACGGTGCCGACGCGCTCTGCCAGTACCGCATCGACACGATGCATCAGGCGGTGCAGCAGTTGCTCCTCAAAGTCCGGCGGCAGCATGGCGCGCAGATCCGCTACCGACAAGGGCGCCGCACCGGCGGCATGGGACGCCTCTGCCGCCAAGGGCGATGGCGGCAAAAACGGCGGCGGCAACGCATCAGCATCTGGCTCAGCGGCGCTGCGCACTGGAGCGTGCGGCTGCATCGCCGCTCCACCGCAATCAGCGTCTGGTACTGCTGGCGCCGCAAGCGGCTGCTGCGCAGACCGTGCCTGTGCAGCAGGCAGGTCCTCGTGTGCGTCCGTTTCGGCTGGCGGCGGCAGCTCGACGATTTCCGTGAGCGTGGGCACGAAGCGCGCCACGGGGGGCAGGGAAGTGTCGCTCATGCGGAAGGCCTCAGCAGGTCGTGTCCGTGCAGGGTGTAACCGCGCTGCTGGTAGTACCGCCAACGCTGGCGGGCGCGCTGGCGGTCGACTTCATCCGCACGGGCAACCAGTTCGTAGACATGCTCGAAGTGACTGAAACCCTCCGCCACCTCGTCGTGCAGCGACACAAGGCCATGCACACGACCGTCGAGCTGCGTGGCCTGCACGCGCTCGGCCAGCAGGATGGGCGCGTGCACCGGCGCGTCCTGCGCGCTATCGAGCATGTCGTGCGCAATGAAATCGCTGGCATCCATCTGCCAGAGCTGAGCATCCAGCTGCTCCAAGAGCGGCCGCGGCGCCGTGATGACCAGCGGCCGGTCCTGTCCGAACGCCTTGCGCGCCAGCCTGCAGGCAAACTGCAGCTTGTGCGGCACATTGAAGTAAAAGTGCACGTTGGTCATGGCAGGATTATCCAACGTGCCAGGCAGCACGCAACGGGCATGGGTCAGCGGCCCCCATCAGGCCGCTGCCTGCGGAGACCATCCCAGTGCCTGCAGGTCGCCACCGCTCAACCAGCGCCATTGGCCTGGCGCAAGCGTCTGCGGCAACTCCAGCTGCCCGATGCGGCTGCGATGCAGCGCCTCGACGCGGTTGCCCACAGCAGCCACCATGCGCTTGACTTGGTGGTACTTGCCTGCGTGCAGTGTCAGGCTCAGATGGGTCGGACTGTGCTGCGTGCAAGCGTCCGCACGCACGGTTGCATGCGAGTCATGCAGCACGACACCCTGCAACAACTGCTGGATCTGGCGCGCCGTGACGGGGTGCTTGGCGCGCACCTCATACACCTTGGGCACCTGATGCCTGGGAGCGCTCATGCGATGGATGAAGGCGCCATCGTCGGACAGCAGCAACAGGCCAGTCGTATCCTGATCGAGCCGGCCAATGGCCTGAACACCGGGCTTGCCGCCCTTGACCGGCCGCTGACGCAAGGGTGCTGGCAGCAGCGTGTAGATGCTTGGATAGGCCGATGGCCTGGCCGAGCATTCGGTCGCTACCGGCTTGTGCAGCATGAGGTAAGCCTTGGCCTTGTAGGGCCAGACCTCGCCCTGTACACGCAGCATCAGCGCGCCGCCAGCCTCGCTGGTATCGAGCTCCTGTAACGCATCCTCTGCCCGCTGCCAGTCGCCTTGTCCCTTGCGCCAGTCCACCAACCCGGCCTGTACCAGCCCGAAGCAGACCCGGCGCGTGCCGAACCCCTGCGAGAAAAGAATGTCTGCCAGTTGCATCACGATGCCGTTACCCAAAGCCTGTTGCAAGTTATTTCATACGCTGCGTTGCATCGCCGCACTCACTCCGGCGCCTGATCAGCGTAGAACTGCTGGATCACATCCCAAGCCTGTTCGGGCTCGTCGCAGTACGTAAACAATTGCAGATCCTGCGCAGCAACCATACCCTCCTCGACGAGCACGTCCAGATTGAGCAGCCGCTTCCAGTACTCGGTGCCAAAGAGCACGATGGGCAGCCGCTTGGCCTTGCCCGTCTGCACCAGCGTCAGCACCTCGAACAGCTCATCAAGGGTGCCAAAGCCGCCCGGGAACACCACCAGCGCCTTGGCGCGCAGCAGGAAGTGCATCTTGCGCAGCGCAAAATAATGGAACTTGAAGCTCAGCCCCGGCGTGATGTAGCGGTTGCCGCTTTGCTCGTGCGGCAGGGTGATGTTCAGCCCGATGTTGAGCGCGCCGGCCTCGTAGGCGCCGCGATTGGCCGCCTCCATGATGCCCGGCCCGCCGCCGGTGCAGATGATGAAGCGCTTTTCCACCGGCTCGGATTCGCAGGCACGCGAGACCAGATGCGCAAAGGCCCGCGCCTTCTCGTAATAGACGGCGTTGCGAACAGCCCGCTCAGCCTGCGCGATGGCTGCTGCATCACCGCTGGCGCGGGCGCTGTCAAGGCGCTCCTGCGCGGTCTGCGCATCCAACATGCGAGCACTGCCATAGACCACCACGGTACGCTGAATACCGCGCGCGGCCTGCTCCAGCTCGGGCTTGAGCAGCTCAAGCTGAAAGCGGATGCCGCGCGTTTCCTTGCGGGTCAGGAACTCGGGATCATCGAATGCCAGCCGGTAGGACTGCGGCTGCAACGCCTTGGGATTGAGCACGTCGGCGTCGATTTCGTCGATGGAGTGAGTCAGTGTTTCGGAAACCTGCGGAGGAATGGATTTCATAGCTCTGTTCGTCTGGGATAAGCACGGCTGCGGCCGCAGCGGTGTATAAGAAAGAGAAAGGGATGGCCTACCCGCCCGCAGGCGGCGAGAGGGCAGCGCACGCCAACTCCGCCATAACCTGCCCCTGGCGTATGGCCGTACCGGGCTGCCAGCGCGGATTGAGCGCAAGGCCGCTGCCCGGTGGCAACAGCACGATCACCGTCGAGCCCAGCAAGAACCGCCCCATCTCCTGCCCCTTGCGCAGGCTGACCGCCGGATTGGGCCCGTGCGCGTAGTCCCAATGGCGCAGTTCCCCGGTACGCGGCGGGGTGACAACGCCGTGCCAACGCGTGGCAATGCTGCCGACGATGGTGGCGCCAACGAGCACCAGCACGAATGGCCCGTGCGGCCCCTCGAACCAGCAGACCACCCGTTCGTTGCAGGCGAACAGCTGGTCGATGCCCGCCGCCGTCACCTGATTGACGGAGAACAGGTCGCCTGGAACATGCGTCATGCGTGTGAGCACCCCGTCGCACGGCATATGGATGCGGTGATAGTCCCGCGGACTCAGGTACAAAGTGGCAAACAGCCCGTCGTTATAGGCTGCTGCGCGCTGCCGATCGGCCAGCAGCGCTTCCACCGTGTAGTCACGGCCCTTGGCCTGCAACAGACGCCCTGCGCGCACCGCCCCCAGCTGACTGACAGTGCCGTCGACCGGGCTGATCAAGGCGCTGTCGGCCTGCGGCCGCGCATCCGGCCTGAGTGCGCGGGTGAAGAAATCGTTGAAACAGGCATAGCTGGCCGGATCGGGCTGCTGCGCCTCGGCCATCTGCACCCGATAGCGGCGGATGAACCAGCGGATGAAGGGTTGCGCCACCCAGGGCTGGCGCACATCGGCCAGCCAGCCGACAAGGCGCGTCAACGCCCGGCGCGGCAGCAGGTGCTGCATGGTGAGAAAAAGGCGATCGTTCACAACGGTGCTAGAGCAACAAAAATGCGCAGGGCAAACGAACGATTCTAGGGGCTACCGCGACAAGGTCCTCATTGGCACTTTCGCGCTCACATGAAAAAGGGGCTTCGCGAAGCCCCTTTGGCGACAACAGCCAGAACAGTTACTGCTGGGCAGTCCGCTCAATCTTGGCCTGCTTGAACAGCTGCTCCTGGTACTCCACCAGCTGTTGCTGCGCCAGCGCCTCCTCAATCTGGTCACGCACCGCATCCAGCGCAGGCGGCTGCGCCTCGCGAGTGTCGTTGAGCTTGAGAATGTGCCAGCCAAACTGCGTCTTCACCGGCTCGGCGGTCAGCTCGCCCTTTTTCAGCTTCGTCAGCGCCTGGCCGAACTCGGGAACGTACACGTCGGCCCGTGACCAGCCCAGATCGCCGCCACGGCTGCCAGAGCCCGGATCCTGCGATTTTTCCTTGGCGATCTCGGCGAACTTCGACGGGTCCTTCTTCAGCTGCGCCAGGATGGCCTTGGCCTCGTCCTCGGATTCCACCAGGATGTGCGCGGCGTTGTACTCCGTGCCCTGGTTGGCAGCGACGAACTTGTCATATTCCGCCTTGATGGCCGCCTCGGTAATGGGATTTTCCTGCTGGTGTTTCTGAAACAGCGCACGGATCAGGAACGTCTGGTGCGCCAGCGCCATCTCTTCCTTGAAGGCCTCGGACTGGTCCAGCTTGTGCTTGAGGGCCTCCTGCTCGAAGACGGCGCGGCGAATCAGCTCTTCCTGGACGTGCTGCTGCAACTCCGGCGTGGTTTCGCGGCCTGCCTGCTTGAACTGATCGATGAAGAAGTCGTAGCGCGCCTGCGGAATCGGCTGGCCGTTGACGACCGCGAGATTCTCGGCGGCGGAAGCGGGCAGCGTGGCCGCAACAAAGGTTGTGGCCAGCAAGGCAGAGAGAAGGTGTTTTTTCATGAAGTCTTGATCCATTTCCAGGACAGGTTACGGCCGGCGGGGCCATGGCTTGCGAAGGCGCCGCCGCACGCCACTGACACATCGATTGACGGCATTGCGGTCGGCATTTCCTCAATCGACCATGACAGGAAACCGGCTATTTGAGTTCAATAGCCAGCGCATGCAGGCCAGCGTCGAAAAAATCGCGCAGCGCATCATACACAAGACGATGCGCCGCCACGCGACTGAGCCCGCCAAGCGCCGGGGAGGCAATCCGCACGCGAAAGTGCGTTCCGAAGCCGCTCCCGTTGGCGCCGGCGTGCCCGGCATGTTGCTGACTCTCGTCGATGACCAGAAGTTCCGTCGGCGCCAATTGCTGGCGCAGCCGCTGTTCGATGGCAGCGGCCGTGACCGTGAGCGATGGTGCTGCTGGCATGGCGCGTCAGGGCTGGCGCGAGGAATCGCGCACGGCAGGTGCTGCCTGCTTCTGCGCCGGCAGGGTCATGTGGCGGCTTAACAGCAGGATCACGCCCATGAAAAACAGGAAGGTGATGACCGGGCTGCCAAAGGTCTTGTAGTTGACCCAGGCCGCCTCGCTGAAATTCTTGGCGATGACGATATTGAGCACGCCCATGACAGTGAACAGCCCGACCATGCTCCAGGCCAGCCTGCGCCAGGCAAAGTCCGGCATCTGCATCTGCGCCCCCAGCAACGCCTTCAGCGGGTTCTTGCGCAGCACCACCAGCGAGCCCAGCAGCACACCTGCCAGCAGCCAGTTGACGATGGACGAGCGCCACATGACGAAGATGGGATTTTGCAGAAACAGCGTCAGCCCGCCGAACACGCCGATCAGTATCATGGAGACCCACTGCGAAGCCTGTACCTTGCGCCCAGCCAGCAGCGTCACGACGATCTGCACCGCCGAGGCCCCGATGGCCGTGGCCGTGGCGGCATAGATGCCCCACTTCACATACGCGATGTAGAACAGGATGAAAGGAAAGAAATCAAACAGAAACTTCATGGAATCCAAATCGTGGAGCGTAGCCGCCAGCCGCAGCGACCGCTGCGTCAGGGCGCATTCTAGGCAAGTCGACAAAAACCTTGGTGCCGGCGTGCCGCGACCAGGAGGTCAAGCAACGTTCAACCCAGCGGCGCCATGTGCGGGCCCTGGCTCACTTCTGCGGCGTGAAGCCCATGGCCGCGGAGTTCATGCAATAGCGCAGGCCCGTTTGCGTGGGTCCATCGGGAAAGACATGGCCCAAATGAGCGCCGCACTGCGCGCAGAGGATTTCCACCCGTGTCATGCCATGACTGTGATCCGGGCGCTCGACGATGGCACCGGGCAGCGCCTGATCAAAGCTCGGCCAGCCACAGCCCGCGTCGAACTTGGCATTGGCGTCAAACAGCGGCGCATCGCAAACGATGCACTGGTAGCGGCCTGGCTCCCAGAACTGCGCAAAGCGCCCAGTGAATGGCCGCTCGGTGGCGGCGTGACGCGTAACCTCGTAGGCCATCGGCTCGGCGTCCTTCTCGGCAAGCCTGGCACGCCATTCGGCATCGCTCATTTGTTTTGGAAAGCTCATGACGAACAACTCACTTGTATGTCCTGCGCCCAGCTGGGCGGAAAGTCGGCATAGGCCTGCGCGGCAGGCCCATCTTCATACGGATTGTGCAGCGCTTGCAGCAAACGCGCCACCTCGCTGAAATCCCCCTGCTCGGCCCGGGCGATGGCCTGCTCTGCCAGGTGGTTGCGCAGCACCACGCAGGGATTGACGCGCAGCATCCGTTGCCGACTGGCGGCATCGGCATGGGCGTGCAACCAGTCGCGATACTGCGGCAGCCACGCATCGAACGCCGCGCGGTCACGCATGACATCGCGCACCGCGGAGAAGTCATCTGCGGCGACAGCATGCGAGAGCCTGCGCCAGAAGATGGTGTAGTCCGTGCGCTCGACTGCCATCTGCTGCAGCAGCGGGTCGAGCACGGCATGGACGGTTTCCTGCGGCACGTCATCGCGACCACCCAGCTTGGCGGCCATCTGCCGCGCGAAGTAAAGGGGAAACGCGGCCTGATAACGATCGATCACCGCGACCGTGCGCGCATCGTCCTCAATCAGCGGCGCCAGCGCCTGCGCCAGCGCGCGCAGATTCCAGTAGCCAATCGCCGGCTGCCGGGCCAGCACATAACGCCCCTGTGCGTCGCTGTGGTTGGTGATGCGATAGGGCTCGAAGCCGTCGAGGAACTGAAACGGCCCATAGTCCAGCGTCAGCCCGAGCACGCTCATGTTGTCGGTGTTCATGACCCCGTGCACGAATCCGACGGCCTGCCACTGCGCCAGCAGCTGCGCCGTGGCTTCGGTGACCTGCGCCAGCAGGCACAGATACGCGGCAGCGGGCCCGTCGAACTGCGCCAGCGTGATACCTGTCTGTGTAGCCAGTTGCGCCCCCAGGGTTGCCGCCGCGTAATCGGCCAGCTGTCGCAGCGCGTCCAGCTGCTGGTTGGCCGAGAAGTGTTCGAAATGGCCAAAGCGCAGGAAACTCGGCGCCACCCGCGTGAGAACAGCCGCCGTCTCCGCCCGCTCCCGGTACACCGGCGTGGCAGACCCCACCAGCGCGAGCGCGCGCGTGGTGGGGATTCCCAGCCCGTGCATTGCCTCGCTGCACAGGTACTCGCGGATGGATGAGCGCAACACCGCGCGGCCATCTCCCATGCGGGAATAGCGCGTGCGACCGCTGCCCTTGAGCTGCAGCTCCATCGGTCCGACAGCCGCCTCCAGCGTCCCCAACAGCAGGGCGCGGCCATCGCCCAGGCGACCGGCCCAGACGCCAAACTGGTGGCCGCTATAAACCGTCGCCACAGGACTGCAGCCTGGTGGCACGGCATTGCCGGCCAGCACCTCCAGCAAATCCGCGCGAAGCTGCGATGTGGTCGCAGGTTGCGCCAGCCCGGCGGCCTGCGGCGCACCTTGGGGTGGCGCATAGAGCCAACGCTCCCACTCCAGCTCATGCACCAGCGCATGATTAAAGGCCACCCAATGGGGCGACTGCAGCGGCTGCGGCCGGGTGGGCGTGGCAAACACCGCGCCCAGTGCCGCAAAACCGTCTGCGCGCCACGGCCAGCGCATCTGCGCGCCGTTTTGCCCGGTTGCAGTCGATGCGAGGAAGTCAGAATGCGGGTGCTCTTGCATAGGGCACCACTTTGCCTGAAAACGCGCGCGCGGTCTTTCCGCCTGTCCCCGCACCGGGTATACCCTGACCGCTAGTCAAGAAAACGCCCTCTATCCTGTCCCGGCCTGTGCCCATAATCCTGTCGTGCACGTCTGCCGCCCGTGCACCGCGCACGCACGAAGCACGAACGGGTCCTGACAGGAGGGCGACAGGCCTGCTAGGCCCACAAGCACTACCATGGGACCGCTCCCAGGTTTCGAAAACATGCCCAACAAGGAGACATAGATGCATGGCCTGATGCAACACCAGCCGCTGTTGATTGCCAACCTGATCGAACACGCGGCGCGTCACCACAGTGACGGCGAGATCGTCTCGCGCCGCGTCGAAGGTGACATCCATCGCTACACCTACAAGCAGCAGGCCGAGCGCGCACGCCAGCTTGCCCAGGCCCTCGATCAGGAGGGGCTGGAGCTGGGCCAACGTGTGGCGACCATCGCCTGGAACGGCTACCGTCACATGGAGCTGTATTTTGGCGTCAGCGGATCGGGCCGAGTGCTGCATACCATCAACCCACGGCTGCATCCGGAACAGATTGCCTGGATCATCAATCACGCCGAGGATGCCATCGTCTGCTTTGACCTGACTTTCGTTCCACTGGTACAGGCAGTGCATGCGCATTGCCCCGCCGTGAAGAAGTGGGTGCTCATGACCGATGCCGCGCACGTGCCGGCCGACACCGGCATTGCCGGTCTCGAAAACTATGAGGACTGGATTGCCGGCCATCCCATCCGCTACGACTGGCCCGCGCTGGACGAGAACACGGCCTCCAGCATGTGCTACACCAGCGGCACCACCGGCCACCCCAAGGCCGCGCTCTACAGCCACCGCTCCACCGTGCTGCACTCCTACGGCATCATCACGCCGGACGTGATGAGCCTGTCGGCCAGCGACGCGATCCTGCCAGTGGTGCCGATGTTCCACGTCAATGCCTGGGGCACGCCCTACGCGGCTGCAGCAACCGGCTGCAAGGTGGTCTTTCCCGGCCCTGCAATGGACGGCAAGTCACTGTACGAGCTGATCGAGGCCGAGTCGGTGACCATGGCCGCCGGCGTGCCAACGATCTGGCAGATGCTGCTGGGCCACGTGCAGCCCAACAACCTGCGCTTTTCGACACTCAACCGCACCGTCATCGGCGGCTCCGCCTGCCCCCCGGCGATGATTGACGCTTTCGAGAAGCAGCTGGGCGTACAGGTACTGCATGCATGGGGCATGACCGAAATGAGCCCACTTGGCACCCTGGGCAGGCTCAAGAACAAGCATCTCAAGCTCAGTGAGGCTGAACGGTTCAAGCTGCTGCAGAAGCAAGGGCGCGCCGTGTTCGGCGTGGACATGAAGATCGTCGACAGCAACGGTGAGGAACTGCCCTGGGATGGCAAGACGCCGGGAGACCTGTTGGTGCGCGGCCCCTGGATTCTGGCCAAATATTTCAAGATGGAAGACAGCGATCCGCTGGTTTATGACGCACAGGGCCGTGGCTGGTTTCCAACCGGTGATGTGGCCACCATCGACCCGGATGGTTTCATGCAGATCACGGATCGCAGCAAGGACGTGATCAAGTCCGGCGGTGAATGGATCAGCTCCATTGACGTCGAGAACATCGCCATGGGCCACCCCGCCGTGGCGATGGCCGCCTGCATCGGTATGCCCCACCCCAAATGGGATGAGCGCCCCATTCTCGTCGTTGCCCTCAAGCCTGGCGAGGACGTCAGCAAGGAACAGCTACTCGCCTTTTACGAGGGCAAGCTGGCCAAGTGGCAGATTCCGGACGACGTGGTATTTGTCGACGCGATCCCGCTGGGAGCCACCGGCAAGATGCTCAAGACCAGAATCCGTGAGCTACTGCAGGGCTATCGACTGCCCACTGCCTGAGATCGCGTGGTGCCCGATGCCAGCGCGAACGCATAAAACATGGGCATGGGCCGGCTGAATTGGCGGCACGGCACCTGCAGCGCGCGCGGACCGACCTTCAGCACGCCCGCGACAGCAGTGCCTGCCACGAATGCGAGGCGGTCGCCGCGCCGCAACGGCGTGGTGCCGATGCAGCACCACGTGCACCGGCGGGCAGCCGCCAATGCCTGGCGGTGATGCGCAACAGCTGTTCGACGATGGCCGTGTACTTGCCGCTGCAGGAGGAGGAAGGTTCGGTGACAGGCATGATGAACGCGCAAGGAGTTTGACGAAACGGGCTGGGGCAGCACAGGACCCGGTCAGGCAAGGAGAGTGCGTGCATGCTGCGCATCGCGTACCGGGCGCAGGCGGCAACCATCTTGCTGACCACACAGTCCGTCTCGCCCCCAAGCAATTGCGGCCTCGGCGCTGCGGACTGCGCTGGCATACCAGCACGCAAGCAAAAAGCGGTCCAGCTCCGGCAGCGCCCTTTCAGTGAACCAGAAAGTCCCTGCTCACGCCTGCACCGATGTCATTGACGCGCTCAAGAAACTGCACCAGAAAAGCATGCAGGCCATTGGCCAGGATCTCGTCGATCGTGCCGTACTTGAGCTCGGCCAGCAGGCGCCCCGCACGGCGCTCCGTCTTGCCGGAGTGGTCGTTGCTGACGGCAGTGAGGTTGGCGACCACCTCCAGCATCGACGCATGCAGCGAGCGCGGCATGTCGTTACGCAGGATCAGCAGCTCCGCAATACGCTTGGGGCTGACGACGTCGCGGTAGACCTGCCGGTAAACCTCAAAGGCCGACACGCTGCGCAGCAGCGCCACCCAGTGGTAGTACTCCTGCGTGTGGCTGCGTGGCTCCTGGGGGCGAGGCCCGCCGCCGTTCGACTCAAGGGCATGGAACTTCACGTCCAGCAGGCGCGCGGTGTTGTCGGCCCGCTCCAGAAAGGTGCCAAGCCGCAGGAAATGAAATGCCTCGTTCTGCAGCATGGTGCCCAGCGCCACGCCACGCGAGAGGTGCGAGCGGTACTTGACCCACTCGAAGAACCGGCCTGGATCGCGCTCAAAGATGCCACTGCGCGTAAAGCGGTGCAGCTCCAGCCAGGTCATGTTGTGCGTTTCCCAGACCTCCGTGGTCAGGGCGCCGCGTACCGCACGCGCGTTTTCGCGCGCAGCGTTCAGGCAGGAGTAGATGGACGAAGGGTTGAGCGGATCGAGCACCATGTACTCGAGCACCTGCTCGGGCGTAACCTTGCCGTAACGGCTGGTGTAGTCCGGCTGCAGCTCGCTGATGGAAAGCACTGCGGCCCAGCCGTGCATGGCCGCATCGCGCGACTGCGGCATCAGCGCCGTGTCGTGGTTGACGCTGAGCATGCGGGCGGTGTTCTCGGCCCGCTCGACGTAGCGGGACATCCAGAAAATATGGTCTGCGGTACTCGATAGCATGGTCTGTCGCTCCCTGTCTCGCTACGTTATTGCTGTTGCAGGTCCTGCCACTCTTTCGAGGGGCCGGTGCTGGGCCAGTCTTCTAGCACCCAGGTATCCTTGGTGCCCCCTCCTTGCGAGGAGTTGACCACCAGCGAGCCTTCCTTGAGCGCCACGCGCGTCAGGCCACCGGGGGCGATGCGCACCTTCTTGCCGCTGAGCACGAACGGGCGAAGATCGATGTGACGCGGCGCAACGCCGTTTTCGACGAAGGTCGGGCAGGTCGAGAGGCTGAGCGTGGGCTGGGCGATGTAGCCGGCAGGCTTGGCCTGCAGGGCGGCGCGAAAATGCGCGATCTCCTCCTTGCTGGCCTGCGGCCCGATCAACATGCCATAGCCGCCCGCGCCATGCACTTCCTTGACGACCAGTTCCTCAAGATGATCGAGGATGTAGGCCAGATCATCGGGCTTGCGGCCCATGTAGGTGGGCACATTCTTCAGGATCGGCTCTTCGCCGAGATAGAACCGCACCATCTCGGGCACATACGGGTAGACCGACTTGTCATCGGCCACGCCAGTGCCCACGGCGTTGCAGATCGTCACATTGCCGGCGCAGTAGGCCTGCATCAGCCCCGCGGCACCCAGCGCGGAGTCAGGACGGAACACCGCGGGGTCGAGAAAGTCGTCATCGACGCGGCGGTAGATCACGTCCACGCGCTGCAACCCGCGCGTGGTGCGCATGTAGACGAACTTGTCCTGTACCACCAGATCCTGGCCCTGCACCAGCTCCACCCCCATCTGCTGCGCGAGAAAGGCGTGCTCGAAATAGGCGCTGTTGTACATGCCCGGCGTGAGCACGACGACGGTGGGCTCGGGGATGGCGTCGGGCGTGCAGTCGCGCAGGGTCTCCAGCAGCAGGTCCGGATAGTGCGCCACCGGCGCAATGGCGTGGCTGCTGAACAGGTCCGGAAACAGCCGCATCATCATCTTGCGGTTCTCCAGCATGTAGGACACGCCCGAGGGCACGCGCAAATTGTCTTCCAGCACGTAGTAGTCGCCATCGCCAGCACGCACGATGTCGATGCCGGAAATGTGCGAGTAGACCTGCCCGGCCACATCCACGCCCTGCATTTCGGGGCGGTACTGCGCATTGCTAAGGATCAGATCCTTGGGCACGACGCCTGCGCGCAGGATGTCCTGGTCGTGGTAGACGTCATGCAGAAACCGATTCAGGGCCGTGACGCGCTGCACCAGGCCCTGCTCCATCCGGCGCCATTCGTGCGCGGGGATGATGCGCGGAATCAGATCGAAGGGAATCAGCCGCTCGGTGCCGGCTCCGCTTTCGTCCTTGTCGCCATAGACCGCGAAGGTGATGCCGACCTGGCGGAAGATCACCTCCGCCTCCTCCAGCCGCAGCTGCATCTGCCCCTCGGGGACATTGGCCAACCATTTGGCGTATGCCTTGTAGTGCTCCCTCTCCTCGCCCGACTTCGGAGGCAGGCTCCGGTACATTTCATCGAATTTCTGCATACGGATTTTTCCTCTTTGGCTGCGCGTCGGCGCTGGCGCGCATGGTGTCCCTCAAGCAAATAGTCGGCCAGTCCAGCCTCGCCCCCGCGCTGGCAGGCGCAGCATCATCGTAACGCGCTCCCAGGTGCCTGGGCCATCAGTGCCCTTCGCCGCGCGCGCTCGCACGGGCTTGTGCCCACAGATGCGCAGCGGGTTCCACAACATCGGTGACAAACGCACCGGCGGTCAGCGCGCCTGCCACAGCGCCTGTGGGGGCCGGTGCCAGCTGCGGCGCCGCACTTCGCGGCTGCAAACCATTTCCTGCGGACGCGCACTGCTCCATTGCAATGCACCACATTGGGGCGTCGTCAGCACCGTCGCCGACCGGGATTGCAATCGCTGCACCACCGCGGGATGGGGATGATTGAACTGGTTGCGAAAGCCTGCCTGCACAACGGCAAAGCGTGGTGTCACAGCGGAGACAAACCGCTCGGAAGTGCCGCCACGGCTGCCGTGGTGCGGCACCAGCAGCCAGTCGGCAGCCAGCTCCGCGCCGGAACGCCGCACCAGCTCGAACTCTTCCAGCCTGCCGATGTCGCCTGTAAGCAGGGCCGTTCGGCCACTGGCCGAACGCACGCGCAGCACGCAGCTGGTGGCGTTCGTCGGCACCGCCGCCCTACCCGCTGCCTCGGCGGAACGCCAGCGCTCGAGCTGCATTGCATCCGGATACAACACCTCGAATGTCACGCCATCCCATTGCCACTGCAGGCCAGCGGCACACTGCCGCCAGCCGTCCAGCGTCAGGGCGCCTTGGTCTGGCGCAGCCTGGCGGGAAAGCCACTGGTCAGCGGCAAACGGCGCAAGGACCGGCAATACCGCCGTAGCCGAGAACGCCTCCAGCACACTGGCTGCGCCGCCGGTGTGGTCGCTGTCGATATGGCTGAGCACCAGCAGGTCAGGCCGCAGCCCCCTGGCGTGCAGATACGGTACGACGACGGATTGGCCGGCATCCCGCCAGGCGCTGTAACGCGGCCCCGTGTCATAAAGCAGTGTGTGGCGGTGCGTCTGCACCAGCACGGCACTGCCTTGCCCGACATCCAGCGCTGTCAAATGGAATTCGCCTGCTGGCGGCAGTGGCGGGCGCCACAGCAGCATCGCCCCCAGGCAGACCGCCCCCTGCAAACGCAGCCAGGGCGGCCAGCGCCCCACCATGACGATGGCACCGGCAAGGCCGACCAGCGCCCACCCCCAAGGCACCTGGGGCCACATCAGCTCCGCTGCGGGCCAGCGCGCCAGCCACTGCAGAAACTGCAGCAGCCGCTCCATCGTCCACGCCGGCAATGGCAACAGCACTGGCACAATGGCACCCAGCATGGCAAGCGGCGTGACCACGGCAGTGACCACGGGAATCGCCACCAGATTGGCAATCAGCCCCACCCACGCAACCTGCCCGAACAGCGCCACCGTCAGTGGCACCAACACCAGTGAGAGCCGCCACTGCAGCTGCCAAAGCTGACTGCATGCACGGCATGCGGCATGCCAGAGGACCTGCAGCCCGCCCCTTCGTGGCAAAACTGCCTGCGCTGCCGTGGCGCGGCGATCGGGTGATCCCGTAGTGTCGCTGGCGAGCACCATCAGAACCGCCACGGCCACGAAACTCAGCCAGAAGCCCGCCTGCTGCAGCGCCCAGGGATCGATCGTCAGCACGACCGCAGCTGCCAGCATCAGCGTGGCATGCCATGGCCAGCGCACACCCAGGCTTTGCACCACGACCCAGGTTGCCAGCATCCACACCGTGCGCTGCGCAGGCACGCCCCAGCCGCTGAACAGGGCGTACAGCGCCGCCAGCGCCAGGCCGCCCCAGCGCGCGGCCAACGGCGCCGGACAAGCGTGCATCAGGTGCGTCGAACGCCGCCAGACCCGCCCGACCACCGCCATCGCGAATGCCGCGAACATGGTGATGTGCAGCCCCGAAATGGCCATCAGATGCGCCACGCCGGTGATGCGAAATACCTCCCAGTCCTCCTGTTCGATGGCGCGCTGCTCTCCGGTAACCAGCGCGGCCAGCACACCGGTCGAACGCATGCGCAACGTCTGATCCTTCAAGCAGGGAGGATTGGCCACTGTTGGCGCGGCCAACTGCGCCCCCGTTGTTGCCTGCCATGCACGCGGCGCAAGCAATGCGCGCTGGATGCGCTCACGCACCAGGTGGCGCCATCGCTGCAGCCGGTAGCGACCGGTATGGCCCAGAACGACCGGCTCCTCCACTGCCGGCCCCTGGCGCACATAAGCCGTCGCCTGCACGGATTGCTGCCAGAGCCACTGCTCATAATCGAACAGCGGAGGATTGAAGCTGCCATGGGGCACCCGCAACCGCACGACCAGCGCCAGCCGATCACCAGGCTGCAGATCAGGCAGCCGCTCACGCACGGCGCACCGGGCCGCCGTCTCATCCAGAGGCTGCGTAGGCGACTGACCCGCCGTGCCGAAACGCTCCGCCGCATACCAGCTCACATCCATCAGCTGTGGCAACTCCAGCGACGTGCCATCGAGGCGCTCCGCCCGTTCAGGCGCAAAGCGAAAGCGCACGCCATCGGTATTCCAGCGCGGCATGGCCGCGACCACACCCTGCACCCGTACATCCATGCCATGCCACTGCGGCGGCATGGCTCCGGCGTTGAACCAGGCTGCACGCCCGCCGGCCCATGCGAAGGCCAGCAGCGCAACGCCCACGGCAGCCGCGACGCGCGCCGCCATGTGCCAATGGAAGACCGACTGGTGCCGCAAGCAACACCCCACCACGGCCGCTGCCAGCAGTGCTGCGCCGCAGAGACCCAGCGCGCCATATTCCCAGCCTGACCATAGTGCCGGCTGGCGCAGCTGCAGCCCCAGGCCCGTCACCGCGCCGCCAAGCAGAAGCGCCCCCCATGCCATGGCCTGCCACCACCTTGTTATCGTCAATGCCGGTTGGCGCGCCCTTCACTCGCCATACCACCTCTGGCGTACGACGCATGGCCTATCTCCCGCAGGCGATGCAATGCACGGCGAGCCCGCAGGCGGGTGCTTGCCCCCGTCTGCCTTCTGGCGCAATGGTGTTGGCCGGGAAATTGCATGCCTTATGATCGCCGCGTCACGTGCAAAGTGGAAAGGGACCTGATGGCCGCCGCCAGCAGCGCCTTGCCACGGTATGCCCGTCGTTGCGCGATTATTCAATGTCTTGCGCACCACCTGCAATCCTCCCAGACAGCCAACCACCTGGAGATCCACACCATGGGTATTTATGAAAAACTGCAGGCGCTGAATATCACCCTGCCCTCAGTCGCCAAACCCGCTGCCGCCTATGTCATGTACACACGCAGTGGCAACCTGGTATTCCTCAGTGGCCACATTGCCCGCAAGGACGGCTCGCCCTGGGTGGGCCAGCTCGGCAAGGATCTGTCAACAGAAGATGGCAAGGCTGCCGCGCGTGCCGTGGGCATTGATCTGCTGGCGACACTGCAGGAAGCCGCAGGCGGCAGCCTCGAAAACGTCAAGCGCGTCGTCAAGGTTCTGAGCCTGGTCAACTCCGCGCCGGACTACACCGAACACCATCTGGTCACCAACGGCGTCAGCGAACTGCTGGTCGAAGTGCTGGGCGACAAGGGCACGCACGCCCGCAGCGCATTTGGTGTAGCCCAACTGCCCATGGGTGCCTGTGTGGAAGTGGAGCTGATCGCCGAGCTGGCCTGAAGCGCCTGCATCGCCAGTCAGAGGGGCGTCAGACGCCCTGTTCCCAACAGCGCGAACGTTGCCATCCCCAACGCAATGCGGTAGATGACAAATGGCAGGTAGCTGTGGCGGGTAATCCAGCGCATGAAAAACACGATCAGCGCATATCCCGTCACGAACGCCACGGCCGTTGCCAACAGCGTCGCCTGCCAGGGCACCGCACTCGCCAGCCCCCAGCTTTTGACCAGCTGGTACAGGCCGGAGGCCAGCACTGCAGGTATGGCCAGCAGGAAGGAATAACGCGCGGCCGCCTCGCGCGTGAAACCCATCAGCAACCCGCCGCTGATGGTGCCACCCGAACGTGACACGCCGGGGATCAGCGCTGCCGCCTGGGCGAAACCAAATGCCAGTGCGTGCGGCCACCGCATGGCCGTCAGTTGGCGCGTCTGCCGTCCCACCGCATCCGCCACGGCCAGCACGATGCCAAATAGGATCAGCATGCTGGCTACCAGATACAGGTTGCGTAAGTAGGTCTCGATGGCATCCTTGAAAAGCAGACCAAGGAGCACAATCGGCAACGTTCCCAGGATAATGAACCATCCCATTCGTGCCTCTGGATCGCTGCGCCTGCGCGGCTGAACCAGGGCCGCCAACCAGGCCCGCGCGATGCGCCAGATATCGCCCCGGAAGTAAAGCAGCACTGCCGCCTCGGTTCCCAGCTGAACGATCGCCGTAAACGCCGCGCCCGGATCGCCGCCCGAAGGCAACAAAGGCCCAAAAATTCTCAGGTGCGCGCTGGAGGAGATCGGCAAAAACTCCGTCATCCCCTGCAAGGCCCCCAACAACACCGCTTCCCACCATTGCATGGCATTACCCTTCCCTTGAAGCAACTTCGGATCGACGCACGCTAGATCGGGCAACCTCGCCCTCAAGCAAAGTCAGGCTTGCAGCCCGCCTCGCACGGCTAAGAAACCGCGGCCAGCCGCGCAAAAATGGCCAATGACCACACACCACCTGCAGCAATCAGAGCCACGAGCGTCGCAGCGCTGCCAACATCCTTGGCCTTTCTTGACAGCGGATGCCACTGCGGACCAATGCGGTCAATCGCACTCTCAATGCCGGTGTTGAGCAACTCAACGATCAACACCAGTGCCAAGCTCATCAACAGCACCGCCGTCTGCACCCAGCTGCCGCTTAACCAAAAAGCAAATGGCAGCAGCCCAGTGGAAACTGCAAGTTCCAGGCGAAATGCCGGTTCCCGCCACGCATCGCAAAGCCCCCTGCAGGAATAGCGTGTCGCATGACGAAGGCGCGCAAAACCCTTGCGCCGTTTCTGCAAGTTTTCAAATGGCTGGATATCCGATTGCTCTGACATGGAAGCAAGAAGTAGTACGCATCAGCGCTTGCGCGGTGAAACGCAGGCACGCCGCTGCACGCACCGACACCGCGCCGTCCAGGAAAAACTTGTCACGAACCAGCACAGCCATGCACTCCACAACGTATGGCTGGTGAAGTGCGCGCCCCTCAGTTGTTGTGCGAGCCCAAATGCAGCCCCCAGCGCGCACACTGCCACAAGGCAAATCCATGCTGCACGGCGTGTTGGCTTGTGCGACGCCAGCAGGAAGTAGTAAGAGAAAAGCGCGAATGCGCCGGCGGCATGACCGGCCGGAAAACACCTGCCTGGCCCGCCATCATTGCCTGGCCGCCAGTGCGGCACATAAGCGGCGCTCCCGCCGAACGCATGCAAATCCCAGGGACAACTGGTCTGGCTTGCCTGTTTCAGGACTGCCACCAGCAGCGCACAGGCCAGCGCCGTTCCAATCGCCCAGCGCAGCTCCGAACGTGCAAAGCGTCGCCATGGCCCCCAGGGTCGGCACGCTGTCACGAGCAAAATCACTGCGACAAGTTGCAGCGCTCGCCGCCCACCGGTATGCAGCCATTCGGAAAGCCATGCGTTGCCTGCCAGGTAAAAGCCGTGGCCATCCGCCATCCAGGATGCGACCACCAAATCCAGGCCACTGAGATCCCACGCCACCACGGGCACAAGCAAGACGGCGCTGGAGCGCCACCATGCGCCCCTCACCCAGCCCCGAACAGACGCGGCAACGCCTGCATCCATCACGTCGCACTCCTTGCGGTGGATCGGCAGGTATGCAACACATCAAGTGCCGACAGGTAAGTAGGGCTGCGCACATCCAGCAGGCCCAGCACGGTGTGATAAAAGTTGTCGTGGCTGACGGCAGTATCCAGCGTACCTTGCACGCACGGCAGGTGTACCTGCGTTCGTGCGGCCAGGGTGCCGGGCCAGGCGATCATCGCAATGCTTTTTTGCGCTGCGGGTGCCACGGCATACGGCAGGCCGTGCAGATAAAGCCCGCCCTCGCCCAGCGATTCTCCATGATCACTGACAAACAGCATCCCCACTTGGTAGGCCGATGCGTGCTGCGTCAGCCACTCGATGGTGCGCGCCAGCACATGGTCGGTGTAGCGGATCGAGTTGTCATACACATTGATGAGCTGCTCCTGACTACAGCTGGCCAATGCATTGCTGGCGCACTCCGGCAAGAATGGCTTGAACGGCGCGGCAGAACGCTTGAAATAGGCCGGGCCGTGGCTGCCCATCTGATGCAAGACGATGACTATGCCATTACGCCTGCGCGACTCGGGCAACGCTGCCAGGCGCGCATCCAAGCCCTCAAGCAGCATGGCATCCAGGCATTCGCCCTGGGCGCACAGCTGCTGTCCTGCCGGGGTGTCAACCATGTCGCTGGTGAACACGGTAGGAACACGTCTGCAAACATCCTTGCAGCCAGCCTGGTTGTCCACCCACAACACAGCCAGACCGGCCGCCTGCAGCACATCCAGCAGATTGTCGTACTCGGCCGTGCGCTCCTCAAACCCTGCCTTGTCCAAATGAGAGAACATGCACGGCAGCGACTCACGCGTGCTGGTGCCGCACGCAGTCGCGTTGCGCCAGCTCAGCACGGCAAGGCGCGCAAGTTCGGGCGTCGTGTCGCGTGGATAGCCATTGATTCCATAATGATCGCCCCTACTGGTTTCGCCCACCACGATCACCATCAAAGGCGGTTTCTGGGCATGGCCTGCGCTGTAGGTTTCGCCCAATGCCGCTGCCGCGGTGATGCTGACAAATGGTCGCGGTCTCTGGAGCATGGGCTTGAGCGTGGCGCTGTAGACCGCTGCCACGGAATTGAGCGGATTGATCATGTAGCGCAGCGTCATGTTGCTGCGCACCACTGGGGCTAACTGGCGGAAGTTGGGCAGTGCGACGGCAGCGATGCACGTCAGGGCTGCGAGTATCAACACAAGGGTGCGGGCAATGTTCTGCCAAATGCCATACCGGATCACTGGCAAGCGCCACAGCCACAACGCCGGCACCCCGGCTACCAGGCACACTTGCACCAGCAGTCGTGGATTGAACAAGTCGCGGCTTTCGCGCAGGTCGGTCTGCAAGACATTGAGCACCATGCCCTTGTCAATCACCGTGCCATAGTGCAGTGCGAAGTACTGCCCCACAGCCGCCAGAGCCAACAAAAGCAGCCACAGCGGCTTCATGCCACGTGGCCACGCGGTCAGGGCAAAGAGCAGTACCAGGACGGCAAAAACCAGTGGGACGAATACAATGAAAAGCGCCAGCGCCGGGCCATCGTATCCATCCAGACGCTGCAGCGCCCGCCAGAGCGGCCAATGTGCAGCCACCGTCAGCCAAGCACACAGGATGACCACTGTCGCCTGCGCAGAGCGTGGTCTGTTGATGGCTTGCATAAGGGCATGCCGCCAACGCCCAAGCGAGCGCAACCATGCGATGGCCCGATCCGATGTGGCGCCGGGTAAGTTCGAGATGTGAAGTACGTCCTTCTGCATGCCGCTACGGTACGCAGCGAGACTGAAGCGCAGCTGAACAGAGCGTTCAGGTTCCGTTCAGGTATTTATGCTCAATTGGCTGCACAGCTTGCAGCGTGAAGCTTTTTTTCTGTGTATGCGCATACTTCTGGTGGAAGATGATCGGCCGTTGGCTGATGCAGTGCTGGCCTACCTGCGCGCCAAGCCGTATGTCGTGGACGTGGTGGCAACGCTCGCGCAGGCGCATGCCCATCTGCATGGGGCCAGCTATGCGGCCGTGCTGCTTGATCTGCATCTGCCCGATGGCGACGGACTGACACTGCTGCCAACGATGCGGCAACTTCCCGATACGCCCATCACCATCGTTTTGACCGCGCGCGACCAGGTCAGCGATCGTATCCGCGGGCTTGACGCCGGTGCCGATGACTATCTGATCAAACCCTACGATCCGGAGGAACTGCTGGCGCGACTGCGCGCCATCGAAAGGCGCCGCAGTGGCACACGCAGTGCCGTGATTCAGCTGGGTGATCTGCAGATTGATCTGCAGCGCGGCACGGTGCGCAAGGCGGGCATGCCTATCGTACTCACGCCTAAGGAGTGGGTGCTACTGCATGCGATGGCTGTCAGGCCTCAGCACCTGCACACCCGCGAATACCTTCAGGATGCCCTCTACGGATTTGACCAGGAAGCCGACAGCAACACGCTGGAGGTCTTCATCAGCCGCCTGCGCCGCAAACTGGGCCGTTGCCATATCGTGACCGAGCGCGGCCTGGGATACCGTCTGAGCGCGGGAGACACCCCATGTTGAAACGCTCGCCGCACGCCCCAACTCCGGCCACGGCACAGACCTCGCTGGCAAAACAACTCACGCATGCACTGCTGCTGACGACCGCTGCGGTCTGGGCCGTATGCATTGTGGGCGTGGCGTGGTTCATTTATGCCAAGACGAATGAGAACTTCGATTACGAGTTGATGGAAAGCGCCCATCGCCTGCTGGATGTGGCCGTACACCAGTACGATGCCCACCCACTGACCGGCACACCAATCATTGCGCAGGACCCGCTGATTAACGATCTGCCGCTGATTTACCAGGTGCTTGACGCGCAGGGCAACGTGGTGCTCCGGTCGCGCGCCGCTCCGGTGCAGCCGTTCAACGCACCGTTGCAGACCGGCTTTGCGGATCTCGGCCCCTGGCGCATATATACCGTAGAGCATCCGTACCGACCGCTGTTTCTACAGTTGGCCGACCCCCTTGAGGAACGATGGACCGTCCTCATCAACGCCTTGCTGACGTTGGTTCTCGTAATGGTGGCGGTGCTCGTAGCCCTGGGGCTGCTGCTGCGCGTCGTCGCAGCACGAAAGCTGTCTGTGCTGCAACGTCTGCAGCGGCAGATCAGTCTGCGCAGCGGCACTGACCTGCGTCCCGTGCAGACTGCGGGCATGCCACAGGAACTGCGCTCTGTTGCCGAGGATGTCAACCGGATGCTGCAGCGGCTTTCCGACGCACTGGATGTAGAGCGCACACTGGCGGCCAACGCCGCACACGAATTGCGCACGCCACTGGCCACTGCCACACTGCACCTCCAAGCGGCGCTGGATGGACAGCTCGAACGCAGCGACATTCAGGCGGCGCTGGCTGGCCTGAAGAACCTGGCACACCGTACAGAGAAGTTGCTGCAGCTCTCCCGCGCAGAGGCAGTCTCGTCCGTAGGGCTGCACGCCGTCTCGTTGCTGGAGCTGGCTACCGCCGTAGCTGGCGAATTCTGGATCAGCGAGAACGCGCAGCAGCGGTTGGATGTGCTGGAGACAAACGCGCCAGCTGCAACAGAACACGCGTCAGCGGTCGCCTTGGCTGATCCGGACGCCTTGGCCATTGCACTGCGGAACCTGATCGAGAACGCGTTACGTTACAGCGACAACGCCAAAGTCGAAGTACTGGTTCAGGCGCCCGCCACCGTCATCGTGCGTGACCACGGTCCTGGCGTCTCGCCCGAATTGCTCAGCACACTGCAGACCCGCCATGTGCGCCAGGCCCATGACAGAGCGGGATACGGTCTGGGTATGTCGATTACTTCCAGCATCGTGCGAGGCCTGCGAGGGCAGTTGCGACTATCTTCCCCCCCAGCCGGCTTGCACCACGGTTTCGAGGCCCGAATGGAGCTGATACCCGCGATAATGGATCCTTTAGGCGGCGCACACGTGACCCCACAGGAAAATGCTGCGCCCTCTCTCCGGTGATGCAGACTTGCCGCGCGAGCGCAAACGAGCGATAATCTTCGGTTTCGTGCGCTAAGTGCTGCAGCAATGGGTGCTGCATGTGGCTGGTGCGAAGTTCCTGCTGAAATCTTTTTTTGCAGGATAAAAAGCCCTTTCAGGGCAGCGTTGTGAAGGATTTATCGCCATGAAAGAAGGCATCCACCCCGATTACCGCGAAGTGCTGTTCGTTGATCTGTCCAACGGCTTCAAGTTCGTGACGCGTTCGTGCGCACCGACCAAGGAAACCGGCAAGACCGACGATGGCCGTGAGCTGCCGATGTTCAAGCTGGATACCTCCAGCGAATCGCACCCGTTCTACACCGGCACGCAAAAGTCGGTCGACAACATGGGCGGTCGTGTCGAGCGCTTTCGCAATCGCTTTGGCAAGGTCGGCGCCAAGTAAGAACTGCGCCACCTCGTCAAGCAAGGCCCGGCTAGACCGGGCTTTTTTTGGCCCTGCGGGTGGCATGAGACGGCTCTAGGGCGCTGTCCGGCATGCCTTGCGGTAACCCGCCATGCACGCACTGCGCCCGTCATGCCTGCCATTGCTTGCGGCACAATAATTCGATCTGCCATGCACGCTGACCACAACGCGCGCGTGACAGTCCCTTGTCTCCTGCCTACTGCGGAATTGCTCATTTGCGCCTGAATCGCCCCCCCTCTCCAGCCATCGTCACGCAAGCGGCCGTGCGGGCGCTGCCGCGGCCACTGCTGTGGCTGCTGTGCCTGGTGTACGTCTGCGCGGGCTTTATCGGCCGCAGCGCCTGGAAGAATGAAGACGTCATCGCCTATGGCTTCATGCAGGCCATTGCGCGCGGCGACTCCCCTTGGCTGACGCCCCAGCTGGTGGGGCAGCCTCTGGAATTCGCTTCGCAGCGCCTGCCAATATGGCTGGGGGCACTCGCGCTTCGGATTCTTCCACCGTGGCTGGATCCCGAGCTGGCCACCCGCCTGCCATTCATGCTGCTGGTGTTGGCAAGCTTTGTGGCCACCTGGTATGCCGCCTACTATCTGGCACGTCGGCATGAAGCCCAGCCCGTGCCCTTTGCCTTCGGCGGTGAGGCACGGCCCGTGGACTATGCACGGGCGCTGGCTGACGGCGCCGTGCTTGCGCTGATTGCATGCCTTGGGCTTATCCAGTTCTCACACGAGACCACGGCGTCCGTGGTACAGCTAAGCGGCGCCAGCGTGCTGTTTCTGGCGCTCTCGGTACCACACCGCCCCCTGCTGGCGTTGCTGTGGGCCACAGTGGCTGTAGCACTGCTGTACCTGTCGGGCGGCGCGTTGTGGACGCTGATCGCCCTGTGCGCTGCAACGCTGGCGCTGCTGTGCAGCCACCCGGACGCGCCCCTCGGCCACGGCTTGCCGCACGCGACCGTTCCCCAAGAGGCGACGGGCCGCGCTCACGCGCGCCTCTGGCTACCTCTGGTGCTGCTGGCTGCAGCGGCGCTGATGGCCACCACACTCTGGCACGAAGGTGCATGGCCGCTGGCGGTGCCACGCTACGCAGCCGACGAGTGGAAGAGCATCGTGCGGCTTTTGATCTGGTTTGGCTGGCCCGCCTGGCCGCTGGGATGCTGGGCCCTGTACCGCTGGCGCCGGCACCTCTTCAATCGTCGCCCGGCCTACCATCTGGCCTTGCCGGTCGCACTCATTGCCGTGACCGTGGCGCTGGCCGTGTGCCTGGAAGGCTCCCGACGCGACCGCACGCTGTTTCTCAGCTTGCCCATGGCAGCGACGCTGGCCGCCTTTGCACTGCCTACCCTGAGCCGCAGCGTGGCAGCGCTGATCGACTGGTTCACGCTGCTGTTCTTCACCGTCTGTGGCGTCGCGATCTGGGTCATCTGGACCGCCACGCAAACGGGCTTTCCGGCCAAGCCCGCGGCCAATGTCGCCAAGCTGGCACCGGAGTATGTTCCGCAGTTCTCGCTGCTGGCCTTCGTGTTGGCGCTGGCGGCAACCGCCGTTTGGCTCATGGCCATTGCATGGCGCACCGGGCGCCATCGCGCTGCACTGTGGAAAAGCCTGGTCCTGCCAGCCGGCGGCGCCACTTGGTGTGTCGTCCTGGTGATGACCTTGTGGCTGCCGATGCTGGACTATGGCCGCAGCTATCTTCCGCTTATCGACAAGCTGCGTGAACACGTGCCCGCGCGCACCTCCTGCATTGTTGATCTCGGACTGCTGCAACCGCAGCTGGCAGCGTTTTACAGTCAGGCCGGATGGCCCATGCATGCCGAATCCTCCGAGATGGCAAGGACCTGCCCGCTGGCCATGCTGACGGCCGTGCGTTGGCAGCAACGCGAGGGCGAGCTGCATGCGGCAGGCTGGAGTGAACGTGCCCGTGTCCAGCGGCCTACCGGCGACGAGGCCATCGTGATCCTCTCGCACCCAACGCGTTGAACGCCGCCCCGGAAGTTGCGGCTCATCGTCGCGAGCACCCGCCTTGCGCCGCGAGGCGCGCAGTAGCGGATGGACGATGTGCATGGCGCCTTCCTGCGGGCATTCTCTGGTTTCGGCAATGTCCGGTCCGTGAACAGGTTCTCACGCCGCCAGCATGCGTTCGCGGCGTGCGCGCTCCTGTTCGGCCGCGACCACGGCAACTGGCGTCACCATACGGGCAGCAGGCAGTTCGATGCGAAACTGCGAGCCTTTGCCAACCTGACTCTCCACATGCAAATGCCCACCATGGCGCTGCACCACGTGCTTGACGATGGCCAGCCCAAGCCCGGTACCACCGGTGCCGCGTGAGCGGCTGCGATCAACCCGGTAGAAGCGCTCAGTCAACCGCGGCAGATGCTCGGCGGCGATACCCGGTCCGGTATCACGCACCGCAAAACTGGCGCCGCCATCCGGATGCCAGTGCCAGACCAGCGCAATGGCTCCGCCAGCTGGCGTATAGCGCACAGCATTCGTGATGAGGTTGAAGAACGCACTCTGGATTTCCTTTTCGCTGCCGGCGAGCCTGCCCATGTTGGCCGGCCATGGCTGTGCGCCGTCTGGCGATGTCTTCTGCACGTCATCCGCCAGCACCTGGCTCATCTCGACGCTATCGCCTGCCACAGGCTGGGCGGTGCGGCTTCGTCCGTCCAACAACCAGCGCTGGCCACGCTCATCGACGTAATGCAGTGTGATGGCATGCATGGGGGCGAGCGCGCCCTGCGCCAGTGAGGTGGACAGCGCCAGCGCTTCTTCCTGACACAGCCGCAGCAGCTGTGCCACCTCGATATATTCGCTGAGATTGGGCAGCGGGCTGCCTTCCAGCGCGGACAAAGTCAGCAGATCAGCCACCAACAGCTGCATGCGCTGCGCCTGTTGCTGCATGCGCCGGTAGTACAGATCACGCTCCTCATCCTGCAAGGGCAATGTCTGCAGCGTCTCGATATAGCCGGAAAAAATGGTCAGGGGTGTGCGGATCTCATGCGAGACATTGGCGATGAAGTCACGCCGCATCGCCTCGGTGTGCTGGATCTGCGTGATGTCACGCGAGAGCATCAGACGCTTGTCCTCGCCATACTCAAACAGCTGTACCGCCAGCCGGCGCCGCCCCATGCTGGCGCCGGCAACGGCGCTGCGCCCGTCCATCTCCAGCGTCTCACGGAAATCACCGACCGCGCAATAGCTGGCAAATTCAGGATCACGTACCAAGGTCAGCAGGTTCTGGCCGATATCACGATCGATATCCAGCCCCAGATGTTCGCCCGCCGTGTTGTTGAGCCACTCGATGCTCCAGTCGTGATCCAGCAGCAGCACCCCATTGGGCGATGCCTGGATGGCCATGCGCAACTCCTGCAGATGGCGCTGCTGGCGCTCTTCCCGGAAACTGTGCTTGCGCTGCTGTTTGCGCCAGAAGTACTGCAGATTGGCCCACCAGCCATAGAAACGTTGCGGCGCCTGGCCTTCGTCCTTGGCCCATTGATAAAAGCGCGCGTTCTGCCAGCTCACGTAGAAAAAGCCCAGCCAGAGGCTGATCAGTGCTCCCAGCAGCGCATGCCACCACTGACCGCCAAGCCATAGTGCCAGCAGCGCACCGGCCACCTGCAGCACAAGGAATCCCAACCAAGCCATCCGAGCCCTTCCCTGGTCGCGTTACAAGCCCATGCCTGTCCGCCCGTGCCTCCCAGGCATGGGAGAGGGCCAACATTGAGGGCGGCATGTCACGTGTTGCGCCATGGCGGGCGTAAACGACCGCCATGGGCCAAGCTGATTGTTGCCTATTGCTGGTGCCCCGGGCCGGGGTCGAACCGGCACGCCCCTGTTACGGTAAGCGGCGGATTTTAAGTCCGCTGTGTCTACCAATTCCACCACCGGGGCAGCGCGTGGCGGTCGTGCCGACCATGCACTGACGCCCGGCAGCGAAACGGTCGCCAGGCGCAAGCTCGCCATTCTAATGCAGCGCATGCGCTAAGAACCTCTTTGCGATCTTTTCAGCCGTCGCGTTGCCCCGCCAGTTGACGAGGATGCAAGAGGCACCGTCTCGCCGGACGCGTTGCGCCAAGGACCGCAAGGCGAAGGAATGCAAACAGGTCCTCACGCCTGCGACAGGCTCAACGCACGCGGCATCACTGCAACAGATCGCGCAGCACAAACGGCAGGATGCCACCGGCGCGGTAGTAGTCCACTTCGATGGGTGTATCGATGCGCAGCGTCACCGTGATCTCCTGCACGCTGCCATCACGGCGGGTGATGCGCACGGTCGCCTCACTCTGCGGTTTGAGCTCAGGATGGACGAACACGTCGACCTGCTCCGATCCATCCAGGCCCAGTCCCTGCCAGGAATCACTGCCCTGGAACTGCAGCGGCAGTACACCCATACCCACCAGGTTGGAGCGGTGGATGCGCTCGAAGCTGCGCGCAATGACCGCTTTGATGCCCAGCAGCTGCGTGCCTTTGGCCGCCCAGTCGCGGCTGGAGCCGGTACCGTACTCCTCTCCTGCGAAGATCACGGTGGGGATACCCGCTTGCATGTAACGCATTGCAGCGTCGTAGATCGGCATCTTCTTGCCAGCCAGTTCGCCCTCACCCTGGTAGATCGTCACGCCACCTTCCTCGCGCGAGCCATCCGCAGCTGGCGGAATCATCAGGTTCTTGATGCGCACATTCGCAAAGGTGCCGCGCATCATCACCTCGTGGTTGCCCCTTCGCGAGCCATAGCTGTTGAAGTCCTGCTTCATCACACCGTGCTCCTTGAGCCACTGGCCAGCAGGCGAGGACTCTTTGATGGATCCGGCTGGCGAGATGTGGTCGGTCGTGATGGAGTCGCCAAACAGCGCCATGATGCGAGCCCCCGACACCGCCGTGCCTCGCTCGTCAATCTGCACCGGCGCAGAGTCCAGCGAGAAATCGCGAAAGAACGGCGGCTCGGCAATGTAGGTGCTCTTGGGCCAGGAATAGGTCTCGCCGGTCACGCCCTGGATCTTCTCCCACAGCTTGCCGGGGTTCTGCGCAATGCTGCCGTAGTTCTTGCGGAACGCTCGCGCATTCATCGCATATTTGAGCAGCTTGTAGACCTCGTCGCTGGTCGGCCAAATGTCTCCGAGGTAGACGTCACGGCCCTTGGCATCCTGCCCGACCGGCTCGCTCATCAGGTCCTTGAGCACTGTTCCGGCAATGGCATAGGCCACCACCAGCGGCGGGCTGGCCAGGAAGTTGGCCTTGATGTTCGGGTGGATGCGTGCCTCGAAGTTACGATTGCCTGACAGCACAGCAGCGCAGACGAGATCGTTCTTGATGATGGTTTCATTGAACTCGCTGCGCAGATCGCCTGCATTGCCGATGCAGGTGGTGCACCCGTAGCCGGCCACCGTGAAGCCCAACTGCTCCAGATACGGCAGCAGACCGGCCTTTTCGAGATACTCTGTCACGACCCGCGAGCCCGGCGCCAGCGAGGTTTTGATGTGCGGCTTGACGCGCAAGCCCTTCTTGACCGCCTTCTTGGCCAGCAGGCCCGCTGCCAGCAGCACGCTAGGGTTGGAGGTGTTGGTGCAGCTGGTGATTGCGGCAATCAGCACATCGCCGTGTCCCAGTGTCACCTCCTCCCCGCGGTCGGCAGGCTGGGCCGCCAAATCGGTTTCAGCAGGAGGCAGATCGGGACGATTGAGGACCATTTCTGCCTTATTGCGCTCGGCACCTTCCGGCATGGGCGGCTGCGCCTCCAGCGGGGTGACCGGGGGAGGACAGACATCGTCGGTGCAGACACCATCGCTGGCGTAATAGCGCCGTCCCAGGCGCTCTGCCGGCTGGTTAAAGCCATTCTCCGCAGGCGACTTGCTGAAAAGATCAACGAAAGTGCTCTTGACCTTGCCCAGCTCAATGCGGTCCTGCGGGCGCTTGGGCCCGGCCAGACTGGGCGTGACGGTGCACAAGTCGAGCGTCACCACCTGGGAGTAATCAATCTGGCCGGCCTTGGGCACGCCAAAGAGCTTCTGCGCCTTGAAATAGGCTTCGAAGGCCTCGATCTCTGCCTTGGTACGGCCAGTGCCCTCAAAGTACTCGATGGTCTTCTTGTCGACCGGGAAGAACCCCATGGTCGCGCCGTACTCGGGCGCCATGTTGGCGATGGTGGCCCGATCTGGCACGGACAGGCTGGCGGTCCCCTCGCCAAAGAACTCCACGAACTTGCCCACCACCTTCTGCTTGCGCAGAATCTCGGTCACCGTCAGCACCAGGTCCGTGGCAGTGACGCCTTCGCGCAGCTTGCCCTTGAGCTCGAAGCCCACCACGTCCGGCGTGAGAAAGTACAGAGGCTGGCCCAGCATGGCAGCCTCGGCCTCGATCCCGCCAACACCCCAGCCGACCACACCAATGCCGTTGATCATGGTGGTGTGCGAGTCGGTTCCCACCAGCGTGTCCGGGTAATACACACCATCCGCGGTTTTGTGCACGCCACGTGCAAGGTACTCCAGGTTGACCTGGTGCACGATGCCGAAGCCGGGCGGCACCACGCCAAAGGTCTTGAAGGCTTGCATGCCCCATTTCATGAAGGCATAGCGCTCCTCGTTGCGCTTGAACTCCAGCTTCATGTTCAGGTCCAGCGCATCCTTGGTGCCATAGTAGTCCACCATCACCGAGTGATCGACGACGAGGTCGACCGGCACCAGGGGCTCGATCTTCGCTGGCGGTTTGTCCAGGCGCTGGGCCACGCTGCGCATGGCAGCCAAGTCTGCCAGCAATGGCACGCCGGTGAAGTCCTGCAACACCACACGCGCCAGTACAAAGGGAATCTCCTCCGTCCGCTTGGCGTTGGGCTGCCAGTTGGCCAGCTGTTGCACATGCTCGGGTGTGACACGCTTGCCATCGCAGTTGCGCAGCACCGACTCCAGCACCAGCCGAATGGAGATGGGCAGGCGCTCCACATTGGGATAGAGCTTTGCAAGCTGCGGCAGCGAATACAACATGCCTTGCTTGCCGGAAGGCAGGCGGAAGGTTTTGCGCGTGCGGGCCAGCGCGGCATCGGCAGCCACCGCGGCACCTGCCGCCTTGCCTGCCGATGACCTGGCCGAACGCGTGCGTTTTACAACCGAAGAAGATGTATTCGTGCTCATGGGGACCCTTTCGCTATCTTTCTTTTCCGTTGAAGGCAGCGCGGTCGCAAAAGCGCCGCGCGGGGCGACTCGGTGTGACAAGCCATGAAACGGCATTGCCTTGCGAAATTGACAATCAAATTGTAGGCATATTCGCCGCCATAAGTCGTCGGACACCGTCGCCTGAATCCGCTACCGCGCAAAATCGCCGCAAACCTATATGCGGGTGCCGCGACTTTTTTTAAAGAGTGGCCCAGCAAGGGACCGCGAACGGCCATGGCATTGCGCCAGTGGCCACTGCGCGCGCCATAGGGAAAACCATTAGGCCGTGCGTGATCGCTTTCCAGCCTTGGCGTGCCAGAGCCGTAGATGCAAACATCCTATTAAATGGCAGGACTCACGACAACGCCATTCAGAAAATACAAGGGCTTGCCGGTGGGATATGCAATGGGATGGTTACCGGACCATCATTAAGGAGCGCGACTTGCATATGGGCGGCAAATTCCCCTGCTTCCACCACGCCATGACGAATACGCGCTTGCCGCAGGAAATAGTCATACAGCTGTTTTGCCTGGGTAGGCGGCGCGGCGTGTGAAAAGCTGGGGCGATTTCCACCCGAGACGTCTGCCGCGAGGGTGAACTGGCTGACTACCAGCAGCCCTCCCTGCACATCCTGCACGCTGTAATGCATGCGCCCCTGATCATCACTGAAGATACGCAGCTTGAGCACCTTGGTCAGCAGACGATCGGCCTCGCGTTCGGTGTCGCCCACCTCGGCGCAGACAAACAACAGCAGACCGGCATCGATGGCACCGACAACACGTGCATCAACGCTGACCTGTGCATGGCATACCCGCTGGACAAGCCCGATCACGGCACAGCTCCTTCGCGCGGACGTGACGTGTGCGGCGTCGGCAGCCAGAGCACATTGTCACGGTACGCAGTTGCCGTCAGCACGGCACGCACGGTCGCCAGCATGACGGCCTGCATCGCCATCGCGGCAAGCACCACCATGGACAGCGTGCGATCAGCCACCCGCCCGGTAGCCAGCGCAAACAGGGTATCGCCATCGCTCATCGTGTGGACAGGAGTAATGGTTCTGGCCAGCCCATCATGGCCAGCCATTGCCAGGCGCTGGAGCTGAGTCCGGGACAGCGCCGCATCCGTTGCGATCACGCCGATCGTGGTATTGGTGCCTGCCAAGACCCCTGTGGGCGGGGTCCCCTCGAGCAAGCGTTCATAGGCATCGCACATCTGCAGGGCATCGGGCGAAACGCGCGCGCCTGCAATGATGTGACCGCGTGTGGGGTGGCGCACATCCCCCACGGCATTGCAGGCGACCAGCGCCCCTACGGTAATGCCTTCGACGCACACGCTGGCGCTTCCGACGCCTCCGCGCATGGCATGGGCCAGACCAAACAGCTTGCCCACCACCGCGCCACTGCCCGCGCCCACGCTGCCCTGCGGCACTTGCATGCCGGCACGCGCCAGCCGCGCGGCTTCCTCGCAGGCCGCATAGCCGCAAGCCGCATCGGGGCGGATTGCCGCATTACCCAGCACCAGATCAAACAGCACCGCCGCCGGCACGATGGGCACACGTGCAAAGCCGGTATCCAGGCCGATACCGCGCTGCTCCAGCCAGTGCATCACACCATCGACGGCCGCAAGACCAAAGGCACTGCCCCCGCACAGCACGAGGGCATGCACTTGCTCGACGAGATTGCC
The DNA here is from genome assembly GCF_001005215.1 of Lampropedia cohaerens. GTDB lineage: Bacteria > Pseudomonadota > Gammaproteobacteria > Burkholderiales > Burkholderiaceae_C > Lampropedia > Lampropedia cohaerens. The sequence goes on from NZ_LBNQ01000019.1 coordinate 83,634, forward strand.
CGGCTGCAGCAGGTCCGTCTCGCGCGTGCCAGGCGCGGCACCTCGCACGTCGACAGCAGCCGTCGCGCCCGCTTCGGTCAATACCACCGAGCATCCGGTGGTGCGCCCCGCCATCTCGGCGTGGCCTACGCGCACACCAGCCACTTTGGTGATACAGCTGGGCTCAGCCAGCGCACGGTCAAAGTCAACAGTCATGGCCTGCAGTACGCCAAAGTGCACGTCCCTGTGTCTCAGGCTATTCGAGTTCCTCGAAAATCAGCGCCGGTGGCTCGATCACCCGTACCAGGCTGCCGAGATCGCGCAGCACCCGGTTGGCGAAAAAGCTGCTTTGCGTATCCGGCTCCAGTGCCGCCACGGCCAGATGCGCCAGCGGCTGCCCCAGCGGCACATAGAAGCTGCCGCTTGGCACTTCCGCGCGCTCACCAGTCAGCGCCACCTGTACCCGCAGATGTTCGCCCTGCGCGTCGTCGATCACGCCGCGCACGTCCAGGCGCTCTGCTTGCTCCCGCGCGATTTCGTTATAGCGTTCCACCTGCAGCGTTCCGGGTTCGGCTACCCGCCATACCGCCAGTCCCAGCATTTGCAGACGCGCCACCGCGTCCGTCTCGGCGTTGGCGATGAGGTAGCCACACGGGCGATTGCGTTCGACCGTCGGCTGCAACTGCAGTGACGAGCGCCACGGCAGCGTGCGCACAATATCCGCGCCGGTTACCGGATCCAGCAGCGTGATGTCCCTGCTCTGCATCGGCTGCTGCGCGTCAATGACCAGGCGGCCCCGGCACGCCTGGGCCGCAACATCACGCTCGACGAAGGCCTGTACCTGCATGAGCTCGTTGCCACGCAACGCCGCCTGCTCCAGCACCGTGTGTGCCGCCACCACATGGGCATGCACCCGGCGCTGCAGGTGCATGCGCCCGATGCCGATACCGCGCGTCTCAACCAGCAGACTGACTGCGTTCTTCAGGCCATTGACGTTGCGCCCCGTATCCGCACGCGTGCCGCCCATCGCCAGCGTCAGATCCTGCATGTCGGCAGATGTGGTGAAATACCACTGTGTGCGCAGCGACTCCGCACCCAGCGCCTCGAACAGCGACAGCGCGAACCACTCGTCGGAAGCCTTGACGATGAACTCGCCGATGTTGGGCGTATTGGCATATTGCAGCATGGCGTCATAGGCCTGCACACCCTGAAATTTCTGCTGGAAACGCCCTGCAACCGTGAACTCGTGGCTGTCGACGATGACCAGCGGTCGGTACTCACGCGTGAGCTTTGCGAGCGCACGCGCCTCCGGCGAGCGCAGCAACAGATGATCGCGATTGAGGTCAATGCGATTGGCCAGCGTGCGTGTGGCCTGCTCGGCGCCGTCAGGGTTGGCGCGCGGCACGATGATGACATTGAGCTGCGCAAGCACATTGCTCCACGATCCGCTGGCCAACTGCTCGGCCACTACCAGCATTGCCTCGCTGGCAGCCGGCTCATTGCCATGCTGCTGACCAATGAACAGCACCGTAGGCTTGCCTGATGCCATGAACGCGGACGGCGATACGTCGCCGCCCCTTGCGAGATACAGCGCCTCAATGGGCTGACCGCGCTGGGACTGGCCGATGGCTTGCACGCGCGCGGTCACCCCCGCTGCCGCACGGGTAGTCACATCGTGCAGGAACTGGCGCAACTCGGCATTGGTTGTGAAGGTTGTACGCCCCGGCTGCAGGCCGGGCGTCTGGTAGCGCACCGCCGGATCGGGAAAACGTGCGGCAACAGCTTCGCTGTAGTCCTGCGCGGCGGCAGCGTCCACTGGTGCAGCAGGCACCGCAGGCTGATGCACCGCCGGGTCGCTGCCTGGCGCGGGCCACGGCGGAAGTGGCGTGGTGGTACAGGCTGCCGCCAGGAGTGCCGCCATCGCCAGCCCGCTCAGGCGCGCACTGCGGCCGACGAAGGCAGCCAGTTGCATGGTGGATGAATCAGACATGGTCAATCCTCTCTCTCGAAACCTTTTTACGATCTTTCCTATCCCGCGCCGCCTCGCCAAGCGGTGGAACCATAACACAGGGTTGCCGCCCACCAACTTGGTCCAAGATGCGCCTCGCCTCTATTTCCGCTGGCGCAATGGCGACCTGCGCCGGGCACTGCTCACTCCTCGCTGGTGGCCGCGCCGCCATCGCGCGCAGCAGGAAGACGCGGCTGCGCCGGGTCGATGTCAGTGATGGCACCCTCGGCAGCCGATGGCGTCTTCCCCGCTTCCTGGGCGGGCGGCGTCTCCGAAGGGGTGGGCGTCAGGTCCTGCCCCTGCGGCCCGCGCAGACGCGCCAGCTCCCTGAGGCAGTAATGCGCATACCACAGTGAGGTAAATGCAAACACCCAAGTAAACAGCCACACGGCAACCGGAATGAGCACCGGAAACGCAACCGCAAACACCACGCCCGATGCCCACACCAGACTGGGCGTGGCGCCCAGAAAGCCGCAAGCCACACCGATGACCAGCAGCGGCCAGCGGTGCTGCGCCAGCAGCACCTGCCGTTCGGCCACCGTGGCATGCTGGGCCAGCGCATCAAAACTGAGTACACGATAAGCCAGCCAGCCCCAGATCAGCGGCGGAACCACCAGCGCCAGCGGCGGTACCAGCCACAAGGGCAAGGTCACCACCAGCGCCGCAAAGGCGGCCAGCGTCGACAGCAGCGACCAGCCGAGGCTGCGCCAGAAAACCTGCTTTCCCCCGCGCCTTTGCAGGTTTGGAAAGCGCCGCGCGGCCACATCATTGGCCATCAGCGGCGTCATGAACAGCGTAACCAACAGCAGTGCGACGATGATCAGCACCGGCGTGACCAGCATGATGACAAGAACGGGAGCAAGAAACTCCGTGGCATTGTTCACGCCAAGGCCGATCAGACGGCCGTCTACCCATGTCCAGATACTGCTGGCCTGCATCCAGCCAGCCACCCTGGCGACGGCCTCCCCCCAGTACAGCCAACCCAGCACCACCGCCGCAACGATGATGATGCCCAGCGGCAACAGCGACAAGGCGATCACGCGGGGGCGAAAGCTGTCGACCAACGCGCGCCAGAAAGATTGCAGCATGGCGTTCATAAGGGCTCCTGAGCAGCAGAAGTCAATGGGATAAACGGCTGCATTGTGACTGCATCCGCCGCACTGCCAGCGACAACGGTTTTTTTCGCATCGGCCATCCGTCTCTACATGCGTGCATGCGAGGCGCCTTGCCCAGCTCGCCAGCAGCACCAACGATAATGCGGCCCTTGCACCACGGAGTGTCGCGACAGCGGCTGCCCGCAGCGACGCGCAATCTTCCACTTTCTGCTTTCCATGCCTCCTGCCTCCCCATTGACCGGCATTGCCCTGGCTTGCATGGCGGTGGTGCTGTTTGCGCTGCTCGATGCCAGTTCGCGCTTCGTAGCCGTAGCTATCCCCGTTCTGGTCGCGCTTTGGGTGCGTTTTCTGATGCAGACGTGCATGACATTGGTGTTGCTAAAGCGCGACACAGGCAGCTGGCTGCCGCACCCGCAGAACCTGCCGTGGCAGATCGCCCGTGCCTGCGCGTACGTGCTCTCCAGCAGCTTGTCGTTCGTGAGCCTGCGCTACATCAATGTCGGCGAGTTCACCGCTATCGCGATGATTGCCCCGGTCGTCGTCTCGGTGCTCGCCATCGTGGTACTGCACGAGAGGCTGCCCATGCTGCGGTGGCTGCTGCTGGGCATCGCATTGAGCGGTGCGGTGCTGATCATCCAGCCTGGCAGCATGGACTTCCGGTGGGTCATGTTGCTGCCCCTGGCGCAGGTTGCCGCCAATGTCTTCTATCTGCTGATCACCGCCCACTTGGCACGCTACGATGCGCCACTGACCACGCACCTCTACACCGGGCTGGTGGGACTTCTGACCATCTCAGCCTTGCTGCCATGGACGTGGCAGCCATTTTCCGCTCCGTGGCCCATGTGGATGGCGTTAGCGGGGGGCGCACTGGCTGCATCCGTCGGCCACTTGCTGCTGGCACATGCCTACCGCTTCGCACCGTCGACGGTACTGATGCCCTACCTGTATGGGCAGGTGGCCATGGCGGTGCTGTTAGGCTGGCTGTTTTTTGGCGACATTCCCGATCTGCCATCGAGCATAGGCATCGCAATGATCGTCGCCAGCGGCATCAGTGGCGCGCTGCTGAGCTGGTGGCAGGCGCACCGCCTGGCGCGCAAGTAACCAGTTACTGCAAGGGCTCGCTGGCCGCCTCGGGCAGCGGCAGCACCGGCACCCCCTCCTGCAGCAGCTCCACCACCTCCTGCACCGACGCCTGGCCGTGGATGAGTCGCTCAGGCGCCTCGCCGCTGTGGATGCGGCGCGCCTCATCGGCAAAGGCATCTCCGACGTTTTCGCCCTCGCGCAGGACGGCTCGGGCATGGGCCAGCCAGCGCGCGTGCAACTGCGCCAGGATCTGCGCCTCGCTTGGCGCCGCTACTGCACTGGCGACCGGCACGGCATCGCCATCCAGGCGACGATTGCTCTTGGCCTTGAGCCGGGGTGCGCTCAAGGCTTTTTCAACAGCACAGCTGTTGCACATGGGGCACTGCAGCAGACCACGGCTGCGCTGCCCCTGGTAGTCCTCCTCAGAGGCAAACCAGCCCTCGAACACATGGCCTGCATCGCAACGCAAATCAAGAACCTTCATAGGCGCGATTTTGCGGGTTTTTCATCAAGTTTTCACGGCGGCCGCCCCAGTCACATCCTTGCGGCCACGGCGGCGCAGAGCGCGCACCGGCTTCAGCCTCGTGCCAATCGCTTCCAGAGATAGTGGTAGACAAAGCCAGGCGCGGCAAACGTCAGGAACAGGCAGCCCGTGATGACATAAAACGCCCAGCCCTGGCTGGCAACCTGCCCCACCTGGGCTTCAAACAAGCGGCCAATCACCCCCACCACGCCATAGAGCAGCAACAGCTCCAGCATGTGCCAACGTGGCGATTTGGCGCCTGCAGAACGCGGCCCCACGAGCAGCAGTCGCGAGCTGACAAACGGTGCGTTGGCTGCGGCAACGGCCAGGCCGATCAGCAACCAGATGGCGGCATCCATGTTCATGCGCTATTACCGATGCGCAGAGGAGCTGATGCGCCCGCGCGGCACCACACCCCTGCCCTCAGGTACGCAACGCGTTCAGAATTGCCTGTGCACACAGGGCCATCAGCCCACCAGGCAGGAGGCCAAGCACCAGCATCAGTGCGCCGTTGGCAGTCAGAACGGCCCGCACGTCCCAGCTCGTCTGGATCCGGCCCGGGTGGGGCTCCGGCGCATCGAAGTACATGACCTTGACGACCCGCAGGTAATAGAAGGCGCCGATCAGCGACATGATGACGGCAAATACCGCCAATGCCACCGCCAGCGGTGCCTGCGTTGCCAGCAGCGCCTGTAATACGGTGAACTTGGCGTAAAACCCCACCAGCGGCGGAATACCTGCCATCGAGAACATGCACAGCGCCATGATTCCGGCATAGAGCGGGCTGCGCTGATTGAGACCAGCGAGATCACTGATGTCTTCGGATTCGAATCCGTCACGCGTGAGCAGCAGCAAGATGCCAAAGGTCGCCAGCGTAGTCAGCACATAGGTCACGACGTAGAACATCGCCGAGCCATACGCCGCCTGCGCGCTTTCCGCGGTGAACTCGCCGCCATGCACACCCGACATCAGCCCCAGCAGGATGAAGCCTACGTGCGAAATGGTCGAATACGCCAGCATCCGCTTGATGTTGTGTTGCGCAATAGCCGCAAGGTTTCCCACAAACAGCGAACAGATTGCCAGCACGCCCAGCATCTGCTGCCAGTCGGCGGCCAAGGGAATCAGCCCGTCGATGAGAATGCGCATGATGATGCCAAACGCCGCCAGCTTGGGCGCCGATGCGATCAGCAGCGTGATGGCGGTCGGCGCGCCGTGATAAACGTCGGGAATCCACATGTGAAACGGCACGGCGCCCAGCTTGAACGCCAGACCGGCGACGATGAAGACCAATCCGAACACCAGCACCTGCGGGCTGTCGACAAGCCCGAAGTTGACGACACGGAAGATCTCGCCGATGTCCAGTGATCCCGTGGCACCATACAGCATGGACATGCCGTAGAGCAGGAAGCCACTGGCCATGGCCCCTAGCACGAAGTACTTCATCGCCGCCTCCGTGGCCTGCGCATCGTCACGGCGCAGTGCCACCAACGCATAGCTGGACAGCGTCAACAACTCGAGTCCGAGATACAGCAGCAGCAGGTTGTTGCCGGAAATCATCAAGTCGATGCCCAGCAGCGCAAACAGCGACAGGGAGAACAATTCTCCGCCACGCATCATCGCACGCGGCGCCGCATAGGGCCGGGCGTAGATGAGCACCACCGCCACCGTCACCGCGGCAAAGCCCTTGAGCCAGCCCGCCATGGCATCGACCACCAGCATGTTGCCGAAGCCATACACGGTGTTGCCATTGATGGCGTACGTGAAGTTCATGGCTGCCACCGCGATCAATGTCAGCAACGTTAGCCAGTGCGTTGTGCTGCGCAGTCGGCTCTTCTCGCGTAAATCGACAAGTGTGATCACGCAGCCCATGATGAGCAGCACCAGTTCGGGATACACCGCCACCCAGCTATATCTATCAATCATCTTTCGGCTCTTTTTCTGTAGCGATTACTGCAGCTTGGCCTGCGCGACGTGCGCCAGCAGGTTGACGACCGAGGCATCCATGATGTCGGTAAACGGCTTCGGATAGACGCCCATGAAAATCACGCAGACGGCCAGAATGGCCAGCACCAGCATCTCGCGGCAGTTGATGTCCTGCAGCTGCCGGACATTGTCGTTGGCCACATCGCCCAGATAGACCTTCTTGTACATCAGCAGCGAATAAGAAGCCCCGAGAATCAGCGCCGTCGCCGCCAACAGACCCACGATGAAGCTGTACTGCACACCGCCGATGATGACCATCCACTCGCCGATGAAACCTGCCGTGCCCGGCAGGCCCGCATTGGCCATCGCAAACAGCAGTGCAAAGGCGGCAAACTTCGGCATGGTGTTGATCACACCACCGTAGGCCGCAATCTCACGCGTGTGCATGCGGTCATACAGCACGCCAATGGCCAGGAACATTGCCGCCGAGACGAAGCCGTGCGAGACCATCTGCACGATGGCGCCAGTCATGCCAATGTGGTTAAAAAGGAAAAAGCCCAGTGAGACAAAGCCCATGTGCGCCACCGAAGAGTAGGCGACCAGCTTCTTCATGTCCTCCTGCACGATGGCCACCAAGCCGACGTAGATCACAGCAATCAGCGACAGCGCAATCATCAGCCATGCGTACTCATGCGCAGCGTCCGGCGCAATCGGCAGCGAGAATCGCAAGAACCCGTAGGCGCCGAGCTTGAGCATGATCGCCGCCAGCACTGCCGAACCGCCGGTGGGCGCTTCCACGTGCACGTCAGGCAGCCAGGTGTGCACCGGCCACATCGGAATCTTCACCGCAAACGCGGCAAAGAACGCAAAGAAGATCCAGGTCTGCTCCAGCATCGACAGCGGCGTGTTGTGCCAGGTCTGTATATCGAAGCTGCCGCCCGAGGCGTTGTAGAGATAGATCACTGCGATCAACGTCAGCAGCGAGCCAAGCAGCGTGTACAGGAAGAACTTGAACGCCGCATAGATCTTGCGCGGCCCGCCCCAGATCCCGATGATGAGATACATCGGAATCAGCGTGGCCTCGAAGAATACGTAAAACAGCATGCCGTCGAGCGCGGTAAACACCCCGATCATCAAGCCCGAGAGGATCAGGAACGCGCCCATGTACTGGTTGACGCGCTCGGTGATGCTCTGCCAAGACGCAATCACCACCAGCACGGTGATGAAGGCCGTCAGCGGCACGAACCAGAACGACAGGCCATCAATACCCAGGTGGTAATGGATGTTGAAGGTGGAGATCCACAGTGCGCGCTCGACGAACTGCATCTGCGCTGTCCCCAGCTCGAAGCCGGTATAGAGCGGAACGGTGACCAGAAAGCCGAGGATGGCACCAATCAGCGCCAGCCAGCGCACCAGATTTTCCTGCCCGGGCTTGCCAAGAGGCAGCAGCACGATGCCCGCCACGATGGGCACCCAGATCGCGAGACTTAACCACATTTTTATTGTTCCCTCAGTAGTTCCGCCACACGAAATACGTCATGAGCGCGAACACACCCAGAATCATGACCAGCGCGTAGTAGTAAATGAACCCGGATTGCAGCCAGCGCACGATGCCAGCGACCCAACCTACCAGTTTCCAGGAGCCGTTTACCACCGCCCCATCGATAACCGTCTGGTCACCAGCCTTCCAGAACACCTTGCCCAGCCGCATGAAGTTGCCCGCAATGCCATTGATCCAGAGCTTGTCCATGTAGTACTTTTCCTCGAACAGGCGGTACACCGGATGCAAGGTGCGCTGGAAGAACGCCGGCACGGCAGGATTGACCATGTAGCAATACCACGCTGCCACCACGCCGCCCAGCGCCAGCCAGAACGGCAGCGTCACGAAACCGTGCAGCGCCAGCTCCAGCCAGCCATGGATGTGGTGTGCCAGGTAGGCCATGGCCGGATGTTTTTCGCCATCCACGAAGATCACACCGTCAAAGAACGGCCCGAACAGGAACTGCATCACGATCCAGCCGATGCACACGGACGGAATGGCCAGCAGCACCAACGGCACGGTCACTACCCACGGCGACTCATGCGGCTTGCCGCCATGGTGGCCATGGTCGTCGTGATGGGCATGCGCATGCGGATCCTGGTCATAGCGCTCCTTGCCGTGGAACACCAGGAAATACATGCGGAATGAATAGAAGGCCGTGATGAACACTCCGGAGACAACGGCCAGATAGGCGACGCCTGACGCCGGCAGATTGCTGGCCCCCACCGCCATGATGATCGCGTCCTTGGAGTAGAAGCCCGAGAAGAACGGCGTACCGATCAGCGCCAGGGAACCCAGCAGCGAAGTGATCCAGGTGATCGGCATGTACTTCCATAGACCACCCATGTAGCGCATGTCTTGATTGTGGTGGCACCCCATGATCACGGAACCGGCGCCCAGGAACAGCAGCGCCTTGAAGAAGGCATGCGTCATCAGGTGGAACACCGCGACATGGTAGGCCGACGCGCCCAGCGCCACCGTCATGTAGCCCAGCTGCGACAGCGTCGAATACGCGACCACCCGCTTGATGTCGTTCTGGATCAGCCCTAGCAGCCCCATGAAGAAGGCCGTGATGGCACCGATGATGAGGATGAAGTTCAGTGCGGTATCTGACAGCTCATACAGCGGCGAGAAACGCGCCACCATGAAGATGCCGGCGGTCACCATCGTCGCGGCGTGGATGAGCGCCGAAATCGGCGTTGGCCCCTCCATGGAGTCCGGCAGCCAGACATGCAGCGGAAACTGCGCCGACTTGCCCATCGCGCCGATGAACAGGCAGATCAGAGCCGCCGTCAGCAGGCTGTAATCGGTACCGGGCAGGTGCAGCGTGGCGAGGTGATCGGCACGCGCGAACACCTCGCTGTAATTGAACGTGCCGACACTTGCAAACAGGAGCCCGATGCCAAGGATGAAGCCAAAATCGCCCACCCGGTTGATCAGAAAGGCCTTCAGATTGGCAAACACCGCCGTGGACTTGGTGTACCAGAAACCAATCAGCAGGTAGGAAACCAGCCCTACGGCCTCCCAGCCAAAGAACAGCTGCAGCATGTTGTTGCTCATCACCAGCATCAACATGGAGAACGTGAACAGCGAGATGTACGAGAAGAACCGGTTGTAGCCCGGATCGTCGTGCATATAGCCGATGGTGTAGATGTGCACCATCAGTGACACAAAGGTCACCACGACCATCATCATCGCCGACAGGCTGTCGATCTGAAAGCCGACCTCCATCACGACATTGCCAAGCGCCGCCCACTGGTAGATGGTTTCATTGAGCACAGGCGCGCCGTTGACGACTTTCCACAGCGTCGCCAACGAGATCAGCAGCGCGATGAAGACGCCGGCGATGGTGATGCTGTGCCCGGCCTTACGGCCGAGCAGGTTGCCTCCCATGGCGGTGCCGAAGATGCCGACGATGGCCGCGCCAATCAGCGGTGCCAGCGGCACCCAGAGCAAGGTTGCGGCGGAGAGTGTTGGTGTCATTTCTGTGTCTTCCCTCTGCTTAACCCTTGAGCGTCGTCAGCTCATCCGCGCTGATGCTGGTGCGCGCACGGAACAGCTGCACCAGGATCGCCAGGCCGATGGCGGCCTCGGCAGCCGCCACCGTCATGATGAAGAAGACGAATACCTGGCCGTGCAAATCGCCCAGATAGTGCGAGAACGCGACGAAGTTCATGTTGACGGCCAACAACATCAGCTCGATGGCCATCAGCAGCACGATCAGATTCTTGCGATTCAGATAGATGCCTATCACCGAGATCGCAAAAAGTAGCGCGCCCAGCGACAGAAAGTGCCCCAGCGTCAAGCTCATGACTTCTTCTCCTCTTGTGCGGCATCGCCTGCGGCCTGCGTGGCTTCGTCGTCGCCGGCCGGCGCGCGAACGGGCTCCATCTGCACGATGCGCAGACGATCCTGCGCCTTGACATGGATCTGCAGCGACGGATCGATGATCTTGGTGTCATCGCGCCGGCGCAGCGTCAGCGCAATCGCGGCAATCATGCCTACCAGCAATATCACCCCGGCCACCTGGATCGGCAACACGTACTCGCTGTACATCAGCATGCCCAGCTGGCGGGTGTTGTTGTAGTCGGGATCCAGCGCAATGGCCTCGCCCGCCGCGTCCGTGGTGGGAAAGCCCACCCACAGCACGGCAATCATCTGGCCGACCACGAAGGCGAAGATCAGCAGCGCCACCGGCCACTGCTTCTTGAACTGGCCCTGCATCCGCTCGATGCGCACATCCAGCATCATCACGACGAACAGGAACAGCACCATCACCGCGCCCAAATAGACCATCACCAGCAAAATAGCCAGAAACTCGGCACGCAGCAGCAGCCAGATGCCGGCCGCCTGCGAAAAGGCGAAGATCAGGTACAGCACCGCATGCACCGGATTGCGCGCGGTGATTACGCGCACCGCCGCAAACAGCAGCAGCACTGCGAATACGTAGAAAAAAACGGTTCTGACGTCCATGACTGGCTTCTCTAGGAACTGACCAACACGCCAATGCGTGCGGGCACAGGGCAAGGCGCAACGCACCTTGCGCGGGATGGTTCAACCGGGTATCACTGTCTTTCGTACCACATGGCCTGTCGCGGCAGCGGATGCCGCCGCAACCGCCACACGGCGCTAGCGGTAAGGTGCATCTGCAGCCTTGGCCGCCGCAATCTCCTTCTCGTAACGATCACCCACCGCCAGCAGCATTTCCTTGGTGAAATACAGGTCACCGCGCTTCTCGCCGTGGTACTCGAGAATCTGGGTTTCGACGATGGAGTCCACCGGGCAGCTCTCCTCGCAGAAACCGCAGAAGATGCACTTGGTCAGATCGATGTCATAGCGGGTGGTGCGGCGCGTGCCGTCGTCGCGCACATCGGACTCGATGGTGATGGCCTGCGCCGGGCATACCGCCTCGCACAGCTTGCAGGCAATGCAGCGCTCCTCCCCGTTCTCGTAACGCCGCAGCGCATGCAGGCCGCGAAACCGCGGCGACAGCGGCGTCTTTTCCTCCGGAAACTGCACGGTAACGTGTGGGGAGAACGCATAGCGTCCCGTCAGCACCATGCCTTTGAGCAGTTCCCAGAGCATGAAGCTCTTGAAAAAATCCTTCAGCGAGAAGGCGTGCTCGGGCACATGCGCAGCAGTGCCCCTGGATTGCGTTTCAGTCGTGGTTTCAGCCATGTGCGCGCTCCATCACTGTTGAGGCCAGATGTTGAAGGGGGAGAACAGCCAGATGCCGACCACCACCACCCACACCAGCGTCAGCGGGATAAAAATCTTCCAGCCCAGGCGCATCACCTGGTCATAGCGGAACCGCGGGAACGTGCCACGGATCCAGATGAACCAGGTCACCACCAGCGCCGCCTTCAGCCCCAGCCAGAGCCAGCCGGGAATGAACTCGAGAAAACCGACCGGCGCGTCCCAGCCACCGAGAAACAGGATGGCCGCCAGGAAGGACACCAGCCACATGCTGGTGTACTCGGCCAGAAAGAAGATGGCAAAGCCCATGCCGGAGTACTCGACCATGTGGCCAGCCACCAGCTCGGCCTCGCTCTCGACCATGTCGAACGGGTGGCGGTTGGTCTCGGCCACCACCGAGATCATGTAGACGACGAACAGTGGCAGCAGCGGCAGCCAGTTCCAGGACAGGAAGTTCAGCCCCATGTCCTGGAAAATGCCAACCTGCTGTACCGCCACGATGTCCGAGAGGTTCATGCTGGCCGACACCATCACCACCGCCAGGAAGCAGAAGCCCAGTGCAATCTCGTAGCTGATCATCTGCGCCGAAGCACGGATGGCGCCGAGAAACGGGTATTTCGAGTTCGAAGCCCAACCGGCAATGATGACGCCATAGACCTCGATCGAGGTGATCGCCATGATCAGCAGAACGCCGGCATGCACATTCGCCAAGGCCATGTCGGGGCCGAACGGAATCACCGCCCAGGCCGCCAGCGCAGGCGTGATGGCCAGCACTGGCCCCAGCAGGTAAAGCTTGAAGCTGGCATTGGTCGGGCGAATGATCTCCTTGGTCAACAGCTTCAGGCCATCGGCCATCGGCTGCAGCAACCCCCACGGGCCCAGCCGGTTGGGGCCGTAGCGCACCTGGATCCAGCCGAGGAACTTGCGTTCCCACAGCGTGAGATACGCTACTGCCAACAGCAGCGGCGCCACGATCAGCACAATCTTGATGAGGTTCCAGACCACCGGCCAGGCAATGCCGCCGAGCGTGTCCGCGCCCCAGTTGTAGAACGAATCGATCATGTCGGCGTTACCTCTTCGTATGCGTGACGCGGTGCACGCTCGCCTGCTTCATCATCCGATACGGCGGCCAGTCCCGCCAGCGGCCCCAGCTTGGCGTCACGCGTTTCCTGCAGCGCAGGTGCACGCCGCACCAAACCATCGAGCTGGTAGATGGTCGCCACCACCGGCTCCGCCTGGGCTGGCGCCACCACGATGTCGTCGATGTCTGCCGCGTTGCTGAGCACCGACTCGGGAAGAAAGTCCTGCTTGCCGCCATTGAAGGCACGACTGAGGACCTGCAATGAGTCTTCGTAATCGAACCCGGGCAGACCCAGCAGATTGCCCAGCACGCGCAACACCTTCCAGGCCGGACGCGTCTCGCCCAGCGGACGCACGACCGCGTGAAAACTCTGCACGCGCGCTTCGGCATTCACGAACGTACCGGACGTTTCCGTAAACGGGGCAATGGGCAGCAGCACATCGGAAAACGCAAGATTGGTCTTGAACGGGCTGAGCGTGACCACCATGTCTGCCTGCTGCAGTCCGGTAGCAGCGGCCTGCCCTGCGGCACTGTCAAAAACCGGCTCGGTGTTGAGCAGCAGCGCGGCCTTCAGACCACCAACGAGCATCTGCGCCGCATGCATGCCACCTGCCTGCGGAAAGGCCTTGGCCCACTGCGCACCGACGGTGTTGGCCGCTTCCGTCAAGAAGCCAACGCTGGCGCCGATCTGCTCACCCAGCCAGTTGGCAATGGCCAGCAGTTCAGTAGCCTGCGGATGGTGTGCTGCCGCATTGCCCAGCAAAATGGCCTTGTGCGCGCCTGCGCCTGCCAGCAGTTGCTTGGCCGCGGCAGCGTCGCCCTCGGCCGCCATACCGGCAACCGGCGCCTGCACGCCCTTTTGTTCGGCCACTGCGGACGCCAGCCCGGCCAGCGCGGCCAGCCAGTCGCGGCTGGGCACGCACCAGCTGTGCGCCAGGGGCATGGCCCAGTCGTAGCGCTTGTCGGAAAAGGCGTAGATCTGCGCCCCGCCCCGCGTGGCGTGGCGCAGCCGCGCCGCAAACAGCGGATGGTCCTTGCGAATGTTGGAGCCGATCACCAGCGCCTGTTCCATGGTCGACAGCGATGCAATCGATGTGCCCAGCCAACGCACACCCTGTGGCGCCCGGAAGTCGGCATGGCGCAGGCGGTAATCGATGTTGTCGCTGCCCAGGCCATCGAGCAGCTGGCGTGCCAGCAGTAGCTCTTCAAGGGTGCTGTGCGGGCTGACCAGGGCGCCAATGGCATTGGCACCATGCTCGGCCCTGATTGCGCTCAAGCCATTGGCCACATATTCCAGTGCCTGCTGCCAGGACGCCTCCTGCCAGACGCCACCCTGCTTGATCAATGGCACCGTCAGGCGCTCCGGGCTGTTGAGCGCTTCATAGGAAAAACGGTCGCGATCGGCAATCCAGCATTCGTTGACCGCCTCGTTCTCGAACGGCAGCACGCGCATCACGCGATGGTTCTTGACCTGCACGATCAGGTTGGCTCCCGAGGAGTCATGGGGTGCCACCGACTTGCGGCGCGACAGCTCCCAGGCCCGTGCCTGATAGCGAAACGGCTTGCTCGTCAGCGCGCCGACCGGGCAGATGTCGATCATGTTGCCCGAGAGTTCCGAGTCGACGGTGTCGCCCTTGACGGTGGTGATCTCGGAATGCTCGCCGCGGTTGATCATGCCCAGCTCCATCACGCCGGCCACTTCCTGGCCAAAGCGCACGCAGCGCGTGCACTGGATGCAGCGGCTCATCTCCTCCATGGAGATCAGCGGGCCTACATTCTTGTGGAGGATGACACGCTTTTCCTCCTGGTAACGCGAACTGCCCTTGCCATAGCCAACGGCCAGATCCTGTAGCTGGCATTCCCCCCCCTGGTCGCAGATCGGGCAGTCCAGCGGGTGATTGATGAGCAGGAACTCCATCACCGCCTGCTGCGCCTGCGTCGCCTTGGCGCTGGCGGTGCGCACGATCATGCCTTGCGTCACTGGCGTGGCGCAAGCCGGCAAGGCCTTGGGTGCCTTTTCGACGTCCACCAGACACATGCGGCAATTGGCCGCGATGGAGAGCTTCTTGTGGTAGCAGAAATGCGGAATGTAGGTGCCTGCCTTCTCGGCGGCATGCATGATCATGCTGCCCTCGGCGACCTCCACCTTCTTGCCATCGAGTTCGATTTCAACCATGGGGTCTCCTTCAAGCTGCCGCGCGTTCGGCGGCATTTGCAGCCGCAGCTGCGGCCAGTGCACCAGCCAGGCCAGGCTGCAGCGGCGCGGTTACCGGCGCGGGCGCGGCGGCTGCGATCTTGGCCTCGAACTCATGGCGGAAGTGCTTCAGCATGGCTCGCACCGGCATGGCTGCCGCATCGCCCAGGGCGCAGATGGTGCGCCCCATGATGTTGCCGGCAACGTTGTCGAGCAGCTCAAGATCCCCTGGACGCCCCTGCCCTTCCAGGATGCGGTGCACGACCCGCGACAGCCAGCCCGTGCCTTCGCGGCATGGCGTGCACTGGCCGCAGGACTCGTGCGCATAGAAGTAAGACAGCCGCGCCAGCGCCTCGACCATGCAGCGGGTGTCGTCCATCACGATGACCGCACCAGAGCCAAGCATCGAGCCGGCCTTGGCAATGGAGTCGTAGTCCATCGTGCACTCCATCATGATGTCGGCCGGAATAACCGGAGAGGAGGACCCACCCGGAATCACGGCCTTGAGCGTGCGGCCAGGGCGCATGCCGCCAGCGAGCTCCAGCAGCTTGGCAAACGGCGTGCCCAGCGGAACCTCGTAGTTGCCTGGCCACTGCACGTCACCGCTGACGGAGAAGATCTTGGTGCCGCCATTGTTGGGCTTGCCGCACGCCAAGTAGGCCTCACCGCCGTTGCGCACAATCCATGGCACAGCAGCAAATGTCTCGGTGTTGTTGATGGTTGTGGGCTTGCCATACAGACCGAAACTTGCCGGAAACGGCGGCTTGAAGCGCGGCTGGCCCTTCTTGCCCTCGAGCGACTCGAGCAACGCGGTTTCCTCGCCACAGATATAGGCGCCAAACCCGTGGTGGGCATGCAGTTGAAAGTTGAAGCCACTGCCAAGAATGTCCTCGCCCAGGTAGCCGGCTGCCCGGGCCTCTTCCAGCGCCTCCTCGAAACGCTCGTAGGCCTCGAAGATCTCGCCGTGGATGTAGTTGTAACCCACGCTGGCGCCCATGGTGTAGCCAGCGAGAATCATCCCCTCGATGACGATGTGCGGGTTGTACAGCAGGATGTCGCGGTCCTTGCAGGTGCCGGGTTCCCCCTCGTCGGAATTGCACACCACGTACTTCTGGCCGGGAAAGCTGCGCGGCATGAAGCTCCATTTCAGACCGGTAGGAAAGCCCGCCCCGCCCCGCCCGCGCAGCGACGATGCCTTGAGCAGCGCGACCATGTCGTCTTGCGACAGCCCGGCGCCGCCGTCCTTGCCCAGCACCTTTCTGAGCGCGCTGTAGCCGCCGCGCTTTTCGTAGTCGGCCAGACGCCAGTTCTCGCCATTGAGTTCGGCGTAGATCTGCGGATTGATGTGGCGGCCGTGAAAGCAGGTCTCACGACCCGTTGCCTTGAACCGTTTCAGCTTGTCATGCAGATTCATGAATTGGCCTCCTCGCGCAGCACGTCGACCAGTTCGTCGAGGCGCTCGTTGCTCATGAAGCTGCACATGTCGCGGTCATTGACCAGCATGACCGGCGCATCGGCGCAGGCACCCAGGCATTCGCACTGCTGCAGCGTGAAAAGGCCATCGGCCGTGGTGTCGCCCATGTGCACCTTCAGGCGCTCTTCCAGATGGTGCAGCGCCTCCTTGGCGCCGCGCAGCTGGCAGGGCAGATTGGTGCAGACAGCCAGCTTGAACTTGCCGACTGGCTGCTGGTTGTACATGTTGTAGAACGTCGTGACCTCGTGCACCGCGATCTCGGGCATTTCCAGATACTCGGCAATGAACGCCTCGCTCTCCTGGCTGATCCAGCCCTGCTCTTCCTGCACGATCGACAGGCACGCCATCACGGCCGACTGCTTGCGCTCCGGCGGGTACTTGGCGACCTCGCGCGCAAACCGCGCTATGGTGGCTTCGGTGATCATCGGTCAACCTCCCCAAACACAATATCCAGCGAGCCCAGAATCATCACCGCGTCCGACAGCATGTAGCCACGCGCCATCGCATCCATGGCCGACAGATGCGCAAAGCCCGGCGCGCGAATCTTCAGCCGGTATGGCTTGTTCGCGCCGTCGCTGATGATGTAGATGCCGAACTCGCCTTTGGGATGCTCGACGGCAGCGTAGGTCTCACCCTCGGGCACCTTGAAGCCTTCGGTAAACAGCTTGAAATGGTGAATCAGGTCTTCCATGCCCGATTTCATCGCCGCGCGCGGTGGCGGTGCCACCTTGCGGTTGTCGGTGATGACAGGGCCCGGATTGGCGCGCAGCCAGTCCACGCACTGCTTGATGATGCGGTTGGACTCGCGCATTTCCTGCATGCGCACCAGATAGCGGTCGTAGCAATCGCCAGACACCCCTACCGGCACGTCAAACTCGACGCGGTCGTAAACGTCATAGGGCTGCGTCTTGCGCATGTCCCAAGCAATGCCTGAGCCACGCAGCATCGGCCCGGTCATCCCCAGGTTGAGCGCATCTTCCGGACTCACGACACCAATGCCGACAGTGCGCTGCTTCCAGATTCGGTTGTCGGTCAACAGCGTCTCGTACTCGTCAACACACTTGGGAAAGCGCTGCGTGAAATCCTCGATGAAGTCCAGCAAGCTGCCTTGGC
This sequence comes from Lampropedia cohaerens, assembly GCF_001005215.1. Taxonomy (GTDB): domain Bacteria; phylum Pseudomonadota; class Gammaproteobacteria; order Burkholderiales; family Burkholderiaceae_C; genus Lampropedia; species Lampropedia cohaerens. Next base: position 101,363 of record NZ_LBNQ01000019.1, read on the forward strand.
GGTTGCGGTTCATGGCCTCCAGACTGCGCTTGTTGCGGACCTTGGAAGCCTTGTACTGCGGCATCGAGTCCGGCAGATCTCGATACACGCCACCGGGACGGAAATAGGCGGCATGCATGCGCGCGCCAGAGACAGCCTCATACATGTCGAACAGGTCCTCACGCTCGCGGAAGGCGTAGATGAGAATGGTCGAGCTGCCGGCATCGTTGCCATTGCCACCCAGCCACATCAGGTGGTTGAGGATGCGCGTGATCTCGGCAAACATGACGCGGATGTACTGCGCCCGCAATGGGACCTCAATACCCAAGAGCTTCTCGATGGCCAGGCAGTAGGCATGCTCGTTGCACATCATCGAGACGTAGTCCAGTCGATCCATGTACGGCAGCGACTGGATGTACGTCTTGTGCTCGGCCAGTTTCTCGGTCGCGCGATGCAGCAGACCGATGTGGGGATCGGCGCGTTGCACAACCTCCCCGTCGAGTTCCAGCACCAGGCGCAACACCCCGTGTGCGGCCGGATGTTGGGGCCCGAAGTTCAGCGAGTAGTTCTTGATTTCAGCCATAGTCCAATCTCACCAATGCGGCAGCGCCGCAATCAGTGCAGCCTCCCGTATTTCTCCTCGCGGATCACGCGCGGCGTCGTCTCGCGCGGCTCGATCGTCACGGGCTGGTAGACAACGCGTCGCTGCGCCTCGTCGTAACGCATCTCGACATGTCCGGAGAGCGGAAAATCCTTGCGGAACGGGTGACCGATGAAGCCGTAGTCCGTGAGAATGCGACGCAGGTCATCATGGCCCTCGAACAGGATGCCGAACAGGTCGAAGGCTTCGCGCTCAAACCAGTTGGCCGAGCGCCAGATGCCGGTCAGTGACGGCAGTATGGGCAACTCGTCATCCTCGGCCAGACAGCGCACCCGCACGCGCTGGTTCAGGGTGATCGACAGCAGCTGCACCACCACACCGAAACGCGGCCCCTCCCACGCGCCATTGCCGTACTCGGAATAATCGACGCCGCACAAGTCCACCAGAATCTCGAACTTGCACTCGGGCGCCTGCTGCAGGCGCCGCATCAGCGCCAAGTAGTGCTCGGCCTTGACATCGATGACGACCTGGTCAAGCGACAGATGCACGCTGCGCGCCAGCGCTCCAACCGCGGCCTCGATGGTGGCACGCAGGATTTCCGGACGGATGGCCACATCGCGTGGCCGCAGGACTGGATGATTGGCTACCATGGTTTACACCCGTGCAATCGTGTTGGTGCGGCGCACCTTTTGCTGCAACTGGATAATCCCGTAGAGCAGCGCCTCAGCCGTCGGGGGACATCCCGGCACATAGACATCGACCGGCACCACCCGGTCACAACCCCGGACCACCGAGTAGCTGTAGTGGTAGTAGCCGCCACCATTGGCGCAAGAACCCATCGACACCACCCAGCGGGGCTCGGCCATCTGGTCATAGACCTTGCGCAAGGCCGGCGCCATCTTGTTGCACAGGGTGCCGGCAACAATCATCAGATCCGCCTGGCGCGGACTGGCACGGAACACCTCCGCGCCAAAGCGGGAAATGTCATAACGAGCCGCCGCCACGTGCATCATCTCCACCGCACAGCACGCCAGGCCGAATGTCATCGGCCACAGTGAGCCAGACTTGGCCCAGTTCGCCACCGTGTCGTAGGTCGTGGTGACAAAGCCCTGCTTGAGGACGCCTTCAATCATTTATGCACTCCTTTGGCCGAACCGCGTCGACCGGGGGACCAGAATCATTCCCAGGTCAGGGCACCCTTGGCCCATTCGTAGGCGAAACCCACGACCAGGATGGTCAGAAAAATCAGCACTGTCACGAAGCCGACCAGACCCACGTCGTGCAGCGCTACTGCCCACGGAAAAAGAAATGCGATCTCGAGATCGAACAGGATGAACAGAATCGCGACGAGGTAATAGCGCACGTCGAACTTCATGCGCGCGTCGTCGAACGCCTCGAAGCCACACTCGTAGGGAGAGTTCTTGGCCGGATCAGGACGGGTTGGCCCCAGTATCCATCCCAGCACGAGAGGCAACGCGCCGATCGTTGCGCCAACGATGATGAAGAGCAAAACCGGCAGATATTCTTCGAGATTCATGGGTAGACGCCATCGTGTCGGTTCCGAAGCGACGACATGGCATGTGTCCTTCGGAACTTTTGGAATTATTCAAGAAGCGCTCCGGGCGCTTCCGCTCCACCTGCCTCGTTCAATGCGCCGTGCCGACGTTGTACGCTGTCTCTCAGCACGGCCACTCGAAGCTGCACACCATGAAAACCCTTACAGGAACCCGATGTGCTCAACGGAGCATTCTAGCGGATGCAGACCGGGCTTTCGAACAGACGAAAACAGACGTAAATACCTGACAGCAAATGAGAATTAATCTCAGATGGAGGCATTCCATCTCGCTTTGCGCCAGGCGCCAATGCCTGTGAAATCGCAGCAGTTAGGCTGAGTTAGAGGCGGTAAGGAAGTAACAAAAAGTCGACTTTTTTAGTCTGAATCCAGCCGCGCTTGGCCGACGCAGAACGTGGCAGACCTCCGCCATCCACCAATTGTTGTCACCTATGCGACACCAGGAATCAAGACTACCCGTACCCGCGCCTGGCACGCCGCGCTGGTAAGGCCCGCTGTGTCCACGCAGTCAGCGTTATAGGCAATCTGCACCGCATCTTTTGAGACGCCGTGCACTCCATCAAGCAAGACGAATGCGCCCGCTCGAACAGCTCGGGACCCCAGGCAAGACAGCCTGGGGCATGCGTCCAGCCGCAGGCTGGCTCCCCGGGTTGCCCGCGCGTGCAGCAGTCACCGGCGATGGCTGGAGAACCCCGCACGCCCAGGGGGCGGCGGTTTGCCTTAGAGTTGCCCCCTGTCATGGCGACGCGCCAGTCCATTCCATGGGCCTACAGCGTCACTTGTTGCAACTGCCCCTTTGAGTGAACCCATGAATACATCGCCTGCCAAGGCTGCGACAACGCTTTCCACCGTGCGCATCGGCCTGGTGTCCACCAGTGATCGTGCCAGCGCCGGCACCTACGCGGATGAAGGCATTCCTGCACTGCGCGAGTGGCTGCAAAGCGCCATTCTCAATCCGATCGAATTTCTGCCGCGGCTAATTCCCGACGAGCAGGCGCAGATCGAGGCAACGCTGAAGGAACTGGTGGACAGCGCGCGCTGCGACCTGGTCCTGACGACCGGTGGCACCGGACCGGCGCCGCGCGACGTGACCCCCGATGCGACACTGGCAGTGGCCGAGCGCGTGCTGCCCGGTTTTGGTGAGCAAATGCGCCAGATCAGCCTGCACTTCGTGCCCACCGCCATCCTGTCGCGGCAGGTCGGCGTCATTCGCGGGCAGGCGTTGATCCTCAATCTCCCGGGCCGCCCCCGTGCCATTGCGGAGACGCTTGGAGGCCTGCGCGATGCCGATACTGGCAAGACGCTGGTCCAGGGCATCTTCGCCGCCGTGCCCTACTGTCTGGATCTCATCGGTGCCACCTACGTCGTCACCGATCCGCAGGTATGCGAGGCGTTCCGACCCAAGCAGAAGTGAGCCTTCCGGTGTGCCGCGTTGCCCTGCGCGCAACCGCATGCGCGTGGAACGTACACACGCATCGCCAGAAATGGGAATAGGCATGAAAAAGGCCCCAAAAAGGAGCCTTTGAGGCCAGGAGCGCATCGGACACCCCTGGTGCCGGGGCGATCCGGCTCAGCGCTTCCTGACAGGCGGCAGGTCGGTGCAAACGCCTTCAAAGGCCTCTGCCGCCATGCCGATGGTCTCGCCCAGCGTCGGGTGCGGATGAACGGTCTTGCCGATGTCCACCGCATCCGCGCCCATCTCGATGGCCAGGGCAATCTCGCCGATCATGTCGCCCGCATGCGTGCCAACGATGCCGCCACCGACGATCTGATGCGTCTCCTCAGAGAACAGCAGCTTGGTAAAGCCTTCATCACGTGTATTGGCGATGGCACGGCCCGACGCGCTCCAGGGGAACAAACCTTTCTGGACCTTGATGCCTTGCGCCTTGGCCTGCTCTTCGGTCAGGCCCACCCAAGCCACTTCCGGGTCGGTATAGGCCACGCTGGGGATCACGCGCGCATCGAACGCGGACTTGGCGAGCTTTTCATCCCCCAGTAATTCGCCAGCGATGACCTCGGCAGCCACATGCGCCTCGTGCACCGCCTTGTGCGCCAGCATGGGCTGTCCCACGATGTCGCCAATGGCAAAAATGTGCGGCACATTGGTGCGCATCTGCGCATCCACATCGATGAATCCGCGCTCACCCACCGCCACACCGGCCTTCTCGGCATCGATGCGCTTGCCGTTGGGCGTGCGCCCCACTGCCTGCAGCACCAAATCGTAGGTCTGCGGCTCGGCTGGCGCACCGGCACCCTCGAAGCGGACCCTGATACCCTCGGGCGTGGCCTCGGCAGCCACGGTCTTGGTCTGCAGCATGATGTGGTCGAAGCGGGCCGCATTCATCTTCTGCCAGACCTTGACCAGGTCCCGGTCCGCTCCCTGCATGAGGCCATCCTGCATCTCCACCACATCCAGGCGCGTGCCCAGCGTACTGGAGTAGACGGTGCCCATCTCCAGCCCGATGATGCCGCCACCGATCACCAGCATGCGCTTGGGCGCCTGGCGCAGCTGCAGCGCGCCGGTCGACGTGACGACACGCGGGTCATCAGGCAGAAACGGCAGCTTCACTGCCTCGGAGCCTGCGGCAATGATGGCGCGCTTGAACGCCACCGTCTGACTGCCGCCAGCTTCCAGCTGCACCATCAGCTGGTTGGCACCGACAAACGTGCCCTTGCCCCGCAGCACCGTGACCTTGCGCATCTTGGCCATCGCGGCCAGACCACCGGTGAGCTTGGCAACGACTTTTTCCTTGTGTGCGCGCAACTTGTCGACGTCGACCTCGGGCTTGGCAAAGCGCACGCCCAGATCGGCAAGATGACTGGCCTCGTCCATCACCGCGGCCACATGCAGCAGCGCCTTGGACGGTATGCATCCAACGTTCAGACACACGCCGCCGAGCGTTGGGTAACGCTCGACCAATACGACGCGCAGACCCAGGTCAGCGGCACGGAATGCCGCGGAATACCCGCCGGGGCCGGCCCCCAGCACCAGTACGTCGCACTGCACATCGGCATCGCCGTTAAAGCTGGCTGCAGCCGGAGCGGGCGAGGAAGCCTTCTGCGCCGATGGCGCTGGCGCCGGTGCCGTTTGTGGCGCCGGGCCGGCGGCTGCAGGTTGACTCTGCTCGGCTTCGAGCACGAGAATCACCGAGCCCTCGCTGACCTTGTCGCCCAGCTTGACCTTGAGTTCCTTGACGGTGCCGGCGGCGCTGGAGGGAATCTCCATTGAGGCCTTGTCGGACTCAACCGTAATCAGGCTTTGTTCGGCCTGCACGGTATCGCCCTCCTTGACCAGCACCTCAATCACGGTCACTTCCGCGAAATCGCCGATATCGGGGACCTTGACTTGCACATCTGCCATGTTCGGTCTCCCTTCTTACAGCATCACACGGCGGAAGTCCGCCAGAACCTGTGCCAGATAGGCATTGAAGCGTGCCGCAGCAGCACCGTCGATGACGCGGTGGTCGTAGGACAGCGACAGCGGGCACATCAACCGCGGCGTGAACTCCTTGCCATTCCACACCGGTTTCATGGCCGAACGGCTGACCCCGAGGATGGCCACCTCCGGCGCGTTGATGATGGGCGTGAAGTGGGTGCCACCAATGCCTCCCAGCGAGGAAATCGAGAAGCACCCACCGGTCATGTCAGCCGGGCCCAGCTTGCCTGCGCGTGCCTTGGCCGACAACTCGGCCATTTCCCGCGCGATCTCGGTCAACCCCTTCTGGTCTGCATGCTTGATGACGGGCACCACGAGCCCGTTAGGCGTATCGGCCGCAAAGCCGATGTTGAAATACTTCTTGTAGACCAGGTTGTCGCCATCGAGCGAGGCGTTGAACTCGGGGAATTTCCTGAGCGCCGCCACCGTTGCCTTGATCAGGAAGGTCAGCAACGTGAATTTGACGTCGCTCTTGGCCTTGGCGTTTTCCGCATTGAGCTGCACGCGCAGCGCTTCCAGCTCGGTGATGTCCGCTTCCTCGTTGTTGGTGACGTGTGGAATCACCACCCAGTTGCGCGCCAGGTTCGCCCCCGAAATCTTCTTGATGCGCGACAGCGGCTTGGTCTCAATCTCGCCGAACTTGGCGAAATCGACCTTGGGCCAGGGCAGCAGCTCCAGCCCCACGCCAGCGCCCGACAATCCACTGGTGGAACGCGCTGCCGACGAGCCCGCCATCACCGACTTGACGAAGTTCTGCACGTCCTCCTGCGTGATGCGACCCTTGGGTCCGCTGCCCTTGACCTGCTCCAGCGGAACACCCAGCTCGCGCGCGAACTTGCGCACTGACGGCGAGGCATGCGGCAGCTTGCTGCTCGGCGGCGTTTCGGCGGGCCTGTGCGCAGCAACAGGGACATTCGCAGCAACGGGGGCCTCTGCAGCAGGTGCGGCAGCAGCAGCGGGCGGCTGTGCGGCGGGAGGTTCAGCGGGCGCAGCGGCGGCGCTGCCCTTGAGTACTGCCACGAGATCGCCCTTGTTGACCTTGTCACCCACCTTGACGGCCAGCGACTCGACCACGCCGGCCGCACTGGAGGGGATCTCCATCGAAGCCTTGTCGGACTCGACGGTGATCAGGCTCTGTTCGGCCTTGACGGTGTCACCTTCCTTGACCAGTACCTCAATGACCGCCACGTCGCTGAAATCGCCGATGTCCGGCACGCGCACCTCGACCGTCTGCGCTGCGGGAGCTTCGGCAGGCGCCTGGACAGCTGCGGGCGCCGGCGCCGCAGGCTGCGCGGCAGGAGCGGAAGCGGCGGTATCGGCAGCGGCCTCGGTTTCAAGCTGGACGATCACGCTGCCCTCGCTGACCTTGTCGCCGACCTTGACCTTGACGGCCTTGACCACGCCTGCGTGACTGGACGGGATCTCCATCGACGCCTTGTCCGATTCGACCGTGATCAGGCTCTGCTCGGCCTGTACGGTGTCGCCCTCCTTGACCAGCACCTCAATCACGGCAACCTCGTCGAAGTCGCCGATGTCAGGAACCTTGATGTCTGTAATCGCCATGTTCGTCTCCTTGCCCCATCACGCGTGCAGCGGGTTGATCTTGTCGGCCTTGATGCCATACTTCTCGATGGCTTCGGCCACCTTCGCGACCGGCAAAGCACCCTCTTCCGCCAGCGCCTTCAGCGCGGCCACGACGATATAGTGGCGGTTGATCTCGAAGTGCTCGCGCAGCTTGTAGCGGAAGTCGCTGCGCCCAAAGCCGTCGGTGCCCAGCACCTTGTAGCTGCGCCCCTGCGGAATGAAGGCGCGGATCTGATCGGCGTAGTTCTTCATGTAATCGGTCGAGGCCACCACCGGACCCTGCGTGCGCAAAAGCTGCTGCGTGACAAACGGCACACGTGGCGTCTGCGTCGGATGCAGCATGTTCCAGCGCTCGGCATCCTGGCCTTCGCGCGTGAGCTCGTTGAAGCTTGGGCAGCTCCAGACATCCGCGCCGATGTTCCATTCGGACTCAAGCAACTGCTTGGCGGCGATCGACTCGCGCAGAATGCTGCCCGAGCCCAGCAGATTCACGCGCAGTTGCTTGTCCTCAGCCGCGGGCTGCAACAGGTACATGCCCTTGATGATTTCCTGCTCGGTGCCAGCGATCAGCCCCGGCATGGCGTAGTTCTCGTTGAGCAGCGTGATGTAGTAGAAAACGTTCTCCTGCTTCTCGACCATGCGCTTGAGGCCGTCGTGCATGATGACCGCCACCTCGTGCGCGAACGTCGGGTCGTAGCTGACGCAGTTGGGGATGGTGCCCGCCAGGATGTGGCTGTGACCGTCCTCGTGCTGCAGGCCCTCGCCATTGAGAGTGGTGCGCCCGGAGGTTCCACCCAGCAGGAAGCCGCGCGCCTGCATGTCGCCAGCGGCCCAGGCGAAGTCGCCCACGCGCTGGAAGCCGAACATCGAATAGAACACGTAGAACGGGATCATGATGCGGTTGTTCGTCGAGTACGACGTCGCCGCAGCAATCCACGAGGCCATGCCGCCTGCCTCGTTGATGCCCTCCTGCAGGATCTGGCCCGCCTTGTCCTCCTTGTAGTACATCACCTGGTCCTTGTCGACCGGGGTGTAGAGCTGGCCCTTGGGGTTGTAGATGCCGATCTGGCGGAACAGCCCCTCCATGCCGAAGGTGCGCGCCTCGTCGACCAGGATCGGCACCACACGCGGGCCGAGGGCCTGGTCACGCAACAGCTGGTTCAGAAACCGCACATAGGCCTGCGTGGTGGAAATCTCGCGCCCCTCGGCGGTGGGCTCAAGTACCGCCTTGAAAACTTCCAACGACGGAATCGTGAACTGCTCGCTCGAACGGGTACGCCGCTTGGGCAGATAGCCGCCCAGGGCCTTGCGCCGCTCGTGCAGATACTGCATTTCCGGCGTGTCATCGGCAGGCTTGTAGAACGGAATCTTGGGCAGCTCGCTGTCCGGGATCGGGATGTTGAAGCGATCGCGGAAGTAGCGGATGTCGTCATCGGAGAGCTTCTTGGTCTGGTGGGCGGTATTTTTGCCCTCGCCGCTCTTGCCCATGCCATAGCCCTTGACGGTCTTGACCAGCAGCACCGTCGGCAGGCCGGTGGTGTTGTGGTGGGCCGCGTGGAAGGCCGCATAGACCTTCTGCGCATCATGGCCGCCACGGCGCAACGCCCAGATGTCCTCGTCGCTCATGTGCTCGACCAGCTTGGCCACGCGCGGGTCACGCTCGAAGAAATGCTTGCGTACAAACGCGCCGTCGTTGGCCTTGAACGCCTGATAGTCGCCGTCGAGCGTCTCCATCATGACCTTGCGCAGCGCGCCATCCTTGTCGCGCGCCAGCAGCGGATCCCAGTTGCTGCCCCAGATCAGCTTGATGACATTCCAGCCCGAGCCGCGGAACTCGCCTTCCAGCTCCTGGATGATCTTGCCGTTGCCACGCACCGGACCATCCAGGCGCTGCAGGTTGCAGTTGACAACGAACACCAGATTGTCGAGCCCCTCGCGCGAGGCCATGCTGATGGCGCCCAGCGATTCCGGCTCATCCATCTCACCATCGCCGCAGAACACCCAAACCTTGCGCTGGCTGGTGTCGGCAATACCGCGCGCATGCAGATACTTCAGAAAGCGTGCCTGATAGATAGCCATCAACGGCCCAAGCCCCATCGAGACGGTGGGGAACTGCCAGAAATCGGGCATCAGCTTGGGGTGTGGATAGCTGGAGAGCCCCTTGCCATCAACCTCCTGACGGAAGTTCAGCAACTGCTCCTCGGTCAAGCGTCCCTCCAGAAAGGCGCGCGCATAAATGCCCGGCGAGCTGTGGCCCTGAATGTAGAGCAAGTCGCCGCCATGCGTACCGCCGCTGTCGGTGTCATCGGCGTGCCAGAAATGGTTGAAGCCGGCGGCAAACATGTGTGCCAGCGACTGGAAAGAAGAAATGTGCCCGCCCAGATCTCCTCCGTCTTCCGGATGCAGGCGGTTGGCCTTGACCACCATGGCCATGGCGTTCCAGCGCATGTAGGCGCGCAGGCGGCCTTCAAGCTCCAGATTGCCTGGCGAGCGCGCCTCCTGGTCCGGCTCAATGGTGTTGACATAGCCGGTATTGGCAGAGAACGGCAGATCAATGCTGTTCTGGCGGGCGTGTTCGAGCAGCTGCTCGATCAGGAAATGCGCGCGCTCGGCGCCTTCGCGATCGATCACGGCGGACAGCGCGTCCAGCCATTCACGGGTTTCCTGGGTGTCAGTGTCGGCGGCAGTCAGGGCCGAAATAGCTTGCTGCTTCGCGCTGGATTTGTCGCTCATGAACGTCTCCAAATGATTAAAACCATTTCTGTGCTGGCCATCGCTGTGAATGCACTCGGGGCATGCGCTTGCCTCATGCCCTCTGCTGCAGCACTGCAGCGGCAAAGGCGCGTAGCGGACAGCGACCAGACCAATCTACTATGCCAGCGCACCCGATGCCGACGGAGATAACGCCAAGACAGCGCCATGGCGTTGCATCCGCGCTCGCGCGCGCCAGCGCCGCAGTGTCGCATGAAAGCAGCCATTTTCCAAATTAAGACTATCCTTTTCTTATTGCGAAATAATTGATTCCAGCGCGGCACTTTGGGCGGCAGTCGCGCGACCTTTTCAGGCGTCGCAAGCCCCCTGTGTCGCAGCGCAGATGCCGCCACAATGCGCCATCCGTCAAACGCTTGCGCAAGCGCCCGATTTCAACGTAGAAACATGCACCATGTCCGCACCCGAGAACGTCTCAGATTCCCTGGAACGCCAGGCACCCGGCAAGCCCCGCGCTTGGTGGCGCAAGCTGCGCCGCAGCCAGGAACGCCTGAGCCTGCTGGTGCCCCTGTTCGCGGTGCTGCTACTGGTTGCGATCATCGCAGGCAGTTACTTGCTGCTGCGCATGGAGGAGCGCGCGCGCGAGCAGGAACTGGTCCTGCAGGAAAGCCAGTTCCTGGCGCTGCGGCTGAGTGAACAGCTGCTGACCAAGCAGGACGATCTGCAGCGCCTGGTCCACGGCATGGTGGCTCCGGTAAGCGGTGCAGGTTTTGACCAGGCCGCCCGCGCTCTGCTGGCTCGCGATGGTTCGCTCTACGCCATCACCTGGTTCGACGCCCGCCAGCGGGTTGTCAGTACCCACCACACCTCCATGCTACCCAGCGCCCTGCGGCGCGAGGCGGGTGCGCTCTGGCAGGAAGGCGCGCTCAGCGATATGCCGCAGGGCCACTGGGTCCTGACACCCAGCAACGACGCGCGCTCGCAGAGCGCCTCGCCCTCCGTGCTGCGCCTGTTCACGCCCATTCAGGTCAACGGCCAGTACCTGGGCACGGTACTGGCCGAGTACGCGCCGCACATGCTGCTGCACAACGTGCTGCGCGGCGACAATCTGGCCAGCCTGGCAGTGGCGCTGGTTGACGCGCAGGGCACACACATCGCCGGCGTCGGTGCCGTCAACGGTGTCGCCGGGATGCGCTGGGATGCGCAGGCCTTTCCGCCGACGCAGTTGAGCCTGCCCATCAGCCCGCTCGGTGATGCGCTGCAACTCAAGACCACGCTTTATCGCACCGATCGCAACGTCACCCGCCATGCGCTGCTGGTGCTGCTCGGGCTGCTAGGCACGACCACCACCGCGATGCTGCTGCTCAACTGGCGCCTGAGCCGCCGCCGCCTGCAGACGCAGCGCCGCCTGCGCGAAGAATCGAGCTTTCGCCTGGCCATCGAGAACTCGCTGACGACCGGCATTCGCGTGCTTGATCTCGATGGTGTCACGACCTATACCAACGCGGCCTTCGCCCGCATGGTAGGCTGGAGCCAGCAGGAAATGATCGGCATGAAGGCCCCATTTCCTTACTGGCCGGAGAAGGACCGGGAAGTGCTGGCCGAGCGCTTTCAGGCCGAACTCAACGGCCGCCACTACCCCGGCGGGCTGCAGCTGCGCATGCGTCGCAAGAACGGCACTGCCTTCGATGCCCGCGTCTTTATGACGCCCCTGCGCGACGAGCATGGCGTGCAGACCGGCTGGCTGACCACCATCAACGACATTACCGAACCCAACCGCATCCGCCAGCAGCTGGCGGCGGCGCACGACCGTTTCACGCTGGTGCTGGAGTCGCTCGATGCCTCCATCACCGTGGCGCCGCTGGGCAGCAAGGAGCTGGTGTTTGCCAATCGCCTGTATCGCCAGTGGTTCGGGGCGCAAAGCGATGGCCATCTGCAGATGCTGGCGCAGGCGGGCGCCAGCCGCATCCAGGAGTCGGACGACAACACGGATGAGGAAGACGCCCTCATGGGCCTGCCCGCGGAGGTGGTCACCACCGCCAACACCGACCGTGCGGAAATCTACGTGGAGTCCCTCGGCAAGTGGCTGGAGCTGCGCTCGCGCTACCTTGACTGGGTCGACGGGCGGCTGGCGCAGATGCTGATCGCCACCGACATCACCAAGCGCAAACAGGCCGAGGAACAGGCTGCGCGCCAGATCGAGAAGATGGAGTCGGTCAGCCGCCTCATGACGATGGGCGAAATGGCCTCCAGCGTGGCGCACGAGCTCAACCAGCCACTGGCGGCCATCAGCAACTACGTCAACGGCATGATCTCACGCATCAAGGCCGACACCATCGAGCGCGACCAGCTGCTCATACCGCTGGAAAAGACCGCCCATCAGGCCGTGCGCGCCGGACAGGTGATCCACCGCATCCGCTCATTCATCAAGCGCAGCGAGTTCAACCGCGAGTTGTGCGCGCCGCAGCGTCTGGTCACCGAAGCGCTGGAGCTGGCCAACATTGAGATACGCAAGCGCTCGGTGCGCCTGTCGCTGCAGTTGCAGCCCAATCTGCCCAGGCTGCATGTGGATGCCATTCTCATCGAGCAGGTGCTGATCAATCTGCTCAAGAACGCTGCCGAGGCCATCGACGGCGCCGACCTGCCCACAGCACGCCGGGGCATCGAGCTGCAGGTGCAGCGCGACGGCGAGGACGTGTGCTTTCGCATCATCGACCAAGGCCCCGGCATGCCCGAGACCGTCACCTCGCAGCTGTTCGATGCATTCTTTTCCACCAAGAAAGATGGCATGGGCATTGGCCTGAACCTGTGCCGCAGCATCATCGAATCGCACCAGGGCAAACTGCAGGTGCGCAACCTCTACAATGGTCCAAACGCCATAGGCTGTGAGTTTGCATTCTGGCTGCCCGCTGCGACGAAAAGTCCGTCAGCCCCAGCGGAGCCGCCAATGCCCATTCTTGGCTAGCGCCAGCCGCAGCCTGTGCCTGCCGCATTCCAACTCTCGACATTCCAACGCTTATGAACCCCGCTCAGAAAAAAGGCACGGTCTACATTGTCGATGACGACGAGGCGATCCGCGACTCGTTGCAATGGCTGCTGGAGGGGCGCGATTTTCACGTCCGCTGCTTTGACAGTGCCGAAGCGTTTCTCAACCAGTACGACGCGCGCGAGATCGCCTGCCTGATCACCGACATCCGCATGAATGGCATGTCCGGTCTGGAGTTGCAGGACAAGCTCGCCGAACGCAGCGCAGCGCTGCCCATCGCCATCATCACCGGCCACGGTGACGTGCCCATGGCGGTGGATACGATGAAAAAAGGCGCGGTCGATTTCATCCAGAAGCCCTTCGACGAGGAAGCCATCACCTCACTGGTCAGCCGCATGCTGGAGCAGGCACAGACCAACTTTGCCAGCCAACAGCAGGCAGCCACCCGCGAGGCATTGCTGGCCAAGCTCACTGCGCGCGAGTCGCAAGTGCTCGAGCGCATCGTTGCCGGACGTCTGAACAAGCAAATTGCTGACGACCTCAACATCAGCATCAAGACGGTGGAGGCGCACCGCGCCAACATCATGGAAAAGCTCGGCGCCAACACCGTTGCCGATCTGCTCAAGGTAGCACTTGGCAGCAATCCGGCACCTGGCAAAACGCCCTAAGAACCTGCCTGCAGCTTCCTGCAAGCGGCCCCATCGGCCGCTTTTCCCATTTGCACTCGTCCTAACCTCCCATGACTGCCCAAATCATTGACGGCCTCGCCCTCTCCCGCAAACTGCGCGCCGCATTCGCGCAGGATGTCCAAGCCCTCACCGCGCAAGGCCTGCAGCCAGGCCTTGCCGTCATTCTCGTAGGCAACAATCCCGCCTCGCAGGTATACGTGCGCAACAAAATCAAGGCCTGCCAGGAGGCTGGCATCCATTCCGTGCTGGAACAGCTCGACGCCACCACCACGCAGCAGGAGTTGCTGGCACGCATCGCCGCGCTGAATGCCGATGCCGCCATCCACGGCATCCTGGTGCAATTGCCGCTGCCTCCCCACATCGATGCCGACGCCGTCATTGAGGCCATCGCGCCGGAAAAGGACGTGGACGGCTTTCACATCAGCAGTGCCGGTGCGCTGATGACCGGGCTGGACCGCGGCTTCTGGCCCTGCACGCCGCATGGCTGCCTGAAGATGCTCGACGACATCGGCTATGACCTGCGCGGCAAGCACGCGGTGGTGGTCGGCCGCAGCAACATCGTCGGCAAGCCGATGGCCATGATGCTGCTGGCACGCAGCGCCACCGTCACCATCTGCCACAGCGCCACGGCCGATCTGGGCGCCATGACGCGCCAGGCCGATGTACTGGTCGCAGCCGTCGGCAAGGCCGGTCTCATCACCGCCGACATGGTCAAGCCCGGCGCGATCGTCATCGACGTCGGCATGAACCGCAACGCCCAGGGCAAGCTCTGCGGCGATGTCGACTTTGAAGGCGTCAGGCAGGTCGCTGGCTGGATCACCCCCGTGCCCGGCGGCGTTGGCCCGATGACCATCACCATGCTGCTGGCCAACACCATCGCGGCGGCCAAGCGCCGCCTGGCTTGATTTGGCGCATTGCCGTCCCCATCTAAGCGGTTATCGCCAAACCGAGGAATCCCACCGTGGCCACCACTGAAAACAACCCCCTGCTCTCCATCACCGACCTGCCCGCGTTCGACCAGATCCGGCCCGAGCATGTCGTGCCGGCGATCAAGACCTTGATCGAGGATGCCGATCGCGCACTGCAGACCGTGACAGCGCCCGACTTTCCTGCGCGGTGGCAGGAGCTGGCCAAGGTGCTGGATGTCGCCACCGAACGCCTGTCCAAGGCCTGGGGCGTCGTCGGCCACCTCAGCGGCGTGGCGGACACCCCCGCGCTGCGCGCCGCCTACAACGAGGCACTGCCCCTAGTGACCGAGTTCTGGACGCGCCTAGGTGCCAACGAGGACCTGTATGCCAAGTACAAGCAAATCGATCCCGCCAGCCTGAACGCCGAACAGAAACGCGCGCTGGAGCTGTCATTGCGGGGCTTCGTGCTTTCCGGCGCAGAGCTCAAAGGTGCCGAGCGCGAGCGCTTTGCACAGATTCAGGAACGGCTGGCTGCGCTGCAGCAGAAGTTCAGCGAGAACGTACTCGACGCCACGGACGCCTACGTTTACTACGCCAGTGCCGAAGAGGTGCAAGGCCTGCCCGAGGACGTGCTGCAGGCCACCGCAGAGGCTGCCCGCGCCGACGGCAAGGATGGCCAGTACAAGCTGTCGCTGAAGATGCCGGTCTACCTGCCGGTGCTGCAGTATGCCGAGAACCGTGCGCTGCGCGAGCGCCTCTTTTACGCCAACGCAGTGCGCGCCTCGGACCTCGCCCCCGAGGACCAGAAGCACCTGGACAACAGTGCCGTGATCGACGAAATCCTCGCCCTGCGCGAGGAAGAAGCCAGGCTGCTTGGCTTTGCCAACTACGCCGAACTGTCGCTCGCGCCCAAAATGGCCGAGTCGGCCGATCAGGTCATTGCCTTCCTGCGCGATCTGGCCCACCGCGCACGCCCGTACGCCGAGCGCGACGCCGCGGACTTGCGCCGCTTTGCCAGCGAACATCTGCAGCTCGACGATCCCCAGCCCTGGGACTGGACCTATATTTCCGAAAAGCTCAAGCAGGCGCGCTACAGCTTCAGCGATCAGGAAGTGCGCCAGTACTTCCCCGCGCCCAAGGTCATTGAGGGGCTGTTTGCCATCGTCGAGCGGCTGTTCAAGGTGCGCATCCTGCCCGATCAGGCGCCCGTGTGGCACCCGAGCGTGCAGTTCTTCCGCATCGAGCGCGATGGCCAGTTGGTCGGCCAGTTCTACCTCGACCAGACGGCCCGCACCGGCAAGCGCGGCGGCGCCTGGATGGACGACATGCGCGGGCGCTGGCTGCGCCCCGATACCGGCACGCTGCAGACGCCCGTGGCCTATCTCGTGTGCAACTTCTCCTCCCCGGTTGAAGGCCAGCCGGCGCTGCTCACGCACGACGACGTGACCACGCTGTTCCACGAGTTCGGCCATGGCCTGCACCATATGCTCACGCAGGTCGATGAGCGTGACGTTTCCGGCATCAGCGGCGTCGAATGGGACGCCGTGGAGCTGCCCAGCCAGTTCATGGAAAACTTCTGCTGGGAATGGCCCGTGCTGCAGAACATGACGGCGCACGTCAAGACCGGCGCCCCCCTGCCACGCGCGCTCTACGAGAAGATGCTGGCGGCCAAGAACTTCCAGGCAGGTCTGCAGACGCAGCGGCAGGTCGAGTTCGCCCTCTTCGACATGCTGCTGCACCGTGCCAGCCGGCCCGATGTGCTGGCACTGCTGCGCCAGGTGCGCGAGGAGGTCAGCGTGCTGCCCGCCGCGCCCTATTCCCGCACGCCGCATGCGTTCTCGCACATCTTCGCGGGTGGCTACGCCGCCGGCTACTACAGCTACAAGTGGGCCGAGGTGCTCAGCGCCGACGCCTACGCCGCCTTCGAGGAAGAGGCGCTGGCACCGGGCGAGCCCAACCCCGCCACCGGCGAACGCTATCTCAAGAGCATTCTGGAAGCCGGCGGCAGCCGCCCGGCGATGGAATCGTTCAAGGCATTCCGTGGGCGCGAACCGCAGCTCGATGCACTGCTGCGCCATCAGGGCATGGCCGAGCCGGCGACCGCCTGACGGCCAAACGGAAAAGCCGCGCGCCCTCTAATTGCCCACAACACACGCGCGCTGCCGCTTCAACGGCTTTGCGGGCGCCTGCGCGGCTCACGATGGCGGATTCAGGCACCGGCGGGCGGCGATGGTGCTCGGAACCTGTTCACGATCTTTTTATGCACCGCGCAGTCAGGCAAAAGTGCGGCGGGCAAGGCGCCTGCCGCAGCCCAGACTGGGCGTCTGCGCAAGGCGGGCAACGCGGCCCGGTGTGCTTTTGCCTGGCTGCCCTTCGGGTTGGCTCGCCAGACGCACGCTGCGGCGTTACCAATCCTCGTCGGGCCACCAGAGCGACTGCGGTTTGCGCCTTGCATCGCATCGCCTGGTGAGCCAACGCGGTGCATAAAAAGATCGTGAACAGGTTCTCAGGCGCTCAGTCCTGGCGCCCCAGCAGTGCATCCGCCAAAGCCGTCAGCTCCCTGAACTGCCGCGGCACTGCTGTGACAAGGGGCCAGTGCGCGCCTTCGCGATTGATCCAGGCCACATGCATGCCGGCCTGGCGCGCTCCGTCAACATCAAGCAGCGGGTCATCACCCACATGCATAATTTCCTGCAAAGCGCAACCGGCTTGCCGCGCCGCCTGGGCAAAGATGCGCGCATCGGGCTTGGCAACCCCAGCCTCGCGCGCACCCAAGGCGGAGTGAAAGTAGCGCCCTACGGGCATCTGCATCACCTGCGCATTGCCGTTGCTGAGCGCGATCAGTGGCCAGCGCGCAGCCAGCCGCCGCAGTGCCTCCTCGACCTCGGGATATGGCTCGACTTGCTGGCGCACCGCAAAAAACTCCGCAAAGGCGGGTTCGGCCAGCGCCACATCCTCGCCTGCCGCTTGCAGCACCTGCGCGATCGTCTGCTTGCGCAGAAAGGACAGATCATGCAATCGGTCGGGATGCGCGGCCTCCACCGCCGCGCGCAGCGCCTGGGGCACACCGGGTTGCTGCCAATGCGCCGCAGCGCGCGGCGCATGCACCTGCAGCCACGCCAGCAGATGCGCCTCTGCCTTGTGAATGGTAGGCCACACGGGCCACAAGGTGTCATCCAGATCCAGCGTAATGGCGCGAATATGGGAAGGTTCGGGAAACGGCGAATTGGAGCAGGACATGCCGGCAGGATAGCCGATGAACTGCGTGCGCGCAGCGATAATCCCATTCCATGAATCCCCGTCTCGATGCCCTGCACCCTTACCCCTTCGAGCGCCTGCGCGCGCTGTTTGCCGATGTGGCGCCGAACCCGGCGCTCAAGCCCATCAGCCTGGGCATTGGCGAGCCGCGCCACGCCACGCCGCAGCTGGTGCTCGATGCCTACCAGCAGGCGCTGCACAACCCTGCGCAGGGCCTGGCCAGCTACCCTGCGACAGCGGGTTCGCCCGCGCTGCGCGCGGCCTTTGCCGCGTGGCTGGGAAGGCGCTATGGCGTGCAGGTGGACGCCGATACGCAGACACTGCCGGTCAACGGCACGCGGGAGGCATTGTTTGCGCTGACGCAAGCGGTGGTCGATCCCGGCGCCGGCGACGCCATCGTCGTCTGTCCCAATCCGTTCTATCAGATCTATGAAGGCGCGGCGCTGCTGGCCGGTGCCCAGCCTTTTTACGCCAACAGCGATCCGGTGCGCAATTTCGCGGTGGACTGGAATGCCGTGCCACGCGAGGTCTGGGCCCGCACGCAATTGGTCTTTGTCTGCTCGCCCGGCAATCCCACCGGCGCGGTCATGCCGCAGCAGGAGTGGGCCAAGCTGTTCGCGTTGAGCGACGAGTTCGGTTTCGTCATCGCCAGCGACGAGTGCTACAGCGAAATCTACTTTGGCGACACGCCCCCACTAGGCAGCCTGCAGGCAGCAGCGGCACTGGGCCGGCACGACCTGCGCAACCTGGTGATGCTCACCAGCCTCTCCAAGCGCAGCAACGTGCCCGGCATGCGCAGCGGCTTCGTGGCAGGCGATGCAGCCATCCTGCGGCGCTTTCTGCTCTACCGTACCTATCATGGCTGTGCCATGGCGCTGCCTGTGCAGGCCGCCTCCATCGCCGCATGGGGAGACGAAAACCATGTGCAGGCCAACCGTGCGCTCTACCACCGCAAGTTTGCCGAAGTCACGCCGCTGCTGGCCGAGGTGCTGGAGGTGCAATTGCCCGACGCTGGCTTCTACCTGTGGGCCGGCATTCCCGACACGCTCGGCCTGTCTGACACGGCATTTGCCCGCGCGCTCTACCAGCAACAGGCCGTGACGGTACTGCCGGGCAGCTACCTTGCACGGGAGAGTCAGGGCTGCAATCCCGGACGCAATCGCGTGCGCATGGCACTGGTGGCCGGCGTCGATGAATGCCTGGAAGCTGCAGCGCGCATCGCCCGCTTTGTTCACGGCGCCTGACAGACCCGTGCGCAGGTCCTGATGCCGCCTGCGCGCGTCGTGATCTGGCGCAGCGGCACTGGCCGCTACGCGCATCTTTTACACTCACGGGTTTGCGCCGGCTGCGGCTGTCGCCCTCTGTCACCTTTTCTTTACTGAACCACTACCTTCTCTCATGACGCAAGCCCTGCAAAGCCTGATCGAAAACGCCTGGGAAACCCGCAGCGAATTCTCGCCCGCCTCCGCCCCCGCCGATGTGCGCAACGCCGTGGAGGATGTCATCGCACAGCTTGACAGTGGCGCACTGCGCGTGGCCACCCGCAACGGCGTGGGCGACTGGACGGTGCACCAATGGATCAAGAAGGCGGTGCTGCTGTCGTTTCGCCTCAACGATAACGAGGTGATGCAAGCCGGCCAGCTCAGCTTCTACGACAAGGTGCCCACCAAGTTCTCGGGTCTGTCGCCGCAGGAACTGGCCGCCACCGGCGTGCGGGTGGTGCCGCCCGCTGTCGCACGCCGCGGCAGCTTCATCGCCAAGGGCGCCATCCTGATGCCCTCCTACACCAACATCGGCGCTTACGTCGACGAAGGCACGATGGTGGACACCTGGGCCACGGTGGGCTCCTGCGCGCAGGTGGGCAAGAACGTCCACCTCTCAGGTGGCGTGGGGCTTGGCGGCGTGCTGGAGCCGTTGCAGGCCAATCCGACCATCATTGAGGACAACTGCTTCATCGGCGCCCGCTCGGAAATCGTCGAAGGCGTGATCGTGGAAGAGAATTCCGTGATCTCGATGGGCGTCTACATCGGCCAGAGCACACCGATCTACGACCGCACCACCGGCGAAGTCAACTACGGCCGCGTGCCGGCCGGCTCCGTGGTCATCAGCGGCACACTGCCCAAGGATGGCGGCAGGTACAACCTGTATGCTGCCATCATCGTCAAGCGGGTGGATGCGCAAACGCGTGCCAAGACCAGTCTGAACGACCTGCTGCGCGACTGAACTGCCCGGCATCGACGCAGCGAGGCCGCACCGGCTGCCCAGCCGGTGCGATTTGCCCCATAATGCCCTCGATACATTTATCGCTCGAATCTGATCATTTGTTACAAGGCGCCGCAGACGCGTAAGCCCGCTAACCGGCGCAGGGGCATGACCATGGCAGCAATGCAGCGCCTGTTTCGCCTGATGGCGGATAACAAGGCCTCCGACATCTTCATTTCCGCCAACTCGCCGGTACTGATCAAGATCCGCGGCGAGACCATCCCCGTCAACAACCAGGTGATGGCCGCCGATGCCCCGCTGCGGCTGCTCGGGGACGTCGTCTCCGCGGAGCAGCTTGCACAACTGCAGGAAACCGGCGAGCTCAACGTCGGCGTGCCGCTGGAGGGCGTAGGCCGCTTCCGCATCAGCGCTATGCGCCAGCGCGGCAGCTACGCGATCGTGGTGCGATATGTGCCCAGCGAGATTCCGGAGTTGCACACACTGCGCCTGCCAGCGATTCTGGAGAGCCTGGCGATGGAGAAACGCGGGCTCATTCTGCTCGTCGGCGCAACCGGCTCGGGCAAGAGCACAACCATCGCCTCCATGATGGACCTGCGCAACAGGAATGTCGCCGGGCACATTCTGACCATCGAGGATCCGATCGAATACGAGTTCACCAACCGCCGCAGCATCATCAATCAGCGCGAAGTCGGCAGTGACACCGCCTCGCTGGCCGTCGGCCTGCGCAATGCGCTGCGCCAGGCACCGGACGTGATCCAGATCGGCGAAATCCGCGACCGCGAGACCATGTCCGCCGCGCTGGCCTACGCCCAATCGGGCCACCTGTGCATTTCCACCCTGCACGCCAATAACAGCTACCACGCGCTCAACCGCATCCTGAGCTTTTACCCCGTGGAGGTGCGCCCGACCATGCTGGGCGATCTGGCAGCCACCCTCAAGGCCATCGTTTCCCAACGGCTGCTGCGCGGCATCGATGGCGAGCGCCTGCCGGCCACCGAGGTGCTGCTCAACACCAAGCTGATCTCCGAGCTGATCGAGGCCGGCGACTTCTCTGCCATCCGTGATGCCATGCAGCAGTCGCTCAGCGAAGGCTCGCAGACCTTCGAGGAGTCCCTGGCCTTCCTGGTTGCCGAAGGACTGGTGGACCGCAAGGAGGCCTTCTCGCACGCCGACTCTCCCACCAACCTCATGTGGCGCCTGCAGAACGACTTTGCGATGGCGGCCAATGCCGCCAAGGCCAGCGTGGTGCAGGAACAGGAGGAAAGCGACGCGCCCAGCTTCACCGAGTTCACGCTCGACGTACGCGCGCAGGAGCGCTGAGCGCGCCGCCGCCTGCCGGCATCGGTTACGATCGCGCGCTTGCCCATCCACTGTCTGCGCCTGCCGCCAGCTGCCCGCGGCGCAGCAATTGCCATGTCCGTTGCTTGCCCCTCTCCTACCGAAGATGCCTCGCTTGCCTTGCTGCAGGCGCTGATCGCCAGACCCTCCATCACGCCCGATGATGCCGGCTGCATGTCCCTGCTGGGCGAACGCCTGCAGGCGCTGGGCTTTGCGCTGCAATGGCTGGATGCCGGGCCGGCGGATGCGCAGGTTCGCAACCTGTGGGCCACCCGCAACGCCGCCACGCCCAGCGCGCCAAGATTGGTCTTTGCCGGCCACACGGATGTTGTGCCTACGGGGCCGGTCGAGCAATGGACCTCCCCGCCCTTCACGCCGACCTTGCGCGATGGCAAGCTGTTCGGGCGCGGCAGCAGCGACATGAAGGGCTCCATCGCCGCCTTCATTGTTGCGTTGGAGCGCTTTCTGCAGAACCAGCCCGAGCCGTCATTGCAACTTGCACTGCTGTTGACCAGTGACGAGGAAGGCCCCGCACAGTTCGGCACGCGCTATGTCGTCGAGGCGCTGCGCGCGCGCGGCGAGCGGCTGGACTACTGCATCGTCGGCGAGCCCACGGCAGTAAAGACCACTGGCGACATGATCAAGAATGGCCGGCGTGGTTCGCTCAGCGGACGCCTGACCGTTCACGGCGTTCAAGGCCACATTGCCTATCCGCACCTGGCGAGCAATCCCGTACACCAGCTCGCGCCAGCACTGGCCGAGCTAACCGGCATCACGTGGGACGCCGGCAACGCATTCTTTCCGCCGACCAGCTTTCAGGTCAGCAACATCCATGCAGGCACCGGCGCCACGAACGTGATCCCGGGTCAGGCGGTGGTGGACTTCAACTTCCGATTCAGTACCGAGTCCACCGCCGAGCGGCTGCAGCAGCGCGTCGAGATGGTGCTGCAAAAACATGGCCTGCGCTACACGCTGGACTGGAGCCTGAGCGGCGAACCCTTTCTGACCCCGAGGGGGCCCCTGGTAGAGGCCATTGAACAGGCCATCCTCGCCGAGACCGGTCTGCAAACCGAGCTGTCGACCACCGGCGGCACCAGCGATGGCCGCTTCATCGCCACCCTGTGCGAGCAGGTCGTCGAACTGGGCCCACCCAACGCTTCCATCCACAAGATCGACGAACACATCGGGCTTGAGGACCTGGCAACGCTCACGCGCATTTACCAGCGCGTGCTCGAACATCTCAACGCTTCTCTACCGTCGACCGGTTCCCTCTGAATGCCCATGCCCGCATCCTCCGACTTGCCTTCGGCCCTGCCCACCAACCTGCTGCAAGCCGTCGCGCAGGCGGCCGAGATGCTCACACAGGCCGGCGTTGCATTCGGGCACGGCACCGACAATGCCTGGGATGAAGCCGCCTGGCTGGTGCTCTGGCAGCTGGGACTGCCGCTGGATACCGATCTGCAAGGCGCGCAGGGACAGCAGGCCATCAACGCCGCCCAATGGCAGGCAATCTTGGCACTGCTGGCGCGGCGCATCCATGAGCGCGTGCCAGCGGCCTACCTCACCGGCGAGGCGTGGCTGCACGGCGTGCCGTTTTACATCGATGCCCGCAGCATCGTGCCGCGCAGCCTGATCGCAGGCCCTATCGTCGATGGCACACTGGACATCTGGCTGAGTGATCGGACCCGCCGCGTTCTGGATCTGTGCACCGGCAACGGCAGCCTGGCCGTGCTGGCGGCGCTGGCCTGGCCCGATGTGACGGTCGATGCACTGGACCTGAGTGCCGACGCGCTAGCCGTTGCCGCCATCAACGTGCAGCGCCATGACCTGCAGTCGCGCATACGCTGCATCCAGTCCGATGCCCTGGGCGCACTGCAGCCAGGCGTCGATTGCTACGACCTGGTACTGTGCAACCCGCCCTACGTCAACAGCCAGAGCATGGCGACCTTGCCAGCAGAATACCGCGCCGAGCCGGCACTGGCGCTGGCCGGTGGCGACGATGGGATGGACTTCATTCGCCCGGTCCTGCGTCAATTGCCCCATTTCATGACCGAATCGGCCGTGCTGGTGCTGGAAGTCGGCCATGAAGCCGAGCATTTCGAGCGCGCCTTTCCCGATCTGGTGGGCCATTGGCTGGCGACGCCGGACGGCACCCGCCAGGTTATCGTGCTCGAACGTGACGCCTTGCTGCAGGGAATAGCGCAGAGACCCTGAACGCCATCACACTGCGCGTCTGAGCGTCACACTGGCGCGCAAGTCCGGCCCCTGGGCTTCTGGCCAACTCCGGACACCAGATACCGCCCCGGGGACCAATCCCGCGCCATAGGTGGCGTCGTCGCATCGCACTCCTGCCTGGTCAGCACCATCGCGCGCAGCGGCACCTTGCCGGGCACCTTCTTGTCAGTATCCCCATAACGACGCATCACCTCGGCAACGCGAAGCAGCCCCATGGCGAAGGATGCCAGTGACACGAGCGCCGTCACGAATGCCGTCGGGAGACGCCCACGCATTAGGCGCTGCAGCGAATACCTGGATGCTGACAACGTACCGGGAAGATGCCTGCACTGCAGCTGCATGGCCCCGCCTTTCCCGTCATTCGACAGACATGCAAGCCGACACGCCGAACAGGAAATCGCTGCCACGGCGAAGAAAATTGGCTGACCAGAATGTGGCCTGAAGCCGTTTCGAGGCAATCTCGCGAAACGCTTGAACAGGCCGCGCCAAGGACCCATGCCCCGCCATGCCCTGGAGGACAAAAGCAAACGGGCGCCCTGTCAGGCGCCCGTTCACGAAAAGGTCATGCAAAAAGCTCAGTGGACGCTATTCAGCGCTGGCCTGCACCATCAGCGGCGCCTGCTCGAACATGATGCGGGTCGACTGAGCCAGCGCATCGAAACGCTCACGCACCGCTTTGGACACTGGCGAGGCCGCTGCACTTTGTTGTGCGATGGTGCGCGGATCCTTGAACTGGCCGTTGACCCGCAGCTCGAAGTGCAGGTGGGGCCCGGTGGACATGCCGGTCGATCCCACCGCGCCGATTTGCTGCCCTTGCGAGACGCGCTCGCCAGTCTTGACATCGCGTCGACTCATGTGTGCGTACACCGTTACGCGCCCCTCGCCATGATCGATGTAGACCACATTGCCATAGCTGTTACTCCAGCCGGACTTCTGCACCACGCCATCGCCGATGGTGCGCACAGGCGTTCCGGTGCGCGCCGCGTAATCAATGCCGTTGTGGTTGCGCCAGGTCTTGCGGATGGGGTGGAAACGCCGGCCAAAATTGCTCGATACCCGCGAAAACTCCAGCGGCGAAGCAAGAAATGCACGACGCAGGTTGGAGCCGTCCAGCGCGTAGTAGGCCCCCTTGTCGTTCTCATTCTCCTGGAACCACAACGCCTGATGCACCTGGCCCTTGTTGACAAACTCGGCACTGAGCACGCGGCCACTGCGCAGCGGCTCACCGTCGGCCTCCAGGGTCTCGTAGACCACGGTAAAGGTGTCTCCCTTGCGCAGGTCGCGGTGGAAGTTGACCTCCGTGGAGAAGATCTCAGCGAGCTGCACGGCCACCGGATCAGGCAGATTGGCGGCATCCGTTGCTGCAAACAGTGAGCTCTCGATCACCCCACTGGCCAGACGGGTCGACCGCTGCAGATCGCCCTGCTGAACTTCGGCACTGAAGGACGTGCCGTCGTCGCTGCGCGAAACGACCAGACGGTTGAACTTGCCGCTGTCGTCACTCACCCAACGGGCCGTGAGTTTCTCCAACTCGTAAAGGCCGTTGACTTCCACGGTGACAAAGCGCCCATGTCGCCCCCAGAGATTCTGGTGCGCCAGCGGATCACGACGCAGGAATGCGGCCGCCGCCGGGTCGCTCACCCCCAGGCGTTCGAGCAGGCTTTCGGCGGTGTCGCTGTCGCGCAGGCGGTCACTGCGGTAAAGCCGGTAATCGGGATCTGCCAGCAGACTCGGGAGGGTCCCCCCCATCGCCAGCGACGGAATTTCGTGTTGCACCAGCTTGGGATACACCACTTGCGCATTGCTTTGAAAGTTGGCTACGGCAAAGGCGCCGCCGCCACCGAGCAGCAGCAGCCCGCAGAAGGCAGCCATCAGTTTCCGCGCGGTGGCGCCCGCAGGTGCGGATTCAATGGGCGAGGTGTGCGGCAACGCCGCCGAAGGGGATTGCGAGGTATCAGGTTGCACGGGATTCAAGGGGTGTCCTGCTACTAAATCTTGCCCGCCAGGGATCGCTCACCACGTGCTACGGACCAGGCCGCAAGGCACGCGCCCCGCACAGCAGGAAAAACGAACGCCAAAGACCCCTGACCGCACTGGGTCATGCAGCCGATCAAGGGAACGGGAAAAGCCAAAAAATGCGAACTTTGCTTACGCCGGGCCTTAGCTTACCTACAATAAGCCCGCATAAACGCTGGCAGTATAACGATTTTCATTGCCGCGCCAAATTTTGGAATTGCTCCCATGCCGGTCACCGATCTCGATCCCTCGTCCTACAACGCTCTGAGTCCAGTCGTGCAAGAGGCTCTTGCCATTACCCTGCGCGGGGTCGATGAGCTGCTGCCGCAGCAGGAGTGGGCCCGCAAGCTGCAACGTGCCGAACGGACCGGAACGCCGCTGCGCATCAAGCTGGGACTGGATCCCACCGCACCAGACATCCATCTCGGCCACACCGTGGTGCTCAACAAGATGCGCCAGCTGCAGGACCTGGGTCACCAGGTGATCTTTCTGATCGGCGACTTCACAGCCCTCATTGGCGACCCGTCGGGGCGTAACAGCACACGCCCGCCATTGACGCGCGAACAGGTCGAGGCCAACGCCAGGACCTACTATCAGCAGGCCAGCCTGGTACTGGATCCGGCAAAGACGGAAATCCGCTACAACAGTGAATGGTGCAACCAACTTGGTGCCTCGGGGCTGATTCAGCTGGCTGCCAAGTACACCGTTGCCCGCATGATGGAGCGTGACGACTTTCACAAACGCTTTCACAGCGGGCAATCCATCAGCGTGCACGAGTTTCTCTACCCGCTGCTGCAGGGCTACGACTCGGTGGCGCTCAAGGCCGATCTGGAGCTGGGCGGCACCGACCAGAAGTTCAACCTGTTGATGGGCAGGCACCTGCAACAGGAGGAAGGACAGGAGCCGCAGTGCGTGCTGACCATGCCCTTGCTGGTCGGCCTCGACGGCGTGGACAAGATGTCCAAGTCCAAGAATAACTACATCGGCATCACCGAAGATGCCAACAGCATGTTCGCCAAGGTGCTGTCGATATCCGACGACCTGATGTGGGACTGGTACACACTGCTGTCGTTTCGCTCGCTGGCGGAGATCGACGCACTGCGGCAGGAGGTTGCTGCCGGCCGCAATCCCAAGGAGGTCAAGGTACTGCTGGCCAAGGAAATCACCACACGCTTTCATTCGGCGCAGGCGGCCGATGCAGCCGAGCAGGATTTCATCAACCGCAGCAAGGGCGGCGTGCCGGACGTGCTCGACGAAGTCACGCTCGGCGGCGCCCCGCTGGGTATTGGGGTACTGCTCAAGCAGGCCCGCCTGGCCGCCTCGACCAGCGAAGGCAACCGCCTCATCGATGGCGGCGGCGTACGCATCGATGGCAGCACGGTTACCGACAGAGGCCTCAAGCTGGCTGCCGGCACCTACGTCGTGCAGGTCGGCAAGCGCAAGTTCGCGCGCGTCACACTGACTGCCTGACTGTTCGAGTCCCGCAGCGACCGCAAAAAAGCCGGCAGTTGCCGGCTTTTTTCATTCACGCCTATCGCGATAGCCTGCGGCCGCACGACGCGTGGAAAGATCATAAACAGGTTCTCAGAACAGCACGCGCGTGCGAATGGTCCCCGGCACCGCCTTGAGTTGCTCCAGCACCTTGGCGGCACCGCCAGCCTCCGTGTCGATAACGACATACCCGACTGCCTCGTCGGTCTGCAGGAACTGCGCAGCCACGTTGATATGGGCCTGCGAGAATACCTGGTTGATGGCCGACATCACGCCCGGCACATTCTTGTGGATGTGCAGGATGCGATCCCGCCCCGGGTGAGCCGGCAGGGCCACTTCCGGAAAGTTGACAGACGTGATTGTGGTGCCGTTATCCGAATAGCGCACCAGCTTCTCGGCCACTTCCAGACCGATGTTGGCCTGTGCCTCCATCGTCGAGCCGCCAATGTGCGGCGTGAGAATCACGTTGTCCAGCCCGCGCAGCGGCGACTGGAACTCCTCCTTGTTGGACTTGGGCTCGACCGGAAACACGTCGATGGCCGCGCCCAGCAGCTTCTTGGACTTGATGGCCTCTGCCAAGGGCTCGATCTCCACCACCGTGCCGCGCGAGGCGTTGATAAGGATGGCCCCCTCCTTCATCTGCGCGATCTGCTTGGCGCCGATCATCCACTTGGTCGAGGGCAGCTCGGGCACGTGCAGGGTCACGATGTCGCTTTGCGCCAGCAACTCATCAAGGCTGCCCACCTGGTGGGCATTGCCCAGCGGCAGCTTGGTCACCACATCGTAAAAAACCACATGCATGCCCAACGCCTCAGCCAGCACCGACAGCTGCGAACCGATTGAGCCATAGCCGACAATGCCCAGCGTCTTGCCGCGCGTCTCGAACGAGTTGGTCGCCGACTTGAGCCAGCCGCCACGGTGCGCCACCGCATTCTTCTCGGGAATGCCGCGCAGCAGCAAAATGGCCTCGCCCAGCACCAGTTCCGCCACCGAGCGCGTATTGGAATAGGGCGCATTGAAAACCGCCACACCCTTTTCACGCGCGGCCTGCAGATCAATCTGGTTGGTGCCAATGCAGAACGCTCCCACCGCCACCAGCTTCTTGGCCGCCTCGAACACCTCCGCCGTCAGCTGCGTGCGCGAACGGATACCGATGAAGTGCACATCCGCAATGCGCGCCTTGAGCTCCTCACCTTGCAGGGCCGCGGGCAGCGTCTCGACATTGGTGTAACCCGCCGCCGCCAGCACGTCGACCGCGGAAGGGTGAATGCCCTCCAGCAATAGAAACTTGATCTTGCTCTTGTCCAGTGAGGTTTTGCTCATGATCGTTGCCCGGTACAGATAAACGGCGAAGCCGCTGAGAAAAGACCGGCGATGTTAGCACTAACGCGTGCACGAGGTGGCACGCCTGCGCTGACGAAAACCGCCATCACCACCAAGGTTTCACCACTTTGCAAGCTGCGGGGAAACCCGGCACTGGGCCGTCATGGAACCATCTTGACGCTCGCCCTGCCGCTTCTCGTGCGTCGTTTCTCCCCTGCTCCTGCCCATGCACAGGTTCTTGGCGGGATGAAGCGGCACCCGAGAGCCTATTCCCACCCGGCAGGGTGGCCATGCGGAAGGTTTTCCGGGTTAGGATGTTCCTGCAACCGCATAGACCAGAACATTCCCATCAGGAGACCTTCTTGCCATGGCGCAGTCCGTCCCAAAAACAGCCACAGCCACTGCCTACGGCACGCTGCCACCCGCAACCACGCCGGCGCAGCGCAAGCCCGTCAGCCTGCCAAGGCTGATGGACATGCACCAGCGTGGCGAGAAAATTGTCATGCTCACGGCCTACGACGCCACATTTGCCGCCGTTGCCGACCATGCCGGCGTGGACTGCATTCTGGTCGGTGACTCGCTGGGTATGGTCTGCCAGGGCCGCCACAGCACCGTGGGCGTGTCACTGGAGCATATGCGCTACCACACCGAATGCGTTGCCCGCGGCCTGCGCCGGGTGCAGGGCACGACCTGGATCGTGGCAGATCTGCCCTTTGGCAGCTACCAGCAATCGAAAGAGCAGGCATTGGCCAGTGCCGTGACGCTGATGGAGGCGGGCGCGCACATGGTCAAACTCGAAGGCGGCGGCTGGACGGCACCAGTCGTGCAGTTTCTCACTGAGCGCGGCATCCCCGTCTGCGCCCATCTGGGGCTGACGCCGCAGACCGTGCACGCGCTCGGCGGCTTTCGGGTACAGGGCCGCGACGCGCAGACCGCCCAAGCGCTGCGCAGCCACGCCCACGCACTGGCCGATGCCGGTGCTCGGCTAATGGTGCTGGAGATGGTCCCTGCGGCGCTGGCGGCGACGCTGACGCAGGAGCTACCCGACTGCGCCACCATCGGCATCGGCGCAGGTGCCGCCACTGCCGGCCAGGTACTGGTTCTGCATGACATGCTGGGCATGAATCTTGGCAAGATGCCACGCTTTGTGCACAACTTCATGGCCGGCCAGGACAGCATCGCCGGCGCCATGCGCGCCTATGTCCAAGCGGTCAAGCAAGGCCAGTTCCCAGTCGATGCCGAGCACGCCTGGGCCTGAGTTCCTGTCAGCAGGCATTTTCCTACCATGCAAATCCATCACACCATCGCCCCATTGCGCGCAACACTTGCTGCACGCGCGCAGCCACGCGTACTGGTGCCCACCATGGGCAACCTGCACGAAGGCCATCTTGCGCTGATACGCCAGGCCAAGGCGCTGGGCGGCACCACCGTCGCAAGCATCTTTGTCAATCGCCTGCAGTTTCTCCCCCACGAGGACTTCGCCACCTATCCGCGCACGCTGCAGGAGGACTGCGCCAAACTGCAGGCCGAAGGCTGCGACATCGTCTTTGCGCCTGACGAACAGACGCTCTACCCTGACCCGCAGACTTTCCGGATCCAGCCCGATCCGGCACTGGCCGACATCCTGGAAGGCCATTTCCGCCCGGGATTCTTCACTGGCGTGTGCACGGTCGTCATGAAACTGTTACAGATCGTTCAGCCCAGCCACGCCGTCTTTGGCCAGAAGGACTACCAGCAGCTGGAAATCATCCGCCGCATGGTGCAGCAGTTCGCCATGCCGGTGCAGATCATCGCCACCCCGATACAGCGGGCCTCCGACGGGTTGGCGCTGTCCTCGCGCAACCAGTACCTCGATGCGTCCGCGCGCCAGCAGGCCACGCAACTGCACGCGGAGCTGGTGCGCACCGCACAGCTGGTGCAGCAGGGCCGGCGCGATTGGTCCGCGCTGCAGACAGAGGCGATGCAGCGCCTGACCATCCAGGGCTGGCAGCCTGATTACCTGACCGTGCGCGAGCAGCGCAGCCTGCAGGAGCCTCCCGCCGACGGCGCCCTGCCACCACTGGTCGTGCTAGGCGCAGCGCGCATTGGCACTGCCCGCCTGATCGACAATCTGGAGTTCGACTTCGGACGGCCGTGACGAACTGATGATGACCCAGCCTTCCGCCAGCCCGCTGACCACTGCCGACATGGCCGCCTGGGCCGACCGGCTACGCCAGCAGGGACATGTCCGCGTCCGCCAGATCGAGACGCACATTTCCTGGCTCGTGATGGCCGCCGATCGGGTCTGGAAAGTCAAAAAGCCCGTCAGGCTGCCATTCGTGGATTTCTCCACGCTCGCGCTGCGCCGCCACTTCTGCGAGGAGGAGCTGCGCCTCAGCCGCCGCCTGGCGCCGCAGATCTACCGGCGCGTCGTGCCACTGTGGCGCGATGCGCACGGAGTGCCGGACACCCACCGCCTGGCGCGCCCTGCCGATGAATGGGCCGTCGAGATGCTGCGCTTTGCCGATGACGCCCTGCTGGCGCAGCAAGTCCACGCGGGCCAGCTCGCACCGACAGCGCTGCACGCACTGGGCGTGCAGATGGCGCGCTTTCACAGCGCCACAGCTGCGCAATGCCCGGACGCGCACTATGGCTCGGCCGACCTCATCGCCAGCGACGTACGCGCGCTGTTTGCGCCACTGTGCGGCGGGCCGTTTGCCGAGCGCGTGCCCATCTGGCAGGAATGGGTAGCGCAGCAGGTCGCGCGGCTGACGCCGCTGTGGCGGCAACGCCACCGCCAAGGCTTTGTGCGCGAAGGCCATGGCGACCTGCACATGGGCAACCTGGTTGTGCTGGACGGGCGTATCGTTCCGTTTGACTGCATCGAGTTCGACCCTGCCAAGCGATGGATCGATCCGGTCAACGACATCGCTTTTCTGACCATGGATTTGCAGGCTGCCGGCCACACCGGGCTGGCGGCACAGGTGCAGGACGGCTGGCTGCAGCAAGGCGGCGATTTCGCCGGCCTGGCGACCTGGCGGTTCT
Source organism: Lampropedia cohaerens (assembly GCF_001005215.1). Taxonomy (GTDB): domain Bacteria; phylum Pseudomonadota; class Gammaproteobacteria; order Burkholderiales; family Burkholderiaceae_C; genus Lampropedia; species Lampropedia cohaerens. Next base: position 132,736 of record NZ_LBNQ01000019.1, read on the forward strand.
ATGAGGTCTACCGCGCCATGGTGCGCGCCATGGTGACGGGGCTGTCACCTGCCAGCGGCAGTGATGGCACGGCCCCAGGTGCACACTACGCGGATCTGCTCGATGGCTGGACAGGCCGCAGTTCCCGGCCACAGCTGGCCATCACCTGTGGCCTGTCCGGCTCGGGCAAGTCCACGATCGCTGCGGCCTGGTTGGCGCAAGGCAATGCCGTGCGCCTGCGCTCGGACGTGGAGCGCAAGCGCCTGTTCGGCCTGGACGCGCTGGACGACTCGCAGGCGCTGGGCCAGTCGATCTACACCGAAGAGGCCACCACGAAGACCTTTGCCCGTCTTGCGCAACTGGCCGAACAGGCGCTGCGCTGCGGCTGGTCGGTGGTGGTCGACGCGGCCTTTCTGCGCCAGCGCCAGCGCGCCGCCTTTCGCCTGCTGGCACAGCGGCTGCAGCTGCCCTTTACCATCCTCTGGTGCGAAGCGCCACCCGAAGTGCTGCGCCAGCGCATTGCCAAACGCCGCGCGCAATCGCAGGATCCATCGGAAGCGACACCCGAACTGGTTGCTGCCCAGCAGCAGTGGCTCGAGCCCTTCACCGATGAGGAGCGGCCATTCGTGCAGCCGACCAGTACCGGTGCATAGCTACCTTGCCAAACGCAATTACGGCGCGTCACCCCAGACTTCGCGCGCGATCTCGACAATGTGTTCGATCTTGGCCCACTGCTGCGCCTCGGTCAGTGCATTGCCCTCTTCCGTGGAGGCGAACCCGCATTGCGTGCTCAGGCACAGGCGCTCCAGCGGCAGATACAGCGTGGCCTCGCGGATGCGGCCAATGATGGCCTGCTTGTCCTCCAACTCGCCCACCTTGGAAGACAACAGGCCCAGCACCACCAGCTTGTCGCCCGAAACCTCGGCCAGCGGCGAGAAATCGCCAGCGCGATCGGTGTCGAATTCCAGGTAGTAAGCGCTGACATTTTCCTTGCCAAAGAGAAATGGAGCGATCGGCCCATAGCCGCCTTGCGCGGCCCAGGTCGAGCGGTAATTGCCGCGGCACACGTGTGTGGTGATGACGAGATCGGCCGGCGCGCCTTCGATGGCCTTGTTGTTGACCTGCAGCAGCTCCAGGGCCAGCGCCTCGACGCTGTCGCTGATGACGGTCGCCTCACCATGACTGCAGCAACCATCTGCCTGACTGACGTTGGCTGCCGCGATGCCCGCGTTGTTGTAGCGTGGATCGACCATCATGCCCCAGGTACAGTCATCGAGCTGCAGGTTGCGGCAGCCCTGGGCATACAGCTCGGCAATGAAGGTGCGGTAGGCCGCGGCGATGGCGTCGATCAACGCTTGGCGGTCGGGGTAAATGGCTTGCGTGCTGGCCAGATTCTCGGGACGGTGCAGCTCCTTGAAGAACTGCGCAGGCGCAGGCACCGTCAGGCGCGGCACGGCATCCGCACCCGCCAGCGACTGCAGAAAGGCAAAGTGCTGCAGGAAGGGGTGCCCTGATCCACCGATCTCGCCCGTCAGTCGGGCCGTCTCCGGGCGCGTTTCCATCTCCGCAAAGCGGTAGCCGCGCTCAAGCAGGGCCTTTTCCACGCCCTGCAGACCCCACATGAAGTCCAGGTGCCACCAGCTGCGGCGGAATTCGCCGTCGGTGACGCCACGCAGGCCCACGGCCTTCTGTCTGGCCACCAGCTCGGTGATGGCACGGTCCTCCACCGCCGTCAGTGCCGCCTGATCGATCGCGCCAGCGGCAAACTGGCGGCGCGCTTCGTGCAGGTAGTCCGGACGCAGATAGCTGCCCACCACATCGGCACGAAAAGGAGGAATGGCGCGAAAGAGAGTCATGGAGAAAGCCTTTGAAATACGCGAAAAGGCGAAAATCCTAGGCAGTCACACCATGAACAGCCAATGGATTATTTTCATCGACCCATGCGCACGATTCATGTGTTTCTGGCACTGCGCCTGCAACGAAAAAGTCCGCCGTGCAGGCGGACTTTTTCGTGTCACAAGCGCGTCGGCTTACACCGCCAGACTGGCGTGCATTTCCTGTACCGAGATCACGTCCAGGTTGTGCAAGGACTTCATCCCTTCGACTGCGGCTTCGGCGCCGAAAATGGTGGTGAACATCGTCACCCTCCCCTGCAGCGCGGAAATGCGAATGGAGCGGGAGTCGGCGATGGCGTTGCGACGTTCCTCGACGGTGTTGACAATCATGGCAACTTCGCCATTTTTGATCATATCGACGATGTGCGGGCGCCCTTCTGCCACCTTGTTGACGACACGCACTGCAATGCCGGCGGCTTCGATGGCCGCTGCCGTGCCACGGGTGGCCGCAATCTCGAAGCCCATGGCCTGCAATTCCTTGGCAATGGCCACGGCGCGCGGCTTGTCGGCATCACGCACGGTGAGAAACACCAAGCCACTTTCAGGCAGGCGCGTGCCGGCGCCCAGCTGGCTCTTCACATAGGCTTCGCCAAAGGTCCTGCCCACGCCCATGACCTCACCAGTGGACTTCATTTCCGGCCCGAGGATGGGATCGACGCCCGGGAACTTCACGAACGGGAACACCGCCTCCTTGACGCAGAAGTAGGTTGGCACGACTTCCTGCGTCACGCCCTGCTCGGCCAGACTCTGCCCGGCCATGCAGCGCGCGGCGATCTTGGCCAGCGGCAGCCCGGTGGCCTTGCCAACGAAGGGCACGGTGCGCGAGGCGCGGGGATTGACCTCCAGCACGTAGATCACGTCGCGCTTGTCCGCGCCTTCGCCCACCTCCTGGATGGCAAACTGCACGTTCATCAAACCGACCACGTTCAGGCCATTGGCCATGGCCGCCGTCTGGCGCTTGAGCTCGTCGACCGTGGCCTTGGAGAGGTAGTACGGCGGCAGCGAACAGCCAGAGTCCCCGGAATGCACGCCGGCCTGCTCGATGTGCTCCATCACGCCGCCGATGAGCACCTGCCCCGTGGCATCGCGCACGCAATCGACATCGCATTCGATGGCGTTGCGCAGAAAGCTGTCGAGCAGTACTGGGGAGTCGTTGCTGACCTTGACCGCCTCGCGCATGTAGCGCTCCAGGCTGGCGCGCTCGTGCACGATTTCCATCGCACGTCCGCCCAGCACGTAGGAGGGGCGCACCACCAGCGGATAGCCAATCTCCTCGGCCCTTTCCAGCGCCTCGGCCTCGGTGCGTGCCGTGGCGTTGGGCGGCTGACGCAGCCCCAGATCCTGCAGCAGATGCTGGAAACGCTCGCGGTCTTCGGCGGCGTCGATCATGTCGGGCGTGGTACCAATGATCTTCACGCCGTTGGCTTCCAACCCCAGTGCTAACTTGAGGGGCGTCTGGCCGCCGTACTGCACGATCACGCCATCGGGTTTTTCGAGATCGGCGATTTCCAGCACGTCCTCCAGCGTCAGCGGCTCGAAGTACAGACGGTCGGAGGTGTCATAGTCGGTCGAGACGGTCTCCGGATTGCAGTTGACCATGATGGTCTCGTAGCCATCCTCGCGCATCGCCAGGGCTGCATGCACGCAGCAGTAGTCGAACTCGATGCCTTGGCCAATGCGGTTGGGGCCGCCGCCGAGCACCATGATCTTCTTCTTGTCGGTGGGCGCGGCCTCGCACTCCTCATCGTAGGTGGAGTACATGTAGGCAGTATTGGTCGCAAACTCGGCTGCGCAGGTATCCACGCGCTTGTACACCGGGCGCACGCCCAGCGCATGGCGCGCCGTGCGCACGGCCTGCTCGTCGGTGTGCAGCAGCTTGGCCAGGCGCCGGTCGGAAAAACCCTTTTGCTTGAGCACCCGGAAAGTGTCCCGGTCGATGGTCGCGAGTGCCACCGCGCCCTTTTCCTCGTAGAGCTTGTCGAGCTGCAGCTCGATCTTGACGATCTCCTCGATCTGGATCAGGAACCACTTGTCGATCTTGGTAATGTTGTGCACTTCGTCAAGCGTCCAGCCGGCCGCGAAGGCATCGCCCACATACCAGATGCGCGATGGTCCGGGCTCGCCCAGTTCGCGCTCGAGAATCTCGCGGTCCTGGGTCTTCTCGTTCATGCCGTCGACACCTACTTCAAGCCCGCGCAGGGCCTTCTGGAAGGACTCCTGGAAGGTGCGCCCAATGGCCATGACCTCACCCACGGACTTCATCTGCGTGGTGAGGCGGTCATCGGCGGTCGGGAATTTCTCGAACGCAAAGCGGGGCACCTTGGTGACGACGTAGTCGATGGTCGGCTCGAAGCTGGCCGGCGTGGCGCCGCCCGTGATGTCGTTGCGCAGTTCATCCAGCGTGAAGCCCACAGCCAGTTTGGCGGCGATCTTGGCAATCGGGAACCCCGTGGCCTTGGAAGCCAGTGCCGACGAGCGCGAGACGCGCGGATTCATCTCGATGACGATCATGCGCCCGTCCTTCGGGTTGACCGAGAACTGCACGTTGGAGCCGCCCGTGTCCACCCCGATCTCGCGCAGCACCGCCAGCGAGGCATCGCGCATGATCTGGTATTCCTTGTCGGTCAGCGTCTGCGCCGGTGCCACGGTGATGGAGTCGCCCGTGTGCACGCCCATCGGGTCGAGGTTTTCGATGGAGCAGACGATGATGCAGTTGTCGGCCTTGTCGCGCACGACCTCCATCTCGTATTCCTTCCAGCCCAGCAGCGACTCCTCGATCAGCAGCTCGCTGGTTGGCGAGGCCTCCAGGCCGCGCTTGCAGATGGTCTCAAACTCCTCGGCGTTGTAGGCAATGCCACCGCCCGTGCCGCCCAGCGTGAAGCTGGGGCGGATGATGGTCGGAAATCCCACCACCTTCTGCACTTCCCACGCCTCCTCCAGGCTGTGGGCGATACCCGAGCGCGCCGAGCCCAGCCCGATGCGCGTCATGGCCTCCTTGAACTTCTGGCGATCTTCGGCCTTGTCGATGGCCTCGGGCTTGGCCCCAATGAGCTCGACCTTGTACTTGTTGAGTACGCCGTTGCGCCACAGGTCCAGCGCACAGTTGAGCGCCGTCTGCCCGCCCATCGTGGGCAGGATGGCATCGGGGCGCTCCTTGGCGATGATCTTCTCTACCGTCTGCCACGTGATCGGCTCGATGTAGGTCACATCCGCCGTGGCCGGATCGGTCATGATCGTTGCCGGATTGCTGTTGATCAGGATGACGCGGTAGCCTTCCTCACGCAGTGCCTTGCAGGCCTGCACGCCCGAATAGTCGAACTCGCAAGCCTGGCCGATGACAATCGGGCCAGCGCCAATGATGAGAATGGAGGAAAGGTCGGTTCTTTTTGGCATAAGTCAACGAAAAACGGGTAAGCGCGGACGCAGCTCAGGCGAGTCCGTGCAGGGTTCGTGCCTGGATGTGTGCAATCAACTTGGCCAACCGCTCGGGCTGCACCTTCTTCTGCATCAGCTGTAGCAGCCCATCCCCCTCTGCAATTGGGCGAAGCACATCCACCTCGGCCGGGTAGAAATTGGCATCCCAGTCGGCCAGTTCCTGGTCAAACTCCTCATCCGACCAGTTCTTGCCTTTGGCAATGAACACCACCAGCGGCATGGCCTTTTTCTCGATGAAGGACTTCCGGTACGGCTTCTGCGCCCACCGCTCGGCAAACCACTCGCGCGAGCCAGCCTCCAGCGTTAACAGGCGCTTAGCAATGGCCTTCTCAAGGGCAGCAGAAGGAAAGCTGAACAGTTTCATACAGAAGTTCTTCAAAAAACCGCCAAGCCGGGGAGCACTAGCAGCAGCCCACCGGCAAAGACGTATGTGGCCCGCACAACAATCACCTCACGCAGCCTTGCGGTTTCGCATCAGCGCGACGAACTGGTCGAACAGATAGGCAATATCGTGCGGCCCCGGGGACGCCTCCGGATGGCCCTGGAAACAGAACGCCGGCTGGCTGACGTGGGCGATCCCCTGCACCGTGCCATCAAACAGGCTGGTGTGGGTGATACGTACGGTATCGGGCAGCGAATCGGCATCCACCGCGAAGCCATGGTTCTGGCTGGTGATGCTCACGCGGCCACTGTCATGATCCTTGACCGGATGGTTGGCGCCGTGATGACCGAACTTCATCTTGAACGTCCGGGCACCAAGCGCCAGCGCCATGATCTGGTGGCCCAGACAGATGCCGAACGTAGGCAGTCCGCTGGCAATTGCTTCACGTGCGGCAGCGATGGCGTAATCGCAGGGCTCAGGATCACCCGGACCGTTGGAGAAGAACACGCCGTCGGGCTCAAGCGCCTGCACTTCAGAGAACGGTGTCTGCGCCGGCACCACTGTAACGCGACATCCCTTGCCCGCCAGAATGCGCAGGATGTTGAACTTCACCCCCAGGTCATAGGCGACGACATGAAACGGCGCGCGCGCGGGATCTTGCTCGCCGTAGCCTTGCCCCAGCACCCAGGGCGTCTGCGACCAGGCATAGGTCTGGCTGGTCGACACCTGCCGCGCCAGATCCAGGCCCGCCATGCTGGGGGCTGCTTGCGCCTTGGTCACGGCTTCGGCTACCAGCGCCTCGCTCAGCGCCTGGCCGTCAGGCAGCGCCAGAATGCAACCATTCTGCGCGCCATGCGCGCGCAGGTGGCGGGTGAGCTTGCGGGTATCCACGTTGGCAATGGCCACGATGCCGCGCTGCTGCAGGTATTCCGTCAGGGTTGCCGTGCAGCGGAAGCTGCTGGCCAGCAACGGCAAGTTCTTGATGACAAGTCCGGCCGCATACGGCCTGGCGGACTCCACATCCTCATCATTGGTGCCGTAGTTACCGATATGCGGATAGGTCAGCGTCACGATTTGCTGGCAATAGCTTGGATCGGTCAGGATTTCCTGATAGCCCGTCATCGAAGTGTTGAACACCACTTCTCCGACGGTGCTGCCTGCTGCACCGATTGCATTGCCTGTGAAAACCGTGCCATCTGCGAGCGCCAGTACGGCGATGGGGAGAGCCCCTTGCTGGAGAGACAAAAGCACGAAGTAACCTCAAGAAGAACGCTTGGAACGCTTCCACAACCGACCTGGCGGAAAACCGCTGACCCCGGCAGTGCCGGACTGCAGCCAACCACACACCACTGCCATGGCGCCTCGGCAGCCCCTGGCCGACCTGGCCAATGCGTGCGGCGCACCACCACGCACCGCGCCTGTCCGGCAGGCAGCAGCGCATGTGAAAACGCAAAAGATAAACTTTTCGAGTATAGCCGATCGCCACCCACGCATCGCGCGCTGCGCGCCGCCCGCGCTTGCAGAAGGGGGCAAAACGGGACGCGGATGCCGCACAATAGCGGCTTTACCCATCTCACAAAGGACGTGTTATGAGCTTCATGCAGGAATTCCGCGAATTTGCCATCAAGGGCAATGTGATCGACCTGGCCGTCGGGGTCATCATCGGCAGCGCCTTTGGCAAGATCGTCGACTCGGTCGTCAAGGATCTGATCATGCCACTGGTCGGCCTGGTGTTTGGCAGGCTGGATTTCTCCAACCTCTTCATCGCACTCGCCGAGGCTCCGGCCGGCACCGCTCCATCACTGGAAGCCTACCGCGCCGCCGGCGTGCCGGTGTTTGCCTATGGCAACTTCATCACCATTGCGTTGAACTTTCTGATTCTCGCCTTCATCATCTTTCTGATGATCAAGCAGATCAATCGCCTCAAACGCGAAGAACCTGCGCCTGCACCGGCCGCGCCCCCCGAGGAAGTGGTGCTGTTGCGCGAGATTCGCGATAATCTGCGCAATAAGTCCTGAAGCAAAGGGCGCTCAAGCAGCGCTCTTTTTTCTGCGCTTTCCTCCCCGCATTCAACAGCGCCACGGCAGCTTGAGGAGCAGGCGCATCACGCCGGGTTGTCGATCTCGATGAAAGTGTGCGCAATACCCAGCTGGGAGGCAATCTGTGCGGCGCACGCAGGCGCGCCAAAGCGCTCGGTGGCGTGGTGACCGGCAGCAATGAAACTGACACCGCACTCGCGCGCCAGGTGCGCCTGCGGCTCCGAAATTTCTCCCGTCACAAACGCATCCGCTCCGGCGTCAATGGCCTTTTGAAAATAGCCCTGCGCACCACCCGTACACCAGGCCAATCGGCTGATGGGCCTGCCGGCATCGATGCAGGTGACCGCCCTGCCAAGGCGTTGACGCAAATGATCAGCCAACGACTGGCCGCTGGCGTAACCAACCCCATCTGACACAAAGACCAACCCCTTGCCGCCAACGGGTGCGCCAGCGCCCCAGCCCATGTGCAGCCCCAGCTGCGCGTTGTTGCCCCACTGCGGATGGGCATCAAGCGGCAGGTGATAGGCAAACAGGTTGATCTCATGCGCCAGCAGTAGCTGCACGCGCTGCTTGAGCCAGCCGGTCAACCGACCATCCATGCCGCGCCAGAACAACCCATGGTGCACGAATACCGCATCTGCATCTGCCTCAATCGCTGCCTCAATGAAAGCGCGGCTGGCCGTAACGCCACTGACAATGCGGCGAATGTGTGGCCGCCCTTCCACCTGCAGTCCGTTGGGGCCATAGTCCTCGAACTCGTGTGGCTGCAGCAGCGCATCGAACGCCCGCAGCACTGCCTCGCGCGAAACCGTCATGACACCCCCCTTGCGTGATCCGTTGCGGCGCCAACGCCAGCGCATGCTCTGTTCATGACTCAGCCTTCTTGCCGCCCAGTACCTTGTCCTTAATGGAAAGCAGGCGCGTAACCTTCGAGCCCATGCCCATCAGTTGCTTGGCCGTCTCCGGTTTGAGGTGCTGAATGTCATCAAACCACTTCATCAGCAGATCAATCAGGTCGTACATCTGCTGCATGCGCTGCTGCGCATGGCGATCCTGTGGACTTTGAACATCCTCAAGCAGCGCACTGCGCAACATGGAAATGGTGGGTTCGATCTCGCGGCGACGACGCTCTTCGGCCAGTACCCGAAAAATCTCCCATACATCTTCCGGCGCCTGAAAGTATTCGCGACGATCGCCCGGAAGGTGCTTGAGCTGCACAAGGCGCCAGGATTGCAATTCCTTAAGCCCCATGCTGACGTTCGAGCGGGAGAACTCAAGCTTGTGCGCAATCTCGTCGGCATTGAGGGGCTGCTCGGCAATGAACAGCAGGGCGTAGATCTGCCCGACCGTGCGATTGATCCCCCAGCGGCTGCCCATTTCCCCGAAGTGGGCAACAAACTGCTGCGCAAGCGGTGTCAGGGGTTCGACGGAACTGGAGGCGGTTCGGGAGTTTTCAGGCATGTTGGAGACAACGAAAGAATCGGAAAAGCGCGGCAGGCTAGCATGCAGCCGCAGCCATGCCCTGCCTCGCCCGAAAGGCGGGGCACCGGATGCGCGGGCCGCTGCAGAACACCGCCCCGATGCGCGCAGGCCATCGGAGCATCCCGCTCACGTGCTAAACCTTCAGTATTTACTGAAACTGCCTGAATCTTCCCGGGCAACGCGCAAAGTCCCCAAAACTATTAGGGATTGGAGTCGATTGCGCGCACAATCCCCGTAGTTTCCACACTCCATTACACCCAATGCGCCGCTACTGGCTCCTCTTCTCACAATCGGTGACGGTTTTGCTGGCGACGTACTTCGTCGTAGCCACGCTCAAGCCCCAATGGCTGCAACAGCCGGCGCCCGCAGCACTGTTGCCCGCGGCCCCCCCCACTGGTGCGCCGGCGCCCGCGGCGGGCAGCCTGCGCACTGCCGCACAGCTGGCTGCGCGCTCGGTCGTCAGCATCACGACGTCGCGCACCGTCCGCCATCCCTTCGCCAACGATCCGTTTTTCCAATATTTCTTCGGGGATGCGCCCAACCGCTCACAGACGGGCCTGGGTAGCGGCGTCATCGCCAGCGCGGACGGCTACCTGCTGACCAACCATCACGTGATTGACGGCGCCGACACCATCAACGTCACCCTCAATGACGGCCGCGAATTTCGTGCGCGCGTCGTCGGCGTGGATCCGGACACGGATCTTGCGGTGCTCAAAATCGACGCTACGGACCTGCCTGCCATGCGCATTGGCAGCACCGACCAGATCGCCATTGGTGACCCTGTGCTGGCCATCGGCAATCCGTTTGGCGTGGGGCAGACCGTCACCAGTGGAATCATCAGCGCGCTGGGACGCAACCATCTGGGCCTGAACATCTTCGAGAACTTCATCCAGACCGACGCGGCCATCAACCCCGGCAACTCCGGCGGGGCGCTGGTGGACATCAACGGGGCGCTCGTTGGCATCAATACCGCCATCTATTCGCAGTCGGGAGGATACATGGGCATTGGATTTGCCATCCCCGCCTCCACCGCGAAACTGGTGCTGGAGGGCCTGATCCGCGACGGCCGTGTCATCCGTGGCTGGATCGGCCTGACGGCAGATACCCTTACGCCTGAGCTTGCCCTGGCCACCGGTGCCAGCACCAGCCACGGCGTGATCGTCACAGGCATTCTCCAGGGCGGCCCTGCCGCCGATGCCGGCATCAGGCCGGGAGACATCATTACGCACGTTGGTGAGCAGCCGATCCAGTCCGTGCAGGAGCTGCTGGCGGCCGTTGCCGCATTGCGCCCGAAGGAGCCCACACACTTGACGATTGTGCGCGGCGAGGATTCCGAGCAGATCGCCATCACCCCAGCGGAGCGGCCCGCGACCAATCGCAATCTCCGCCGCAGATAAGCCCCTCGAAAGGCCATCTGCGCGCGAAGAACCTGCTCAGAACCTGTTTACGATCCTTCTATACGGCGCGCACAGCATTGGCGCCGCATTTCAGCCGAGGCCACCAGGCACGGCCTGCGGCACTAGCCGCCGCATATGGCGCATGCCGCAACAGCCATCAAACGTGCCGCGGACAGCGCGGGCCGATCAGACTTTCGCCTGCTCGTCGTCAGGCGCTCGTGCGGTGCGGTAGAACCAGCCCGACAGCAGAATCCCCAGCTCGTAGAGCAGGCACATGGGGATGGCCAGCGACAGCTGCGAAATCACATCCGGCGGTGTCACCAGTGCGGCCACGACAAACGCCAGCACAATGAAGTACCCCCTGAAACTGCGCAGCTTCTCGATCGTGACGATCTCGAACCGCACCAGCAGCATCACCACCACCGGCACCTGGAATGCGAGCGCGAAGGCGATGTAGAGCGAGAGGATCACACTGACGTAAGAGGCGACGTCCGGGGTTGCGGCCACGCTCTCTGGCGCAAAGTTCTGGATGAAGGCGAACATCTTGTCGAGCACGAAGAACTGCACGAAGGCGATGCCCACATAGGCCAGCAGACTGCCAATCATGATGAGCGGCAGCGCGAACCGCTTCTCATGGCTGTACAGGCCAGGCGCGACAAATGCCCAGATCTGATAGACCAGCCAGGGCAGCGTCAGCAGCACGGCCACCATCAGCAGCACCTTCAGCGGCACCAGAAACGGCGACAGCACGCCGACCGCAATGAGCTTGGCGTCAGGCGGCATGTGGGCACGGATCGGCATGGCGATGATGTCGATCATCGCGCTCGGGCCAGGCCAGATGGACAGGGCCACCACTGCCACCAGCAATCCGATCAGGCAGTACAGGATGCGATTGCGAAGCTCCACCAGATGCTGCACGAAAGGCTGCTCGGTGCCGGCGAGTTCGTCATCGTCGTGAGAAATTGGGGGCATCGGAAAACGCCAATAAGGAAACTGGGCCAACCAGACCGGTCAGCCACGCACAGGAGACTTGCCGTGCCGGTGGTGCCGCGCGGCACTGGAGAGCACATGCGCGCGCACGCGCTGGCGCGCCTTGTACCAGGCAGGAACTGCGGCACGGCGCTTGCGCCAGTTCTTGCGCGGTGGCTGATAGATCACCGGTGCCACGGCCGTGACAAACTCGCGCCGGGAAGCATCCTCCAGAGAAGCGCCATCGTCCTTGGCGGCCCCATCTGCATCGAGGCCGCCTTGCAGATCTCCGGCAATGCCGTCAATCCCGCTCTTGAACTCGCTGGCATGGGTACGCATGGTCGATTCCAGATCCCGCGCCGCGCCCTCCAGCGAGCTCTTCATCTTGCGCAGCTCATCAAGCTCCATGGCCTGGTTGACCTCGCGCTTGACGTCGTTGACATAACGCTGCGCCTTGCCCAGCAGCATGCCCACCGTCTTGGCCACGCGCGGCAACCGCTCAGGGCCAATCACGATCAGCGCCACGACGCCGATCAACACCATCTTGGAAATGCCCAGATCAAACATGCGCGCACACTTCAGGCAACACAAGCTTGCGGCCATTCATGCCATCGCCGGATACGAGGCGACGGCACTGCACGCCAGCGCCCATCAGCGCTTCTCGCGGGCCGAAACGTCGATCGGATACTGCTCGGCACTGCGCTGCGCGGCCTCGACCTGGGGCTGCGCCTCAGCCGGCTTGTCTTCGTTGCCGTCGCGCAGGCCCTCCTTGAAGCCCTTGACTGCGCCCCCCAGGTCACTTCCCATGTTGCGCAGCTTCTTGGTGCCAAAAATCAGCACCACCACCAGCAGCACCACCAACCAGTGCCAAATGGACAAACCACCCATCGTCGTTACTCCTGTGATTTAAGTAAGCACGCACATGCAAGAAGCATACACATCCTGCCTGCGGCCGCCCGTATGAATCCATTGTATGCGTGCCCTCGCCCAAGCCAGGACGGGCACGCAAAATCCTCAGGGCCAGCTCACGGTCATTGTGTGACCAGGCGCTGCCAGCGCGCATATGCCCAGCGGCCAGATAACCTGGACGCACGCGCCGTCAATGGGCCCGTCACAGACGCACCGCTTACCCTTTCGCCCAGGGCCTGGGCCCGCCCATGACGTGGACATGCAGGTGATGCACCTCCTGCCCGCCTTCTGCGCCGGTGTTCACGACGATACGAAATCCCCCTTGCGGATAGGGGTTGCAGCCCTCCTGCGCCGCCAGCTGAGGAGCCAATGCCATGATCCTGCCAAGCAAGCCGGCATCCGCTTCGGTCACCTGCGCCATGGAGGGAATGTGCCGCTTGGGTATCAGCAGAAAATGCACCGGCGCCCAAGGGGCGATGTCGTGAAAGGCCAGAATCTCGTCGTCCTCGTAGACCTTCTTGCACGGAATTTCTCCGGCAATGATCTTGCAGAAAACGCAGTTTGCATCGTGCATGGCTGTGGTCATGGGATAAACAATACGGTAAGACTAGGAATTGGTTCAAGCGCCCGCTGCAGCACTCACATCGTAGCGCGCACGCCGATATCCTGCCCATGGCGATCCAGCCAGTCCTGCGCAGACGCCCGGCCCTGCGCGAACAGGCGCTGGAGAAAGCCGATATCCGCACGCGTCTTGCTGTCCGCGCCGAATTGCTCAAGGTAGGAACCACCATCGATGCGGTGCATGCGCACGGCCTTGTAGCGATCCTGCTCCAGCCGCCCCTGCTCACGCAGGCGCTTGACGAACTCGATCGCACGCAGCTCCGAGAGCAGACCGGCATTGAAGGTCACCGCATTGATGCGCTCCTGGATCTCGCTGAGCGTGCGGGGAATGGCGCGCGTCTCGATCGGATTGATTTGCACCAGCAGCACGTCATCGGTCTGGGTATGGTAGATCAGCGGATACAGGGCCGGATTGCCGGAAAAACCGCCATCCCAGTAGTACTCATCATCGATCTGCACCGGGTTGAACAGCTGCGGCAGGCAAGCCGATGCCATCAGTGCATCCAGGCTGACCTCGCCGCCACGAAACACCTTGCCACGCCCGGTGCGGACATTGGTCGCGCAGATAAAAAGGCGCGGCACCAAGGGGTGCTGCTGGTACTCGCGCAGCAGCGAAAAATCCACGATGCGCTTGAGGATGGAGCGCAGCGGGTTGATGTCCATGGGATTGATCTGCGCCGGTGAGAACTGGGCGGCAAAAAAGGGCCGCAGCCACGGCATCCACTGCAAGGCCACCTGGCTCGGGGATGTGGAGGCACTCAGAAACACCCCGAGGGTGCCCACGGCCTCCCAGAAATCACGCAACGCCAGTCGCGCAAACGTGCAGCCACAGCGGTGCGCCTCTTCGGCATCCTCCAAATTCTGCGCGGCCGCCCTGGCAAAGCCATGCGCCACCACGGCTGCATTCATGGCGCCTGCACTGGTGCCGCTGATGCCGTCGATATGGCAGACGCCATTTTCGAGCAGCGCATCCAGCACGCCCCAGGTAAAGGCGCCGTGCGAGCCACCGCCTTGCAAGGCGAGGTTGAGCGTGTGACAGGTGGCACCGGCGCCTGCTCCTGCCGCACCATCATGGGAAGCGTCGTGGGGCATACGCGGCCTCTGTAAAAGTTCAGCGCACCGGCTGGCGCTGATTCAGTGCCATCATGCCGCGCACGATGCGCACCAGGAACCACACCGAGACAAAAAACCACGCTACCTTGCCGGGGAAGTACAGCAGCAGGTAGAACGGACTAGTGACGACATAGAGCACGAGCGCCCAGGCAACGCTGCGGATGCGCCAGTCGAAATGGCTTTGCTGCCACGTGCCCTGGGCGTCGGAGCGCTTGACCAGATCCAGCACCAGCGCCAGCAACAACAGCACCATGCTGGGCTCAAGCATGGGCACCACTGCGCCGATGGCCACCACGAGATGCATGATGTAGCTGATCCAGCCGATCGTGCGCAGCGCATCGTCGTCCGGACCCTTGCCCGCCGCGCGCGCCTGTACTTCGATGACCTCGTTGTCCTGAGCGTCCTGCATGCCAACGTCCTCCACTTCAAAGTCCATCTGCCGACGAGGCGGCCAAGAGGGAGCGGACCTTGCGAACACTTCATCGAATCCGCTGAAACGCCTCCTGTCCCCATGGCGTGGCCACCTCCACCACACGGCATGCGCAACTGGCCCCTGCGCCGCATCCACCTGACACACATTCTGCCGCAACTTGGCGCAGGCGCCCACTGGCGCGCGGCACCTCGTTCATGGCGAGGCCGCCCAGGCAGGCGCGATGACCGCATCCGCGGCCGAGCGCGGCACGGCCACGCACAGCCTGGGCCGCCGCTGCCAAGCGTGTTCGTGCGAGAATATGCGGCGTCGCCGCTGCCAGTCAATGCGCAACGGCGCGCCCGATGGCATCGCCAGCGGCCTTGGTTTTCCACAAACGTTTTGAAGGCGGCGCACTCCAAGGTGCCGCACGCGGCAACCACACCGCACTGCCGACCACGCATGAACACATCCTGCGCAGATTCTGCGCCCTCTTCCGACTGCAGGCCACGACTGGCGCTGTTCGACCTTGACCACACCCTGCTGCCACTCGACTCGGACTACGAGTGGGGCCAGTTCACGGCGCGAGAAGGGCTGGTCGACGGCGAGGCCTACACCAGGCGCAATGCGGAATTCTTTGAACAATATCGCGCCGGCACGCTGGATCTGCACGCCTACATCCTGTTTGCCACCGAGGCCATTCGCAAGCTCGGACCGCAGGCCGCACACGCGGCGCGCGAGCGTTTTCTGCGCGATGTCATTGCACCCGCCATCCAGGCCCCGGCTCTGGCACTGCTAGAGCAGCACCGCAGCCAGGGTGACACCCTCGTGATCGTCACGGCCACCAATGAATTCATCACCCGTCCGATCGCTGCGCGCCTGGGCGTCGAGCACCTGCTGGCCGTCCAGCTCCAACGCGATGGCAGTGGCTGGTACAACGGCCTGATCGACGGCGTGCCCACCCTGCGTGAAGGCAAGGTGCATCGCGTCCAGGCCTGGCTGGGCGAGCGCGGACTCGACTGGCCGCAGGTACACACCACCTTCTACAGCGACTCGACCAATGACCTGGCGCTGCTGGAAAAGGTCGACGTGCCCGTCGCCACCAACCCTGACCCCCACCTGCGCCAGCTCGCCCGTTCCCGGGGCTGGCAGGTGCTGGATCTGTTTGAACCATCCCCTGAGACCACCGGGGACCTGCCAACATGATCAAGACATTCATCGACAAACTGCTGGGTAAGCGCAACGGCGACGCCGCACATGGCTCCGGCGCTGGTGACACGCGCAAACGCTTTCCGGTCAAGACCTTCGGCAAACGCGTGGAGGTTCCTGCCAGCGTCCACCGCATTGACCCCAGCTTGGTGGATCGGCGCGCCATCGAGGTCGTCAAGACCCTGCAGGACAAGGGCTTTGAAGCCTACATCGTCGGCGGCGCGGTACGCGACCTGCTGCTCGGCCTGCGCCCCAAGGATTTCGACGTGGCCACCAATGCCACACCCGAGCAGGTCAAGGCCGCCTTTCGCCGGGCCTTCATCATCGGGCGGCGCTTTCGTATCGTCCATGTCGTGTTCGGGCGCGGGCGTGAGCACGAGGTCATCGAAGTCACCACCTTCCGAGCCTATCTGGACAACCAGGCCGCCGACCGCATTAAAGGCAACGAAAAGACCAGCCGCCAGGCACTGGCTGGTATGCAGCATGCCGTGGATGCCAGCGGAAGGGTGCTGCGCGACAACGTCTGGGGCACGCAGCAGGAAGACGCCGCACGGCGCGACTTCAGCATCAATGCGATGTATTACGACCCGCAATCGCAGATCGTCGTCGATTACCACCATGGCATCGAGGACGCCCGCAAGCGCACCATCCGCATGATTGGCGATGCCACGGCGCGCTACCGCGAGGATCCGGTGCGCATGGTGCGCGCCATCCGCTTTGCAGCCAAGCTGCACGCACTGGGATTCACGCTGGGCAAGAAAACGGCCGAGCCGCTGGCCGAGTTGCGCCCGTTGCTGGCGGACATTCCGCCCAGCCGCATGTTTGACGAGATGCTCAAGCTGCTGCAGACCGGCCACGCCATTGCCTCGGTGCAGCAGTTGCGCGCGCTGGGCCTGTCCGAAGGCATTTATCCGTTGCTGGACCTGATCGTCGCGCGCGCCGATACGCCGCTGGTGCGCCTTGCGCTGGAAGACACCGACCGGCGTGTAGCCGAAGGCAAGTCCGTGGCGCCGGCCTTCCTGCTGGCCTGCGTGCTCTGGGAAGACGTGCTGGCTGTCTGGCAACGGCGCCAGGCCGCGGGCGAGCATCCCAGCCCGGCACTGTCGGAAGCCATCACCGAGGTATTCGAGCGCCGTGTCGGCGACGTATCCGGGCGCGGCAAGCTGGGCGCCGACATGCGCGAGATCTGGATGCTGCAGCCGCGCTTTACGCGCCGCAGCGGCAAGACTCCTGCGAGCATGGTGACGCAGCCGCGTTTTCGCGCCGGGCTGGATTTCCTGCGCCTGCGCAGTCGTGCAGGCGAGCCACTGGCCGAGCTGGCAGACTGGTGGGAGCGCTTCAGCCTCGCCGACGAAGCCACCCGCGCCGAGTTGCTCGAGTCGGCACGCCGCACCGCGCAACAGACAGGCAAGGCCGATCCGGAGCGCAAGCCACGCAGGCGCCGCAAACCGGCCTCCGCCACGCCACAGGCCGGTGACATGACGGACGAGCAGGCAGACCCGACGCCAGCACGCGCGCCGCATGCCCAGGACGCAGCGGATGGCACCGCCGCGCTTGATGATGCCAGTGCCCCCGCGCCAGCCAAGAAACGCCGTCGCCGTCGCCGCAAGAGTGCGGGCGGCAGCGAAGAGGGGCTCGCAAACGACAGTGCTGCGGAAACCGGCGATGCGCCAGCCCCCTGAGACGCTGCCGCAGCCGGCATGGATAGGCCTGGGCGCCAACCTGGGCGATGCCGCCGCCGCCCTGCGCAAGGCAGTCGAGGCGATCGCAGCGCTGCCCGGCTGCACGCTTGAGGCGGTGTCGCCGCTTTATCGCACCGCCCCCTATGAGGCCAGTGGCCCCGACTTCCTGAATGCCGTCATCCGCATTGCCACCACGATGGCGCCCGAACCCCTTCTGCGCGCGCTGCAGGCCATCGAGAATGACGCAGGACGCACGCGCCCCTATCGCAATGCGCCCCGCACGCTGGATCTGGACCTTCTATGGTATTGCAGCCCTAGCTACGTGTTTACCAGCGATCTGCTGACCCTGCCGCACCCACGCTGGCAAACGCGCGCGTTCGTGCTGCGCCCACTGGCCGATATTGCTCCCGCGATGATTGACGCAGAACTGCTGCAGCACGTCTCCAGCCAGCAAGCCCAGCGCTTGCCCAGCAGTGCACAGTGGCCCTACGCGGCGGCATAGCGGGCCGGTCACAAGAGGCGCTGCCCGCAGCCGCTATACTTTTGGCCTTTTGGGCTCGCACTGGCCACGCACAGATTTTCCCATGGTTGAATCCTTCGATTACGAGCAACTCATCGCCTCCGGCGAGGGCCGTCTTTTCGGCCCCGACAGTGGCAAGCTTCCACTGCCTCCCATGCTGATGTTCGACCGCATCCCGCACATCAGCAATGAGGGCGGTGCATACAACCTTGGCCGCGTCGTGGCCGAGCTGGATATCAAGCCTGACCTTTGGTTCTTCCAGTGTCACTTCAAGAATGATCCCGTCATGCCTGGGTGCCTGGGGCTGGACGCCATGTGGCAGTTGATCGGCTTCTATCTCACCTGGCTGCGCCTGCCAGGCAAGGGGCGTGCCCTTGGCGCCGGCGAGGTGAAGTTCACTGGCGAGGTCAAGCCTGACGTGAAGCTGGTCACCTACGAAATCGACATCAAACGCGTCATTCGGCGCAAGCTCAACATGGCCATCGGTGACGCGCGTCTGCTGGCTGACGGGCAGGAAATCTACACTGCCAACGACCTGCGCGTTGGATTGTTCGAGACCGGCAAAGCAGCCGCCTGAACGCACCGCTTTCACGCACTCCTGTCGCATCGTCGTGCGATCCGGCTGCCCTGTCTGCTAAGGGCAGCTTTTTTTGCTCGACTGCCGGCTTGGGTCGCATCGCCGGGGATCAACCCGCGGCAACGTGCAGGCCAAGATAGGCTCAGAAGCTGCCAAACAGCGTACCCAGCACAATTACGGCGACCAGCGCCAGCAGCGGAAACAGCATCGTGACCGCGGCAATGTTGAGATAGGACTGGCGGTGCGTGAGCTTGCAGATCGCCAGCAACGTGATGATGGCGCCACAGTGCGGCAGCGTGTCCATCCCGCCTGCGGCCATGACGGCAACGCGATGCAGCAGATCCGGGCTGATGCCTGCCGCCTCGGCCATGGCCAGATAGTCGGCACCCAGCGCCTGCAGGGCGATGCTGAGTCCGCCGGAGGACGATCCCGTGATGCCTGACAGCACGTTCATCGCAATCGCCTCGGAGATCAGCGGATTGCCCGGCGCCAGATTGAGCACCGCATCGCGGATGACGAGAAAGCCCGCCAAACTGGCAATGACAGCCCCATAGCCCACTTCGGATGCCGTATTAAACAATGGCAACATGAAGCCGAACACCCCCTTGTTGACGCTGGCCTTCAGGTCCGTCCAGTGGCCCAGCCGCACGAGCATCAGGGTTGCGCACGCCACTGTCAGCGCGATGATCAGCGCCCATAGCCCCACACGTCCGGATGGGTTGAACGCCGGATAGGATGGCGTCAAAAACGACCAGTCCATGCTTGGAAACACCGCGAAGGTAAACACTGCGTTGACGGCCACCACCAGCACCAGCGGCAACAATGCAAGGAACACTGGCATCTCACGGGTGGCCTGCGCATCTGCGGGCTGCAGGGCGGAGCTCTCCTCCAGTTCGGCCACGCGGTGCTCGCCGAAGCCCTCCCCGGCAGCACGCGCAGCGGCGACACGCGTGTGCAGCCACCACAGGCCGCCCAGCAAAATGATGGCCGAGCCAATCAGCCCGAGGCCAGGCGCCGCAAACGCGTTGGTGCCAAAGTACGGAATCGGAATCGCATTCTGGATCGCCGGCGTGCCCGGCATGGCGGTCATCGTGAAGGTAAAGGAACCCAGTGCGATGGCAGCCGGGATCAAGCGCTTGGGGATGTTGGCCGAACGAAACAAGTCCTTGGCGATGGGGTAGATGGCAAAGGCCACCACAAACAGCGAAACACCTCCGTAGGTCAACAGCGCGCACGCCACCACGATCACCAACACCGCGTGCCGCTGCCCAATCACACGCAGAATCCAGCGCGACAGCGTGTAGGCCGCTCCCGAATCCGCCATGAGCTGTCCGAACAGCGCCCCCAGCAGGAAAACCGGCAGGAAACTGAGCACATAGCCCCCCAGCGCCGGCATGAAGGTTTCGGTGTAGTACGGCAGCAGCAGCGCCAGCTCGCCCGAGAGCACCACTGCCAGCGCTGCCATCAGCGGTGCCAGCAGCAACACTGTGATACCGCGATACGCAAGAAACATCAACAGCGCCAAAGAGACGCCGATAGCCAGAATGCCCATACTCCTCCCGCGCGCTGTGAGCGCCATGTGTAGAAACCACCGAATCTAACAGGCGAAAGTGCTGCAGCGATGATCCCCCGACAAAGCTGCGGGCCTTCAGCGCCCGGGCACAGACCTGCGCACCATCGGCCATTCCCCCGCATCGCGACGGAAACGGGGTCGTCCAGCTACACGCTGCTTCGGGGATGGCGGCAATACCAGTGCGGGCGACACACTGGCGCCTTGCCAGTGGCTGCCATGTGGAAAGTGGCCACGATCGGCAGCGCACGGTGAGCAGCCGCCCCTTCGGCCAGCAATGGTTCAGATACCGGTAAAGGTGAAGCTGACTTCCGGCTTGCGTCCGGAAATGATTTCGGCAATCGCTTTGCCGGAGCCGCAGCCATGCGTCCAGCCCAGCGTCCCGTGGCCTGTGTTCAAGTACAGCTTGCCAAGTTTGGACTTGCCGATGTAGGGCACATTGCCGGGCGTTGCTGGCCGCAGACCAGTCCAGAAGCTGGCCAATTCCGGTCTGCTGACGCCCGGAAAGACCTCCAGCGTACGCTTGACGATGGCCTCGCAACGCACCGGGTTGAGTGCCAAGTCATAGCCGTTGAGCTCGGCCGTGCCAGCGATGCGCAACCGGTCTCCCAGGCGCGAATACACCAGCTTGTAGCCATCGTCGGTCAGGCTCACGGATGGCGCCTTGCTGGCGTCGAGCACTGGCATGGTGGCCGAATAGCCCTTGGCCGGATAGATGTCCAGATGCACGCCGACCTTGCGCGCCAGCGCGCGGCTGAAACTGCCCAGCGCCAGCACGTAGGCGTCGGCCGTGGCGACCTCATATCCGCCCTGCTCGTTGGCGAACTCGACGCCCACCACCTCACCGCCAGCCTCACGCAGGTTCTGGATGCGCACACCATAGCGGAACACCACACCCTGCTGGGCCGCACGTTCGGCCAGGGCCGTGGTGAACTTGTGCACATCGCCGGACTCATCGGCAGCCGTGTAGGTGGCACCGGCCAGCTG
The DNA here is from genome assembly GCF_001005215.1 of Lampropedia cohaerens. Taxonomy (GTDB): domain Bacteria; phylum Pseudomonadota; class Gammaproteobacteria; order Burkholderiales; family Burkholderiaceae_C; genus Lampropedia; species Lampropedia cohaerens. The sequence goes on from NZ_LBNQ01000019.1 coordinate 153,911, forward strand.
CGGGCGGATATGCGCCATCGCCGGCTCGATCTGCAGCACCTCATCGGGCGAGAGCACGCGCCTGTCACAGCCAAGTTCGCGCATGATGCGTGCGGGCTCCAGCGCGGCCTGGAACTCCTTGGCATCGGTATAGAAATGCAGGATGCCGCGCTCAAGGTGGTCGTACTCGATGCCGATCTCCGCGCGCAGCTGCTGCAGCGCCTGGCGGCTGTAAGTGCCCAGGTTGAGCAGCTGGATCATGTTGTGGGTGGAGCGCTTCTTGGTGCACTCGCGCAGAAACTTCAGCCCCCACATCCACTGGGCGGGGTCGGCGCGCAGACGAAACAGCAGCGGCGCGTCCTCCCGGCCCAGCCACTTGAGCAGCTTCAGCGGTGCTGCAGGATTGGCCCACGGCTCGGCGTGGCTGACCGAGATCTGCCCCCCATTGCCGAAACTGGTCTCGCGCGCAGCGCCCGCGTTGCGCTCAAGCACGGTGACCTCGTGCCCGGCTTGTGCCAGATACCAGGCCGAGGTAACGCCCAGAACCCCGGCGCCCATGACGATGACTTTCATGACGGAACTCTCCCAACATGGCAGCTGCCAGCAACGCATGCCTGGCCTGCCTTCCCGAGCCGTCCTTTTGCCTGAGAGATTCATCGCACCGCCCTGCTGGCCATGCGACTTGCCCCTTCGGCGGCTGCAGTGCAGAAAAGATTCCCTGCACCCAGCGCTCTCCAGCCTTTGATGATGTATCCAGTCTCTGGGACCTGAGCGTTGTCGGGCTGCGCCTTCGGTAACCCGCACCACCGACCATGCGCCTGCGTGCGGGTTTCTCCTGGATCGCGCGAAGATACCACGGCTGCGCCATGCGCAGTGCGGCACAATCTTCTGCAATGACAAATTCCTTAGCGCCTGTCGCATCGGCGCAGCAGTTGCGCGTCATGGCCATGAAGCAGGACGACCTGCCGGGCGTACTGGCCGTTCAGCAAGCTGCTTACGCGCAGCATCTGCTAGAGCGCAAAGAGACCTTCCTCAACCGTCTGCAGGTGGCGCCCGCGCATTGCTGGATCGCCACCAGTGCCGAGCTGCCGGTCGCGGGCTATCTGGTCAGCCACCCATGGAATGCGCCGCTTCCCCCCGCGCTGGATTGCGCGCTGACGATGGACTGCGTGCTGCCGGGCGGCACGGGCACCACGCTCTGGTATCTGCACGACTGTGCCGTCCACCCACGCGCACGCGGCCAGGCGGTGGCGCGGACGCTGCTGGCGCACGCCCAGGCGCGCGCGCGTGCCGCGGGCCTGACCGAAAGCCGCCTCGTTGCGCTCGCCGATGCGGTGCCGTTCTGGCAAAAGCTGGGCTTTGTGCAGGTCATGCCGGCACCAGCTGGGCTGGCAGAGAAGCTGCGCGACTATGGCGCAGGTGCGTGCTACCTGCAAAAGCGGCTCACCTAGTTTTCCGCACTGCTTGCCACCAACGACTCCAGCGGCCAGCGCGGCTTGACGTCAAAGCTCCAGTCCTTCGTCGGCGGCTGCAGCCCTGCCTGCAGCCGCATCGCGGCAGCCAGCGCAATCATCGCGCCATTGTCGGTGCACAGCGCCAGCTCCGGGTAGTGCACACGTATGCCCGCGTCGCCACAGGCCGCGTTCAACTGCCTGCGCAGCATCTGGTTGGCGCCGACGCCACCGGCCACGACAAGGCGTTGCAAGCCCGTTTGCTGCAGCGCCAGCAACGACTTGCGCACCAGCACATCGACAATCGCTGCCTGCGTGCTGGCAGCCAGATCGGCCTTATGGCGCTCCAGCTGTGGGCCCAGCCGCTGCGCCTGCGTCCACACCGCCGTCTTCAGTCCAGCGAAGGAAAAGTCAAGATTGCCGCCGCGCAGCAGTGGCCGAGGCAGGGCAAACGCCTGCGGATCCCCGCCTTCGGCGAGCTGCGCCAGCACCGGCCCGCCGGGATAGGGCAGGCCGAGCAGCTTGGCGGACTTGTCGAACGCCTCGCCCGCCGCGTCATCGATGGTCTCTCCAAGCAGCGCGTAGCGGCCCACGCCGTCCACCCGCATGAGCTGCGTGTGCCCGCCTGACACCAGCAGCGCCACAAACGGGAACTGCGGTGGATCGGCACTCAGAAAGGGCGACAGCAAATGCCCTTCCAGGTGGTGCACGCCCAGCACCGGCTTGTCCAGCGCCGCAGCCAGTGCGCAGGCCACCCCCGCGCCCACCAACAGCGCACCGGCCAGCCCCGGCCCCTTGGTGTAGGCGATGACGTCAACCGCAGCGAGACGGCAACCCGCCTGCTGCAGCACCTGTTCGGTCAGCGGAAGAACCCGGCGGATATGGTCGCGGCTGGCCAGCTCGGGCACCACGCCGCCGTAGTTCCGGTGCATGGCAATCTGGCTGTGCAGCGCTTGCGCCAGCAGCTTTGGCACTTGCTCGCCGCGGGTCTCAACCAATGCCACGCCGGTTTCGTCGCATGACGATTCGATGCCAAGCACGCGCAGGCCATCGGGCAGCTCAAGCCGCTCAGGTGCGACACGCGGGGAAGGTGACTCGACGGTCATTGTGGTAGGAAATAGTAGAGGCAGTAGATGGGAGAAAAACGCGCCAGCGTGCGCCTGGCAGCTGGGGCACCACTTTTGCGAACGGGCCCGCCATGCGGCGTCGGTTGCGTTGCAGTCCGACAGCGGGCTGCGCCAGCCTCTGGCACATTACAGGGCTGTGGCAGACAGCGCCTGCTGCTGCTTCTGTCTTCCATTTTTTCAAGAAAGTGCATGCCATGTCGATTATCTGGACAATCATTGTAGGTTTGGTCGTGGGCCTGATCGCCCGCATGCTCAAACCCGGTCGTGACGCGATGGGCTGGATCATGACCGCCGTGCTGGGCATTGCCGGCTCCTTCCTGGCCGGGTTCATTGGCCAGCAGCTGAACTTTTATGCGCCCGGAGAGCCCGCCGGGTTCATTGCTTCCGTTATCGGCGCCATCGTGTTGCTGGTGATCTGGGGCGCTGTTACGGGCAAAAAATAAGCGCGTCCCGATCGTCATTCGAGCGGGCCTGCTTGCAGAAATGAAAAAACTCCCCTTTTCTCTCATGCCATCGGCGCTGGAGCTTGCGGCAGGCGACCCGCAGCTGGAAGCGGCCGTGCGGCGCAGCAAGAAGCTGCTGCATCGCAAGGCCTTGCTGGCCGCAGTCGCCAGCTCGGTGCCCGTGCCAGGGTTGGATTGGGCGGCGGATGCAGCCCTGCTGACCAAGCTCATCCCACAGATCAATCGCGAGTTCGGCCTCTCACCCGAACAGATTGATGCACTGCACCCCGAAAAGCGTGAACAGGTGCAGCGCGCCGTCGCCATGGTGGGATCGGTGCTCATTGGCAAGGTGGTCACGCGCGAAATGGTCATCAAGCTGGCCTCGGCCATCGGCGTGCGCATGACCGGCAAGCAGGTCGCCAAGTTCGTGCCACTGGCCGGGCAGGCGCTCTCGGCCAGCATCGGCTATGCAGCGCTGCGCTATCTTGGCGAGCAGCATCTGCGCGAATGCGTGGAGGTCGCGCGCAGCGCAAGACTGCCACTTCCGGCCCGCCAAGGGGAGGCGCTTTCTGGTTGACGATGATGGGCACGTCCGGGCTGTCATCCCGCGAGGGCCCTGCCGCGTTGTGGCGTCTCGGACTGCACGCACACCTGCGCGCAGGGGTTGTGCCCACCCACCGGCGGGACGCGCGTTGAGAAAATCGCTTTCTGATCGATGGCAAACCATCATCGACCGTTCGATTTGGCGATGACCCGCAGGCAGCGTCCCTACAATATCCGTCACTATGAGCACCTTGCAACTCACGTTGGTCATCCTGGGCGTTGTCATCATCCTGGCGGTCGTTGCCTACAACCAGTGGTACAGCCTTCGCCACGCCCCACGCAAACCCCGCAAGGAGCCGGTTGACGCCAGTGCCGCTGCTCCGCTGGAGCGGCGTGAGCCCGACCTTGGTGATGTGCAGGCAGCCAGTTGGGCGCACGACAATCCCGAACCTCCGCTCGAATCCCCTCCTGCTGCCGCCGCAGCACCGGCCAGCGGACTGTTTGGCCAGGGCAAGAGCGACAGCGTCGCTGCCGCGGCAGCTTCGGAGGATCCCGCCCACGCCACGGCCAGCGCGCCCTATGGCGCGGGTCAGCCGTTCGACAGCCTGGTCTTCAGTATTGTTCCGCTGGCGCTGGATAAGCCCGTGTCTGGTGACGCCGCGCTGGCCGCCCTGCCACCAACCCGGCGCATCGGCAAGAAACAGTTTCTCATCCATGGCTTGAACGTCCACACCAGAAGCTGGGAGCCGCCGCGCGCCGGGGCACGCTACAGCGCCTTCGAGGCAGCAATCCAGCTGGCCAACCGCCAAGGCGCGCTCAACGAAATCGAGTTTTCAGAGTTTGTGCTCAAGACGCAGGCGTTTGCCGATGAAATCGGCGCCGCGCCCGATTTTCCGGACATGCTGCATGAAGTGGCCCGAGGCCGGGAGGTCGATGCGTTCGCAGCACAGAACGATGCGGTGCTCAATCTCATGCTGTCCGCACGGCGCGCCACCTGGAGCCCTGGCTATATCCGCCAGTGCGCGGCGCGCTACGGTTTCAAGCCGTCCGTCACGCCCGGCAGGCTGACGCTGGCTGCGGCCAACCCCATCGCGCCGCCGGTGCTGACGCTGAACTACGACCCGCAGGCCGCGATGGCCGACGATCTCGACCACGCGCCCATCCACGAGATCCTGTTCACGCTGGATGTGCCCAACGTTGACCGCGCAGAAAGCGCCTTCCCACGGCTGCGTCAGATCCTAGAGGAACTGGCGGAGACCATGGAAGGCACGATCACCGATCCGGAGGGACGCAAGCTTCCGGCGATGGCCATGGATTCGATCGCTGCCGACGTCGAGCGGCTCTACGACGCGCTGGAGGCCAGAGGTTTTCCGGCTGGCAGCCCCGCTGCCCTGAAACTGTTCAGCTGAGCGTCGCCGGCCTGTCCGCTCACCATCGCCAGCAGCCTGCCCCCTGCGCGTCGCCGCGCGGCGGCAGTTGCGGGCTATTGCCTCTTCTTTGCTTCCTCACCGTCCATGACGCCTTCTTCCCACTCCGACGTCAGCTTTCCGGCTGATGCCGCTCCCCCGCAGGCACAACAGCAGGCAGCCGAGCTGCGCCGTCTGCTGCGCCAGTGGGAACACGCCTACTACGTACTGGATGCCCCCCTGGTGCCGGATGCGGAGTATGACCGCGTATTTAGGCAGTTGCAGGGCCTGGAGGAGCAATACCCCGCGCTGCGAACACCGGACTCGCCAACGCAGCGCGTCGGCGGTCAGGCCATGGAAGGCTTTGCCCCCGTGCGCCACCGCGTGCCCATGCTCAGCATCCGCACCGAAACCGACATCAGCGACCAGGGCGCACGGGCATTCGACGCGCGCATCCGCAAGGAACTGGAGCTGGGCCCCGAGGATCCACCGGTCGAATACCAGGCCGAGCTCAAGTTCGATGGCCTGGCCATCAACCTGCGCTACGAGGACCGCGTGCTGGTGCAGGCCAGCACACGCGGCGATGGGGAGACTGGCGAGGACGTGACCCACAACGTGCGCACCATCCGCCAGATCCCGATGCGCCTGCCCGATGCGGCACCGCCGTTAATCGAAATCCGTGGCGAGGTCTACATGCGCCGCGACGACTTCGAAGCCCTCAACGCGCGCCAGCGCGAGCGCATCGCACAGGGTGCACGCGGCGAGCGCACCTTCGCCAACCCGCGCAACGCCGCTGCCGGCGCGCTGCGCCAGCTCGACCCGGCCATTGCGGCCCAGCGCCCGCTGTCCTTCTTCGCCTATGGCTGGGGGGAGATCGACGGCTGGACCGATCAGCCCGAGACCCAGTCGGGCACGCTCGATGCATTTGCCGCCTGGGGCATTCCCGTCAGCGCCGATCGCGCCATTGCGCATGGCGCCGAGGACCTCGTGGCATTCCACCAGGCCATTGCGGCGCGGCGCGACAGCCTGCCATTTGACATCGACGGCGTGGTCTACAAGGTCAACCGCCTGGCGCTGCAACGGCACCTGGGCTTTGTCTCGCGTGAGCCGCGCTGGGCTGTGGCACACAAGTTTCCGGCGCAGGAGGAGCTGACGACCGTGCTCGACATCGACGTGCAGGTCGGGCGCACCGGCAAGCTCACGCCTGTGGCCAAGCTTGCACCCGTGTTCGTCGGTGGGGTGACGGTGACCAACGCCACGCTGCACAACGAGTTGGAGGCCCAGCGCAAGGACGTGCGCGTGGGCGACACCGTGATTGTGCGCCGCGCCGGTGATGTCATTCCCGAGGTGGTCGCCAGCCTGGCCGAAAGGCGCCGTGCCGACGCCGTGCCGTTCATCATGCCGGCGCACTGCCCGGTCTGCGGCAGCGCGGTGGTGCGCGAGGAAGGCGAGGCCGACCATCGCTGCACCGGCGGGCTGTTCTGCGCGGCGCAGCGCAAGCAGGCCGTGCTGCACTTTGCCAGCCGCCGCGCCATGGATATCGAGGGCCTGGGCGAGAAGCTCGTGGACCAGCTGATCGACGCCGGACTGGTCAAGACACCGGCAGACCTGTTCCGCCTGGATGTGGCCACGCTGGCGGCGCTCGATCGCATGGGCGAGCGCTCGGCAGCCAACCTCGTTGCCGCGCTGGAGAAAGCCAAGTCCACCACACTGGCGCGCTTTCTGTTTGCGCTGGGCATCCGGCACGTTGGCGAACGCACGGCCAAGGACCTGGCTGCGCACTTCGGCGACCTCCCCGCCCTGATGGGCCAGACGCCGGAGTCCGTGGCGAGCGAGGAACAACTGCTGGCCATCCGCGACGTCGGTCCTGTCGTCGCGCACAGCGTGGTGACGTTCTTTCAGCAACCCCACAACCGCGAGGTCATTGCCGACCTGCTGGCGCTGGGCGTGCACTGGCCGCGAAATGCCGGCCGCGCAGCTGGCGCAGGCGATGCAACCGCCCTGCCCCTGAGCGGCAGGACCATTGTGCTGACGGGCTCTCTGGCTGCCATGAGTCGTGATGCAGCCCGCGAAAAGCTGGAAGCGCTCGGCGCCAAGGTAGCCGGTTCGGTCAGCAAGAAGACCGACTATGTCGTGGCAGGCGCCGATGCGGGCAGCAAACTGGCGAAAGCCCAGGAGCTGGGTGTGCCGGTGCTTGACGAGGCGGGCCTGCAGCAACTGCTCGATGGCTTGACGCCGCCCACTGCACGTTGAGATATATCGGGCTGCCGCAGCGCTTCTGCCCAATGCACCGCTGGCCGCAGGCCGGCGGAAAGTCCGTTCACGGTCATTGAACTGTCCGTGATCTGTTTGTGCGCAGCTTGCAGGACATGCCGGCGTAGCGCATGCAATCGCGTCGTCCCGTCACAGCCCGGTCATAAAGCCTTTCCAGAATGCGCGCTTCGCATTTCCCAGGAAACCTTTCAATGACCTATTCCGTGCTGCCTGCCGCCCTGCGTGGCCGCCACCGCCCCTTCGCACTGTCGGCGCTTGCGCTGGCCATCACCTTGTCGCTGAGCGCTTGCGGTGGCAGCTCCGAGGAGGAAGCGGCCGTCACCATTCCCGCGCCGCCCGCGGGGCTTGGCGCGCCCGCCGTTGCCGAAGCGCCTGATGCCACGATTCCGCCCGGTCGCACCGACGTGCCGCCACGCCGCATCCATGCCGCAGTCGATGGTACCAAGCGCGGCGCCGCCAATGGTGGCATCAACGTCATCGACCCGGCCACCGGCTACGCACTGAACAACGCCGGCTACCCCTCAGGGTCGGGCGATGCGTGCTATGCCGATGAAAAGACCAACCTCAGCATCCGTCCGCTCAAGGGTTTCCTGGAAATCTGGCAGCCAGTCACGCCCTACATGGACGCTTACCAGACGGCGCTGCCAGACAGCCGCGTCATCACCAGGGAAGGGCTGACGTTTTATTGCCCGTCCATTCCGGTATCGATCTGGACCGGCATCCCCGGCGACGGCACCGACGGCACGATTCTCAACCGCGCCCTGCACGAGGCCAACCTGCGTTACTCCGGCAAGGTCACGGCTCCCGAATACCGCACGCCTGAGAGAGAGCTGGCAGCCTATCTTGACGACGCCCGCGGCAAGAACTACAGCGTCAGCACCGGCCTGGGGCCGCTGGCGCAGGCCTGGCATGCGCTGGCACGGCAGCAGTCGTACATCGACACCATTCCGACATCCGGCGCCTGCCCGGATGGCAGCACGGAAAAATACCCATTCTGCAGCGCGCCCGGCGGCGAGCAGTACAACGTCGGCGAAGGCGCCAGCCATGACGTGAACGCGGCGCTGGCTGCCAATCCCGATTTCGGCCTGGCCGTCAACTTCGTGCTGCGCACCACCAACGACGGCACGGCCTCAACCAACCCCACCAAGTACTTCTACAAGTACGCCCGGCCCTACCGCTGGCACGATGCCGGCCTGAGCCCTGTGCCGATCACCGTGCCCGAGTCACTCAAGAATGCGCGGAAACTACCCGATCTGACCGCCAGCGACCCGTACAAGGACGTGCGCAAGGACAGCGACTTCCCAAGTGGTCACACCGCAGAGGGCGTGCGCGGTGCCTTCGCCTATGGCTACCTCGTGCCCCAGCGCTTTCAACAGATGCTCGCACGCGGGCTGGAGCTGGGCGATAACCGCATCGTCGCTGGCATGCACTCGGCGCTGGCCGTCATGGGCGGGCGCATCAATGGCGAAATCGCCGCGCTCAATCTCATCAACCGCATTCCGCAGCAGGAGCGCGAGGCCGCCTACGCGCAGGCCCAGCAGCAGCTGCGCGCAAAAGTTGCGGCAACCGCTGGTGACGAGCGCCTGGCCTCCGACGAGGGCTTCCTGGCCTACGCGCTGTCCCAGGAAGGCAGGGACACCATTGGCCCTTTCGAGACGCCCTACGCCGATCACGCCACCAACAAGGCCGAGTACCGCCGCCGACTGACGTTCGGCTTGCCGCAAGACGCCAGCAAGGCAGGCCAGCCTGCGGTGGTGCCCGAGGGCGCCGAAACGCTGCTGGAAACGCGCCTGCCCTATCTCAGCGCCGAGCAGCGCCGCGTCGTGCTGCAAACCACCGCACTCGACTCGGGCTACCCGGTTCTGGATGACGAGGAAGGCTTTGGCCGCCTGAACTACTTCGATGCGGCCGATGGCTATGGCGCGTTCAACGGCGACGTCACCGTCACCATGGACGCGGCACTGGGCGGCTTTCACGCGTTCGATGCCTGGCGCAACGACATCGGCGGCGCCGGCAAGCTGACCAAGCAGGGAACGGGCACACTCGCGCTGACCGGCAGCAACACCTACAGCGGCGGCACCGTGATCAGCGAAGGAACGCTGCTGGCCGCGCACGCACAGGCCCTCGGCGAGGGCATGGTGTACTTGTCGGAGCAAGGGACGTTGCAGCTCTCGGCACAGGTGCCGACGGTGCACGTCAGGCAGGACTATGTCCAGACTGGCCAGGCCGCGCTGGATGCCGTCCTGGCCTCCGGCGAGGACGCCGTGCTGCAGGTCGCAGGCCGCGCCGTGCTCGATACCGACAGCGTGCTGCGCGTGCAGTTCGACGCCAAGCCCTCTGCCGGGCAGATCTTCCCGGTGTTGCAGGCGTCGTCGCTGCAGGGGCGGTTCGGGCGCATCGAGCTGCCCGATGACGTACAGGCAACCGCGCAATACACAGACCATGGCCTGCGCCTGCTGATCCAGTGATCGGCCCCGCCCTGAACACACCAACGCCAGCGCTGGCGTTGGTGTGGGGGCCATGTCACAACAGGACTGGCACCCCGCAGCAGTGCGATTCAGGGCGTTTCGTGAATCACGTCGGCATCGGCTGGCGGCGTGAACACAAAACGCTCTGGCGCAACGGACACATTGGCCTGGAAGTTCTCGAACCGCAGCGCCGAATGCTGGGCAAAGTTATCCTCGATCTCCAGCGCTGCCAGCACGTCCCCGTCAAACCCCATGCGTACACTGCGCAACGCGCCATCGTCGTCCTTGGGGGTGGCAACCACCCACTCCAACCCTTGCGCCGCCGGCACCGACCGCAGCGTGAAGCTCTGCTCCAGCGCGCTGCGCGAGGTGGCCGAGGTCAGGATCGCAGCAGGGGTGCTGTTGAGGGCCTGATCCTGATCACGCGAGGTGGCCTGGTTGAGATCCTCGTCATACACCCAGAGCGTCTGACCATCGCCAACGATCAACTGCGGAAACGGCTGCTGATAATCGAAGCGGAACTTGCCAGGCCGCTCGAACACGAACGTGCCGCTGGAGACGCTCACCCGGCCCGGTTCACCATCCCGCTCGGGCGCCGTCACGGTCTGCGTGAACTGCGCCTGACCAGAATGCACATTCTTGAGAAAATGGTCCAGCGCCGTCAACCCATCGGCCATGGCCAAGGGTGCCGCGCAGGCCAGCGACAGTGCAAAAACAGCTCTTTTCATCTCATTTCCATTCGTTCAACTACCGCACTTACCAACGCTGCGACTGCGACGGCGTTGACGGTTCCGCCATTTGCGTATCTTTGCACACCGTGCAAGCACGGTACGATGCGGGCTGACATCCAGCACCTGTTCGATGCGTAGCGGCATCGTGACGACCATCATGACCGAGATTGCGCCAACCAGCAGTCAACATCTCCACGCAGAAGACGCATTGCACGCGGTACGCGCGCTGTATGCAGAGCAACTGGCCTGCCTGCGCGGAAATCTTGCCCGCTTTCTCGCCGGCGAGGCCACGGGCCGCGTGCGAGCCTTCTACCCCTACGTGCAGATCGAGCCGGCCGACACGGCCGAGAGCGCACTGGCATCCTTTGACACGCTGGCCTCCTACGGGTTCGTTGCCGGACCGGGGCGCTACCGCGCTACGCTCACACGGCCCGACCTGTTTGCCGACTATTACCTGGACCAGTTCACGCGCCTCATCCAGCACCATCGGGTGCCCCTGCAGGTGGGCCTGAGCGAGGAGCCCATTCCCGTGCACTTTGCCGTCGCCGAACAAGGCCTGACGGACGCCGATCTCAGCCCCGCGCGCAAGCGCCTGCTCAGCCTGTGGTTCGACGCGCCGGACCTTGCCGCCATGGACGACACCGTGGCCAACGGCACAGCCGACTTCGCACCCGATTCGCCGCAGCCGCTGTCCTTGTTCAGTGCCCAGCGCGTGGACCTGTCGCTGCAGCGGCTGCGCCATTACACCGGCACATCGGCCGAAGCCTTCCAACGCTATGTATTGCTGACCAATTACCAGTTCTACGTGGAGGAGTTCGTGCGGCTGGCCCGGCAGGAGCTCGCACGCGAGGACAGCGCCTACGTCGCGCTCGTCGAGCCGGGCAACCGCATCACCTGGCGCGACGGTCATGTGCCTGCGCCGGATGATCTGCTTGCCGCGATCGCCGGCGCGCCATCCAGTCATGCCGGCGCCAGCACCGGGCGGCTGCCGCAGATGCCCGCCTACCACCTCGTCAAGCACGACGGAGAAGGCATCACACTGGTCAACATCGGCGTGGGGCCCGCCAACGCCAAGAACATCACCGATCACATTGCCGTGCTGCGCCCACATGTCTGGATCATGGTGGGGCATTGCGCCGGCCTGCAAAACAGCCAGCAGCTGGGCGACTATGTGCTGGCGCACGGCTACATCCGCGATGATCACGTGCTGGATGACGACCTGCCGACTTGGGTGCCAATCCCCGCCCTGTCCGAGGTGCAGCTGGCGCTGGAACAGGCGGTGGCGCAGGTCGCAGGCGTCCGTGGCCTGCAGGTCAAACGCATCATGCGCACCGGCTCGGTGGCCAGCACCGACAACCGCAACTGGGAGTTGCTGGACCATCGCATCCCGCTGCAACGCTTTCGCCAGGGCCGCGCCATTGCGCTGGACATGGAGAGCGCCACCATTGCCGCCAATGGCTATCGCTTTCGCGTGCCCTATGGCACCTTGCTGTGCGTGAGCGACAAGCCGCTGCACGGCGAGCTCAAGCTGCCGGGCATGGCCAACCATTTCTACCGCGGCCGCGTGCTGCAGCATCTGCAGATCGGCATCAAGGCCATTGAGATCCTCCAGCAACAGGAAGCGACCCGCCTGCACAGCCGAAAGCTGCGCAGCCATGGCGACGTGGCGTTCCGCTGACGCGCCCACTGCAGGCCCAATTTGATCCAGAGGACCTCCCCATGCCCACCACAAACACAACCGCCGCAGTCATTGGTGCCGGCGTGGTTGGCCTGGCCGTGGCACGCGCACTGGCTCAGCGCGGCCACGAGGTGTTCGTTCTGGAGGCCGAGCAGGCCATCGGCACCCAGACCAGCTCGCGCAGCAGCGAAGTCATCCATGCAGGCATCTACTACCCACCTGGTTCGCTCAAGGCCCGCCTGTGCGTTGAGGGCCGCCATCAGCTCTACGCCTACTGCACACAGCGCAACATCGGCCATCGGCGCACGGGCAAGTTGATCGTCGCCACTGATGCCGATCAACTGGTCGCGCTGCAGGCGCTTGCGCAGCGCGCAGCGGCCAATGGCGTGAACGACCTGCAATGGCTGACCGCATCGCAGGCCCAGGCACTGGAGCCCGCGCTGCGGTGCCATGCCGCGCTGCTGTCACCCTCCACCGGCATCATCGACAGCCATAGCCTGATGCTGGCACTACAGGGGGATCTCGAGCAGGCTGGCGGTGTGCTGGCCTTGTGTTCCCCGGCCGTGCGCATCGAAGCGGATGCGCGGCTGCTGACGATCATTACGCACGATGGCACGCAATTGCCCGTGGACTTCGTCGTCAACGCCGCTGGCCATGGTGCGATCCCCTTGGCGCGACGCACCGCAGGACTGGCTGCTGGGCACATCCCAACCGCCTACTTCGTCAAGGGCCAATACTTCTCGCTGACCGGTAAGGCTCCGTTCCAGCACTTGATCTATCCGATTCCGGTCCCTGGCGGGCTGGGCATTCACTTAACGCTGGATCTGGGCGGTCAGGCGCGATTCGGGCCCGATGCCCAGTTTGTCGAACGCGCCGACGACCTGCAGGTCAACCCGGACGACCTGCCACGTTTTGCCGCAGCTATCCGGAGCTACTGGCCGGACTTGCCCGCTGAGCGCCTGCAGCCTGGCTACGCGGGCATGCGCCCCAACATCGGTGGGCCTGCGGCAACCTTTTCCGACTTCATCATCCAGGACGCGTGCACCCACGGCATTCCCGGGTTGATCAACCTCTTTGGCATCGAGTCGCCCGGCCTGACCGCCTGCCTGGCGATCGCTGAGGAGGTCGCGCGCCGCGCCGACCTTCAGCGCCTGCGCTGACACGCAGGCTTGGCCGCGCGCGCCGAGCGCTGCTTTGCCAGGACTGCCGCATGGGTTACAGCGCCGCCTGCCGCGCTGAGGTCCAATGGCCTGCGTTTCACCATGACGGGCGGCGCTGCCCTGCTGCCGCCTGCGTCCAACTTGAGGAGGCAGACATGTTCGCTTGGCTTTGCACCGACCCCGTCGGGACCGACAACCTTCAGTGGCAGGAGTTGCCCACGCCGGCGCCCGGCAAGGGCGAGGTGCTGGTGCGCATCCGCGCAGCCAGCCTGAATTTTCCCGACGTGCTGATCGTACAGAACAAATACCAGATCAAGCCGGACCTGCCCTTCGTGCCCGGCTCGGAATATGCCGGCATCGTCGAGGCCGTGGGCGAAGGCGTGACGCACCTGCAGGTCGGCCAGCGCGTGGCGGCGCTCAGCGGCACGGGCGGCTTTGCCACCCACGCCGTGGTTGCTGCCCAACTGTGCATGCCGCTTGCCGATGCCTTCAGCTTCGAGGATGCCGCTGCCTTCATCATGACCTACGCCACCAGCTGCCATGCCTTGCTCGACCGTGGTCAGCTGCAGCCGGATGAAACGGTCCTCGTGCTGGGCGCGGCAGGTGGCGTGGGCACTGCCGCCATCCAGATCGCCAAGGCACACGGCGCGCGCGTGATCGCCGCCGCATCGTCCGACGACAAGCTCGCGCTGTGCCGGCAGATCGGCGCCGATGCCACCATCAACTACCAGACGCAGGATCTGCGCGAGGCTCTGAGGTCACTCACGAAGGGCAAAGGTCCGGACGTGGTCTACGACCCGGTCGGCGGCGACTATGCAGAGCCGGCCTTCCGCTCCATCGCCTGGCGGGGTCGCTATCTGGTTGTTGGCTTTGCCGCCAGTGCGCAGATTCCTACCCTGCCCATGAACCTGCCACTGCTCAAAGGTGCATCGCTGGTGGGCGTGTTCTGGGGTGCCTTCAGCCAAAAGGAGCCAGCGGCCAATGCGGCCATGCTGCAGCAGCTGGCCACCTGGTACGTGCAGGGCCGGATCAAGCCGGTGCTGGATGGCACGCTGCCCATGCAGGAGCTCAAGCGCGCCTATGCCCGCATGGGCCAGCGCGCCGTGCGCGGCAAGTTGGTGCTGGTCAACGACTGAGCAGCATACAGCAGGGCAATCAGGGCCAGAGGTTGCGCCGGTCGTACTGGTAGAGCCAGGTCTCGGTCAACGGGCGCCCCTCCAGTGCCATGTACATGCGCAGCTCGGCAATCGTCTCAGGCGGCAGTGCCAGATCGAAGGTGGCGCGCCAGACGTTGCCGCCAGGCACCGGCTCGGCAAAGCTGCGGATCAGCTCCCCCGCGGAAGTGCTGACCACCACATCGGGAAACACGCCCCAGGGGATTTGCTGCATCACGGCCGGGCGGTCGAACTCCACAACGAACTTGACCTCGTTGTCGGGCCGGGGTTTGCCTGGCTCGCCGCCGCGGCCAATGCGCGTGGCAATCGTCTGCGCAATGTTCTCGGCGGGATAGGGCTCGCCATCCTGCCAGTGCAGCCGGTAATGCAGGCGATGGTGATCCCCCGCCTTGGCCGGGCCTTGCGGCACCCAGAAGGCGCCGATGTTGTCATGGATCTCGTCGTTGGTGGGAATCTCCAGCAGCTCCACGTGGCCCTTGCCCAATGGCGCCAGCGGCTCGACCCACAGGCTGGGACGCCGGTCATACATCACGCCATCGCGGTAATGGTCGAAATTGCGGTCGCGCTGCAACAGGCCAAAGCCCTTGGGGTTCTCGTCGGCAAATGCCGAAACAGTGGTGAAGCTGGGGTTGTTGAGCGGCCGCCAGATGCGCTCGCCAGTGCCCGTCCACATTGCCAGGCCGTCGGAGTCGTGCACCTCGGGTCGCCAGTCGTTGAGCCGCTCACGCCCATACTCACCATACCAGAACATCGACGTCAGCGGCATCAGGCCCAGCCGCGCAACGTCGCGCCGCAGGAACAGCTCGGCTTCAACCTCCATATGCACGCCGTCGCTGCGATCCAGCCCGCGTGTGAGCGAAAACGCGTAGGCGCCGGTGATGCTGGGGCCATCCAGCAGGGCGTACACCTTGACCGGTGCGCGCGGATCATCGCCCTGCTCGATGTAGAACTCCGTGAAGTCGGGAAACTCCTCATCCTGCCCGGGCACGGCGGCATTGACCACGACGCCCCGCGCCGACAGGCCGTACTGTCCGGAAGCGCCAATGGCGCGAAAGTACGACGCGCCCAGAAACGCCACCCAATCCTGGGTGCGCCAGTCGCTGGCGCCATGCCACTCCTGCAGGCGAAAGCCTGCAAATCCGGAATCGCGCGGCAGTTGGTGCGCCGGGCTGTCCTCGGGCATCTCGAACAGCGCCGGGTCATAGGCGATCTCGCGCGCTACGCCCTCTTGTACCAGGTGCATCTTCACCGCCTTGGGAAAAAACTCACCAAGATGGAAAAAGGTCACCGGATAGGCGCCCCCCTCGCCCATACGGCCAAATGGTGCGGCGTCCGTGCGGAAGCGCAGCTTGCCGTGCTCCTCGTAATTGATGCGACGCACCACGTCCGGCGCCGGTCGGTAGGGCGGGACATAGTCCTGCTCTGCAGCAGCTCGGGCACGCGCCACCAACTGGTCAAAGGAAAAGGCGTGACCGGCACCGGTAAAAGCCACGGCATTGGGCGCCTCGGAGGCACCGCAAATGGCGGGGATGGCCATCAGGCAGGCACTGGCTCCCATGGTCTGGAAGAATCGGCGTCTTGAATAGCGGTTCATGCAGGAATTAGAGAGCGCATCCTTGATGCAAGGCAGCGATTTCAGCATGAAACGCAAAACCCGTTTGAAACGCACTGGTTAATGCGTTGTTCTGCATGCAGGTAACGCAGCAGCTTGGCAGGCCACTCGTAGGCCCTCTTGCGCGTGCCTGCATGTCCAGGCATCAGATCAGCCGCTTGCGCACTTTGGCAGTGATCCACTCACTGACGATCACCGTCGCGAAGATGGCCAGCAGAATGGTCGTCACGCGCGGCCACGCCAGTGTGCTGAGCGCCGCATCGAGCTTGAGACCGATGCCGCCTGCGCCAACCAGCCCCAGCACGGTGGATTCGCGGATGTTGATGTCCCAGCGAAACAGCGTCATGCCAAACAGCGTGGGCGCCACCTGTGGCGCAATGGCCCATGCCATGGTCTGGCTGCGGCTGGCGCCGGTAGCCTCGATGGCTTCGACCTGCCGCGCATCGATTTCTTCGATAGCCTCGTAGAGCAGCTTGCCGATGAAGCCGATTGAGCGCAGCGCAATGGCAATGATGCCAGCCAGCACACCCGGGCCCAGGATGGCCACCAGCAACAAGGCCCAGATCAGCGAATTGATTGAGCGCGAACCAACAATCACCAGCAATGCCAATGGCCGCACCAGCACGCGGCTGGGCGTGGTGTTGCGCGCGGCCAAGAAGGCCACCGGCACGGCCAGCACCACGCCAAGCAAGGTGCCCAGCGTGGCGATGTTGAGGGTCTCCCACATCGGCTGCAGGATCTCGAGCGTGAACGCCCAGTCGGGCGGGAGCATGCGCGCGCCAACATCCTGTACCTGCCGCGGCGCATCTGCCACGAAGGCCCAAATGGTCTGCTGCGTCATCAGCTGAAACGCCCAGGCCAGAAACGCCAGCGCCAGTACCCAGGCCATGAACAGGCCCAGCTCATGGCGCGCGCTCCGCTTGCACCAGTGGTGTGGCGGGGCACCGCCCGGTGTCGCCTGTGGCCGCGCCATCGCGAAAGAGTGCATGGTCATGGCTCAGAGAAAGTGTTTGCGAATCCAGCCCGATGTGTACTCGGCGGCCATGACGATGGCAATGATCACCAGCAGCACCGCGGCAGCGGAGTGGTATTCATAGCGGTCCATGGCTGTGGCCAACGTGGCGCCGATGCCGCCTGCGCCCACGATGCCGATGACGGCCGATTCGCGGAAGTTGATGTCGAGCCGGTACATCGACAACCCCACCAGCCGCGGCAGCACCTGCGGATAGACCGCGTAGAGGAGCGTCTGCAGGTAGCTTGCGCCCGTCGCCCGCAGGGCTTCGAGCTGGCTGTGCCGGATCTCTTCCATGTCCTCGGCGAGCAGTTTGGCCATGAAGCCGATGGTGGCAAAGGACAGCGTGAGAAAACCGGCAAAGGGCCCGAAGCCGAACATCACCACCATGAAGATCGCGACGATGAGCTCGTTGAGCGTGCGCGAGACGGCGATGATGCTGCGACACACCAGATAGACCGGCAACGGCGCAAGGTTGCGCGCCGCACCGACGGCGATCGGCACGGACAGCGCCACCCCCAGCGCAGTAGAGGTCAGCGCCATTGTCAGGCTCTCGGTAAACCCGGTGACAATCTCGCCCCAGCGGCTGGTGAAATCCGGCTGGGCGAAGGCTGCCGCAAAACGCCAACCGCGCTCCAGCCCTTCGGCCACGCGTGCCCAGTTGACCTCCAGCGTGCTCAGCGCGGCCACCAGCCACAAAAAAGCGGCCGTCAGCAGACACCGGCGCAGCCACGGGTTGGCAATCAGCGGTGGCCGACGCCACTGCCGCCGCGGGCCGTGGTCCATGGATGCGGCAACGGCGTTGCTCATGGCATGACCTCGGGCTCTGGATAAGCCGCTGCCCGGGCGCCGTCCGTACCGGCCTGCTGCATCTGGTCACTGTGCTTGCGGGTGATGGCCGTCCAATCCTCATCGCCGTAAATGCGTGTCAGCGCACCGGCATCCAGCTCCGCGGCCGGGCCGTCGTAGACGATCTGGCCGGCCTGCAGACCAACGATGCGCGGCAGATACTGTGTGGCGAGGACCACGTCGTGGATGTTGACAATGGCGGCCAGCCCCCGCTCCGCGCACAACTCCATGATCAGCCGCATGATCTGGCGCGACGTCTTGGGGTCCAGACTGGCGGTGGGCTCATCCACCAGCAGCAGGCGCGGCTGTTGCATCAGCGCACGCGCAATGCCCACGCGCTGGCGCTGCCCGCCCGAGAGCGCATCGGCACGCTTGTTCTCCATGCCCGCCAGACCGACACGCGCGAGCAGCTCGAACGCCCGCGCAATGTCCTGGGCATCGAAGCGGCGCGCCCAGCTGCGCCAGAAGCCGACGTAACCAAGGCGGCCGGAGAGCAGGTTTTCCATCACCGTCAAACGCTCGACCAGCGCGTACTCCTGAAAGATCATGCCGATCTGGCGGCGCACGCGCCGCAGGGCGCTACCGGAGACGAGCGCCAGATCCTGCCCATCAAGCGCAATGCGACCGCTGGTGGGTGTCACCAGCCGGTTGACGCAGCGAATCAGCGTGGATTTGCCGGCGCCCGAGGGCCCGATCAGCCCCACGACCTCGCCGGCACGCAGGTTCAGCGACACCCCCTTGAGGGCGACGTCGCTATTGGAATAACGCTTGGTTAGGGAATCGATTTGCAGCAGCATGGTTTTCTTAGCGAGCAGCGCCCCCACTACCCGGGCAGGCGCGGGCGCAAGAACTTGGTCACACCGTCTCACTCCACGCCTGGCCGGTACACGGCGCGTCAGCGGCAGGCATAGTCCACACCCATGGCCTTGTCGATGGCACGCACGACTTCCCAGTGCTGTTTGTAGGTGATCGGGATGAACGTCTCCTGCGGCGGCTCGGTCGAGCCGAACTCCTTGGCCAGTGCCGAGCCTTCCCAGTTGAAGGTAAAGAAGGCCTGTTTAACCTTCTCGGCCAGCTCCGGCTTGAGGTTGTAGACGTAGCCATAGCCCGTGGTCGGAAACGTCTGGGACTTGTAAATCGTCTTGGTTTGCTCGGGCTTGACAACCTCGCGCGCCTGCATGCGCTTGAGCACCGAGTTGGCCACCGCAGCTGCCGGATAATCCTTGTTGGCAACGCCAATGATGGAGTTGTCGTGCTTGCCCGAGAAGACTGGCTCGTAGTCACGGCCAGCTTCCATGTCAAACTCCTCGCGCAACAGCGCAGAAGGCGCCTTGTAGCCGGAGTTGGAGGTCTCGGAGGTAAAGGCCAGTTTCTTGCCCTTGATGTCCTCAACCTTCTCGATGCCGCTGCCAGGATAGGTGATGATCTCCATCTCGTAGCCGTACTCGCCGTCCTTGGAGGCCATCATCGCAAAGGGCACGAAGCCGGCACAGTTGACGGCCAGCGGATTGCCGCCCGTATTCACGCCCGCCACGTGCAAGCGTCCAGCGCGCATCGCTTCGTACTGGGCTGCGTTGCTCTGCACCGGAAAGAACTGTACTTTCTTGCCGGTGGTCGCCGCCAGATGGTCGAGAAAGCCCTTCCACACATCGGCATAGACAGCCGGATCCTCCACCGGGGTGAACGCAAATACCAACGTGTCAGGATCGATCCAGTCCTTGGGATCGGTTGGCGCATCGGCCACCAGATCACCGTCGGCATCCGTGTAGCGCGCATCCAAAGCATGGGCGGTACCTGCAGACAGCAAGGCAAATGCCGCCGCGGCAAGCGCCGCCAGCGCGGCAGGTCTGGGAGAGAGGGGCAAACGTTGCATGGTCATGGTCCTGTCAGGGCAAATGCGCATGAGAAATGGAAGCGCGCAGCTTAAAAACTGCGCGTGACAGCACCATGACAGCCCGTGCGGCAACGCATCGCCAAGGATTGGGCAAAGCCCTTCGTTGCCATGCGCGCACATGCGCTGCCACGAAATTGCCTGCGCCGGCTGCGGGTGTGCATAATGCAGCGATGCTGCGTTTGTTGTGCGCCTCTACATCCCTCGCAACGCCGTTCCTGGGCGGACATGGCCCACAGCCTCTGCTGCCGCGTAATACGCACCGCAGCGTGTTCCGTTTTCCAGTGCCGCTTGCGCCCTGCGCGCAAAGCGGCTTTTTTGTGCCGGCGCAGCCGCGGCCTTTGCGACTTTCCGTACCGTCATTCCAGCCATGCCTTTGCCACCAGCCCCCAAGACGCGCGGTGCACGCGTCGATGTCCGTCTTGCCAGCCAGCGCGCCAAACCCAATGCCGAAAAACTGATCGTGCGCGGACCGGGGCCGGAGTCAGACGCACGGCGTGCCCCCCGGCAGCAGGCGGCTTTGCTCAGCCCCGTCGAGGCCAGGCCCACCCCCAGCGCGCCTGCAGTGCGCGCGCCGCAAGCGCCCGAACGCACGTCTGCCACGGCAGTATCGGTAGTGGCATCGCCACGCAAGGCCGTGACGCACAAGACCGCCCAGCCGGCACCCAGCCGGTTGCGCCGCACCCTGTCCGGCGCGCCACGGCTGTTTGTGCTGGATACCAACGTCCTCTTGCATGACCCCACCGCGCTGTTTCGCTTCGAAGAGCACGACATTTACCTGCCACTGGTCGTGTTGGAGGAGCTGGATGCCCACAAGAAAGGCACAACCGAAGTTGCCCGCAACGGCCGCCAGGTCAGCCGCAGCCTGGATGCGCTGGTCTCGCTGAGCGCTGGCGCCGATCTGAGCGGAGGCATTGCGCTGAACGCCTCAGGGCAGAAGCAGGCCGCTGGCAAGCTGCTGTTTCAGACCACCTTGCTGGCCGGTGACCTGCCCCAGGCGCTGCCACAGGGCAAGGCCGACAACCAGATTCTCGGTGTCGTGCACGCACTGCAGAAATTGCATCCCGAGCGCGAAGTCATTCTGGTCTCCAAAGACATCAACATGCGCGTGAAGGCGCGTGCACTGGGCATGGCCGCCGAGGACTATCAGAACGACAAGGTGCTCGACGACGATGAGCTGCTCTACAGCGGCGCTCTGGCCCTGCCGGAAAACTTCTGGATCAAGCAGGGCAAGAAACTCGAGAGCTGGCAATCGCACGGCGACACCTACTACCGCGTGGGCGGGCCGCTGGTGCAGTCGATGCTCATCAACCAGTTCGTCTACTACGAAACACCGGGCGAGTCGGGCCTTTACAC
This sequence comes from Lampropedia cohaerens, assembly GCF_001005215.1. Lineage (GTDB taxonomy): Bacteria > Pseudomonadota > Gammaproteobacteria > Burkholderiales > Burkholderiaceae_C > Lampropedia > Lampropedia cohaerens. The sequence continues at coordinate 175,066 of NZ_LBNQ01000019.1, forward strand.
CATTGTTGAGGAACTGCAGGGCGACACCGCCGTGCTGCGCACGCTGCGCGATTACACCAGCATCAAGAACAACGTCTGGGGCGTGACAGCACGCAACCGCGAGCAGAACTTCGCCCTCAACTTGCTGATGAATCCGGACATCGACTTTGTCACGCTCACAGGCACGGCCGGCACCGGCAAGACCTTGATGGCACTGGCCGCAGGCCTGACGCAAGTGCTCGACGAGCGCCGCTACAGCGAGATCATCATGACCCGCGCCACCGTCAGCGTCGGTGACGATATTGGCTTTCTGCCCGGCACCGAGGAAGAGAAGATGGGACCGTGGATGGGCGCGCTCGATGACAACCTCGAGTTTCTCAGCAAGGGCAACGGCACCGGTGGCGGGGAATGGGGCCGCGCGGCCAGCAATGACCTGATCCGCAGCCGCATCAAGATCAAGAGCATGAACTTCATGCGCGGGCGCACTTTCCTGAACAAGTACGTCATCATCGACGAAGCGCAGAACCTGACCCCGAAGCAGATGAAGACGCTCATCACCCGCGCCGGCCCCGGCAGCAAAATCATTTGCATGGGCAACCTGGCGCAGATCGACACGCCCTACCTGACCGAAGGCTCCTCCGGCCTGACCTATGCAGTCGACCGCTTCAAGGGCTGGGCGCACAGCGGGCACATCACACTGGCGCGCGGCGAGCGCTCGCGCCTGGCCGATTTTGCCAGTGAGGCGCTGTAGCCCTACCCGTGTGCAGGCCGCTGCGGCGATGCACCGTCCGGTGTCGCCATATGCAAAGCCGCAGTGCCTGCGCGCCACGGGCCCGGGCTTTGGGTATCATTTACGATTTACTGCAAAGACAGCTTGCCAAGGGCTGCTCTGCAAGGCTCTGACGGCGGCGCACGCGCTGTGCCGCCCACAGGGCTTGTGGATCATTCGCCGACAAACTGCCGCCCTACCCTGACCTTGCCGGAGTTTTCATGCCCACCGCCACAGCGAACGCCCTGACGTTCACCCTGCACCCCACCGACACCCCCACTGCCGAAGCTGAGCGCGCCGCCATTCTGGCGCAAGGCGGCTTTGGTACAGCCTTCACGGACCACATGGTCACCATCGACTGGCGCGAAGGCAAAGGCTGGCACGACGCGCAGGTCCGCAAGCGAGCGCCCTTTCAGCTCGATCCCGCCGCTGCGGTGCTGCACTACGCGCAGGAAATCTTCGAAGGGCTGAAGGCCTACCGCGGCGCCGACGGCAGCATTACATTGTTTCGCCCGGATCAGAACGCCAAGCGCTTCAACGCCTCCGCCACGCGCATGGCTATGCCGACGCTGCCGGAACATGTCTTCGTCGAAGCGATCGAGGCCCTGGTGCGGGTTGACCGCGACTGGGTGCCTGGCGGCGATGGCAGTCTCTACCTGCGGCCCTTCATGTTCGCCGCCGAGCCCTTTCTGGGCGTGCGTCCGGCGCACCACTTCATCTTCAGCGTGATTGCCTCGCCAGTCGGCAATTACTTCAAGAGCGGCCCCAAGCCCGTCAAGGTGTGGGTTTCGCGCGAGTACACGCGCGCCGCCAAGGGCGGCACTGGCGCTGCCAAGTGTGGTGGCAACTACGCTGCCAGCCTGGTGGCGCAGGCGCAAGCTTATGAAAACGGCTGCGAGCAGGTTATTTTCCTGGATGCGGCCGAGCACCGCTGGATCGAGGAGCTCGGCGGCATGAACATCTTCTTTGTGCGCAAGGATGGTTCGCTGTTCACCACGCCCCTGGGCACGATTTTGCCGGGCATCACGCGCGCCTCGCTGATCGAGCTGGCGCGCGACAAGGGCATCCAGGTCGAGGAGCGCCGCTATGCCTTTGACGAATGGCAGGCCGACGTAGCCCGCGGCGAGGTGACCGAAGCCTTCGCCTGCGGCACCGCCGCCGTGGTCGCAGCCATTGGGGAAGTCCAATTCGACGGCGGCAGCTTCACCATCGGCAACGGCGAGACGGGTCCCGTCACCCAGGCCCTGCGGCAGGAACTCACGGCGCTGCAGCGCAACCAGCTGCCGGACACGCGTGGCTGGGTGCACAAGATTGCCTGATGGCTGCCCCGACACCCACGGACGCCGCCACGGTGCTGGGCCGTGACGTCAGCTACCCGACGCAGTACGACCCGACGCTGCTGCACCCCATCCCCCGGCTGGCGGCCCGCCAGCAGCTGGGCATCGGCCTGCAGCGCCTGCCCTTTGTGGGTGCCGACACATGGACGGCCTTCGAGCTGAGCTGGCTGGGCCCACGCGGCAAACCCCAGGTGGCCATTGCCCAGTTCACCTTTCCCAGCGAAACGGCCAACATCATCGAGAGCAAGTCGCTCAAGCTCTATCTCAACAGCCTCAACCACACGCGCTTCGAGGACGCTGCCGCCGTGCGCGAGACGCTGCGGCGCGATCTCTCCGAAGCAGCCTGGCGTGGCAGCGCATCGTCCGCCGCTGTTGGCGTGCGTTTGATCGAGCCTGCGGAGTTTGCCGCCGAACAGGTTGCGGAGCTCGACGGACTTGATCTCGACCGGCTGGATGTCGACTGCGAGGACTACCTGCCGCAGCCGCAGTGGCTGCGCAGCGCCGCTGGCGAGCCGGCGGTGACGGAGACGCTCACCAGCCGTCTGCTCAAGAGCAACTGCCCGGTGACTGGCCAGCCTGACTGGGCCAGCATCCAGATCCGCTACCACGGCGCGCCGATCGACCAGGCCGGGCTGCTGCGCTACATCGTGAGCTTTCGCAATCACACCGGCTTTCACGAAAACTGTGTCGAACGCATCTTCGTCGATATCTGGCAACGCTGCCAACCCGTGCATCTGGCTGTCTATGCGCGCTACACCCGTCGCGGCGGACTGGACATCAATCCATTTCGCGCCAATGCGCCGCAAGCGCTGCCCCTCAATCGCCGCACCGCCAGGCAGTAGGCACGGCGGGCCGAGCGCGAGGCGTCAACCCCGCGCGCCAAACCGATGGTCGCGCAGCAGATAGGCATCCAGTGATGGACGCATCAACGGTTTCTTAATGGCAGGTTGTGGTGCCAGCGCGGCAGGTTGCGGCTGCCGGCTACGCAAAAGTTTCGCGCGCAGCCGCACCACAAGCACCAGCAACTGCTCATCCTCGGCGCCATTTTCGACCGCGCGCAACGTCTCTGCGGCATAGGCGGAGTCCTTTTCCAGGCGCTCCAGATCAATCGGTAGCCCTAACTGCTTGCGAGCCTGCAGTTTCAGCCGTGCCATCAGCACGGCTGTATCGAAGTCGGTATCTGCTGTCATGCGCCTCTCGCGAGAATAACGGGATGGAGGAACGTGCCCTCACGCAAGCCAGAATCGTGCCAAATTGTTAACCGACACTGCAGCGCACGCGCATTCGGTCAGCGCCACGCCATCCCGTCCTCGTAGGCTTGCCGCAGCAGGCCCTGCCCCACGCCCAACCCCAGCGCACTGCCGAGGCGATTGGACAGCTGCTCGGCCAGGCCGCGCCGGCGCGTATAGTCCACCACCGTTTCCTGGCCCACCACATCGCGGGCCACGGACTGCACGGAGCCAAGATCGTCGGCCAGCCCCAGTGCCACGGCCTCCTCGCCGGACCAGACCAGGCCAGAAAACATGTCTGGCGTTTCCTTCAGGCGGTCGCCACGGCCTTCGCGCACCACGGCGACGAACTGGTCATGGATTTGCCGCAGCATGCGCTGGGCGTGTGCAACATCGCTCGGATCGAGTGGACTGAACGGGTCCATGAACCCCTTGTGTTCACCGGCTGTAATGAGACGGCGCTCGACGCCGAGCTTGTCCATCGTGCCGGTAAAGCCAAAGCCGTTGAGCAGCACGCCGATGCTGCCCACCAGACTGGCCTTGTCAACGTGAATCTGATCTGCTGCCACGGCGATGTAGTAGGCCGCCGAAGCACCGACATCGCCAATGACCGCATGCACCGGCTTGTTGTGCTTGGCCTTCAGGCGCAGGATCTCGTCATGCAGGATGCCGGCCTGCACGGGGCTGCCGCCCGGCGAGTTGATGTCCAGCACGACGGCTGTGGACTGGCTGGATTCAAAGGCTTCCTTGAGCGATCGCATCAGGTAGCGCACACTGGCTTCGCTATCCTGCGCTATGGTGCCATGCACGCGCACCACCGCGGTGTGGGGGCCGGAGGTGGGGGTGCTGACTGCCGCGCTGCTAAGCACCGTCCACGTCAGAAAGCCGATGTAGCCGAACACCAACAGCGTGAAGAAAATGCGCCAGCGCCGCGCCCGGCGCTGCTCGCGCAGGCTGGCAAAGGCCAACTTCTCCAGCGTGGCACGCTCCCATTCCCCGGCCTCCTTGCCCTTGCGAGCCTTGGCTGCGGCCTTGCGCTCGCTGGCGCGCACCTCGTCAGACGCCTCCGGCTCGCCGGGACGTGCGGCCCAAATGTCGCGCTGCTGCGTCTCGTCCGTGCCGGTATTGGGGGAGGATCCGTCGTGTGGTTGCATGGGTAGAAATCCTGAGAGGGAAAATGGCGCCGCAAATGGCCATTACGGGGCGCTGGCGCGTGGCGCTGGCTCGGCGCACTGCTCCAGCCAGCGGCTGAGTGCAGCCACGGATTCTGCCACTGCCAGCGGCGCATAAGCGCCAAGCCCTTCGCCGGCGTGCGCTCCATACGTCACCGCCAAGCTGGGGCAGCCCGCGTTGCGCGCCATCTGCAGGTCATGGCTGGTGTCGCCGATCATGAGCAACTGCTCGGGCGCGACGTCCCAGCTCTGCATCAGCTCCTGCAGCATCAGCGGGTGGGGCTTGCCTGCCGTTTCGTCCGCCGTGCGCGAGTCATCAAACAGGTGACGAACGTCCAGGCTGGCGAGCACATGATTCAAGCCACGACGGCTTTTTCCGGTTGCCACCGCAAGCACGAAGCCGCGTTGCTTGAGGCGCTGCAGCAGCTCCAGCACGCCATCGAACAACACCAGATCATCCTGGTGCTGCAGGTAGTGGTAGCGGTATCGGTTGGCAAGCTCCCGATAGGCGCTGGGCGGCACATCCGGCGCCGCTTTGGCCAATGCCTCGCCCAGTTCCATGCCGATGACCCAGCGCGCCTGCTCCAGCGTCGGCACGGTGCCGCCCACATCGGCCACGGCCAGCTGCACACAACGGGCAATGCGTGCGGTGGAGTCAAACAGCGTGCCGTCCCAGTCGAAGGCCAGCATGGCAAAACGGTGACGAGTAGTCTCGGGCATGGGCGGTGATGGGGTATCGACGGGTGGCATCAGAACGTCGGTTCCTCGCCGATGGCCAGATTCTCGAAGCGGGTCTGGTCCTTCTGGAAGTACAGGTGGACGGTGCCGGTCGGGCCGTTACGCTGCTTGCCGATGATGATCTCGGCCTGGTTCGGGGCCTTGCTGTTTTCCTTGTTGTAGTAATCGTCGCGGTAGATGAACATGATGACGTCGGCATCCTGCTCGATAGCGCCGGACTCGCGCAAATCGCTCATCATGGGGCGCTTGTCGGTGCGCTGCTCGACCGAACGGTTGAGCTGCGATAGCGCAATGACCGGGCATTGCAGCTCCTTGGCCAGCATCTTCAGGCCCCGCGAGATTTCGCCCAGTTCGGTTGCGCGGTTCTCGTCCGAGGAATTGCCCGAGCCGCTCATCAGCTGCAGGTAGTCGACCACGATCAGCCCCAGCCGACCGTACTGGCGCGACAAGCGCCGGGCATTGGCGCGCAGCTCCGTGGGCGTCAGCCCGGGTGTTTCGTCGATGTGCAGCGAGATGTTGCGCAGGCGCTCCACCGCCTCGGTCAGACGCGGCCACTCCTCGTCATGCAGCTTGCCGGTGCGCAGGCGCTGCTGATTGATGCGGCCGATGGAGCCGACAATCCGCACCGCCAGCTGCGCTGCGCCCATTTCCATCGAGAAAATGGCCACTGGCAGACTCTCATTGAGCGCCACATGTTCGGCAATGTTGATTGCAAATGCGGTCTTGCCCATCGATGGGCGTGCCGCCAGCACGATCAGGTCGCCCTTTTGCAGCCCGGATGTCATGCGATCCAGATCCACGAAGCCGGTCGGCACGCCAGTGATGTCGGTCGTGCTCTGCGCCATTTCCTCGACCTGATCAAGCAGGTCCACCACCAGGCTTTCCATCGACTGAAAGCCCTGCTTCATGCGCGAGCTTTCCTCGGCAATGCTGAAGATCTTGGCTTCGGCCTCATCGAGGATGCTGCTGACCTCACGCCCGCGCGGGCTGAAGGCGTTGCTGGCGATCTCGTCGCTGGCGGCAATCAGCTTGCGCAGGATGGCGCGCTCGCGAATGATTTCCGCATAGCGGCGGATGTTGGCCGCGCTGGGCACATACTGCGCCAGCATGTTGAGATAGGCGATGCCGCCAATCTCCTCGGCCTTGCCGATGCCACGCAAGTGCTCAAAGACCGTCACCACGTCGGCCGGGCGGTCGTTTTCCAGCAGCGCGGCAATCGCAGCAAAAATCTCCTGATGCTCGGCGCGGTAGAAATCGGTGCGCTTGAGCAGGTCTGATACCCGCTCCCACACCTGGTTGTCCAGCAACAGTCCACCCAGCACGCTCTGCTCGGCCTCAACCGACTGCGGCGGCAGCCGCAGATCCGCCACAGCCGAGTCCTGGACGCGCCCGGCAGATTCTTCGTTACGCGCACCGGAAAAGGAAATCACATCAACAGCCATTGGAATTCTTCTCACCTCACAAAACGCGCCCCGGCAGCTTGCACCCGCCGCACGGCACCCCGTGACAGGGCGGCGCCCAAACCTCCGATGGTACGCTGCAGGGCCGGGGGATGTCATCGCACAAACCTGTGCCTGACCTGTGGATAACAGGTTGACAACGCCGGGACACATGGCGCGCACAGCCTGTGCGCAACGGCCCCATCGCCCAAACAAAAACCGCCCCGAGAGGCGGTTTCTGCACTGTGGATAACGCTGAAAGCGTCAGGCTGTCTCGCCGTACACCGAGACAGTGATCTCCACATCGACATCGGTGTGCAGCGCGATCACTACCTGGGTATCACCGACGACCTTGATCGGGCCGTTGGGCAGGCGGATCTGCGACTTGTGCACATCGTAGCCCAGCTTGACCAATTCAGCAGCAATGTCGTGGTTGGTCACCGAGCCGAACAGGCGACCATCGACGCCGGCCTTCTGCGACAGACGCACGGTCGTGCCTGCGAGCTTCTCGCCGGTGGCCTGAGCGGCAGCCAGCTTCTCGGCTGCGGCCTTTTCCAGCTCGGCGCGGCGGGCCTCGAACTCGGCCTTGGCCTGTGCCGTGGCTCGGCGGGCGCGGCCAGTGGGAATCAGGAAGTTGCGTGCGTAGCCGTCCTTGACGGTCACGATCTCACCCAGGTTGCCCAGGTTGACGACTTTTTCCAAAAGAATGATTTGCATGGTGTGTGCTCCCTGTGCAGCCGGTTAGATCTTGTGCTGATCCGTATAGGGCAGCAGTGCCAGAAAGCGCGCACGCTTGATGGCCGTGTTGAGCTGACGCTGGTAAATGGCGCGTGTGCCGGTCAGGCGGGCAGGAATGATCTTGCCATTCTCGCCGATGAAATCGCGCAAGGTGTCAATGTCCTTGTAGTCGATCTCTTCGACACCGGCAACGGTGAAGCGGCAGAAACGCTTGCGGCGAAACAGCAGGTTCTGGTTGTTGCGCTTGGGGCGACGGTCTTTGTTGTTGAAACGACGTGGTCCGGCCATGACTGGCTCCTCGAAAAATCAGATGGGAAATGAGAAGGGGAAGGCGGCAATCAGTTGGCGCTGGCGCGTTCGCCACGCTCACCGCGGCCCTCGCGCTGCGGCTGCTCGGCAGCCTGCGCCTTGCGCGCTTCCTCACGCTCAACAGATTTGGCCATCGCCGAAGGACCGGTCTCGGCCTTCTTGCGCAGCACCGTCAGCTGACGCAGCACGGCGTCGTTGAAGCGGAACGCATGGCTGAGCTCGTCCATCACCGCTTGCCCGGCCTCGATGTTCAGGCACACGTAGTGGGCCTTGACCAGCTTGTTGATGGGGTAGGCCAGCTGGCGGCGACCCCAGTCTTCTTCGCGGTGGATCTTGCCACCACCCTCGACGATCATGCTCTTGTAGCGCTCCAGCATCGCTGGCACTTGCTCGCTCTGATCCGGATGGATGAGCAAAATGATTTCGTAATGACGCATCGCTTAACTCCCTTATGGAAATACCCTTAGCCCAAGCGCAACCCATGCGCCAGGCAACGAATTGCCACGCCGCGAGCGTCACACCAGCAGCTGTAGCAAGGAAACCCGGCATTCTAGCAGCCGCCTGCGCCTGCGTCAAAGATCGGCACCGCCAGCGTGGCACCAACGGCTACACCAGCTGCGCGGCACACGCCATGTCCGATGAGCAAAGCACTCAGGTAAACCCTTAACCCCTGACAGAAGCAAGGACAATGGCTGGATCGCATGCCGCCAGCACGGCTTGGCGCATGAAGTCTCGGCCCCGATGGCCTTATCTGCGAGTGATTCATGAACACTACTCTTTCCGCCTCCCCCAGCTCAACCAAGCGAGGGGTGGCGGTCCCTTGGGGGTTGCTGGCCGCGATCGCCGCCCTGCTGGCGGTGCTGATGCTGCCCACGCCCGAAGGACTGTCCACCTCAGGGCACCGCATGCTGGCGATCCTGGTCTTTGCCGTCGTGGTCTGGGTGACCGAGACCGTCAGTTACGAAGTCAGCTGCATTGCCATCATGACGCTGATTGCGCTGATGGTCGGCTTCGCCCCGGTCGTCACGCTGGACGCATCACGCGGCTTCGTGAGCGAGAACCCGGATGTGCTGCTGGGCACCAGCAAGGCCATGGGCATGGCACTGGCGGGTTTTTCCAATACAGCGTGGTCGCTGGTGGCCGGCGCCACGTTCCTAGCCGCAGCAATGAGCTACATTGGCCTGGACAGGCGCATTGCGCTGGTGATCCTCAACATTGTTGGCACCAGCACCAAGCGCATTCTGATCGGCATTGTGCTGGTGACCATCGTGCTGAGCCTGTTCGTGCCCAGCGCCACCGCGCGCGTGGCCTGCATCGTGCCCATTATGTCTGGCGTGGTGGCCGCCTACGGGGTCGAGAAGCGCTCGCGCATTGCGGTGGGCATCTTCATCATGGTCGCGCAGGCCACCAGCATCTGGAATGTCGGCATCCAGACCGCCGCCGCGCAGAACCTGCTGACAACCGGCTTCATGCAAAGTCACATCGGCCATCAGGTGTCGTGGTTCGACTGGTTGATCGCTGGCGGACCCTGGTCCGTGCTGATGTCGATCGTGCTGTTCCATCTGGTGCTCAAGCTGCTGCCGCCCGAGGCCGACGAGGTCCCCGGCGGCAAGGAGGCCATTGCTGCCGAACTGCGGGCCCTAGGGCCCACGCCGGCCAATCAGTGGCGCCTGCTGATCATCACCTGCGTACTGCTGTTTTTCTGGGCCACCGGTGGCGGCCTGCTGCACAGCATCGATACGACGACCGTCACCGCTGTGGGATTGACCGTGCTGCTGCTGCCCATCATCGGCGTGATCAACTGGAAGGAAGTGCAAAAGCGTGCCCCCTGGGGCACGATTCTGGTGTTCGGCGTCGGCATCAGCCTGGGCAGCGCCCTGCTCAACACCGGCGCCGGCAAGTGGCTGGGCGACTGGGTCGTGCAGAGCGCCGGGCTGGAGACCATGTCGCCATTCATGATCTTCGCGGTTATGACCGCGTTCCTGATCGTGATCCATCTGGGCTTTGCCAGCGCGACCGCAATGGCCTCGCTGTTCATGCCGATCATGATCGTGATGTTTCATGTCATCGGTGAGAGCAATGCCGCACTGACGCCGCAGGTGCAACTGGGCCTGTCGATGCTGCTGGGCTTTGCCATCAGCTATGGCTTTATCCTGCCCATCAATGCGCCGCAGAACATGGTCTGCCTGGGCACCGAGACCTTCAACTCACGCGAATTCGCCAAGGTTGGCGTTCCGCTGACCGTCATCGGCTATCTACTGATGCTGGTGATGGCGCTGACCTACTGGCCTTTGCTGGGCTGGATTTGAACGTCTGGGCGCGCGCATGCGCCCGGCCAGCAGAATGTGGCCATGGGAGCACATGATTGCACGCACGCAGCCGGCCGATCATCCTCTGCAGCCAGACTGCTGCCGCCTCCTCGCGGGCGGGAGCGGACCAGACGCAGGCAGCGCCATGCAACCGACCGCACAGCGCTTGAAGTTCCGGCAAGCGCCCCCATATCCCGGATAGTCGCCTTTGCCGCTGCAGTCGGCAATGTCCCTTTTCTCCGTACATGCCTTTGACGCGATAGCCCATGTCCCATTCCGACACACCAGAAAACCAAGAGAACACTGAGAAGACTTCTACGCAGCAGCCCGAGGCTGCTGTGCACAGCAATGGCAGCCAGGACGGCGATGTCAACGAGGAACTCGCTGGCCTTTACGCCGACATCGAGGAACTCAAAGCCAAGGCCGCCGAAGTCGAGTCCCTGCAGGCCAAGAATGCCGAGCTGTCCGAGCAGTTCCTGCGCGCCAAGGCCGATGCCGAGAATGCCCGCCGCCGCGCCGAGGAAGATGTGGCCAAGGCGCGCAAGTTCGGCATTGAAAGCTTTGCCCAGGACCTGCTGGCAGTCGCCGACAGTCTGGATGCTGCGCTGGCGATCGAGTCGGCCACGGCGGAGCAGCTGCTCGAAGGCACCAAGGCCACGCAAAACCAGCTGCTGTCCGTGTTCGAGCGCCACAAGCTCAGCCCGATCAACCCGGAAGTCGGCAGCAAGTTCGACCCCAATCACCATCAGGCGATCAGCGCCGTGCCTTCGCAGCAAGAGCCCGGCACCATCGTGGCCGTACTGCAAAAGGGCTACGTCATCGCCGACCGCGTGCTGCGCCCGGCGCTGGTGACGGTCGCCGCGGAGTGACCGGCACACCCCGGCCCGGGCGGTGGCAGTGGCTTTTTATCCGCCACAAGCCTTGAAAGCCCGGGCATTGCCCCCTATGTGACAGACATCGGTTGCTGCAGCGCGCAATTCTCGTGCCCATCAACCCCCCTCTTTTCAGAAAAAATCTCACGCTTTCAGGAGAAATCAACAATGGCAAAAATCATCGGTATCGACCTGGGTACGACCAATAGCTGTGTGGCCGTCATGGAGGGCAACTCCACCCGGGTGATCGAAAACAGTGAGGGCGCACGCACTACGCCCTCGATCGTCGCCTACCAGCAGGATGGGGAAATTCTCGTGGGCGCCTCGGCCAAGCGCCAGGCCGTCACCAACGCCGCCAACACCATTTACGCCGTCAAGCGGCTGATCGGCCGCCGCTTCGAGGATGCGGAAGTGCAAAAGGACATCGACAAGATGCCCTACAAGATCGTCAAGGCCGACAACGGCGATGCCTGGGTGGAAGTGCGTGGCCAGAAGCTCGCGCCGCAGCAGGTCAGCGCCGAAATCCTGCGCAAGATGAAAAAGACCGCCGAGGACTTCCTGGGCGAGCCCGTGACCGAGGCCGTGATCACCGTGCCGGCCTACTTCAACGACGCGCAGCGCCAGGCCACCAAGGATGCCGGCCGCATTGCCGGACTGGAAGTCAAGCGCATCATCAACGAGCCCACCGCGGCCGCGCTGGCCTTTGGCCTGGACAAGGCCGGCAAGGGCGACCGCAAGATCGCCGTGTATGACCTGGGTGGTGGCACGTTCGACATCTCCATCATCGAAATCGCCGATGTCGATGGCGAAAAGCAGTTCGAAGTGCTCTCGACCAACGGCGACACCTTCCTGGGCGGGGAAGACTTCGACCAGCGCATCATCAACTACATCATCGACGAGTTCAAGAAGGAACAGGGCGTTGACCTTTCCAAGGATGTGCTGGCGCTGCAACGCCTGAAGGAAGCGGCAGAAAAGGCGAAGATCGAGCTGTCCAACAGCACGCAGACCGACATCAATCTGCCCTACATCACCGCTGATGCATCGGGCCCGAAGCACCTGAACATCAAGCTCACGCGCGCCAAACTCGAATCGCTGGTCGAGGACCTGATCGAGCGCTCCATCGAGCCTTGCCGCATGGCCATCAAGGATGCTGGCATCAAGGTCTCCGACATCGACGACGTGATCCTCGTTGGCGGTCAGACCCGCATGCCCAAGGTGCAGGAAGCCGTCAAGGAGTTCTTCGGCAAGGAGCCGCGCCGCGACGTCAACCCTGACGAGGCCGTGGCTGTCGGTGCCGCCATCCAGGGCCAGGTGCTCTCGGGCGACCGCTCGGACGTGCTGCTGCTGGACGTCACGCCACTGTCGCTGGGCATCGAAACGCTTGGTGGCGTGATGACCAAGATGATCAACAAGAACACCACCATCCCGACGCGCCATGCGCAGACCTTCTCCACCGCCGAGGACAACCAGCCGGCCGTGACCATCAAGGTCTACCAGGGCGAGCGCGAGATGGCCAGCGGCAACAAGCTGCTGGGCGAGTTCAATCTCGAAGGCATTGCCCCGGCGCCGCGCGGCACACCGCAGATCGAAGTCAGCTTCGACATCGACGCCAACGGCATCCTGCACGTCTCGGCCAAGGACAAGGGCACCGGCAAGGAAAACAAGATCACCATCAAGGCGAACTCCGGCCTCTCCGAGGACGAGATCCAGCAGATGATCAAGGACGCCGAGCTCAACGCCGCCGAGGACAAGAAGAAGCTCGAACTCGTGCAGGCCAAGAACGAGGGCGAAGCCACGCTGCACAACATCCGCAAGTCGCTGGGTGAACACGGCGACAAGCTTGATGCGGCCGACAAGGAGGCCATCGAGAAAGCCGCCAGCGCGCTGGAAGAAGCCCTCAAGGGCGATGACAAGGACGCCATCACCAGCAAGGCCGCAGAGCTGCTGACCGCCAGCCAGAAGCTGGGCGAGAAGGTCTACGAGCAGGCCCAGGCCGCAGCCGGTGCCACTGAAGGTGCCGCCGCAGCCGACAAGGCCCAGAGTGCGCCGCAGCAAGATGACGTCGTCGACGCCGAGGTCAAGGAAGTCAAGAAGGATTGATGGTGCCTGCCGCTGCCACCGGTGCCTTGCCGCAAGGCTCCGATTGCGCAGCGGCACTGCCGCCGCAGACTGCTTCAGCTACCGTTGACATCCCGTCACACACCAGCCGCCGCACCGGGCTCACCCTGTGCGGCGTTGCTGCTTGAAAGAAACACTGTCTTGGATACGCATCACGATGGCTAAGAGAGACTATTACGAAGTCCTGGGTGTGCCCAAAAACGCCAGCGACGACGAAATCAAGAAGGCCTATCGCCGGATTTCTTCCAAATACCACCCCGACCGCCATCAGGGCGATGAAGCCAAGGCCAAGGCCGAAGCCATGTTCAAGGAGGGCAAGGAGGCCTACGAGGTCCTGTCCGACCCGCAAAAGCGCGCTGCCTATGACCAGTATGGCCACGCCGGGGTGGATCCGAACATGCGCGGCGGCTTCGGGGGCGGGCAGGAAGGCTTTGGCGGCTTTGCCGAGGCCTTTGGCGACATCTTCGGCGACATCTTCAACCAGCGCCGCGGCGGCGGTCGGCAGATGTACAAGGGCAACGACCTGTCCTATGCGATGGAGATCACGCTGGAAGAAGCCGCGCGCGGCAAGGATGCGCAGATCAAGATCCCATCCTGGGAAGACTGCGGCGTCTGCCACGGCAAGGGCGCCAAGCCCGGCTCGGACGTGCGCACCTGCTCGACCTGCCATGGCAATGGCGTGGTGCAGATGCGCCAGGGCTTCTTCAGCGTGCAGCAGACCTGCCCGACCTGCCACGGCAGCGGCCGCATCATCGCCGAGCCGTGCACCGCCTGCTATGGACAGGGCAAGATCAAGACACAAAAGACGCTGGAAATCAAGATTCCCGCCGGCATCGACGACGGCATGCGCATCCGCTCCTCGGGCAACGGCGAGCCGGGCACGAACGGCGGGCCACCTGGCGACCTTTACATCGAGATCCGCATCAAGCCGCACGACATCTTCGAGCGCGATGGCGATGACCTGCACTGCACCGTGCCGATCAGCATGACGCAGGCGGCGCTGGGCGGCGAGGTCGAGGTGCCGACGCTGGAAGGCAAGGCCGTCATCGACATCCCCGAGGGCACGCAACCGGGCAAGCAGTTCCGCCTGCGTGGCAAGGGCATCAAGGGGCTGCGCTCCAGCGTCGCGGGCGACCTGTACTGCCACATCCAGGTGGAAATCCCGGTCAAGCTCACCGAGTTCCAGCGCAAGCTGCTCAAGGAACTGGATGATTCTCTGAAGAAAGGCGGGGGCAAGCATTCGCCCAACGGCCAATCGTTTGCCGACAAGTTCAAGCGCTTCTTCAGTTGAACGCTGGCAGCAGGCGCCACCGCCGCCCTGCCCGCCCCGTCCTGGCGCCGCTGCGCCGCCCGCAGGCAAGATCGACAACGCAGCGGCGGCGCGGCAAATTCGCTCAGCGTGGCTGCCAGTGCACGCGCACCACGCTTTCCTTGGCGTCCGCGGCATCCTCGCCGTTCTTCACGGTGGCAAACAGTATGCCGTTGGCCGTATCCATCGCCAGGGCGCTGTTGCGCAATTGCCCCACTGAGCGCAGCTACCCCTTTCCCCAGTCTGCTCAGGACACACGTATCGTGTGTGGCGTGCCCAAGCGCGTGAACTGGTTCAGGATCGCCGCGCGCACCTGAAGCTGCGTCACCTGGCGGTCGAAATCTCGGGCCATGACCCGCTCGCCCAGCAACTTGAAGCAACCCATCTTGGTTTCCACCAGGCTGCGCCGGTGGTAACCACTCCATTTCTTCCAGATCGTCCGGCCCAGGTGCCGGGTTGATCGCAAGGTTTCGTTGCGAGCCTCGACGCCCGCGCTGCTGCCTTTCCAGGTCTGCGCATTCTTGCGGGTCGGGATCACGGCGGCGGCTCCGCGTGCCGCAATCGCGGCATGACAGGCCTTGGTGTCATAGGCACCATCGCCGCTCACCGTCGCCACGGCTTCAGTCGCCGGGATCTGCGTCAGCAGCTCAGGCAGCATCGGCGCGTCGCCGATGCG
>NZ_LBNQ01000020.1 GCF_001005215.1 Lampropedia cohaerens
TGACCTGCCCCCTCACAGCCGTACCAATCGAATGGAAGTGAGGTCCGTCAACTTGGAGAATGACGGACATGAGGAAGAGTCGATTTACCGAGCAGCAGATCATTGGGTTCTTGAAGCAGGCCGAGTCAGGCCTGCCGGTCAAGGAGGTCTGCCGTCAAGGTGGGTTCAGCGAGCCCACGTTCTACAAGTGGCGAAGCAAGTACGGCGGCATGGAAGCCGATGAGGCCCGGCGCCTGAAGGACCTGGAGGTCGAGAACTCCAGGCTCAAGAAGTTGCTGGCAGAAGCTCATCTCGACCTTGAGGCGCTCAAGGTCGGCTTCGGGGTAAAGCGCTAGCCCCGCAAGACAAGCGCAAGGTCATCGCCAGGATGCTGGAGCAGACCCAGATCTCCGAGCGCAGGGCTTGCCGTCTTGTGGGGCTGTCGCGCGACGCCTGGCGCCATCCACCGCAGCTCGATGAGCACACGATGCGTCTGAACGAACGCATTCATGCAGTGGCCATGGAGCGCCGGCGCTTTGGGTATCGTCGTGTGCACGACATGCTGCGCAAAGAGTTTCCAGGCACCAATCACAAGAAGGTGTTTCGCCTGTATCGCGAGCAAGGCTTGGCCGTTCGTAAGCGCAACAAGGGCAAGAAGTACCGTGGTGAGCGCACGCCTTTGGTGGCCGCTGCCCGGGTCAATCAAACCTGGAGCCTGGACTTTGTCAGCGACTCGCTGTCCAACGGGCGCCGCATCAAATGCCTGACTATCGCCGATGACTTCACCCATGAGTGCGTCGACATCGCTGTGGACCTTTCCATGCCTGGGGCATACGTCGCTCGCATCCTCGAGCGGGCTGCAAGATTCAGGGGCTACCCAGAGGCCATCAGGACCGACAACGGCCCAGAGTTCACATGCCGAGCATTCATAGCCTGGATGCAGACACGAGGCATACAGCACATCCTGATTCAGCCAGGCAAGCCAACTCAAAACGCCTACATCGAGAGCTTCAACGGCAAGTTCAGGGATGAATGCCTCAATGAGAACTGGTTCGAATCCCTGGCCCAAGCCCGCGAGGTCATCGCCATCTGGCGCCAGGACTACAACGAGGTCCGACCGCACGGAACGATTGGCCGGATTTCTCCGGCTGAGTTCGCCGCCAAACACCGCAATCCCAACCCATCAACCACCGAGGCAGGATCAGTTAACCTACATACCCTTGGACCTCTCTCCAACTGATTGGTATGGCTGGAGGGGGCAGGTCAACGTTGCTGAAGTGCGGATTGGCTGCGGCGGCAGGGTGGCAGCACAAGCCTGCCTGGCGAAGTTGATTGTGCCGAATATAGGATCAATTATTTTATATTTTTATTATTTGTGCCGGAATAAATGTTTAATAGACTGCCGGTAATGATGGCGCTGATCGGCAGGGCTTCAGTCAACGGGAGTTTTTCATGCGTTCTTCTTCACGGGCTCTGCAGCCCACGGCGTCTTATGGCGCGGCCTTGCTCCGCATCATGCTTGGCGGTTTGTTTCTCGTGCACGTCGCGATCAAGCTGGTGGTGTTCACACCGGCCGGTACGGCTGCGTTCTTTCAGTCATTGGGATTGCCGGGGCCATTGGCCTACATCACGATGGCGGCTGAGCTTGTTATCGCCGCGGCGTTGATCGTAGGTTTCTATGCTCGATGGTTCGGATTATTGGGGGTCCCGTTGCTGCTGGGCACGATTGTCACGGTGCACGGTGCCAATGGCTTCGGATTCGGTAATCCAGGAGGTGGCTGGGAGTACCCCGCGGTCTGGGCCGCACTGCTGGTGGTGCTGTTTCTGATTGGCGATGGCCGCTGGACGCTGCGCTCGCGCTGAGCCGTTGTCGGCGGCTCGCACGCGCCGCCGCTACCGCGGAAGGGAGGCTTCTACTGCGCCCTCTGGCAGGGGATGCGTGCAATGTCCGCACCCAGACCGCGCAGCTTGACTTCGATGCCGTCGTAGCCGCGGTCCAGATGTTGCAGCTCCCCCACCAGCGTCTCGCCGCTGGCGACCAGACCGGCGATGACGAGGCACGCGGAGGCGCGCAGGTCGGTGGAGCTGACCGCTGCGCCGGTCAGCTGCGCGCCGCCCTCGACCACGGCGACGCGCCCGTCGGCCTGGATGTTGGCGCCCAGGCGTGCGAGCTCGCCCACATGCATGAAGCGGTTCTCGAAAATGTTTTCCGTGATCGTCGAGGTGCCGTGCGCGACGCAGTTGAGCGCCATGAACTGCGCCTGCATGTCGGTGGGAAAGCCCGGATACTCCGTGGTGCGAAAGCTCTGCGCCTGCAGTTTGCCGGAGGCCGCGCCAGGGCTTTGGATGCGCACGCCATCGCCGTTGCAGGAGATGTCAGCACCCAGTGCGCGCAGTTTGTCGATGACCGCCTGCAGATGTTCGCCACGCGCATGGCGCAAAAACACGTCCCCGCCGGTAGCAGCGACTGCGCACAGGAACGTGCCGGCCTCGATGCGGTCGGCAACGACGGCATGGTCGCAGCCGTGCAGGGCCTGAACCCCTTCGATGTGGATGGTGCTGGTGCCATGGCCTTCGATGTGCGCGCCCATGGCAATCAGCATCTCGGCCAGATCCACGATTTCCGGCTCCTGCGCGGCGTTGGTCAGCACAGTCTCGCCTTCGGCCAGGACCGCGGCCATGAGCAGGTTTTCGGTGCCGGTGACCGTGACCATTTCCGTGGTGATGCGCGCGCCCTTGAGGCGGCTGGCACCGCGCGGCAAGGTGGCGATGATGTTGCCGTGCTCGACCAGGGTCTGAGCGCCCATGGCCTGCAGGCCGCGGATGTGCTGGTCGACCGGGCGCGAGCCGATGGCGCAGCCGCCGGGCAGGGCGACCTTGGCATAGCCAATGCGCGCCATCAGTGGCCCCAGTGCAAGGATGGAGGCGCGCATGCTGCGCACCAGCTCATAGGGCGCTTCCGGTTCGCCGAGCCGGTCGGCGTGCAGATGCACCGCGCCGTACTCGTCATGCCGGGTCTGCACGCCGATGTAGGCCAGCAGATCGAGCATGGTGCGCACGTCCTGCAGGCGCGGTACGTTGCGCAGCGTCACGGGCTGGTCGGTCAGCAGTGCCGCGCACAGCAGCGGCAGCGCCGCGTTCTTGGCGCCGGAGATGGGGACCTCGCCATTGAGCGGGCGGCCGCCGAGTATTTTCAGTTGATCCATAGCAGATGCGCTTGCGGTGTGCTCAATGCGAGGCATTGGCCTGCCACTCCTGTGGCGTGAAGGTTTTCATCGACAGTGCGTGCACTTCGTCGGTGTGCATGCGCTGGCCCAGCGTGGCGTAGACTTTCTGGTGGCGCTGGATGAGGCGCAGACCTTCGAAGTCCGGCGAGACGATGGTGGCGAACCAGTGGCGACCGTCGCCCTGCAGTTCGATGTGATGACAGTCCAGCCCTTGCTGGATCAGTTGCTGAAGTTCTTCGGCGGTCATGGGGAGTGCGGCGTGAGGCCGTCGATCAAGGTGTCATAGGGCAGTCCCGGCCAGGACTCGCGTGGCGTGAAGTGTAGCCAAGCTGCGTTGCCTGGCGCACTCAGCTGCGGATCTTGTAGCCGATCTTGAGAAGATGCAGCGCCAGCCAGCTGGCAATGGCCCAGGCTGCCGCCGTGATGCTCAGGCTCAGCCACGGCGAGAAGTCGCTCTGGCCGAGAAAGCCATAGCGAAAGCCGTCGATCATGTAGAAGAACGGATTGAGATGGCTGACGAATTGCCACAGCGGCGGCAGGGAATGGATGGAATAGAACACGCCTGAGAGGAATGTCATCGGCATGATGAGAAAGTTCTGGAACGCCGCGAGCTGGTCGAACTTGTCGGCCCACAGCCCGGCGATCACGCCCAGGGTCCCCAGCAGGCCTGCGCCGACAATCGCAAATAGAAGTGCCCAGACCGGGTGCGCCAGGTGCAGCCGGGCGAAGAACATGGTGATCAGCATCACACCCACGCCCACGGCAATGCCGCGCACGATGGAGGAGCCAACGAACGCGATGTACCAGTCGCGGTGCGACAGCGGCGTGAGCAGCAAAAAGATCAGGTTGCCGGTGATCTTGCTTTGGATCAGGCTGGAGGAGCTGTTGGCAAACGCGTTTTGCAGCACGCTCATCATGACCAGCCCGGGCACGAGAAAGCTTGTGTAGCTCAGCGCGCCGTAGACGGTCACGCGGCCGTCCAAAACATGGCTGAAGATCATCAGATAGAGCAGGGCGGTGAGTACCGGCGCAGCGATGGTCTGGAAGGCCACGCGCCAAAAGCGCTTGACCTCCTTGATGAACAGCATCTGCCAGCCGTGTGAGGAGGAGTGGGATTGCGGTTGCATGGGGCGTACAGAGAGGGGAGGGGTCATCGGGAAGCGGGTGCGGAGGTTGCCTGGGGCGCGGCGTCGTCTCCCATGATGGCTACGAACACGTCTTCCAGGTCGGCGCGGCGGATCTCCATGTCCTGCACCTTCACGCCCGCTTCGCGCAACGCGGCCAGCAGGCGCTCGACGTCGCCTGCCTCGCGAGCGGGGATCTGCACCACGCGCCCGGTCACGCGTGCCTGGCTGGCCAGCGTATCGGGCAGGGCGTCGTCGGTCTTGAACTGCAGCACGCTGTGGCTGGCGCTACTGAGCAGCGTCGTTGTGTCCTCCAGCGCGACGATACGGCCACGCTTGAGCATGGCGATGCGGTGGCACAGTGCTTCGGCTTCCTCCAGGTAGTGCGTGGTCAGCAGCACGGTGTGACCCTCCCGGTTGAGGCGGTCGATGAAGTGCCACAGTGTCTGACGCAGCTCGACATCGACGCCGGCGGTCGGTTCGTCCAGTACGATGATCGGCGGGCGATGCACCAACGCCTGCGCTACCAGCACGCGCCGCTTCATGCCGCCAGAGAGCTGGCGCATATTGGCCTCGGCCTTGTCGGCAAGCCCCAGCTCGTGCAGCAGCTCGTCGATCCAGGCGTCATTGCCTTTGATGCCAAAGTAGCCTGACTGAAAGCGCAGCATCTCGCGCACTGTGAAGAAAGGGTCGTAAACCAGCTCCTGGGGCACGATGCCCAGCCGCTGGCGGGTTTGCGCGTAGTCCTTGCGCACGTCGTAGCCCTGTACCTTCACGGTGCCGGAGGTCGCCGTGGCCAGGCCGGCCAGGATCGCAATCAGTGACGTCTTGCCGGCTCCATTGGGGCCGAGCAGCCCGAGAAATTCGCCTTCGCGGATATCCAGGCTGACCTCGTGCAGCGCCTTGAATCCGCCCTGGGCGGTAGGGTAGATCTTGCTGACGGACTGAAAGGAGACGGCAGGTTTGGGCATGGCAGTCGGAGAGGCCGTGAGGTGGCTTGGGGTAACCCGCGCAGCTGCGCGAAATCGGGCTCTGTGGCACGGCGCGAAGCGTGCGTACGCGCGGTGCAGGCCTTGCAGGGCCCGGCCAGATTTGGCGGTGCAACAGGGGCTGTCCCCATCAGCAAGGCCGAGGTATATCGTGGGAAGCGCAGATTGTAGGCGCGCACGCGCCAGCGCGCTGGCCGTGCCGGTAAGGCTGCGGTGGACCGATACAATGCACGCACTGGCTAGCGCGCTGCGGCTTTGCCGCTTGCTGGCGTTTGCATTCCAATAATTGAGACGCTCATGAAAATTGCCATTCTCCCCGGCGACGGCATCGGTCGCGAAATCGTCACCGAGGCTGTCAAGGTGCTCAAGGCCCTGGACCTTTCCTTTGAAATGGAGTTTGCCGACGTCGGCGGTGTGGCCTACGCTGCCCATGGCCATCCGCTGCCGGATGCGACGCTCAAGCTCGCCAAGCAAGCGGACGCCGTGCTGTTTGGCGCGGTAGGGGACTTTCAGTACGACAATCTGGAACGCCACTTGCGCCCGGAGCAGGCCATTCTTGGCTTGCGCAAGGAGCTGGGCTTGTTCGCCAACTTCCGCCCGGCCATCTGCTACGAACAGCTCACGCATGCCTCCAGCCTCAAGCCCGAACTGGTGGCCGGGCTGGACATCCTCATCATTCGCGAGCTGACTGGCGACATCTACTTCGGCCAGCCGCGCGGGCGGCGCACCGCCAGCGACGGGCACTTTCCTGGTGCCGACGAAGCCTTTGACACCATGCGCTACGCACGCCCGGAGATTGAGCGCATCGCCCATGTGGCCTTTCAGGCGGCACAAAAGCGCGGCAAGAAGCTGCTGTCGGTGGACAAGGCCAACGTGCTGGAGACCTTCCAGTTCTGGCGCGACGTGATGAACGAGGTGCACAAGCAGTATCCGGACGTGACGCTGGAGCACATGTATGTCGACAACGCCGCCATGCAGCTGGTCAAGGCGCCCAAGAACATTGACGTGCTGGTCACAGGCAACATGTTCGGAGACATCCTCAGCGACGAGGCGGCGATGCTGACCGGCTCCATCGGCATGCTGCCCTCGGCCAGCCTGAATGCGAAGAATCAGGGGCTGTACGAGCCCAGCCACGGCAGTGCGCCGGACATCGCCGGCAAGGGTATTGCGAATCCGCTGGCAACAATTCTTTCGGCAGCGATGATGCTGCGCTATTCGCTTGGGAAGCCTGAGGCGGCCGATCGCATTGAGCGGGCCGTCAAGAAGGTGCTGGCCAGCGGGTTGCGTACGGCCGACATTTACAGTGAAGGCACCCGCAAGGTCGGGACCGTGGAGATGGGGGATGCCGTGGTGGCGGCGCTCTGAGCGCCCGAGCGGTTTCTGACCATTGCCCGTATCCGAGCGTTTTCTCATCAGCAGATTGCCCGCGTGACACCTACTCCCTCCGGCTCCTCACCCGCAGCAGCGGACGAACTGTCTGCCAGCGAGGTCATCGCGCACCTGCTCGCGCGCATGGACAAGCCCTTCTTTACCGTGCGCGAACTGATGGCGCTGCTTGGCGAACAGGGGTTGCTGATGCTGTGCGCGCTGCTGACGCTACCGTTCCTGTTCCCGGTGTCGATTCCCGGCGTCTCCACCGTGTTCGGACTGGCGATCTTGCTGATTGCCGTGGCCATCAGTGTGGGGCGACTGCCGTGGATGCCTGCCTTCGTGGCGGATCGCCAGCTTGATGCCGCCAAGCTCAAGCCCGTGCTGCAGCGCGGTGTAGCCGTGCTGCGCAAGATGGACCGATGGTTGCGTCCGCAGCGCATGCGAGCGCTCACCGGCGGTGCCATGGATAATCTCAATGGCCTGGTCATCATGTTCGCAGCGGTGCTGCTGATGCTGCCGCTGAGCTTTGTGCCGTTTTCCAACACCCTGCCGGGCGTGGCCATCCTGCTGCTGGCGCTGGGGACCTCGCAGCGTGACGGTCTGCTGGTGCTGGGCGGCTATCTCATGACGCTTGGCACCGTGGTCTACTTTGGCGCACTGGGCTGGGCGGCATGGAAGACTGGCGCGCATTTTCTCGGCTGAGCAGGCAATGAACCGCGCGCTGGAGATGGAAGTGTTTGTTGCCGTCGTCGATGCGGGCAGCTTCGTGCGCGCGGGCGATGCGCTGGCAATGTCCAAGGCGGCGGTATCGCGCCATGTCGATGCGCTGGAGCGGCGCCTGGGGGTGCGGCTGCTGCAGCGCACCACCCGGCGCCTGTCGCTGACCGAGGAGGGCAACGGCTTCTACCACCACTGCAAGGAAATTCTGGCGGCGATCGAGGCGGCGGAGGCCGAGGCCACGTCCCGCGTGCTGGAGCCCTCCGGTACGGTGCGGATCAATGCCCCCGTTTCGTTTGCCGTGCGCTACATGGGGCCGGTGTGGCGCGAGGTGCTGCACCGCTACCCGAAGATCGAGGTCGATCTGACGCTGACCGATCGCGTGGTGGATCTGATCGACGAGGGCGTAGACCTGGCCGTGCGCATCGGCGAGCTGGCTGATTCTTCGCTGGTTAGTCGGCGCTTTGCCACCACCAACGTGGTGCTGGCTGCCTCACCTGGCTATCTGGCCCGGCACGGTACGCCGCAGACACCGGTGGACTTGCTGCGCCATCAGATCATCGCTTACCGTAACTGGACGGGACCGGGACGCGACGAGTGGACCTTCACGCCTCGCGATGGTTCGGACCCCGTGCGCCTGCGCCTCAAATGCCGCGTCTTCAGCAACAGTGGCGATCCGTGCCGTCAGATTGCGCTGGCTGATGGCGGCATCGTGCTCCAGCCGGATTTTCTGATCGGCGACGATCTGCGCGAGGGCCGGCTACAGCCGCTGCTGCTGGATTACGCATTTCCCGAACTGGGCATGTACGCGGTCTATCCCAGCCGCAAGCAGCTGCCGCAGAAGGTGCGCGCCGTCGTGAATCTGCTGTCCGAACTGTTCGAGCACGTGCCGTGGACGCGCGTGAGCGATCTGCCCGCCTTTGCGGACATGGAGCGCAAGGCCGGCAAGCGGGCGTAAAATGCCCGCTTGCCTGACCGCAGTGCCCGGCCTTCACGCTGCTGCCGGCCTCACCACCATTGCAAAGAACCGCATGATCACACTGGCCCTCTCCAAGGGGCGCATCTTCGACGAGACCCTGCCTCTGCTGGCCGAAGCCGGCATCCAAGTGCTGGAGGACCCGGAGAAATCCCGCAAGCTCATCCTGCCGACCAACCAGCCGGAGCTGCGCGTGGTGCTGGTGCGCGCCAGCGATGTGCCAACCTATGTCCAGTTCGGCGGTGCCGACATCGGCGTGGCTGGCAAGGACGTGCTGATCGAGCACGGCGGCCAAGGGCTGTACCAGCCGCTGGATCTGCAGATTGCCAAATGCCACGTCAGCGTGGCCGTGCCGGCCGGGTTCGACTACGCACACGCCGTGCGTCAGGGTGCGCGGCTGCGCGTGGCGACCAAGTATCCGGCCATTGCCCGCGAATTCTTTGCGCGCAAGGGCGTGCACGTGGATCTGGTCAAGCTCTACGGCAGTATGGAACTGGCGCCGTTGACGGGGATGGCCGACGCCATCGTTGATCTGGTTTCGACCGGCAATACGCTGCGCGCCAACAACCTGGTGGAAGTCGAGCAGATCATGCCGATCAGCTCCCAGCTGGTGGTCAATCAAGCTGCGTTGCGCCTGAAGCAGCTGCCGCTGCGCCATCTCATGGACGTATTCGCCCGCGCCTGCCATCCCGAAGCCCTCGTCTGATTTTCGCTGCCCATGACATTGCAAGCCAAGCCCCTGCGGCTCTCCACGACGCAGCCTGACTTTGAAGCCCTGTTTCAGCAGAGGCTGCATTGGTCGGCTGATACCGATGCGCAGATCGAGCAACGCGTGGCCGAGATTCTGCAGGAGGTCCAGCACGAAGGCGATGCCGCCGTGCTGCGGCTGACGGAGCGCTTTGACGGGTTGAGCGCGCCGACCATGCAAGCGCTGGAACTGGCGCAGGATGAACTGCAGGCAGCTTTTGAGCACTTGCCCGAAGCACAGCGCGAGGCGTTGCAGCAAGCAGCAACGCGCATTCGCACCTACCATGAAGCACAGAAGAAGGCATCTGGTCAAGGATGGTCGTACCGCGATGCCGACGGCAGCCTGCTGGGGCAGAAGGTGACGCCACTTGACCGTGTCGGCATCTACGTGCCAGGAGGCAAGGCGGCTTACCCTTCCAGCGTGCTGATGAATGCCATTCCGGCGCAGGTCGCAGGCGTTGGTGAGATCATCATGGTCGTACCAACCCCCGGTGGCGAGAGAAATCCGCTGGTGCTGGCAGCAGCCTACGTTGCAGGCGTCAGCCGGGCCTTCACCATTGGCGGTGCGCAGGCGGTGGCTGCACTGGCCTATGGCACGCAGAGCGTTCCCAAAGTGGACAAGATCACCGGGCCAGGCAACGCCTATGTGGCCAGCGCCAAAAAGCGTGTTTTCGGGCTGGTGGGCATCGACATGATTGCCGGCCCCAGCGAGATCCTGGTGCTGGCCGATGGGACGACCCCGGCCGACTGGGTGGCGATGGACCTGTTCAGCCAGGCCGAGCATGATGAGCTCGCGCAAAGCATTCTGCTCAGCCCCGATGCCGCCTATCTGGATGCGGTGCAGCAGGCCATTGACCGGCTGCTGCCCGAGCAGCCACGCGCGGCGATCATCGCCAAGAGCCTGAATGGACGCGGTGCGCTGATCCACACGCGCGACATGGCACAAGCGTGCGAGATCGCCAACCGCATCGCGCCTGAGCACCTGGAGGTCTCCAGCAGCGATCCTCACAAATGGGAACCGCTGCTGCGCCATGCAGGCGCAATCTTCCTGGGTGCCTACACCAGCGAGTCGCTGGGCGACTACTGCGCCGGCCCCAACCATGTGCTGCCCACCAGTGGCACTGCGCGGTTTTCGTCCCCGCTGGGTGTGATGGATTTTCAGAAACGCAGCTCCATCATCGAAGTTAGCGAATCGGGCGCACAGCAACTGGGGCGCATTGCCCATGTCCTCGCTGAAGGTGAAGGCCTGCACGCGCATGGCCAGGCAGCGCTGCTGCGGCTACGGCGCTGAATCGGCGAGCTATTGCCGCGGTCCGTCTCCTGCCAGGGCGTTGATGCATGGGTGGTGCCTGCCAGCGGTGTCAGCAGGCGTTCGGGCAACGGAGGCGTCGGCGCAAGGTTTCAGGCACAACACAGCGAGCGGGCAAAAAAAGAGGCACCATGAAGGTGCCTTTTCAATGCTTGTTCTTGGATACCGCTGGTTATAGGTTTTATGCAGTTGCCGCCGGTACGTGCCGGGCTGGCTTGATGTCTCCTCGGCCTTCTCAGTCAGCGACAGAACCGGTAGGTTTTGCGCTGCGAGTGCACTTAATGTAGGCGTCATGCACCGTGATGGGTATTGGTAGTTTCCCCTGTTTGGGTATGCGAGCCCGGCTTCGGCACGCGGCTCACGATCTTTTTGTCCTGTGCGGTGCTTCGTGTTGGGCCGTTTCCTACCTAAGCTTTATTGCCCGCATGGCATGATGCCTGCTGGTCGACGCAGCGACGAATTGACATCCACAAGCGTGGTTACACTTGCCAGCGCATTACCGCGCCGGCGACGCGGGCCGTCCTGAATAGGTAGGGACCTGGCATTTGAAGTTGGTATTGTCTTGACGAGGTTTCTTTTGCAGCAGCACTACCCCAGTCTGGAAAGGGATGCCGAAGGGCAGGGGGCGCCGTGGCGCCTGCTTGGCTGCTGGGATGCCGCAATGCTCAGTGACCGCAAGGTCTGGCGGCAGCTGCGCGGTACGTTGCGGAATGCGGCCCAAACCCCCGCTGCATGGGACTTGACGCAGGCCGAGCGTTTTGACCATATCGCAGCCCAGTTGCTCTGGTATGCCTGGGGGGGCAGGGAGCCGGCTGACCTGCAGGCCAGCCAGGCGCAGCGTGCCATTCTTGAACGGGTTGCACGCTTTACGCCGACGGATCCTCTGGCCGATCCTGACGATACCTGGCTCAAGGGTTTCCAGAAGATCGGCCAGCTCTCCCTCAATGGGATGACCCACGCATTCAAGATGCTTGCGCTGGTCGGGCAGCTTTTGATCGATATGCTGAAGGTAGTGCGTCAGCCGCTGCGTGGCCCCTGGCACGATTTCAGTGCGCATCTGTTTCGCATGGGGGCGCAGGCCCTGCCCATTACCGCGCTGGTGGGGTTTCTGATCGGCGTAGTCATCGCGTACCTGCTTGCATTGCAGTTGCGCCAGTTCGGTGCCGATGCGTTCATCGTCAATATTCTGGGCATCTCGCTGACGCGCGAACTTGGCCCGTTGCTGGCGGCCATTTTGGTGGCGGGCCGCTCGGGTTCTGCCATCACTGCGCAGATCGGTGTCATGCGTGTCAACGAGGAGCTGGACGCGATGCGGGTCATGGGCATTGCGCACGGATTTCGTCTGGTCTTGCCGCGCGCGATGGCGCTGGCCATTGCGATGCCGCTGGTCAGTCTGTGGACCACACTGGCCGCGTTGCTGGGCGGCATCTGGGCGTCCGACTTTGCCTTGGGTGTCTCGCCCGCCTACTTTCTCGAGAGCCTGCCCGATGCCGTCAACATTGCCAATCTCTGGCTGGGCATGGCCAAGTCCGTGGTGTTTGGCTTGGCCATTGCGCTGATTGGCTGCCATTGGGGGTTGTGGGTCCAGCCCAATACCGAAAGCCTGGGCAATGGCACGACGGCTTCGGTGGTGACGTCGATCACGGCGGTGATCGTCATCGATGCGGTGTTTGCCATCATCTTCCGCAATGTGGGGTTCTGAGATGGATGCTGTCAACCCCGTGAAAGGCAATGCGCAGAAGGCCCAGGACGATGTGCTGGTGCGCATCGAGAAGCTATGGACAGTGTTCGGCCAGGGCGAGAAGGCCTTTTCCGTGCACCAGGATCTGGACCTGGAGGTGCGCCGTGGCGAGATTCTCACCATCGTGGGAGGCTCCGGCACCGGCAAGACGGTGCTGTTGCGCCATATTCTGGGCTTGACCCGGCCTAGTCGTGGCACGGTGCGCATCGACGGGCAGGAGGCCAGCGCATTGCCCACCGAGGGGGCGTCGGCACGCATGGGCATGCTGTTTCAGCACGGTGCGCTGTTCTCCGCCTTCAACGTGCTGGACAACATTGCCTTTGCGTTGCGCGAACAGGACAGCCTTCCTGAGGAAGTCGTGCGTGACGCCGCACTGGTGAAGCTGCAAATGGTGGGCCTCAAGCCCGAGCATGCGCTGCGCATGCCGTCCGATCTCTCGGGGGGCATGATCAAGCGCGTGGCGCTTGCGCGCGCGCTCATCATGGATCCGCCGCTGCTGCTGCTGGATGAGCCGACGGCGGGCCTGGACCCACTGGGATCCGATGAGTTCTGTGCATTGCTGCTTGACGTGCAGCGCGAACTGGGCCTGACTGTGATCATGGTCACGCACGATCTGGATACGCTCTATGCGCTCAGCACGCGCGTGGCCGTGCTGGCGGAAAAGAAAGTCATTGTCGTTGGCACGCCTGAAGAGGTGGTGCAGTTCAAGCATCCGTTCATCGAGACCTTTTTTCTCGGTGAGCGCGGACGCCGTGCCATGCAGCCGCTGCCGCAGCAGGCGGCACAGTAGAAGGGGCAGGAGATGGAAAACAAGTCACACGCCGTCGCTGCGGGAGTGTTCGTGCTCTCGCTGATCGTTGTGCTCGGGATTCTTGCGGTGTGGCTGACGGCCGATCGCGGCAGCTACGCGACGTATGAACTATCCACACCACAGGCCGTGACAGGCCTGCAGCCACAGGCACCGGTGCGCTACAAGGGGGTGGCCGTTGGGCGGGTGGAGTACATCGGCTTTGACGATGAACGCGAGGGGAATGTGTTGATCCGTATCTCCGTCAGTGAGGACACCCCGGTTCAGCCGACGACCTACGCATCACTCGGTTATCAGGGTGTGACCGGGTTGGCCTATATCGATCTTGATGATGCGCCCAGACCGATTCCTGATCTTGGCCAATCGTCGCGGGGCTACAAGCGGCTGGCCATGCGGCCGTCAAATCTCAGCCAGTTGGCGGCCATGGGGCCGGAGGTGATCGGCGATGTGCGCCAGACCATGGCCAGCATCAACGCATTGCTGGATGCGCAAAACCGTGAAGTTTTTGTGGCGACATTGGCCAACATCGGTGCGGCGGCGCAGAACACCGCATCGCTGGTGGAGAACATCAACCGCAGCTGGGCCGAGGAGATCCGTCCGACCATCGACGCGGTCAGCCGCGGACTTGGCAGCAACATGCAGGCGATGGAGCGCGCCGCCAACAGCATTGATGCCATGTCGCGGGAAATCGCCCAGCTGACGGCGCGCGTCGGTGCCGAGAACGGGCCGGTGGACCAACTGGGCGAGGCCAGCGCCTCGTTTGCCGCTGCCGCCAGCGAGATCAACCTTGCCACATTGCCGCGCGTGCAGCGCACACTGGAGGACATCAGCGCGGCCATGCGCGAGTTGTCCCGGCTGGCGCGAGGCATCGAGCAGAATCCGCAGTCGTTCATCTTCGGCCCCGATACTTCCCGACCTGGTCCTGGCGAGCCCGGCTATGTCGCTCCCGGGCGCTGATTGGCTGCGCGGTGCATGAAAAGATCGTAAACAGGTTCTAAACACACGCGACCGTAGCTCAATGTCAGGAGTTCCAGCGATGGCTTTCACGACGATTCGTTCCCATAACCTTGCACGTGCGGTAACGCGCGCCAGCACGCGTCTGATCGCATCGGGCGCCGCTGCTTTGGCATTGGCAGCCTGCGCGTCACTGCCAGCGCCAGCGCCTGCACCGGAGCTGTTCGACTTCGGCGTGCTGTACGAGCAGGCCAGTGCGGTGGCGCCACAGCAACCACACCCTCCATTGATGCTGGCACAGGTGACGGCAAATGGGCTGCCCACGAGCAGCGATCTGGTGCTGTATCGCTTCGCCTATCTGGATGGATATGCGCTGCGTGCCTATCAGCAGGCGCGCTGGAGTCGTCCGGTCGAGGAACTGGTGGCGCAACAACTGCGCCAGCAGCTGGCGCAGCGCGGGCCGGTGCTGGAGCCGGGCGTGCGGGTGCGCCAGCCGGATGGCCAGATCCCTTTCGTGTTGCGGGTGGACATCGAGCAGTTCGAGCAGCGCTTTGTATCTGCCCAAGAGAGCGAGGCGCTGGTGCGCCTGCGGGCCACGGCAATGGCGCCGGGCGAAGGAGGCGATCGCCTGCTGGGGCAGCAGGTATTCACGCAGCGTGTGCCAGCCGCCACGCCCGATGCCGCGGGCGGCACGCGCGCGATGGCGATTGCGGTGCAGCAGCTTGGCGCGCAGCTGGACCAGTGGCTGAATACGGTATTGCCGGCAGGCCGTGGCGTTGGCCCGGAGTGATCGCCTGTGGGCGCCGCCGCCAGGCACCACGAGGTGACGGGCCGTTCGGCTATTCGTCGAGCTCGCGGCGCAGGTTGGCAATCATGTCGATGCGCTGAACGCTGCGCTCGCCCAATGTCTGGGCCACGTGCTGCACGAGCAGATGCAGCATGCTGGCAGCTGCCATCGCTGAGAACGCATGCGTGCCGCTGGCGCAGTGGCAGGGCAGCACCAGCCCTGCGACGCGGCGCGCCCAGGCCACGTTGCGCACATCCACCACCGCCACCGTTGCCATCCTGGAGGCGGCCGCGTGCGCCATCAACCGGTCTGCCATCTGCGTGCGCGGTTGGGTCTGCACGATGAGCAGGGCATCCCTGGGCGCACAGTTGGCAAGCGATTCGGCCCACTGACCGGCCCGGTCATCCAGCACGAACACGTCTGGCCGCACCCGCGCAAATTGCGGGGCGACGAACTGCACCAGACCGCGGTCAACGCCCAGCCCGAGCAACCACACGTGCGGCGCTTTTGCAAGCGTCATTGCGGCGCTGCGCAGCAGATCGCTGCGCAGCCATTCGAATGTGCGTGCAAGGCTTTCCTGCTCGCTTTGCAGGTGGCTGGAGATGGACTGCGCCAGCTGCCCGCCTGCGCCTGCGCGCGATGGCGGGCGCTGCAATGCTGGCGCGAGGTTGCGTTCCTGACGTGCCTGCAGGCGCACCTCGTTGAAATCGCTGTAACCGAGGCTGCGAAACAGTCGTGCCGCCGTGGCCTTGGACACGCCGGCCATCGCCGCCAGTTCGGACGCCGAGTAGGCCAGCAGGTCCTCCGCACGGTCGAGCAGCAGCGCCGCAAGCTTGCGCTCGCTGGGGCTGAGGTGTTCATAATGTTCCTGGATGGCCAGGGTCAGGCGCGTTGTCATGAGTGGCGAGCATAGCCGAGCAACACGCGCTCGAGCGGCAAAAGCTGCCGCAACGAGACTGTCCCCAAGGGGCATTGGAGGACGGATGTTGAAACTGCAGTTTCCGTAATACAATTTATGGAAACGATTGATTCAATTCTCATGGTGCAGAAACGACGAGTCGAGACGGAAGTGGCCGATGCCCAGCTGCGCCATGGCGTCTGGGAGGATCTGGCGGCGGTGGCGCGGCCGGATTCGCGCTTTCACCTGCGATTTACCGAGTTCATTCCCGACTTCGCAGGCGCAGCCGATGCCGTCGAGCGGCTGGTGTGCTTGCCCGACTTTGCCCGGGCCACGCACGTGTTCCTGACGCCGGACAACAGCCTGACCGGTCTGCGCCAGCGCTGCCTGGAGGCGGGCATTAGCGTGGTCGTCTCCAGTTACGACATGGCGCGCGGATTCTTCCATTTCCCCGCAGGCAGCGTGCCACGAGATCTGGCACGCTACGCCGCGTGGCTCGACGGGCTGGAGCACTTCGCAAAGCCGGTATCGCTGGCCGAACTGGCGGCGCTGGGGCGCTTTGACTGGGTGGTGACAGGTGCCGCCGCAGTTGCCACCTCGGGCGTGCGGTTCGGGCGCGGTCACGGCTGGTTCGATCTGGAATGGCGCCTGTTCGGTGAACTGGGCCTGGTGGATGCGCGCACGCCCATTGCCACACTGGTGCACGATGTTCAGGTGCTGGAGCAGCCGCTGTTTCCTGCCGAGGAGGACATTCCGGTCGACGTCATCTGCACGCCCTCGCGCACGCTGCAGGTGCCGCGCGTGCAGTCCCGCCCCCGCCGCATCGACTGGGCACGCATCAGCCAGAGTCAGATTCAGGCCGCTCCGGCCTTGCGCGAACTGCGTCAGGCGCAGGGTCTGAGTGCCCCCCAAAACCCATCTTCCTGAGGAGTTTTTCCATGCCGTTGAGCCGCCGTCACT
This sequence comes from Lampropedia cohaerens, assembly GCF_001005215.1. Lineage (GTDB taxonomy): Bacteria > Pseudomonadota > Gammaproteobacteria > Burkholderiales > Burkholderiaceae_C > Lampropedia > Lampropedia cohaerens. The sequence continues at coordinate 16,588 of NZ_LBNQ01000020.1, forward strand.
TTCTCTCTGCCGCCGCCGCAGGGGCTGCCGCTGCCAGTTTGCCGCTTGCCGCCATGGCGCAGTCGGCGCGTCCGTTGACGATGCAGGCCGCCTGGATCAATGACGCAGAGTTTCTCGGCTACTTCGTGGCCCTGGAGGAGGGCTTTTACCAGGCGCAGGGGCTGGATTTGACGTATCTGCCCGGGGGGCCGGACGTCATTCCGGAAGCCTCCCTGCTGTCTGGGCGCGCGGATGTTGCGCTGGCCACGGTGGAGACGGCCATTCGCGCCATCACCGCGCAGGGGGCGCCGCTGGTCATCATCGGCGCGCAGTACCAGAAGAGCCCCGTTGGCATCGTCAGCCTGGCAAGCAATCCCATCCGTACACCTGCGGACATGATCGGCAAGACCATCGCCGTGCCGCCAGTCAACCGCCTGACCATCGACGCCGTGCTCAAGCTCAACGGCATCGAGCGCAAACAGGTGCGCATCGTGCCCTATGCCTATGACCCGACGCCGCTGCTCAAGGGCGAGATCGATGGCTCGCTGGACTTCGTCACCAATGTGCCGTTCACCATCCAGAGCCATGGGCAGGAGCCGGTGAGCTTCCTGTTGGCCGATCACCAGCTGCCGCTGTTCAACGATGTGGTCGTGGTCACGCGCGAAACCCTGCAGGAGCGGCGCGACGATCTGGTGCGCTTTCTGCGCGCCAGCCGCCAGGGCTGGGACGAGAACTTCCGTGACGTTGATGGCTGGCCGCCACGGTTTGCGCAGAGCTGGTTCAAGGGCACGGGGCGCAGCATTGCCAACGAGGTCTACTTCAACAACGCGCAGAAACCGCTGATCGCGCACGAGCAGGGCGTCTTTGCGATGACCGATGCGGCCATCGCAGCCTGCGTGCAGGCCCTCAATGCGGTGGGGGTGGCGGCCGATGCCAGCCATTTCGACACCAGCCTGCTGGCAGAAGTCTGAGCTGCACATGCCTGCCTCCGAGATTGTCATCGCCCATGCGCAGCGCAACTTTGCGCGTGCCGCGCAGGCCCCGCTGGTGGCGCTGCAGGACGTGAACCTGCACTGCGCGCCGGGCTCCTTCACGGCCTTGATCGGGCCGTCCGGTTGCGGCAAGTCGACCCTGCTGCGGCTCATCGCCGGGCTCGATCGCCCGGATGCGGGCAGCGTCAAGGTGGCCGCAGATGATCCCGAGCGCCTGCAGAAGGCTGGACGGCTTGGCATCGCATTCCAGGATGCGGCGCTGCTGCCGTGGCGGACGGTCACACAGAACATCCGGCTGCCGCTGGACATCACCGGTCAGTACCAGGCGGGCGATGCCGCGCGCATTGCCGCACTGGTGGAGTTGGTGGGGCTGCAGAGGTTCGAGGCGGCGCTGCCGGCACAGCTCTCAGGCGGCATGCGCCAGCGCGTGGCCATCGCCCGCGCGCTGGTGACGCGCCCGGACGTGCTGCTGCTGGACGAGCCGTTCGGCGCGCTCGACCAGATCCTGCGCCGCAGCATGAATCTGGAGCTGCAGCGCATCTGGCTGGAGCGGCCCACCACCACGGTACTGGTCACGCACGGCATCGACGAGGCGGTGTTCCTGGCCGATCGCATCGTGGTCATGCATGGCAATCCCGGGCGCGTTGCGGCGGTCATTGACGTGCCGTTTGCGCGGCCGCGCGCACCGCAGCTGTTCGTCGAGCCGGCGTTTCGCGCGCTGGAGGAGCAGGTGGCCGAGGTGCTGTACGCCCAACGTGGCGGAGCGCATCCATGAGCGTGCCGCGCAGCCATGGCAGCGCGCGCTGGTGGGGGCTACTGGCCCTGCTGGCGCTCTGGGAACTGGTCGGCCGTGGCCAGTGGGTGGCAGGCGGGGCGCTGCCCGCGCCCAGCGCCGTACTGCTGCAGTGGTGGGCGGACCGCGGCGACTACCCCGCACACCTGTGGGGCACGCTGCGCACAGCGCTGGCCGGCTACGTGATCGGCAACGTCGTCGCCATTGCCTGCGGCATGGCGTTTGTGCGCTGGCGCGGTGCCGAGCGGCTGATGGCGGGCGTGAACGTGACACTGTTTGCGATGCCAACGATCGCGCTGGTGCCCATTCTGGTCATCGCGCTGCCGGGCGAGACGCCGCGCGTGGTGCTGGCAGCACTGTCGGTGTATTACCCGACCATGGTGGCGACGGTGCTGGGCATGACCCAGGTGGACCCGCGGCTGGTCGATCTGGTGCACGTCTACGGCGGGCGCGGGGCGGCGGTGATGCGCTTTGTGCGCTGGCGCAGCGGCCTGCCGACGCTGCTCAGCGGTCTGCGCACGGCGGCGCCGGCTGCCGTGCTGGGGTCTTTGCTGGCCGAGTTCGGCAGCGGTGGCAGTGCGGGCCTTGGCACGTATCTGATTGGCTCGCTCGGACGGGGCAATCCCGCGCGGCTGTGGGGCATTGGCCTGACGGCCACGCTCATCAGCGCCGCGGCCTATGCAACGGTGGGACTGCTGGCGCGCCGCGTGGCCGGCGACAGCCTGCCGGCGAGCGTGCCGCTTGGCCGCGTGCAGGCGCAACCGCGGCGGCGCCTGCAGGACTGGGCCTGGCTGTTGGCGGCAGTGGCCATGCCGGTGCTGCTGTGGTGGGCGTTCGTCTGGCTGATGCGGGCAAGAGGGGTTTCGGAGGTGGTGCTGCGCGATCCATTGGGGCTTTGGCAGCATCTGGTGGCCTCTGAGCAGGCGCCACAGCATCTGCAGGTGCTTGGCATGGCGCTGCTGGAAACGCTGCCGCCGGCGTTGGTGGGCATGGTGCTGGGTCTGGGATTCGCATTCGTTCTGGCGGTGGTGACGACGTTCTGGCGCGGCCTGGGCGATACGCTGCTGCCGGTGTCGCTGGTGACGCAGTCGATGCCGCTGGTGGCACTGGCGCCGCTGGTCGTGCTGATCTTCGGGCGCGATTGGGGCGGCACGCTGGCTATCACCGTGTCGGTGACCTTTTTCCCGGCCTTCGTGACGATTGTGCAGGGCCTGCAACTGGTGCCGCGCACGCTGGATGACCTGGTGCGCGCCAACGGCGGCAGGCGGCGCGCCTGGCTGCAGTATGTGGCGCTGCCCTGGTCCCTGCCGTATCTGTGCGCGGCCGCGCGCCTGGCTGCGCCGCGTGCCTTTCTGGGCGTGATGATTGCCGAATGGCTGGCCACCGGCGTGGGTTTTGGCAACTTGCTCAATGAGTCGCGTGGTCAGATGGACTACGCCATGATCTGGAGCGTGACCGTGGTTGCGGTGCTGGTTGCAGTTGTCCTGCATGCGATGACCGTGGCTGCGGAGCGCCGGCTGTTGCGCCGCTTTGCGCTGGCACCGGCCTGACGGGACAGGCAGCCCATTTTCCCCTTTGTACTGGAGACCCCTTTATGGATCACAAGAGTTCCGTGCGCGAGCGCGTGTTTGGGCAATTGCGCAAGGTTGCCTATGCCGACAGTCGCTTTCACTTCGATTTCGGCGAGTTCATTGCGGACTTTCAGGGCAGCGAGCAGGCGCTTGAGCGGCTGGTCAATCACCGCTTCTACCAGCAGGCGCAAGTGGTGTTCATCACGCCTGACAACTGCCTGGAAATGCTGCGCTACCGTGCATTGCAGGATGGCAAGCGCATTCTGATGACGACTTACTCCATCAAGCGCGGTTTTTGGCTGCTGGACCCCGACACCATCGCGCCTGAGCGCTGGCTGTACGCCGCCACGCTCGACGGCATGGAGCGGCATGGCCGGCCGATGACGCTGGCGCAGATTCGCGATGAGCTGCCCGGCGTGGACTACATGGTCACGGGCACCGGCGCCATCAATGAGGACGGTGTGCGCTTTGGCAAGGGCCATGGCTTCTTCGATGCCGAATGGGGCATGCTCTATCGCATCGGCAAGATCACCACCGAAACCCCGGCAGCGGCGGTGGTGCATGATTGCCAGGTGCTGGCAGAGACGCTGTACCCCGAGGTGTTCGATACCGTGGTGGATGCGATCTTCACGCCCACGCGTACGATCGAGGTGGCCGATCCGCATAAGCCGACTTGCGGTATCGTCTGGGATCTGCTGGATCCAACCATGCTGGCGACCATCCCGCCGCTGCGGGAGCTGCAGCGCATGGAGCCGCAACTGCCGCCGCTCTAGCAATTTCGCCGTCAGTCGCTAGCGCCGCGTCTTTCTCTTCTTCGTTTTTCCAATCCACCATGTCCCTGCCTGACTTTGCCCGAATCCCTCGTGAGCGGCTGCCCGAGCTGCTGGCCGCCATGCCCAAGGCGGAGCTGCACATCCATATCGAAGGCTCGCTGGAGCCCGAACTGATCTTCGCACTGGCGCAGCGCAATGGCGTGGCGCTGGCCTATCCGGACGTGCAGGCCTTGCGCGACGCCTACGCGTTCACCAATCTGCAGAGCTTTCTGGACATCTACTACGCAGGTGCCTCGGTGCTGATTGAGGAGCAGGATTTCTACGATATGGCCTGGGCCTATCTGCGCAAGGCCGCCGAGGAGAACGTCCGGCGCACCGAGCTGTTCTTCGATCCGCAGACGCACACGGCGCGCGGTGTGGCGATGGCGACGGTGATCAACGGCCTGCATCGCGCCTGCGAGGACGCGCGTGAGAAGCTGGGTGTCGACGCGGCACTGATCCTGTGCTTTCTGCGGCATCTGTCCGAGGACGCGGCGTTCGAGACCCTGGAGCAGGCCCTGCCGCTGCGCGACAAATTCATCGGCGTTGGCCTGGACTCCAGCGAGCTTGGCCATCCGCCAGAGAAGTTCGTGCGGGTATTTGCGCGCTGCCGGCAGCTGGGCTTTCGACTGGTGGCCCATGCCGGCGAGGAGGGGCCCGCGGCCTACGTCTGGAGCGCACTGGATGCGCTGCATGTCGAGCGCATCGACCATGGCGTGCAAAGCATCCATGACGCCGATCTGATGCGACGGCTGGCGCAGGAGGGCATTCCGCTGACCGTATGTCCGCTCTCCAACCTCAAGTTGCGCGTGTTTGAGGACCTGCGCCAGCACAACCTCGGCCAGCTTCTGGAAGCAGGATTGGTTGCCACGATCAACTCCGACGATCCCGCCTATTTCGGTGGCTATCTCAACCAGAATTTCATCGAGACCTTCGATGCCACCGGCCTTGGCGCGCGCCAGGCCTGGCAGCTGGCCACCAACAGCTTCACGGGCAGTTTTGCTGATGCGCAGGCCAAGCGGCGCTGGTGTGACGAGGTCAACGCGACCTTCGCGCGTTTCGCCGCCTGAACAGGTTCTCAGTCCAGCAGGTGCTGCAGGGACTTGGGGATCAGGATGTCCCGGCCGACCTGATCGATGTGCGTGTGGCCGCAGAACGCCATGCTGACATCCAGTTCCTTTTGCAGGATCTCCAGCGCGCGGTAGACGCCCGCTTCGCCCGCTGCGGCCAGGCCGTAGACGATGCTGCGGCCCAGCATGACGCCGCGTGCGCCCAGTGCGCGGGCCTTGAGCATGTCCTGCCCGGTGCGGATGCCGCCATCCATCCAGACTTCGATCTTGTCACCCACGGCGTTGGCAATGGGGGGCAACGCGGCGATGGACGACGGTGCTCCGTCGAGCTGGCGCCCGCCATGGTTGCTCACCACCAGCGCATCGGCGCCGCTTTCAACGGCCAGCCTGGCATCCTCGACATCCATGATGCCCTTGAGGATGAGCTTGCCGCCCCACTGGCGCTTGATGCGCTCGACATCGGACCAGTTCAGGCGCGGGTCGAACTGCTCGGCCGTCCAGGTGGCAAGCGATGAGACGTCGGTGACGTTCTTGGCGTGCCCGACGATGTTGCCGAAGGTGCGGCGCCTGGTGCGCAGCATGTCCAGGCACCAGCGGGGCTTGGTCGCCAGGTTCAGCAGATTGGCCAGCGTTGGGCGCGGCGGGGTGGACAGGCCGTTCTTGATGTCCTTGTGGCGCTGGCCCATGACCTGCAGGTCCAGTGTCAGCACCAGCGCCTCGCAATTGGCATCGCGCGCGCGCTCGATCAGATTGGCCGCGAATTCGCGGTCGCGCATCACGTAGAGCTGGAACCAGAACGGGTGGCGGTCGGTGGCTTCGGCCACGTCTTCGAGCGAGCAGATGCCCATCGTCGAGAGCGTGAACGGAATGCCCATGGCCTTGGCCGCGCGCGCGGCATGGATCTCGCCGTCGGCATGCTGCATGCCCAGCAGGCCGACCGGCGCGGTGGCGGCGGGCATGGCGTACTCCTTGCCCAGCAGCCGGGTGCGTGTGGAGCGCCCGGACATGTCGACCGCAACACGCTGGCGCAGCTGAATGCGCTGGAAGTCGGCCTCGTTGGCGCGGTAGGTTGATTCGGTGTAGGAGCCGGTGTCCGCATAGTCGTAGAACATGCGTGGCGCGCGGCGGCGGGCGATGACGCGCAGGTCTTCGACGCAGGTGATTTTGGTCAGATCGGTCATTGTCTGGACGGATGGAGGGAAAACGATTCAGGACGTGTGCACGTCCTGCAATTCATAGAGGGCTTCGCCCATCTGGCGGTGCGGGCCGAAGACGGCCGTGAGCGCGTCGTGCTCGGCGATGCGCCAGTTCTCGAACACGTGGCGCTGGTCATCGGGCAGCTGTTCGGCGTCGATGCCTTCGGCACTGCCCGTGCCCTGCGCGGCGACGATGCGCAGGTAGGCGCGGTAGGTAGGCAGCACCAGCTGTGCATCGCCAAGGCTTGCCACCAGCGCGGCGGCAAAGCGAGCCTGTGCGGCGCGCCGCTGCGCGGCCGGCATCTCCTCGCCCAGCCACAGCACGACGGCAAAGGGCAGATCGTCTGGGGCAGGTGGAGCAGGGGCCATGACCGGGTTCCGAGGTAAAGCCTGCAAGTCTATAGGACGGGGCGCTGGCTGCGAGCGGGCCGACCGACATTGTCACAATAATGTCGTCAAATTCCTGCTGTGCGCTGCTATATTGCCCCGTTACAGTTGTATGGTTGGCGTGATGGCACCGAAGAAAACTCCAAGTAAACGCAATCCGAAAACCCCTGATGCAAGCGTCGCGAATGCGGCCCCTTCTGCGGACGTTGCGCCCACCGCGAAGAAGATGGCCGCGCGCAAGGCGGCCGCCAGACCAGCCGCGGCAGGCCGTGCGCTGGTGCCGGTCTCCAGCAGCAATGATGTGGTGCTGCGCCGCGCCGATGCAGAAAGCGTCGCCAGCGCCATGCAGACGGCCAAGGCGCTGCAGACCAGCACCGGCTCGGCCTGGAGCCTGAACCGCAAGCAGATCGAGGCAGAGGCCGAGCTGATCGTGCATCTGGCGCGGCCTGCGAATATTCCCTGGTTGGATCGGGATCACAGCATCCTGGCCTTCAACGAACGGGTCTTCGACTGGGCACAGCGCGAGGACGTGCCGGTGCTTGAGCGGCTGCGCTATCTCGGCATCGTTTCCTCCAACCTTGACGAGTTCTTCGAAGTGCGTGTGGCCGATCACCTGGAGGCTGCGCGCGATGGCGTGGAGGACGACGAGTTCTCGGTGGAGAGCTACGCCGGCATATCCGCCAAGGCGCACGCGCTGGTGCAGCGCCAGTATGAGCTCTACAACAGCCGGTTGCTGCCGGCACTGGCCGAACACGGCATCCAGATCTTCTCGCACGGCAAGCGCAATATGGGCCAGCGCCGCTGGGTCAAGGAATACTTTGACCGGGAAATCCGGCCATTGCTCACGCCAGTGGCGCTTGATCCTGCACACCCGTTCCCGCAGGTGGCCAACAAGTCGTTGAACTTCATCGTGCGCCTCGATGGCGAGGATGCCTTTGGCAACCGCAATGAGGTGGCGATCGTCAAGGTGCCAAGGGTGCTGCCGCGCTTTGTGCGCCTGCCCGACTCGCTGGCCGGTGGCAAGGGCAAGATCGGCGTGGTCAGCCTTTCCAGCATGATCCGCGCACATCTGCACGAAATATTTCCGGGGCGCACGGTGGTGGAGTTCTCACAGTTTCGTGTCACGCGCCATTCCGATCTGGCCGTCACCGAAGGCGAGGTGCAGAACCTGCGTACGGCGCTGCGCAAGGGGCTGCAGCACCGTCACTTCGGCAAGGCCACACGGCTGGAAGTCTCCAAAAGCTGCTCGGAATCCACCGTCAACCTGCTGCTGGCGCAGTTCGATTTGCCCGTGCAGGCGTTGTACCGGGTTGAGGGGCCGGTCAATCTGGTGCGACTCAGCCAGGTGATCGACCTGGTCAACGACGAACGTCCGCATTTGCTTTTTCCGCGCTGGATTCCGCAATGGCCGCGCTCGCTCAAGAACAGCGAGAACCTGTTTGCCCGCATCCGTCAGAAGGACGTGGTGATCCACCAGCCTTTCGAGAGCTTTGATGCGGTGGTGGAGTTTCTGCGCCAGGCCGTCAAGGACCCGGACGTGCTGGCCATCAAGCAGACGGTCTATCGCACCGGACCGGACTCGGTGATGATGGAGCTATTGCGCGAGGCGGTGCGCAAGGGCAAGGAGGTCACCGCCGTGGTCGAACTCAAGGCGCGCTTTGACGAGGAAAACAACATCAACTGGGCCGAGACGCTGGAATCCATCGGCGTGCAGGTGGTCTATGGCATCGTCGGGCTCAAGACGCACGGCAAGATGTTGCTGGTCACCCGCCGCGAGGCGCGTGGACTCAAGCGCTACGGCCACCTGTCCACCGGCAATTACAACCCCAGAACGGCCAAGCTCTACACCGACATCAGCTACCTGACTGCCAGCGAGGTGCTGACTGCCGAGATGGATGCGGTTTTCAGTCTGCTGGCCAGCCAGGCGCCGCTGCCCAAGCTGCAGCGCCTGCAGGTGGCGCCTTTCACGCTGCAGAACAGCCTCATGCAGCACATCGGCGAGGCGCAGCGCGCGGCGCAGGCGGGCAAGCCCGCACGCATCGTGGCGAAGATGAATGCGCTGACCGACTGGCGGCTGGCCGAGGCTGTCTATGTGGCGGCACAGGAAGGGGTGCAGGTCGATCTGATCGTGCGTGCGGCCTGCGTGCTGCCGGCAGTCAACAGCACGCCCAAGGGCGGGGCCATCCGCATCCGCTCCATCGTCGGGCGCTTTCTCGAACATACCCGCGTATTCTTTTTCCAGGCCGGGGAGGAAGAGCATCTGTATCTTTCCAGCGCCGACTGGATGAATCGCAACATGGCCCGACGTGTTGAGCTGGCATGGCCGGTGACCGATGCCACGCTGCGCCAGCGCATCATGGATGAGTGCCTGGTCGCCTACCTGATGGACGATCAGGACGCCTGGGTGCTGCTGGAAAACGGCACCTACCGGCGCCTGGAAGGTGACACTGTCGGCGCCAGTGCGCAACAGATGTTGGCGCACTATTTCAGCACCGCCCCGACCGTCAAGGCGCGCCCGCGCAGCAGTTCCACCCGCGAGTTGACGCAGGCGGCGCGCAACCGCAAGCGCAGGTAGTAAGCGGCGCCGCGTTGCGCCTCATTGACCGATATCCTGAGCGGTCGCGGCGGTGGCTTTCCGGGCGGGCCGCCCCGGTCACCTGCGTCGTGATGGCTTTGGCTGCGCAAACGCTAGCGTGCGGCCCGCGGCGCAGCACCGGGGCGCAGGTCATGGGAGCGACGTCAGGATTTTGACAGACCTTTTTTAGACCGGCTCGCATGGCCTGCCGGCGCAGTCGTACAGCAGATGGCCACTGGCGGCCAGCACGCGCGCTGGCTGGTGCTGCAACGCCGTGAAGAAGGCTGCGGTGCTGGCGAAGCGGACGCGGCCATGGGGTGCATCGGTGGCAGACAGCGTCACGCCACCGGCCTGCGGGCCGGTGGTGACCAGCAGCCAGTGCTCGTCATCAGCGCCACCCTGGGCAAAGGCGATGCTCTGCGCCCACCAGCATGGCGGCTCGCCTTGCGGCCAGGCCTCATTGCTGAGGCAGGAGTGCATCGCTGCCGTGCGCGCTGACCACTGCCCCACCGGAAACAGGGTCAGCCCCACGATGGCAACGCTGACCGGGCCGCACTGCACGAACAGGTCTGCGCCATCGTGCAGTTGCGCTACTGCCAGCAAAGGTGCTGCAGCTTGCGGCAGCAGCACGCGGTAAAACTCGAACAGCTCCGCGGATAGGCCCGGCTGGAGGCGGTGCGTGACAGGCAGTCTGTGGCGCTGCCCGTGGCCCGGCGTGCGCACCTGCAGGGCCTTTGGCTGCTGCAGCAGGGCAGCAAATGCCGCGCGGCTCTGTTGCATCTGTTGTGCAGGTGTTGTGGCGTGGGGCTGGGCCAGACCGGGGAGGCTGTGGCGTGGCAACCCCCTGTGAGCAGGCGCTGGGAGGAGCAGCGCGTGCCGTTCCTGCAGGAGCAGGTCGGCAACGATGCGGGCGAAGCCATCGAGCTGCAGCTGGATCGCCGCATCGGAGGCCGCCCAGTCCTGTCCGTCATGCCAATCCTGCGGCAGTCCTCCGATCGGCAGGTGCAGGTCTTGCTCGCCCAGTTGACTGAAGGTAACGGCCATGGCGGGCAGTGCCTGTCCCTGCAGGGCGTGCGCGAGATGGTCCGCCAGTGCATTCTCGCCAGCCAGCGCCGCCAGCGCCTGGATGCGCTGCAGCGCATCGGGCGCGGTGCGCAGCCACTGCGCGATCGGGTTGACACCCAGGCAGAATTGCAGCAGATCCCACCACGGTTGCCATACTGCCGGCAGTGCGGACGGCGCCGGCGAGTAGTGCTGCTCAAGATTGCGATACACCGCATCCAGCAGCCAGAACGCCGAGCGCTCGGGGCGTTGCGCGGCCAAGACGTCCAGGTAGTTTTCGCCGCCCGAACGCAGGCCTGTCATGGGGCGCCGTCAGTCTTTGGCCATGGCCCTGGGATTTCCCAGCTCGGCGGAGATCTGCTGCACCGTCTCCTGCAGCCGTGCAATCCACGAGTCCTCCAGCCGCCCCGTGGGGGCGGAGATGGAAAGGCCTGCAATGAGTTTGTCCTGATCGTCGTAGATGCCTGCGGCGATGCAGTTCACGCCCAGCTCCAGCTCCTCCCGGTCATGGGCGACGCCGGTCTGGCGCACGCGGTGCAGCTCGCGCTCAAGCACGTCGAGCTTGGTGATGCTGTTGCGGGTGTTGCCGGCCAGTCCGGTGCGGTTGGCGTAGCTGCGCACCCAGTGTGGATCCTGCGCGGCGAGAAACAGCTTGCCTGTGGAGGTCAGGTGCAGGGGCGCATGGCCACCGATGGCGCGCACCACCTGCATCCCCGAGCGCTCGCTGAAGGCGCGCTCAATGTAGACGATTTCATCGCCCTGACGAATGCTGAGGTTGATGGCCTGCTGGGTGACGCGGTGCAGCTCGCGCATCAGTGGCAGGGCGACTTCGCGCACGCTCAGCCGGGCCTTGACCAGGTTGCCAAGCTCCAGCAGGCGCAGGCCCAGGCGGTAAGAACCCGACTCCGGCCGCTCGACGATGCGCCCTATCACCAGATCGTTGAGGATGCGGTGGGTGGTGGAGGGGTGCAGGCCGGTAGCCTCGGAGATTTCCTTGAGCGAGACCGCGCGGGCGTGCCCGGCCAGAAAGTCCAGGATCGCATACATGCGTTCGAAGACCTGGACGCTGGGGGTCTTGCGCTGGACGGGGTCGGTGGGGCGCATGCGTGGTGCAGTGCAAAAGGAACAGGGATGGAATGGGCCGATCTTAACGCCGATATGGGCTGCCGACGGCTTCGCACAGACCGGCAGCGTCGTTGGGGCTGGTTCTGCTTCGTTTGCGACCGGGTTGGAACAGGTTTTAGCGCGTCGCCGCGAGTTTTTCGATGCGATGCCACTGGCCCTGGCGCAGCACCTCGTGGGGCAGGAACTGCGCCTTATAGGCCATCTTGGCACTTGCGGCGATCCAATAGCCGAGATAGACGTAGGGCAGGCCCAGCTGCCTGGCCCATTCGACCAGCCAGAGAATGGAGTAGGTGCCCAGCCCGGACGCCGTCCGGTCGTCATAGAAGGTATAGACGGCCGAGATGCCGTGATCGACGATGTCGACCACGCTGACCATGCGCAGAGCGCCTTCGGCCGGCTGTGCATCGGGGGGCAGGCGAAATTCCAGCAGGCGCGTCTGGACACGGCTGCGCAGCAGGAATTGCTCGTAGTCACTGGGATTGTCATTGTCCATGCCACCGTTGGCGTGGCGGCTGCGCAGGTAGTGCTGGTAAAGCGCATAGTGCTCGGGCAGCAGCACTGGCGGCAGCAGGCGGGTGTGCAGCGCGCGATGAGCTTTCCAGCTGCGCCGTTGGCTGCGATTGGGCACGAAGTCCTGCACCGGGATGCGCAAGGTCTCGCAGGCTTGGCAGGCATCGCAATGGGGCCGGTAGGTGAACAGGCCGCTGCGGCGAAAACCCCGCTCAAGCAGCAGGCCATAGACCTCGTTGTCAACCATCTCGCCGGGTGACGCCACCTGCGAACGCGCCGTCCGCCCTGGCAGATAGCTGCAGGGATAGGGGGCAGTTGCGTAGAACTGCAAGGGAATGCGTGCAGATTCTTTCATGGCTGTGCCCATTTTGCCGCAGCAAGGCCGGAAAATGCAGGCCGGTTCACACGGCCCGATTCTGACATGCCGTCGCCGGTGTCGCTCGTGGGATGAACAAGGGGCCCGCTGCGGTCCGCGCCGCAGTGCTAGGCAGCGGCCTGCGCCAGCGCGGGGTGCAGCGTTGCCCAGTCGCAGGGCGCGAACTGCCATGTCGGTGGCGGTTGGTCCACACTGCGCGCCAGCTGCGCGAGAAATGCCGCTCGGCTGATTTCATGCGCGCCCAGCGACGCCAGGTGCGCGGTGTTTTGCTGGCAGTCGATGAGCGCGACACCGTGGGCACGGCAGTGCGCCACCAGCGCAGCCAACGCCATCTTCGAGGCATTGGGCCGCAGCGCAAACATCGATTCGCCAAAAACGGCCTTGCCGATGTTGACGACATACAGCCCGCCTGCCAATGCGCCGTCAATCCACGTCTCGACGCTGTGCACATGGCCAGCGCGGTGAAACTCCAGATAGGTCTGCTGCATTTCCGGCACGATCCAGGTGCCTGCCTGGCCCGGTCGATACACCCCGGCGCAGTGCTTCAATACCGTCTGCAAGGCCGAGTCGATGCGAATGGCCAGCCTGCGCGCGCGCAGCAGGCGCACCATCTCCTTGCGCAGGCTGGTATGCAGACGGAAGTTGGCCACCTCGAGCACCATGCGCGGGTCGGGCGACCACCACAGAATGGGCGGCGTCGAGAACCAGGGAAAGATGCCGCGCCGGTACGCGGCGCGCAGCGTGTCCGGTGTCAGGTCTGCGCCCACTGCAATGGGCCCAAGCGCCTCGCTGACGGCGCCGTAGGGCGGAAAGGCATCGCCTGGTTGCAGAAAGGCAAACGCCGGTTGCGCAGGGTCGGACATCTTCAGCGATAGACCAGATCACGCAGGAACAGCGAAATGCCTGGCACGTAGGTCACAAGCATCAGGCAGGCCAGGATCACGGCCACGAATGGCAGCAACGGCCGGATCATCTGTTCGAGCGAGACGCGCGCGATGGCGCAGGCCGCAAACAGGTTCACACCCATCGGCGGTGTGACCATGCCCAGCGCCAGATTGATGATCATGATGATGCCAAAGTGCACCGGATCGACCCCGAACTGCACCGCCACCGGCAGCAGCAGCGGTGCCAGCACGACGATGGAGGCCGAGGTCTCGATGAACATGCCAATGACAAACAGTGCGATGTTGACGCCCAGCAGGAACAGCAGCTTGCTCTCGAACAGTCCGCCCAGCCACTGGCCCAGCATGTCCGGCACGCCTGCGCGGTTGAGCAGGAAGCTGAAGACACCGGCGTTGGCGATGATGAACATGATCACTGCCGTGCCGACGACAGAGCGATGAAATACCGGCGCGAGCGAGCGCGGCCCGAGCGTACGGTAGATGAAGACGCTGACCAGCAGCGCATACACCACCGCCACCACCGAGGCTTCGGTAGGCGTGAACACGCCGCCATAGATGCCGCCGAGGATGATCACGGGCATCAGCAGCGCCAGCCAAGAGCGTTTGAACGCCGGCCACACGGCCATGCGATCGGCGCCGTCCTGCTTGCCCATGCCGGTTCTCTTGGCGTACAGCCAGACATACAGCATCAACACGCCGGCAATCATCAGGCCTGGCACCACGCCGGCAATGAACATCTCGCCCGTGGATGTTTCGGTGGAGACGGCAAACAGAATCATCGGCACCGAAGGAGGAATGATCACGCCCAGCTCTGCCGAGGTGGCCTGCAGCGACGCGGCAAAAGGCGCCGGGTAGCCATGGCGCACCATGGCCGGAATCAGAATCGCCCCGACCGCAAACGTCGTGGCCACGGACGAGCCCGCCACGGACGCGAAAATCAGGCAGGTCAGCACGCAGGTGATGGCCAGCCCGCCTTGCACGCCGCCAACCAGACTCTTGGCAAAGTTCACCATCCGTTGCGAGATGCCGCCCGCTTCCATCAGGTTGCCGGCCAGAATGAAAAACGGAATCGCCATCAGCGGAAACTTGTCCAGCGCGGCAAAGATCTGCTGCGGCATCACCAGCCAGTTGATGCCGGCATACGCGATGCCGGTGACGCTGGACAGGCCGATGGCCACGGCCACTGGCAGCGACAGGGCAAAAAAGATCACCATCGTGACGATCATCAGCTGGGCCATGGTTCAAGATTCCTGTAGTCGTTGGATGGTCATCAGTTCAGCCTTGCGCGTCGTTGCGCACAGGCGTTTGAGATGCGGGTGCATCGGGGCAGAGCCAGCGCAGCAGGATGGCCAGGCATGCCAGCACAGCTCCAGCCGGTATGGCCAGATAGACCCAGGAGATGGAGACCTCCAGCCCTGCGATGCTTTGGAAGCGTACGCGATAGGTCATCTGTGCACCCATCCATGCCAGAAATGCCATGAATCCCAGACTGACGAGGTGAATGAGAGCGTTGGTCACTTGCAGCGCGCGCCCGCGTATGCGCTCACGCAGGAACTCCACGGCAATCATCGAACCCTGCCGAAATGCCAGGGCTGTGCCGAGCATCACCGCCCAGATGATGGCCGCGCGTGTGAGCACCTCACTCCAGTCCAACGGGGAGTGCAGCACGAAGCGGGACACGACCTGGAAAAAGCCTGATGCCACAGCCAGCCACAGCAGCAGTTGGGCAAGGCAGGACACCGTGCGGAACACAAGCTGGTCAAAGCGAAGGATGAAAGGCATGGTGGCTGTAGCAAGAGTGACGGAGTACAGTCGGCAGTCGGTGCGGCGCAAGGCTGACCAAGCAGGTGCGTGGATGGCCTCAAAAGTCGGCTTCACAGGCGGCTGGCGCGGATAAGGCTAGGAGCCGCGAGACAGTGTTGCCCAGGGCAGGGTGCCCCGTTATGTGTGTCCAGACCGTGGCAGCGGCCGCAGTCTGGAGCAGCTATGGAATTTATTGGGTGCTGCGAATCTTCTCGATCAGGTCCGCGCCAAAACGTTTGTTGTAGTCTGCGTAGGCAGGCTCGACGGCCTTGGCAAATGCCGCGCGGTCCACTTCGGTAACGATCATGCCCTCCTGCTTGAGTTGCTCAAGCCCCGAGGCTTCCACCTCCGAGACGTATGCGCGCATCGCCTGGCCAGCGGCCTTGCCAGCCTGCTGGAACAAGGCTTTGTCCTCGTCGGAAAGACCTTCGTAGACGCTGGGCGAGACGATGATGACTGCAGGCGCATAGACGTGGCCAGTCAGCGAGAGGTACTTCTGCAGCTGCGAGAGCTTGGCCGAAACAATCACCGACAGTGGGTTTTCCTGCCCGTCAATAGTGCCTTGCTGCAGTGCAGTGGTCACTTCGGGCCAGGCCATGGGCGTGGGCAGGATGCCGATTTCCCGGAACGCCTGAATGTGCAGCTGGTTTTCGGTGGTGCGAATCTTCAGCCCCGCGGCGTCTGCTGGCGTGGCGACTTCACGGACATTGTTGGTGAGGTGGCGAAAGCCCTGCTCCCCCCAGGCCAGCGCAATCAGGCCGCGCTTGCTGAATTCAGCAAGCATGTTCTCGCCGATCTCGCTATCGAGCACCTTGCGGGCATGCTCCAGGTCACGCAGCAAGAAGGGCACGTCGAACACCGCGGCGCTGGGCACGAAGTTCATTGTGGCGCCGGTGGAGAGCACGGCGGCATCAATGGTGCCAAGCTGCAGTCCTTCAATCACTTCACGCTCGCCGCCCAGCGCGCTGTTGGGAAACTGCTGCACCGTGAACTTGCCACCGCTGCCTTCTTCCAGCGTCCTGGCAAACGCCTCGCCGGCGGCACCGTAGTGCGATTGCTGAGACAGCGCATAGGCCAGCTTGATTTGTGTCTGCGCACTCGCCGCCGTGGATACCAGTGCGGCTGTAGTGAATGCGGCACCCAACAGGCCGGGAACGAGCCACTGCTTGAGGCGGTGAACGATTGTGTGCATTTGTACTCCTTGTGCGGCATGGAAACCGCTGTTTGTGTGTGTATTGGAAGGGGGCCGGGCACTTTACGCAACGCCAAAGTCCGTGCGTTGTGAAAAGCCCCCGACTTTACTGTGGATTGCGGGCCGCTTCAATCAACTTGTGGCGTGAAATGCGCAGACAAGCTTGGTAACACGTCTTTGCATGGCCGTTGCCTTGTCTGACACGCCCTATGCCAAACGCAGGCTAAGCTGACGGCATATCAACAACCGTGTTGGAGACCTAGATGCTGAAAGAAAGGGCCGTACAAGTCATCACCGTTACCGCGCTGGCGTTTGGCGTGACCGCCTGTTCGACGTGGGATGGCATGAGCAAACGCGAGCGCAGCACTGTCGGGGGCGCTGCAATTGGCGGTGTGGCCGGTGCAGCCGTCAGTGGTGGCAGCGTGCTTGGAACGGTGGGGGGCGCAGCCATCGGTGGCGTCGTTGGTGACCAGCTGGGCAAGTGACGCCCCCGCGCAAGCGCCCCAGCCGCATGCTCGTGCGTGACCGGATGCGGTTGCCAGATGCACTGAGGCGCTACGTTGCAGCGGAGCACTGTGGCGCAAGCGCAGGTTCTCAGGCCTGCGGATCAAGTAGGCCGTGCTGCAGCAGCTTTTTGCGCAAGGTATTGCGATTCAAGCCCAGCCACTGGGCCGCGCGGGACTGGTTGCCCTCCGCGCAGGCCATGATTTCTTCCAGAACCGGCTTTTCAACCCGCTGAATGACCATCTCGTAGACATTGCTGGGCGCCATTCCGTCCAGGTCGCGGAAATACTGTCGCAAACTTTCCCGCACACAATCTTCGATATTCGTAGTCATCCGGTTGCAGCCCGCCATCGCGCCCATAGTTCAATGGGCAACTATACCGCAAGCGCGTCGTGGTGCTGCGTTGCATCGCTCGCCTGAGTAGCAGGCCAGCGCGGGTGACGCCGGGCCAGTTGAGCGAGCCAGGCATCCAGCAGCCGTACCTGTTCGGCGCTGCTGTCCACTTGGTTGATGGCGCAGCGCAGTGCCTTGCCCTCGGGTACGTCCTGCAGGTACCAGGCGATATGTTTGCGCGCCGTGCGCACGCCGGTGTATTCGCCGTACAGTGCGTAATGCTCGTGCAGGTGGGCAATCAATGCCTGGCGAACGACCTCGGTAGCCGGAGGCGCAGGCGCCTGTCCGTGCGTCAGGTAGTGAGCGATCTCACGGAATATCCAGGGGCGTCCCTGGGCGGCACGGCCCACCATGATGGCATCGGCGCCAGTGCGCAGCAGCACCGCCAGCGCGCTGACACCATCGGTAATGTCGCCGTTGGCCACCACCGGAATCCGCACGGCTTGCTTGACGGCGGCTATGGTGTCGTATTCGGCATGGCCTTTGTAGCCCTGCTCGCGCGTGCGTCCGTGTACGGTGAGCATTTGCACGCCCACCGCCTCGAACGCGCGAGCCAATCGGACGGCATTCCTGCTCTCGGCGTTCCAGCCGGTGCGCATCTTGAGGGTGACAGGAACGCCGCTGGGGCTGCATGCGGCCACCACCGCTTCGGCGATGGCGATGGCCAGCGGCTCGTTCTGCATCAGCGCCGAGCCAGCCCATGCATTGCAGACTTTTTTGGCCGGGCAGCCCATGTTGATATCGATGATTTGCGCGCCGCGTTCAATGTTGTAGCGTGCGGCTTCGGCCATCATGGCGGCATCGGTGCCCGCGATTTGCACAGCGATCGGGCCGGGCTCACCGTCATGATTGGCGCGGCGGGAGGTTTTCAGACTGGCGTACAGATGCGGCTGAGAGGTAACCATCTCGCTGACCGCATGGCCTGCCCCCAGCTGACGGCACAGGATGCGAAAAGGCCTGTCCGTCACGCCAGCCATGGGCGCGACGAACAGCCGGTTGGGCAGGACGTGGGGGCCAATGCGCAGGGGACTCAGTGCGCGCTGCGCAACAGTGCAGGCCGGTTGCATTGTCATCGTGGGTCAGAATCCGTTCATACGCTTTGCATGCGTCGCTGCGTCAGGCGCGGCCCGATGCGGTCGGTGCCCGACACTGCGGCGCGCTGCAGGAGACGTGAAGATGTCCTCATCCCTTGCCATTGCGTGGTGGCGGCTCGCCCTTGCCGTGCAGTATGACGTTGCCGTTGCCGCACGGGGGGCTGTCCTCATCGGGAATCCATAGGGCAACCTGCTTGATACCCTGCGCCAGCATGCCCAATTCCTCGGCAGCGCGGCGACTGAGGTCGATGATGCGGCGGCCCGAATAGGGGCCGCGATCATTGATGCGTACCAGCACTTCTTTGCCGGTGAGCAAGCCGCGTACGCAGACCATGGTGCCGAACGGCAAAGTGCGATGCGCGGCTGTCATGGCATGCATGTCGTAGCGCTCGCCATTGGCGGTGAGGCGGCCGTGAAAGCGATCGCCGTACCATGACGCCTGGCCCGTCTGGAACAGGTCGTGTGGAACGCTGAAATCACTCTCGCGCAGGCGGGGGGGGATAATTCGCGCATTGATGGTTTCCTCGCTGGGGCGCAGACCGAGCATGCTCTGCATGGCGGGCGAGGGGGTCACCAGTTCGTAGACAGGCGGCATGACCTCAAGGTCGAGGACACGCTCGGCGGCCAGCGGCTCGGGCAGGGGCTCCGGTGGCCCCTGGGTGGTGCAGGCTGCTGCAAGCAGGATGGTCAGCGCGACAATGGCCGAGCGGGCCAGATGACATGCTGCCGCGGCAGAGGGCGCTGCGCGGGGGCTGCGCCCGATCATGGCAGTGCATCCTCCAGAAGGCGCAGGCGGCGCGCCAGCTCCAGGACCAGCGTGCTCTGATTCATGGTGTAGAAATGCAGTGCTGGTGCGCCTTCGCGCATCAGCCGTTCGCACAGCTGGGTCACCACATCCAGCCCGAAGGCGCGGATCGATGCAGTGTCGTCGCCAAAGGCCTGCAGGCGCGTGCGAATCCAGCGTGGCACTTCCGTGCCGCAGGCATCGGAAAAGCGCAGCAGCTGGGTCGCACCCATGATGGGCATGATGCCGGGCACGACGGGAATGTCCAGGCCCATGGCACGGATTTCGTCCATGAAGCGCAGGTAGGCGTCGGCATTGAAGAAATACTGGGTAATGGCCGAGTCCGCACCTGCCTTGACCTTGGTGGCAAACGCCTGCAGATCCTTTTGCGGTGAGGCTGCCTGGGGATGCATCTCGGGGTAGGCCGCCACTTCGATGTGAAAGTGCGTACCCGTCTCCGAGCGGATGAAGGCCACCAGATCGCTGGCGTAGTGGAACTCGCCACCCATGCCGTAACCACTGGGCAGATCGCCGCGCAGTGCCACCACGCGTCGCACGCCCATGGCCTGCAGCTGCGCCAGCTCCTGACGCAGTTTCTCGCGTGTGGCGCCCACGCAGGACAGGTGCGAGGCAGCCTGCTGGCCTTCTGCAAGAATTTCGCCGACAGCAGCGAAGGTGCCGGCCTGGGTGGAGCCGCCCGCACCATAGGTCACAGAGCAGAACTGCGGCTTGAGCGCATACAGCTGCTGGCGAACGCCACGCAGTTTTTCGATGCCGGTCTCCGTCTTGGGGGGGAAGAATTCCAGGCTGACCGGCACGCGGGGAAAGGGCTGAGAGGGGTTGGATGTCATGGCAAATCGGGTGGCACGGGGCATGGAGCCGTTGCCGTGATTGGAGGAAAGGCAAGTCCGTGCTTGGCGGTCAAGGGGGCGCACTGCCGGCATCGCCCGGGCGTAGCCAGACGAAGAACTCGCGATTGCCGTCGCCGCCTTCGATGGGGCTGTTGAACCAGTCCAGCAGTTGCAGCCCCGTCTGCGCGCAGGCAGAGGCAATGCGCTGGCGCACCTGCGCATATAGCGCCGCATCACGCACGATGCCCCCCTTGCCCAGCTGCTCGGGCTGCAGCTCGAACTGCGGCTTGACCAGCAGCAGGGCCTGGGAGTGTGCGGCCATGCAGGCACGCATGGCAGGCAGCACCAGCGTCAGTGAGATGAACGAGAGATCGGCAACGATCAGATCGAAGCCGGTCTGCGGCAGCGGTGCCAGCAGTGCCGGGCTCAGTTGCCGCGCATTGAGGCCTTCCAGCGCGCGTACGCGCACATCGCCGGCAATGGCTGGGTGCAGCTGGCCGTGGCCCACATCCACACCGGTGACATGCCGGGCGCCGCGCTGCAGCAGGCAGTCGGTGAAGCCGCCAGTCGACTGGCCCACGTCCAGGCAGTGCCAGCCGGCAACGTTCAGCCCCGTGGCATGCAGCGCGCCCTCGAGCTTGAGACCGCCGCGCGAGACGTAACGGGTCTGCGCGGCATCGCGCAGGCGCAGCTGCGCGGGCTCGGGCAGCGTCTCGCCGTTCTTGCGCACAAGCTGCCAGCTGGTGCCCGGCAGACGCCAGTCCACTGCGCCAGCCCGGATCAGCCGCTGTGCCAGGGAGCGAGTGCCTGCGAGGCCAGCATCGACGACGCGTTGATCAGCGCGCATGGAGCAAGGCGATCACAGCAGCGAGAAGACGATGCTGCCCAAGGCCCAGTTGATCACGCCGTACAGGATGGCGCCAAACAGCCCGGCCCAGAAGCCGCTGACTTGAAAGCCCTTGGTCAGTGAACCCGCCAGCCAGAACAACAGTCCGTTGAGCACCAGGTAGAACAGGCCCAGCGTGAGGATCGACAACGGCAGCGTAAGCAACGCCAGCACCGGCCGCAGCAGGGCGTTGATGAGGCCGACCACGATGGCGGCGATCAGCGCCGCCTTGAAGTTGCTGACATGCACGCCCGGCAGCATGTAGGCCACCAGCATCAGCGCGGAGGCGCTGAGCACCCAGTTCAACAGCAGTTCGATCATCTTGCGACTCCTTGTCAGTCATGTCGGCAGACTTGCGGAAAGAGCCGCCCGTGGGGCGGCCGGCGAAGGTGCGGGGCCCATTCGAGGGCCGCCTCCGGCATCACTGCCGGAAAGGCCCGGCCGCTCAATAGCGGTAGCTGTCGGGCTTGTACGGGCCTTGCTTGGGCACGCCGATATAGGCCGCCTGCTCGTCCGTCAGCTCGGTCAGCTGCGCGCCCAGCTTGGACAGCTGCAGACGTGCCACGTGCTCGTCCAGATGCTTGGGCAGCACATAGACCTTGCCGACCTCGTATTGTTCCTTCTTTGTGAACAGCTCGATCTGCGCCAGCGTCTGGTTGGCAAACGAGGAGCTCATCACGTAGCTGGGGTGGCCGGTGGCGCAGCCGAGGTTGACCAGACGCCCCTTGGCCAGCAGGGTGATGCGCTTGCCATCGGGGAAGATGACATGGTCGACCTGCGGCTTGATCTCCTCCCACTGGTACTGCTCCAGCGAGGCAACGTCGATCTCGTTGTCGAAGTGGCCGATGTTGCAGACGATGGTTTCGTTTTTCATCGCCACCATGTGCTCGTGGCGGATCACGTCCTTGTTGCCGGTGGTGGTCACGAAGATGTCGGCCTTGTCGGCAGCGTACTCCATCGTGACGACGCGATAGCCTTCCATGGCCGCCTGCAGTGCGCAGATCGGATCGATTTCGGTCACCCAGACCTGAGCGCGCAATGCGGCAAGGGCCTGTGCACAGCCCTTGCCGACGTCCCCGTAGCCTGCGACGACGGCGATCTTGCCGGCGATCATCACGTCGGTCGCGCGCTTGATGCCATCAACCAGGGATTCACGGCAGCCATACAGGTTGTCGAACTTGCTCTTGGTGACCGAGTCATTGACGTTGATGGCCCGAAACAGCAGCTCGCCTCTGGCGGACATCTCATTGAGACGGTGTACGCCGGTGGTGGTTTCCTCCGTCACGCCGATGATGCCGGCGGCCTTGCGTGAGTACCAGGTGCTGTCCTCGGCCAGCTTGGCCTTGATGGTGGCAAACAGCACCCGCTCTTCCTCGCTCTTGGGGTGGGCCAGCACGGACGGATCCTGCTCGGCGCGCTTACCCAGGTGCAGCAGCAGCGTGGCATCGCCGCCGTCATCGAGAATCATGTTCGGGCCTTCGGCCTCACTGCCCTTGGGGCCGAATTCGAAGATGCGGTGGGTGTAGTCCCAGTACTGCTCCAGCGTCTCGCCCTTGACGGCGAAGACGGGCGTGCCCTTGCCGCCTTCGGCAGCATTCAGGGCAATGGCGGCAGCGGCGTGATCCTGCGTGGAGAAGATGTTGCACGAAGCCCAGCGCACAGTGGCGCCGAGTGCCTGCAGCGTTTCGATCAGTACGGCCGTCTGGATCGTCATGTGCAGGCTGCCGGCAATGCGCGCGCCCTTGAGCGGCTGCGCGGCGGCGTATTCTTCGCGGATGGCCATCAGGCCCGGCATTTCGGTTTCCGCAATGGCGATTTCCTTGCGGCCCCAGCCGGCAAGTTCGGGGTTGGCGATCACGCTGTGCGTGGCCAGGGGAAGATCAGTGCGAGCGTTCATGGTAGAGAACTTCAGTTCATGGCTTCTTTGGGACTTGAACCGCCAGGCGGATGGAAACCAGAAGGTGGTGGAACTGCGTGACCTCGCGCCCACCACCCTGCCGCCGGGCGGATGAGCGTCGTTGCGAATGCATGGAGTGTCGGGCGCCAGACGGCGAAGCCACATCACGCGTGCATGAAGTCCGAGCCTCGCAAACCAGCCTGACAGATAACAGGCCACCGGTTCGCTGCAACGCTCCTCGGAGCAGCGCGATTATACGGGCAGCGGCATTGGGGGACTTGCCGGTTGCATGGCGCAGCGCCCGCGCGCAGG
Organism: Lampropedia cohaerens; assembly: GCF_001005215.1. GTDB lineage: Bacteria > Pseudomonadota > Gammaproteobacteria > Burkholderiales > Burkholderiaceae_C > Lampropedia > Lampropedia cohaerens. The sequence goes on from NZ_LBNQ01000020.1 coordinate 39,654, forward strand.
CGAAAAAAAGCGCCTGCATGAGCCAGGCGCTTTTTCCCGAGAAAAACAGGTTCTTCAGACTGAAGCCGTCACATCACCTTGGCGATAGCCTGTGCGACGTAGTCGACGTTGTTGCTGTTGAGCGCCGCGACGCAGATACGACCGCTGTCGGTGCCGTAGACGCCGAACTCCTCGCGCAGGCGCACCATTTCCTCCTTGGTCAGGCCCGAGTAGCTGAACATGCCTACCTGTGTGGTGATGTAGGACACGTCCTGGCTGACGCCGGCGGCCTTCAGGCCGTCGACCAGTTTCTGACGCATGGCCTTGATGCGGGTGCGCATCTCGCCAAGCTCCTCTTCCCACAGGGCGCGCAGCTCGGCATCGGCCAGCACATGCGAGACCACGGCGGCACCATGGGTGGGCGGGTTGGAATAGTTGGTGCGCACCTTGACCTTGAGCTGGCTGAGTACGCGTGCAGCCTCCTGCTTGTCCTGCGTCAGCACGGACAGCGCACCGACACGCTCGCCGTACAGGCTGAAGCTCTTGGAAAACGAGGTAGACACCAGGAAGGTCAGGCCGGCGGCGACGAACTTGCCTACCACTGCGCCATCCTCGGCCAATCCTTGCGAGAAGCCCTGGTAGGCCATGTCAAGGAACGGCGTGAGCTGGCGCGCCTTGACGATGGCAATGATCTCGTCCCACTGCGCCGGGGTCAGATCGTAACCGGTAGGGTTGTGGCAGCATGCGTGCAGGATCACGATCGTGCCTTGCTCGGCCCTCTCGAGATCGGCCTTGAGGCCCTCGAAGTCGATGGCGCGGCGTGCTGCGTCGTAGTAGGTGTAGGTGCCCACCTCGAAACCCGCCTGGGTGAAGATGGCACGGTGGTTTTCCCAGCTCGGGTTGGAGATCAGCACCTTGGAGTCCGGCAGCAGCTGCTTGAGGAAATCGGCACCCACCTTGAGGCCGCCGGTGCCACCAAGCGCCTGGACGGTCACGACGCGACCGGATGTGACGGGTTCCGAGGTTTTGCCAAACACCAGCTCCTTGACATTCTGGTCATAGCTGCCCAGGCCGTCGATGGGCAGGTAGCCGCGTGGCTTGGGATTGGCTTGCAGCGCTGCCTCGGCCTTTCTGACCGCGTCCAGCAAGGGCAGTTTGCCGTTCTCGTCGAAGTACACGCCTACACCCAGGTTGACCTTGTTGGGATTGGTGTCGGCGGCGAATTGTTCGCTCAGGCCCAGAATCGGGTCACGGGGCGCCAGCGCGACGGCGGAAAACAGTGACATGGCAAACGTCCTTGCGGTGGTTGAGAAAGCAAAAGAATTGACGGGGCGCTATTGTAGGCTTGTTGGCTCCACTGCCCGGCAGGCTGCAGGACACGGGCCGCTGGCGCGCCCAGGCGCGGTGCAGCTTGGCCTGTTTGCTGACAGGGCGGCGCACCCGCTCCGGACACAATCGCGCTTGCGTCCCCATGTTCCTGCGCGCGGCATGCATGCTGCCACGCGCCAGGTGGCGGGTTTCCTTTTTCATCCATCACAGGCAGTTTGTCCAGATGCAGTTGTCCTCCAGATCCACCGGCGCGCAGGCGCTTGCGTTGTTGCTGTTCGTTGCGGTAACGCTGGTCGCCGCTGCGATCGGGGCCCTTGCCTCGGTGCATGCGCGCAGCTTCTACATGCAGCTGGATCTGCCGCTGTGGGCGCCGCCTGCAAGCCTGTTCGGGCCGGTCTGGTCGGTGCTGTACGTGCTGATGGCCCTGTCGGGCTGGCTGTTTTGGCGCAGGGCGCGGGGCGCTCGGCTGCGGCAGGGCCTGCTGGCGTTCGGCGCCCAGCTGGCTGCCAACGCGTTGTGGAGCTGGCTGTTTTTTGTCTGGCACTGGGGTGCAGAGGCAACGGCGCTGGCGGCGCTGCTGGCCGTGCTGGTGGCATGGACGGCGGCCGTGTTCTGCCGTGCCTGTCGCCTGGCCGCCGTGTTGTTGCTGCCGTACCTGGCCTGGGTGAGTTTCGCCACCGTGCTGGCGGGCACGATCTGGTGGCGCAATCCGGCGCTGCTGTGATGCAGCCCTGCGCGGGCGCGGTGGTGGCGGATCGCGGATAATCTGCGCCTTATGAGCGGCAGCACCTTTGGAACCCTATTTCGCGTCACCAACTTTGGTGAATCCCACGGCCCGGCCATTGGCTGTGTGATTGATGGCTGTCCGCCAGGGCTGACCTTGAGCGAGGCGGACATCCAGCAGGAGTTGGATCGCCGCCGCCCTGGCACCAGTCGCTTCGTCACGCAGCGCAACGAGCCCGACACCGTGGAAATCCTCTCCGGTGTCTATGACGGCCGCACGACTGGCGCGCCCATTGGCCTGCTGATTCGCAACACCGACCAGCGCAGCAAGGACTACAGCGAAATCGCGCGGCAGTTCCGCCCGGGCCATGCCGATTACACCTATTGGCACAAGTACGGCATCCGCGATCCGCGCGGTGGTGGGCGCTCCTCGGCGCGGCTGACGGCGCCGACGGTGGCAGCTGGCGCAGTGGCCAAGAAATGGCTGGCCGAACACTTTGGTGTGGCCATCCATGGCTTCATGGCGCAGCTGGGCGGCATCGAGATTCCGTTCGAATCGCTCGAATACGTTGGGCAGAATCCATTTTTCGCCCCCATAGCGCGCACGCAGGAGCTGGAGCAGTACATGGATGCGCTGCGCAAGCGCCAGGACTCCTGCGGTGCGGTGATCCGGGTGATCGCCAGCGGGGTGCCTGCCGGGCTGGGTGAGCCACTCTACGACAAGCTCGATGCGGACATCGCCTACGCAATGATGGGGCTCAATGCCGTCAAGGGGGTGGAGATCGGCGCTGGCTTTGCCAGCGCCCGTCAGCTGGGCAGTGAACATGGGGACAGCATCACCCCAGACGGTTTTGCCACCAACAACGCCGGGGGCATCCTGGGTGGCATCAGCACCGGCCAGGACATCGATGTGCGCATTGCCGTCAAGCCGACCAGTTCCATTCTCACGCCGCGCCAGTCCGTGGATGTCGAGGGCAATCCCGTCGAGGTGGTGACCAAGGGGCGCCACGACCCGTGCGTGGGCATCCGCGCCGCGCCGATTGCCGAGGCACTGCTGGCGCTGGTGTTGATGGACCATGCGTTGCGCCAGCGCGCCCTGATGGGCGACGCGGGTCTGCCGGCGATGGAGTGAAGGCTTTGCAAGCATCAGTCCGGGCGGGGCATCAACAGGCTCAGCTGCTGCTGCACTGAGGCGGGGACGAGGTCTTCCAACGCCTGGGTCAGGCGCGCCATGCGTGCCGGCATGGCAGGGTTGTCGTGGTGCGCGAAACGCAGCCATCCGGCCCATGCCAGCACCTGCAGGAGCTGGTTGATGAAACCGGGGTTGGCCTGGTAGCTGGGAAGTTGCGCGAGCTCCGCGTAGGTGCGCGCTCCTTCTCGCAGCGCCTGCAGCATCGGTCTCACATGGTGCAGTGGCAATTGCACCGGGCCGATGCGGGTCGCTAGCGTCAGTGTTGCGGCGGGATCGCGCGTTTGCAGCTGCTGCAGGTCGGCCGAGGGCAGCAGCACCACGCGCTGGGTCAGCAAGGCGTGGCGATGCTGTTGGGCAGACAGGAGGCAGGCGCGATGGCCTTGCGGCTCGCGTTTCTGGTAGATGTCACGCCGCTGGTTCTGGTTGCGCGCAATGTCTTTGGCCGTCTCGATTTCCGGGGTGCCGGCGCCTTGCCTGCGCAAGGCGTCGATGATGGGCTGCACGCCTGCCGGGAGCGACACTGCGTCGATGTTCTCGATGGGTGTGGCGCTTGCCGTGTAGTCGCAATCGGACTGCGCGAACCGGGCCATGACTTCGGCAACGTGGTGGGCGTGCCATGATCGGTTGAGAAACTCGTGCGCGAGGTAGGCGTCGTCCTCCTGTGTCAGGCGCTGGATTTCGCGCTGTGCGGACGGGTGTTCCACGAAGTAGCCGGCGCCGCCGCTGGCCAAAGCCTGCACCAGTTGCACGGCGCTGCGGGCGCGCTGCGCACTGTCGCCGGAGGCGCGGTCGGCATGCAGATGCATCAGCTTTTGCGCGGCGCCGAACGCGGCAGAACCCGGTTGGCACATGTAGCCGAGGTAGACGATGCCACCCGGCTTGAGCCGGTGCGCGATGATGGTGTGAAGGGCGTCCTGCACGTTGGGTTCCACCCAGCTGTAGAGCCCGTGGCAGACGATGTAGTCGCAATCGGGGGCCGGCTGTGCCAAGGCGCGCTGCGCGGTGTCGCGAAGGTCTTCGCATTCGAAGCGGGCGTTCGTCAGCGCGGCGGCACTGGCGACAAGTTGTGCCTGTGCCACTTCCCGGCTGCTGAGATCGATGCCTATCGTCTCGGCCTGCGGATGGCAGGCGGCGCTGACCAGAGTGTTGATGCCGATGCCGCAGCCCAGTTCGAGCATGCGAAACGGGGCATTCGGTGTCGGCGCCGCGTACCCGGCTGCGGTCAGCGTGGTGTGAAGCCACGCCGGCAGCATTTCCCGGTGGAAATGGGCCGGGTAGGGCACATCGGTGATGTAGGTGTCGCAGCGGTGCATGACTTGATAATTCGGGGCGAATCGAGATGGGCGGGCGACCATGATAAAAGCCACTTCGGCATTTGCCGAAGTGGCTTGAACTTTCTGCGCGCAAGGCCTTGAGCGCACGCAGGTCCATGTCTTCGCAAGCAGGCGCAGCGCAGTTAGCGCCAGGGCGCAAACCGCAAGCCGGGCAGGTTGCCCGGCGAGACGTTGCAACCCATGCGCGCCACTGGCTGCGCCACGGGGGGGAGGCGCCCGAATGGCCTCTTAGAACCTGTTGACGATCGTTTTAATGCACCGCGTTGCCTCACCAGACGATGCGCAATGCAAGGCGCAAACCGCAGTCGCTCTGCTGGCCCGACGAGGATGTGCAACGCCGCAGCGCGCGTTTGGCCAGGCACTCCCAAGGGCAGCTGGGCAAAAGCACACCGGGCCGCGTTGCCCGCCTTGCGCAGAGGACCGGTCTGGGCTGCGGCAGGCGCCTTGCCCGCCGCACTTTGGCCTGACTGCGCGGTACATGAAAAGATCGTCAACAGGTTCTTAGAAGGATCCCGTCAGCGTGATGTAGTAGGCGCGACCTGGTTCGTTGTAGGTGGCAGCCCCTGCCGCCTCGGCGTTGGCGGTGCGGTACAGGCGTTTGTCGGCCAGGTTCTCCACGCCGAAGCCGGCGCGCAGGTTGCGCGAGATCTGCCAGTTGGCGCGCAGGCCAAACAGCGCGTAGGAGCCGCGGCCCTCGGTGGTCAACTCCTGCCCGCGCGCGCCGATGGTGCGCGGTTTTTGTTTGCCGTAGAGGGTAGCGCTGAGCTCGGCGGACCACGCGCGATTGATGCGCCAATCGAGCGTGCTGTTGAGCGTGTACTTGGGAATGATGGACAGCGGCTGGCCCGTATCCTTGTTCTTGTTCTGATCCATCACGGTCAGGTTGTTGAACAGCTTGAGTGTCTCGCCATGCTCGCCCAGTAGCGGAACGTTCAGGCTGCCTTCCAGGCCCCTCACTTTGGCCTTGCCGGCGTTGAACCACTGATAACGGTTATAACCGTCTCCAACTGGTGGAGGAGCAAAGGGCATGTCCGCCACAATCTTGTTCTTGTAGTCGTTGTCGAACACGGCCACCGTGGCGTCCCAGCCCTGATGGTTGGTCCAGCTCAGACCAATTTCCTTGTTGATGCTGGTTTCCGGATCGAGGTCCGGGTTGCCCTGGATGTAGCAATTTCTGTCAACACCGATGGGACAACCGTTACCCCTCGTGTAATACCAGTAGTCAGGGTTGCTTTGGTAGAGGTTGGGGGCCTTGAAGGCACGTGCCACCCCGCCGTTGATGGCCCACTGCTCATTCAACTGGTATGTTGCGTTCAGGCTCGGGCTCCAGTTGTTGCCGAACTTGTCGTGGTGGTCCAGCCGCAAGCCGGGGGTGACCACCAGCGCATCGGTCAGGGCGATGTTATCTTCCAGATAGAGGGCCCAGGTGTCGGCGCTGATTTCGGGGTTTCCGCTGCGTTCAAATCCGGCTGGAGGATTGGCGTTTTGCGAACCTGGATCGCGCAGTTGTTCGCGCCGGTATTCCGCGCCTACAGTGAGCATGTGTCCGACGGCGCCGGTGGTCAGCGGCATGTAGAGCTCGCCGTTGAGGAAATGGTTTTTCAGGTTCGAGTTATTCCATGTAATGGGGTCCGTGAATCCTCCCTCGACAGAGCCAGCCGCGCCCTCGTTGACGTAGCGGCGGTCAGTTTCTTCGTATTGGTAGATCAGGCGCGAGTCACCCCATCTGCCCCATCGCCCTCGATGCGTAATGCCAACGTTGCGACGCAGCATTCGGTTGGTCTCGGCCCCCTGGTCGGCCATTTGTCGTTGGATGGGATTTAGGTCCGCTTGCACAAAGCGTTCACCGCTGTAGATATTGCCTTGGCGGCTGACGCCTGCCTCGAACTCCAGTACCTGGTCTGGCGTCAGATCCCAGCGCAACAGCCCATTGATGTCGCGATTGCGCACCCCTTCACGCCCGGCTGCTGGCGCAGCCTGTGAGCCATGCCCTGCATTGATGTCAACGGCGTCGCGGTCGGTCTTGGCGACATTGCCATAGACGCGAAATGAAAAAGTCTCCGACAGTGGGCCTGAAAGATTGAAGCCCGCGCGACGCGTATCTCCCTCATCGCCATCTTCCGGAAGGCGGAAGTAGGTCGTGACTTCCCCTTCCAGCTTTTTGGTGGGGCGCTTGGTGATGATGTTGATCACACCGCCGGCTGCACCTGAACCATAGCGAGCCGCGGCGGGGCCGCGCAGCACCTCGATGCGCTCGACCGCATTGGCCGGCACCCAGTTGCTGTCGCCGCGGGTGTTGCGTTCACCGGAGCGGCGCATCATGGAGGAGTTGCGCGACTGCACGGGTTTGCCGTCGATCAGGATCAGGGTGTTTTCCGGCCCCATGCCGCGCAGGTCGATCTGGCGCTGGTTCCCGAATGCTCCGGTAGAGCTGGCACCCGAGAGGTTCACCCCGGGCATGGTGCGGATCAGTTCCGACAGATCGTTGGCGGGAGGGCGCCGCTCAATGTCCTCCTTGGTGATGGTGGATACGCCGACAGCTTGCTTGAGCTGCTCTTCCGCGGTGCCACTGATGGTGATTTCCTGTAGCTGGTAATCCGCATCAGCGTCGGCACTCTCGGAGTCGGTGCTTTGTGCGGCAACGTGTGCGGACATGCCCAGCAACGTGCAGGCGGCGGCGCTCGCGATCAAGTGACGGCGGAAGAGGCGCGCATGGCAGGAGGACGGGTTCATAGTGACGGTCAGAAAAGTTCCGTTGATAAATCGTGAAATATTAGTGTAATGGTAATAACTATTATTTGAGATTTCGTCTTTACTATTTGTTGCGATCAAGCTACGCCGCAGAGGGTGTCCGCCATGCCCGAGACGCAGCCTGGACGGCGCGTGACAACCATGCAAGCGTGCGCAGGCGGCGCCCATCATGAGTGCGGATTGGTTGCCGTCAGGTCCAACCATGCAAGCGTGCGCAGGCGGCGCCCGTCCCGTTGCTTGCAGGCTGCGCGCACGTGCATGCAAGGCTGCCGGTCGCTCCTCGGCTCCCTTGGCACCGGGGCGCGCCGTGCGGGCGTGGTTGCCTTGCGCGCGTGGGGTCAAGCGGCGCCATGAAAAAGGCCGCCTGGTGGCGGCCTTTTTTCTGCAGGTAGCGATGTGGACTGCGCTGGTGCGAAGCAGCGTGGCGCGCACCGGATGTTTTTTTGCAGCAACGATAGGTGGCGTTGTCTGCTCCGTTTCGGCAACGGGTGGGCAGGGGCCCACCCGGGGTGCCAATCACTGCGTCTTGGGCAGGGCATAGGCGATGACGTAGTCGCCGCGATCAGGCGACTGGCGGGCGCCGCCGGCTGCCATGACCACGTACTGGCGGCCCGTCTTGGGGGAGACATAGCTCATCGGGGTGGCCTGACCGCCCACGGGCATGCGGGACTTCCACAGCTCCTCGCCGGTGGCGACATCAAGTGCGCGCATGTAGTAGTCTTGGGTCGCACCGTAGAACACCAGGCCAGAGGCTGTCACCACACCACTGCCCAACGTTGGCATGCCCAGCGGCACCGGCAGCGATGCCCGGATGCCGTTGACGACCGCATCTTCGACGGTACCGGCCGGGACCTGCCACATCAGCTCGCGGCTTTCGAGGTCGACGGCTGCGAACACGCCCCATGGCGGCGCATTGCAGGGAATGCCCAGCGGCGAGTTGAAGGCCGCGTGGTCGATGACGAACGGCGTGCCGTGCATCGGATAGGTGCTGCCCACGCCGTGGCCTGCCACAAGCTTGCTTTCATCCACGTTCTCATGCGGAATCAACGTGACCACCTGTGGAATGCGGATGTCGTTGAGGAACAGGTAGCCACGGTTCTCGTCGATGGCGGCACTGCCCCAGTTGAAGCCGCCGTAGTAACCCGGGTAAATGAGCGTCGGCTTGGTCGATGGCGCGGTGAATTCGCCCTCGTAGTTGAGCTTGCGGAATGCGATGCGGCAAACGAGTTGGTCAAAGAAGGTGGCGCCCCACATGTCCGCTTCGGTCAGCGGCTCGGCTCCCAGGGCAGGCATGCCGACGGAGTAGGGCTGGGTTTTTGCCACCCAGTCGCCAGCGGCGACGGTCTGCGGCACCGCGCGCTCCTCGACTTCGGCAATCGGTGTGCCATCGCGCCGGTCAAGCAGGAATATCTGACCGCGCTTGGTCAGCTGTACCAGGGCCGGAATGGTCTGCCCTTTGCCATCGGGAATGTCGTAGAGCGCCGGCTGCGAAGCGATGTCGTAGTCCCAGATGTCGTGGTGCACGGTCTGGAAAGTCCAGCGTTCGCGACCGGTACGGATGTCGAGTGCCACGACGGCCGAGGAATGCTTCTCGGTGGTTTCCGGACGGTTGCCGCCCCAGAAGTCGGGTTGCTGGTTGCCCAGCGGTAGGTAGACCAGGCCGAGATCTTCGTCGAAGGCAGGCGTTGACCACACATTGGGGGTGGAACGCGAGTAGGAGCCGCCTTCGGGCGGCAGCTTGGTGATCTCGGGTTGGCCCATGTCCCAGGCCCAGATCAGTTCGCCGGAGTCGGCACTGAAAGCGCGAACGACGCCGGAGGGTTCGTCGACCGAACGGCCATCGAACGTCCAGCCGCCGATGATGACCATGTTGCCCACGACCGTCGGCGCGGAGGTAAGGTAATACCACAGCACGTTGTCGTAATCCACCTTGCCCATGCCAACGGTCAGATCGACCACACCGCCCTGGCCGAAGTCCTGGCACAGTTCGCCAGTCTTGGCGTCGATCTGCAGCAGGCGCGCATCGATGGTGGTCATGACCACACGGCTGGCGCACACGGGGCTGCCGGCGGGATGGGCCGCATGCCATGCGGCATCTTCCTCAAAGGAATAAGGCTGGCTGACCTTGGCCGGCTCGTAGTAGCCCAAACCACGGCAACGGTTCCAGGTCTTGCGGTCCTCGACCTTGGGGTCGAACTTCCAGCGTTCGGCCCCGGTATCGGCATCGAGCGCCACGACCTTGTTGAGCGGCGTGCAGACAAACACGGTATCGCCGATCTGCATAGGGGTGTTCTGGAACTCCGAAGCTCCTTCGGCGATCTCGCCGGTGCGGTAGGTCCAGGCAACCTCCAGCTGTTTGACATTGTCGCGATTGATCTGATCGAACGGTGCGAATCGCGTGCCGGCCGGGGTGCGCCCGTAGTGTTGCCAGTCGCTCGGGGTTGCCGTGGCTGGCCCCAGCGGTTTGGGGGCGGCAGCGGTGTGGATGACCCCATGCGGCTGGAAGATCGCAAACGCACCGGCAACTAGGCCCACGCCCAGCACGCTCGCCAGCACATACGCGCTGCGGCGTGCGCGCATGCCTGCCAACTGCGGCAGAAGCAACGCCAGCACGAAACCGAGCACCAGAAAAGGCGCCAGCCGGGGCACCAACTTCCAGAAGTCCAGGCCTACCTCGGCGACCGCCCAGACCACGGTGGCCAAGGCAGTGATGCCAAACAGCCATGCGCCCAGCTTGTGCCGCAGCAGCAGCAAGATGCCAGACAGCAGCAAGGCGGCACCCGCCAGCAGGTAGTACCACGATCCTCCCAGCGTGACTAATTGAATGCCGCCGACTGCTAGCACCAGGCCGATCAGGGCCAGCAGCACGCCAAAAAAGCGCAATGGCCATGAACGCGGTCTGTCTGCTGCACCAGCGCCAGATGTGTGTGTTGTCATTGTCAAGTTCCTCAAATAAGCGTGCGATGGTTCGCCTTTTCTGATGCCCTGTGCCGGTCAAAACACGGTCCGGCATAAAGCGGCGCCATGATACGCCTGTAACTTTTTGACGACATGCCCCTGCCGCTATCCAGGTTTCTCGGGCGGAGGCGTGCGCGGCGCGCCTGGCCGGGCGGCCCTCGAGGGAGCGCCAATACGCCATTTCGCGCCGCGCAGGGGCAGCGGGTACGTGACGCAAAAAGGCCACCTTGCGGTGGCCCGGGTCGGCGAGCGTGGCGGGTCTTTCAGTTCACCAGAATGCGCAGCATGCGCCGCAGCGGCTCGGCTGCGCCCCACAGGAGCTGGTCTCCGATAGTGAAGGCGCCAAGGTATTCCGGCCCCATGTTCAGCTTGCGCAGCCGCCCCACCGGGATGCGCATGGTGCCGGTAACGGCCACTGGCGTGAGATCGCGCAATGTGGCTTCCTTGGTGTTGGGCACCACCTGTACCCACGCGTTGTCCTGCGCCAGCATCTCCTCGATCTCGTCAAGCGGCACGTCCTTCTTGAGCTTGAAGGTCAGCGCCTGGCTGTGGCAGCGCATGGCGCCGATGCGCACGCAATAGCCGTCTACCGGAATGGCAGGGGTGCCGAATGCTTCGCCAAGGCCAAGGATCTTGTTGGTCTCGGCCATGCCTTTCCACTCCTCACGACTGGTGCCATTGCCAAGATCGGAGTCGATCCACGGAATGAGCGAACCGCCCAGCGGCACGAGGAAGTTGCTTGTCTCCTCGCTGGTGAGGGCACGCTGCTTGGCAATGACAGTGCGATCGATTTCGAGAATCGCGCTCTTGGGATCTTGCAGCAGCGCGGCAACCTCGCCATAGAGCGTGCCGAATTGCGTCAGCAACTCGCGCATATGCTGCGCGCCGCCGCCGGAAGCGGCCTGGTAGGTCTGGGTGCTCATCCACTCCACCAGCCCGGCCTTGTAGAGTGCACCGACGCCCATCAGCATGCAGCTGACTGTGCAGTTGCCGCCAATCCACGTGTTGCCGCCAGCGGCGAGTGCATTCTTGATGACCGGCATGTTCACGGGATCAAGCACGATGACGGCGTCCTTGTCCATGCGCAGAGTGGACGCGGCATCGATCCAGTGTCCCTGCCAGCCCGCGGCGCGCAGTTGCGGGTAGACCTGCTTGGTGTAGTCGCCACCCTGGCAGGTGAGGATGATCTCGCATTTGCGCAGCGCCTCGATGTCATAGGCGTCCTGCAGCGTAGTCTCGTTGCGAGCCTGCGCGGGAGCCGGGCCACCAGCGTTGGACGTGGAGAAAAAGACCGGCTCGATGACGTCGAAGTCACCTTCGGCCTGCATGCGGTCAAGCAGTACCGAGCCGACCATGCCACGCCAGCCGACCAATCCCGTAAGTTTTGCCATGATGGAGCTACCCTTTCTTCAGATGTTGCAGAAAAACCTGTTTCTGCCCCGGCTCGTCTGGCCGGTTGAAGGACGGGCGCGACGATCCGGAGCTGCTTCAGCCCTTAATCGTCTTTGTGGTGATGGCAACGCGCGCCTGAGCATCCGCTACAGCAGATATCCAGGCAGTCTGACGGCCCCTGCGTACGCCGCCCGCAACGCGAACGGAGACGGTGTGATGAGGAGCGAGGAGCTGCGCGGCCATAGTGACGCAGAGTATAGCGGTTTCTGTCTGGGACTGTCTGCGAGCATCAGTCGATGACCATCACGTCGAAAGGCCGCGACGGCGCAACGATCTCCGCCTGGGCGGCAACCAGTGGCAGATCGCGGCTGCCATCGCAGGTGGCATGGACCAGCGCAAACAGGCTGGATGTCGCGTGGGCAAGGGCATGCGGCAGACTCTCCCCCAGCAGTAGCCTGGCCAGCAAAATGGCCGAAAAGGTATCACCCATCCCGTTCGGCAGCGGCTGGCGCTCGATGACCGGGGTGTAGACCGTCCAGGCGTGCTCGCCAGTGATGGCCAGGGTGGCCAGGGTGCCGGATGGCACATCGGGTGTCATCACGCTGGTGATGATCACCGTCTTTGCCGAGCCATTGATATAGCTCCGCGCGACCTCCAGCGTGTGCGCAATGGATTGCAAAGGCGCGCCGCCCATGAGCTGTTCGAATTCGAACTGATTGGGGGTGATGATGTCTGCCGCGGGCAGGGTATGGGTGCGGTGGTATTCCGGAATGCCGGGCCGCACGAAGATGCCGCGGCCGACGTCGCCAAACACTGGGTCGCACAGATAGCGTGCCTTCGGGTTGCGTTGGCGCACTCGATCGGCAATGGCAACAATCGCGTCACCGATGCTGGCATCGCCCATGTAACCGGAGAGAACAGCGTCAATTCTCCCGAGGATTCCGCGCTCCTCCAGCCCGACAAAGATGTCCTGCAGATGCTGGGCATCGAATACTTGACCACGGAAGGCGCCATATCCCGTGTGGTTGGAGAACTGCACGGTGTGCACCGGCACCGCTTCAATGCCCAAGCGCTGCAACGGAAACACTGCTGCGGAATTGCCGGCATGGCCGTAGGCGACATGGGATTGAACCGAGAGAACAACGGGAGGCATGGCGAGTATCAGGACAACGAGAGCAAGGGCGGGATATCGGGGACCGGCGGCACTGGCGTACATGCAGGTGCGCGCAGGCAGTCGCGTGCCGATTGTGCGGCAATACCGCAGCATGCAGCGCAAATCGGTGGCGGCAGAGGAGGTACAGTCGGCCACGAAAAAGCCCCGCATGAAGCGGGGCCGGGAGCCATCAGCGTCGCGCCGCGCAGCGCAACGATCAATCGTCACCGCCGAAGATGCCCAGCATCACCAGCAGGTTCTGGAAGATGTTGAAGACGTTCAGGTACAGCGACAGCGTGGCGCTGATGTAATTGGTCTCGCCGCCATCGACAATGCGCTTGATGTCATACATCAGCCAGAAGCTGAACAATGCGATTGCAGCTGCCGACAGTGCTGCCACCAGCGCAGTGGACTGGAAGACGAAGAAGTTCAGCAGCATCGTCACGAGAATGACGATGGCGCCTGTCACCAGCCACTTGCCGGCACCGGAGAAATCGCGCTGGGTCGTGGTGGCAATCGTGGCCATCGTGGCAAAGACTGCGGCCGTGCCGGCAAAGGCCATCATGATCAGCTGCGTGCCATTGCTCATGCCCAGCACCATGGCGAGGATGCGCGAGAGCATGATGCCCATGAAGAAGGTGAAGGCCAGCAGCACGGCTACACCTGCGCCCGAGTTCTTGGTTTTCTCGATCGCATAAATGAAACCGAAGGCGCCGGCGAAGAAGACAATCAGCCCCACGCCGCCAGACAGGAGTGCTGCCGCATTGAGCTGCAAGCCAACCAGGGCGCCAATGACCGTGGGAATCATGGACAGGGCAAGCAGCCAGTAGGAGTTGCGCAACACGCGATTGCGCATCTCGGCACTGACCACGCCATAGTCCATGCCGCGTGCGTTTAGGTGTTGGTTCATTCGTAACTTCCTTCGTAGGGTGAAAATCGGGATACCTGAAATTCTATATGGGGTGTGTATCCGTGCTTACAAGTCCCACGATCCATCAGGTTTTTGCCCCGATCTTGTCGCCATCGGCAGGAAAAGAGCGTCAGCCACCTGTCAGCGCGTGGTGTATTGCATGGTGCGGCGATACCACTCGTGAAAATGCTGCATGCCGTCTTCCATCGGGCTCTGATAGGGCCCCACCTCATTGTCGCCGCGCTCGAAAAGGGCGCGGCGGCCCGCGTCCATGCGCTCGCCGATTTCGTCGTCCTCGATGGCCGTCTCCATGTATGCAGCGCGTTGCGCCTCCACGAATTCGCGTTCGAACGCGACAATCTCTTCGGGGTAGTAGAACTCCACCACGTTCATGGTCTTGTCCACGCTGATGGGGTGCAGCGTGGAAATCGTCAGCACGTGGGGGTACCACTCGATCATGATGTGCGGGTAGTACGTCAGCCAGATCGCGCCGTGCTGCGGCAGTTTGCCTTCGTTGTAGCGCAGCAGCACGTCATGCCAACGGCGGTAAACCTCGCTGCCCGACTGCTGCAGTGCGTTGGCCACGCCGACCGTCTGCACCGAGTATTCCCTGCCAAACTCCCAGCGCAGGTCGTCGCAGGTCACGAAGTTGCCGAGACCGGGGTGGAAGGGCCCGACGTGGTAGTCCTCCAGATAGACTTCAATGAAGGTTTTCCAGTTGTAGTTGCAGGCGTGCATTTCCACATGGTCGAGCGCAAAGCCTTCGAAACTGAGCGCATGGCGCGGACCAAGTCGTGCCAGATCGGCTGCAATGTCACGGCCGTTGTCCTCGAACAGCAGGCCGTTCCATTCGCGCAGCGTGTAACGGTTCAGATTCAGGCACGGATCCTGTGGGAAATGCGGCGCGCCCAGCAGTTCGCCGTTCTCGCTGTACGTCCAGCGGTGCAGCGGGCAGACGATGTTGCCGGCCGCGTGACCCTTGCCGTTGCGCTGCAGGTTGCCACGACCCTGCAGCATGATTGCCTGGCGATGGCGGCAGACGTTGGAGATCAACGCCACGCTGCCGTCGCGCTGGCGCACCAGTGCACGTCCCTGCTGCTCCTGCGGCAGGGCGTAGTAGTCGCCCGGTTCCGGAACGGCCAACGCATGCCCCAGATAACGGGGCCCGGCTTGAAAGATGGTCTCCATCTCGCGCCGGAAAAGCGCTTCGTCGAAATAACTGGAGACCGGTAACTGGCTGGTGGCCTGCTGCAGTTGAAGACTTAAATCAGACATGCTGTTTGTCCTGACCTAAAGACCCCCCACAGGGGCGCGCGTTTCGTCGCCGAAGCTGATGGCGCAGTGAAAAAAACAACAAGCCGGCTCAATGCGCAAGGCATCGCCGGCTAACGTTTCGAGGCTGCATTTTAGCCAGTGGGTGGAAATCGCTCGGCAGCGGAAGGTAAATGGTTGAGCTGCCTGCCAGTGATTTGTCACAAAGGTCGGCAGTGACAGCGTTGCGGAGTCCGCGGCGAGCCGGATCGGCACGGCGCCTGCACTGACGCGCATGGCCCGGCTGCGCCCATTAGAATCGACCGTTTACGCGCGAGCCGGCGCTGCGGTCTGCTTTTCTCAGGCCATGCCAGCCTTGCCTGATGGGCGCCGGCATTTCCCCTTACCGTTTCAGGATATCCGCCACGATGCCCGCCAAGAAAGCCAAAGCAGCCTTACCTGCCACCTACGAGCAAGCCGTCGAGGAGCTGGAATCGCTGATTCGCCAGATCGAGGCCGGCAGTCTCCCGCTGGAGCAGCTGCTGGAGGGCTACCAGCGTGGCGCCGACCTGCTGGCTTTTTGCCGCAGCCGCCTGCAGGCGGTCGAGCAGCAGATTCTTGTGCTGGAGGGGGAGGTGGCCAGGCCGCAGGCGGACAAGGCGTGAGCCGGGTCGGGCATGTTGACGGCCTGCCGTGGTGGCCGGGTGCATGCAGCCTCGCTCGCACTGCCTCGCTCGGGCGGCGCCCGCTGCCTACAATGCCGCAAAGTTTTGCAGCCACTGCTCCTTTGCGCGTGCTTGGTGCGGGTGGGCAGAGTCCAGTTTTGAAAGAGTTTCCGTTTTGACGTCTTCTGAATCCAAACCCCCAGCGCTCGCGCACGGCGAGACGGCAGCTGCGCCGGTGCTGTTTGCTGACTGGCTGCGCCTGCAACTGCGGGTCATTGAATCTGCGCTGGATGCCTTCGTGGCGCCTGGCGCACCTGCGGAGCTGGCTGCCGCGATGCGATACGCGGTTCTGGGTGGTGGCAAGCGTCTGCGTGGCATGCTGGTTCTGGCTGCCCAGCAGGCAGTGGCGTGGGGCGAGGCCTCGCCTGCTGCGGCGTGGCGTGCAGCGGCCATTCGCGGTGCCTGCGCGGTCGAGCTTATTCACGCCTATTCGCTCGTGCACGACGACATGCCATGTATGGACAATGACGTGCTGCGCCGCGGCAAGCCTACCGTCCATGTGCAGTTTGGCGAGGCCACGGCTTTGCTGGCAGGCGATGCCATGCAGGCCCTGGCATTCGAGCTGTTGGTGCCCGCAGCGGGCAGCGACGTGACGATAGTTCCTGAGGTCCAGGCCGCGCTGTGTGGATTGCTCGCGCGTGCATCGGGCCCCACAGGCATGGCGGGTGGCCAGGCCATTGATTTGGCCCATGTCGGCAGGACCATGGACCGGGCGGCGCTGCAGCGCATGCATGAGCTCAAGACCGGGGCGCTGCTGCATGCCAGTGTCCTGATGGGGGCGCACTGCGTGCCCGCCGTAGCGGCCCGAACCCTGGATGCACTCTCTGCCTATGGGCGAGCGCTGGGCTTGGCCTTCCAGGTGGTGGATGACATTCTGGATGCGACGACCGACTCGGCAACGTTGGGCAAGACTGCCGGCAAGGATGAGGCGGACAACAAGCCGACCTACGTGTCCCTGGTGGGAGTGGCGTCGGCACGCGCCTACGCGGAGCAGCTGCATGCCCAGGCGATCGCGGCGCTGCAGCGCAGCGGCCTTTCCCACGCGGCATGTGCGCCCTTGCGGGGCCTGGCCGACATGGTCGTGCAGCGCTCGCACTAAGCCATGCGTGCCTCCTCCGCGATGCTGTGCTTGCGACCGGTCCGGGCATCGGTGCTGGTGCAGCGCCAGGCCGTGCTTGAACATGAACAAACCTATCAGCCATGACGACTACCGACAGCACGCACCACGATGATCCGTTCGGCCTGCTCAAGACTATCGACAGCCCGCATGACCTGCGTCGTCTGCCGCGCGAGCAGCTCAAGCCGTTGGCGGCGCAACTGCGCAGCTTTCTGTTGCAGAGTGTGGCCAAGACAGGGGGGCATCTGAGTTCGAATCTCGGCACGGTGGAGCTGACGGTCGCGCTGCACTACGTGTTCGATACGCCGCATGACCGGCTGGTGTGGGATGTCGGCCATCAGACCTATCCGCACAAGATTCTTACCGGGCGGCGCGAGCGCATGGCCACGCTGCGCCAGCTCGGCGGGCTTTCCGGTTTTCCGGTGCGCAGTGAGAGTGAATACGACACGTTCGGCACGGCGCACTCCAGCACCAGCATCTCGGCAGCGCTGGGCATGGCGCAGGCGGCCGCGCTCAAGGGCGAAGATCGCTGGTCAGTCGCCGTCATCGGCGACGGCGCGATGACCGCAGGCATGGCGTTCGAGGCACTCAACAATGCAGGCGTGGCCGAGCAGGGCAAGTTGCTGGTTGTACTCAACGACAACGACATGAGCATCAGCCCCCCGGTGGGGGCGCTCAACCGTTACCTGGCGCAGCTCATGAGCGGCCAGTTCTATGCGGCGGCCAAGAACGTCGGCAAAAGCGTGCTCAAGCCCGTGCCGCCGCTGTTCGAGCTGGCCAAGCGCTTCGAGCAGCAGGCCAAGGGCATGGTGGTACCAGCGACCCTGTTCGAGAAGTTCGGCTTCAACTACATCGGTCCGATCGATGGGCATGACCTGGATTCCCTCATCCCGACGCTGGAGAATCTGCGCCATCTGGAGGGGCCGCAGTTTCTGCATGTCGTCACCAGGAAAGGCCAGGGCTATGAGCTGGCAGAAGCCGACCCCATTGCCTACCATGGCCCATCCCGGTTCGATCCTGCCGTTGGCATCGTCAAGCCCAGCACGCCGCCCAAGCGCACCTTCACGCAGGTCTTTGGGCAATGGCTTTGCGACATGGCCGATGCCGACGAGCGCCTGGTCGGCATCACGCCGGCCATGCGCGAGGGCTCGGGCATGGTGGAGTTCCATCAGCGCTTTCCGAAGCGTTACTACGACGTCGGCATCGCGGAGCAGCATGCGGTGACGTTTGCCGCGGGCCTGGCCACCGAGGGGCTCAAGCCGGTGGTGGCGATCTATTCCACATTCCTGCAGCGTGCCTACGATCAGCTCATCCATGACGTGGCACTGCAGAACCTGCCCGTGGTGTTTGCGCTGGACCGTGCCGGCCTGGTCGGTGCCGATGGTGCCACGCACGCGGGCGCCTACGACATCGCCTACGTGCGCTGCGTTCCCAATATGGCCATGGCCTGTCCGGCTGACGAGCGCGAATGCCGGCAGCTGCTCTCGACCGCCTATGCTCAGGATCGTCCAGTCTGCGTGCGCTACCCGCGCGGTGCCGGTGTGGGCGTGGCGCCGCTGGAGAGCCTTGACCCCCTGCCTTATGGCAAGGGCGAGATCCGACGCCAGCGCGCCACCGAGGCGAACGGGCCGCGCATTGCCATCCTGGCTTTCGGGACCCTGCTGTATCCCGCGCTGGAAGCCGCTGAGGCCCTGGATGCGACGGTGGTGAACATGCGCTGGGCCAAGCCGCTGGACGAGGCGCTGCTGGAGCGCGTCGCGCAGTCGCACGACTGGCTGGTAACCGTGGAGGAGGGGGCGATCATGGGTGGCGCGGGCAGCGCAGTGCTGGAGGCGCTGCAGCGCCTGCGTTGTATCAGGCCTGTGCTGCAGCTGGGACTGCCCGATGTGTTCATCGCCCATGGCGATCCCGCCAAACTGCTGGCACTGCAGGGGCTGGATGCGCCGGGCATCGAGGCGAGCATACGCGCCTTCGTAGGCCAAGGGCAGTGATGCGCAGGCGCAGGCGCCGGCCTGCCGGATGTCGCCGCGTGCATATTGCTGCCGCCAGCCGCACCAGTGTGCCAGCTCAATTCTGCGTCATGCCGTCGCGGTGCATGGCGAGAATCTGGCTTGGACGCAGATGCTTGTGGCGGTGATCACTCCATAACTGCCGCCAGCGGCGCGCACCCGGTTGACCATTGCGCAACCCCAGCATGTGCCGGGCCATGCCCATGGTTGCTGCGCCTTCCCGAAAGCGCCTGTCCATGTAGTCGACGTAGGCGCGCTCCACGTCCTCGACACGCAGGGCCTTGTCGGGCATGCCGAAGAACTCGGCGTCCCAGCGCGAGAGCCACCATGGATTGTGATAGGCCTCACGCCCGACCATGACGCCGTCCACCTGCTGCAGATGGGCATGCACCTGGGCGCTGTCGCGGATGCCACCGTTGACGACGATGGTCAGGCGGGGAAAGTCGGCCTTGAGGCGCTGCACGACCTCGTAGCGCAGCGGCGGCACCTCGCGGTTTTCCTTGGGGCTGAGGCCCTTGAGCCAGGCATTGCGGGCGTGCACGATGAACACCGCACAGCCTGCCTGCGCGAGCAGGCCGACGAAGTCGCGCACCGGCGCATAGTCCTCGTCGCGGTCCAGTCCAATGCGGTGCTTGACCGTCACCGGGATCGTCACGGCATCGCGCATGGCTTTAATGGCATCGGCCACCAGCTGCGGCTCGCGCATCAGACAGGCGCCGAAGCTGCCACGCTGCACGCGCTCACTGGGACAGCCGCAATTGAGATTGACTTCGTCGTAGCCCCATTGCGCAGCCAAGCGAGCCGCGCTGGCGAGATCGTGCGGATCGCTGCCGCCCAGCTGCAGCGCGACCGGGTGTTCGCAGGCATCGAACTGCAACCAGCGCGCCGCATCGCCATGCAGCAGTGCGCCGACGTGGATCATCTCGGTATACAGGCGCGCATGGCGCGTGAGCAGCCGGTGCAGAAAGCGGCAATCCCGGTCCGTCCAGTCAAGCATGGGTGCTACGCACAGGCGCCAGGGATTGTGCAAGGCAGATGCGTTGTCAGACGGGGGATTGGTCGAGGGCATGGACAATGTAGAAAATGCAGGGCGCTCATGCCGCCCTTTGATCGGCGCCGACGCGCTCACACGCGCGGCATTGTAGTGGCAGGCACCGCACGCGCCTGCGTTCAGCCTGTCACAGCTCGAAAGCAATGGCGCGCACGATCCCTTCGAGCAGGTCACGCGCCACGCTCGGTGGCTGCAGGGCATAGGGCGAGGTGCGGGTGTGGATGTGGCACACCCAGGCGTGCAGAGCCTCAATGGCTTCGGGGCTGAAGAAGGCCACCATCAGTTCGTAATTGAGAAACAGGCTGCGCGTGTCCAGGTTGGCCGAACCGCATAGCGCCATCGCCTCGTCCACCAGCACAACCTTGGCGTGGCACATCGTGTCAATGGCATGGATGCGCGCGCCAGCGGCCGCCACCTCACGCATGGCGCGCATGCGGGCGACGTCGGCAAGGCGGTGGTTGGACTGGCGCGGCGTGTAGATGTCCACCTGCACGCCACGTCGCGCCGCCAGCGTCAGGGCGGCGGCCAATGCCTCATCGGGCACGAAGTAGGGCGTGACGACGACGATGCGCCAGCGCGCCTGGAAGATGGCCGTCAGCAGCAGCGTATACAGTGTGTCGTCGGCATGATCGGGGCCGGAGGCGACCAGCTGCACGGTCTGGTCCGCCATGGGCGCGGCAATCAGCGCCTGCCCCGGCTGGGCGGAATCGGCCGGCCCCTGGCCCAGCACGTTGGTCAGCACGGTGTCGGCGACGCGATGCCAGGTCTCCTGCAGTCGGGAAAAGGCGTCGATGGTGCTGTGGGCCAGCGTCTCGCTGGCCACCTTGCGCGTGCCCCACAGCAGCGGCGCGGAGGCCTGGCTCCAGTCGGCCTCGAACTGCACGGCAAGGTGGCAGGCCAAAGGTCCGGTCACCTGAAACGACAGGTCCAGCCAGGCCGGGTGCAGCGGCGTGTCGAGGAAATACTCCTGCGCAAAGTTGCGCCCGCCCGACCAGGCGTAGTAGCCATCGGCGACCATGTACTTGCGGTGGTTGCGCAGGTTGGCGCGGCCCTTGACGGTGTTGTGCAGGATCGGCATGAAGCGGCGCAGCGACACCCCGTTCTGCTCAAGGCGCAGGATGTTGGCCTTGCGCAGCCGCAGGCTGCCAATGGCATCCACCAGCAGGCGTACGCGTACACCGCGGTGCGCCGCGACGATCAGCGCGTCCATGACGCGCTCGCCAATCTCGTCGTTGGCCAGGATGAAGGTGCAGACCTGTAACTCCCGCTCAGCGCGCTCGATGAACTCCAGTACGCCCAGCAGCGCCACACGGCCATCGGCCTCGAAGTGCAGCGCATCGGCGCGTACCGGCGCCGGTGCGTGGACGGCTGCCAGCACGTCACGCGCCCATGCCGGCGTGACGCGCTCGGCCGGCGTGGCATCGGCGCAGGGCAGGTCGCTGCGTACCAGTTTGGTGACCTTGCGGGTGCCGAACATCAGGTACAGCGGAATGCTCAGGTAGGGGAAGGCCACTAGCGCCAGCACCCAGGCCACGGCCGTGCCGGATGAGCGCCGGGCATGGTGGGTGCGACTGGTCACGACATACAGCAGCAGTCCCAGGCAGATCAGGCTGAGATGGCCGATGGAAATGGGTAAGGCGTACAAGGCTGGTGCGAGTGCGCGAATAAAGGATGTCGGATGGGAGGTGGCTCAGTCGGTCGCCGCAGGCGCCGTGGCGTCCGGCATGGGCGCAGCAGGCAACGGGCTCTGGTGCTGCGCCAGCAACGACTGTGGTTCACGCGACTGCAGCACGGACTGGGCCCAGTCCTGCAGTGCAGCAGTGTCCGCGGCCAGCACGCGCTCCTTGACGGCCAGCAGCTGCGCGGGGTGCATCGAAAACGACTGCAGACCCAGTCCCAGCAGCAAATCCGTGAGCTGCGGATCGCCTGCCATTTCGCCGCAGAGACAGACGGGTTTGCCGCAGGAGCGACCTGCGGCGATGACCTGCGCAATCAGCCGCAGCACGGCGGGATGGGTGGCGTCAAACAGGTGCGCCACCGACTCGTCGGCGCGGTCGACGGCCAGGGTGTACTGCGTCAGGTCATTGGTGCCAATGGAGACGAAGTCGAAGTGCTCCAGAAACTGCTCGATCATCAGTGCGGCGGCGGGCACCTCGATCATGGCGCCCACGCGCACGGGCCCGAAGGAAACCTGTGCGTCGCGCAGCTGCTGGCGCGCCTGCTCCAGCAGCTGCAGCACCAGACGGATTTCACTCAGCTGCGCCAGCATGGGAAAGAGAATCGACAGCGGTCCGTGCTCGGCGGCGCGCAGCAGGGCGCGCAACTGGGTGCGGAACATCTCGGGGCTGGACAGGCTCCAGCGAATGGCGCGCAGCCCCATCGCGGAGTGCTCCTGACGGTGGCGTGCGACGGCATGGCCATCAAGCGCCTTGTCCGCGCCGATGTCCACGGTGCGGATGGTCACCGGCAGCCCCTCCATGGCAAGCAGGGCATCGCGGTAGGCGGTGTACTGTTCCTGCTCATCGGGCAGGGCGCCGTGCCTGCCCATGAACAGAAACTCGCTGCGAAACAGCCCTATGCCGGCAGCGCCGCTGCGCAGTGCCGCCGTGCAGTCGCCGGGCAGTTCGACGTTGGCCAGCAGCGCAATCGCCTGGCCGTCGCGGGTCACTGACGGAGTATGCAAGAGCGACTGCTGGCGCTGGCGCACCTGTGCCAATTCCTCCTGCAGCAGGCGGTAGGCCTGCAGCGTCTGCGCGTCAGGATTGACGATGACCAGTCCGACGTCGGCGTAGACGATCAGCATGTCATCTTGGTGGATGCGCCGCGATGCCTCGCGGGTGCCGACGACTGCGGGAATGTCCATGCTGCGCGCGACGATGGCCGTGTGGGAGGTTTGTCCTCCGGTGTCGGCGACAAAGCCGGCAAAGGCATCGAGGCGAAAGTGCAGCATGTCCGCCGGGCCGAGGTCGTGGGCGACGACGATGAACGGCTGAGCCGGTGGGGACGCCGCGCCGTCGCCTGCATCCGCATGCGCTGTCTGCGGCGGCTGCATTGCCGACAGTGCCTGCCCCAACGGGCCGGGCGGTGGTGTGCTTCCGCTAGGGCTGTCAGTGGGCATGCGCATGCAGCGCACGACCCAGCCGACGATTTGTTCGAGATCGGCCTTGCGTTCGCGCAGGTAGCTGTCGTCCATCGCATCGAACTCGCGCGCCAGCTCGCCCAGCTGGTGCAGCAGCGCCCACTCGGCGTTGTAGCGCCGCGCACGCACTACCGCCTCGGCGCCCTCGCGCAATGCCTCGTCCTCCAGCAGCATGGCGTGCACGTCCAGCAGGGCGTGCAGCTCCGCCGAGGCGGGATCGCCCTCGATGCGCAGCTGGATGCGGCGCAGCTCGGCCAGAGCCAGGGTGAAGCCGCGTTGCAGGCGCTGCAGCTCCGCCTCGACCTGTGCGGGCGCTACCAGATAGTGCTTGACCTGCAGCGCCTCACGGCCCAGTACCATCGCGCGGCCTATGGCAATCCCGCGGGATACGGCAATGCCCTTGATGCGTTGGTTCGTCATGATTGTCTCCAACGGTTTGCGCGGTGCCACGGGTGCGCCGCACAGACTGCTGCGGCACGCCGGGGACATCGGCTATTCCTCTTCGCCGAAACGGTCGGCAATCAGTGCCAGCAGTGCGTCCATCGCTTCCTGCTCCTGTGCGCCATCGGTTTCGATGACCACTTCGCTGCCCTTGCCGGCGGCCAGCATCATCACGCCCATGATGCTCTTGGCATTGATGCGCCGGCCATTGCGTGTCATCCAGACCTGACAGGGAAAGCGACTGGCCAGCTTGGTGAGCTTGGCCGATGCCCTTGCATGCAGCCCGAGCTTATTGATGATGGTGGTGGTGGCCTGGATCATGGGCGGGTCGGTTGGCTTGTTGTACGCCCCGCTTGGGCGAGACGTGGATGACGCCCTGCACGGCGCCGGATTCGGCCCGCTCGAGCAGCTCGGGCAGGCTCTCATCGCGGTAGGTCATGGCGCGCAGCAGCATCGGCACGTTGGCGCCGGTCAGCATCTGCGCAGGCACCCCGCGCGCGCAGCTCCAGTCGGCCAGCGCGCGTGCCACGTTGAACGGGGTGGCGCCGAAGACGTCCGTGAGGATCAGCAGCGGCGCCTGGCTGGCGCCCAGCAGCTGTGGCGCCTGCGCCAGCCAGTGCGTGACGTCGTGCTCGGGCCGCACATCCAGCGCCAGCACATCGTCTGCCTGTGCGCCGAATACATGCACGGCGCATGCCTTCAGTGCCGCCGCCAGCGGCGCGTGGGCAACAACGAGAATGCGGCAATCGGACATGAAGATGGTGGCAAGGCAGGTTCAGGGGCTCAGGGTGAGCGGCCAATCATACGCAAATAAAGTGTCCGTCCGCTGCGGAAGATTACTGGTGCACGGGGGCAGCTGTGGCAGCCAGGGCCATCTCAGCCGGGGCTAGGACGATCACCTGCTTGCGCAGGCGGGGTGGCTGCCGCAGGGGCGGGCCGGGCGCCGAAGATCGCCTGGCCGATGCGCACGATGGTGGCGCCTTCCTCGATGGCCCATTCGAAGTCTCCGGACATGCCCATCGACAGCTCGTGCAGCTGCGCCCCCCATGCAAGGTCCTGCTGCAGCTGTGTGCGCAGTTGCCGCAATAGTACGAAGCATTGCCGCACGCGCGCCGGATCGGGCGCGTTCAGCGCCAGTGTCATCAGGCCCCGCACGCGCAAGGCGGAAAACGCAGGCAGCTGGCGCATGAACGGCAGCACGTCCTGTGGTGGCAAGCCGAACTTGCTCGCTTCGCCGGAGGTGTTGACCTGCACCAGCACATCCAGCGAGCGGCCCTGTGCTTGCAGCCTGCGCTCCAGTGCCTCGGCCACGCGCAGGCTGTCCAGTGCGTGGAATTCGGCGGCGCATTGCGCCACCAGCTTGGCCTTGTTGGTCTGCAGATGGCCGATCACGCACCAGCGCAGGTCCGCGAGGTCGCGCATGGCCTGCCATTTGCCATAGGCCTCTTGCGCCTTGTTCTCGCCCATCTGGCGCACACCAGCGGCATAGGCCAGGCGCAGGGTGGCTTCATCCACCGTCTTGGTGACTGGCAGCAGGCGCACTGCATCGGTAGGCCGTCCTGCACGCGCGCAGGCGGCAGCGATGCGACGTTCGATGGCGGCAATGTTGGCACGCAATGTCTCTAGGGTGACTGCAGGGGAGTGTGGGGACGTAGTCGGAGTCATCGTTGTACTGTAGGCAAGCGCTGCCGGCTTGCGCATGGGATGTGTCGTGTGCCGGCGCAAGCGTGACAGGGCCAAAGCATTTGCGCCATTATCCGTAATCGGAACCAGTGGACGTGCGGTGGCGGACATGGTGGCGTGCGCGCTCACCCAACATCTGCCTGAAAAACGGTGCAGAATCGCGCCTGCCTGATTCGGGTAAACCCTTAAATTTTCCATGAACGACCTCTCGCTGAGCGTGCAGGCGCGCTGGCTGGGCGTGCTCGCCCTGTCGGCCGCCGCTTTCATTTTCAACACCACGGAGTTCGTGCCGGTCGGGCTGCTCACCGGCATTGCCGCCTCCTTCGATATGCGAGTGGCACAGGTTGGCCTGATGCTGACGATCTACGCCTGGCTGGTGGCGCTGGCCTCGCTGCCGCTGATGCTGGCCACGCGCGCCGTCGAGCGGCGCAGGTTGCTGGCGTGGGTGTTCGTGCTGTTCGCGCTCAGCCACGTCGTATGCGCAGTAGCGCCGAATTTCGCGGTGCTCGTCGCGGGGCGATTGGGGATTGCCTGTGCGCATGCGGTGTTCTGGTCGATCACGGCATCGTTGGTGGTGCGCATTGCGCCAGCTGGCCGCAAGGGGCAGGCACTGGGCATGCTGGCGACGGGCACGTCGCTGGCGATGGTGCTGGGCATCCCATTTGGCCGCATGATCGGCGAGCAGCTGGGCTGGCGCATGACCTTTGCCATGATTGGCGCGGCGGCGGTGTTGATCCTGCTGGTGCTGCTGCGGCTACTGCCACGTTTGCCCAGCCTGCACAGTGGCGACCTGCGCAGCCTGCCGCAATTGCTGCGGCGCCCGGCGCTGCTGAGCATCTACGGACTGACGATTGTCGGGGTGACGGCGCACTTCACGGCCTACAGCTATCTGGAGCCATTCATTCTCGGCATTGCCCGCCAGGATGCGCATATGGTTACCGTTGTGCTGCTGCTGTTTGGGGGCGCGGGGCTGCTGGGCAGCATGGTCTTTGGCTGGCTGGGGCTGAGGCACCCGAATGCCTTCACGATGGGAGCGCTGGGGACACTGACCGTCTGCCTGCTGCTGCTGTGGCCGGTGGCGCTGCATCCGCTTTGGCTGTTGGTGCTGGCCGTCGTCTGGGGCGCGGTGTTTGTGTGCTTTGCGCTCGCCATGCAGGCGCGCACGCTGGGGCTGGCCAGTGACGCCAGCGATGTGGCGATGGCGTTGTACTCCGGCCTGTTCAATGTGGGAATTGGTGCGGGTGCGTTGCTGGGCAGCCGTGTCGGCGATGGCGTGGGGCTGCAGTACGTGGGGCTGGTGGGGGCGCTGTTTGCGCTGCTGGCACTGGCCGCCAGCCTGTGGGCACTGCGCCGCTATCGCGCGGGGTTCAGCGCCGGGGCGTTGCAGGGGTGACGTCCAGATAGCGGTGACGCAGTTCGGTGATCGCCGCGTTGTTCAGCCCCAGCGCCTCGGCAGCGTAGTTCTGTACCGAACCCCATGCGTGTTCGATCTCGCGGTAGGCGGTATGCAGGAAGTCCGGGTGGACCCGCCAGAGCACGTCGAGCACCGGCGCGGGCAGATGGTTGTCGGGCAACTGCGGCTGGCGATACAGCAGATTGGTCAACAGGTAATCGGCCTCAATGGTGGCACGCGGCACGCCCAGCAGTTCCAGCAGGAGGGCGGCGGCAAAGCCAGTGCGGTCTTTGCCGGCGGTGCAGTGAAACAGCAGCGGCGTCTCGTGGCGCAGCAGCACTTCAAAGAACTGCCGGTATTGCGCCGTGTTCTCGTGTACGAAGGCGACGTAGGTCTGCTGCATCAGCCGGTGGGCGGTGGCAGCGTCGAGCGCGTCGCCGGCGGCAAGCAGCGCCTGCATGTCCTGCACCACCTGCGGTTCGATGGGAATGGCGATGCGCTGCAAGGTGGCAATGGTGTAGGCGTGCGTGCGCTGCTCGTCAGCGCCGCGAAAGTCAATGCTGTGGCGCACGGCCAGCTGCGCGAGCGTGGCCTGGTCCGCGGCGGTCAGTTCCGAGAGACGGTCCGAGCGAAACAGCGTACGCCAGCGCACCTGCTGGCCCGCGGCGGTGCGGTAGCCGCCTAGATCGCGGAAATTGCTCGCACCCTCAAGGGGCACGTGTCGGGAGGGTTGGCCAGGCGCGGTCGCAAGCGCGCGCTGCAGGGCGTCGACGGCAGGTGAGGACATGGCACTATTGTGACCGGGGATGGTGCCATCTGTATGACAGCTGCCCGTCGCAGAATGTAGGTATTGCCAAACCGCTGCACGGTGTGTCGTACAGGCGACGGCGAGCGGGCGATTGCGCGTTTTTCATACGCAGGCCGGGGCATTTGTTTACACTGCGCAGACTTTTGACCGCCCGCCCAGTTCGCTGTTGCGCGGGCGGTTGCTCGTTTGCCATTGCGTTGGCCTCAGGGCCGGGAGTGCAACCCCATGAAATTTCGCTTTCCCATCATCATCATCGATGAGGATTACCGGTCAGAGAACACTTCTGGCCTTGGCATCCGTGCGTTGGCGCATGCGATCGAGGAGGAGGGCTTCGAAGTCGTTGGCGTGACCAGTTATGGGGACCTGAGCCAGTTTGCGCAGCAGCAAAGCCGTGCCAGTGCCTTCATCCTCTCCATTGACGACGAGGAACTGGCCAGCAGTGATGAGAGCGAGCCACTGGTTATTCAGAGCCTGCGCGACTTCATCGGCGAGGTGCGGCGGCGCAACGAGGAGGTGCCGATCTACATCCACGGCGAGACCAAGACCGCGCGCCATCTGCCCAACGACATCCTGCGCGAGCTGCACGGCTTCATCCACATGTTCGAGGACACGCCCGAGTTCGTGGCCAAGCACATCATCCGCGAGGCGAAGAATTACCTGGAGACGATCCAGCCACCGTTCTTCAAGGCGCTGCTCGATTACGCCGAGGACGGTTCCTACTCCTGGCACTGCCCGGGACATTCGGGCGGTGTGGCATTTCTCAAGTCGCCGATCGGCCAGATGTACCACCAGTTCTATGGCGAGAACATGCTGCGTGCCGATGTCTGCAATGCGGTGGAGGAGCTGGGCCAGTTGCTCGACCACAACGGCGCCATCGGCGAGAGCGAGCGCAATGCCGCGCGCATCTTCAACGCCGACCATTGCTTTTTTGTCACCAACGGCACCAGCACCTCCAACAAGATCGTCTGGCACCACAATGTCGCGCCGGGCGATGTTGTCGTGGTCGACCGCAACTGTCACAAGTCGGTACTGCACAGCATCATCATGACCGGCGCGATCCCGGTATTCCTCAAGCCCACGCGCAACCATTACGGCATCATCGGTCCAATCCCGAAAAGCGAGTTCGAGCCGGCCAACATCCAGAAGAAGATCAAGGCCAACCCGCTGATGAAGGACTTGCTCAAGGAAGTCAACGTCAAGGACATCAAGCCACGCGTGCTGACGCTGACGCAGTCAACCTACGACGGGGTGCTCTACAACACCGAAGCCATCAAGCAGATGCTCGATGGCTACGTCGACAACCTGCACTTTGACGAGGCCTGGCTTCCGCATGCGGCCTTCAACCCGTTCTACGGTACCTACCATGCCATGGGCAGGAAGCGCGCGCGGCCCAAGCAGAGCGTGGTCTATGCCACGCAGTCCATCCACAAGCTGCTGGCCGGCATCAGCCAGGCCAGCCACGTGCTGGTGCAGGACTCGCAGGAACGCGCGCTGGACATCGCGCTGTTCAACGAGGCCTATCTGATGCACACCTCGACCAGCCCGCAGTACAGCATCATCGCCAGCTGCGATGTGGCCGCGGCCATGATGGAGCTGCCCGGTGGCGAGGCACTGGTGGAGGAAAGCCTGCTGGAGGCACTGGACTTTCGACGCGCGATGCGCAAGGTCGAGGAGGAGTTCGGCAAGAACGACTGGTGGTTCAAGGTCTGGGGCCCCGAGAAGTTGGCCGAAGAAGGGGTAGGGCGCTCGGCCGACTGGATTATCCGCGGCAACGGCAGCCGGTCCCGCAAGGCGTCCAGCAGCTGGCATGGCTTTGGCAACCTGGCCGATGGCTTCAACATGCTTGATCCCATCAAGGCCACCATCGTCACCCCAGGGCTGGATCTGGACGGCAACTTCGCCAAGACCGGCCTGCCGGCCTCGATCGTCACCAAGTACCTG
Organism: Lampropedia cohaerens; assembly: GCF_001005215.1. GTDB lineage: Bacteria > Pseudomonadota > Gammaproteobacteria > Burkholderiales > Burkholderiaceae_C > Lampropedia > Lampropedia cohaerens. The sequence continues at coordinate 68,933 of NZ_LBNQ01000020.1, forward strand.
GCGGAAAACGGCGTGGTGGTCGAGAAAACCGGTCTCTACAGCTTCTTCGTGATGTTCACCATTGGCATCACCAAGGGGCGCTGGAACACGCTGCTGACTGCGCTGCAGCAGTTCAAGGACGATTACGACAAGAACCATCCACTCTGGCGCGTGATGCCGGAATTCTCGGCGCAGCACCGTCGCTACGAGAAGATGGGCCTGCGCGACCTGTGCCAGCACGTGCACCAGCTCTATGCCAAGCACGACATTGCGCGCCTGACTACCGAGATCTACCTCTCCGATCTGACGCCTGCGATGCGCCCGGCCGACGCCTATGCGCACATCGCCCGCCGCAAGACCGAGCGCGTGGAAATTGACCATTTAGAAGGCCGCATAACCGTCGGGCTGGTCACGCCCTATCCGCCGGGCATCCCGTTGCTGATTCCCGGTGAAGTCTTCAACCGCAAGATCGTTGACTATCTCAAGTTCGCACGCGAGTTTGCCAAGCAGCTGCCGGGCTTCGAGACCGACATCCACGGCCTGGTCGTGGAAAAGGACGCGGACGGCAACAAGCGCTTCTTCGCTGACTGCGTGGCATATAACTGAACAGGCACGCGGCATAACATCGTGACTAACGAGCGTCCTGCGTGCTTCGCCAAGCCCGCTGTTGGGCGGGCATGCAGTGTTTTCGCAAGCCGCTGGTGCCTAAAACAGGGCTAATGGCGTCGTAGTCAAGCGCATAGCCGACGTGTCCGGTCTGGACAGGGGCCGTGGTGATCGGATCCTGGCTCGATCAGGTGCCGCGATTGCCATTGGCGGTCGGCGGTCTTGTTCATCATCGCGGCGGTTGTGGCGCAGCGGCACGGCCTCACCCGCAGTCAGGGAGCAGGCAGCAACTATCCCGTTACCAGAGGAACGGTGCGTGCGGTGTTCTTTGGGACGTTCTCAGGCAGGTACCTGCTGCGACAGTTGCTCCAGCAGCGACACCTGCGCAAGCACAGGAGGCGGCGCTACTTGGGCGCCCGCCACTATTTCGCGGATGTATTGCGCCGTGGCTCCGGCCGAAACATCGCTTGGCCATGAGGGCATGGCAGAGATCCGCTCCTGTTGGGCCTGCTGCAGGCAACGATGTTGCCCGCCTATGTAGGCATCAATTTGCTGAAAGCGGCGTGCGTCTGCGACTGCTTCCCCCTCCAGACCACGCAGCAAAATGGCATCGGACTGCAAGTGCCGATACATGGCGTCCATAAAGACGCGGTACTCTGCATGTGTGTAGCTGCCGACGACGATGGCGCGTCTCCTGCAGGGATTCATCAGCTTGACCAAGCTGTGGGCACTGTTGCGAAGCCCGATGGTGTAGCGCACACGCAGCAGCCAATGCAAACTGGGTGCCAGCACTTCAATCGGTAGAAAGTTGACACCCGTATCGGATACTTGCGCAATCGACGTCAATGGCGAAATTCCCAGTGCCGCCAATACCTGTGCCGATGTTGTACGCCCCGATTCCTGCACGACGCCGTGCATGATGACGCGCACGCCGCGCTGCACCAGTAACAGAGCCAGCAATGGCGTAAGTACAGGGTATCTTCTCGCGCCGTTGTAGCAGGGGATGACCACGGTACTGCAGCCCGACGCGGAAGGCGCGATCAGCTCCATGCTGGCGCGGGCGGCGTCCATGAAGCCATGCATCTCCGCGACGGTTTCGCCTTTTATGCGCATGGCAACGCAGAAAGCGCCGATTTCCAGGTCAGTGGCTTGGCGGTTTAAGACCTGTGCGAAAAGATCCGTCGCTTGTTCACGCGTGAGGGCTCTGGCTCCGTCCCTGCCGCGACCAATTTCCTTGATGTACTTTTGAATGCTCATGAATGGGGGAAGATGCGGTCAGGGCCGCCTTGATTCGTTGGGGTGCGCCGAATGCATGAAAGGCCAGTTTTGTTACTCCAGCAGCGCGGGTGTCGTGCTATCGATAGGTCCGGCCTTGCGCAAAAGCACGCACTATTTGCGCCTCTATGGCTGCACTAGCCAGCCGTCGGTGTGGGTCGCTGTGGGGCCACTTATCATGCGTCGTGTCGGAAAGTGCCGAAGGCGCAGACTGAAACATATCCGGTATGGCGTGTTGGGGTTATGGGCGCGTCGCGGACGGCGCTTATACGTTTATCCACACCACGCCGTCGCGTACTTCCACAGTGTATGTGCGTAGAGTGATTGCCTCATCTTCCATACACGTGCCGGTGCGCAGCTGGTAATGTTGTTTGTAGATCGGCGATGCCACCACCGGTTCGCCAGCGATGTCGCCAAGGATGCCACGTGAGAGCACGTTGGCGCAGCTTTTGGGGTCGTAGTTGTCAATGGCGAACAGACGTCCGTCTGGGAGGTGGAAGATGGCGATCTGACGGCCCTGCACCAGTGCGCACACGCCAGTGTTGAGCCAGATCTCGGCCAGCGGGCAAATCGGTTGCCAGCCGGCAGAGGCGGTGCCGGGATCGGGTGCTACGGTGTGAATGGGGGGTGTGGTGGTTACGGCGGTCATGGCGTTACTTCGTCACAGCAGGTTGCGCGAGGGCAGTCGCATGTTTTTCCTCTGGTCTGGCAGGCCGGATCTGGCGGCGCTCGGGCACAAACCGGATGTTTTCATCCTGCGCGTCGCTATTGACGAAGGTGCGAAAGCGCTTGCGTGTTTCAGGATCGCGAATGGCGCTTTCCCATTCGTCTTGATAGGTGTTCACCACATGCTGCATCTGTGCTTCGAGTTCAGCGCACAGGCCCAGGCTGTCTTCGAGCAGCACAGCCTGTAAATACTCCAGACCGCCTTCGAGGTTGTCGCGCCAGGTGCTGGTGCGTTGCAGACGGTCGGCGGTGCGTATGTAGAACATCAGGAAGCGATCGATGAGTGCAATCAGTTGCGCCTTGCTCAGATCGCTGGCCAGTAGTTCGGCGTGGCGTGGCTTCATGCCGCCGTTGCCGCAGACGTAGAGATTCCAGCCTCTTTCGGTGGCAATGATGCCAACGTCCTTGCCTTGCGCTTCGGCGCATTCACGCGTGCAGCCGGAAACACCAAACTTGATCTTGTGCGGCGCACGCAGGCCCTTGTAGCGGTTCTCCAGCTCCACTGCCAGACCGACGCTGTCGTCCACGCCGTAGCGGCACCAGGTGGACCCCACGCAGCTTTTGACGGTGCGCAGCGACTTGCCGTAGGCGTGGCCGGACTCGAAGCCCGCCGCGATGAGTTCCTCCCAGATCAGGGGTAGCTGCTCGACGCGCGCGCCGAACATGTCCACCCGTGCGCCGCCGGTGATCTTGGTGTAGAGGCCGTACTTCTTCGCAATGCGGCCCACCGCGATCAGCCCATCGGGCGTGACCTCGCCGCCTGGCATGCGTGGCACGACCGAGTAGCTGCCATCTTTCTGAATGTTGCCGAGAAAGTAGTCGTTGGAGTCCTGCAGGCCGGCCAGCTCCTTTTTCAGCACGAATTCGTTCCAGCAGGAGGCAAAGATGCTGGCTGCAGTGGGTTTGCAGATGTCGCAGCCCAACCCTTTGCCGTGTTTGGCCAGCAGCTCCTCGAAGGTTTTGATTGCACCCACGCGGATGAGGTGAAACAGCTCCTGGCGCGAGTAGGCAAAGTGTTCGCACAAGTGGTTGTTGATGGCCAGGCCGCGCTTGGCCATTTCGGCCTTCATCACCTGGGTGACCAGCGGCACGCAGCCGCCACAGCTGGTGCCTGCCTTGGTGCAGGCTTTGAGCGCGCCAATCGTGCAGGCGCCGTCCTGCACCGCCAGGACAATCTGGCCTTTGGTGACGTTGTTGCACGAGCACAGCACGGCGCTGTCTGGCAGCGCATTTGCGCCTAGGCCGGGCCTGGGCTTGCCATCACCAGCAGGTAGGATGAGCGATTGCGGATCCTCGGGCAGCGCCATGGCGTTGCGCGCCATTTGCTGCAAGGTGCCGAACTCCTGCGCATCGCCCACCAGTACGGCACCGAGCAGGGTTTTGCCATCGGCGCTGACGACAATTTTCTTGTAGATGTTGCGCAGCTCATCAGTGAAGTGAAAGCTGCGGCAGCCAGCGGTGCTGCCGTGTGCATCGCCGACGCTGGCGACATCCACCCCCATCAGTTTGAGCTTGGTGGACAGGTCTGCACCTTGGAACGCGGCATCGGCCTGGCCACTGATATGGACTGCGGCTACGCGCGCCATGTCGTAGCCGGGCGCCACCAGTCCGTAGGTCTGCCCATGCCAGCTGGCACATTCCCCGATGGCGTAGATGGCGGGGTCGCTGCTGCGGCATTGGTCATCAATGACGACGCCGCCACGCGGGCCGATGGCCAGCACGCATTGGCGCGCCAGTTCGTCACGGGGCCGGATGCCGGCGGAGAACACGATCATGTCCGCCTCCAGCCAGGTGTCATCGGCAAACACCATGCGGTGGCGTGCCGTCGCGCCATCGGTGATTTGCACGGTGTTGCGGCTGGTGTGGACCTGCAGGCCCAGTGCTTCGATCCTGCGGCGCAGCACCGCGCCGCCATTGGCATCCACCTGCACGGCCATCAGGCGCGGGGCAAATTCGACCACATGCGTCTGCAACCCCATGTCCCTGAGCGCCTTGGCACATTCCAGCCCCAGCAGGCCGCCGCCCACTACCACGCCACTGCGCGAGCGCGCGCCAGCCGCCTGCATGGCTTCGAGGTCTTCAATGGTGCGATAGACCAGGCAATCGGCGCGGTCCTTGCCCGGCACGGCGGGGACGAAAGGCATGGAGCCGGTTGCCAGTACTAGCTTGTCGTAGTGCAGGGTCTGGCCATCTGCCAGCGCGACAGTGCGGCGGCGACGGTCGATCCGGATGCACCTGGCTTGAAGGCACAGCTCCAGGCCGGGGCGATCGTAGAAGCCAGGCTCTACCAGGGACAGCTGCTCGGCCGTGGTGCCACTGAAGAAGCGCGAAAGATGCACCCGGTCATAGGCGGGGCGCGGTTCCTCCCCCAGTACGGTGATATGCAGGCCAGCATTGGGCAAGTCAGGGTGATGGCGCACCATCTCCTGCACAAAGTAGTGGCCGACCATGCCGTTGCCGATTACCAGGATTTTCGTTGTGTCGCTCATCGTGATGGTTCCTGTGCATGAGGGCATTCGCGCAGGCGCAAATGCAAAACGGCGTCCATTGCTGTCGGCCGCTGCGGTGCGGGGCCGGGAGCAATGGACGCCGTTGTCCTGAAGCGCTGCTGCGATGTGCGTCGCAGCAGCGCAAATGATTGGCTGTTGTGTCACTTGCCCAAACGGGCAGGTGATGCGGGCAGTCAAGCAAACTCTGTGCCGGAATGTGGGAGGTGCCGTGGGCCAGGAACTGCAGAACGCTGCCGGTGCCTCGCCGCCATGCGTGAACTAAATTGGTGCATTGCGGCGTCGGTGTAGGGCGGATGCACTACTTTGGTTGATGGGCGTTGGCCAACAATTGCTCGGCAACAGCGCTCAGCGGCATGCGTTGGTCCATCGCGGTGCGCTGCATCTGCTCGTAGGCGGCGGACTCTGTCAGCCCCGCATGACGCACCAGCAGCCACTTGGCCTGTTCGATGCGAATACGTTCCTGCTGTGCGCGGCGCGCCTGCAGCAGTGCCTGGTCTGCCTGCTGCAGGCGCGCCGCCTGGGCCTGCAGCAGATCCAGCAGCGAGCGCGACAGGCCTGCATTGATGCCGTCATCCGGCAAGGAGGATTCCAGTGGGCGCCCCTGCAGGCTGTACAGCACGGCGGTGGGAGGCTCGGGCGTTTCGGGCCGACTGCTCGCAACCGGTGCTCTCCCGCGCAGGCGGGCGTGTTCGCGGCAGGTGGCCGACAGCACACCCGCAAGCCGGACTTCGAGGCTGTGCATGGCGTCCATGCGCGCGCTGCAGAGATGAAACCAGGTGTCTGCCAGGCTGGGGTCGAGCGGCTGAGGTCCGCGCGGGGCGAGTACCAGCTGGCGCATGCGTTGCAGCGCGGTCTCGTCCTGGCGAAGCTCCGACCATGGCTGCAGCAGCGAGGTCGGCGCGTAATGCTGGAAGCCTTCGAAGCAACGCTCCTGGCCCTGCTGCAGGTTTTGCAGTGTGGCTTGCTGCAGTTTGTTGAAGCTGCCCATGGCAAAGCCACTCACGCCCAGCGCGCGTTCCTGGCCACACAGCTCTTTGCCTTGCATGAAATTCAGCAGGGCGACCATCATCCGTGTGATGTCGGGATCGGTCACACCATCCATGGCCTCGAGAACGGCATTGAGCAGGCTGGCAATGCTCTGGCTGAACAGCTGGAAGGCATGCGCGTCGTCGATGTCGTGATGACGAACGCGTCTGCGCAGGGCGGGCATCTCGTCGAGCCTGTACAGTGCATGCGCGATCGCGTTCATCAGCCGTGCACTGCGCCAGATGCCCAGCGTCGCGAGGGCTGGTTGCTGGAGCATGGCGCGCCACTGTGCCTCGATTTGGCTGGCGCCTTCGCTGAGTTGATCCAATGCAGGCAGACGCTGGGCATCGCTGCGGCATAGCAGCAAGTTGGAGTAGCCGCGCTCCTTTTGCAGGGCGTGGATGAGCTGCCCTGTCAGCACCACGAAGTCGCAGGTCTGCGCCAGCTCCGTAAGGGCCTGTTGCTCCTGCGCGCGTGCCGCGAGCATGTACTGGCGCGTCAGCGCGCCCGGACTGATTCTGTCGTGGGTCTTGTTCATGGCGTCCAATCCGTGGCAGATCGCGTCATGCCTGCCGGCGTCGGCGAGGCGCGTGCGACTGCGCCGTGCGTGCTGCGGCTACAACGTCGCCGACGATCATGATGGCTGGGCTGCGCAGCCCAAAGGCGGTGGCATCGGCCTGCATCTGCGCGAGCGTGGTTCGGCATAGGCGCTGCTGCGGCAGGCTGGCATTCTCGATCAGTGCGACAGGGGTGGCAGCTGCCATGCCGGCTGACAGCAGCTGCCTGCGCGTGTTGGCCAGCGTGGCGACGCCCATGTAGATGACCAGGGTTGTTCCGGCGCGCACCAGCGCCTGCCAGTCGGGACTGCGCCCGTCCTCGGTATGGGCGGTCAGGAACGTGGCTCCCAGCGTGATGCCGCGCATGGTCAGTGCGATGCCGCACCCTGTGGCCGCAGCCAGACCTGCCGTGATGCCATTGACGACGCCGCAGTCAATGCCGTGGCGGGCAAGGCGGGCCATTTCCTCGCCCGCTCGGCCAAATATGCATGGGTCGCCGCCCTTGAGGCGCACCAATCGCACCCCCTGGCGCGCGTAGCGCAGCATCAGACGCTCAATGAATGCCTGTGGCGTTGAGCGACAGCCGCCGCGTTTGCCGACATGGATGATGCGGGCCTGGGGGCAGTGTTCAAGGACGCGTGGGTTGACCAGGTCGTCGGTCAGCACAACGTGGGCTGCGCGCAGGATGCGCACGGCCTTGAGGGTCAAGAGTTCGGGGTCGCCCGGGCCTGCGCCTACCAGCCAGACAGCGGGCTCCTGATCGTGGCCGGGCAGAGGTTTTGCGATATGGTGCATAGCATTATGTGGCAAGCACGAAGTGGGCAAGCGCGAGCAAGTGTTCAGCGGTCAGCCGAGCACATGCTTGCGGGGCGCGGTCTTCAGATGCGTCACGTATAACGAAAGGCCTGTGATCGAGAGCCCTCCCACCAGGTTGCCTAGCACCACGGGAATCTCGTTCCAGATCAGATAGTCCATGATGGAAAAATTGCCACCCAGCATGATTCCTGACGGAAACAGGTACATGTTGACCACCGAGTGCTCGAACCCCATGCCGAAGAACAGCATGATGGGCATCCACATGGCGATGACCTTGCCGCTGACGGTGGTGGAGATCATGGCGCTGACTACGCCGAGCGACACCATCCAGTTGCACAGCACGCCGCGAATGAAGATAGTGAACCATCCGCCGACGCCATGCGCGGCATAGCCGAGCGTGCGGTTCTCGCCGATGTGCGATATGAACGCGCCCATGTCCCCGGGATCGCTGGTAAAGCCGTAGGTGTAGGTCACAGCCATCATGAAGGCGACGGCCAGCGCGCCGGTGAAATTGCCGGCGAAGACAATTCCCCAGTGCTTGAGAATGGCCGTGACGGTGACGCCGGGACGCCGATCCAGCCATGCCAACGGGGTAAGCATGAACACGCCCGTGAGCAAGTCAAAGCCCATCAGATACAACATGCAAAAACCGACCGGGAACAGTGCGGCGCCGAGGATCGGGATTCCCGTCTGCGCCGTCACGGTGATGGCAAACACGGCAGCGATGGCGAGTATCGCACCGGCCATCGCCGCACGGATGAAGGCATCGCGCGTGGCCATGTAGAGCTTCGACTCCCCGGCATCCACCATTTTGGTGACGAACTCGGCAGGGACGATGTAGGACATGCAGGTTTCCTTTCGGACAACGAATTGGTGGAGGATGCAGCGTCAGATAGCAAAAGGCGCCATGAACCCCGCGGGGTTCATGGCGCCTTTGCCAGTTGACGAATGAATTTGTTAGGACGGCCTCCGCGGCCGACATTTTTTCCAAGCAGGAAGCATGCCAAGGAAAATCCGCCACTGCGCAGGTGACTGCACCAGCGCAGTGCAGCGTGCACGGATTGGGGGGTCAGTGCAGGAAGTGACGCACGCCCGAGAACACCATCACCACGCCGCGCTCGTTGGCTGCGTCGATGACTTCCTGATCGCGCACCGAGCCGCCGGGCTGGATGACGCAGCTGGCGCCGGCATCGACGACCACGTCCAGGCCGTCACGGAAGGGAAAGAACGCGTCGCTGGCCACGGCCGTGCCCTGCAAGCTGAGCTTGGCGTGCTCGGCCTTGATGCTGGCGATGCGTGCCGAGTCGAGCCGGCTCATCTGGCCGGCGCCTACGCCCATGGTCATGCCGTTCTTGCAGAAGACGATGGCGTTGCTTTTGACGAACTTGGCCACCTTCCAGGCAAACAGCAGGTCATCGATTTGTTCGGCGGTGGGCTGACGTTCGGTCACGACCTTGAGGTCGCTGGCTTTGAGGACATGGTTGTCCGAGCTCTGCACCAGAATGCCCGAGCCCACGCGCTTGACCTCCTGGGCGTTGCGGCCGTTGTCCCATGGGCGTGGGCCGCCGGGCGGCAGGGCGATCTTGAGCAGGCGCACGTTGGCCTTGCTGCGGAAGACTTCCAGCGCTTCGGCGCTGAAGTCCGGTGCCATCAGCACTTCGACGAACTGCTTGGCCACGGCCTGCGCAGCGCGCCCGTCCAACGGCCGGTTGAAGGCGATGATGCCGCCGAAGGCGCTGGTCGGGTCGGTCTGGAAGGCCTTGGAGTAGGCCTCCAATGGATCGGCTCCGATGGCCACGCCGCAGGGATTGGCATGCTTGACGATGACGCAGGCGGGCACGTCGAAGCTCTTGACGCATTCCCAGGCGGCATCGGAATCGGCGATGTTGTTGTAGCTTAGGGCCTTGCCCTGCAACTGCTCGGCCGTCACCAGCGAGCCGGGTGCCGGTTGCAGGTCGCGGTAGAACGCCGCCTGCTGGTGTGGATTCTCGCCATAGCGCAGGTCCTGCAGCTTGACGAAGCTGCTGCTGAGCTGGGCTGGAAAGTCGCTACGTTCGGGCGCATAGCGCTCGTCGCTGGCACGGCTGTCATCGAAGGACAGGGCAGACAGGAAATTGCTGATGGCTGCGTCATACTGGGCGATGCGGTTGAAGGCAGCCACGGCCAGTTCAAAGCGCAGCCTGGTTGGCAGTGCGCCCTGCTGCAGCGCTGCGAGCACGGCCGCGTATTGCGAGGCATCGGTGACGACACCAACATCCTTCCAGTTCTTGGCGGCGCTGCGCACCATGGCGGGGCCGCCGATGTCGATGTTCTCGATGGCTTCGGCCAGCGTCACGTCAGGCTTGGCCACGGTAGCCTCGAACGGGTAGAGGTTGACCACCAGCAGATCGATGGTCTCGATGCCGTGCGCCTTGAGCGCTTCCATGTGGCTGGGCTGGTCACGCCGCGCCAGCAGTCCACCATGAATCTTGGGGTGCAGCGTCTTGACCCGCCCGTCGAGCATTTCGGGAAACTGGGTGACTTCGGCAACTTCCGTTGCCGGGATACCGGCTTCGGCCAGCAGTCTGGCGGTTCCGCCAGTGGAAAGAATGCGCACGCCATGCTGCGTGTGAAGGGCCCGGGCGAAGTCAACAATGCCGGTTTTGTCAGAGACGGAAATCAGAGCGGTCAGAGCCATGGCTGAATGGGCGTTGGTGGGAAAACCCGCCATTGTAGGTTGTAGGGCAACTTCATCAGATGCGCGCTGCCGCGCAGCGGCCGTGGCAAACTGCATCCTGGTCCGCGATGACCATGAACTGTTTTCGAGAGGATTGTTTCGATGCGCTTGCTGCTTGCCATCTTTTTACCGTTTCTGGCGTTTTTCACCATTGGCCGTCCGATTGCGGGCATCGTCTGCCTGATTTTGCAGATTACGTTGATTGGCTGGCTGCCAGCTGCGTTGTGGGCGGTGTATGCGTTGAGCCAGTACAACACCGACAAGAAGATTCGTTCTCTGGGCCAGTAAGACTCACATCTGTGCCTCTCAGCTGGCGCGGCCTGTGCGATTGCCTGGTGTCGCACAGATGGCGCCTGGGCCGTTTTTAGCGTTGTGTGCCGCTGCGCTGGCGCCGCGTGCGCACCGCGTCAGCCAGTTGCTGCAGCACGGGGATCGTCTGCTCCATGCTGATGCAGGCATCGGTGACTGACACGCCCCAGGCCAGCGGCTGCCCGGGCACGATGTCCTGTCGGCCCTCGTTGAGATGGCTCTCGATCATGAGGCCGGTGATGCGTGCATCGCCGGCGGCAATCTGGCTGGCCACGTCCTGCGCAACATCGATCTGGCGCAAGTACTGCTTGTTGCTGTTGGCGTGCGAGACGTCGATCATGACCTGTTCGCGCAGGCCGGCTTTGCGCAGCAGGGCGCAGGCGGCATCGACATCGGCGGCGCTGTAATTGGGTTGCTTGCCACCGCGCAGGATGACGTGGCAGCGCTGGTTGCCGGTGGTCTCGAAGATGGCCGACTGCCCCATCTGCGTCATGCCGATGAAGGCGTGCGGCGCGCGCGCAGCCAGGATGGCATCGACTGCGACCTTGACGCCGCCATCCGTGCCATTCTTGAAGCCGACCGGGCATGACAGGCCGCTGGCAAGCTGGCGGTGGCTCTGGCTTTCGGTTGTGCGCGCGCCGATCGCGCCCCAGCTGACCAGGTCGCTGATGAACTGCGGCGACAGCAGATCCAGAAACTCGGTGCCGACCGGCAGCCCCAGCGCAAGAATCTCCAGCAGCAGGGCGCGCGCCTTCTGCAGTCCGTCGTTGATGGCAAAGCTGCCGTCCATGTTTGGATCGTTGATGAAGCCCTTCCAGCCAACGGTGGTGCGCGGCTTCTCGAAGTAGACGCGCATCACCACCAGCAGGTCCTTGGCCAGGGCGTCCGCCTGTTGTTTGAGCCGGGTGGCGTACTCGATGGCCTGCGCATGGTCGTGGATGGAGCAGGGGCCGACGACTACGATCAGCCGGTCATCACGGCCCTCCAGCACATTGGTCAATGCGCTGCGACTGGCTGCGACCAGCGCGTGCGTGGCTGCGGGCGCCGGCAACCACTCCCGCAACAGGGCAGGGGTGATCAACGGCCGGATGGACTTGATGTGCGTGTCTTCAACGGAGTTGCTGGCTTCGGGCGCTAGGCAAGAGGGTCTGGATGGGGTCACGGTTGGAGTGCTGGCGTGCAGACAGAGAAATGGAACGACGGGCGCAATTATTCCAGCTTGTCTGACGCGCGTGCGCGTATGCCCTGATGGTGCAGTGCAGGATGGCATGCCATCATGGCCAGTGGGCATCATTTGTAGTTCCAGCGTGCACTTGCAGCAGCGCCCTCTCCCCTCTCCAGTCACCGAAAAGACAGGCCATGGACGAACCCATTCTTACCATGCACGAACGTGAAGCGATCAACGGTGGTCGCTGGTTCAATACCCTCTCTCCCACACTCCGACACGACATTCTGCGATGTGCCAACGTCAGACGCTTCAAAGATGGTGCCCTGATCTGCGCGCGTGGCGACACGCCCGAGGAGTGGATTGCCTGCGCCAAGGGCGCAGTGCGGGTGAGCTCGACCTCGCTGACCGGCAAGCAGATCACCCTGACCTATGTGGAACCGGGCGTGTGGTTTGGCGATGTGGCGCTGCTCGATGGCGACAAGCGCACGCACGATGCCTATGCGCATGGCGACACGACGGTGCTGCAGGTCTCCAAGAGCGATTTCTTTCGCATCCTGGAGACGCACGTGGAGTTCTACCGCGCGATTTTGCGCCTGCATGCACGACGCATCCGGGGGCTCTTCGGGCTCGTGGAGGACCTCAACACGCTGCCCTTGCGCGCGCGGCTGGCCAAGCAACTGCTCCATCTCGCGCGCAGTTACGGCATTGCCGATCTGGCCGATGGCAGCCACATCCGCATTGGGCTGCAGCTGGCACAGGAGGAGCTGGCCCAGTTGCTGGGCGCTTCGCGCCAGCGCGTCAACCAGGAGCTCAAGGCGATGGAGCGCGAGGACATTCTGCGCATCGAGACGGGCGGGCTGGTGATCCGCGATCGCGACGCGTTGCTGCGGGTGACGCAGGCGGTGGATTAGCGACGCTGGCTTCTGTCGGCGTGTGGGATGGAGCGACAACCGGTGGACAGGAGCGGCGATGAGCGAATTTGACCATTTCGTTGGCACCCGCGCAGTGCCGACGCAGCACGCCTTCGACGCGCCAGCGCTGCAACGCTGGCTCACTGCCAACCTAGAGGGCTTCGAGGGACCCTTGACGGCGGAGCTGTTCCAGGGAGGGCAGTCGAACCCGACCTACAAGCTCATCACACCGACGCGGAGCTACGTTATGCGCTCCAAGCCTGGCCCATCCGCCAGGCTGCTGCCATCGGCCCATGCCATCGAGCGTGAGTTTGCCGTCATGCGTGCGCTGGCGGACACAGATGTGCCGGTGCCCCGCATGCTGGCACTGTGCGAGGATGAGGCGGTCATCGGTCGCGCCTTCTACGTCATGGAGTTCAAGCAGGGGCGAGTGCTCTGGGACCAGGCGTTGCCTGGAATGACTGCGGGCGAGCGTGCCGCCATCTATGACGAGATGAACCGCGTCATCGCCGCGCTGCATAGCGTCGACTACCGTGCCAGCGGATTGGCCGATTTCGGGCGACCCGGCAATTATTTCGAGCGCCAGATCGGGCGCTGGAGCAAGCAGTACCGGGCCTCCGAGACGCGACCCATCGAGGCCATGCATCGCCTGATGGAGTGGCTGCCTGACAATATTCCGGCATCGGCCAGCGATGCGGACCTGAGTGCCATCGTGCATGGGGACTATCGCATGGACAACCTGATGTTTGCGCACGATGCTACGGCAGTGGTGGCTGTGCTGGATTGGGAGTTGTCCACCATCGGTCACCCGTTTGCCGACTTCAGCTATCACTGCATGAGCTGGCACATACCGAGCGGGGTGTTCCGCGGTATTGCCGACCTGGATCTGCCCGCACTGGGCATCCCCGATGAGCAGAGTTACATACGCCGCTACTGCGAACGTACTGGTTTTGCGTCAGTGGAGCAGCTGACCGCAGACTGGAACTTCTACCTCGCCTACAACATGTTTCGCCTGGCTGCCATCCTGCAGGGTATTGCCAAGCGCGCCGAGCAGGGGCTTGCCAGCAGCGCACGTGCCAAGTTGCAGGGCGAGAACGCCGCGCCGCTGGCGGAGATGGCTTGGCGCAAGGCCCAGCAAAGCAGCGTTGGCCGCTGAACCCTTCTCGCGCCCGCACCGTCCCTGGGCGAGCGATCCCCGCAGCATTTGCCGCCCCATCACGACCAAGGAGTACGCATGGATTTCGACTATTCCGCCCGGACCAGGGAACTGCAGCAGAAGCTGTTGCGCTTCATGGACGCGCATATCTACCCCAACGAGCTCGCCTACCAGCAGGAGCTCCAGGCCAATACCGTCGCCGGTAAGCGCTGGATGCCGCTGCAGACCATCGAGACACTCAAGCCCAAGGCTCGTGAGGCTGGGCTGTGGAACCTGTTCCTGCCCGTTGATACGGCCGAGCAGTCGGGCTACAGCGGCGCCGGACTGACGAACCAGGAGTACGCGCCGCTGGCGGAGATCATGGGCCGCGTGACCTGGGCCTCGGAAGTGTTCAACTGCTCCGCGCCCGATACCGGCAACATGGAAACGCTGGCACGTTATGGCAGTGATGCGATCAAGCAGCGCTGGCTCAAACCCTTGCTGGAGGGGCAGATCCGCTCGGCCTTTGCGATGACGGAACCGGCAGTCGCATCATCGGATGCGACCAATATCGAAACCCGCATCGAACGCGATGGCGACAGCTACGTCATCAATGGCCGCAAGTGGTGGATCTCCGGCGCCGGAGACCCTCGCTGCCAGGTCTACATCACCATGGGCAAGACCGACCCGCAGGCGCCACGTCATGCCCAGCAGAGCATGATTGTCGTGCCTGCAGATACCCCGGGCGTCAAGGTACTCCGTCCACTTACGGTGTTTGGCTACGACGACGCGCCGCACGGCCACATGGAAATGGTGTTTGAGAATGTGCGTGTACCGGCCGATCACATTCTTCTTGGGGAGGGGCGCGGTTTCGAGATCGCGCAGGGGCGCCTTGGGCCGGGCCGCATCCATCACTGCATGCGCCTGATTGGCCAGGCCGAGCGTGCGCTGGAATATATGTGCCGTCGGGCACTGGCGCGCACCCCGTTTGGCAAGCCGCTGGCCGAGCAGACCGTGACCCAGGAGCGTATTGCAGAGGCGCGCTGCCGCATCGACATGGCACGCCTGCTCACACTCAAGGCCGCATGGATGATGGACATGGCCGGCAACAAGGCGGCGCGCACCGAAATCGCGATGATCAAGGTCGTGGCACCGAGCATGGCGTTGCAGGTGATCGACTGGGCCATGCAGGTGCATGGGGCGGGGGGCCTGTGCGAGGACTTCCCGCTCGCCTACCACTATGCCAATGCCCGCACCTTGCGTTTTGCCGACGGGCCCGACGAGGTGCATCGCAATGCCATAGCAAAATGGGAACTTGGCAAGTACGGGGAGACACTGGATCGCCATGCAGAGCCTCCCGTGACACGGGGTTGTTGACGTGCCGCCGAAGGGATGGCGGTGGCAGGGCCAACTACAATGGGGTATGCGCTCTGCGCAGCCACTTTTTACTTGCCCGATCACTATGCCTACCGAAATCCTTCCCGTTGCTTCCGTCTCAACCAAGGCCAATGTCTATTTCGATGGCAAGTGCGTTAGCCACGATCTGCTGACCGCAGGTGGACAACGCAAGTCGGTGGGAGTGATTTTTCCGGCCCAACTGACCTTTGCCACTGCCGCGCCAGAGACGATGGAGTGCGTCGGTGGTGCATGTGAGTACCAACTTCAAGAGAGCGGCCCCTGGCTGCGTTGTGAGCCGGGCCAATCGTTCCAGATTGCGGGTAATGCCCGGTTCAATATCCGAGTGCCGGAAATTTTTCATTACATTTGTCATTACGGCTGAAGTTGCGGGCGCTTGACTGCGCTCGCCGTCAGTTCTGGGCGAGGAGGCAGGCGATGGCAAGCAACCGGACCGCTACGGCTGCGGGCAGGCAGGCGGTGATGCAGAACCTGCAGGCGTTGCAGGCATTCCTGCAGCAGTATCCGCCGTTCGACCAAATGGACGCGGTCCATGTGCTGTATCTGCTGGAGCATTCGCGCCTGGTGTTCTTCGCGCAGGGGCAGGTCATCCTTGCGCCCGGCGATGGCAAGGTGGCGCACTGGTACGTGGTGCGCCAGGGCCATGTCATTGCGCGACGTGGCGATAGTGGCAGCGAACCGGACGTGCCGCTGGACCTGCTGCCTGGCGACAGCTTTCCCTTCGCCGCCATCATTGGCGAACGCGCTTCGCGCCGTACCTACACCGCAGCCGAGGACAGCTTCTGCCTGCAGTTGCCAGTTGCTGATTTCGCCCGGCTGATGGAAGCGTCCGAGCCCTTTCGGCAGTACGCCTTGCGTGGCGTCAGCACTTTACTTGGACGTGTGGCTGCACAGCTTCAGGCCAACGCCACGCAATCGCTCAGTACTGGAGAGTCGCTGGACACGCCCCTGGCTGAACTGGTGTTGCGCCAGCCGGTCACCTGCCCGCCGAGTGCGACCATTCGTGAGGCGGTCGGCATCATGGATGCGCAGCGCACCAGCAGCATCGCGGTCGTAGACGGGCAGATGCAGCTGCAGGGCATCTTCACACTGCGGGACCTGCGGCGCGTGGTGGTGCGCGATGAGCCGCAGCTGGAAGCGCCGATCACGCAGGCCATGACGCCGCACCCCGTGAGCCTGTCGCCGCAGGCCACTGTGTTCGATGCGACGCTTGTGATGGCGCAGAGACAGATTTCGCATCTGTGCGTTGTCGAAGGCGGCCGCCTGTTGGCGGTAGTGTCTGAGCGTGATCTGTTCGCGCTGCGGCGTCTGGATCTCGTGCATCTCGCGCGGGCGATCCGTGCGGCACCGGATATGCCTGCGCTCAAGCAGGCGCGGCAGGACATGACACGGCTTGTGGCCGCCATGCTGGCGCATGGCGGCAGCGCCGCGCAGGTGCTGCGTATCGTCACCCAGCTCAACGACCACACCGTAGCCCGCACGATCGAGCTCGTGCTGGCAGCGCATGGCCAGCCGGAAGTTGACTTTGGCTGGATCGCGTTTGGCAGCGAGGCGCGCGGTGAGCAGACGCTGCTGACCGATCAGGACAACGGTCTGATTTTCCGGGCTGACAACGAGGCGCACGCGCAGACCCTGCAAGCGCAATTGTTGCCATTGGCACAGGCCATCAACCAAGCGCTGGACGAAGTGGGGCTGAACTGGTGCGCGGGCAACATCATGGCCGGCAATCCGGCGCTGTGCCGGGCCGATTTCCAGTGGCAGCGTTTTTTTGCGCAAATGCTGCGCGAGTCCAGCGCGCAGGATGTGCTGCATTCGACCATCTTTTTCGATGCCAGGCTGGTATGGGGCGAGGACTGCGGTTTCGCTCAGATGCAGCGCCTGGCGGTCGATGCCGTGCAGCAGGAAACAGTCTTTCAGCGATTGATGGCCACCCACGCGCTGGCACGCAGGCCGCCGCCAGTCGGGGGACTCAGGAAAAAGTTGCTGAACGTGATGGGGGTGGGGCAGGAGCGGCTGGATCTTAAAAAGGACGCCATCACGCTTTTCGTCGATGCCGTACGCGTGCTGGCATTGGCGCATGGCATTACCGCGGCCTCCACGGTGCGGCGCCTGCAGCTGCTGGGGCAGCAAGGCGCGCTGACGCCCGCGCGCGTGCAGGCCTGTGAAACAGCATTCAACTACCTGCAGCAACTGCGCCTGCACCAGCATCAGCAACAGGCGTTGCGCGCAGCGCCACTGGACAACGGAATTGACGTGGCCACCCTCAATACGCTGGAGCAGCGCGTTTTGCGCGGCGCTCTGGTCGAAGCCGCGCGTCTGCAGGATGTGCTGCGGCTGCGTTACCAACTATGAGCAGGTTTTGAGAGCGCGCAGATTGGCGTGATCTGGAGCAGCAATGGCACGCAAGCGAGCACGAACCGGTTTTCTGCGCCAGTGGCAGCACTGGCTGGCACGGCTGTCAGGCCGCGCTGACAACGGCGGCTTGGCGCCGCAGTCATTGCCGGCAGGCCTAGATGCGGCGCAGATGCGTGCGCGCCTGGCCGCGCTGCCGGCATTGGCCTCTGCTGCCGACCAGCGCCTGGATGCGCAGCCTATCGTTGTGCTGGATCTGGAGACCACCGGACTTAACCGTCGCCGCGATGTGGTGCTCTCCATAGGCGCCATCCGCATCGAGGCGCAGGGCATCGTGCTGGGCAAGACATTCGCGCGCGTGCTCAACGTGGAGACGGCGTTGCCGCTTACTGGGCAGCTGTTTCACAGCCTGACGAAGGAGGATCTGCGACAGGGTGACGATCCGCGCCAGGCACTGCTGGAATTGCTGGAGTGGGGGCACGATGCAATCTGGCTGGCCTGGCACGCCTGGTTCGACGAAGCCATGCTGCATCGTGCGGCAGGCCAGTGGCTAGGCTTGTCGCCCGCGGTGCTGCCGCGCCTGCATGATCTGGCGCATATCATGCCCGCACTGCTGCCCGAGCATGCCCGCTGCGGGGGCGATCTGGATGCATGGCTGCAGGCCATGCGTCTTGGCAACAGTGCGCGCCATGACGCGGTGGCGGACGCGATGGCTACCGCCGAGCTTGCGCTGATTGCACTGCAGCGTGCCAGGGCATGTGGGCTGACGACCTGGAGCGAGGTGATTGCTGCCGCGGCGAAGCAGCGCAGGCAGGGAGATACGGCGCCGCTGGCGTTCTGAGTAACCGTCTTGACTTTCAAGACGGTTACTCAGGTTCTCAGAACTCGAATGCGTTGGCTTCAGGAAAATTCTGCAGGCGTGGCAGGTTGTAATCCCATGGCGTTTGCACGTCGAACTGACCGTCGCGCTTGGTGACGACGTGTATGCGCATGATGGGATCTTCGCCCACGCAGGCAATCAGGCGTCCGCCATCGTTGAGGGCGGCGAGAAGATGCTGCGGCAGCTCTGCCACCGAGCCAGACAGAGCGATGACGTCAAAGCCACCGGCTGGCACGTCCACAGCGGCGTCGCGTTGCAGGACCTGGACATTGTCCACGCCGTTGTCACGCAGATTCGTGCTGGCCATCGCGACCATGTCTGGCGCAATGTCCACGGCCACGACTTCCTGGGCCATGGCCGCCAGCAGCGCTGCGAAGTGACCCGATCCGGCACCGACCAGCAGGACTCGCTCATGGGACTGCACATCCAGGTTCTGCAGCATGCGCGCCTCAATCTTGGGCGGCAGCATGACGGCATCCGGGCGCTCCAGCAGTTGTTCCTCGGGCACCAGCGGCACGGCGATGTCCATGAAGGCCAGTGAATAGTAGGCCGGTGGCACGAACCGTTCCCGTTTGACGCGCGCCAGCACCGCCAGCACCATGCTGTTGTCAACGTTCCATGGGCGGATCTGCTGCTCGATCATGTTAAAGCGCGCGACATCCTCGGGACGGACAAATTCCTGAAGGCGGTTTTGTGGCAATGTCATCGTGGTTACTCCCTGAACCAAGGATTGGCGCCGCAAGATATGGCGGCGTGCTCTTGCGATTTTAATGGTGCTTGGACGCAGTCCTTTCAACGCCTTCGCTTTCCGGATGCTGTAGGCACTTTCGGCGTCCGCCTGTTACTGCACAGTGCACAAGTGCAGCGGTGCCTCTGCCCAGGTGCTTGGCGGCGTGGCCTTTCATTCGCCTTGCATGGGGTGACGCGAGGATGTGCGCGCCTTGTCGCTGCGGAAACCTGTTCGGCCCGGGAATCTTGAGAGGGACGGTGCGCCGACACGGCCGGTCGGGGAGCATGTCCGCCGGCGCGATTCGGCCGGTTTGGGGATAATCGCGCAGCCGCCACTGTGGCTGGTTCCGTTTTCTTCCCGCGCGCACATGCCGCGCCATTGCATCATGTCCACCGTATCTGCATCCAGCGCACACCCCGCCTCCTCGCCCCTGCGTCAGGATGTCCAGGTCATCGGCATTGTGGGCCTGGTGCATGCCAGCAGCCACTTCACGCAGCTGGTGTTGCCGCCGCTGTTTCCGTTGCTGCAGCCGTACTTCGGCGTCAGCTACGCTGCGCTTGGTGCCGTGCTGACGGTATTTTTCATTGCCTCGTGCCTGATGCAGGCACTGTCGGGGTTCATCGTCGATCGTTGGGGCCCCAGGCCGGTTCTCTATGCGGGGCTGGCCTGCATGGCATTGGGGATTTTGGCCTTCGCAGCGGCGACGTCCTATGGCGTGCTGCTGGCGGCTGCCGTGCTGGCCGGTGTGGGCAACGGCGTGTTCCATCCGGTGGACTTTACCTTGCTCAATCGCAAGGTCAGCAGCAGTCGGCTTGGCCACGCTTACAGCGTGCATGGCATCACGGGCAGTCTGGGCTGGGCCCTTGCGCCAGTGCTGGTGGTGCCGCTGGCACAGCTGGCAGGCTGGCGCGTTGCCCTGCTGGCGGCAGCTGCCGTGGTGGCGGTGGTGCTGCTGATGGCGTTGACAGCCCATCGCTTGCTCGATTCTCAGGCGCTGCCCGTGGGCAGGATGGGGGCGAAGCCCGCTGCGCAGGTGCGGCCCGTCATGCCGTCGCCGGCGACCTCGCCGCTGGGCTTTCTGGCGCTGCCTGCAGTGTGGATATGCATGCTGTTTTTCTTCCTCTACGCCATGGTTTTGAGCGTGGTGCAGACGTTTGCCGGTCCTGCTGCCGCGCATTTGCATGCCATGCCTCTGGCGTGGGTGGCATTATGCGTAACGGTGTACATGGTCGCCAATGCCGTTGGCATGCTCGTTGGCGGCTTTCTCGTGCAGCGCGCGCTGCGTGCCGAGCGCATCGTGGCAGGCGGCTTTGTTGTGGCGGCAGTGTTTGCTGCGGTGGTAGCGCTCGCTCCCGTGCCGACGTTGCTGGTGCCCGCGGTGTTTGGGCTGATGGGGTTTGTCACGGGGCTGGCAGGCCCGTCGCGCGATATGCTGGTCAAGCAGTCCACCCCGGTGCAGGCCAGCGGCCGGGTGTATGGCGTTGTCTATAGCGGGCTGGACATCGGGCAGGCCAGCGCGCCGCTGCTGTTTGGCTGGCTGATGGACCATGGCCACCCGCAGGCAGTATGGGTGGGGCTGGTGCTGGTTCAGTTGGCGTTGGTTGCGAGCGCGGCGCTGGTGGCGCGGTTTCAGCGGACGTGACCGGCGCAGCTGTGCATCAGTGAAGGATCTGCCCGAGAAAGGCGATCGTGCGATCGGACTGTGGATTCGTGAAGAACTGCTCGGGCGGCGCGATCTCGACGATTTCTCCCTTGTCCATGAAGATGACGCGGTCGGCGACGGTGCGCGCAAAGCCCATCTCGTGGGTCACGCATAGCATGGTCATGCCACTTTCGGCCAGGCTGACCATGGTGTCCAGCACTTCCTTGACCATCTCCGGATCCAGAGCCGAGGTGGGCTCGTCAAACAGCATGATGCGCGGCTTCATGCACAGGGAGCGGGCGATGGCCACGCGCTGCTGCTGGCCTCCGGAGAGCTGACCGGGGTACTTGCCCGCCTGCTCGGGAATGCGCACGCGCTCCAGGAAATGCATGGCGATTTCCTCGGCCTCCTTCTTGGGGAGGTTGCGCACCCACATCGGTGCCAGTGTGCAGTTCTGCAGCACCGTCAGATGGGGAAAGAGGTTGAAATGCTGGAACACCATGCCGACCTCGCGGCGGATTTTCTCGATCTGCTTGAGATCGTTGGTCAGCTCCACGTCATCGACGACGATGCGGCCCTTCTGGTGCTCCTCCAGACGGTTGATGCAGCGGATGGTGGTGGACTTGCCTGACCCGGAAGGTCCGCACAGCACAATGCGTTCGCCTTGCCTGACCTTGAGGTTGATGTCCTTGAGAACGTGGAAATCGCCGTACCACTTGTTGACGTCTTCCATCAGGATGATGTCCTTGGGGGCGTGTTCAGCAGCGTGTGTCTGGGTGCTCATGAGAACGGTTCCTAGTTTGAACGAGGCGATGGGAGTCAGCGTGCGTGGCCGCGGTTGAGCTTTTTCTCCAGGTGTATCGAGTAACGGGACATGCCAAAGCAAAAGAGCCAGAAGACGAATGCAGCGAACACATAGCCTTCGACCGACATGCCCAGCCAGGCGGGGTCGACCGTGGCCTGATGGATGCTGTTGAAAAGGTCGAACAGCCCGATGATGATCACCAGACTGGTGTCCTTGAACAGCGCGATGAAGGTGTTGACGATGCCCGGTATCACCAGCTTGAGCGCCTGTGGCAGGATGACCAGTCCCATCATGCGCCAGTAGCCCAGACCGAGTGCGGCGGCGGCCTCATACTGGCCCTTGGGCAGCGCCTGCAGCCCGCCGCGTACGACCTCCGCGATGTAGGCCGCCTCGAACAGGATCACGGCAATCAGCGCGCGCAGCAGCTTGTCGAAGTTCATGCCTTCTGGCAGGAACATCGGCAGCATGACCGATGACATGAACAGCACCGTGATCAGCGGCACGCCGCGCCAGAATTCAATGAAGGTGATGCAGATCACCCGCAAGGCCGGCATGTCGGAGCGCCTGCCAAGTGCCAGGAGAATGCCAAGTGGCATAGCTCCGGTGATGCCTGCTGCGGCAATGACCAAGGTCAGCATCAGGCCACCCCACTGAGCGGTGGGGACGGTCTCAAGGCCCAGGATGCCGCCGCCATACAGCAGCCACCATGCAATGACGGGATAGAGCACGATGTAGCCGATGCCATAGAGCATCTTGCGTTGGAACTGCCTGAGAAACAGCGGCACGGCGGCGACGATGGCCAGGATGACCGTCAGATCGACGCGCCAGCGCAGCTCCTGCGGATAAAAGCCGTACATGAACTGCGCAAAGCGCATCTTGATGAACACCCAGCATGCGCCGCCGCTGACGCAATCTTCGCGGGTGGTGCCTGCGAGGTCGGCGTCAACCAGGGCCCAGCGCAGCAGCGGCGGGATGACCAGATACAGCAGGTACAGCGACAGCAGCGTCAGCAGCGTGTTGTACCAGCTGGAAAACAGGTTGCTGCGCATCCACGCCAACGGGCCGACGGTGGAGTGGGGCGCTGGCAGGCTCTCCTTGAAGTGGTGAACCTTGCCGCGATGTCCTTGGGGTAGTGGGCTCATGGTGGCGCCTTCCTCAGCGTTCGACCAGCGCAATGCGCTTGTTGTACCAATTCATCAGCAGCGAGATGCTGATGCTGATGGCGAGATAGACAGACATGGTGATGGCGATGGTCTCGATGGCCTGACCGGTCTGGTTGAGCACGGTGCCTGCGAACAGGCCAACCAGATCGGGATAGCCGATGGCCGCAGCCAGTGACGAGTTTTTCACCAGATTCAGGTACTGGCTGGTCAGTGGCGGGATGATGACGCGCAGCGCCTGCGGAATGATGACCAGGCGCATGGTGGTGCCCGGACGCAGGCCCAGCGAGCGGGCTGCCTCCGTCTGGCCGTGACTGACCGACTGGATGCCCGAGCGCACGGTCTCGGCAATGAAAGCGGCGGTATAGATGGACAGGGCCAGCGTGATCGAGAACAGTTCGGGAATCAATACCCAGCCGCCGACGAAGTTGAAGCCGCGCAGCTGCGGCAGGTTCCAGTGAAATGGTGCCGAGAACAGCAGTGTGCTCAGCAGTGGCAGTCCCACGATGGCAGCCAGCGCACACCACAGCACTGGAAAGTTCTGCCCCGTGGCCTCCTTGCGCTGGCGCGCCCAGCGCCGCAGAAAAAAGATGCCCACGGCAGCAATCAGCAGGGCAACCACGAAGGGAATGAAACCGTCGGCCTTGACCGGCTCGGGCAAATACAGGCCACGCACGTTAAGGAACAGCACGTCGCTGACCGCATAGCTGTCGCGTGGGTTGGGCATGGCCCGCAGCACGGCGAAGTACCAGAAGAAGATCTGCAGCAACGGCGGGATGTTGCGAAATATTTCGATGTAGACCGCCGCCAGCGTGCGTACCAGCCAGTTGGTGGAAAGCCGGGCTACCCCGATGATGAAGCCCAGGATGGTAGCGGCCACGATGCCTAGCGCCGACACCAGCAAAGTGTTGAGCAGGCCAATCCAGAAGACGCGGCCATACGTATCCGTTGGCGCGTAATCGATCAGCGATTGCAGGATGCCGAAGCCGGCTGTGTTGCTGAGGAAACCGAAGCCGGACGTGATGCCGCGGCTGGCGAGGTTGGACTGGGTGTTGTGGTAGATGGTCCAGCCGAAGAAAAGGACGGCCACTACGGCTACAGTCTGGAACAGCCACGCTCTGGCTTTGGGATCGGTCCAGAGAGAGCGCCCGCTGGACTGGTGGGAGGAGGAAATGGACATGGGCGGAAGTGCAGGTCGGGTGGAACGAACGGCCACCGTCACGTGCGCCGGTGGCTTACGGACACGACGAAGCCGGCAAGACCATGCCCGAGCAACTGCGGCGCATCCGGTTGACCGGACAACACCGCAGCCGCGCATGGTGCATGGAGGACCCGGGCAGCGCGCCAGGGGCGGTTTAGCGCCGCCTCGGTGCTGCCCCGCGCAGAACCGTCCGGTCAGCGCACGGGCGGGGCGTACTGGATGCCGCCAGCATTCCAGAGTGCATTCAGACCGCGGGCGATCTTCAGTTCACTGCCCTGGCCGACATTGCGCTCGAACATCTCGCCGTAATTGCCCACCTGCTTGATGATGTTGACGGCCCAGTTCGGCTCCAGGTTCAGGTCCTTGCTGAATTCCCCTTCCACGCCGAGCAGCCGGCGCACGTCCGGGCTGGTGGAGCTCTTGGCCATTTCTTCCACGTTCTCCGAGGTAATGCCCAATTCCTCGGCATTGAGCTGTGCAAACAGGGCCCAGCGCACGATGTTGAACCATTCGATATCACCCTGGCGTACCGCCGGGCCGAGTGGTTCCTTGGAAATCACTTCCGGCAGCACGATGTAATCGTCCGGATTCCCCAATTTGGTGCGTTGTGCGTACAGCTGCGACATGTCGGAGGTCAGGGCGTCGCAGCGGCCTGCTTCCAGCCCCTTGGCGGTCTCGTCCGACTTGTCGTAGGTGATGGGCGTATAGCTCATGCCGTTGCTGCGGAAATAGTCCGTCAGGTTGAGCTCGGTCGTGGTGCCTGCCTGAATGCAGAAGGAGGCGCCATCGAGTTCCTTGGCGCTGGCGACGCCGAGGCTCTTGTTGACCAGAAAGCCCTGGCCGTCGTAGTAAGACACGCCGGTGAACGTCAGGCCCATGCCGGTATCGCGGGAGCTCGTCCACGTCGTGTTGCGCGAGAGCATGTCGACTTCGCCAGACTGCAGTGCCGTGAAGCGCTCCTTGGCCGTCAGGGGGCTGAAGCGGACTTTGGTGGCATCGCCCAGTACCGCTGCGGCCACAGCGCGGCAGACATCGACGTCCAGTCCGCGGTAGGTGCCTTCGTCGTCCGTATAGGAGAACCCAGGTAGTCCATCGCTGACACCGCATTGCACGTACCCCTTGGACTTCACGCCATCGAGCACCGGGCCGGCAATGGCCTGGCTTGCAATGCCCGAACCCATGACCAAGGCTGCGGCGGCTACGGTTGTCTTGATTGCTTTCATTGAGAATCTCTCCTGTTGCATAAGAAATGGAGCCCTTGCGAATCCAGCCATGCTGTGGCCGGACAGTGGCAAGTGGCAGACTTCAAGCAAGCGTCATGCCATGTTCGGCATGGGCAGGTAACAGGTGACAATCCTTCACATTCGCTGTTCTGCGGCATTCACGGCAGCCGATGCTGGCGACAGCAGCGCATGGGATGGCCACGGCGCGGACGGATGGTGTTAGGCTTGTCACCATCGATCATGCATGTGGCCGCATGCATTGCATCTCCGTTGTTGCACTGAGTCGTCGATTGCTGCCATGCTTACCTACATTGCCAAACGCCTGCTGCTGATGGTGCCAACGCTGCTGGGCGTGCTGCTGCTCACGTTCGTGATCGTGCAGTTCGTGCCGGGGGGGCCGGTCGAGCAGTATCTGGCCGAGTCGCGCGCCGGATTGGGCGGCGAGGGCGCAGCCCTGACTTATCGCGGCAACGAGGGCGTTGATGAGGAGCGACTGCAAGCGATCAAGGCGCTGTATGGGTTCGACAAGCCGGCGCACGAGCGGTTCTTTCAGATGCTGGGGCAGTTTGCGCGCTTTGACCTGGGACGCAGCTTCATGCACAACAAGGATGTGTGGACGCTGATCAAGGAGAAGCTGCCGGTCTCGGCGAGCCTGGGGCTGTGGACCTTTTTCATCAGCTACCTGGTGGCCGTGCCACTGGGTGTGGCCAAGGCGGTGCGCGCCGGCAGCCGCTTTGATTTCGTCACGACCTTGTTGGTGCTGGTTGGCTACGCAGTGCCGGGATTCGTGCTTGGCGTCATCCTGCTGGTGATTTTCGGCGGCCAGTTGGAATGGTTCCCGCTGCGCGGACTGACGTCACCGGGCTGGGAGGAGATGTCGTGGGGCCAGCGCATCATCGACTACCTCTGGCACCTCACGCTGCCTGTGATCTCCATGGTGGCAGGCAGCTTCGCGGTGACGGCGCTTCTGACCAAGAACGCCGTTCTTGAGGAAATCCGCAAGCAGTACGTCCTGACCGCCTATGCAAAGGGGCTGGGGCAGGGCCAGGTCCTGTGGGGGCACGTGTTTCGCAACGCGCTGATTCCCATCGTGACGGGGTTTCCTGCTGCGTTCATCGGCGCGTTCTTTGCTGGCTCGCTGCTCATCGAGACGCTGTTCACGCTCGATGGCCTGGGTCTGCTGGGCTATGAAAGCATCATTCGCCGCGATTACCCCGTGGTGCTAGGCACGCTCTACCTGTTCACCCTGATCGGCCTGCTGACCAAGTTGGTCAGCGACCTGTGCTATGTCTGGGTGGACCCACGGGTCAGATTCGACTGAAGGCTGCGCCTGGCAAGGGCATTGAAAGCCGACTAATCTTTGCCGTGCATGGCACGGTGTCAAAGGTTCCGGTTGCTAGTCTGCACTGACCGATGCGGTGCAACCGTCGACGCTGTGGGGCTGGAGTATCGCAGCGCTTGCACGGCGCCATCGTGATGAAGTTTCCAAAGAATAGAAGGCATATTTCCATGACGCATCCACTGGACGAGTTCCCGATTACCCGCAAATGCTCGCCCCGTCATCCCGACCGCATCCAGTTGTATTCGCTGGCTACGCCCAATGGCGTGAAGGTTTCGATTGCGTTGGAAGAGCTGGGCCTGCCCTACGAAGCGCACAAGATCGACATCATGGCAGGAGACCAGTTCACACCCGAATTCCTCTCACTCAACCCCAACAACAAGATTCCGGCGATCATCGATCCGGACGGTCCCGGCGGACAGCCGCTGGGACTGTTCGAGACCGGCGCCATCCTGGTGTATCTGGCGGACAAGACGGGCCGTCTTTTGCCAAGTGATGCGGCGGACCGCTACCGGGCCCTGCAATGGCTGATGTGGCAGATGGGGGGCGTAGGGCCCATGTTCGGTCAGCTGGGCTTCTTCCACAAGTTTGCTGGCCGGGAGATTGCCGATCCCCGCCCGCGCGAACGCTACGCCAAGGAGTCGCGCCGCCTCCTCGGCGTGCTGGACCGGCAACTTGCCGGGCACGACTGGCTGCTGGGCCAGGGCGAGGAGGCGTACTCGATTGCCGATATCGCTGTGCTGCCGTGGGTGCGCAATCTAGTAGGCTTTTACGGCGCGGCCGAACTGGTTGGCTATAACGATTTTCGGGAAGTGCAGCGGGTGCTGGCTGCCTTCGAGGCGCGCCCTGCGGTGCAGAAGGGGTTGGCCGTGCCGGCCTGAGCGTGTAACGCCGCCTAGCGCGGCGCAGCCCAGGGCGGCGCGATGCCTACCGCCCTTGGGCGGAGGTTCAGCGCCTGCGGCCCTTGCGGCGCGGCGTCGGCGTTGACGGGCTGGTCTGGGCAGGCTTGCCGCCAGCGCTGCCCTTGTGCTCGACACTGGCTGCGGAGGGCGTTGCTTCGCTGTGCGTGCGCGCCGAGGGAGTGCCCCCACGGCGCTGGCTGCTCTTGCTGTTGCGGCCGTTTTTGCCATTGTGGCGCCCGTTGCCAGATGCTGCCGAGGCCTCGCCGGTGTCGCGCTCCAACTCGTCGCGCGCAGGCACAAAATCGATGTTGCGTGCATCAAGATCCACGCGGCTGACCTGGATCTGCAGCCGCGAGCCGACGGCGTACCGCGTGCCGGTGCGCTCGCCGCGCAGTTCCTGGCGGGCCTCGTCGTAGCGGAAGTATTCGCCCCCCAGCTCGGTGATATGTACCAGCCCTTCGACGTACATCGCGTCCAGCGTGACGAACAGCCCGAAAGAGGTGACAGCCGTGACGGTGCCGGCAAACACCTCGCCGAGGTGCTCGCGCATGTACATGCATTTGAGCCAGGACTCGACGTCGCGGCTGGCCTCGTCCGCGCGGCGCTCGTTGGCGCTGCAGTGCAGGCCGGCAGCCTCCCAAGCCTGCAGTTCGGCCTGGTCGGACGGTTTGCTGCCGCGGCGAGAGCGCCGCTTGTCGGTGGCGGATGGCGCATCGTCACTGCCCATGCGCTCGGGCGCAGCCACCTTGGCGGCGAGTTTCTTGCGGAACTGCTCGGTGGCAGGGCCGGCGTCGGGGACGGCCGGCAGGCGGTAATGCCCATCGCTGAGTACCGCCTTGATGACGCGGTGTACCAGCAGATCGGGATAGCGACGGATGGGACTGGTGAAGTGGGTGTAGGCCTCGAAGGCCAGCCCGAAGTGGCCGCTGTTGTGCGGGGTGTAGATGGCCTGCTGCATTGAGCGCAGCAGCATCGAGTGGATTTGCTGGGCGTCTGGGCGGTCCTTGGTGGCTTCGGCAATCGCCTGGAAGTCCTGTGGCTTGGGGTCATCGCCGATCGTTAGGTTCAGACCCAGCGCCTTGAGGTAGGCGCGCAGTGTGTTCTGCCGCTCGGGGGTGGGGCCTTCGTGGACGCGGTACAGCGCCGGATGGCCGCTGGCCTGCAGGAATTCGGCGCTGCAGACGTTGGCCGCCAGCATGCATTCCTCGATCAGCTTGTGCGCTTCGGTGCGTGCGCGCGGCACAATCTGCGCGATGCGTCCGTTGTCGTCGCAAAGGATCTGCGTCTCGGTGGTCTCGAAGTCCACCGCACCGCGTGCCTTGCGCGCGGTCAGCAACGCCTGATAGACCCCGTGCAGGTGCAGGAATTCGGGCAGCAGGGCGCTGTATTGCAACGCCAGCGGGCCGCGGGTGTTGGCGAGGATGTCGGCCACCTGCTGATAGGTCATGCGCGCATGGCTGTGCATGACGGCCGGATAGAACTGGTAGGCGTGCACCTGACCCTTGGCTGTGATCAGCATGTCGCACACCATACACAGTCGATCCACGCCGGGATTGAGCGAGCACAGGCCGTTGGAGAGCTTTTCCGGCAGCATCGGAATAACGCGGCGCGGAAAGTAGATGCTGGTGGCGCGCTCGAAGGCGTCGCCATCGATGGCATCGCCCGATTTGACGTAATGGCTGACGTCGGCAATGGCCACCAGCAGACGCCAGCCCTTGCCCCGGCCTACGCGCGCAGGCTCGCAGTAGACGGCATCGTCGAAGTCGCGTGCGTCCTCGCCATCGATGGTCAGCAGCGGCACGTCGCGCAGGTCGACACGGCCCCTGCGGTCGGCGGGCCGCACCGTGCTGGGCAGTTTGGCGGCCGCCTTTTCGCAGGCAGGCGAGAAGGCGTGCGGCACTTCGTACTTGCGCACGGCAATTTCGATTTCCATGCCGGCATCGTCCGTCTCGCCGAGTACCTCGACAATGCGCCCGACCGGCTGGCCATGCAGCGTGGGCGGCTCGGTGAGTTCGACGACGACGATCTGGCCCGTCTTGGCATGCGCGGTGGCATTGGGCGGCACCAGCACATCCTGGCCATAGCGCTTGTCTTCCGGCGCGACCAGCCAGACGCCGTTTTCCTGCAGCAGCCGACCGATGATGGTCTTGGTCTGGCGCTCGAGAATTTCCAGCACCTGCGCTTCGGGGCGACCACGCCGGTCCAGCCGAACAATGCGTGCGCGCACGCGGTCACGGTGCACAAGATGGTGCATTTCACTCGGTGGCAGGTAGATGTCGTCGGAGCCGTCGTCCGGCGTGATGAAACCGTGTCCCTCGCGGCGGCCTTGCACCAGGCCGGTGATTTCTTGCATGAGGCTTGATTTATTCAATGGTTGTCCATTTTTTGCATTAGAATTCGCGCTTTCCTGAAGTGCCCAGGTGGCGGAATTGGTAGACGCACTAGCTTCAGGTGCTAGCGGGGGCAACTCCGTGGAGGTTCGAGTCCTCTCCTGGGCACCACAGTCGGAGTTTAACGAAGAAAGCCGCCCGCGTTGGCGGCTTTGTCGTTTTTTGCGAAGGCATCCCAGATGCGCCATACTGGCGCCGGGAGCGTGATTATTTTTTCAATGCAGGTGCGCGAATTCCTTTGCGGCAAAAAATATCCGCTACAATACGCGCTTTCCTGAAGTGCCCAGGTGGCGGAATTGGTAGACGCACTAGCTTCAGGTGCTAGCGGGGGCAACTCCGTGGAGGTTCGAGTCCTCTCCTGGGCACCAATTGACATATAACAGCAGGCCGCTTGTTTTCAAGCGGCCTTTTGTTTTTTACTGCATTTGTCCGCAGCGGGGCAGGTGTGAAAAAGCCGATCGCCGCAGATTGCGGGGATCGGCTCCGGCGGGGCGCTGCAATGCAGCTGGCGTCATCCGTCAGGCAGCCGCGGCCAGTGCCTCGTCGCTGAAGGAAACCAGTGCATCCTCGCCGTTTTCACGGATCTGCGTGGGCAGCCCGATGTCGTTCATCAGGTTGATGAACGGCTGATAGGGCAGCTCCTCGACGTTGACCATCTTGCGCACGTCCCAGACGCCCTGGGCGATCAGGATCGCCGCTGCGGCAGCGGGAATGCCTGCAGTGTACGAGATGCCCTGGCTGCCCACTTCGGCATAGGCCTCGACATGGTCGGCGACGTTGTAGACGAACACCTCGCGTGGCTTGCCATCCTTGGTGCCCTTGACAATGTTGCCGATGCAGGTCTTGCCGACGTAGCTGGGGGCCAGCGAGGCAGGGTCGGGCAGCACGGCCTTGACCAACTGCAGTGGCACCACCTCCTGGCCGTTATCCAGCCGGACTGGTTTTTCCGACAGCAGGCCGAGGTTGCGCAACACCGTAAAGACGTTGATGTAGTGCTCGCCAAAGCCCATCCAGAAACGGATGTTGGGCACATCCAGATGCTGTGACAGCGAGTGCAGCTCGTCATGCCCTGTCAGGTAGGCCGTTTGCTGGCCAACCACTGGCAGGTCGTCGGTGCGCTTGACCTCGAACATCTTGTTGGACTTCCATTGCCCATCCTGCCAGGACCACACCTGTCCGGTGAACTCGCGGAAGTTGATCTCCGGATTGAAATTGGTGGCAAAGTACTTGCCGTGGCTGCCCGCATTGATGTCGATGATATCGATGGAGTCAACCTGGTCGAAATACTCCCGCACCGCCAGCGCCGCGTAGGCATTGACGACGCCGGGGTCGAACCCGCAGCCCAGGATTGCCGTGACGCCTTTTTCTGCACAGAGGGCTTTGCGCTTCCACTCGTAGTTGGCGTACCAGGGCGGGGTCTCGCAGATCTTGGTGGGATCTTCGTGAATGGCCGTGTCGATGTAGGCTGCGCCGGTCTCGATGCAGGCCTGCAGCACCGACATGTTCACGAACGCATGGCCGACGTTGATGACGATCTGCGCGCCCGTGGCTTCGATCAGCTCGCGCGTGGCGTGCGTGTCCATCGCATCAAGCCGATGGGCCTTGAGCACGCCCTTGCGGTTTTGCAGTGCGCCCTTTTCGTGGATGCTGTCGATGATGGCCAGGCACTTGTTGATGTTGCGTGAGGCGATATGGATGTCGCCGAGCAGGCGATTGTGCTGGGCACACTTATGTGCCACTACCTGCCCAACTCCACCAGCGCCGATAATCAAGACATTTTTCTTCATTTCGCACAAAGCCCCCTGTAAGAAAAGCACCGCGATACTGCGGCAAACATCGCGCAAGCGAGAGATAACGCTAGCGCCTACGAAAGACTGTTGACGTAGTCATCAAACCCGAATTGCCGTACGACTTCCAGATGGCCGTCAAGGCGTCGCACCACGATGGCGGGCATGGCCACGCCGTTGAACCAGTTTTTCTTCACCATCGTGTAGCCTGCGGCATCCTGGATGCTGATGCGGTCGCCAACCTGCAGCGGCTCGGCGAAGCGGAACTCGCCGAAGATATCGCCGGCCAGGCAGGTCTTGCCGCAGACCAGGTAGCTGTGCGGCCCCGCATCGGGCACGATGCGCGCGGGCAGGTCATAGACCAGCAGATCCAGCATGTGCGCCTCGGTGGAGCTGTCGACGATGGCCAACGGCTTGCCATTGAAGCCAACGTCCAGCACGGAGACTTCCAGCGTTGCCGCGCCAGCGACGGCGGCCTCACCCGGCTCCAGATAGACCTGTACGTTGTACTGCTGCGCAAACGCCTTCAGCCGTGCAGCCAGAGCCTCCAGTGGGTAGCCGGGCTCGGCGAAGTGGATGCCGCCGCCCAGGCTGACCCACTGCACCCGGGCCAGCAGGTGGCCAAAGCGCTGCTCGATCTGGCCCAGCATGGCATCGAAGCTCTCGAAACTGCGGTTCTCGCAGTTGTTGTGAAACATCAGTCCACTGAGCTGCTCGATCACTTCCTCGATTCTGGCAGGGTCGGCTTCGCCCAGGCGGCTGTGAGGCCGGGCGGGGTCAGCAAGCAAATAGGGCGAGTTGCTGGTGCCCGGATTGACGCGCAGGCCCATGGGCTTGCCGGCAGCGCGTGTCTTGTCCGCAAAGCGCGTGAGCTGCCCCAGCGAGTTGAAGATGATCTTGTCGCTGTGCTGCAGCACCTCGTCGATTTCATGGTCGGCGAAGGCGACGCTGTAGGCGTGTGTCTCCCCACCGAACTTCTGATGCCCCAGCTTGACTTCGTATAGCGACGAGGAGGTGGTGCCGTCGAGGTATTGGCGCATCAACGGGAACACTGACCATGTAGCAAAGCACTTGAGCGCCAGCAGCGCCTTGGCGCCCGAGAGCGCACGCACGCGCTCGATGCGCTGCATGTTCGCGAGTAGCGCCTGCTCGTCAATGCAGTAGTAGGGTGTGGCAAGTTCGGCGGAGGCAGGGGGCAATTCGGTGGCTCCTGTACAAAAAACCAAGTTCCGGCGCGTTGGCGTGCCGCTGGCTTCGACTGACGTCACATGTGGGTGCATGCGGCCATGCAGCTGCGCGGCAGCACTTCTAACGTGCCGGTTGGGGAAATCGGTCGGGGCTGGCATCCAATGGATGCCTGGAAGCCTGATCGGCAGCAGGGCCGCCGATCAGCGTAACCGGGCAATGGCGCGGTCAAACGAATGCTGTGGACGCGCCAAGTGGTTTACCAGACGATCAGCGCGCGGTGAATGCGATAGGCGCGGGCATTGCGCAGTGCCGGAGTCTGGCATGCGCAACCATAGACGGGGGTCAAGGCAAAAGTCATGGCGATTCATCAACCTCGTAATGGGGGAAGGGGTTGCGACCAACCAAGGAACTGCCAGACCACAGCCTGGGCAGAACGATTTTGGATTGAGGGGGCGATTATAGCCTGCGCCTACAGTGCCTGCGTGACAGCCTGATGACGGTGATGGACACGTGCCATGGGCTGCGGGCGCCGCAGCGAGACTGCGCGCAGGTGTGACTCATGCCGTGTCGGCGCCTGCCTGCTGGGCAATGAGATTCTTGACGGCCTGCACGTCAGCGGGCATCACCGTCACGCGCTTGGGCAGGCTCTCGATGCCGTCAAACCGAGCAGGGCGTGCGGGCTCGTGGCCCAGCGCCTCGACCAGCGTGGCGCTGAACTTCACAGGCAGCGCCGTCTCGAGCACGATCATTGGCACTGCGGCGGCATCGCCACTGCGGTGCGCGCGTGCGACCTTGACGCCATCGGCGGTGTGTGGATCGATCTCTTGCCCATGCTGCTGCCAGACATCGCGGATGGTGGCAAGCCGGTCGGCATGGGTGCTGGCGCCGCTGGTAAATCCGAAGCGGCTTCTACATTGCTGAAAGCGCGCATCGCCGCTCAGGTCGAAATAGCCCTGAGTCGGCAGCGTTTGCGCAAACAGCGTGCGCAGTGCATTCGCATCGCGATCCAGCAGGTCAAAGACGAAGCGCTCGAAGTTGCTGGCCTTGGAAATGTCCATCGACGGGCTGGAGGTCTCCAGCGTATCGGCGGCGCTGCGCGGGCGGTAGATGCCCGTGCGGAAGAACTCGTCGAGCACATCGTTTTCGTTGGTGGCCACGACCAGCTCCGCAATCGGCAGGCCCATCTGGCGCGCGACATGGCCGGCGCAGACATTGCCGAAGTTGCCGCTTGGCACCGTGAACGACACGCGCTGCGCGTCGCTGTCCGTGACCTGGAAGTAGCCGGCAAAGTAGTACACCACCTGCGCCAGCAGTCGCGCCCAGTTGATGGAGTTGACCGTGCCGATGTGAAACTGCTGCTTGAACGCCAGGTCGTTGCTCACGGCCTTGACGATGTCCTGGCAGTCGTCGAAGACTCCTTCGATGGCGATGTTGTGGATGTTGGGGTCCTGCAGGCTGAACATCTGGGCCTGCTGGAACGGGCTCATGCGCCCGTGCGGGCTGAGCATGAATACGCGCACGCCGCGCTTGCCGCGCATGGCGTATTCGGCGGCACTGCCGGTGTCGCCCGATGTGGCGCCCAGGATGTTGAGCACGCTGCCGCGGCGCGCCAGTTCGTACTCGAACAGGTTGCCCAGCAGCTGCATGGCCATGTCCTTGAAGGCCAGCGTCGGGCCGTTGGACAGGCCCTGCAGCCACAGGCCCGGTTCAAGCTGGCGCACCGGCGTAATGGCTTGCGTGCCGAATACGGCCTTGGTGTAGGTCTTCTCGCAGATCGCGCGCAGGTCTGTCGCGGGAATGTCATCGATGTAGAGCGAGAGCAGGGCGTGCGCCAGCGCGGCGTAGCCCTGCTCGCGGTAGATGCGCCGCAGTTGGGGCAGTTGGGTCTTTATCTGCGGATAGTGTTCCGGCAGGTACAGCCCGCCGTCGGGCGCCAGCCCTTCGAGCAGGATGTCGCTGAAGCGTTTGGGGTCGGCATGGCCGCGGGTCGAGAGATAGCGCATGGCAGGTAGGAGCGGGATAAAGTGCCGGCGAGGCCGATACCTTCACCGGTGCAGTCAATGAAAAGGGCTGTCTCCAACACGAATAATGGTGGCGCAACCTGACGGCTTAGCTGGTGAGGAAGATGATCAACATCATGATCCCCAGCGTTGCTGTGCACGCAATGCAGTAGGAGATAAACCGTTGACGGTAAAGCGGCTGGTGGCTTTGCGGGTCAATAAAAAAATGGGTGTAGACGGTATCACTGATGCGCAGTTCGGGGCGAAAAGTCCTGATGCCCCGGATGAAATGGCCGATCAGGGTCAGGCGATTCATGGTAAACCTGAAGTCGAGGGCACAGTTGACCGTGTGTGGCTGCGCAAGCGCACGGCCTGGCTGCGCCATATGGACCTTCAGTCGCGACGGCCTGCGGTAAACGGTCTGTATGTAGACGTCATAGGCACTGGCTGGCGCGGGCCGCAAATCGCTGTAGCGGATGGTCTCGACGTGTCCGTCGGCAAGGCGGCGATGCAACCCCAGTGCGTCGACCGCCACACTGACGCAGCGACGCTTGAACGCTTTGCGGGCCATTTTCACGACGGCATAGCTGATGCCAAAACACAGTGCCGAGAGCGTGACCATCAGCAGCACCATTCCTGCCGACAGGTCAGGCCTTTCCAGCGTCACCATCAGGATGCTGATGCCAGCGCCGACCGTACACAGCATTATCAGGCACCAGAAGCCCGTTTGCAGGACAAGCTGCAGCGGTCGCAGGCCCGAGGTCGCCTCCATGCAGGGAAAGGCGCT
Source organism: Lampropedia cohaerens (assembly GCF_001005215.1). GTDB lineage: Bacteria > Pseudomonadota > Gammaproteobacteria > Burkholderiales > Burkholderiaceae_C > Lampropedia > Lampropedia cohaerens. The sequence continues at coordinate 104,469 of NZ_LBNQ01000020.1, forward strand.
GATCTCTTCTTGCCCGGAGTGGCGTTGCGGCACTGGGTTGGCGGTCATGCGGCCAGGCCTCTTCAGTCCAGCTCTTCCTTGCGGATGCGCACGATGCTGCCCAGCACGCTGGGCAGCTGCTGAATCTTCTCCAGTGCGGCGTTGAAGGTACCTTCGCGGGTTTCGTGCGTAAGGATGATCAGGTCGGTCTGGGGCTGGCTGGCCTGGCCTTCGCTGAAATCGGTGACTTCGTCGGCCTCGCGCTGCAGCAGTGCATCGACGCTGATGCCTGCATCGGCCAGCAGGCTGGTGATGGTGGCCAGCACGCCCGCCTGATCAGCGACCCGCGCGCGCAGGTAGTAGCTGGTGACGACGTCCTCCATCGGCAGCACAGGTGGCGGCGCCTCTGCGGGTTGACAATCGTGATGGTAGGCGAGCGCCGGCACCTGATGGCTGGCATCGGCGCCTTGCAGGCGGGCGATGTCGACCAGATCGGCAATCACTGCGCTGGCCGTGGGTTCGGCGCCAGCCCCCTGGCCGTAGTAGAGCGTGGTGCCGACGGCATCACCTTTGACGACGACCGCGTTCATGGCGCCTTCAACACTGGCGATCAGGCGTTTGGCCGGAATCAGCGTGGGGTGCACGCGCAGTTCGACGCCGCGTTCGGTGCGCTTGGCAACGCCCAGCAGCTTGATGCGGTAGCCAAGCTGCTCGGCATAGCGGATGTCCGGGCGATGCAGCGCGGTGATGCCCTCGACGTAGGCCTTGTCAAACTGCACCGGTATGCCAAAGGCAATGGCGCTGAGCAGGGTGATCTTGTGCGCGGCGTCAATGCCCTCGATATCGAAGGTCGGGTCGGCCTCGGCATAGCCCAGCTGCTGCGCCTGCTTGAGCACGGCCTGGAAGTCCAGCCCCTTGTCGCGCATTTCCGAGAGGATGAAGTTGGTGGTGCCGTTGATGATGCCGGCCACCCACTGCACGCGGTTGGCCACCAGCCCTTCACGCAATGCCTTGACAATCGGGATGCCTCCGGCGACGGCGGCCTCGTAGGCGACGATGACGCCCTTGCGCGCGGCGGCCGCGAAGATCTCGGTGCCGTGCACGGCCAGCAGCGCCTTGTTGGCCGTGACCACATGCTTGCCGCTCTCAATGGCCGCCAGCACCAGCTCCCGCGCAATCCCGTAGCCGCCGATGAGTTCGATGACCACGTCGATGTCCGGGCGTGCCACCACGCTGCGGGCGTCCGAAACGACCTCAACGTCGTCGCCGACGATCTGGCGGGCTCGCTCGGCGTTCAGGTCCGCGACGACGGCAATGTCGATGCCGCGTCCGGCCCGGCGGCTGATTTCCTGCTGATTACGCTTGAGTACCTGAAATGTGCCGGCACCGACGGTGCCGATGCCGAGAAGGCCAATTCGGATGTTGGTCATGGTCGAGAGAGGTCGGAAGAAAAGCGTTGAGGCAGGCCGGATGATCGCGTGTGCGGGGTCTCAGGCGTTGCCGGCTGCCTTGGTGGCAGGGCGTTTGAGCGGTTGCACATTGGCCGGTGTGGCCAGCGCCCGCGCGCGCTGGGTCCGTTCGCGCACCGTCTTGAGAAAGCGCGCAATGCGCTCGATGGCTTCGCGCAGATCCGGCTCGTGCGGCAGAAAGACGATGCGGAAATGGTCGGGGTCCGGCCAGTTGAAGCCCGTGCCCTGCACCAGCATCACCCGCGTTTCCTTGAGCAGCTCGAGAAAGAACAAGCGGTCATCCTCGATCGGGTACATCTCGCGATCGAGCTTGGGAAACATGTACAGCGTCGCCTGAGGCTTGACGCAGCTCACGCCCGGGATGGCGGTGATCATCTCGTAGGCCAGATCGCGCTGGCGGCGCAGGCGCCCGCCCTCGCAGGTGAGCTCGTTGATGCTCTGATAACCGCCCAGCGCGGTCTGGATGGCCCACTGGCCCGGCACATTCGAGCACAGCTTCATGTTGGCCAGCATATCCAGCCCCTCGATGTAGTCGCGCGCGTTGGCCTTGTCGCCGGAGACGATCATCCAGCCGGCGCGATAGCCGCAGGAGCGGTAGCTCTTGGACAGGGAGTTGAAGGTCAGCGTCAGCACATCGGTAGACAGACTCGCCAGCGCGATGTGGGTGTTGCCGTCGTAGAGCACCTTGTCGTAGACCTCGTCGGCCAGCAACACTAGGTTGTGCTCGCGGGCCAGCTCGACGATGGCCACCAGGGTTTCCAGCGGATAGATCACGCCAGTGGGATTGTTGGGGTTGATGACGACGATGCCCTTGGTACGCGGCGTGATCTTGGCGCGGATGTCCTCCAGGTCAGGGGCCCAGTTGTTGCTTTCGTCGCAGCGGTAATGCACGGGCGTGCCGCCAGAGAGGTTGGTCACTGCCGTCCACAACGGGTAGTCCGGCGCGGGCAGCAGCAGTTCATCGCCATCGTCAAGCAGGGCGTTGGTGGCCATGGCGATCAGCTCACTGGCACCGTTGCCCAGATAGATGTCATCAAGCGTGACGCCGACAATCCCCTGGCGCTGCGTCTCGTGCATCACCGCCTTGCGGGCAGCGAAGATGCCCTTGCTGTCGGAGTAGCCGGCCGAGGCGGGCAGGTTGCGGATCATGTCCTGCTGCACTTCCTCTGGCGCATCGAAGCCGAATGCCGCCAGATTGCCGATGTTGAGCTTGATGATCTTCTGGCCTTCCTCCTCCATGCGACGCGCCTGCTCGACGATCGGACCGCGAATGTCGTAGAGAACGTGCGCCAGCTTGGCGGACTTGTGGATGGGCTTCATGGCAAACCTCGGGCTGAAAAGTGCAATGGGCAAAAGGCAATTTGTAGCTGCACCCGCAGGCAAATCGCAAAACCTATAATTTGACCACAGTTGCCGGCGACTTCCCAATCAGCCGGCCGCCAATGCAGGCCGCGCCATGAAACTTCAAGCTGATACTCCGCAACCGACCTCCATCATCGCCTACGGCGAGGGCTGGTTGCAACTGCCCGAGCATCGCTACGAGCAGAGCGTGCTGCTGACCAGTGACGGGGAGCACCACGTCTGGGCTTGCAGCAGCTTCGAGGCGCTGACGCAGCAGCAGATGGCGGATCTGGCGGTGGTGGCCCGCTCTGCGCAGGTCGTGCTGCTGGGCAGCGGCAAGCGCACGCGGTTTCCGCCGGCAGCGTGGCTACGCCCCTTCATGGCGATGCAGGTCGGTCTGGAGTCCATGGACACCGCCGCCGCCTGCCGCACCTTCAACGTGCTCGCAGGAGAAGGGCGCAAGGTGGTAGCAGCACTGATCGTCGAGCGCTGAGAATCTATTCACCACGGCCCGCGCACGCGCCGTGTTGGCGTGCCAGGCGAGGGAGATGCAGGCGCATGCCGCAGGTGCTGCGCAGCGCACGAAAACAACCGGAACAGGTCGAGAGATGGAGCGCCACCGCGCTTGCGCCATCGCACACTGGCTGGCTCAAAGCCGACGCCGTGATTGGAAAATGCGAATCAAGTATAATCGGCAATTGCGCCGGGCCTGCAACTAGCAATACCGCCCGCTCAACGCCGAAAGCGCTGCATGGTCTAGAGGCCGGTTTTATCCGGGAATATGCAATATGTATTGCGCAACAGGGCAGAAGGTGTTGACTGGCGGCGCAGTGTGTAGCGACTGCTGCAGCGAGAGATCAGAAAGCCTGTGCCAATGGGCGCTTCTCGCCTATCCTGGTGAGGCAGTGCGCATCTTTGAGCGCCGGTTTCGCGTTGTCAAGCGTTTTTTGAACTTTCGCGCCAGGTTCGACATTTTTCAACGACACATTAGATTGAGAGACCCTGAAAACATGGCGATCGTTGTCAACAAACCACTGCCCGAGTTTGAAGCCTGCGCAACCGGCGGAGTCACTGTCACCAACACTTCTCACCTCGGCCAGATCCTTGTTCTTTATTTCTACCCGAAGGACAACACGCCCGGTTGCACGACCGAAGCGATGCAGTTTCGAGACAAGTACGACAAGTTTGTCAAGCTCGGCGCGGTGGTATTTGGAGTGTCGCGCGACAACATGAAGTCGCACGAGGCCTTCAAGGAGAAGCTGGATCTGCCGTTCGAGCTCATTGCCGATACCGAGGAGAAGATGTGCCACATGTTCGGTGTCGTGAAGAACAAGATCATGTACGGCAAGAAGGTCAAGGGCATCGAGCGCAGCACCTTCCTTGTTGCGCCGGACGGCACGCTGGCGCAGGAATGGCGTGGCCTGAAGGTGCCCGGGCATGTGGATGAAGTGCTCAAGGCGGTCAAGGCCCTCAAGAATGCGGAGAAGCAGGTCGCCTGAGCGCTGTTGCAGAGTCAGCCGGCGCCGATCGCAAATTGGGCGCAGGCACACACAAAAAGGAGCACATCACGTGCTCCTTTTTGTCGTCTGGCGCATGGTGTGCAGCCATGCAAGCCATGCTTGCATGTGCGTCGCGCTCAACGTCCGATCATCTTCTCCGGCACCACCCACTGGTCGAACTGCTCGGCGGTCAGGTAACCGGAGGCGATAGCCGCCTCGCGCAGTGTCGTGCCTTCCTTGTGGGCCTTCTTGGCGATGAAGGCGGCCTTGTCATAGCCGATGTGCGGATTGAGCGCCGTCACCAGCATCAGCGAGTTGCTGACCAGTTCCCGGATACGCTCGCGGTTGGGCGCAATGCCCACTGCGCAGTTGTTGTTGAAGCTGAGCATGCCGTCGGCCAGCAGGCGCACGCTCTGCAGGAAATTGTGTGCCACCAGGGGGCGGAACACGTTCAGCTCGAAGTTGCCGGACATGCCGCCGATGTTGATGGCCACGTCATTGCCCATCACCTGCGCGGCCAGCATGGTCAGGGCCTCACTTTGCGTGGGGTTGACCTTGCCAGGCATGATCGATGAGCCGGGCTCGTTTTCAGGGATGCTGATTTCGCCAATGCCGCTGCGCGGGCCGCTGGCGAGCCAGCGGACATCGTTGGCGATCTTGTTGAGACTGGCCGCCAGCGTCTTGAGCGCGCCATGGGCATGCACCAGCGCGTCTTGCGATGCCAGCGCCTCGAACTTGTTGGGAGCTGTCACGAAGGGCAGGCCGGTGATATTTGCCAGCTCCTCGGCAACGGCTTGCGCGTAACCCTTGGGCGCATTCAGGCCGGTACCGACGGCAGTTCCGCCCAGCGCCAGCTCGCACAGGTGGGGCTGGGCATCCTGCACGTGCTTCTTGCCATGCTCAAGCTGCGCAACCCAGCCGGAGATTTCCTGGCCCAGCGTCAGCGGCGTGGCGTCTTGCAAATGGGTGCGGCCGATCTTGACGATGTCATCGAACGCCTCGGACTTCTGCGCCAGCGTCTGTCTGAGCGTGTCGATCGCCGGCAACAACCGGTTGGTCAGCGCATCGACCGCAGCGACATGCGCAGCGGTAGGAAACACATCGTTGGACGACTGGCTCTTGTTCACATCGTCGTTGGGGTGCACCAGGCGGCCTTCGCCGCGCACGCCACCCAGCAACTCGCTGGCGCGATTAGCAATGACCTCGTTGAGGTTCATATTGGTCTGCGTGCCCGAGCCGGTCTGCCAGACTACCAGCGGGAACTCGTCATCATGCTTGCCGTCGATGACTTCCTGCGCGGCAGCGATAATGGCCTGCGCCTTTTGCTCGTCCAGCAGCCCCAGCGCGTGGTTGACCGTTGCAGAGGCGCGCTTGACCTGCGCCAACGCGCGGATGATCTCGCGCGGCTGCCTCTCGCCGGAGATGTTGAAGTTCTGCAGCGAACGCTGCGTTTGCGCGCCCCAGAGTTTGTCAGCTGGAACTTCGATGGGGCCGAAAGTGTCCTTTTCCGTGCGGGTTTGAGTCATGGCAATGCTGTAAGAAGTGAAACTAAAAAACGCAGCCAGCATGCTGCAACCATCAGGCGGCGCAGCAGCATTCGCGCGTAAGTGAGACGCTGAAAATAATTCCCATTCATTCTAGTCGGTATCCATCATCGGGTGATGGCGCGCGTCAACGCATGTGGCGCACACGCATACAATCGCCGCGACGGCAACAACTCAGGAGTTTGCGTGCAAGTTTCCGCTTCGATCTTCAAGGCTTATGACATCCGCGGCATCGTGCCCACCACGCTGACGCCAGACATTGCCCGTGCGCTGGGGCGCGCCTTTGGCACGGTGGCGCTGCAACAAGGCGAGCGGGAAGTCGCCGTTGGTCGCGATGGTCGGTTGAGCGGCCCGCAACTGTCCGCGGCGCTGATTGCCGGTCTGACGGATGTGGGGGTTGACGTGCTGGACATCGGGATGGTGACCACACCGATGCTGTACTTTGCCGCAGCCACCCATACGCGCAGCGGCATCCAGATTACCGGCAGCCACAATCCCAGGGACTACAACGGCTTCAAAATGGTGCTGGCCGGCAAGGCCATTTACGGCGAGGAAATCCAGCAGCTGCGCACGTTGATCGAGACCGATGGCTGGCAGCAGGCCAGCGCGCCAGGGCGCGTGCGGCAGCTGGACGTGTTTCCGCAATATCTGCAGCGCATTGCCTCGGACATCCGGCTGGCGCGCCCCATCAAGGTCATTGTCGATGCCGGCAACGGCGTGGCTGGCGCCAGCGCGCCGCAGGTGCTGCGCGCCATCGGCTGCGAGGTCACCGAGCTGTTCACGGACGTTGACGGCAACTTTCCCAACCACCACCCCGATCCCAGCAAGCCGGAAAACCTGCAGGACCTCATCGCCGCGTTGCGCGACAGCGATGCGGAGCTTGGCCTAGCGTTCGATGGCGACGGCGACCGCCTTGGCATCGTCACCAAGGATGGCAAGAACATCTTCCCCGACCGGCAGATCATGCTGTTTGCCAGGGATGTGCTCTCGCGCGTTCCGGGCGGTGAAATCATCTACGATGTCAAGTGCACGCAGCAGCTGGCGCCAGCCATCGAGGCAGCGGGCGGCAAGCCCGTGATGTACAAGACTGGGCATTCGCTCATCAAGGCGCGCATGCGCGAGACCGATGCGCCCCTGGGTGGGGAGATGAGCGGGCACATCTTCTTCAAGGAGCGCTGGTACGGCTTCGATGACGGCACCTATGCGGCCTGCCGGCTGCTGGAGATCCTCAGTCGCAGCGCGGACGTCTCGGTCGTTCTGAACGACCTGCCCAGCAGCCACAGCACGCCGGAGATGAATATCGCCTGCGCCGAAGGCGAGCCCCACGCGCTGGTCGCCCAGCTGGTTGAGCGCGCGCGGTTCGACGCGCCGGCCAAGGTCTGCACCATCGATGGTTTGCGGGTGGACTGGCCCGATGGCTTTGGCCTAGTACGCGCCTCCAACACCACCCCGGTCCTGGTACTGCGATTCGAGGGGCAGACGCCCGAGGCACTGCAGCGCATCCAGGCGCAGTTTCTTGCGCTGGTGCGCAGCGTCAAGCCTGACGCGCAGGTGGCGGCCGCAGCGCACTGACGCGGCATGGCCGATCCTGCTCAGGCCGCCGACGCGACTGGCTCGCGGCGTGCGCGCCGCCTCACTGGCATCGAGCGGGCCGCGCTGGCCTTCTACAGCTCGGCCATGTGGCTGGTGCAGCCGCTGTATCGGCGCAAGCTGCGCCGGCGTGCGCGCGCAGAAAGCGGCTATGGCCATGCGTTGCCCGAGCGCTTTGCGCGCTATGGCGCTACAGCCACTGTGCAGCGTGGCGATCCGGCCCACCCCGTGGTGTGGCTGCACGCGGTGTCGCTTGGTGAGACCCGCGCCGCAGGGGCATTGATTGCGGCGTTGCGCGAGCGCATTCCGGCAGTCCGGTTCGTGCTGACCAGCGGCACCGCGACCGGCTGGCAGGAGGCTACCCGACATTTGCGCGCGGGCGATGCGCAGACCTGGCTGCCGTGGGACACGCCTGGTGCCGTGCGCCGCTTTCTCGAGCATTTCCAGCCTCAGCTGGGCCTGCTGATGGAAACAGAGGTCTGGCCGAACATGGTGGAGGCCTGCGCGCGTCGTGGGCTGCCGCTCTGGCTGGTCAATGCCCGACTCAACGCCCGCTCGGCCCAGCGCATTGCGCGGGCGCGCTGGCTGATGGGACCCGCCTACCGGCACCTGGACGCTGTGCTGGCGCAGTCGGAGGCAGATGCGACGCGTCTGCGCGCCGTCGGCGCGCCGGTGCGACAGGTGAGCGGCAACATCAAGTTCGACGCCCGCCCCGATCCCCTGCAGGTGCAGCAGGGACGCCAATGGGCCGGTGCGTTCAAGGGCGAGACCGGCCGCGCCATCGTCATGCTCGCCAGCAGTCGTGATGGGGAAGAGGCCCAGTGGCTGGCCGCGTTGCAGGCGCGCACGCGCAGGGAGGGTATCCAGTGGCTGGTGGTGCCGCGTCATCCCCAGCGGTTCGATGCGGTTGCGCAGCTTTGCGTGCAGGCCGGTTTTGCGGTCTCCAGGCGCAGTGCCTGGCAGGATGCGCCGACCACGGATGGGTCAATTTGGCTGGGCGACTCGATGGGCGAGATGGCGCTGTACTACGCCATGGCGGATGTGGCGCTGCTGGGCGGCTCCTTCCTGCCACTGGGCGGGCAGAATCTGATTGAAGCCTGCGCCTGCGGCTGCCCTGTGGTGATGGGCCCGCATACCTTCAACTTCGCACAGGCGGCGCAGGACGCCGAGCACTGCGGCAGTGCCCTGCGCGTTGCGGATATGCGCCAGGCCGTGGATACCGCACAGGCGCTCGTGGCTGATGGCGAACGCCTAGCCGCCATGCGCGCATGCGCCGCAAGTTTCGCAGTCAGCCATCAAGGCGCCTTGGGCAGGACGGTCGACGCCATTGCGCGGGCGCTGGAGCGCGCATGATGCCCGCCACCGCGTGGTGGGCAATCAGTAAGCGCTGGCCATGCTCAACTCCTGCACCGCATCCGGGTCAAGCTTGAGCCTTGCCGCAAAAAGCAGCTCATCCAGTTGTTCAGGCGTGCTGGCACTGACAATCGCCGATGCCACGGAGGGTTGACGCAGCAGCCACGCAATCGCGACCTGGGAGGGTTTGGCCACATAACGGTCGGCGATTTCGTCGAGCTTTTCCAGGATGATGCGGCCGCGCTCGTTGAGGTAGCGCTCCACTACCGCCGGCCCGCGTGGGCTTTTTGCTGCATCTGCCGCGCTGCGGTACTTGCCGCTAAGAAAACCGGAGGCCAGCGCATAGTAGGGAGCAACGGCCAGCCCCAGTTGCTTGACGGCGGGCGCAAGGTCGGTCTCGTACGCCTGACGGTCGTAGAGGTTGTACTCGGGTTGCAGTACCGTAAAGCCCGGGATACCCATTTGCTGGGCGACCTTGCCTGCCTCCAGCAGGCGACTGCCGCTGTAGTTGGATGCGCCGTAGGCGCGGAGCTTGCCTGCGTTAACCAGGTCCTGCAAGGCGCCCAGCGTTTCCTCCAGCGGCACCGCAGGGTCATCCTCATGCGTGTAGTAGAGGTCGATATAGTCGGTCTGCAGCCGCAGGAGGGACGCATCGACTGCCTCGCGCAGATAGCGCGCACTTAAGCCAGCCTTGCCTTGGCCCATTGACTTGCCACCCTTGGTGGCAAGGACGATGCGCTCGCGGGGGCCTGTCTTGAGCCACTTGCCGAGAATTACTTCCGATTCACCCCCTTGGTTGCCGGGTACCCAGTTGGAATAGATGTCTGCCGTGTCGACAAAGTTGAAGCCGGCATCCACGAAAGCATCGAGCAGTCGGTGCGACATGCGTTCGTCCGCCGTCCAGCCGAAGACATTGCCGCCAAAACAAAGTGGCGAGACCGTCAGGCCACTGGCTCCGAGTGTGCGCATTTCAAACATGTATGCCCTCCTGATGTGTTGATCAAAGGTCAGACAGTCTAGCCTGATCGATCAGCGGGCCTTGTAACGCCGCGTTTCCCGAAGGGCAGCGGCCAACGTGCAGGGGGGGAGGGGCGGAGGATGGCGGGCTGCGCCTACAGCTCGTCGGCAGGCATTTTTCCCAGCAGGAACAGCGACAGCGCATCGCCCAGCCAGATCTGGATGTTGTGTTCGCGCGCAAAGCGCTGTGCCGGTGGGCTGAGTTCACCGCCTGTGGCGATGTACAGGCCCTGGCCGATCTCCTCGGCGTCCATGGCCGCGGCCAGCTGGCGCAGTGGCTCCAGTCCGTGCACCGATGCCTTCCAGCGCCGCGCATGTACCAGGGTGTAGCGGCCTTCCCGGGCGATGCGCCAGTCCGCGCCAGGGTGCTCGGCAGCAGTGATGTGCACCCCGTGGATGCGCCAGCTGTCGCGCAGGGCCTTCTGGAACTGCTCCCAGTTCATCTGACGGGCCTGCTCCAGCGCGGCGGCGCGTTTCTCGTCGCTGGGCGTGCGCAGCTGGCGCCAGGCGGCAATCAGTCCCACAACGAAAAGCGGGAAGGTGCCGACAATGGCAAAGAACACATATTCGCGCGGTATTAACGCTGCCAGCAGTGCAGAAATGGCCAGCGCCAGCATAATGCTGACCCACCACGGCGAACGCAGCAGCAGGCCAAAGAGCGAATGGCGGGGAATGGTGAATTTCACGGCGTTGGAAGTCTCGTTGGTGCGGCGCTGGCTGCAATGAACGTGCGCCGATGTATTCTCGTGCAATGGGCCACAGCAGCGCCTGAGTAGGCAGCACAGCGCCACAGGCTCGCCGCTGCAAGCTGGCGCGGAGTCGGCCAGCCCATCCGGTCAGAGATCCGCAGGGCAGCACGGGCCATCTTCTTTTTTTCATTCAACTAGTGGTAGACGATGCCAGAGCAGCAGGCTTTGCTCGCGGAACTCGCGAGTGTAAGAGATATTTTTACCGGTGATCCGTTGGTGGATACCAAGCGTTTGGTAGGGCTGGAAGTGCATGCGCACAACGCAAGGCTGCAGCTCAAGGTCCCCTATGCCGCGCAGTCCCTGCAGCCGCAGTGGCAGACGCAGCTTCAGGAGGCTGCGCGGCGCGCCGGGGTGGCGCAGTTGGAGGTGACGTTCGTGCAGGAGGTGCTGGCGCATGCGGTGCAGCCTGGCGTGCAGGTGCAGCCGCAGGTGCGCAATGTCATTGCCGTCGCATCTGGCAAAGGTGGTGTGGGCAAAAGCACCACCGCCGTCAACCTGGCGCTGGCACTGCGGCAGGAAGGCGCGCGCGTGGGCATTCTGGATGCCGACATTTACGGTCCCAGCCTTCCGGCGATGCTGGGCTTGCAGCAGCGTCCGGAAAGCCGCGATGGCAAAAGCATGGAGCCGCTCGAAGCCCATGGGCTGCAGGCGATGTCGATCGGTTTTCTGATCAAGAAAGATGACGCCATGATCTGGCGAGGCCCCATGGCCGTGCAGGCCATGGAGCAGATGTTTCGTCAGACCAACTGGCGCGATCTGGATTACCTCGTGATCGACCTGCCGCCCGGCACCGGCGACATTCATCTGAGTCTGAGCCAGAAGCTTCCGGTGACAGGCGCGGTCATCGTCACCACACCGCAGGACATCGCACTGCTGGACGCACGCAAGGGCATCCGCATGTTCGAGAAGGTCAAGGTGCCCATTCTCGGCCTCGTCGAGAACATGGCCGTCCATGTCTGTAGCCAGTGCGGCCATGCCGAGCACATCTTCGGTGAGGGCGGTGGCAAGGCGCTGTCGGCCGACGTGGGGGTCGCGTATCTCGGCGCGCTGCCGCTGGATGTGCAGATTCGCCTGCAGGCCGATGGCGGCACTCCCATCGTCGCCAGCGCACCTGATGGCGCTGTGGCGCAGACGTACCGCGACATTGCTCACCGCGTGGGCGCCAGACTCTCCCAGTTCCCCAAGGACTACAGCCACAAGTTCGGCAACATTGCCGTCAGCCAAAGCAGCTGAACATAGGCGCGGCGCGGCCTGCCTTCGGTTTCAGTATCTGGAGGCACCGAGCATCCTGCGCGCCGTATCGTCTTTCCAGATGCAGTGGTGCACCAGTACCATGGCAATGTGGCCGACGATCAGCGCCAGCAGCAGCCAGCCCAGAAAACCGTGTGCGGTAGCGCCCAGCGCGTCGCTGGTGCCGTTGATGCGTGCGACCAGTTCCGGCTGTGGCGTGCCGGGGGCAAACACCGGGATCTGACCCAACCAGGTAAAGCCACGCCCCGACCCGTATTGGCGCAGCAGGGCCGTTGCCGGCACCAGCAGCATCAGCACGTACAGCATGCAGTGCCCGGCGCCAGCGCAACGGGCGATGAACCCACTGCCGTAGGAGGGGCGGTTGCGCAGATTGCCCAGTGCCCATGCAGCGCGCAGGCTGAGTACCAGCAGCAGTGCAAAGCCGACGTGGGCATGGGTGCCCAGCATCCAGGAGTCACGCGGATGCCAGCCCAGCAAGACCTTGAGAATCATGCCGGCGAACTGCCAGGCAAACAGCAGCGCCATGCTCCAGTGGAGTATCCGGCTGATGCGGCCATAGCGCTGGGGCGTATCCAGCCACGGATTGGTTGAAGCGGGCATGGAGGGCATGGGTCTTGGTTACGGATGTCGGGAGGCCTAACCGCTCGCAGGCGTCCGCAGCACAAAGCCCACCACAATGCCGGCAAAGAGCGTGAAGCCCAGCCAGTGGTTCTGGGTAAAGGCGCGAAAGCACGATTCACGACGGCGATGGCGTATCAGCCGCCAGTGCCAGCCGACCTGCAGCAACGCGACCAGCACTGCGAGCAGCCAGGGCCAGCCCAGATCGTAGGATGCCAGTACCCAGACCCACAGCGCAATGAACACCAGGTAGAACAAGGTAATCGCCATCACATCCCAACGCCCCAGCGTGATGGCGGAGGTCTTGAGGCCAAGACGCAGATCGTCGTCGCGGTCCACCATGGCGTACTCCGTGTCATAGGCGATCACCCACAGCAGGTTGCCAATGACCAGCAGCCAGGCCTCGGCAGGTACATGGTTTTGCACCGCTGCGAACGCCATGGGGATGCCAAATGAAAAGGCCACGCCCAGGACGGCCTGCGGCATCGCAAAAAACCGCTTGGTGAAGGGGTAGAAAACCGTCACTGCCACGGCCAGAAAAGACATTGCGATGGTCAGCGCGTTGGTCGTCAGCACCAGTGCGAAGGCTGCCAGCGTCAGCACCAGGCCCACCAGCAGCGCTTCGCGCACGGAAATGCGTCCCGCCGTGATGGGGCGTTGCACGGTCCGCTTGACGTGGCGATCAAACTCTCGGTCGGCCACATCGTTGATGCAGCAGCCGGCGCTGCGCATCAGGATGGTGCCCAGCGTGAATACCGCCAGCAAATGCCAGCCGGGAAAGCCTTCTGCGGCAATCCACAGGGCGCTGAGGGTGGGCCACAGCAGCAGCAACCAGCCGGCTGGACGATTCCAGCGAATCAGATCAAGGTAGTTGCGCCAGCGTTCGGCAGGGCGGGGGGAGGCAACGGAAGTGGACATGTAGCGAAGCTCTGGACGGGCTCAACGGAATGGACAAAGCCGATCAGACGCATTGTCGCCGCGAATCGAAAACCCGCGCCAGCAAGGACTTTGAACGGGCGCTCAATGGCGCGAAGCAGCAGGCGTTTGCGGTGCCGGTGCAGCCAGCAGCGAGACGCTGGCCGGTCGGCCGGGCAACTGCAGCTGCGCAACCGGCGCAGGGGTGGCGGCGATCACTTTCCCCGCCTTCCACACCTGCAGCCGGGTGGCGCGCAGGCGGATGGCCTCGATGGGATCGCGGGCATGCAGCAGCACGAAGTCGGCCCTGGCGCCCGGCTGCAGGCCATAGCCTTCCAGCCCCAGGATGGCTGCGGGCGTGGTGGTGACGGCGTCAAAGCACTGGCGCATGGCACTCTGGCTTGTCATCTGCGCCACGTGCAGCCCCATGTGGGCAACTTCCAGCATGTCACCGCTGCCCAGGCTGTACCAGGGGTCCATCGCGCAGTCCTGACCGAATGCCACTGGAATGCCGGCTGCCAGCAGCTCGGGCACGCGGGTCATGCCCCGACGCTTGGGATAGCTGTCATGGCGGCCCTGCAGGGTGATGTTGATGAGCGGGTTGGCAATGGCCGCCACACCGGCTTCCTTCATCAGTGGCAGCAGCTTGGAGACGTAATAGTTGTCCATGCTGTGCATGGAGGTCAGGTGCGAGCCAACGACGCGCCCCTGCAAACCCAGTCTCTGCGTTTCATAGGCCAGGCTTTCGATGTGGCGGCTCAGCGGATCGTCGCTTTCGTCACAGTGCATGTCCACGCGCAGGCCGCGCTCGGCGGCCAACTCGCACAGCCAGCGCACGCTCTCGGCGCCGTCGGCCATCGTGCGCTCGAAATGCGGAATGCCGCCGACGACATCGACGCCCATGTCCAGCGCGCGGACTAGGTTCTCCCGCGCCGCGGGGCTGCGCAGCAGGCCGTCCTGCGGAAAGGCAACGAGCTGCAGGTCGATGTAGGGCCTGACTTGTTCGCGCACGTGCAGCAGCGCCTCGACGGCCAACAGGCGCGGGTCGCACACATCCACATGGCTGCGGATGGCCAGTAGTCCGCGCGCGGCAGCCCAGTCGCAGTAGGCCAGCGCGCGCGCCACGATGGCTTCCTGCGTCAGCAGTGGCTTGAGCTCACCCCACAGCGCGATGCCTTCCAGAAGCGTGCCGCTCTGGTTGACGCGGGGCAGGCCAAAGCTGAGCGTCGAATCCATGTGGAAGTGCGCGTCGACAAAGGGTGGCGACAGCAGCAGGCCCTGGGCGTCCACCACTTCATGGGCAGGGGCCAGCAGGCCCGGCGTAAGTTCGACGATACGGCCCTGCTGGACAGCCACCGACATGTCGGTGCGGCCATCGGGCAGGCTGGCGTGGGTGATGAGCAGATCAAGCATGGTTGCGTAGGGGAGGTTCAGCGTTCGCCCTTGCGGTAGGGCTTCATCAGGGCCTGCGGGTAGCTGGCGCGGCGCGCCATGACTATCAGCGCGAGGATGGAGAGCAGATACGGCAGCATCAGGTAGATCTGGTAGGGCAGCAGGCCGCCGCCTGTGCCCTGTTGCAGGCGCAGCTGCAGCGCATCGAAGAAGGCAAACAGCAGTGCGCCCAGCAGCGCCTTGCCCGGGCGCCAGGACGCAAATACGACGAGTGCCACGCAAATCCAGCCTCGGCCGTTGACCATGTCGAAATAGAACGCGTTGAAGGCGGCCAGCGTCAAGAATGCGCCCGCTACGCCCATCAGCGCCGAGCCACAGGCAATGGCGCCGGTGCGCACCCAGACTACCGGAATGCCCTGGCTTTCTGCTGCCTGCGGGCTTTCGCCCACCATGCGGATAGCCAGGCCCAGTGGCGTGCGCATCAGCACATAGGCCAGCAGCGGCACCAGCAGCAGCGCGAGCAGGGTCAGGGGCGTCTGCGCATTGAGCACCGGGATCGGCAGCCAGTCCATGGCGGCAAAAGGCGTGATGGTCGGTGGCGTATCGACGCTGGGCAGCTGCACCCGGTAGGCGTAGGAGGCCAGCGCCGTGGCCAGCATGGTGATACCCAGCCCGACGACATGCTGTGACAGTGCCAGCCCAACCGTCAGCGCAGCGTGCAGCAGGCCGAAGGCAGCACCCGTTAGCGCCGCGGCGAGCACGCCCGTCCACAGTCCGTGCCCGGCATACACCGTGAACCAGCCTGCAAACGCGCCAGCCACCATGATGCCCTCGATGCCCAGGTTCAGCACGCCGGCGCGCTCGCACAGCAGCACACCCAGGGTGCCGAGAATCAGCGGCGTGGCCAGTCGCAGCACTGCTGCCCAGAAGGGTAGGCTGGCCAGCGTATCGAACAGTTCCTGCATGGTAGGGTTCCGATCTAGTTGGGGTCCGGGCCGCTCAGGTGGATTTGCCAAGCCGCACGCGGTACTGCACCAGCAGTCCTGCAACCAGCACGGCCAGCAGCGCCATGGCGACGATCACGTCGGCAATGTAGGTCGGCACGCCCACGGCGCGGCTCATGCTGTCCGAACCTACCTGCACGCCTGCAACGAAGATGGCCGCAGCCACCACGCCCAGCGGGCGCAGCCCGGCGAGCATCGCAATCACGATGCCGGTGTAGCCGTAGCCAGGGGAGAGGTCCAGCGTCACGTAGCCGGTGCGCCCGGCCACCTCGATGGCGCCAGCCAGTCCGGCCAGCGCCCCTGAGAGCAATGCCGCACAGACGACGGTGCGCGTGCTGGCAACCCCCACGAATGCTGCTGCACGCGGGTTGGCCCCCGTGGCACGGATGTCAAACCCCAGTACGCTGCGCGAGAGCAGCAGCCACAGCAGCAACGCCAGCCCCACCGCCCACAGCAGGCCAGTGTGCAGCCGCGTGCCCTGCAGCAGGCGGGCCAGTTCCAGCTCCGGCTGCAGCGCCACGGTCTGCGGCCAGCCCAGCGCCAGCGGATCCTTCATCGCGCCATCAAGCAACGCCGAGACGGCCAGCAGCACGATGAAGTTCAGCAGCAAGGTGGTGACCACCTCATCCACCCCCAGCTGCAGTTTCAGCAACGCGGGGCCCAGTAGCAGGGCTGCGCCCGCCAGCGCCGCGGCCAGCAGCATCAGCGGAAACAGCAACCACGCTGGCAGGCCAAGGCCGCTGCCCCCGTGCATGCCACCAATGGCGATGGCTGCGATGGCGCCGGCATACAGCTGCCCTTCGGCACCGATGTTGAACAGCCGGGCGCGGAATGCCACGGTGACGGCCAGTCCGGTGAGAATGAGCGGAACAGCGCGTGTGAGCGTCTCGCTCCAGGCAAAGCGCGAGCCAAAGCCCCCTTGGAGCAGCAGCGCAAAGGTCTGGTCCACGGGCTTACCAGCCCACAGCACCAGCAGGGTCACCAGCAGCATGGTCACCAGCAGTGCCAGCAGGGGCGCAGCCAGCATGGCCGTGCGCGAGGGGGCGTGGCGTTTCTCCAGCCTCATGCCGGTGCCTCCGCAGGCTCGCCAGCCGGGGAAGGTACCGCGGCATCCGGCGCGGCGCCGGCCATGGCCAGCCCGATCGAGGCGCGGGTCCACTCCTGCGCGGGCCGTGCGCGTGTAAGCGTGCCGGCGTGCAGCACGGCGATGCGGTCCCCCATCAGCATGACTTCGTCGAGGTCGTCGGAGATCAGCAGCACGGCCGCGCCCGCATCGCGGGCAGCCAGCAATTGCTGCTGCACATAGCGCACTGCGCCGATATCCAGTCCCCAGGTAGGCTGGTGGGCAACGATGAGTGCCGGAGCCTTGCCATCACTGCGCGCCAGCACGCGGCCGAGAATGAGTTTTTGCATGTTGCCGCCCGACAGCGCGCGGGCTGGCACATCCAGCCCGCCGCCACGTACGTCGAAAGCCTGCACGATGCGCGCTGCCTCGGCGCGAGCGGCCTTGCGGCGAACAAAGCCCCAGCGACGCAACGCACTGCCTGGCACATGGAACTGTTCGGCCACGGCGTTTTCCCAGACTGGCAGATCGCCGACCACACCGGTGCCATGCCGGTCCTCAGGGATGCGCGCCACGCCTTGCGCCACCAGCCAGCTGGGCTCGGCACGCAGCGGCACGCCGTGCAGCGTGACGTCGCCCTGCGTGCAGCGCGAAGTGCCGCACAGCAGGCCCGCCAGCGCGATCTGGCCATTGCCGGAGACCCCTGCAATGGCCACGATCTCCCCGGCATGCAGTGTCAGGTCCACGCCGCGCAGGCCATCGTCCGTGTGGGCGGCTCGCAACTGGCACACCGGTTTCGGTGCGGAGACTGCGGCAGCAGGCCTGCGCGCGCCGATGGCCACGCTTTGCCCGACCATGGCCGCGGCCAGATCGGCTTGCGTGGCGCCGGCAGCGGGCATTTGCGCGACCAGCTTGCCGCCGCGCAGCACCGCAATGCGGTGGGAGACGCGCAGCACCTCGGCGAGCTTGTGGCTGATGAAGATGATCGACAGGCCCATGGCGACCATTTGTGCCAGCGTGGCAAACAGCGATTCGCTCTCCTGCGGCGTCAGCACCGCAGTGGGTTCATCGAGAATCAGGATGCGTGCCCCCCGGTAAAGCGCCTTGAGGATTTCCACGCGCTGGCGCTCGCCCACGCTGAGGGCGCCCACCCGTGCCTCGGGCTGCACGGTGAGACCGAACTGTTGCGCCACCGCCTGCAGCTTTGCGCGCGCGGCATCACGCGCGCAGCGCAAGGCCCACAGTGGCTCGGTGCCGAGCATGACGTTGTCCAGCACACTGAGGTTGTCGGCCAGCGCGAAATGCTGGTGCACCATGCCGATGCCGGCAGCCAGCGCCGCCTTGGGATTGCCGGGCGGCAGCGTCTGGCCAAAAACCTCGATGCGGCCCTCGTCAGCCACGTAATGGCCGAACAGGATGGACATCAGCGTGGACTTGCCCGCGCCGTTTTCGCCCAACAGCGCCAGCACCTCGCCCGGCATCAGCTGCAGCGAAATGCGATCGTTGGCGAGCAATGTCCCGAAGCGCTTGGTAATGCCCTCAAGGCGCAGCACTGGCTGCGGTGTCGTTTCCATGGCGGGGTCTCAATCGAGGCGGGTCAGGGCTTGGGCTGGGCGTCGTTGATCTCGACCTCGAACGTTCCGGCGAGGATCTCGGCCTGACGGGCGGCGACTTTTTCCTTGATCTCAGCAGGCACCTTGTCCTCGAAGGTGCCCAACGGCGCAAGCGAGGCGCCCTTGTGCTGCATCATCGAATACGGGCCGTAGTTCTCGGCGGTATAGCTGCCCGTCCTGATCTTCTCAAGGGCGGCAGCCACCGTCGGCTCGAAATGCCAGATGGCCGAAGCCACGACGGTGTCTGGGTACTGGTCCTGCGTGTTGACGACGTTGCCAATGGCCAGCACGCCACGCTCCTTGGCCGCGTCACTGACGCCAAAGCGCTCGGCATACAGCACATCGACGCCGGCGTCGACCATGGCGAACGCGGCTTCCTTGGCCTTGGGCGGATCGAACCAGCTGTTGATGAAGGTGACGGTGAACTGCACCTGTGGATTGATCGCGCGCGCGCCGTCCATGAATGCGTTCATCAAGCGGTTGACCTCGGGGATGGGAAAGCCGCCGACCAGGCCGATCTTGCCGCTTTGGCTCATGCCGGCGGCAATCATGCCGGTAAGGTAGGCAGGCTCGTGGATGTAGTTGTCAAACACGCTGAAGTTGGGCGCTTGCGGGCCACCGGACGAGCCCATGATGAAGGCCGTCTGCGGAAAGTCGCGCGCCACGCGGCGTGCGGCGGTCTCGATGGCAAAGGCTTCGCCGAAGATGAGCTGGTGACCGGCCGAGGCATATTCACGCAGCACACGCTCGTAATCCGCATTTGCGACGTTCTCGGTGGCCTCGTAATCGATCTCTCCGCGCGCCTGCGCTGCCTGCAGGGCGGCATGAATGCGGCCAACCCATTGCTGCTCGAACGGAACAGTGTAGACGCCGGCCACTTTGATCTTTTCCTGTGCCAGCGAAGGCAAGTGCACGCTGGCGCCCAGAACGGCGGCGACGAATGCGGCCAGCGTGGCACGACGGGTAGGGGTGAACATGGGCGACTCCTTGGGAATAGACGGACACAATAGGAAAAAAAGGGCGCTCGCGCGCAAGCTGCTGACACAAGCGAAAGCCATGCCAGATGCCACGGTGTGTTGCAAGGCTGCAGCGTCTGGCGGTGGCAGCGGGCCCTGGGGCCTGCTAACGATGGCTGCCCACCACGTGCACGTTGCAGGTGCGTGATTCGTGCCGATGCCCGATAAGGGGCAATTTTCGCGGATAAAAGTAGCCTGTCAGGCCAGGTTTTGCATTTTGATGGTGCGAATTGATCAAGGCGATTCTTTGAGAAGCACTGTTATGGTGCGTTCTCGCGTGTGATGCCAGTGCAGCATGCTAGGACCCCGCAGCGGTGGCAGCTTCCGGCAGCGCCGCATCCAATGCCCGCAGCAAATCCGTCTGCGTGATGATGCCCAGCAGATGGTGCTGGGCGTCTACCACCGGAACGTGGTAGCGTCCGCCCTGACTGAGTACGGGAATGATCTCCAGCAAAGGCTGGCTGGCATGGGCAATGACGAGTGAGGGCACCATGACATCGCGTACGGTGCGTGCCTGCGCCGCGGGGCCAGCCGGGTTGTGCAACGGGCGACGCGCTCTGCCACCGCGTGCACCCAGCCATTTCCCGGCATCCATGAAGCCCAGCCACTTGCTGCGCGCCGAAGCCGGTGCGCGCGTGTTCGCCTGCATGGGCGCAGCGAGTGACTTGTCGGCTGAAGGAGCTGCAGGCGTCAGCGTCGTCATCCATTCCTTCAGGCCAACGCTGCCGAGCAGCCGGTTTTCCGCATCGACCACTGGCAGTTCGCGATGATGGCTGCTTGCCAGCAGGCTATGCAGCTCGGAAAGTGGCAGATCGGCCGGCACGCTGTCCACCGGCGTGCGCATGGCATCGCCGCAGGTCAGGTCGCCCAGATGGCGCTGGAAAGCGGCGCCGCTGGCGGTATGCAGCAATTCCGTGAGGTCTTCCCGGCTGATGGCCAGCACCTCGTTG
Organism: Lampropedia cohaerens; assembly: GCF_001005215.1. Classification (GTDB taxonomy): domain Bacteria; phylum Pseudomonadota; class Gammaproteobacteria; order Burkholderiales; family Burkholderiaceae_C; genus Lampropedia; species Lampropedia cohaerens. Next base: position 124,832 of record NZ_LBNQ01000020.1, read on the forward strand.
TAGCGCGCCAGCGCAGCATCGACATCTGCCTGCGAAATGTGGCCGCGCGCGGAGGATGAGCCCTCGGAGACCACCTGCCGGTGCGGGTAGCGCCGGCCTGTCGCCCTGTTGTAGGCGGATCCCACCAGCACCAGCAGCAGCAGGTTGAAGCCAAGGGGGAACAGCAGCAGCGATGGCTGCTGGATGTGGTTGAGCACCATGTACAGCGAAATTGCCGCACCGGGCGGGTGCACCGCGCGCAGCTGGATCATCAGCAGGATGGCCAGCGGCACGGCCAGCGCAGCGGCCAGGACGGTGTTGTCGATCAGTATCGAGACCATCATGCCGCACGCGGCAGAGGCGATGTTGCCGACCAGTACCGACCAGGGCTGGGCGATGGGGCTGGAGGGCATGGCAAAAATCAGCAGCGCCGAGGCGCCCAGCGATGCGCCGTGCCAGAACATCTCCAGCTGGTCGTGCGCCACCCATTGGCTAAGAAAGGCCGCCAGGCCAATGGCAATCGCGGTGCCGCCCATGGTGCGCAGACATTCGCGCAGGGTGACATTGGCCGGCGCAGGTCGCAGATCCTGCACGAAATGGATCAGGCGGCGGGACAGCGAATCAGGCAGTGGCAGCATCACGATGCGGCGGCGGACCTTGCGCCAGGGCAGCATTGCGCATCGCAGGCGGCTGCGCAGTGCCTGCCCCTGCGCGCAGGTGCACCGACTTGGGGATTAGGCAGGGCAGCGAGTGTAGCGCGCAGTGGCTGCACGTGCAGTGGCGTTGGCGTCTCGCTGCGGCGGTTGGAGCCCCTGAACAGCTTCTGAGGCCCGCGCCGCAGGAGATTCAAGCCGCCCTGTGCTCCGCGTCCTCGGGTACGCCTGCTGCAGCGCGGGCGGCGCGGGCAATTATCAGATCCTCGCGGGTGGGCACGATCATGACGGTTGTGCGCGCCAGCTCGGAGGAGATGACGGTTGCACCCTCGGCGTTGCGGCCATGGTCGATCTCGATGCCGATCCAGCCCAGCCGTTCGCAGACCCGCCTGCGTATCATGCGCGAGTTCTCGCCAATGCCGCCGCAGAACACCAGCAGATCAATGCCGCCCATCACCGCTGCCATTGCACCCAGCTCGCGCTGGACGCGGAAGACGAAGTAATCGATGGCGCGATGGGACTGGGCATTGTCGGCTTGCTCCAGCGTGCGCATGTCGTTGGATAACCCGCCAGACAGGCCCAGCAGGCCCGACTCGTTGTAGAGAATCTGGCGGATCTGCGCGGTGTTGAGCTTTTCCTGGTCGAGCATGTACAGCAGCACGCCCGGATCGATCTGGCCGCAGCGGGTGCCCATGGGCAGACCGTCGAGCGCCGAGAACCCCATGGAGGAAGCTACTGAACGGCCGTCGTGAATGGCGCACATCGAGGCGCCATTGCCAAGGTGCGCAATCACCACGCGGCCAGCGTACAGGTTCGGGGCAACGCGCTGAAGCTCGCTGGTGACGTACTCGTAGCTCAGGCCGTGAAAGCCGTAGCGGCGTACGCCCTGCTCGTAATAGCGAATGGGCAGCGCAAAGGTGTCGTTGACGAACGGTTGGCCTCGGTGAAAGGCGGTATCGAAGCACGCGACCTGCGGCACCCCCGGGAAGGCCTCAGCGGCCGCATGAATACCGGCGATATTGTGCGGCTGGTGCAGCGGTGCGAAGGGACTGAGCGCCTCAAGCTTCTTCAGCAGCTCGGGTGTGACCAGCGCAGGCGCGCGCAGGTCCGGGCCGCCATGCACGACGCGGTGGCCGATGGCGGCCATGCGCAGCTGCGGATATGTCTGCTTGATCGTAGCGATCACGCTGGCCAGGGCACCGGCATGCGTGCCGAGGTCGGAGCCCGGGGCAGGCGGCAAGATCTCGCCGCGCTGATTCTTGAGCTCGATGTGCCCTTGCGGGCCGATGCGCTCGACCTGGCCGGTGATGAGAGCCTGCCTGCCAAAGGCGGGAAAGAGCGCCATCTTCAGCGAGGAGGAGCCGGCATTGAGGGCCAGGAAACCGGCATGGGCCCAGCGGGCCTGGTTGCGGTCATCGGCGGTGGGGATGGGATCAGGCATGGGCGCTTGCCGGCTAGGGCGTGTTGAGGTGGTAGGCGTGATGCAGCGCGGCGATGGCACAGGAGGCCAGGCGTGCCTTTGGGCTGTCGGAGCGGGAGTTGAGGATGACCGGCACCTTGGCGCCCAGCACGACGCCGGCGCCTTCTGCGTGGCTGACAAAGGTCAACTGCTTGGCCAGCATGTTGCCGGCATCGATGTCGGGCACGACCAGGATGTTGGCTTGGCCGGCCACGCCGCCGCTCAGCCCCTTGGTGCGTGCCGCACCCACGTCCACGGCATTGTCCATGGCCAGTGGACCATCGACCAGTCCACCCTTGATCTGGCCGCGCTCGGCCATCTTGGACAGCAGGGCCGCGTCGATGGAAGATTGGATTGCCGGATTGACAGTCTCCACTGCAGACAGGACGCCAGCGCGTGGCTTGAGCCCGAGTGCCGCAGCGAGATCAATGGCGTTCTGCACGATATCGACCTTGGTGGCCAGATCGGGTGCAATATTGATGGCCGCGTCGGTCACCAGCAGCGGTTCACTGCGGCCTGGCACGTCCATGATGAAAACGTGTGTGAAGCGCCGGCCGATGCGCAGGCCGGTGGACCTGTCGAGCATGGGGCGCAGCAGGTCGTCGGTGTGCAGGTGGCCTTTCATCACCGAAGCGGCGCGACCTTCGTGCACCAGCGTGCAGGCGCGCTGCGCCACGCGCTGGTCGTCGCCCGCTTCCTCGATGAGCATGCAGGCACTGAGATCTTCCCCCATGGCTTCGGCGGTGGCGCGGATGCGCGCTCCGTCGCCCACCAGCAGGGGCACGATGATGCCTTCGCGGGCGGCCAGCAGCGCGCCGCCCAGGGAGTTGGGATCGTCCGGGCAAACGACCGCCACCGGCACCGCAGGCAGCTGGCGGGCACGCTCGATCAGCGCGTCGAAATGGCGGTGGCGCTGCACCAGCAGGCCGGGAATCTCGATGTCGTCGCGGTCGAACTTGTGCGCCGGTGCGATCACCTCGGCTTCGCCGTCGATGATGCACTGGCCGTCTACCAGCCGGCTGGCGCGGGTGTGCAGGCGCACCACGTTGTCGCCGCATTTGTCCAGCACCCGCGTCTCAAGCAGCAGCTCGTCGCCGGCGTGGGCACGGGCATGCACCTTGAAGTGGTGGCTGCGAAACAGTGTGCCAGGCCCCGGCAGCAGGTTGCCCAGCACGCTGGAGATCAGCGCCACGACGTAGACCGCTGGTGCAATGTTTTCCGGAACGCCGTCGCCATCGACATCGGTGCTGGGAAGATGCATGGGGTTGTAGTTGCCCGATGCGGCGGCAAACACGTACAGGTCATCCTGCGTGATCAGGCGCCTGAGCTCGGCGTGGTCCCCGACATGCAGTTCGTCATAGGTGCGATTGGTCAGGCGCATTCACTTTCTCCCTGGCGGAGGCACTTTCCGGGACGGTCATAGCGCCGGCCGCATGCGCTGGCGCAGCTCCATTATGAGTGCCTCAGTGCAGGGTGTGTGTCTTCAGGCGTTCACGCATTCCTGAACGTGGGCTTGCGCTTATTGATGAAGGCATCCATGCCTTCCTTCTGATCGTGCGTGGCAAAGAGCGCGTGGAACAGGCGCCGCTCGAATGTGACGCCATCGGACAGGCCGCTCTCGAACGCGCGGTTGACCGATTCCTTGGCGGCCATGACGGCGATCTGCGAGTAGCTGCTGATGACCAGTGCCGCTTCGATGGCTTCGTCCAGCAGTTTGTCAACAGGCACGATGCGGCTGACCAGCCCGGCGCGCTCGGCCTCCTGGGCGTCCATCATGCGCGCGGTCAGCACCATGTCCATGGCCTTGGCCTTGCCGACGGCGCGCGGCAGGCGCTGGGTGCCACCGGCGCCCGGAATGACGCCCAGCTTGATTTCTGGCTGACCGAATTTGGCGTTCTCTGCGGCAATGATGAAGTCACACATCATCGCCAGCTCACACCCGCCGCCAAGCGCGTAGCCGCTGACGGCGGCAATCACGGGCTTGCGGATGCTGCGGATGGTCTCCCAGTTGCGGGTGATGTAGTCGCCCTTGTAGGCATCCACGAAGCTGTAGCCGGCCATGGCGGGAATGTCCGCGCCGGCGGCGAACGCCTTTTCACTGCCGGTAAGGATGATGCAGCCAATGTTCTCGTCGGCATCAAAGGCTTGCAGCGCCTGGCCCAGCTCCGTCATCAATGCGTCATTGAGCGCGTTGAGCTGCTTGGGCCGGTTGAGCGTGATGATGGCAACTTTACCGCCTTCAATACGGGTTTCGATGTTTTCGTAGCGCATGGTTCATCTCCTTACTGTTGTGGGGGAAAGACTGCGAGCGGTTGCCATAGTGCACGATCAGGGCGCACCTGTCAGCCACGGCAGCAGCACCTTGGCGTCACGGGCCACAAGGTGGGCCTCGCCCTGACCGGCGTTTTCCTGCGTCAGGCTGGTGGGCAGCCACAGCAGCACGCCATCGCGCGCCACCAGCGCATCGAACCGGCAAGGCAGTTGCGTTTGCAGCAGCATGTCCAGCTCCTCCAGCTTGCGGATGCGCCACATGTGTTGCGGCGCCTTGCCGGCAACAGCGGGCAGGCGTATGCCAAGCCATTCGTCGCCCGCAGCCATCCCAGCCTGTGCGGCGGCACTGCCGGACAGCACGCGCCGTACGATGACGCTGCCGTTGCTTTCCTGAACGAGTAACCCGAGCCTTAGCATCCAGCTGGGCGGGCGAAACTCCAACGTGATGCCGACGGTGGCGAGTGTCTGTGGCAGCGGCAGCGGGTCGGTGCCGTGGACCCAGGCCTTGAGTTCCTTCTTCCAGCTGCGTCCGCTCAGCGCCTTGAGCGTGTCGAGAATATCGGTCTCGCCAATGGGCCCGCCGGCGCTGCGCTGCCACAGTGCGCGCATCACTGCATCGAGGTCGGTCTTGCCTTCCTGGCGCAGCTGCAGGTCCAGGCACAAGGCCACCAGCGCGCCCTTGGTGTAGTAGCTGACGGTGGCGTTGATGGTGTTTTCATCCTGCCGGTAGTACTTGATCCAGGCATCGAAGCTCGCCTGCGCCACGCTCTGCACGGCCTGACCGGGTGTCTGCGCGACCTGATGGATGGTCTTGGCCAGCAGCTTGAGGTACTGCTCGTCCGACAGCAGCCCGGCGCGGCGCAGCAGCAGGTCGTCGTAGTAGCTGGTAAAGCCCTCGAAGAACCACAGCAGCTGCGTGTAGTTTTCCTGGTCCCAGTCGTAGCTGGCGAACTCCGCCGGACGCATGCGCTTGACGTTCCAGGTATGGAAATATTCGTGACTGATCAGCCCCAGCAGTGTGCGATAGCCCTCGGGCTGCGCGCTTTCCTCCACGCTACTTCTGGGCAGATCGCTGCGATTGCAGATCAATGCGGTGCTGTGGCGATGCTCCAGCCCGCCATAGCCGTTGCCGACGGCGTTGAGCAGAAAGACGTAACGGTCATGCGGTGCGATGCCGACGGCACTGTCCTTCACCTCAGGGTGCCAGAAGCGAATGGCCGCTTCGCAAATGCGCTTGGCATCGGCCAGCAGGCGCTGGCCATCGAAACGCGGTGGCGCGCCAGCGACGACGAAGCGGTGCGCTATGCCCAGCACGTCGAAGCTGGCGCTCCAGAACAGGCCCATTTCGACCGGCGAATCGGCCAGCTCGTCGTAATCGGCAGCCTGGTAGCTGCCGAAGCCATCGGCATCGGTGTGCAGGGGCCGCAGGGCGGTGGCGACCTGCCACTGCGCGCCGCAGGCGGGGCGCAGCAGCGTGAGCGTGTGGGGCAGCCGCTCCTGGCCGTGCACGCGCAGACACAGGCTGGTGGGGTTGAAAAATCCACGCTGGGCATCCAGCCAGGCCGCGCGCACCGAGTTGTCAAAGGCGTATACGCGCCATTGCAGCGTCAGCGGCTCCTCATCGTCGCAGGCGATCTCCCAGCTGTTCTTGCTGAGGGGCGTGACGTGTACGTGCGCGCCGTTCTGGCTGGCCTGCAGGCTGCTGAGGTGGCGGGCGAATTCACGCACCAGATAGCTGCCGGGAATCCACACCGGCAGCGAGACGCGCTGTTTTCTGGCAGGCTTGGCAATGTGCAGGGTGATGTGGAAATGGTGACTGTGCGGATCTTCTGCAGCCACCTGGTAGTGCAATGCGAAAGTGGTCATGGTCGCAAGCGTAGCAGCGATCGCATGGGCAGGTTGCGCGATGTGTTAAGAACCTGTTTACGATCTTTTCACGCGCCGCGCCTTGGCCTGACTGCGCAATGCGTGGGAAAGATCGCCAACAGCGTCTGGGAACTGGCTAACCGCTTGTCTGCAGGATGCGCGTAGTTCATGCGGCAAAAGAAAAGCCAGCATCTGGCTGGCTTTTCCTTCGCAGTAGGTTTCAACGCATCGCGGCGTCAGGATGCATTGCCAGCGGCCAGTGCCTGCAGCTTTTGCTCCACCTGCGCGGCTGGCACGGCGCCCGGCACGCGGGTGTTGTCCTCGAAGATGACGGTCGGCGTGCCGGTAATCTTGTACTTGCGCCCGAACGCGAGGTTGCGCTGCAGCGCGTCGAAATCCTTGCAGTCGGCCTGCGCAGGGGGCGTCTTCTCATGGAGCATCCAGTCGCTCCATACCTTGGCAGGATCACTGGCGCACCAGATGTCGCGGGATTTCTCGAAGGAATCCGGGCTGAGTATCGGGTAGAGAAAGACGTGGACCGTCACGTTGTCAATGTTGCGCAGATCCCGCTCGAAGCGCTTGCAGTAGCCGCAGTTGGGGTCTTCGAAAATGGCGAGCTTGCGGCTGCCGTCGCCGCGCACGACGGTGAAGGCATCGTCAAAGGGCAGGGCGGCGTAATCGATGGCGGTGAGGGCCTTGATGCGGTCCTCGGTAAGGTTGCGCCGGGCCTGGATGTCGATCAGCTCTCCCTGGATGAGGAAGTTGCCATCAGCGCTGACGTAGAACAGATCAGTGCCGACGCGGACCTCATAGAGTCCCTGCATGGGCGTGGCGACGATCTCGTCGATGTTTTTCAGCTGCGGGATGCGTTCGCCAAGTGTGTTGCGCAGTGCTTCCAGATCGACTTCTGCATCTTGCGCGTGGGCATTGCCCAGTGCAGCCAGTGCCAGCAAGCCAGTTGCAACAATGAGGGAAAAGCGCCAGCCAGCGCGGTCAGAAACGGTATGCATACTTGGGAAGCCACTCGCGTGGCGTTGGTGGTTACGAGAACACAGGGCCATCAATGCGATGCTGCCGAGTGGCAATCACGGCTGTGCGCCTGACATGGCCAGGCGCATGACCCACTGCTTGAGCGGGCCACTGGCGGAAAAGCCCCGCATGCCCCAGTTGCGCAAGGCCTCAAGGGCGGGCCGATCCTGCCAGAACAGCCACTGCAGTCCATCGGTCGCAACGGCATAGGGCAGCAGGGCAGACTTGCGCTGGCGTGCATAGTTCCGCAGCAGCCGCATGTCTGCCACGGAGCGCCATTGCGGGCGACCCAGCAGCGCATCGCTGAGTGCCGCAACATCGCCGAGTCCGAGATTGAGTCCGGAACCGGCCAGGGGGTGCACATTGTGTGCGGCATCGCCCAGCAGAACCCAGGAGGAGCTTGCGGAGTCAGGCATCTGGCCTGCCCATTGCCGGGCCTGTGCCAGGCGCAGCGGCCAGCGCACCCGAGGAGCGATGGTCGTCCAGCCCGTCAGATCGGCCATGGTCGCCGGCATCGGATGACGTGCACTGGCGGTGGCAATCGTCTCTGCCATGCGGGCGATGAACGCTTCGGGTGTCAGCGTCACCAGTTCCGCGGCGATGGCTGCATCCGTGGACCAGACCACCGCAAAGCCGTCGCCTTCAGGGCCGTCAAGCGGCAGCAGCGCAAGGATGTGGGGGCCATGGAACCACTGGTAAGCCGTGCCCTGGTGCGGCTGGCTGGCGCGCACCCGCGTCGCCACGGCGTGCTGCGGATAGTCGTGCACGTCAAACTGCACGCCCACCGCGGTGCGGCTGGCGCTGTCGCGCCCCTCGCACAGAGCCGTAAGGGGCGCTTCAACCGGTGTGGTGACAATGTCGACGCTGGGTTGGAACCGCAGCGCGGCAGCGAGCATGTCCTCCAGCGCGGGCACATCGACGATCCACGCCAGCGCATCGTCCGGGCCATCTTGCGGTGCTGACGCGGAGGTGGCCCTGGCATCCCCATCGAAATGGACCGCGCCACCGGCGTCGCCATAGACACGCATGTGCCGTACGGCGGTCGCTGCAGCAGCCTCGGGCCAGCAGCGCATCTGCTGTAGCAAATGGCGCGAAGCGTGATTGAGCGCGTAGGCGCGAACGTCACGCGCCGCTTCGGGCCGCGTGGTTGCGACCGACTGGTCGACCAGCGCCACACGCAGCTTGGCCTGGCCAAGCCTGAGCGCCAGCGCACGCCCGACAATGCCGGCGCCGCGAATGCACACATCGTATCCAGTATTAGGCATGGCAGGCATTGTAGGCTAGCGCGTCTGGGCCAGTCAGGCAGCGCCAACTGCTGTTGCGCGGCACGCGAAAAGATCGTAAGCAGGTTCTGCAGCTGGCGCCCCATGCGGATTTGCCGCAGTCGCCTCCCGACCTTCCGTAAAATGGCGGGCTGCCTTCCGCAATTGCGGTTGTGATGACGCCACTGCCCAGCCTTGCCACACCCAGGTGTTCACCGCCCGTGCAGGGGTGGGCCGTGTTAGGCGGGGCTGTGTTTGCCCGTTTGTTCCATTTCCTTTTGCCCAGCGTCACGGTCACTATCAGTGGCTGCGACGGCTGCGCCTTCCCTCCAGGATTTTCTGCCATGAGCCTCCAATGCGGCATCGTGGGCCTGCCCAACGTCGGCAAGTCCACCCTTTTCAACGCCCTGACCAACGCCGGCATTGCCGCCGAGAACTACCCGTTCTGCACCATTGAGCCGAACGAAGGCGTGGTCGAAGTGCCTGACCCGCGCCTTGCGCAACTGGCCGAGATCGTCAAGCCCGAGCGCATCGTGCCGGCGGTGGTCGAGTTCGTCGACATCGCCGGTCTGGTAGCGGGCGCCAGCAAGGGGGAGGGGCTGGGCAACCAGTTTCTTGCGCATATTCGCGAAACCGACGCCATCGTCAACGTGGTGCGCTGCTTCGAGGATGCCAATGTCGTGCACGTGGCGGGCAAGGTCGATCCGATTGCCGATATCGAGGTGATCCAGACCGAACTCTGCCTGGCCGATCTGGCTACGGTGGAAAAATCCATCCAGCGCTATACCAAGCTCACCAAGTCCGGTCAGGACAAGGATGCGGGCAAGATGCTGGCGCTGCTGCAGCGCATCGAACCTGCGCTCAACGAGGCCCGCCCCATCCGTACGCTGGCGCTGAGCGACGATGAAAAGGCGGCGCTCAAGCCGCTGTCGCTGATTACCGCCAAACCCGCGATGTTCGTGGGCAACGTCAGCGAAGATGGCTTCGAGAACAACCCTCTGCTTGATCGTCTCAAGGACTACGCGGCCAGCCAGAATGCGCCCGTCGTGGCCATCTCGGCCAAGATCGAGGCGGAACTGGCCAGCATGGATCCCGAGGACCGCGCCATCTTCCTGGAGGAGCTGGGCCAGAGCGAGCCGGGCCTAAACCGCCTCATTCGCGCAGCCTATCAGCTGCTGGGCCTTCAGACCTACTTCACCGCTGGTGTCAAGGAAGTGCGCGCCTGGACCATCAAGAAAGGCGCCACCGCCCCCCAGGCTGCGGGCGTCATCCACGGCGACTTCGAACGCGGCTTCATCCGTGCGCAGACCATCGCCTTTGAGGATTTCATCCAGTACAAGGGCGAACAGGGCGCCAAGGAAGCCGGCAAGATGCGCGCCGAGGGCAAGGACTATGTGGTCAGGGATGGGGATGTGTTGAACTTCCTGTTCAACGTCTGAAGGACGAAACCCTATCCATCCGCACCTCCGCTGAGATCAAGCAGCTTTTGCGCTTGGCGGCTGAGCGCGAGCGCCGCTCGGTGGCTTCGATGATCGAAATCCTGGTGCTGGAGTACGCTCGTACGCATGAATTGCATGCCGATGACGCCGCGAAAACCCCAGTCAAGAGCACGCTATCCAAATGACGCAAGCAACCCCGGCAATCACACTCAGCCAGCTCGAAGGTCACCTCTGGGAATCCGCCAACATCCTGCGCGGCCCGGTGGATGCGGCTGATTTCAAGACCTACATCTTCCCGCTGCTGTTTTTCAAGCGCATCTGCGACGTCTGGGACGAGGAATACCAGGAGATCGTCGACGAGACCGGCGATGAACAACTGGCCTGGTTTCCCGAGTCGCACCGCTTCCAGATCCCGGAAGAATGTCACTGGAACGACGTTCGTACCAAGGCCAGCAATGTCGGGATGGCCCTGCAGCGCGCGATGCGCGAGATCGAGAAGGCCAACCCCGACACCCTGTACGGCGTGTTCGGTGATGCCCAGTGGTCGAACAAGGATCGGCTGTCGGATGCCTTGCTCAAGGACCTGATCGAGCACTTCTCCAAGCTGCCGTTGGGCAACAAGAACGTCAACTCAGATCTGCTTGGCGACGCCTACGAATACCTGATCAAGAAGTTCGCCGACGCCACCAACAAGAAGGCCGGCGAGTTCTACACCCCGCGCAGCGTCGTGCGGCTGATGATCGACATGCTCGATCCCAAAGAAGCCGAGACCATCTACGACCCGGCCTGCGGTACCGGCGGCATGTTGCTGGCCGCCGTGCAGCACGTGAAAGAACAGCATGGCGACGTGAAGCGGCTGTGGGGCAAACTGTACGGACAAGAGAAGAACCTCACCACCTCATCCATCGCGCGGATGAACCTGTTCCTCCACGGCATCGAGGACTTCCAGGTGGTGCGCGGCGACACCCTGCGTAACCCGGCCTTCTTCGAGGGTGATCGGTTGGCGACCTTCGATTGTGTGATCGCCAATCCTCCCTTCTCTCTGGAAAAGTGGGGCGAGGACCTGTGGTTGAACGATCCCTTCGGCCGCAACTTTGCCGGTCTGCCACCCTCGTCCAGCGGTGACTTCGCGTGGGTGCAGCACATGGTCAAGTCGATGGCCGACGTCAGCGGCCGGATGGCCGTGGTGCTGCCCCAGGGCGCTCTGTTCCGCAAAGGTGTGGAAGGCAGTATCCGCCAGAAGCTGCTGGAAATGGATCTGGTCGAGGCCGTGATCGGGCTGGCACCCAACCTGTTCTACGGCACCGGCCTCGCGGCGTGCATCCTGGTGCTGCGCAAGCGGAAACCGGTCAAGCACAGGAAGAAGGTGCTGATCGCCGATGCGTCACGCTTGTTCCGCCGGGGCCGCGCGCAGAACTATCTGGAACCCGAGCACGCCGCCGAGATCCTCGGCTGGTATCGCGGCTTTGCCGATGTGCAGGACGCGGCCCGCGTGGTCAGCCTCGACGAGATCAAAGCCGAGGACTGGACGCTGAACATTTCGCGCTATGTCTTGCCACCACTGCAAGAAGACATCCCGCCGCTGCCCGACGCCATCGCTGCCTTCAAGGATGCGCTCACCCGCTGCCGCGAAGCCGAAGAACGGCTTGCGCAGGTCATGAATGAAGGGGGATGGCTGAAATGAGTTCGGACCGTCTATTCAAAGACAACAAGATCTTCACTGAAGAAATGGTGAACGTTGCGCGCGCTCGACTGAAGGAGAAGCTTGCCCAGATGGAACAAGAGAAAGCTCGCAGCAACCAGCGCATCACCCAACAAGAACTCGAAAGCTACCTCTGGGGCGCAGCCGTGTTGCTGCGCGGCCTCATCGATGCTGGCGACTACAAGCAGTTCATCTTTCCGCTGCTGTTCTACAAGCGGGTATCGGATGTCTGGGACGAGGGATACCAGGCGGCCCTGGCCAACTCAAACGGCGACCTTTCGTACGCCCAGTTCGCGGAGAACCACCGTTTCCAGATTCCCGAGGGCGCGCACTGGAACGACGTTCGCCAGGCACCCAAGAACGTCGGCGCGGCCATTCAGAAAGCCATGCGAGCCATCGAAACGGCCAACCCGGATCTGCTCGATGGCATCTTCGGTGACGCCCCCTGGACGAACCGCGAGCGTCTGCCCGACGAAACACTGAAAGACCTCATCGAGCACTTCTCCACCCAGACGCTGTCCGTGGCCAACGTGCCCGAGGACGAGCTCGGCAACGCCTACGAATACCTGATCAAGAAGTTTGCGGACGACTCCGGACACACGGCCGCCGAGTTCTACACCAACCGCACCGTCGTCCACCTGATGACGCAACTGCTCAGCCCGCAGGCGGGCGAGTCAATCTACGACCCAACCTGCGGTACGGGTGGCATGCTGATCTCGGCGCTGGATGAAGTGAAGCGCTCCGGCGGCGAGTACCGCACGCTCAAGCTCTACGGGCAGGAGCGCAACCTCATCACCTCGTCCATCGCCCGCATGAACCTGTTCCTGCATGGCGTGGAGGACTTCGAGATCATCCGGGGTGACACCCTGGCAGAACCCAAGCACATCGAAGGCGACCGCCTGCGCCAGTTCGACGTAATCCTGGCCAACCCGCCGTACTCCATCAAGCAGTGGGACCGCGAAGCCTGGGGTCAGGATAAGTGGGGGCGCAACTTCCTCGGTACCCCGCCGCAGGGGCGGGCGGACTACGCCTTCCAGCAGCACATCCTGACCAGCCTCACCGCCAAGGGGCGGTGTGCCGTGCTCTGGCCACACGGCGTGCTGTTCCGTAACGAAGAACAGTCCATGCGCGCCAAGATGGTCGAGCAGGATTGGGTCGAGGCCGTCATCGGTTTGGGCCCCAACCTGTTCTACAACTCTCCGATGGAGTCGTGCATCGTCATCTGCAACCGCAAGAAGGTCGCCGCTCGCAAGGGCAAGGTGATCTTCATCGACGCGGTGAACGAGGTCACCCGGGAGCGGGCGCAGAGTTTTCTCAAGCCCGAGCACCAGCAGCGCATCCTGAGCGCTTACAAGACCTTTGCGGACGTGCCCGGTTTCGCCAAAGTCGCCACCCTGGCCGAAATCGGCGCCAATGCCGGCAACCTCTCGATCCCGCTGTACGTGAAGCGCATTGCCGCCACCATCGCCACCGACAGCAATGGCGACGCAGTATCGCTGCGCTCGGCCTGGGACCAATGGCAAACCGATGGTCGTGCCTTCTGGCAACAAATGGACGCAGTGGTGGAAACGCTGGATGGGCTTTGCCCTACCAGTCCTGTGGCCCAAATAATTCCTATGCCACAGAAAGCGAAGTCGCCAGTGCAACCAGCTTTTAAGCGTGCAGTCCTCGCAGCGGAGATCGTGCATCAATTGCATCGTGAACAGCGCTTTGGCAGCGTGAAGCTAGAGAAACTGCTGTTCCTGAGTGAAAAGCACTTTAGTCTCGAAGCCGACATGCAAAGCCATTACTATCGGCAAGCAGCAGGGCCATATGATCCCAAAGCCATGCGTTCTATTGTGAGCAATCTGCGATCACATAAATGGTTTGACACATCAAAAATAAATGGCCGCACGCAATACACCCCGCTGGAGAAAGTGGGGCAGCATGCTGACTACTATGCTCGCTACTTCGCACATGCGCGTGACGGCATAAATCTTCTGATCACGCGGCTCAAGGCGGCCAGCACGGAACAATGCGAGATCGTGGCCACGCTGTACTCGGCTTGGTTCGATCTCAAAGCCAAGAATGAGCATTTCGTCGATGAAGACATCATCCGTGAAGTAACTCATAACTGGCACCCCAGCAAGCAGCGTATTGAAGAAGCACGTTGGTATAGGGCCCTAGCATGGATGCGCGAACATCGCCTGACCCCTGATAATGTGGGGGATTTGGTATGAGTGCTCGCCGTGTCAAATTCGGTGATGTGGTACGCCTCTCGAAAGCGCGCAGCCAAGATCCGCTGGCCGACGGCATTGAACGCTACGTCGGCCTGGAACATCTCGAACCCGGTGACTTGCGCATCCGCAATTGGGGCAACGTCGCTGACGGCGTGACCTTCACCAGCGTGTTTCAACCTGGACAGGTGCTGTTCGGCAAGCGCCGTGCTTATCAGCGCAAGGTGGCTGTGGCGGACTTCTCCGGCGTCTGCTCTGGCGATATCTACGTGCTGGAGACCAAGGATGCGCAGGTTTTGCTGCCGGAGTTGCTGCCCTTCATTTGCCAGACCGACGCCTTTTTTGATCACGCGGTGGGGACGTCTGCTGGCTCGTTGAGCCCCCGCACCAACTGGACGAGTTTGGCGGACTTTGAGTTCATGCTCCCGCCGATGGATGAGCAGACAAGCCTCGTTGAGGTTCTTCGCGGGTTCGAGGAGGCCATGGAATCTGCGGAATCGCTCTCGACTGCCGCTGAAAAGCTTCGCCGCTCGCTGATGATTGATCACTTCGAGGCAGTTCACTCGGAGTGTCGGAGGGTTTCAGAAACTGGGAAGTGGTACAGCGGCGGAACACCCTCACGCGGGAATTCTGCTTATTGGGGCGGACCTATTCCGTGGGTCAGCCCGAAAGATATGAAACTGGTCGAGCTTGATTCCGCTGAGGAGACTCTCACGGCTGAAGGTGTCGAGGCAGGATCGAAACTGATGCCCAAAGACACGATCATGATTGTTGTACGCGGGATGATTTTGGCGCATACGTTTCCTGTTGCCCGAACTTTGGTGCCAGCTGCCTTTAACCAGGACATGAAGGCGCTGGTCGTTAGCGACGAATATCGGCCTAAATACATCCAGTATTGGTTTGAATACGCGGCGCCGCGCTATCTCCGACTGGTGTCGGAATCGTCGCACGGTACAAAGCGACTGGAGAGCGAAAAACTCTTTTCACTTGAAGTCCCAAAGCTCGACCTCGATGAACAAGATAATTTCATCGCGCAAGTAGATGAAATGCGGGCGGCAGTTAGCAAAGCGAAGTCGAGGCGCGCCGATGTTATGACTATGAAACGCTATTTCCTTAACCAGAATCTGGCGTCTTGAGGAGGTAGCCATGTCATTCACAGAGTCCAACACTGTCGAAGCCTACGTCCGCGATCTGCTTGCTGGCCCAATCAAGGCTGTCCCGGCCAACACCGCTCAAGAGCCTCAAGCCACCTACGGCCCGAGCCCCAAAGGCATCGGCTGGCGCTACGCCGCCCCGGCTGAAGTGCAGCGCCAGATTCAGGAAGTGCTGGTAGAGCCTTGGCTGCGCGAGGCGCTCATCCGCCTGAACCCGGAGATTGCCGCCGAGCCCGACCGTGCCGACGAGGTGCTGTACAAGCTGCGCGCCATCGTGCTGTCGGTGCGCTCAGATGGCCTGATCCGCGCCAACGAGGAAATGACCGCCTGGATGCGCGGTGAGCGCTCGATGCCCTTCGGCCCCAACAACGAACATGTGCCGGTGCGGCTGATCGACCTGAATGATCTGGCACAGAACCAGTACATCGTCACCCAGCAATACACCTACCGCGCAGGCCCCACCGAACGCCGCGCCGATCTGGTGCTCTTGGTCAACGGCCTGCCGTTGGTACTGATCGAAGCCAAGACGCCGGTCAAGAAGTGCATCAGCTGGGTGGATGGCGCGGTGCAGGTGCACGATGACTACGAGAAGTTCGTACCGGAGCTGTTCGTTTGCAACGTGTTCTCGGTCGCCACCGAGGGCAAGGCCTACCGCTACGGCTCCATCGGCCTGCCGGTCAAGGACTGGGGCCCGTGGCATCTGGATGGTGCGGGCGATGATGGGCAGCACCATCCGCTTAAATCGCTCAAGCTGTCGGCCGAGAGCATGCTGCGCCCGCATGTAGTGCTGGATATTCTGGGCAGCTTCACCCTGTTCGCCACCAACAAGAAAAAGCAGCGCATCAAGATCAGCTGCCGCTATCAGCAGTACGAGGCGGCGAACAAAATCGTCGAACGCGTGCTGGCGGGTTACCCCAGGAAGGGCCTGATCTGGCACTTCCAGGGCTCGGGCAAATCTCTGCTGATGGTCTTTGCCGCGCAGAAGCTGCGCATGCATGCCGGCCTGAAGAATCCCACCGTGCTGATTGTGGTGGACCGGATCGATCTGGACACCCAGATCACTGGCACCTTCACTGGCGCTGACATTCCCAATCTGGAAAAGGCGGATAGCCGCGAGAAACTGCAGCAGTTGCTGGCGCAGGATGTCCGCAAGATCATCATCACCACGATCTTCAAGTTCGGCGAGGCCACTGGCAGCCTGAACGACCGCAGCAACATCATCGCTCTGGTGGACGAAGCGCACCGCACCCAGGAAGGTGACCTTGGCCGCAAGATGCGTGAGGCTCTGCCCAATGCGTTTCTGTTCGGTTTGACCGGCACACCGATCAACCGTGCCGACCGCAACACCTTCTACGCCTTCGGGGCTGACGAAGACGAGAAAGGCTACATGAGCCGCTATGGCTTCGAGGAGTCAATCCGCGACGGTGCCACACTGAAGCTGCACTTCGAGCCGCGCCTGATCGACCTGCACATCGACAAGGCCGCGCTGGACGCCGCCTACAAGGACTTGACCGGCGGCCTGTCTGATCTGGACAAGGACAACCTCGCCAAGACCGCCGCCAAGATGGCCGTGCTGGTGAAGACGCCAGAGCGCATCCGACGCGTGTGCGAGGACATCGTCCAGCACTTCCAGAGCAAGGTGGAGCCGAACGGCTTCAAGGGCCAGATCGTCACCTTCGACCGCGAATCCTGCCTGCTCTACAAGCAGGAGCTGGACAAGCTGCTGCCGCCGGAGTCCTCCGACATCGTGATGACGGTGAATGCCAACGAGCCGCAGTACAAGGCCTATTCGCGCACGCGGGATGAAGAGGAACGGCTGCTCGACCGCTTCCGCGACCCCAACGACCCGCTCAAACTGATCATCGTCACCTCGAAGCTGCTGACCGGCTTCGACGCGCCCATCCTGCAGGCGATGTATCTGGACAAGCCGCTGCGCGACCACACGCTGCTCCAGGCCATCTGCCGGGTGAACCGCACCTACTCCGAGCAGAAGACCCATGGCCTGATCGTGGATTACCTCGGCATCTTCGACGACGTGGCCAAGGCGCTGGAGTTCGACGACAAGAGTGTCACGGCGGTGGTGTCGAATATCCAGGAACTCAAGGATCGGCTGCCGGAGGCAATGCAGAAATGCCTGGCTTTCTTCGCAGGCGTCGATCGCACGGTCGAGGGTTACGAGGGCCTGATCGCCGCCCAGCAATGCCTGCCCAACAACGAGGTGCGCGATAACTTCGCGGTCGAGTACAGCCTGCTCAACAAGCTCTGGGAGGCCATCTCGCCAGATCCGATCCTCGGTAAGTACGAGAAGGACTACAAGTGGCTCTCGCAGGTGTACCAGTCGGTGCAGCCCTCCAGCGGTCACGGCAGGCTGATCTGGCATTCCCTCGGCGCCAAGACCATCGAGCTGATCCATCAAAACGTGCACGTCGATGCCGTGCGCGACGATCTCGATACCTTGGTGCTGGACGCCGATCTGCTGGAAGCCGTGCTCTCGAATCCTGATTCGAAGAAGGCCAAGGAAATCGAGATCAAGGTGGCCCGGCGGCTACGCAAACACCTGGGAAACCCGAAGTTCAAAGCGCTCTCGGAGCGTCTGGACGCCCTGCGCGATCGCTTCGAGTCCGGGGTGCTCAACAGCGTTGAGTTCCTGAAGCAACTGCTGCAACTGGCCAAGGAAGTGCTGCAGGCGGAGAAGGAAACGCCTCCGGAAGAGGACGAGGATCGAGGCAAGGCGGCGCTCACCGAGTTGTTCAACGAGGTAAAGACCGCCGAGACGCCCATCATGGTCGAACGCGTCGTGGCGGACATCGACGAGATCGTGCGCCTCGTCCGATTCCCGGGCTGGCAAGGCACGCAGGCCGGCGAACGCGAGGTCAAGAAGGCCCTGCGCAAAGCCCTCTTCAAATACAAGCTGCACGCGGATGAAGATCTGTTCGAGAAGGCCTACAGCTACATCCGGCAGTATTACTGAGGGCATGAGGATGAGGCAGGACGATCTGGCCCTAGCGCTTTGGCAAGATTTCACCAACCAGCGCTTACCCGACAACCGTGAGGTGCTGCTGGCCCGCCTTGATCCGAGCTGCCCGCCGCAACTGACTGAGATTGAGAGGATAAGGAAGCACCATGGCCAAGGCTGAAGCCAGCGTTGAAGAACTGGTCTCGATGATCGAGCGCGGTGAGCTGCGCTTGCCGGAAATGCAGCGGCAGTATGTCTGGCGCTCCACGCGCGTGCGCGACTTGCTCGACTCTCTGTATCGGGGCTATCCCTCAGGGGCGATTCTGCTCTGGGAAACCGATGAGGCCGTGCCCCTGCAAAGCTTCGCCGTCAGCCAAAGCAATAACCCTTATCAGAGCACCCGCCTGTTGCTCGATGGACAACAGCGTCTGACCTCGTTATCTGCCGTCATTCGTGGCGAGCCGGTGTCAGTGCGCGGTCGCCGTCGGCCTATCGACTTGCTGTTCAACTTGGAGCATCCCGACCAGTTGGCGGTCGTGACCGAAGTGGATGAGAACGGCGATGACGCTGAGGTCGATGAGGAAGGCGAGCTGGGCGGCGACGAGGCCGACGCCAGCGAGGACGAACTGCTGACGCGCTTCAACAAAATGACCTTCGTGGTGGCGACCCGGAAGCTGGAGCAGTTGCCGCAGTGGGTGAAGGTATCCGAAGTCTTCAAGACCGACAGCGATTCGCCTTTCCTCAAACGTGCGGGCATCAGTAGCTTTGATGATCCGCGTTACGAGAAATACAGTCAGCGTCTGGCCCGGCTGCGCGGCATTCGCAAGTACGTGTATCGCATGGACGTGCTGGAGCGAACACTGTCCTACGACGAGGTCACGGAAATCTTCGTCCGGGTCAACTCGCTGGGCGCCAAGCTGCGCAGCTCCGATCTGGCTCTGGCGCAGATCACGGCCAAATGGCGGCACTCGCTGCAGACCTTCCTGGACTTCCAGAGTGCTTGCGCCCAGAACGGTTTCGAGCTTGATCTGGGTTTGCACCTGAAGAATTTGATGGCCTTTGCCACCGGGCAATCCCGTTTTCTGACCGTCGGCAGCCTAACCCTGGACATACTGCAGCAAGCGTGGAAAGAAGCCTGCGAGGGAATGGAATTTGCCCTCAATTTCGCACGCAGCAATCTGGGTATCGACAGCCCTGCCTTGCTGTCATCGCCCTTCTTACTCGTGGTGCTGGCCTACTTTGGACACCGCCGCAACTATGCCCTGAGCACGGAAGAGGCGCAGCAGTTGCGCTACTGGGCCTTGGCCGCCAATGCCAAAGGCCGTTTCTCCCGGGGTTCCAGTGAGACCATTCTGGATCAGGATTTGGCAACCATCCGCAATGGCGGCAGCGTCCATGAACTGATCGACCGGCTGCGCCTGCAGTTCGGCCGCCTTGACATCACGCCGGAAGAGCTGGAGGGGCGCAACCAGCGCAGTGCGCTGTTCAAGACCATGTTCCTGGCGTTTCGTGCGGCAGGCGCCAAGGATTGGCGCAGCCACCTGGCCATTGCCCTGGACCACTCGGGTAGTCAGCACCGCTTGCAGTTTCATCACATTTTCCCCAAGGCATTGCTGCGCGGCAGCTACACCCCTCGCGAGGCCGACGACATCGCCAACCTGGCTTTCATCGGCGGCAAAACCAATCGTGCGATCAGCGACAAAGCGCCTGTGACCTACCTGTTGCCGCTGGTGGCACAGCACGGTGCAGCACCCTTCGCAGCACAGTGCATCCCGGTGGAGGAGGAACTGCTGGCACTGGATCACTACAAGGCGTTCTTGCAAGAGCGCCGTAAACGCATCGCGGCGGCACTGAATGCTTTCATCCATGCGGTCGCTTGAACTGTCAGCGCCACCTTGTTGCCACACGGTGACCCACATGTCGCCACAATGCTGCCGCCATGTTCAACACAATGTTGCCACGCTGTTCACCACATTGACGCCACTTTGTGCACACAGTGTTGCCACCATGCCTGACACATTCCGGCCGGGACGCAGCCCGAGAGTCGCTTGTCCCCAGCACGATGAGCAGATTCTTTGTGCTGGCTCTCGAGAGCACAAAGAATGTGGCCGCTGGGCTCGATTTCGCCAGAAATCGGGCGCGGCGGCGTGGGGACAACGAATGGTCGATGCGTCCAGCCTGCACCTTATGAAACCCCGCTGCGACCATGCGCCGGGTTGCCGCCCTGTGCGGCAAGGCCTTTGCCGAGCGACTGGATGATGATGTCCTGTCCCGTCTGCAAGCCTTGCCGCCGCGTAGCGTGCGCTTGGTTCTGCAGCGGGCCTTGGGTTCGGCGGCTCGTGATGGCCGAGGTGTCGTTCAGGTGCAAGACATCAGGCCGCTGGCAGACAGTTGCCGCCAGCCGGTTGGGTTTGTCAGCGAGGGGTGGAGTTAATGCCAGCGAACCAGGCCGCACCGGCGGCCAGTGCATCAGCCTCGCTGGCATAGGTTGTCGATGGGCCGCTGATGATGCAGGGCTCGGTTTCGCCGTCACCTTCCACCGTCCACAGCTCCCAGGTTCCGTCATTTTTCCAGCTAGGGATGGCGGTGTAGGGTTTGTCTTTCAGCGCAGCCAGCGCGGCATCCACTTCGGGGCGAATCTGCAACTCACCCGAGTAAATATAAGGTGTCGCGCAGCGGGCATCAGATCGGTTCATGTTCCGTACTCCAGAAAAGCTCCAGTAGCGCGCTCGCCTGCAGGTAAATACCGGGGTTGCGCGCTTCACTCGGGCCAGCAATGTTGAGAATAGCGACGGGATGGCTAAGCAACCAGCCTTGCCATGCCGCCAACAGCTCTTCTGCAGGGGCATGCACATCGCAAAGCAATAGCGGTTTACCATGCCTTATCGTCAGATCGCGAGTGAGCAGACTGCCACCTTCTAGCCGGTCCCGATAAATGATCAGCGTAGCATCCGCATCCCGCACATTGCGCTTGGTGCGCTGACGATAGCCGCTGGATTCGGTTTCCTGCAGCTGGTAGCGCGCATCCAGGACGCCATCAGCGGCCCGACGACCCGCCGGGCACCAGCCGCCGTGCGCAATCTTTCGGGCAATAGCGAAATCCAGCGCTGCCCGGTCTACGCCGGTCTGACCCCCAGAGATGATGCGCTGAATGTTCACCCTTGCTCCGTTGCGGCCACCGTGCAGACCAGCTGTACTTCATCATTGGGCTGATCTGCCGAGAGCTGGCCTATGCGCTCGCGCGTGCTGATGAGGTTGAGCTGCTTGCGCACCTGCTGCAGGCCACGCCTTTCAATCACTGCGGTATAACTTGCACCCAGCTCTCCATCCGGGTCGATAAACAGCTCAATCCGCTTCACCGGCAACCTGAACACCGTGAAGCTGCGCGCCGGCACCAGCGACCAACTGCCGGGAGCATTGGGTGCAATACCGTCCAGCATGTGCAGCGGCAAGGTTTGACGGCATTCCACGGCGGCGGCAATGGCAGGCTCAATGCGCAACCAGTGATCGATATCTGGTGCTTGGCCGTCCATCAGCACAAGCGGCATGGCGGCAAGTAGTAGTGCGTTCATCCCTTGATGTTCCTGATCCAGAAGCGGCGGTCATCGCCCGTGAAGTTGGGGTCATAGCCGACCAGCGTCAACAGTGAACCGACATAGTAAAGGCCGAACTGATTCATCAGCCAGCGCTCCATCGCTGGGTCGTCGGGCAACTTACTGTACGGTGGGATTGGGCCGTCGCTGCGAACCTGGCCGCTGGTTTTTCCGGAGATGGAAAAGCTCTTCCAGGTGAGCACGAAATTGTTCGACTGTTTCGGCAGCTCCGGTGCACATAGCGACAGATTGCTGAAGCGCTCGGAGCGCTTGGCGTCGTGCCACAGCACGGCGTCAAAGCGAATGCAATCACTGGCTTTAAGCGTAAGGCTACGGGTCAGCGTCATCTGATCAGCCGGAATTTGCAGATTGCTGATCACCACCTTGGGCCACTCTGGGGCGCGACCGTCGGTAGAAAGATTGTGGCGCAAGGCGTTATGCAGTGACTGCCTAGTCGCTCGCGGCAGCTATCGCAGTCATCTGCTTTCAAGAATAAATAAAGTCCACTAAAATGGTTCTTACACAATTTTTTCCGCGTTAAGGGTCATAAAAGTGACTTTTCATCTCTCAACTCCCGCTGAGATCCTGCACACGCTGGGTGTTCGTCTGCGCGAGCAGCGGCTTGCCCAATCGCTGACGCAGCGTGAACTGGCGCAAATGGCTGGACTGTCGCTGGGGGCGTTGCGCAAACTCGAAAGCGACGGTCAGTGCTCGCTGGAAACGCTGGTCCGTGTCGCGCAGGCACTTGGCTTGCTGGAGGCGCTGGACGATCTCTTCGTGCTCAAACGGCAATCCATCGCCCAGATGGAGCAGGTGGACCTTGTGAGCCGCCGCCAGCGTGCGCCGCGTAAGAGAGCATCATGAAGCTGCTTACCGTGCATTATTGCGGCTGGGGAGAAGACTGGCCGTTGGGACGCCTGGCCGATGATGGTCAATCCCTGCTCTTCGAATATTCTCCCGAAGCTCTGTCTCAGGGCTTGGAACTGTCGCCCTTGCACCTCAAGCTGCGTGCGGATGCCTACGGAAGTTTTCCGACCCATTTGCATCGCCTTCCGGGCCTGATCGCCGACAGTCTGCCGGACGGCTGGGGTTTGCTGCTGATGGATCGCCTGTTCCGTCAACACGGCTTGCGCCATCCCGGGCCGCTGGACCGGCTGGCCTTCATTGGTGAGCGCGCGATGGGCGCGTTGCGCTTCGTTCCGGCAAGCGACGCCGCTGCCCAGGAGCCCGACTGGTCCTTGCTGGCGCTGGCCGAGCAAAGCCGTCTCGCGCTCGCGGGCGAGGCTGGGGCAGCCCTGCGCGAGCTCGCGCTCACCGGCGGCTCACCGCAAGGGGCCAGGCCCAAGGCCTTGGTGCAGTACGACGCAATGACCGGGCAAGTCAGCACCCGTCCGGATGCGCCCGGCAGTCCCTGGCTGGTCAAGTTCCCGGCGCAGAACGAACACAAGGAAGTCTGCGTCATCGAGCAGCTCTATGCCGAGTTGGCTCGGGATTGCGGACTGGATGTACCCGAAAGTCGCTGGTTCGACCTTGGCCCTGAACTGGCCGCCTTCGGCGTCGCGCGCTTCGACCGGGAAGGTGGGCAACGTGTCCCGGTGCACAGTCTGGCTGGATTGTTGCAGGTGGATTTTCGCCTGCCCGGTGCCACCGACTACACCGCCTTCCTGCGAGCTACCCGTTTCCTGACGCGCGACGAGCGCGAAGTGGAGAAAGCCTACGCACGAGCCGTCTTCAATGTGCTTTTCCACAACCGTGACGACCACCCCAAGAATTTCGCCTGGCGTCTCGGGCCTGACCGGCGCTGGCGTCTGGCTCCGGCATTCGACCTGACCTTCAGCGAAGGCCCGATGGGCCAGCATCACCTAGACATTTGCGGCGAAGGTGCTGCCATCGAACGCCGGCATTTATTGCGTCTGGCGGAGGAAGGTGGCATCCCAAGGAAACGGGCGGAAGAGGTCATCGACCGGATGTTGCCGCAGGCAAGCTCATTGGGTGAGCGATTTGAGCGTGTTCCGATCAGGCAGATGTTGGCGCAGCAGATCAAATCCACCATTGATGCCTGTCGCAGGCGTCTGGAAAGTTGAATCCGAGCCGCCGCAACGGCGCCAGATCAGGGTTGAACGTACTCACTACTGAGTTTTTGAGTACAAACATGAGGCGCTGTTGCGCAATTGCCCCACTGAGCGCAGCTACCCCTTTCCCCAGTCTGCTCAGGACACACGTATCGTGTGTGGCGTGCCAAAGCGCGTGAACTGGTTCAGGATCGCCGCGCGCACCTGAAGCTGCGTCACCTGGCGGTCGAAATCTCGGGCCATGACCCGCTCGCCCAGCAACTTGAAGCAACCCATCTTGGTTTCCACCAG
This sequence comes from Lampropedia cohaerens, assembly GCF_001005215.1. Classification (GTDB taxonomy): domain Bacteria; phylum Pseudomonadota; class Gammaproteobacteria; order Burkholderiales; family Burkholderiaceae_C; genus Lampropedia; species Lampropedia cohaerens. Next base: position 148,774 of record NZ_LBNQ01000020.1, read on the forward strand.
GCTGCGCCGGTGGTAACCACTCCATTTCTTCCAGATCGTCCGGCCCAGGTGCCGGGTTGATCGCAAGGTTTCGTTGCGAGCCTCGACGCCCGCGCTGCTGCCTTTCCAGGTCTGCGCATTCTTGCGGGTCGGGATCACGGCGGCGGCTCCGCGTGCCGCAATCGCGGCATGACAGGCCTTGGTGTCATAGGCACCATCGCCGCTCACCGTCGCCACGGCTTCAGTCGCCGGGATCTGCGTCAGCAGCTCAGGTAGCATCGGCGCGTCGCCGATGCGGTTGTCCGTGACCTCGATGGCCCGGAT
>NZ_LBNQ01000021.1 GCF_001005215.1 Lampropedia cohaerens
TTGACCTGCCCCCTCCAGCCATACCAATCAGTTGGAGAGAGGTCCAAGGGTATGTAGGTTAACTGATCCTGCCTCGGTGGTTGATGGGTTGGGATTGCGGTGTTTGGCGGCGAACTCAGCCGGAGAAATCCGGCCAATCGTTCCGTGCGGTCGGACCTCGTTGTAGTCCTGGCGCCAGATGGCGATGACCTCGCGGGCTTGGGCCAGGGATTCGAACCAGTTCTCATTGAGGCATTCATCCCTGAACTTGCCGTTGAAGCTCTCGATGTAGGCGTTTTGAGTTGGCTTGCCTGGCTGAATCAGGATGTGCTGTATGCCTCGTGTCTGCATCCAGGCTATGAATGCTCGGCATGTGAACTCTGGGCCGTTGTCGGTCCTGATGGCCTCTGGGTAGCCCCTGAATCTTGCAGCCCGCTCGAGGATGCGAGCGACGTATGCCCCAGGCATGGAAAGGTCCACAGCGATGTCGACGCACTCATGGGTGAAGTCATCGGCGATAGTCAGGCATTTGATGCGGCGCCCGTTGGACAGCGAGTCGCTGACAAAGTCCAGGCTCCAGGTTTGATTGACCCGGGCAGCGGCCACCAAAGGCGTGCGCTCACCACGGTACTTCTTGCCCTTGTTGCGCTTACGAACGGCCAAGCCTTGCTCGCGATACAGGCGAAACACCTTCTTGTGATTGGTGCCTGGAAACTCTTTGCGCAGCATGTCGTGCACACGACGATACCCAAAGCGCCGGCGCTCCATGGCCACTGCATGAATGCGTTCGTTCAGACGCATCGTGTGCTCATCGAGCTGCGGTGGATGGCGCCAGGCGTCGCGCGACAGCCCCACAAGACGGCAAGCCCTGCGCTCGGAGATCTGGGTCTGCTCCAGCATCCTGGCGATGACCTTGCGCTTGTCTTGCGGGGCTAGCGCTTTACCCCGAAGCCGACCTTGAGCGCCTCAAGGTCGAGATGAGCTTCTGCCAGCAACTTCTTGAGCCTGGAGTTCTCGACCTCCAGGTCCTTCAGGCGCCGGGCCTCATCGGCTTCCATGCCGCCGTACTTGCTTCGCCACTTGTAGAACGTGGGCTCGCTGAACCCACCTTGACGGCAGACCTCCTTGACCGGCAGGCCTGACTCGGCCTGCTTCAAGAACCCAATGATCTGCTGCTCGGTAAATCGACTCTTCCTCATGTCCGTCATTCTCCAAGTTGACGGACCTCACTTCCATTCGATTGGTACGGCTGTGAGGGGGCAGGTCAATGTCTCAAAAGCTTGCAACCCCGCGGCTGGCCTCCCTTGCAGACGCTAGACAGACCATGCCGGGAATACTGTGCAGGCCTAGCGAACAGATGCAGCGCAATTAACCACCCAACTCGTCCGCGCAACGCTCAAGATGGACTAGAATAGCCGCCTGCTCAAGCGGGGTGTAGCTTAGCCAGGTAGAGCGCTACGTTCGGGACGTAGAGGCCGGAGGTTCGAATCCTCTCACCCCGACCAGGAAATCATGAAAAAAGCCCGGGTAGTTGATCTGCCTGGGCTTTTCTCTTGATGCGTCGCTATCAATCTAGGGGATGAGTGGGGCAGCGTCCGAATCACACGCCAGCCTTTACTGCATGCGAAGAATTGGCCCTGAGGTCGTGCCGAAATTGACGCCCAGATCTGCCCGCTGCGATTCAATTTGCCTCGGCAGCCTCGTTAGAGGGTCCGCACGTCCGACGCATTGCGTCTGCAGCAGCCGGGTCCAACACCACCAGCAACATATGCCTGTGCGCAGCTTTGATCTGCGCTAGTTTCGCAGCGGCAGTATCGCCTCCCAGCGTCATGCATGTCACCAATGCCAGCAAGGCTGGAGCAGCAACTACCGTGAAATCGCGGGATACCGGGTTATCTGCAATCAGTCCCCGGTCAATCCCTTCATTGAGTTCTTCCTGGCGAATCCTGGCATGGCTGGCGATGAAGCCCTGATGCCATCGCAAAATGAGGTCGGGCACACGAGCACTCTCGGCGATCAACAGCCGAAAAATGGCTTGCATGCGGGCATCGTGGACCAATGCATACACACGTTCCAAGAACCTGTCTACTGCTTCTTCGAGGCTGTCGGCTTCTTGCCAGCGCCAGGAATCCTGTTGCATCGGATGAAACAGGAAGCTCCGCACCAGTGTCTCAAAGATTTCATCTTTGCCTGCAAAATGCGCGTACAGCCCCGCCTTCGTCAGGCCCACGCGCTGGGCAATGCCCTCCATCGTCGCTCCAGCCACGCCAAACACACTGAATTGCTCCAGTGCGGCATCAAGGATTTGCTGACGGCGCAGTTGCGGCGCCATACGCACCCGCACACGCCTTGGCGCATCCATAGGCGTTGCTGTGGGTGAGTCGAGTGATGAGGATGAACGCATGGTGATTGCGCGCCGCAGGTAACGGCGCATGGCGCAATGCCGAAAAGGCTGCGCAGTATAGAGACAGTGTCTGCGCGGCGCTCTCGGGGCCATAAAAAACCCGAACACAATCCGTCCAAGCAGAAAGTCATTCGAAACGGTATCAGAAGGCTGTTCTGCAGCTCTCGCGCAGAACAGTACGCCACACAGCAGGTTGTACGATAAGTCGCGTGCGGATGTCCACTTGTAGGGCAACGGCGCATAGCCACAGCCCTCCCCGAATGGCCTGCCCGTCCGCATCAACTGTCACTTCTATAAGTGCTCCGGCATTCTGCGCAATCGCAACGCATCGTGCGCGGCGTGACGACAAACCCACACTACAGGCTGGTCGATTCCAGAAGGCAGCAATGGCCACATCCGGCCAATGCACGCCAGCGCACTTTGCGGGTTCGTTGCCCGTTCAGTCCTGATGAATGGACATATGAGGCGCCCTATCGTGCTTCTGGAGCCGACTCTAATACTCGAAGATCGTGTACGCTATGTCCTGATCTTGAGGGCTGGCTATTTCCACAGCGGCGATGGTGCCGACGGATCTCGTATCCGCGAACACCTTTGATTCCAATCTGGGCCAATGGAGGTTCACACGCATGCACGACAAGACGTCAATGTTTCCCTCCGGCTACCTCAGTAAAGCTTTGGCGCACGGCTGGTGGCTTTTACTTCTGCGCGGTATTGCAGCCTTGCTATTCGGCGTGTTGACTCTGGCTCAGCCAGGCGCTTCGGCAACCGTGCTGCTACTGTTATTTGCCATCTACGCAATGGCCGACGGGGTCATCGGCATCTGGTCAGCCGTTGTCAACCGGCGAGCTAACACGCGCTGGTGGTCATTAGTACTGTGGGGAATAGCCAGCATTTTGGCTGGCCTGGTTGCGCTGTTTGCACCATCGCTTGTCCTGGCGTTCGCGATTGCCTACATCGCTTTCTGGGCCATTGCCACCGGCGTATTGCAAATTGCCGCCGCCATTCGCTTGCGCAAGGAGATTGCGGGCGAATGGCTACTGATCGCAGCGGGAGCGCTGTCCGTGCTCTTTGGCCTATTACTGATAGTGAACCCGCTTGCCGGGCTGATCTCCATCATGGGGTTGATCGCATTCTACGCAGTCGTCTTCGGTACGCTGCTAACGGTCTTAGCCTTCAGGGTGCGTCGGCTCAGGTCGTGACGCCGACAGCCGCCGATCAGGCCATCTGGGTGATTGTGCTGCGAAACCGCATGAATGATCCGACAAACAGCGCCATGCCGATGATGATCAAGGCGGCAAACTGCGGCCAGACGACATCAATGCCTGCGCCGCGAAACAAGATGGCACTGCCCAGCTTAACGAAGTGCGTGGTGGGTGCTGCCTGCATCACGAACTGAACCGGCTCGGGCATGCTCTCGAACGGCGTGCTGCCGCCAGAGAGCATCTGCAGCGGCATCATGACCAGCACCATCAACATGCCGAACTGCGGCATGTTGCGGGCCATTGTCGCCATGAAGATGCCTAGCGAAGTGGTGGCAAACAGCACCAGCGCTGCGCCTGTAAAGAACAGCCACAGTGAGCCGGCGACGGGCACCTGCAATGCCCAGCGCACAATCAAGTTCAGCGACAGCGCTGAAGCCAGCAGGACGACCAACCCCGTCGACCAGATCTTCGAGAGCATGATCTCTCCGGGCGTGACGGGCATCACAAGCAGGTGTTCGATCGTGCCATGCTCGCGTTCGCGGATCAGCGCCGCACCGGCAAGAATGATTGACAGCATGGCGATCTGGTTGATGATCTGGCTCAGCGCACCAAACCAGCTTTTGTCGAGGGTCGGATTGAAGCGCGCGCGCATCTCCAGTTCCACTGGCGAGGCGGCGGTGCCGCGGTAGCCCTGCACGAATGCATTGATCTCTCCCAGCACGACTTGCTGGATGAATCCGCTGCCGGTAAACGCCTGTGTCATGCGCGTTGCATCGGTATTGAGCTGGATCTCCGCGCGCCGCCCGGCCAGTACGTCGCGCTGAAAACCAGCGGGGATGATCAGCGCAAAGGTGTATTCGCCAGCATCCATGCCCGGATCGACCTGCGACTGATCGATCATGATTGGCGGCAGAAATTCAGGCGGATAGAACGCGGCCACGATGCGCTGCGAAAGCTGGGAGTTATCCTCGTCAACGATCGCCAGCGGTGCGTTGTGAAGCGTCTCCGGCATGGATGTAGCCGAGGAATACACGGAGAACGTGAACACAAAGAGGATCAGCCCGAGCATGATCGGATCGCGCCACAGACTCCATAGCTCCTTGACCCCAAGCCGGTAGATATTGCTGATTTTTCTGCGCAACATCCTCAGCGCTCCTGTTTCTTCAGCAGTGCAATGGCCGCGCACAGGATCACCGGCACGGCGATCACCAGCGGCAGGAACGATGCCGAAAGATCACTGAAATCCAGTGCCTTGTTGAACACGCCGCGACTGATGGTGAACATATGGCTGACGGGATAGACCTCGCCAATGAAACGGCCACTGCCCTGCAGCGATGAGACTGGATTGATCATGCCGCCATATTGCATGGTCGGAATCAGGGTTCCGACCATGGCAAAGAACATGGCGGCAATCTGACTTTTTGTCACGGCCGAGGCCAGCAAGCCCATGCCAGTTGCAATGAAGCAGAACAGCAGTGATGCAACCGCCAGCGTCCAGAAGCTGCCGGTGATGGGCACGTTGAAGACAGTGATCGCCATTAGCACCATCAGCAGGAAATTCAACATGGCCAGCGCCACGTAAGGCAATTGCTTGCCCAGCAGAAACTCGCTGCGCGTCACCGGCGTTACGTAAAGGTTGAGGATGGAACCCATCTCCTTCTCACGCACCACCGCCAATGCCGTCAGCATCGCCGGCAGCATGAGCAGCAACATGGGTATCACGGCCGGCAGCATTGCAGGCAGGCTTTTGACATCCGGGTTGTAGCGGAACCGGTTTTCGACGGCAATGTTGCCAACTTGCGTCCCGCCCGTCCGATGCGCCATCTGCTCGGTCAGCCAATGCTGGTGCATGCCCTGCAGATACGCCTGCACCGTCTCGGCGCGCTGGGGCATGGAACCGTCAAACCACGCGCCGATGGCCACCGGCTGACCGCGCAAAACACTGCGGCCAAACCCCGGCGGAATTTCCAGTGCCACCGCCAACTCACCGCTGCGCATGCGGCGATCCAGGTCATCGTAGCCGGCAAGCGGTGGCTGTTCCTGAAAATACGTCGAGCCCGCCAGATCCAGCTGGTAGCTCTGCGACAGTGAGGACTGATCGTGGTCCAGCACCGCATAACGCAGGTCATTCACATCGGTGCCAATGCCAAAGCCCAGCACCAGCATCAGGATCAGCGAGCCCACCAGTGCCAACGCAGCGCGCACCGGATCGCGCTGCAGCTCCAGCGCCTCGCGCCAGGCATAACTGAATAACCTTTGCAAGCTGAAATATCTGCGCCTGACGCGACCTTGTACGCTCGGCACGGGCGCATCCCCGGCCACGGGCAGCGGCTCGGCCTGCGCCGGGGCCACTGGTGCGCTGCCACCCCCGGCATCCAACAGATAGCCGATGAACGCCTCCTCCAGCGTGCTGGCGCCACGCTTTTGCACCAGTTTCTCAGGGGTGTCACTGTCGAGCACCTTGCCAGCATGCATCATCGACATGCGGTCACAGCGCTGCGCCTCGTTCATGAAGTGCGTGGAAATGAAGATCGTGACCTTGTCGCGGCGCGACAGCTCAATCAGCAGCTGCCAGAACGCATCCCGTGCGACCGGATCCACCCCCGATGTCGGCTCATCGAGAATCAGCAGCTCCGGCTTGTGCACCATCGCCACCGCCAGCGACAGGCGCTGGCGCATGCCCAATGGCATGCTCTCAGGCAATGCGTGTACCACATCTTGCAGGCCAAAGCGCCGCTCCATCTCCTGCACGCGAGCGCCAACAGCGTCCTCAGGTACATCGAACAGGCGCGCATGCAGCATCAGGTTCTGCCGCACCGTCAGTTCGCTATAGAGCGAAAATGCCTGCGACATATAGCCCACCCGCCGGCGCGTATCCAGATCGTGCGGATCGACCAGGTTGCCAAACAGCCACGCCTGCCCTTCGCTGGCGGGCAGCAGCCCTGTGAGCATTTTCATCGTGGTGGACTTGCCGCAGCCGTTGGAGCCCAGAAAGCCGAAGATCTCGCCACGGCGGATGCGGAAGCTGACGTTATCCACCGCAACGAAGTCTCCGAAACGCATGGTGAGGTTCCTGGCCTCGATAGCAATGTCATCCTCATCGACCTGCAGCGGTGGGATGACGACTTGCGTATGGTTGCGTTTCTTTTCTTCCGGAAGCAGTGCGATGAACGCTGTTTCCAGCGAATCACTATGGGTGCGTGCCAGCAACTGCTCGGGCGAGCCTGTGGCCAGCACCTGGCCATCGTCCATCGCCACAAGCCAATCGAATCGCTGCGCCTCGTCCATATACGCGGTGGCGACGATCACGCTCATGCCGCGTCGGTCTCGACGGATGTTACCGATCAAATCCCAGAACTGCGCGCGGGCCAATGGATCGACACCAGTAGTCGGTTCATCGAGGATGAGCAGGTCCGGATCGTGTATCAGCGCACAGCACAGACCAAGCTTTTGCTTCATTCCCCCTGACAACTTGCCAGCTGGCCGATCCAGAAAAGGATGTAGCCCCGTAGCACGCGTGAGATCGTCGATGCGCCGCCGCCGTTCGGCCGGCGCGTGCCCGAACAGGCGCGCAAAGAACTGCAGGTTCTCCTCGACCGACAGCGTCGGGTACAGATTCTTTCCCAGCCCCTGCGGCATATAGGCGATGCGCGGACACACGGCATTGCGATGCTTGCGGCTGCGCATGTCGCCATCAAGCACGATTACCTTGCCTTGCTGTACTGCACGAGCTCCGGCAATCAGCGATAGAAGGCTAGATTTACCGACCCCGTCAGGGCCGATCAACCCCACCATGCACCCAGCGGGAATGTCCAGGGTAATGCCAGCCAGCGCCTGCGTCTTGCCGTAATGAAGTACGACCTGCTGGAGCCGCACCACATGCCCAGACGCATCCTGAGGAAGGGACGGCATACCGCTTACTGCCCTGGTGGCAACGCCAAATCAGCCGGCCAAGAACGGGACGGATCCAGCCTCACCCAGGCCACCCCCGGCAAACCGGTCTTGACGTATTCCAGGTGCTCGCGCAGCAGCTCGCGATCGATTTGCGCGCGCACGCGAAACATCAGTTTCTGCCGCTCATCGGCGGTTTCCACCGTTTTTGGTGTGAATTGCGCACTACTGGCTACATACGATACCTGTGCTGGAATCGGGTACTGGGGAGCCGCATCGAGCACGATGCGAACTTCAGCGCCGATCGCCACGCGTCCCGCGGCTTCGGTCGGCAGAAAGAACGTCATGTAGACGTCGGAGAGATCGATCATGTTGAGCACCCGGCCACCGGCACCCAGCACCTCTCCAGGCTGCGCGACGCGAAACTGCACGCGTCCGTCACGCGGCGCTCTGAGCTGGCTGTCGTCAATCTCGGCCTGGATGCGTTCGAGCGTTGCATCCACCGCATCAACCTGCGAGCGGGCACTGACTACCTGCGCGCGGGCAGCGACGATCGCCGCATCGGCCGACGCCACCTGCGCCTTGACTGCAGCCAGCGCAGCCTCGGCGCTGCTGGCGCGAGCGCGGTCATCATCCAGCGTCTGCATGGACGCCGCGCCCTCGCGCGCCAAGGTTTCCGAGCGCGCGAGACGACGTCTTGCCGCATCGAGCTCGCTCTCAGCCTGCCGCACCTGCGCCAGCAATGCGGACTTATCGGCCTCGCGCATGGCTGCCTGTGCCTCCGCGGTTGCCACCGCATTGAGCGCCTGCCGGCGTTGCGCCTGCGCTTCGCGCAACTGGGCCTCCAGTGTCTGGACCTGCATGGTGGCCACCACTTGCCCGGAACTGACGAAATCCCCCTCATCGACCAGGATGTCCGCGACGCGCCCGGCCAGTTTGGTGGCAACGTCGACCTCGGTGGCCTCAATGCGGCCATTGCTGCGCACGAACCCCTCTTCCTCCGCTCCTGTCTGCTGGTGCTGCCAAACGTACCAGCCAGCGGCCACTGCGATGACCACCAGCAGGATGGGAATGAATTTGCGTTTGAGAAGGTCCATGGCAATTTCGTCAGGTCAGAAAACATGCATATCGGAAGAGACCGGCCGGCTCGCCGCCGGGCCCTGCACTGCAACCTGCCCGCCATCTGGCGGTGGTGCGCCGCCGCCAAGTGCTGCATACAACGCCACTCGGCTGGCCAGCAGCGCCCTGCGCGTCTGCGCCAGCTGCTGTTCGGCGGCAATGAGATCCCGCTCGGCGTCCAGCACTTCCAGAAAACTCGAGGCGCCACTGTCATAGCTCAGCCGCGACAGCCGCGCGCGTTCTTGCTGCACCTGCAGATCGCGCTGGCGCACATCCGCTTGCTGCACCAGCCAATGCTGCGCAGACAGGGCATCCGCCACGTCGCGGAAGGCGTTCTGGATGGTCTGCTCATAATCCACGACGGCCATTTCGGTGCGGACCTCGGCCAGATCCAGATTGGCGCGATTGCGTCCACCATCAAAAATCGGCAACGACAGGTTCGGCACAAAACTCCACGCCCGGTTGGCACCATGAAACAGGCCATCCAATTCGTTGCTGGCCGTTCCCCCAAATGCGGTGAGACTTATGCGCGGAAAAAACGCTGCACGGGCTGCCTCGATATTGGCCTGCGCTGCGCGCAACTGATGTTCTGCCGCCACGATATCGGGACGCCGCTGCAGCAGATCGGACGGCAGACCTGGCTGCACCAACGGCAACAGCGCGACGTCATCGGCAAGCGAACCCGCCGGGGGTAAATTAGCCGGATCGACGCTGCCACCAAGCAAAATTCCCAGCGCCAGTCTCTGCGCATCCCGCTGCTGCTGCAGCTGCAACACCAGCGATTGCGCCTGCGCCATCAACGTCTGCATCTGCGTGAGCTCCAGGCGGGATATGGCGCCCACCTCGAACCGGCGCGTGAAGATGCGCAACGATTCGCGCTGGTTGCGTTCATTGGCATGCGCCAGATCCAAGCGCTCCTGCAACTCACGCAGCCCGAAATATGCATCGGCCACCTGTGCGATCAACGCAACGGTGGCAGCGCGCCGCGCTGCATCAGTGGCCAGAAAGCTCTGTAGTGCCACTTCGTTCAGACTGGCGATACGCCCCCAGAAATCGATTTCCCAGCTACTGATGCCCACGCCAAGTTGGTACTGACTGGCAGTGGTGGCGCTGCCCAATGGCGACAGATCCCCGGGCGTGCGAGCGCGACTGGCCTCACCGCTAGCACCGAGGGTAGGCCATTGCGCACTACGTTGCACGCCATAGCTGGCACGCGCTTGCTGAACACGCAGAACGGCCGTGCGCAGATCCCGATTGTGAGCCAATGCTATTTCGATCAGCTGCTGCAAGCGCGGATCCGAGAAATAGGCGCGCCAGTGCGCGTCAGCCACTGCCGCGCCGAAGCTGCCATTGCTGCTGTCCGTATAAGGATAGGAGGCAGGCATTTGCACAGCGGCATCGATCGCGCGGCGATCCGGCAATGCACAGCCCGCAATCACAGCGCAAAGCAATGCAACCGCACTGCGCAGCAGGAAGGAATGGTCAGGGCTTTGCATGGTTGCAGGACAAGATCAAAGTGAAAAGGTTGAGAGCATTCTCGGGTGGCGTTGAGAAAAATGCACCACCTGCCTTCATGGCGGATATCCTGCACGACAGCGACACACCAGCGGGAAAAAAGCGAACGCAACCGTCCTGTACGCATCGCAATCACCGCTAACGACCAAGCGGTCAATAGGTACCGTGGCGAGTATAGCTGTGCCAGCAAGCCTATTAGCAGCAAGTCACACATGCCGCAATGCCACAGCTGCAGCGCTACGCAGGTCTGCGACTCCGCTCGTGCAACAGTTTTCCGATTTCCCGAAACGTTCTCCCTCTCCAGCGCATGCGTCAGATGGCGTGGCACGCGCCTGAACGACCTTGAATTGAAGGCGCGTCGCGACATATGCTTCCCGGCAATGCCGGGGGGACCAATTGGCAACACGCTGATGCCGCGCAATGGATGACTGCGCCGCTACAGCATCCGGCGCGTGCGGCGACAACGAGGCCATGACCTCGCTCCCGACAGAACCGGCATCAAGCCACGCCCCGCCGTGAAAGCGTCGATTGGAACGCCCGTGGATGGACTGCCGCTCCGTTCTGACAACAGGGCGCCTTGCAAGTTGTCAGCCGACCCATTCGCGGGCTTCTCGCAGATCTCTGATCGAACAGGTGCAGTCACATCCAAGGCGTCGCGCGGTGCTCCGGCGCCAGCAGTTCGTCCCATACCACGCATGCCCCACCAAGTCGGTGCGAAAAGTCGGGAAAACATTTTTTGACAGGTATCATGCATTAACGACCAAATAGTCGTTAACTACGTCACTTCGATCACCTCGTTGATCCAGCACCGATCTTCACTCTGTTGGCGCGGGGCGGCTTCAGCGCAACTGGGCAACTCGCGGGGATGCATCAGGTACGGCCTATGAAAGAAGTCCACTTTTGTCTGGGAGGAGCAATAGACACATGCAGCTAAACGCCCGTTCGCCCGAAAACACAACCTTGAACGCGTCATTACGTACGCGTCATCGCAAATCACCACATCGTTGATGCGCTGCAGCGCCTGCCGATGGGCTGCGAACCAGCGCATGGCTGGAATGGCGCTGCTTCCATTTCTGAGGCAGCAACCCGCCAACGGCACGCCATCTCCCTGCCCCTTCCTCTTTCCCGAAAGGTACCTGCCATGACCGACTCCACGCAATCGTCCCTGGACATGCATAAAGCCAATCTACAACTCGCCACCCGCATAGTGAAGCTGCTGGAACAGCAGAGCCAACAGTCGCTGGAACTGGCCATTCGCCTGATGGACGAGCGCATCAACGCCTGTGACGCCACCATCGAGGCACTGCAAAAAACGGGCGACTGGCAGACGCTGGCCGCACTGCCCTCCGAGGCCTTCTGGCGTCAACTGCATCAGCTCACTGGCGACAGCCAGGCCTTATCACAAGCAGCATTGCGCCTCCAGACGCACGTGGCTGCCAGCCTCCAGGAAGCTATCCAGGAGTGGCAGCGGCAAGCGTTGCTGGCATTCAAGAACAGCATGCCCGGTGCCGGAGGCACTATCCCCGCATTCAGCGAGTCTGCATGGACCGAACTGCTCAGGCCGTGGAATCCATGGTTTGGCGCCACCGCCCCTGACGCCAAGGAGTCGAAATGACCGACAACACCGCAACACGACGCACAGCCCTCGTCACCGGCGGCATGGGCGGCCTGGGTGAGGCGACCGCACGCGCCCTGCATGATGCCGGCCACACCGTGCTGGTCACCCATTCTCGCAACGATGAGGACGCGGCCACCTGGCTGGCCAAGGAGGCTGCCGCCGGTTACGCGTTCCACTCCTACGATGTGGACGTGGCGGACTGGGACTCCTGCCAGCGCATGGCAGAGCGCATCGTCGCCGATGGACACGCCATCGACATCCTGGTCAACAATGCTGGCATCACCCGCGACGCCACCTTCCGCAAGCTCAGCAAGGAGAACTGGGATGCGGTGCTGCGCGTCAATCTGGACTCGATGTTCAACGTCACCAAGCTGTTCATCGACGGCATGCTCGAACGCGGTTGGGGCCGCATCATCAACATCTCCTCGGTCAATGGCAGCAAGGGGCAGTTCGGGCAGACCAACTATTCGGCCGCCAAGGCCGGCATCCACGGCTTTACCAAGGCGCTGGCACTGGAAGTGGCAAAAAAGGGGGTGACCGTCAACACGGTCTCGCCGGGCTATCTCGCCACACAGATGGTCATGGCGGTCCCCGAAGAAGTGCGCAACCAGATCATTGCCGGCATTCCCGTCGGACGCCTGGGCAGGCCCGAGGAGATTGCCGCGTTGATTGCCTTCATCGCCAGCGACGCCGCCGCCTTCATGACCGGCAGTAACGTGGCAATGAATGGCGGCCAGCACATGTATTGACCAGAGCGCGCATCGCGCACAAGGAGTCCGACCATGACCAGGCCCCGCACTCCGCCTGCATCCGAGACACCGGCCACGCCGCTGCAGTGGACGGCTGCCGCCACCGATTACCTGATCGATGCCTGGCAGCGCAGTGTGCTGTACGCCGACATCCGCCGTCAGCGCGGCAACCAGTACCGTGCGCACCTGCAGGAAAAAGTGCCAAACGTGCTGCAGTTCGAGGCCGAACTGGTGATGTCCGGGCAGGATCTGCCGCACCCGGTCAACTATGGTCTGGTACGCATCATCCCCGGCGATGACGTCAAAATTGACCCGACCAAACGCCCATTCATCGTGGTCGATCCCCGCGCCGGGCACGGCCCCGGCATCGGCGGTTTCAAGCCCGACAGCGAGATCGGCGCCGCGCTCAAGGCCGGACACCCGTGCTACTTCGTCGGCTTTCTGCCCGACCCGGTGCCCGGGCAGACGGTCGAGGACGTGATGCGCGCCGAGGCCGAATTCGTGCGCAAGGTCGCGCAGCTGCATCCCGACAGCCTTGGCAAACCGGCGGTGATCGGCAACTGCCAGGCGGGCTGGCAGGTGTTGATGACCGCCGCGGTCTGGCCTGAGCTGTTCGGCCCGATCATCTTGGCCGGCGCCCCGCTGTCGTACTGGGCGGGCAAGAATCCGATGCGCTACGCCGGCGGCCTGCTCGGCGGCAGCTGGCTGACGGCCATGACCAGCGACCTGGGCGCGGGGCGCTTCGACGGCGCCTGGCTGGTGCAGAACTTCGAGAACCTGGATCCGGCCAACACGCTGTGGACCAAGCAGTACAACCTCTACGCCAAGGTCGACACCGAGGGGCCGCGCTATCTGGGCTTCGAAAAGTACTGGGGCGGCCACGTGTTCCTGGACGGCGGCGAGATGCAGTACATCGTCGACAACCTGTTCATCGGCAACAAGCTGGCCACCGCCGAGCTGGTCACCTCCGACGGCGTGCGCATCGATCTGCGCAACGTGCGCTCGCCGATCGTGGTGTTCTGCTCCTACGGCGACAACATCACCCCGCCACCGCAGGCGCTGGGCTGGATCACCGACCTGTACCGCAACGATGCCGACGTGGCCGGCCACGACCAGACCATCGTCTTCGCCACCCATGACAGCATCGGCCACCTGGGCATCTTCGTCTCCGGCAGCGTCGGGCGCAGGGAACACCGCGAATTCGCCGCCAACATCGACCTGATCGACCTGCTGCCGGCCGGCATCTACCGTGCCGAAGTCGAGGACCGCGAGGGCAACCCGGCCGACGACCCCTACCTGCTGAAGATCCGCCGCAGCGGCGTGGACGAGATTCGCGCAATCGTGCAGCCTGACCCGGCCAGCGAACGGCGCTTTGCCGCCGCCGCGCGGGTATCCGAGATCAATCTCGCGCTCTACCGCAACTTCGCCCAGCCCTGGGTGCGTGCGCTGTCCACGCCACTGTCGGCGCGGTGGCTGCAGGCGCTGCATCCGCTGCGTATCGGCTACGAGTGGTGGTCTGACCTGCACCCGCTGGCACCCGCTGTGGCCGACTTGGCTGAACAGGTTCGCGCGCAACGACAAGCGGTGGACGAGGAAAACCCCTTTTGGCAGCTTCAGCAGCGTGCAGCCACGGCCATCGAATACATGCTCGACCGATACCGTGACCACCGCGACGCAATCTACGCCCTGACCTTCGACACGCTATATGGCTCTCCCGCGCTGCAGGCGTTGGCCGGTCAGAGCATCCACGACCAGAATCCGCCACGCCAGCATCCGGGCGATACGCCGGAACATCGTGCCTACATCGCCAGCGAACAGGCCCGGTTACAGGCCGAATTGGTACAGGGTGGGCTGGCCGAAGCGCTGGTGCGGGGCCTGATTCACGTACTGGAAGCGCGCGGCGAGACTGACGAGCGGATCTTTCACTGCACCTGGCAGCTGGCGCGCCCTCACCTGGAGCAAGCCGGCAACGCCGGTGCGATCATGGCCGCCTTCCGCGCCCTGATACGCCGCCAGGCGCGACTGGTTCAGCACGCGCCGGATGCAGCGATTGCTGCGATCGCGCAGCTGGTGGTCGACATCCCTGAGCAGACGCGTCAGGACGCGGCGGAGTTCCTGGACACACTGGTGCGGCAGACCGGTGCGCCTTCGCCGCAAGAGGCACGTCGCCTGAAGCACGTATTGGCGCTATTACAGCCAACGCCTGGGCGCTCGCGTGGTCGGCGGCCCAACAAAGCGCGCGATTGATGGCAATTATTTACCCGCCAGCCGTCGCGCCATGCGCAGTAAACCCAGACTGAGCCCCGCCGCCATGCTGTGCCGCAACATGCGTTTGCATGGCGTGTCTCGCCCTTTCAGCCACTATTTCAGGATTCCCCATGGCCGCAGATTCCCCCGAGCTGCAGACGCTGGACATGCTCGCGCGCGCGCAGCTCGCCAGCCTCACCGCATCCATCTCTCCGCAATCGCTGCTGCTCGCATGGATCGACTGGTGCTCGCATCTGGCCATCTCTCCCGGCAAACAGGCCGAATTGGTATTGCGGGCACTGGAGCAGGCAACCGCGCTGGCAAGGTACCAGTTCGACAGCATTGCGCATGCAGAGACTGACAGCGGCAGGTCGCCTCCTGTGCCACCAGCGCAGGACCGGCGCTTTGCTGCCGAACCCTGGCAGCAGTGGCCATTCAACGTCCTGCACCAGTCCTTTCTGCTGCAACAGCGCTGGTGGGAGCTGGCAACACAGGGCATCCTGGGCGTCGAGCGGCGCCACGAAGCCATCGTCACTTTCGCGGCGCGGCAATGGCTGGATCTGTGCTCCCCGGGCAATCAGCTGCTGACCAACCCCGTGGTGCTGCAGCGCACGCTGCAGGAAAACGGCGCCAACCTGCTGCGCGGTCTGCATTACCTGATCGACGATGTCACGCGCACGCTTACCGGCCAGCCTCCGGCCGGCGTGGAAAACTTCGTGGTCGGCCGGGACGTGGCCGTCACGCCCGGCAAGGTGGTGCTGCGCAATCGCCTGATCGAACTGATTCAGTACGCGCCCACAACCGACACGGTGCACCCCGAACCCGTTGTGATCGTGCCGGCCTGGATCATGAAGTACTACATTCTGGATCTGTCGCCGCACAACTCGCTGGTCAAGTACCTCGTCGATCAGGGCTACACGGTGTTCTGCGTGTCCTGGAAAAATCCCGACGCCGACGACCGCGACCTCGGCATGGACGACTATCTGGAACTGGGCGTAGCCGCCGCGCTGGAGGCCATAGGCGCCATCGTTGGCGCGGCCAAGGTGCACGCTACCGGCTACTGTCTGGGCGGGACACTGCTGGCCATTGCTGCGGCTGCCATGGCCCGTGACGGCGATGCGCGCCTGGCATCGCTGAGCCTGTTCACCGCGCAGACCGACTTCAGCGAACCGGGTGAGCTGGCACTGTTCATCAATGAAAGCCAGGTCGCCTTGCTGGAGGCACAGATGCAGCGCAATGGCTACCTGCGCGCCGACCAGATGGCCGGCGCGTTCCAGATGCTGCGCTCCTACGACCTGCTGTGGTCGAGAATGGTCAACGAGTACCTGCTGGGCGAGCGCAGGCCCATCAACGACCTGATGGCGTGGAATGCCGATGCCACCCGCATGCCGGCCCGGATGCACGCGCAATACCTGCGCCGGCTCTACCTCGGCAACGACCTCAGTGCTGGCCGCTACCCCGTCGCCGGTCGGCCGGTCTCGCTGGGCGACATCGCGCTGTCGATATTCTGCGTGTGCACCGTCTCCGACCACGTTGCCCCCTGGCGCTCCGTCTACAAGCTCCATCGCTTCACGCCTGCGGAAATCACCTTCGTGCTCACCAGCGGCGGCCACAATGCCGGCATCGTCAGCCCGCCGGGCCACCCTCGGCGCCAGTACCAGCTGCGCGTGCGCCCCGCGCACGGCGGCACCCTGCCGCCAGACGAATGGCTGGCAGCCGCGCCGTCGCAAGGCGGCTCGTGGTGGCCCGCCTGGCTCGACTGGCTGCGCCAGCGCTCAGGCGCTCCCGCAGCGCCACCTCGCACGGGCGCCGAGAACTTTCCCGCCATCGTCGATGCGCCGGGACACTACGTGCGGCTGCGGTAAAACGGCGCCGGGCTGGCCCCCACACGCCGGGATGGCTTGGCCCCACTGCAGCCCACCTTCAGTGGCCTGGCGCCTCAGGCATTGCTCAGTCATTGCAAGCGACACAGGCACCACGGCCATCTCTGCACAGCGACCTGCCGCAAGCGGAGATGGCTCCAGTGACTAAACAGCAGTGACCACCAAAGCGCCTATCAGCCCACCATTGCCATGGCGTGACAGCGTGCGAGAGACCCCTCGAAACTCCCAACAACTAATGAAATCGCTTTATCATTTATGATCGAAAGGCACCGCCCTGTCAGGGGCGGCATCCGTTCTCATGCATCCGCTTTTCATTGAGTGACTATCGCCATGTCCCCATCTTGCTTTCTCTCTCGCCTGCTTGCCACCCGTTCTCGCCACGGGGCGCACAGCGTCGCTCTCGCGCTGTCGGCCCTGCTGGCCGCTCCCGTCTTCGCTCACGCCGACGGTCACGATCATGATGACCATGGACACAACGAGGCCGCCCATGTGCACGGGGTCGTCAGCGTGGACATTGCCGCGGACGGTCAGGACCTGCTGATCACACTGACTGCGCCGCAGGCCGACATCACAGGATTCGAACACGCCCCGCACGACGAAGCCGAACACAAGGCCGTTGCCGACGCCATCGCCACCCTGCAAGGCTCCGGCCTGTTCGTGCCCAGTGCGGCTGCCGCATGCCAGCAGACAGCGGTCGCGCTGGATGGACTGCATTCAGGCGATGCGCACAAAGACGATCACAGTCATGAAAATGACGCAAAGGCCGAGCATGATGGCGACGACCATGATGGTCACGACCATGAACATGGTGGCCATGCCGACGTGGTGGCCAACTACCAGTTCCGTTGCACGCAGCCGCAAGCCCTGGAATCCATCGACGTGCTGCTGACCAAGGCATTTCCGACCATCCACACCATCAACATACAACTGGCGCTGCCGACCGGTCAGGCAAGCCGCACGCTCAAGACGGGGGAGACGACGCTGACTTGGTAAGCCCCCGTCTTAGAACCTGTTCAGGTTCTCAGCCGTTATCCTCTGCAGTCTGGCCTCGCACCTGCGAGGCCGCTGCGCTTGTAGTGGATCCGACTTCCCGGCCCACCGTACCCATTTCCTTTCGTTGCCATGATTCTCCAAGTGCGTGACGTCGTATTCCGCTGGCCAGGACAGGCCAGCCCTTGCCTGCTGATCGATGCATTCTCGGTTGCGGCTGGCGAGAGCGTGTTTCTGCACGGCCCGAGCGGCAGCGGCAAGAGCACCCTGCTGTCGCTGCTGGCTGGCGTGTTTCTGCCGCAGCAGGGCGAAGTCCTTCTGGCCGGCAAGCGCTGGTCCGCCATGGGCAGCGCCGCACGCGACCGGCACCGTGCCGACCAGCTTGGCTATATCTTCCAGCAGTTCAATCTGCTGCCCTATCTCAGCGTGCTCGACAACGTGCTGCTGCCGTGCCGGTTCTCCACGCGGCGCGCCCAGGCCGCCCGGCAGGCGCACGGCACTCTCGTGGCCAGCGCCCGCCACTGGCTGGCGGCCATGGGCCTGCCCGAAGCCAGCTGGCAGCGCCCGGCACGCGCCCTCTCGGTCGGCCAGCAGCAGCGCGTGGCCGCAGCGCGAGCGCTGATCGGCGCGCCGCCGGTCGTCATCGCCGACGAGCCGACTTCGGCACTGGACGAAGATCGCCGCGATCGCTTCATGGATCTGCTGTTTCAGGCCTGCGGGCAGGCCGGCAGCACGCTGGTGTTCGTCAGCCACGACCAGCGGCTGGCCGCGCGCTTTGCGCGCCAGGTCAGCCTGCCGGCCATCAACCGCGCAGCCCAGCCGCAGGAAGTCACGGAGGCCTGACCAATGCGCGCCCTGCTTCGCCTGGCCTGGCAAAGTGCCATGAACCGCCGCTTCACGCTGGGGCTGACGGTGTTTTCGATCGCGCTGTCGACCTTCATGCTGCTGGGGGTCGAGCGCCTGCGCGCCGACGTGCGCGAGAGCTTCACCTCGGCGGTCTCCGGCACCGACCTCGTCGTCGGCGCCCGCACCGGCTCGGTGCAGTTGCTGCTGTATTCCGTGTTCCGCGTGGGCGCAGCGACCAACAACATCCGCTGGCACAGCGTGCAGGACATTGCTGGCATGCGCGGCGTGGCCTGGACGATTCCGCTATCTTTGGGCGATTCCCACCGCGGCTATCCGGTGCTGGGCACCTCCAGCGCGTATTTCCAACACTTTCGCTATGGCAGTGCGCAGCCGCTGCGCCTGCGTGAAGGCAAGCCGTTCGAGGACTTGTTCGACGCCGTGCTTGGCGCCGATGTGGCGCGGCAGCTGGGCTACAAGCTGGGCGACCGCATCACCCTCACGCACGGCGCGGGCGGACCCATCAACGCCACCGAGCACGACGACAAGCCGTTTGTCGTCAGCGGCATCCTCGCGCCCACCGGCACGCCGGTAGACCGCACGGTGCACATCAGCCTGGAGGCGATGGAGGCGCTGCACGTCGACTGGAAGGCCGGCATGCGCATTCCCGGCCAGAATGTCGATGCCCAGGCGGTGCGCGAGATGGACCTGCGCCCGCGCAACGTCACCGCCTTGCTGGTGGGCCTGCAGTCGCGCGCGCAGGTGTTTTCCGTGCAGCGCCAGATCAATAACTACCGCGGCGAGCCGCTGATGGCCGTGCTGCCCGGTGTGGCCATGGATGAGCTGTGGCGCGTCATCGGCACCGGCGAGAAATCACTGCTGCTGATGTCCGGCTTGGTGGCCTTCGTCAGCCTGCTGGGCATGGTCGCCGTGGTACTGGCCGGACTCAACGAGCGCCGCCGCGAGCTGGCCGTGTTGCGCGCAGTCGGCGCCAGGCCCTGGCATGTCGTTGGCCTGCTGGCACTCGAAGGCGCGCTGACGACCGTACTTGGCGTCATCATCGGCGTCATCGCGCTGGTGGCCAGCGCGCTGCTTGCCGGCCCGTGGCTGTTGAACCAATTTGGGCTGGTGCTGTCCATAGGCAACATCACGACCATGCAGTGGTGGATACTGGCGGGCCTGCTGGCTACCGGGTTCATCGCCAGCCTTCTGCCGGGCTGGCGCGCCTACCGGCTCTCGCTGGTCGATGGCCTCTCGCCGCCTGTCTGACCCTCTCCCATTCCTGCCCTTGTTACCTGAGAAGCCATGAAACGACGTACAACCCTTCGCCTGGCAACGTGCTGCATCGCTGCAACCTTGGCCCTGCAGACAGGCGGCGTACTGGCCGCAGCCAACGCTCCCGCTGCCATCAGCTGGGACGAGCTGGTGCCCGCCGACTGGGACCCCAGCGCGGAATTCACCGACCTGTTCGAAGCTGGCGCCGACGCGTGGGAGGACACCGATCCGCGCGCGCAGCAGCTCTACGACCGCATGCGCCAGGTCTGGGATGCCGCACCTACCGTGCCCGACATGAACGGCAAGACCGTGCGCCTGCCCGGCTATGTGGTGGCGCTGGAAGAAGGCCGCGACGGGCTGACCGAGCTGCTGCTGGTGCCCAACTTCGGCGCCTGCATCCATACGCCCCCGCCGCCTGCCAACCAGATCATCCACATCAAGCTGGATGCCCCCGTCAAGGGCATCCATTCGCTCGACGCCGTCTGGGCCAGCGGCGAGATGGTTGTCACCCGCAATGATTCGGAAATGGGCGTGAGCGGCTACAGTCTCAAGTCAGCGCAGATCGAGCCCTACGAGCCCTGACGGCGCAGCGTCCAGCGTTGCTCCTGACGCTGGTGTCTTCGCGAGCGCTCGTGGCCGCATGGCCTTGGCCAGGAAGATATGGTGCACGCCAGCGGCGTTCGCGTAATACTCGGTCACGGTATGGCCGGTCTGGGCCGCGAACGCATGAAAATCCTGCGCCGCGCGATCGTCAGTGGCGAGTACCAGTAGTCGCTCGCCCGCACGTAGGTCGTTGAGGGCGCGCTTGGCACGCAGGATGGGAACCGGACAGGCTGTGCCTCGCGCATCGATCACCGTATAGGTGCCGTCGATCGCACTTTCTCTCGCTGGTTGCGATGGGGCCTGTGCGGCCAAGACCGCCGGCAACTGGACCTGCTGCGGCCGTTCTGGTTGAGGCGGGCGGTCGAGCCGACTGCGCACGGCAAGCACTTCCGCAACGATGGCCACGGCGATCTCCGCTGGCGTCTTGCTGCCGATTGGCAGACCGATCGGGCTGTGCAAGTGTTCCAGCATGCGGGGGGCCACCCCCAACTGCTCAATCATGCGCTGGCGCCGACGCGCTGCATTGCGCCTGGAACCGATGGCTCCCACGTAGAAGGCATCACTGCGCAGTGCCTCCAGCAGCGCCAGGTCATCCAGTTTCGGATCGTGCGCCAACGCGACCACCGCCGTGCGCCCATCCGGTCGGAACTGCAGCACCGCATCGTCGGGCATGGCAGTGGTGCAGGCCACCCCGGTAGCCGCCATCGTGTGCAACCTGCCCGGACGGGGATCGCAGGCGGTGATGTGGAACCCATTGATCTGCGCCATTGCGGCAACGTAGGCGGCAATGTCTCCCGCCCCGATCAGCAGCATGCGCCAGGCCGGCCCCAGCGGCATGCGCAGCTGCTCGCCATCAAAATGCAGCGCCCCGGGCCGCGGCACCTGCCGCACCTGCACATCCGCGCCGGACAGCGGCACCAATCGCTCGATCAGGTGCCCTTGCTGCAGATGCCCGACAACCTGGGCGAGCAGGCGTGGCTCCGGATCCGGTTCGAGCAGCAATTGCAACGTACCGCCGCAGGGCAGGCCGATGTGGTGGGCCTGCGCGGCATCCAAGCCATAGGTCAGCAGGCGCGGCGCGGGCAGCTGACCCCACGCACAGCTTCCGTTTGTAAACAGCTGTGCGCGCAGCAAGTCCTCCTCCACGCACCCCCCGGAGACCGACCCTACCACCACACCGTCTTCGTCAAAGGCCAGCAATGCACCGGGCGGCCTCGGTGAGGATCCCCAGGTATGCACCACCGTCACCAGCGCGGCGTGCCTGCCGGCACTGCGCCATTGCAGCAGCTGGCGAAAAACGGTCAGTTCACTGGTTTCTGCCATGGTGGTTCGTGCAGGTCATGGGGCCGCGCCCAAGGCATTGCGCGTGGGCGCCGCACCATGGCTGTCAGGCTGCTGGCGGATACGACTGATGGACTGCAATGCCGCATCGCTCCATGGCGGCTGGTCAGCGGCATATTCGGCCCGCAGATAGCGCACCAGATGCTCGACCTGTTGCTCGCTCAGGTGTTCCTTGAAACCGGGCATGTAGCCCAGCGCTGGATCAGCGGGATTCTGGATACCGTGCAGGATCACCTGAATCAGGTTGTCGGGGGTGCCCGCGTGGATGTTGGTGTTGGTCTGCATCAACGGCCTGGCTCCGAAAAGCGTTGGCCCGCCATCTGCCGCATGACAGGCCGCACAGGCGTTCTGGAACACCCGCTCCCCCTCGACATACCACGCCAGCTCGCGCAATGCCACACGCTCCTGCACCTGGACAGGCGCACTGGCGACCGCCTCCTGCGGCACGCCGGGCGCTGCCACGTTCGGCACGGCAGCGTTGCTGCCCGGCAGATCCATCAGGTAGGTCACGATGGCGCTGACATCGCTCTCGGCCAGTTCGGCAAGCCCGTGGATGACGGGCGCCATCGGACCTGCGGCCACCCCGTGGCGCGCCGAGTAGCCCGTGCGCAGGTACTGGTAGAGCTCCTCGGCAGTCCATGGCACCGGCGCCTCGGCCAGGCGATTGAGCGCCGGCGCGTCCCAGCCTTCTGCCTCGCCGCCAGCCAGGTAATGGGCGAACCCTGACTTCTCCGCCCCCAGGGCGTTGCGCGGCGAGTGGCAGGCGGCGCAGTGGCCCGCACCTTCCACCAAATAGGCGCCGCGATTCCAAGCCAGGCTCTTGTCCGGCACGGGCTGATAAACCTTGTCGTCATGGAACAACCAGTTCCAGCCCGCCAGGGTAAAGCGCAGGTTGAAAGGAAACGGCAGCCGGGTCTGCGGCGGCTGGTAGCGCACCGGCTCCTGCGACATCAGGTAGCCGTACAGCGCCTGGATGTCGGCATCGGTCATCTTGGCAAAGGCGGTGTACGGAAAGGCCGGGTACAGCTGCCGGCCATCCTGGTGCACGCCCTGGCGCATGGCACGCTCGAAAGCCGTGTAGGACCAGCGGCCAATGCCGGTTTCCTTGTCGGGAGTGATGTTGGTGCTGTAGATCACGCCAAACGGCGTCTCCAGCGCCAATCCGCCCGCATTGGACGGACCGCCGGGAGCCGTATGGCAGACGATGCAGTCGCCCGCGGCGGCCACCAGCCGCCCCCGCTCGATGGCCTCGGCAGAAAACACGGAGAGGTCAACCGCGTCGACCGGTGCGATGGGCGGTTTCGCCGGCCACAGCACGGCGGCGGCGCTGGCCACGGCGGCGCAGCTTCCCGCCAGCCAGGCAAGGCCGCGCTTGCGCACCGACGTTTTGGCCGCTGGCGCTCTTTCTGCGAGGCCCAGCGCATCGCGCAGTTCCCGCGGATCAAACGGCGCAGTGCGCAGCCGCACGCCACAGGCGTCGTAGATGGCGTTGCCAATGGCTGCCGCAGCTGGCCAGGCCAGTACAGGGCTGGTGGCCAGCGGTGCCGCTGGCGCGTCCCCATGCGCCGGCACTCCCGCATCAGACATGGCTTCCAGCGCACGCGGCGCTGCATCTGACACGGCGGGCAGCGGGCCAGCGGCAGGCCAGTCGTCGAACTGCCTGGGTGGCGGCACCATCGCCTGGGCCAGGGCCAGATGCTGCGCCTCGTCCGTGGCAATCGCAGGGACAGGCTGCGCCAGCTGTCCTGCGTCATGTCCAACCACCACCCGCGCCACATCCACCTGGCCGGAGACCGGATCGACGTGCACATCCACCACCCACGCTGCCCATTCCTCGCGCCCGCCCGGGTGCTGCAGCCCCGCCGCGGCAAAGCCCCGGCCATGCAGCAATCCATCTGCAAGCGGCGACATCACGGGCGACAACGCGGTGTCGTCCTGATGCGGTTGCAGCCAGCCGCTGCGCCGCGCCGTCTGCTCCATCAGCACACGGCCCGGCCCATCGGGTGTCAGGGCCAGACGCCAGGTCAGGGGATCCTGACCCTGGGCGCACGCCTGTGCATGCGCACGGCTTTCCTGCGCGAAGACCAGCGCCGCATTGAGCACATCTGCGCTCGCATGGCTCAATGGCGCGCCCCCGCCCCGGTACTGAGGGCCTCCATAAAGCAGCTGCACCGCCGTGTGCGCAACGGCGAACGCGCGCTCTGGCTCGGCGCACAGGCGCGCCAGGCTCGGCCTGACTGCCCAGACCGTGCCGGCCTGCCAGCCGCTCCCCCAACCCTGACCGGGCGGCGGACCATCTTCTGCCAGTGCCGTCGCCGCTGCGGCGGCGTCTACCGGGGCCGGCGATTCGTCGGCATGCGCGAGCACCAGCGGTGCGCCGCGGCCCGATGGCGCAATGGGCATGCACACCGGCCGATGGACGGCGGCAGAGAGCAAGGCGGCATCGGCCACCGTATCGACAAGCGCCAAGCCATCTGGTGCGACCTGCGGGCTGACGCCCCCTGGCAGGCACTGCACACGGATGCGCGCGTGCGGCACGTGCAGCAATGCCGCGAGTTCGTCGATCACCATCGAAGTGGCGCCTGCCCCCTGCGGCAGCCAGACCACGACATCCGCTGCGGTACACCACACCACCACCTCGCCAGCGCCCTGTGCGCGCTCGGGGGATGACCAACAATACGACGCCTCGCCCGGCGCAAGCGCTGCCGTGCGCTGCGCGCCGGACATCGGCTGCCATTGCAGCGTCAGTGCCTCGGCGGCCTGCCGCGCATGCACGGCAGACACTGCCACCACCCCGACAAAGTGCCGACGCTGCACGGTCGCCACTACGCCCGCGCCACCAGCCAGCGTCTCAGTGCGCACCGCACGCAGCGTTGCGCCAAGGTACCGATGGCCGTCCCACGCCATGGCAGGCGGACGCACCACCGCACCATGCAGAACGTCCTCCGGCAGTCCCGTGACCGCCTGCGACGCGGGCGGCAACAATTGCGACGGCATTACTGGGCCTCCCCGGCTGCCGCCGCGCGCCGCTGCCGATGCAGAGCCACAGCCCGCCGCGCCGCCTGCAGGATCTCAACATGGGTACCGCAGCGGCACAGGTTATGCCGCAACTCGCGGCGAATCTCCGCCTCCGTGGGATCGGGGTTGCGCCGCAGCAGCGCCTCGACCGTCATGATCATACCGTTGAGGCAGTAGCCGCACTGGGCCGCCTCGCAATCGATGAAGGCCTGTTGGGTCGGCCCGGGCGCCTGCGCAGTGCCCAGGCCCTCCAGCGTGGTGATGCGGCGGCCCTGCGCTGCAGCGGCCGGCAACACGCAGGACCTGGCAGCAACGCCATCGACCAGTACGGTGCAGGCACCACATTCGCCAAGGCCACACCCGTACTTCGGGCCGTTGAGACAGCAGTCGTTGCGCAGCGCCTGCAGCAGCGTCTGCCCGGGCGACTGCGGCAGGCGCCGGGACTGCCCATTGACCTGCAGCACCACGACGCCGGCATGCGCGTGCGAATTGTTCATTGCTTTCTTGTCCATTCAACCAGCGGCACCCGCGTGTTTTCTTGCGCGTGGCAACGCGGCGCGACGCAATGCCACTGCGCAAGCACAAACCGTTCCCGTTTTTCAATGCATACACTCCAAATCCCGCAGATGCGCCAGCATCCTCGGCACGCTTAATGCATACACCAGCGTGCACCGGAGAGCGTTCCCTGCTACCGTTGCCAGACCTTGTATTCCTCTGCAGCTATTCCGAACCCATCGGATGTTCCGCGCGGATGCCTGGCGCAGCGCAGCAGACACGCCTGCCATCGAATCCACATGCATACACGCAACTTTCACGCCCAGCGCCGCACATTTCGCACCGCTTTTGTGCCGCCCTTCCCCATTCGTGTGCGCACGGCCACGCATCGCCATGACGAACATCAACCCATCCGAGACTCCAGGCGCGCTGCGTGATGCCCTTCTGCACCGTGACGGTGCACTGCTGGTTGTGCGCAACCCCAGTGCGGTCGCGCAACCAGCGCCGGGTCAGCCGGGCTCCGCGTCGAATTACGTC
This sequence comes from Lampropedia cohaerens, assembly GCF_001005215.1. Classification (GTDB taxonomy): domain Bacteria; phylum Pseudomonadota; class Gammaproteobacteria; order Burkholderiales; family Burkholderiaceae_C; genus Lampropedia; species Lampropedia cohaerens. The sequence continues at coordinate 25,710 of NZ_LBNQ01000021.1, forward strand.
CCGCATGAACCGGAGGTGTTCATTGCCGTGCTCGACGACGGCCGGGTTTATGCCTTCAATGGCCACGTGGATCTGGGCACCGGCATCCGCACCGCCCTGGCACAGGTTGTTGCAGAGGAGCTGGAAACAGACTTCGATAGGCTGACCATGGTGCTGGGCCACACCGACAGCACGCCCAACCAAGGCCCTACCATTGCCAGCGCGAGCATCCAGATTTCCGCCATGCCGCTGCGGCGCGCTGCCGCCCAGGCGCGCGAGCGGCTGATCGATCTCGCCGCCGCACGTTGGGGCTGTCCGCGCGATGCCCTCGTCGCGCAACAGGATTGCGTGCACGATCTGCAGGGCCACAGGCGCGTGCCTTATGCCGATCTGCTACACGGCCGCCGTGAGCGGCTGTATCTGGCACAGGACGTCAAACTCAAGCCCGCCAGCGCCTATCGCCTGGTCGGCCACCGGGCCGCCCGCGTGGACATTCCCGCCAAGGCCACCGGAGCACTGACCTTTGTGCATGACGTGCGTCTGCCAGGCATGCGCCACGGCCGCGTCATACGCCCGCCCTACCATGGACGCGACAGCGGCGCCTTCGTCGGCCACAGTCTGCTGGAAGTGGACGCCAGCTCGGTGGCCGACCTGCCCGGCAACATCCAGGTAGTCGTGCACGGTGACTTCATCGGCGTCGTCGCTGATCGCGAAGAGCAGGCCGAAGCCGCCATGCGCGCCCTGCGGGTGCGATGGCAACCGCCACCAGCCGCGCCGGATCTCAGCGACCTCAAGCAGGCCCTGCGCAGCAATCCTTCCACGCTGCGGCCACTGCGCAGCGATGGCAACGTCGCAGCCGCCATGGCGCAGGCCGCCACGGTGCTGCGCAACGACTATGTCTGGCCCTACCAGATGCATGGCTCCATCGGCCCATCCTGCGCCGTGGCCAGCTGGCAGGGCGATCGACTCACCGTCTGGGCCGGCACGCAGAATCCGCACATGCTGCGCACCGACCTTGACCGTCTGCTGCACATCGGCGAGCAGCACATCGAGATCGTGCGCTTGGAAGCTTCCGGCTGCTACGGGCGCAACTGCGCCGACGATGTCTGCGCGGACGCTGCGCTGCTCGCGCGCGCCGCTGGCGCCCCCGTGCGCGTGCAGCTCACGCGGGCGCAGGAGCACCTCTGGGACCCCAAGGGCACCGCCCAGCTGATGGAGGTCTGCGCTGCCATCGACCACCAGGGCAATCTGCTGGCCTACGACATGGCCATCCGCTACCCGTCGAACGACGCGCCACTGCTGGCACTGCTGCTGACGCGCCAGCTGCCAGCCGAGCCCCGGACCCTGGAGATGGGCGACCGCACCGCCATTCCACCCTATCGCTACCCGCACCTGCAGGCGGTATGCCACGATGGGCCGCCGATCGTGCGCGCGTCCTGGCTGCGCGGCGTGTCCGCCCTGCCGAACTCCTTTGCGCACGACTGCATGCTCGACGAGCTCTGCGAGGCCGCCGGTGCGGACCGCCTGGAATTCCGGCTGCGCCACCTCGACGACACCCGCGCCCGCGAGTTGCTGCAGGCCACCGCGCAACGCGCGCGCTGGTGCGCCCATGCCCACGGCAGCCGCGGCGCGCCCGAGCGCGATGGCATGCTGCGTGGCCGCGGCATTGCCTACGCGCGCTACGTCCACAGCAAGTTCCCGGGCTTTGGCGCCGCCTGGGGCGCCTGGGTGGTGGACCTGTGTGTCAACCCCGCAACGGGCCGCATCCGCGTGGAGCGAGTCACCTACGGGCAAGACACCGGCATGATCGTCAACCCGGACGGCGTGCGCCACCAGATCCACGGCAACATCATCCAGTCCCTCAGCCGCGTGCTGATGGAGCGCGTGGCCTTCGATGCGGCAGGCGCTGCCAGCAGGGAATGGGGCACCTACCCGATCATCGGGTTTGCCGACCTGCCGGACATCGACGTAGTGCTCATGGACCGTCAGGACGAGCCCCCCATGGGCTCGGGCGAGTCGGCCTCCGTGCCCTCTGCTGCCGCCGTGGCCAACGCCTTGTTCGATGCGACCGGACTGCGATTTCGCGCGCCGCCGTTCACGCCCGATGTCGTCCTGAAGGCGTTACACAGCGCATGCGCGCCGGCGCAGGCGACCGCAGCTGCCTCGCTCTAGAATCATTCCGTTACCGCGCGCACCATTTCCGGGGTGCGCCGGTCCTGTCGGTCTTGCCCTCACGCGCCCTCTATGACCAGCCACGCAACAGCACCCTATGACTTCAGCACCCAGGTCGGGCACCTGCTGCGGCGCGCCTACCAGCGCCACACCATGGTGTTTCAACAATACATCCCGGACTCGCAGCTGACTGCCGCCCAGTTCGTGGTGCTGTGCGCCCTGAAGGACCACGGCGGCAGTTCCATTGCCGACATCGTCAAGGCGACCGTGATCGACCAGGCCACCGTACGCGGCGTCATCGAGCGCCTGCGCGCCCGGGACCTGGTGGCCGTGGAGCATGACCCGACCGACCGGCGCAAGGTCGTGGTGCAGCTGACAGCCGAAGGCGCACAAATGGTGCAGCAGATGGTGCCGTTTGGGCACACCATCACCGAAAAGACGTTTGGCGACCTCAATCCCGCAGAGCGCGTGGCGCTGCTGTACCTGCTGACCAAGATGTGCGCCAGCAACGGCGAACACGCCTAGACACGTCCCTGCAAGGTGCGCCGACGCCAGCCGCTGCGGCACTGGCCGCACGCGCGATCGCCATCGTACCCCCGCATGCCAGATGCCTGGCCTCAGCCCATGGCCCCGTTTCAATGCGCCGCGCCCCGCCAAATTCCGCCACAACAAAGCGTAGACACTCAAACCATTTTGCAAATTGCAATAAATAGCCAGCAAATCATTGGCTATTGATAGCCATGGCATGGTTGTTGCAGAAATCAATGCATGCATACACCTTAAATGCACTTCACTGGAGGTGGCACCAATCCTGTTCAGGCTGTTGTGGCAAGCCGCAGCGCAGTGGCGTCCTGCCCATGCCCGGCATGGGGACGCAGCAGCCCGTCGGCTCCCGCCAGTTACGGGACGCGCACCTCTCTTCCCATCCCGGCAAGGCGACTTGCCATCCTCCCGACGCAATCATGCCAACGCGCACTCACCCATTGCCCCCTGTCGCGGGCAATCCGTTGTTGTATTTACTCGCAGCCGCTGCTCTACCCGCCTGTGGCGGGGGGAGGGGACGCATCTTCGGACGATCGCTCCGATCCTCGAGCCTTTGCGAATCGTTGCGAGGCGCTGCCGGGCGCCACGGTTGCAGGCGGCGCAGTGACGCAGGCGACCTTCGAGCGCGCCAGCGCTGGCGCGATCACCGCTACCTCCTGGCCCGACCATTGCCTGGTGCGAGGCGCCATGAACCAGCGCACCGGCATCGACGGCAAGCCCTATGCACTACAGTTCGAGTTGCGCCTGCCGATGGCATGGAACCAACGTTTTTATTACCAGGGAGGCTCAGGCGTCGACGGGCAACTCTTTACCGCCCTGGGCAACTACAGCGGCGGCGGCAATACCCGCAACGCCTTGCTGGACGGCTTCGCCGTGGTCACCACCGACTCGGGACACATTGCCGAGGCAGGCATGGAAAACGGCAGTTACCTGTTCGGCGCAGACCCGCAGGCGCGCGATGAGTATGGCGACATGCAACTGCCGCAGGTGACTGCGGCAGCCAAGACGCTTATCACCGGTTTCTATGGCGAGAGCCCGCAAAAGTCCTACTTCGTCGGCTGCTCCAACGGCGGCAGGCAAGCCATGATTGCGGCGCAACGCTATCCAGAGCTCTTTGACGGCATCGTGGCCGCGGCACCAGGCTTTCGCCTCGCACAGGCCTCAATCGAGGCAGGCATCCACCAGGTCCAGCGTGCCGCCCAGGTGGCACCCAGGGGTGCAGATGGCAAGCCGGATCTGAGCCAAGCGATGTCGCCTGCGGAAACGCAGATCGTCAAAGATCGCATCCTGCAGGCTTGCGACGCGGCAGACGGTGCGGTTGATGGCATCGTGAGCAAAATGGGCGCCTGCCAGCCCGACCCCTTGGAGTGGGTCTGCAAGCCAGGAGACAACGGCAACTGCCTGAGCGCCGAGAAAGCGCAATTCGTCAAGGACATGTTCGCAGGTGGCCAGCTGGCTTCCGGCGAGCTGATTTATGCCCGCTGGCCGTATGACCCGGAAATGGTCGGGATGTTCGGTGTGCCGTTTCGCAGCATCTTTGCGGGCGAAGCCTCACACATCTACACCACGCCCCCACGCTGGGCATGGATCTGATGGACTACTCGCTCACGGCCGACGTCGACACCGAATATGCCAAGCTGTTTGCCACGCAGACACCCTTCACGCGCAGCGGCGTGGAGTTCACCAATGGCGACTCGGAGAATCTGGACGCCTTCCGACAGCGTGGCGGCAAGCTGATCATCTTCCATGGCGCGGCCGACCTGGCCTTCTCCATTCACGACGTTGCGGCGTACTACGACCGGCTGCGCGCTCGCTACGGAGATGCACAGACTGCCGATACCGCACGCGCCTTTTTCGTGCCAGGCATGGCGCACTGCGCGGGCGGCAATGCGACCGACCAGTTCGATGCCGTCGGCGCTGTCATCGGCTGGGTGGAGGCAGGCCGCGCTCCGGACGTGTTGATCGCGACGGCGGGCGCGGGCACGGACTGGCCAGGCCGCACTCGCCCGCTCTGCCCCTACCCGCAGGAAGCTGTCTACAAAGGCTCGGGAAGCCTGGAAGACGCAGAAAACTTTGCGTGTCGATGAAGATATTTTAAGTGTATACATCATAACATTGGCATAAGAGAAGGCGTTTTATCACCCCCTAGGATAGGCACCAACAAGATGCACAAACCCCTGAAACAGGTAAAAAATAGCTGAAATGACAGTCTATTAGCATTCTTTTGGTGCATCCCCTGCCTGCTCTCGCGTAGGCCGACCTGGAACGGTTATTGCTTCCTTATTTCGAGCGCATGCATTCTATGTCGCTTGAATCGCGCTACCGCGCAGCCTCAACCGCTTCCAGGAGAGACCATGAACCTACCCCTTCTTCCCCAGTGCCTGCAGACGGTGCGCTGGGCCACCGCCATCGGTGCCGCCACCCTTGCCATGGCCGCATCGGCACAGGACACCATCAAGATCGGTGAGATCAACAGCTACAAGGCGCAGCCTGTTTTCCTGGAAGCCTACAAGCAGGGCATGGCCCTGGCGCTGGAGGAAGCGAATGCGGCGGGTGGCGTCAACGGCAAGCAGTTCGAGCTGATCATCCGCGATGACAACGCCAACCCGGGCGAAGCAGTGCGTCAGGCCGAGGAACTGCTCTCGCGCGAAAAAGTCGACATCCTGGCAGGCACTTTCCTCTCGCACGTAGGGCTGGCCATGGCTGATTACGCGCGGCAAAAGCAGGTGTTCTTCCTGGCCAGTGAGGCGCTGACCGATAAGATCACCTGGGACAGTGGCAGCCCCTACACATTCCGCCTTCGCACCTCGACCTACATGCTGGCAGCGTCGCTGGTGCCGGAGGCCGTCAAGCTGAACAAGAAGCGCTGGGCCATCATCTACCCGAACTATGAATACGGGCAGTCCGCCGCGGAGACCTTCAAGACGCTTCTGAAGCAAGCGCAGCCGGATGTCGAGTTCGTGATCGAGCAGGCTCCGCCGCTGGGCAAGGTGGATGCCGGCAGCGTGGTACAGGCCGTGGCCGATGCCAAGCCGGATGCCGTGTTCAACGCGCTGTTCGGGCCGGATCTGGCCAAGCTGGTGCGGGAAAGCACTACGCGCGGTGCCTTTGCGGGCATTCCGGTGGTCAGTGTGCTGACGGGCGAGCCCGAATACCTGGAACCGTTGCGCGACGAGGCGCCAGTGGGGTGGATCGTCACCGGCTACCCCTGGTACGCGATCGACACGCCTGAGCACAAGGCGTTCGTGCAGGCCTATCAAGCCAAGTTCGGAGATGGCAACCTGCGGTTGGGTTCGGTGGTGGGTTACTCCACCATCAAGTCCATCGTCGAAGGTGTCAAGCGTGCCGGCGGCAAGACCGACACGGAATCGATGATCAAGGCCTTTTCCGGCCTGAAGGTGCCAACGCCCGACGGTGTCATCGAGTACCGCGCGATCGACCACCAATCGACCATGGGCACCTATGTGGGTCGCATCGCGCTCAAGGACGGTGAAGGCGTCATGGAGGACTTCTACTACGTCCCCGGCGAGCAGCTGCTGCCACCTGACGAGGAAGTCGCCAAGCTGCGCCCCGCCACGCCTTAAGCCTGAACGGCGGCGAGAACCTGCCCCGTCCTGCACTGGACGTGGGCAGCAGCCGCCCTCTTTTTGACCATTCGACACGCCAAGCGCATCTAGGAATAGAGATTCCCATGGATTTAACTGGCTTTCTGGCACAGCTGCTTAACGGGCTGGCCGAAGCGTCCTCGCTTTTTCTTGTGGCTGCCGGCCTCTCACTGATATTCGGCGTCACCCGCATCGTGAACTTCGCGCACGGCTCGTTCTACATGCTGGGCATCTACATTGCCTATTCGCTGGTCGAGCGGCTGGGCATCGGCGCCACCGCCGGCATCGGCTTCTGGGGCAGCCTGGTACTGGCATCACTGCTTGTCGGTGCCATCGGCGCACTGGTGGAAGTGGTGGTGCTACGGCGCATCTATAAATCGACGGAGCTGTTTCAGCTGCTCGCAACCTTTGCGCTGGTGCTGATCATCAACGATTTCGTGCTCTGGCTGTGGGGCCCCGAGGAGCTGCTGGGACGTCGTGCCCCGGGCTTGACCGGCTCCATCGATCTGCTCGGGCGCCCCTACCCGACCTACAACCTGTTTCTGATCGTGGTCGGTCCGGCAGTGCTGGCACTGATGTGGCTGCTGCTCACGCGCACCCGCTGGGGCGTGCTGGTGCGTGCCGCTACGCAGGATCGCGAGATGCTTGGCGCACTGGGAGTCAACCAGGCCTGGCTGTTCACCGGCGTGTTCGCACTGGGGGCAATGCTAGCCGGGCTGGGCGGTGCCATCCAGCTGCCGCGCGAGCCGGCCAGCCTGGTGCTCGACCTCAAGGCCATCGGCGAGGCCTTCATCATCGTCGTGGTCGGTGGCATGGGCTCCATTCCGGGCGCCTACGTGGCCGCGCTACTGATTGCAGAGATCAAGGCCATTTGCATCGGCCTTGGCAATATGCACATACTCGGCGTGGAGGTTTCGTTCTCGAAACTGACACTGGTGGTGGAGTTTCTCGTCATGGCGCTGGTGCTGGTGTTTCGGCCCTGGGGCCTGATGGGCCGCCCGCAGGCCGCCAGCCGCAACATGGCCCCCGCCGAAGCGCCGCTGCGCCCGAGCTCGCCACAGTTCAAGCTGCTGATGATGGGGGTGGTGGCGATTCTGGCCAGTCTGCCCGTGCTGACGGACTGGTTCCCGTATGCGCCCGTGCTGGCGCAGGACGTGCTCATTGCCGTGCTGTTTGCCACCAGCCTGCACTTCATCATGGGGCCGGGCGGCATGCACTCCTTCGGGCATTCTGCCTACTACGGTCTGGGCGCGTACGGCGCAGCCATCCTCTTCAAGGCCGTGATGATGCCCATGCCACTGGCGCTGGCACTGGCGCCGATCGTCGCCGGCATTGGCGCCCTGCTCTTCGGCTGGTTCTGCGTGCGCCTCTCGGGCGTGTACCTGACCATGCTGACCCTAGCGTTCTCGCAGATCGTCTGGTCCATCGTCTTCCAGTGGGACAGCTTCACCGGCGGCTCCAACGGGCTGATCGGCGTATGGCCCAGCAGCTGGCTGTCGGGCTCGGCCTACTTCTATCTGACGCTGGCAGTGGTGGTGCTGTCGATTCTGCTGCTGCGCCGCATCCTTTTTGCGCCATTTGGCGTTGCGCTGCGCGCCGGAAGGGACTCCACGCTGCGCGCCGACGCCATCGGCATTGACGTCAAGCGCGTGCAATGGATAGCCTTCGTCATTGCCGGCATCTTCGGCGGCCTGGCTGGCGCGCTGTATGTGTTCTCCAAGGGCAGCATCTCCCCGGACGCCCTGTCGGTGAACAAGTCGGTCGACGGGCTGGTGATGGTGCTGCTCGGTGGGGTGCAGACGCTGATGGGCCCGATCGTCGGCGCAGCCACGTTCAACGTGCTGCAGGACTACATCATGCGGGCCACCGAGTACTGGCGGGCGCTCTTTGGCGGCGTGATATTGCTGCTGGTAATGGTGTTCCCACAGGGCATTGCGGGCTTTGCAAGGCAGGCGGGCGACTGGTGGGCGCACCGGCAAACGGCCAGGATGGCCCTTCGCAGCGAGAAGGAGAAGCAGGCATGACTGCACCACTTTTGCAGGTAACAGGGCTGTGCAAGTCGTTCGGCGGCGTCCGGGCGGTGGACGGCATCCACTTCGACCTCTACCCGGGCGAGCTGCTCGCCCTCATCGGCCCCAACGGGGCGGGCAAGTCCACCACCTTCAACATGGTCGGAGGCCAGCTTGTCGCTACGGCCGGCTCGGTCAAGCTCGCAGGGCACGAGCTGGTCGGCATGAAGCCACGTGACATCTGGCGCCTCGGCGTCGGGCGCACCTTCCAGATTGCCGCAACATTCAGCTCCCTGACGGTGGTCGAGAACGTGCAGATGGCGCTGCTGTCGCACCAGTCGCGCATCTACACCTTCTGGCGCAGCGCGGCGTCGCAGTACCGCAGTGAAGCGCTGGAGCTGCTCGATCAGGTCGGCATGCGCGCACAGGCCAACCGGCCCTGCAGCGAGCTGGCCTATGGCGACGTCAAGCGCGTCGAGCTGGCAATGGGGCTGGCCAACGACCCCAAGCTGCTGCTGATGGACGAGCCGACCGCCGGCATGGCTCCCAAGGAGCGCAACGCGCTGATGGCATTGACCAAGCAGCTGGTGGTGAACCGCAACATGGCCGTGCTGTTCACCGAGCACAGCATGGACGTGGTGTTTGCCTATGCCGACCGGATGATCGTGCTCGCACGGGGCCGGCTGATTGCGGAAGGCTCGGCAGAGCAGATCCGCAACGACCCCAAGGTGCAGGAAGTGTATTTCGGCAGCGGCAAGACTTTCGAGAAACCATCCCAGGCGCCGCAGGAGGAGACGGCATGACCATGGCTATTGCATCAACGACGGCGCAGGCTGATGCCTTCACGCCAATCGGACCTGCCACACCCGGCACGCAGACGCTGCTGGAGGTCGCGCAGCTCAACGCCTGGTATGGCGCGGCGCACATCCTCTTTGACATCGGCCTGCAGGTGCGCCGCGGCGAGGTGGTGGCACTCATGGGCCGCAACGGCGCGGGTAAGTCCACCACGCTCAAGGCCATCATGGGTCTGCTGAGCCGGCGCAGCGGCCGCGTCAGTTTTCTCGGGCAGGACATTTCGAACAAGGCGTCCTTCGAAATCGCTCGCATGGGGCTGGGCTTCGTGCCCGAGGATCGACGTGTGTTCACCGATCTGACCGTGACGGAGAACCTGGAAGTGGGCCGCCAGCCCGCGCGCCTGTGGCCCGACGGCAGCGAAGCCGTGACCTGGACACCCGAGGCGCTGTACCAGCTGTTCCCCAACCTGGGCGCCATGCAGGATCGCCCCGGCGGACAGATGAGTGGCGGCGAGCAGCAGATGCTCACCGTCGCGCGCACCCTGATGGGCAACCCTTTCCTGGTGCTGCTCGACGAGCCCTCCGAAGGCGTGGCGCCAGTCATCGTAGAGCAGATGGCCCACATGATTCTGGCGCTCAAGGCCAGGGGCACGAGCATCCTGCTGTCCGAGCAGAACGTGCACTTTGCCGAGCTGGTCTCCGACCGCGCCTATGTCCTGGAGAAGGGCCAGCTCAAGTACGAAGGAACCATGGCCGAGCTGGCCGCCAACGAGGAAGTACGCAGAACCTATCTGACGGTCTAGCGCTGACCGGCGCGGGCGGCAATGCCATGCCGGCATGACGCCACCTGCCCCCTTCCTGCGCACTGACGATAACGCGTGCCGCCAGAGGCGCGGGCGGGATGCCTGTGCCTTCAGCGGCGACAGGGCCATGCCCTCCCTTTCGTGAGAGGAGCATGCCCGCATCGACGGCCCCCAATTGCGCGGCCGCCAGTCATTTACCAGCGACGTGCTTGCACGCAGGCATGTCGTGCTTTTCGTTCGACACACGAGGAAACAACAATGACAGAGATTCAACACATCGACATAGCCGTCATCGGCGCAGGCCTGGGCGGCGCCGCCGCGGCAGCGTTGCTCATCGACGCCGGTTTTTCCGTGCACTGCTTCGAGCAGGCACCGGAGTTCACACGCCTTGGCGCTGGCATCCACATCGGCCCGAACGTGATGAAGGTGTTCCGCAAAATCGGGCTGGAAGATCGCCTCGCAGCAATCGGCGCGCACCCCAGCCACTGGTTCTCGCGCGATGGCCGTACCGGCGAGTACCTCTCGAAGATCAAGCTGGGCGACTACGCTGTCTCGGAATATGGCGCGCCCTACATCACCATCCATCGTGGTGACATGCACGCCGAGCAGATTGCTGCCTTGCCGTCCGAGATCGTGCACTTCAACCATCGCCTGGTCGACCTGCAGGAGCGTGACAGCGACGTGTTGCTGAGCTTTGCAGACGGCAAGCAGGTAACTGCCAGCCTGGTCATCGGCGCGGATGGCATCAACTCCATGATTCGCGAGAAACTGCTTGGCCCGGAGAAACCACGTTTTTCCGGCTGGGTCGGCCACCGTGCGCTGATCGACATGAACAAGCTGGCCTCCACCGGCCTGGAGTACGAACGCTGCGTCAAATGGTGGTGGGAAAAATCGCGCCACATCATGGCTTATGCCACCAAGGCCGATGGCAGCGAGTACTACTACGTCACCGGCGTGCCCATCGAGGGCGGCTGGGAACACGAGACCGGCTTCGTCGACAGCTCCAAGGAAGAGATGGAAGCTATTTTCGGCGGCGATGCACACCCCATGGTGCAGGGCCTGATCGATGCCACCACCGAGGTGACCAAATGGCCGTTCTGGAACCGCGATGTGCTCAGCCTGTGGAGCCGTGGCCGCCTTTGCCTGCTGGGCGATGCCTGCCATCCGATGCGCCCGCACATGGCACAGGGTGCCTGCATGGCCATCGAGGACGCCGCCATCCTCACCCGCGCACTGACACAGACGGGCATGGCCCAGTACCAGGACGCCTTCAGGATCTACGAGGCCACACGGCGCGAGCGGGCCACCAAGGTGCAGACCATCTCCAACGCCAACACATGGCTCAAGCAGCCGGAGGATCCGGCATGGGTTTACGCCTACGACCCCATCCACGCACCGCTGGTGGGGTGATCACCCCACATCGCGCAGGCCTTGTGCCTTTTCACGTAATTGGAAAGCAGGCGTCCTCGGCTGCTTTCCCTGCCAGCACCAGAAGGTGTTTCATGACCACCAAACCCTACCGAATAGGCCAGATTGTGCCGAGCTCCAACATCACGATGGAGACGGAGATACCCGCAATGTTGCGCGCACGCGAGCTGATTGCGCCCGAGCGCTTTACCTTTCACTCCTCGCGCATGCGCATGAAGCATGTGACCAAGGAAGAACTCTCCAGGATGGATGCCGACAGCGACCGCTGTGCGCTCGAGCTCTCGGATGCCAAGGTCGACGTCATGGGCTACGCCTGCCTGGTGGCCATCATGTCCATGGGCCTGGGCTACCACTGTGCTTCGAAGGACCGCCTGACGCAGGTGGTGCGCGGCAACGACAGCGATGCGACGGTGATCAACTCCGCCGGTGCGCTGGTCGATGCGCTGCACGCCATGAAGGCCAGGAAGATCGCCATCGTCGCGCCCTACATGAAGCCGCTGGCGCAGATGGTCTTTGACTACATCGCCCACGAGGGCTTCGACGTGGTCGACAGCCGCGCGCTAGAGATTCAGGACAACCTGGCCGTGGCCGCCCATGACCCGATGAACCTGCCCGACATCGTGCAGACCATGGATTACCAGGATGCCGACGTCATTGTGCTCTCGGCCTGCGTGCAGATGCCCTCGCTGCCTGCCATCCAGACCGTGGAAGCCTTGACCGGCAAGCCGGTGGTCACCGCCGCAGTAGCCACCACCTGGGCCATGCTGCGTGCGCTGCAGCTGTCCACCCGCGTGCCCGGCGGCGGCGCGCTGCTCTCTGGCGCTTATTGAATCGACAGTCGAAAGGAAATCCCTCATGCGAGGCTATCACCTGCACGCAAACGGCATTCGCCAGCATTTGATCCACTATCCGGGCAATGGCCCCACGCTGTTGCTGATTCCGGGCATCACCTCTCCAGCCATTACCTGGGGCTTTGTCGGCGAGCGTCTGGCCGACAACTTTGACGTGCACGTGCTCGATGTGCGCGGGCGCGGCCTGAGCGAGGCGGGCGATCTGGACTACACGCTGGATGCCATGGCCGATGACGCGGTGGCGCTGGGCGAGCAACTGGGCCAGCCCATTGTGCTGGGCCATTCCATGGGCGCACGCACGGCCATCCGTGCTGCGCGCAAGAATGCCGATGCGTTCTCGGGCTTGATCCTGGTCGATCCTCCCATGTCCGGTCCGGGCCGACGCCCCTACCCGGCCAAGTGGGCCTGGTACAGCGATTCCATCCGCATGGCGCAAAAGGGCTGCAGCGCCGAGGACATGCGCACCTTCTGCCCTTCGTGGAGCGAGGAACAACTGGCGCTGCGCGCGCAGTGGCTGCATACCTGCCAGTGGGGCGCTATCCGCCAGGCCTGGGATGGCTTTGCCACCGATGACATCCACGCCGATCTGCCGCACATCAAGCTGCCCGCTCGCCTGGTGATTGCCGGTGGCGCCACCGTGGTGCTGCCTGAAGACCAAGCCGAAGTGCAAAGCCTGATGCCGCAATTGGAAGTGCGCAAGGTCGAGGGTGCGGGCCACATGATTCCCTGGGATGACCTGGAAGGTTTTCTGGCGGCCGTTTCGGACTTTCGTGTGTAAGAACCACCTGTTCCAGGTAGCAAAGCAAGGAGATTGACCATGGACCACGCCAGCTTTACCGAGATTTGCCTGCATCAGCTCAAGATGTCAGGCGTGCGCAAGGATGAGCGCCTGATCGTATTGACCCAAGGCAATGACCGGCTGGACTATGCCGATGCCTTCATGGCCGCGGGCCAGCGCCTGGGCGCCAACATGTACCACATGCGCTTGCCCGCCCCCCTGCCCTCCGATGGCTGGTCAGTGGGCGTCACAGGGCTGGCGGCCATGCCCGATGCGGTCGAGGCGCTCAAGCAGTGCGACATGCTCATCGACTGCATCTTCCTGCTGTTTTCCAAGGAGCAGTTCGCCATTCAGGCCGCCGGCACGCGCATTCTCACTGCAGTCGAGCCGCCCGCACTGCTGGCGCGCCTGCTGCCCTATCCGGAGCTGCGCGAGAAGGTGGAGATTGCCGCCAAGATCCTGGAAGAAGCCAAGGTCATGCGCATCACCTCCCCGCACGGCACGGATGTGACCTACCGGCTGAACACCTATCCGACCATAGCCGAGTACGCCTGTACCGATACGCCCGGCCGCTGGGATCATTGGCCCTCGGGCTTTGTCTTTACCGGCGGGGACGATGACGGCGTCGATGGCACGATCGTGGTGGCGCCCGGCGACATTCTGCTGCCGCAGAACCTGATGGTGCGCGAGCCCATTACCTACACGATCGAGAAGGGCTGGATCACCGATATCCGCGGCGGGCTGGAAGCGCAGATCGTCAAGGCCTACATGGAGAGCTTTGGCGACAAGCGCGGCTATGGCATGAGCCATGTGGGCTGGGGCATGAACCCGCAGGCCAAGTGGCACAACTTCGTGCCCGGCGAGTTCCCCGGCGGCATGGGCATGGAGCCGCGCAGCTTCTACGGCAATGTGATGTTCTCCACCGGCCCCAACAATGAGCTGGGCGGGCCCAACGATACGGCCTGCCATCTGGATATTCCGATGCGCGGCTGCTCGCTGTTTCTCGACGATGCGCCGGTGGTGATCGATGGCGACATCGTCGTCAAGGATATTCAGATGACACGCGGCTAGGCCCCTCGTACTGGCTGCGAACCCCTCAAAAGACGAAAGTATCCATGTCTCAGGAACAGATTTATTCGGCGGCCGGATTCGGCCACCCCGTGCCGCGCGGCACGCGCCCGGCCATCATCGTGGTGGACTTCTCCTACGGCTTTACGGATTTGCAGTATCCGACCGCTTCGGATGCCTCGGCCCAGATGGCCGCCACCAGGCGCATTTGCGACAAGCTGCGCAGCCAGGGCTTTCCGGTGGTGTTCTCCACGATTGCCTACCACCCTGGTGAGATCGCCCAGCTGGCCTGGCTTCGCAAGGCCAAGGGCATGGCGGATCTGCTCGAAGGCACCCGTCTGGTCGAGATCGATGCGGCCACCGGTATCCAGCCGGAGGACGTTGTGATCACCAAGAAAGGCGCTTCCTCCTTCTTTGGCTCCAACCTCGCTGCACTGCTTACCGCCGCGGGCACCGATACCCTGATCGTCGCTGGCGCCACCACTTCGGGCTGCGTGCGCGCTACTGTCGTCGATGCCGTGCAGGCGGGCTTCAATGTCCTCGTGCCCCGCGATTGCTGCGCCGATCGCGCCCAGGCGCCCCATGAGGCCAGCCTCTATGACATGCAGCAAAAATATGCCGATGTCACTTCCTCCTCTGACATCCTAGAATGGCTGCAGTCCTTGTAACGACCACCCCCTGACTGCGCTGCAGAGTCAACGCTCGCCATGCATTACCGTACCGATGCGCCACTGCCACTGGCGAGAAATCCTTTCTCGGCCATCGTCTCGCCGCGCCCGATCGCATGGATCAGCACACGAGGCAGGGACGGCCAGGAAAACCTGGCCCCCTACTCCTTCTTCAGCGCAGTCGCCTACGAACCACCGCAGATCGTGGTGGCATCCATTGGCCAAAAACCCGATCGCGCGCAGGGCAAGGACACCCTGACACTGGCGCGTGAATCGGGCGTCTTTTGCGTCAACATCGCCGGCTACGATGATCGCGAGGCGCTCAACCAGTCATCCGCCCCGTATCCCGGCGTCGTCAACGAGGCGGCACTGCTGGGCCTGGCTACGGTGCCCTGCGAGTCCATCGACTGCCCACGCCTGGCCAATGCGCCCGCCGCGCTGGAATGCCGTCTGCTCAACACCATCACGCTGCAGGGCGCGGACAATTTCCTCATGGTGGCACGCGTGGATGTGGTGCATCTGCGCGACGACTGCCTGACGGCCGAGGGTCGCTTCGACGTGTGCCGATTCAGGCTGCTGACACGCCTTGGCTACCAGGACTTTGCCACCATTGATGAAATCTTCACCATGCCCCGGCCGAAGGCCTCAGATGGCAGCTAACCATGGCGCACAGCAATCGGACAGCGGACGGCGCGCGTAGCGCCCCTAATCCAGCAAATCGGAGTAGTCACCCGGCCTGAGTTCCGCCAGCTGGGTCCATGGCAGTACCTGCGGCGGCGCGACTTCCTCGGCGGTCATCAGATAGTAGGTCATGTCGTGCGGACCACGGCGCAGCACGCGGATGGGATACTGCCTGTCGATATCCCAGACAACCTCCGTCATGCTTTCATCTTCGAAACGGCGATAGATCTGCACGCCGTCGCGCGGCTTGCCAACAGGCTGCAGTCCTGCCAGTGATGCCGGCGGGATCACCCAGTAGCTGGCATCCCAGGAGCCGTTGTAGCCGACGTTGCCCTGGTGGCCGCGCTCCACATCGATCAGCAGATCCAGTTGCCGCAGTACCACCTGCACCAGCACCTGCCCATCATCCTGGCGGGTCACCATCAACGGCGCATCCTGTGCCAGCGTATGAGCATGGCCGGCATGCGTGCCGCCGCGCTGCGCCACCGCATGGCCGTGCGCGGCGCTGTCAAGCAGGGCCTTGGGCTGCGTTTTCTCGATCCAGATGCGATTGCCCTGCCGGTACATCAGCTTCTGATAGCTCGCCTCGCGCTGCACGCCGTCCGCACCGATGTTGATGGTGTGGTAGCTCAGCTGCAGGTATACGTCGGGCGCAGGCATGGTTACCGCTGGCTGGTTTTTTGCCTGTACGCCAGCGGTCGCGAGAACCAGCAGTGCCATACAGCGCACCAGTATGCTGCGCAGTACTTGGGAAGATGTCATCGTCAGATATCCATTTATTCAATCGATCAGGCAGCTGCGGCAACGCCCAGGGCCCGGCGCAATCTGGCGTCAGGCCCTGGGCGGTTGCAGTGGCGTGCCGAACACACGCCCCTCAGCCTGGTGCAGACTTCGTCACAGCCCGGCAGCTGCACGCACCTTCTCGAACACCTTGGTGTTGTCATAGGTACCGCGGAAGTGGCGTGCGCCCGCACCACCGGCATAGAGCATCACGTCGCCACCGCCGTGGGTTTCAGCACCGGGAGTCCCAAGCGGTACGCCCACTTCCTGCAGGAAGTTATCGGCCGTAGTATCGGCATTGCTCAGATCCTGCCGCTCAGCGCTGCGTGATGGCGAAATGAACGCATCGCCATCTTCCGGGTTAACCGCGCCTTCTGGGGCGCGCCCACCGTTACCGAACACCAGGGTGGTGTAGGGCTTGCCATCAGCTGCCTTGACAACCTCGCCTGTCGTGTAATCGTGTACCAGTCCGAGGATGGGATTGCCGATTTTGGTATAGCCGTTGAACGCGATGGCGTGGTCATGGTCGGCAGTCACCACAACGAGGGTATTCGCCAGTCCAGGGTCACGTTCCTCCATGAACGCCACAGCCTTTTCGATTGCCGCATCCAGTGCCAGCGTATCCTCCAGGGCACGCTTGGCGTTGGTGCCATGCAGGGCATGGTCGATACGGCCGCCTTCAACCATCAAAAAGAAGCCTTTGTCGTTCTTGGTGAGTACTTCCAGCGCCTTTTGCGTCATGTCGGCCAAACTGGGCTGGTCCAGGCCAAGCTTGACGCGGTCCAGCTCGTATGCCATTTCGCTGTTGGAAAACAGACCCAGAAGCTTGTTCGTATTGGCCGCATCCAGTGTCATCAATGCGGAGCCGGAGTCCACATAGGTGTACCCCTGGGCCGTCAGATCGGCCACGAGGTTGCGATCGTCAGTACGACGGCTCTGCGGGTAGGCCGACTTGGGCAGATAGTTGCGCCAACCACCGCCCAGCATCACGTCTATGCCCGAACCCAGTTTCGGGTTGAATTCCGGGTAGCCTGGCACGGACTGCTCGGCGATGGTGTTGTAGGCGTTGCGGTTGCACACGTGCGCATAGGTTGTTGCTGGCGTGGCGTGCCCCAGACGGGTGTTGGAGACCACCCCTGTGGCGCGGCCTTGTTCGATGGCCAGCTCAAGCAAGGTGGTCACCGGCTGGCCATTGCCTTGCGGGCAGGTCGTATCTTCGCCGTTGATGTATTGGGTGCCATCCGGCGCATAAGCCTGCGTTTCCGTGCTCATGGAGATGACCTCGTTGTTCATCTTCACGCCGGTCATATACGCGGCCATGGAAGGCGCGCTGTCGGTCGTCTGGCCATCGTTGGAGAAGGTCTTGATACGCCCAGCGTAGCCGAGCTTTTGCATCACCAGTTCGGCGCGCTCGGAGGTCTCCAGGTCCGCACCGGCGGCAATTTCCTTCTCACCCTTGTAGATACGCGCCGCGGTGACCGTCACCGGCCCCATGCCGTCGCCCAGGAAGAAGATCACGTTCTTGGCGGTCTGGCTGGCCTGCTGAGCCCAGGAAGGCGCCGCGCCGGCCATCAGTGCTGCGCCAAGCGCCAGCACGATCGAGGATTTGCGGATAGTACATGTCATGATGGTTTTCCTCATCGGTGGGACGCGGCTTACAGGCCTACGGCCTCTTTAATCAAGTCAAAGACTTCGGTGTTGACCATCGTGCCCTTGAAACGCTCGGCACCCATGCCCTTGGCGCCCAGGAACACATCGCCACCACCATGGGTTTCGACGGCGAGGGGAACCACAGCTTCCTGCAGATAGTCGGGATCTGCCACCTGTGCCTCGGTCAGAGGGCTGCGCGTAGCTGGACGGTTCGGGCCATTACCAAATCCGAGGATGGTGTAGCTGTTGCCATCCACGTCCGTTGAGGGCTGACCATTGACGTAGTTGTTAACCAAGCCGAGCACCCCAGGGTTGGTCGGTGTGGTCGGGCCGGTACGAGCCGCGTAGCCATTCATTTGCAGCGTGTGGTCATGGTCGGCTGTTACGACAATGAGGGTGTTCTGCAGACCAGGGTCGATCGCTTCGAGCTTCTCGATGGCGGTTGCGATCGCCTGGTCAAATGCCACCGTGTCATCCAATGCTCTGCGGGCGTTCGTCGCATGCAGAGCATGGTCGATGCGGCCGCCTTCGACCATGAGGAAGAAGCCGCGATTTTGCGCAGCCAGCGCATCGATGGCCTTTTCGGTCATCTCGGCAATGCTGGGCTCCTTTGCAGGGTCGCGGTCGAACTCGTAGCTCATGTCACTGGGAGTCAGCAAAGCAGCAATCTTGCTGCCGTCGGTGGGCAGTGCATCGAACTGTGCGCGATTGGCCGCAAAGTGGTAGTTGGCGGCCTGCAGTTCGGCCACCAGGTTGCGCTCATCATTGCGACGGCTGCCTTGCGTGCCAGCAGGCAGGAAATTGCGGATGCCGCCGCCGATGATCACGTCAAGCCCATCCCCCAGGCGTGCGTTGTACCCCTCGCCGCCCGGCACCAGCGCCGCAGCAATGGTGTTGTAGGCATCACGATGGCACACGTGCGCATAGGTAGTCGCGGGCGTGGCATGCGTCACCCGCGTGGTGGTCACGATACCGGTGCCATACCCTGCTTGCTTCATCAATTCCAGCAGCGTGGGCACCGGCTCACCATTGCCAGCCGGGCAGGTCGAATCCTCGTTGACGGCATAGGCCTTGCCCTGCGCATCTACGGCACTGGTTTCGGCGGACATGGAGATGACCTCATTATTCATCTTCACGCCGGTCATGTAGGCGGCCATGGAGGGCGCGCTATCGGTTACTTGGCCGTCGCGCGAATAGGTATGGATGAATGCGGTTTCGGGCAATTCATCAATGGTCAGCGCACCGTCCTCGCCTTTTGAGTAAATGCGCGCGGCAGTCAAGGTGGTGATGCCCATGCCATCGCCGAGAAAGAACACGACATTTTTCTTGGGTGCGTTTTCGGGGGGGACCACAGGGCTGGGGCCGTTGTCATCACTGCCTCCGCATGCCGCGAGCAGCATTGCAGCAGCCAGCATGACCGGAGTCAATTTCTGGTATGTCATGAAAAGTCCTTGTGTGAAGCCGCAGCATCCATCACGCCGCTAAGCGTGCCGGACTATAGAAAGCGCAGATGACGGCTCCGTGTCACAAGCATGAACATTGCGAATAACTGCACTTAAACATATCAAGTCGATAATCAATTATCAACTTTGCCGGAATCCAACGTTGGCACCGGTCACCGCCACGGAAGAAGCGGCAGCGCCATCCGCGCGCTAGTTCGCCACACTCAAAGAAAGCAGATACGAAAGCCGCGGGCGCACATCTGCAAGGTCAGGGCAATCGCAGCCCGAGGGCGTCGCAAATGGTCTGCAGATCGGCTGGTGCGTCACTGAGGACCTCTATCGGATCCCCCGTGATCGGGTGCCGAAATGCCAGTTTCCAGGCGTGCAGGGCCTGCCGTGCCAGACCGGGATACGCGGCGCCCCCATAGACAGCATCGCCGACCAGCGGAAAACCCAGCTGCCTGGCGTGCACCCGGATCTGATGGGTTCGGCCGGTATGCAGCGCGCAATGCAGCAATACCCAGTCCTCCTGTCGCGCCAAAAGAGTGATGGTAGTGCGCGCCAGCTTGGCCCCCGGGGCGGTGTCAGCCAGCACCGCCATGCGCAGACGATTGTGCGGATCTCGGCCGATGGCGGCATCCACGTCAATACTGCTTCCTTCCTGCGCCCACGGCCATGCGGCGCGTGGTGCGCGCCTTGCAATGGCCAGGTAACGGCGTGAAACCTCGCGGCTGGCGATCTGCTCGACGAGATTTTTTATTGCTGGCAGACTCTTGCCGACTACCATCAATCCGCTGGTGTCCTTATCCAGGCGGTGAACGATGCCTGCACGTGGCAGCGTCGCAAATACGGGCGACCGCGCCAGTAGCCCATTGAGCAAGGTACCGCTCCAGTTGCCTGCGGCAGGATGCACTACCAGCCCTGCCGGCTTGTTGACAACCAGCACATCCTCATCCTCATACCGCACGTCCAGCGCCATTGGCTGCGGGAGGAACGCCTGGCTTTGCGCGCTCGGCTGCAGCCCAACAGCCAGCAGCTGGCCTGCCGAGACCTTGTACGCAGGCTTGATGACGACCTGGTCGTCCAGGCGCACCAGCCCGCGCCGGATCAGGCCCTGCAGGTAACTGCGTGAGAACTCGGGGGCAAGGTCATGCACCGCCTTGTCCAGCCGCTCACCGTGCAAGTGCTCGCCAATTGGGCCATGCCGTTGTTCGGCAACGGCTTCCAGCTCCTCAGTGGAGTCGTCCAATGCACTTGAGAGGGAAGACAGGTCAGGCATGCAGCAGAAATAAAAAAGATCGGCGGTCGCACAACCACCGATCCTCATGCAAGGCAGTGCAGGCCACCCTCACGCAATGCAATGGCCCGCGCGTCCATCGCAGCGCAAAGCGGCCAGGCCGCTCAGCGCTTGGGCAGGTAATTGGCCGGATTGACCGGTTTGCCCTGACGACGCACCTCGAAATGGAGCTTGACCCGGTCCGCATCGGTATCGCCCATTTCGGCGATCTTCTGCCCGCGCTCGACGCGCTGGTCTTCCTTGACCAGCAAGCTGCGATTGTGCGCGTAGGCGGTCAAGTAATCATCGTTGTGCTTGATGATGATCAGGTTGCCATAACCACGCAGGCCTGCGCCGGCATAGACCACATGGCCATTGGCGGCGGCAAATACGGGGTCACCGGCATTGCCGCCGATGTCATAGCCCTTGTTGGTCGACTCATTGAATCCTGCCAGCAAGGGGCCGTTGGCCGGCCACATCAGCTGCAAGCCGGACGGGTTGGCCGCGCCCGGTGAGACGGTCACTGGCGTGACCGCACGACCAGCAGCGGCAGCCGGCGTACCAGAACTGCCCGGCGTACTGACTGGCCGCACCTGCACCCCGGATGCTGGCGCAGGTGAAGCGCCTCCTTCCGGCGGCACGACACGCAGCACCTGGCCTACTTCGATAACATCGGCATTGGCGATCTGGTTCCACGCCGCAATGTCGCGCCAGCTCTGCCCCGTCTCCAGGCCGATACGAATCAGCGTATCGCCAGGCTTGACGATGTAGTGTCCGGCAGGCGCTGACTGTGGCGGCATCACACTGCCTGCCGCAGTGCGGTCCTCAACCGGCGCCTGGTTCAGGCCCACACCCGAGCAGCCTGCAACCAGCAGACACGCCACCAACAAACTGCCCGCGTTGAACCAACGATTCTGATGAAGCATTGTCGCCTTTCCTTTAATCAACTCCCGATTTTAACGGAACAAAATGCACGCCCTCCAGCGTCTGCTGGCGAACGCCAGTGGGGGTCTTGTCCACCACCACCAGCACCTGGTGGCCTTGTGCGGTAGCCGTCGGGGCCACGATGCGGCCGCCGACGGCAAGCTGCTCCACCCAAGCCTGCGGAATGGCATCGCCCCCCGCCGCGGAAACAATAGCCGCATAGGGGGCGCCACGCGCATAACCGGCCATGCCATCACCAAACAGCAGGTGCAGATTGGCCACCCGCATGGGTCGCAGGTTTGCGCGCGCGCGATCGTGCAGCCCCCTCAGCCGTTCGATGGAGTAGACCTCGTCAGCCAGACGGCTCATCACCATGGCCTGATAGCCGCAGCCGGTACCAATCTCCAGCACCCTGCCTGTAATACGCTCGGCGTGAGCGGATCCCACCGTCTCCATGATCAGTGACAGCATACGTGCCACCACCGCGGGCTTGGAAATCGTCTGGCCAAAGCCTATCGGCAGGCTGTTTTCTTCATAGGCCTTGCCCACCAGTGCCGAATCGACGAACAAATGGCGCGGCACATCGCGCATGGCGGCAATGACCGCTGGATGCAGCCCTTGCAGCCCCCGCAGCCGCTGCACCATCCGCTCGCGGGCTCCCTGCTGCCCAGTCACATCGACCAGTCTGCCTCCCGCCAAGGTGGGTAACGCACCGACAGCCGTCGCCGTCGGCGCCGACGCTTGCGCGAGTCCGGCTGGCACCATGACAGAGGCCGCCGCCGAACTAACTGGACCACGCATGCCTGCCCGCGCCGGCGCAGCCGGTTGCGGCAACACCTGCGCGGGAAAACGTGGGCGCCTGGGTGCCGTGCTCACTCCAGGCCCCTTTCGGTTCGGTCTTGCGCCGATGCCAACGCATCCGGGCAGTCATCGCTAAACCGCTTGTCCCAATGCTCCAACGCGCGGTAATCGGTCAAGTCCGCATGTAGCGGCGTCACCGCGACGTGGCCTTGCGCCACCGCATGAAAATCCGTGCCCGGACTCGTGTCGGCTGCGGCGCCAGAAGCGCCGATCCAGTACATGATCTCGCCGCGGGGATTCTTCTGGCAAATCACCCGTTCGGCAGCATGCCGTCGTCCCAGACGGCACCATTTCACAGGCTTGAGCAAGGTCAGCGGCAGGTTGGGGATATTGACATTGAGTAGCCAGCGCTGCCCGGCAATGTGTGACTGCGCCTGCAGCTGCGCAACAAACAGGGCCGCACGGCGCGCTGCCGCGTCGAGATGCGCCCAGTCTCGCTCGACCAGCGAGAAGGCCAGCGACGGAATGCCAAACAGAAAACCCTCCATCGCAGCGCCGACGGTACCGGAGTAAATCGTGTCGTCGCCCATGTTGGCGCCATTGTTGATGCCCGAGACCACAAGGTCAGGACGGTCGTCAAGCAAGCCTGTCAGCGCAATATGCACACAGTCGGCCGGAGTGCCGTTGACATAGCGAAAGCCGTTGTGCGCCTCGCGCACATACAGGGGCGCGTGCAATGTGAGCGCGTTGGACTTGGCACTGTTATTGTGCTCCGGCGCCACCACCAGCACGTGCACGTCCGGCAGCTCGCTCAACGCTTCGTGCAGGGCGACGATCCCCGGAGCCAGGTAGCCATCGTCATTGCACAGCAGTATTCTCAGCATGTCTCAAGTTCCATCGCCGCATGCACGCGTCAGGCGCGGCCGCAGCGGCGCCATTGCAGCCGCGTACAGATCCCTATCACTTGACGACCCGCAAGGCGGGGCGCTTGGCGGCACCGGGGCCTGGGGGAGTTGGCGGCTGTGGCTTGTCATCGTCACTGCTGCTCGCCACCGCAGTCGGCCGGCTCTTCTTGCGGGGCGACGGCAGCGGCGTGGGCTGGCTGGCATGATCGTCCGCAGCAGGCTGCGCTGCTTCAGACACGGGCGCCGCAGCGCCCTGCCCGGCCTGCGTCTGCAATGCTTCCCCACCGGTATCCGTGACCGTGAATGCCATGCCCTGACCATTCTCGCGCGCATAGATCGCCATCACGCGATGGACGGGCACCACGATCTGCCGCGGCACGCCGCCAAAACGCGCCTGGAACTCGATGAAGTCGTTCCCGAGCTGGAGCTTGGCCGTGGCATCGTAGCTGACGTTGAGAACAATCTCGCCGTTGCGCACGAACTCCGGGGGCACCTGCACCGAACCATCGACCTTGACGGCAAGGTACGGCGTCAGGCCATTGTCGGTACACCACTCGTGCAGGGCGCGCAGCAGATAGGGCTGTGTGGAGGGCAAGGTGGGTTCGCTCATGATGGCTTGACTATGGGATCAACGAAGATGCGATGATGGCACGTCCTGAGCCAATGGCACCACAAAAGATGCATACCCTACACCAAAGTTCGGCGCACGAGCATGCAAAACGCGCCGCACGCGCATGAAAACGGCCTGTCAAGACAGGCCGCTGGAAGGCACATCCCGGCAGGACGGCGCGCGGCACAGGCGCGTTACCGGCGCATGACCTTCTCGGAAGGCGTCAATGCCTCGATATACGCGGGCCTGGAAAACAGCCGCTCGGCGTACTTGAGCAGCGGCGCTGCATTGCGGCTGAGTTCAATGCCGTAGTGCTCCAGACGCCACAGCAGCGGCGCGATCGCCACGTCGAGCATGGAAAAATTCTCCCCCAGCATGTATTTGTTCTTGATGAAGTTGGGTGCCAGCTGGGTGAGGCGATCACGGATGTGGGCACGCGCCTTGTCCTTGAGTTTTTCCTCCGCCGACTCTAGGGTGGAGACGTGCACGAACAGCTCCTTCTCGAAGTTGAGCAGGAACAGGCGCACCCGCGCACGATCGACCGGATCGCCCGGCATCAGCTGCGGATGCGGAAAGCGCTCGTCGATGTATTCGTTGATGATGTTCGACTCGTAGAGGATGAGATCGCGCTCCACCAGAATGGGCACCTGGCCATATGGGTTCATGACGTTGATGTCGTCAGGCTTGTTGAACAGGTCCACATCACGAATCTCGAAATCCATGCCTTTTTCGAACAGAACGAAACGGCAGCGGTGGGAGAACGGGCAGGTCGTGCCCGAGTAAAGGACCATCATGGTGGGTGTTTCCTCACAAAAAAGAAAAGTGGCGCAAAATCGCAGCCACTGTTGAAGACGCCGCCGCGCGCTGCAGTCTGCCTGTCGTGAAGCGGCAGTGCTGCTGCACAGGTTGTGCACGGCGCAGTCTCGCACAGGCAATCATACAAAAAGCGGCCAGCGAATTTCAAGGGGGTGCGATCTCACCAACCGTTGACCGGGCTGCGCCGAAATCCTGTCCACGAACTTGTCATGCGTACCGCGGCCACGACCGCACGCTCTGGCACGACAGGCGAAGCCGCTCGCAGCGCAATAACCGGGCCGCCACTGGGGCGCATCGCCCGCAGTGCGTTGCGGCGCAACGCAGTCACATGTTCACGGATCAATCGGCAAACTGGCCAGCCGCCCGGATCACCTGCCCCCACTTGTCGATCTCGGCGGCGACGAACGCCTTGTGCTCAGCCGGGCTGGTGCGTGCATCGGTCGCCACCACTGCCCCCAGATCGGTCTGGCGACGCACGAACTCCGGATCGCGCAGGGCCTGCTTCAACGCATTGTTGAGCGTCCTGAGCACCTCCTGCGGCGTACCAGTGGGCGCATACAGGCCGTGCCAGATCGTGACGTTAAAGTCCGTCAACCCCAGCTCCTCCAGCGTTGGCACATCCTTGTAGATGGCGGAGTGCAGCCGCTGCGGCGTGGTCACGGCATAGGTCTTGACCTTGCCCGCTGCCACGTGCGCGGTGGTATTGGTCGTCTGGTCACACAGCAGGTCAATCTGACCGCCCAGCAGGTCGGAGATCGCAGGCGCCGTCCCGCTGTAAGGGATGGTGACCATCTCCAGCCGGGTAGCGCTCTGCAGCATCAACCCACACAGGTGTGACGCCGAACCCAGGCCCGCATTGCCCAGATTCACCCCCTCCGGTTGCGCCTTGGCCCATTCGATGAGCGCCGGAAATGAATCCGCTTCCAGTGTGGGGCGACCAATCAACGTCATCGGCACGTCATTGATGATGCCCAGGTACGCGAAATCCTCCTGCACATCAAAGGGCAGCCTGCGGTACAACGACGGAGCCGTCGCCATGCCGATATGCGTCAGCAGCAATGTGTAGCCGTCCGGGGCACTACGGGCCGCCTTGGCAATGCCGATGGTGCTGCCTGCACCGGGCGCGTTGTCGATGACGACGGAGACATTACCCAGGCTCTTGCGAAACGCTTCGGCAAAATCACGGGCCACCTTGTCGGTCGGCCCTCCCGCGGTGAACGGGACAATGATGGTGATCGGCTTGCTGCCCGGGTAGCTCTGCGCCGCAGCAGGCAAAGCCAGCACCATCGCGACCACGGAGATGAGTAAAGAACGACGTGCCATCGATGCGCCTCCCCAACGATTTTGGAAACAACGCCGACAGCGTAAGTGCGCCTACGCTAACGGGATATTGTGGTTTACACGCATGGGCGCTGTTGCGCAATTGCCCCACTGAGCGCAGCTACCCCTTTCCCCAGTCTGCTCAGGACACACGTATCGTGTGTGGCGTGCCCAAGCGCGTGAACTGGTTCAGGATCGCCGCGCGCACCTGAAGCTGCGTCACCTGGCGGTCGAAATCTCGGGCCATGACCCGCTCGCCCAGCAACTTGAAGCAACCCATCTTGGTTTCCACCAGGCTGCGCCGGTGGTAACCACTCCATTTCTTCCAGATCGTCCGGCCCAGGTGCCGGGTTGATCGCAAGGTTTCGTTGCGAGCCTCGACGCCCGCGCTGCTGCCTTTCCAGGTCTGCGCATTCTTGCGGGTCGGGATCACGGCGGCGGCTCCGCGTGCCGCAATCGCGGCATGACAGGCCTTGGTGTCATAGGCACCATCGCCGCTCACCGTCGCCACGGCTTCAGTCGCCGGGATCTGCGTCAGCAGCTCAGGCAGCATCGGCGCGTCGCCGATGCG
>NZ_LBNQ01000022.1 GCF_001005215.1 Lampropedia cohaerens
TTGACCTGCCCCCTCCAGCCATACCAATCAGTTGGAGAGAGGTCCAAGGGTATGTAGGTTAACTGATCCTGCCTCGGTGGTTGATGGGTTGGGATTGCGGTGTTTGGCGGCGAACTCAGCCGGAGAAATCCGGCCAATCGTTCCGTGCGGTCGGACCTCGTTGTAGTCCTGGCGCCAGATGGCGATGACCTCGCGGGCTTGGGCCAGGGATTCGAACCAGTTCTCATTGAGGCATTCATCCCTGAACTTGCCGTTGAAGCTCTCGATGTAGGCGTTTTGAGTTGGCTTGCCTGGCTGAATCAGGATGTGCTGTATGCCTCGTGTCTGCATCCAGGCTATGAATGCTCGGCATGTGAACTCTGGGCCGTTGTCGGTCCTGATGGCCTCTGGGTAGCCCCTGAATCTTGCAGCCCGCTCGAGGATGCGAGCGACGTATGCCCCAGGCATGGAAAGGTCCACAGCGATGTCGACGCACTCATGGGTGAAGTCATCGGCGATAGTCAGGCATTTGATGCGGCGCCCGTTGGACAGCGAGTCGCTGACAAAGTCCAGGCTCCAGGTTTGATTGACCCGGGCAGCGGCCACCAAAGGCGTGCGCTCACCACGGTACTTCTTGCCCTTGTTGCGCTTACGAACGGCCAAGCCTTGCTCGCGATACAGGCGAAACACCTTCTTGTGATTGGTGCCTGGAAACTCTTTGCGCAGCATGTCGTGCACACGACGATACCCAAAGCGCCGGCGCTCCATGGCCACTGCATGAATGCGTTCGTTCAGACGCATCGTGTGCTCATCGAGCTGCGGTGGATGGCGCCAGGCGTCGCGCGACAGCCCCACAAGACGGCAAGCCCTGCGCTCGGAGATCTGGGTCTGCTCCAGCATCCTGGCGATGACCTTGCGCTTGTCTTGCGGGGCTAGCGCTTTACCCCGAAGCCGACCTTGAGCGCCTCAAGGTCGAGATGAGCTTCTGCCAGCAACTTCTTGAGCCTGGAGTTCTCGACCTCCAGGTCCTTCAGGCGCCGGGCCTCATCGGCTTCCATGCCGCCGTACTTGCTTCGCCACTTGTAGAACGTGGGCTCGCTGAACCCACCTTGACGGCAGACCTCCTTGACCGGCAGGCCTGACTCGGCCTGCTTCAAGAACCCAATGATCTGCTGCTCGGTAAATCGACTCTTCCTCATGTCCGTCATTCTCCAAGTTGACGGACCTCACTTCCATTCGATTGGTACGGCTGTGAGGGGGCAGGTCAGTCTCGCCGCAGAAGAACTGCCAGTATGGGTTCTCCACCCAGGTGTTGACCACCGCCTCGTCGGAGGCATCGAAGGTGTGCTGCAGGTACAGCAGCCCGGCGACCAGGCGCGGCGCCAAGGCGGGCCGCCCGCGCCCCGAAGTGAACGACACCGCGAACGTGCGCTCGATCTCGGCCCAGTCGATCAGCGCGCCCAGCCTGACCAGCGGATGCTTCATGTTGATCTGCTCGTCCAGTCGGGGGCGGAACAGTTCGCCCGTTTGCGGCTGCGAAGGCTTCGGACCCATCGGACTCCCCGGAGAAATTTGCAAGAAAACAGGCACTGGCAAGACCATACCTTGCAAGTCCCGCGCCCATCAACTCGAAGAACAGCCAATCAGATCAAGGGCTTGCGAGTTGTTCAGGGCGGACTGAGTAGTTCGCCAGCCGTAATGAAAAAGACCGCCTCGGCGGTCTTTTTCATTACGGTCATGCGCACAGGTCCACCGCATTTAGCGGCTGGCGTGCTTGTCGTCGTCTTCCATCATTTCAAACCACATTGCGTTGAGCACAGCAAAAAATGCTGCAACGGGAAGACCCAGTATCCAGGCGAAGTACCACATTCTCAGATTCCTTTCATGAAGTCCCCGCGCAGCCCGGTCAGGCCGCGCGGCAGGAGGGGTGTGCGGCTCCTGCGCCCTAGTAGGCGTGGCCGCGCTCTTCTTTGATGTCCTTTTCATCGACCTTGCCGCGCATCACCGAGTACACCCAGCTGGTGTAGGCGAGGATGATGGGCAGGAAGATGATGGTGCACACCAGCATGATGAACAGGATCATGTGGCTGGAGGATGCATCCCACACCGTCAGGCTGGCCTGCGGCTGGATCGACGAGGGCAGAATGAATGGGAACATCGACACGCCCACGCTGAGGATGATGCCTGCGATGCCCACGCCGTTAGCCAGCAGCGTAAAGAGCTCCTTGCGCTTGGCAAAGCCCCAGGCCGCGGCCAGCGATCCGAGCACGCCAATGGCCGGCACCAGCCAGAGGATGGGGGCCGCGGCGTAGTTGGCAAACCACATCTGCGCGATGCCGCCTTCGGCGGTCTTCATCATCGGGTTGGAGGGACCGGTGGTGATGACTTCGCTGGTAATGCGGTAGCCGTCGACGAACAGCCACATCAGAATGCCGGCGAGTACATACAGCACTGGGGTGACCAAGGCGGCAATCATGCCGAAACGTCTGCTGCGCGCCTGCACCTGGCCGGATGTTTTCATTTGCAGCCAGGCAGCGCCATGCGCTGTCAGCATGGCAACCGACACCAATCCGCAGAGGATGGCAAACGGATTGAGCAGGCCGAAGAAGGTGCCGTCGTAATAGATCTGCATGTCCGGTTCAAGCCGGAAAGGCACACCCTGCAGCACGTTACCGATGGCCACACCGAAGATCAGAGAAGGCACGAAGCCACCGATGAACAGGCACCAGTCCCAGGTGCTGCGCCAGGTCGGGTTCTCGATCTTGCTGCGGTACTTAAAGCCCACGGGCCGCAGAATCAGCGCAAACAGGATGGCGAACATCGCCAGGTAGAACCCCGAGAAGGACACCGCGTACAGCTGTGGCCAGGCGGCGAAGATGGCACCGCCGCCCAGGATCAGCCAGACCTGGTTGCCTTCCCACACTGGCCCCGTGGTGTTGAGCACCACGCGCCGCTCGACGTCGGTTCGTGCAACAAAAGGCCCGAGCGTGCCCACGCCCAGGTCAAAGCCATCGGTACAGGCAAAGCCGACAAGCAGAATGCCTAGCAGCAGCCACCAGATGACGCGCAATACGTCGTAACTGATCAGTTCGTGAAGAATCATAGTGTGTCTCTCCGTAATGCTCAGGAGGCCGAAGCCGGGGTGTGTTGTGGCAAGGCGTAGGGGGAAGTCTGCACTTCCTCACGATCCTGTGCATCCAGATGCGGGCCGTTGCGCACGGCCTTGAACATCAGTTTCATTTCGACCACGATCAGCACCGTGTAGATCGCCACGAATCCCAGCAAGGTCAGCAGCACGGTGCTGGCGCTCAGGTTGGAGACTGCCACGGCCACCGGCAGAATGCCTTCGATGGCCCAGGGCTGGCGCCCGAACTCGGCGACGAACCAACCGCATTCAGCCGCAATCCACGGCAGCGGGATGGTCCAGACAGCGACGTGCAGCAGCCAGCGTGGTACGTTGTGGAGGCGGTGGCGGGCCGAGTACCAGAAGAACACGGCCGTCAGCAGGATGAAGAAGAAACCCAGCCCAACCATGATGCGGAAGGTCCAGAACAGCGGTGCCACTTGCGGTACGGTGTCCCAGGCTGCCTTCTCAATGTGTTCGGCCGTAGCCTGGCGGGGGTCGTCGACATAACGCTTGAGCAGCAGCGCATGGCCCAGGTCACCGCTGTGGGCTTCAAAGCGTGCGCGCAGTTCGTCCGGAATGGGCTGGTGGCCCAAGGCCCGGATATCCTCCAGCACGTCATAGGCGATGATGCCGTTGGCAATGCGCCCCTTGGCCTGTTCGACCAGATTGTTGATGCCCGGGATCTCGGTGGTCAGGGAGCGTGTGCCGATCAGGCCCATGACCCAGGGAATGTGCACTGCGTAGTGGGTTTCGCGCGCTTCCTGGTCAGGAAAACCGATGGCCGTGAACGACGCGGGTGCGGGCTGCGTGTCCCACATGGCTTCAATGGCGGCCAGCTTCATGCTCTGGTGCTCGCCCGAGAGGTAGCCGCTCTCGTCGCCCAGCACCACAACCGACAGCGAGGCGGCCAGTCCGAAGGAGGCGGCCACCGTCATCGAACGCCGGGCCAGGTCGATGTGCCGACCCTTGAGCAGATACCACGCCGACACGCCGAGCACGAAGATTGCCGCAACCGTATAGCCGGCCGAGACGGTGTGCACGAACTTGGCCTGCGCCACCGGATTGAACAGCACATCGGCGAAACTCGTCACCTCCATGCGCATGGTCTGAGGATTCAGCGCCGCACCGGTGGGATTTTGCATCCAGCCGTTGGCAATCAGAATCCACAACGCCGAGAAGTTGGTGCCCAACGCCATGAACCAGGTCACCAGCAAATGCTTGACCTTGGACAGGCGCTCCCAGCCGAAGAAGAACAGGCCGACCAGCGTGGCTTCCAGGAAGAAGGCCATCAGCCCTTCAATAGCCAGCGGCGCACCGAAGATGTCGCCAACATAGTGGCTATAGTAGCTCCAATTCATGCCGAACTGGAACTCCATGACGATGCCAGTGGCCACGCCGATGGCGAAGTTAATGCCAAACAGCGTGCCCCAGAACTTGGTCATCTGTCGCCAGACAGGACGCTTGGTCATGACGTAAACCGTTTCCATGATCGCTAGCATGATGGACAGGCCAAGCGTCAACGGCACGAATAAAAAGTGGTACATCGCAGTCGCTGCAAATTGCAGCCGCGATAGGCCAACGATGTCGAGATCCATGGGGGAGACCTTTCAATGAAAAGAATGGAGCGATGAAAGCCGGGACAGACGCATCCGGTCGCAGCCTAGTGCCGGTGCGTGATTCAGGGCTTGAAAAGTTGGTGTGGCGGGCATGTCATGGCATTCACCTCTTCAATGACGTAGTGGGGTTGGGAAATGTGGGGCAGGAAAATCGGGTCATCGTTCAGTCCCCGCGCAGACCCTGCAGCACCTGATCGAACGCGGCGGTGCCGCGCACCACGTGCCGTGCAATGCGCCCGTGGTGCAGTACCACCAGCCGTGTGGCCAGCGCTGCCTCGCGGCGCAGATGGGTGGCAAGGATGCAGGTCCTGCCTTCCAGCGCCTGCGCCAGGCGAGCGAGTACATCGGCAGCGGTGTCCGCATCCAGTCCATCGGTGGGCTCGTCAAGCAGCCAGAAGCTGCAATCGGTCAGAAACAGGCGTGCCAGGGCAAGTCGGCGCGCCTGTCCCTTGGACAGGCCCAGACCGGCCTCGCCCAGGATTTCGTCCAGCCCCCGACTGCGCGCAGCAATCGCATCGCGCAGGCCGGCTTGCTGCAATGCGGCCCACAGGGTGGCGTCATCGGGCTGGCGCTGCTGCAGATCAAGATTGGCGCGGACGCTGTCGCTAAAGAGCACAGTCTGTTGCGGCAGGGCCACGCAGGGCAGGGCGCGCACGATGCCCTGCGCGGCGGCAAGCTCTCCAGCAATCAATCCGAGCAGCGTAGACTTGCCGCTGCCGCTGGCGCCGACAATGGCAACGGTCTCGCCGCAGGCAACGTCCAGGCTGAGCTCGGCCAAACGCAAGCTGCCGTCGCTGCCAGGTACGCTGGCAGCGCGCATTTGCACCGCCAGCCCGGGTGCGGGGCGGGGCAGCTGCAACAGCCCATTGATGTCGGTGGTGCCGATGGCCGTTTCGGCTGCGGTGGTGGGGGCATCGGCCAGCGGTTGGTGCAGCCGGCGCGCGGCCAGTAGCGTGGTCGCCCATTCCATCGCGCCGCGGCGCATGGCGGCAAATGGCTCCATCGCTGCCAGCGCCATCAGCACGAAGAACGCGGCGGTGGCAACGGGCACTTGCTGCACCAGCACCAGCCAAGCAGCGACTGCCACGGCTGCGGCCATGGTCAGCCCGTGCATGGCCTGCCAGGCTGCAGCGGCGATGGCGTCACATCGCTGCAGGCGCGCATCCAGATCGGCCAGATGCGCCTCCTTACCGGTCAGGCGCTCCAGCCAGAGACCCAAGCGCCCCGCCATGGTCAGCTCGGCCTGCCCGGTGGTGATGTCCAGCGCGTGGCGGCGCAGCTGTTCGGCGTGCCGCGACTGATGCAGCGTCAGTTTCGTGGTGGCGCGCAGCAGCCACCACGTGATGCCGGTACCTGCCGCCAGCAGCCAGAGCAGGCAGGCCAGGCCCAGCCACGGGTTGTGGTAGGCCAGCCATGCGCTGATGCCCAACGAGGCCACCAGCGCCGCACAGCTGGGCACAAGCAGACGCAGATACAGCGACTCGGCCGCATTCAGATCGCGCGTAAGGCGCAGCAGCAAGCGTGAAGGCTGCAGCTGCCACAGAGGACGCTGGTCAATGCCCGCTCTGCCAAAGCTGCGAAACAGCCTCTCGCGCACGCCAACCAGCGCATTGAGGGTGGCCGAATGCGTCACAACCCGCTCGGCATAGCGCGAGCCCGTGCGTCCTAGCGCCAGCAGCCGAATGCTTGCCGAAGGGGCAAAAATGTCGAATGCCAGCGCGGTACTGACGCTCAGCCCCGCAATCGCCGTGCCGGTGATGAACCAGCCGGACACGCCCAGCAGCAAGGCGCCGGCCAGCGCCGTGCAGCAAGCCATGACTAAGCCCATCAGCATGCGTGGCGTGCGTTTCTCAAACAGGGCGCGCAGCAGTTGCGCCATGGCGCGGCGCTTGTGGCCTCTGTCGCGTGGGGACGCCAGCGTGGCGTGAGCATTGACATGGGTGGGTTTCATGCTTGCACCTCCGGACTTTGCGCAGCATGGCCGTGCGCCGGGCCGAGCAACTGGGCGTGCCCATGCCCGTCGAGTGTGAGCGTGTAAGGCAGCGCCGCCATCAGCAGGGGATCGTGCGTGGCGACCAGCAGGGTCTTGCCGATCGCCAGTCGCATGATGGTGGCGCGCACCAATGCGGCGGTTTCGCCGTCCAGATGTGCGGTGGGCTCGTCGAGCAGGAGCAGATCGCAGCCGGCATGCAGCTGCAGGCGAGCCAGTGCCAGTCGAAGCG
Organism: Lampropedia cohaerens; assembly: GCF_001005215.1. Taxonomy (GTDB): domain Bacteria; phylum Pseudomonadota; class Gammaproteobacteria; order Burkholderiales; family Burkholderiaceae_C; genus Lampropedia; species Lampropedia cohaerens. Next base: position 6,945 of record NZ_LBNQ01000022.1, read on the forward strand.
CCTCGCCCCCCGACAGTCCGCTGCCAGCCTCGCCAAGCCTGCGACCGGCGAGATGCTCCAGTCCCACTGCCTGCAGCGTGCGCGCGTCGGCAGCAGGGTCGGCACTGTCACCCCAATGCAGATTGCGCTGCAGAGAGCCGCTGACGAAGTGGGGCTGTGCACCCAGCCACCCCATGCGCTGGCGCAGCACGGGCGCACTGTGCGCAGTCAGAGGAATTCCGCCGATGCGCACCTCGCCACGCTCAGCCGCCACCAGACCTGCCACCAGGGCCAGCAACATGCTTTTGCCACTGCCGCTTGGGCCGGTGACGGCGACGTGCGCGCCAGCAGGAATGCTGACCGTGAGGCTGTGACGGTGCGCCAGCGCGTTGTGCTGTTCTGCGGCTGGCGCCAGCGCCGGGCGCACGCCTTGCAGCTCGACCTGGGGAGCGTTGCGGGGATCGGTCACGGCGGGCACAGTGACTTCGGCGCCGGCTGCGGGAGGGCCGTTGTCGACCATCGGTGCCAGCCCGTCAAGCAGTGTCTGCATGGTCTGCACGGCGGCCTTGCCGTTGGCACGGTCATGCCAGACCGCAGAGAGTTCGCGCAATGGTTCGAAGAATGCCGGCGCCAGCATCAGCACGAACAGGCCGGCATGCAGACTCAGTCGGCCGTTCCAGGCACCAAATGGCAACTGCCCCAAAAGGTGAAAGCCGACGTAGACCGCAACCAGTGCCACTCCCAACGCGGAGAAAAGCTCCAGCACCGCGGACGAGAGCATGGCTACGCGCAGCACGCGCATGGTCTTGCGGGCCACGCGCTGGCCCAGCGCGGTCAGGCGAGCGGCTGTGGCATCCACGGCACGCATGGCGCGCAGTGTGGGCAACCCGCGCAGCCGCTCCAGCAGGTGACCGTGCAGTTGGCCGAGCACTTCCAGCTGCTCTTCGCTGATGGCCTGGGCGCGCCAGCCAATGATCGCCATGAACAGCGGAATCAGGGGCGCGGCCAGCAGCAGCAACAGCGCAGCGACCCAGCTATGCCAGGCCACGAACAGCAAAATCACTGGCGTGGCAATCATCACGCGCCACTGCGCTGCCTGGTAGCGTGCCAGCCAGGGCACCACTGCCTCGGCCTGTTCCATCCAGGCGCTGGTGATCTGTCCGGAGGGTGGGCGCCGCGCGTCCAGCGGGGATGTGTTGCGAAGGCGCTCCCCCAACGCCTTGCGCAAGGCCGTCAGGGTGCGACGCGCGTGCCCATAAGTGGCGCGCACCCCCCAGTACTCCAGGGCGGCGCGCAGTAAGCCCAGCAAGGCCACCGCGAGGGCAGCCTGCCAGATCGGCGTCAGCACATCGGCAGCCGCCAGTGCGCCACCGACTTCGTAATCCATCAAGTCGGCAATGGTGCCGGCGATCAGCCAGGCCTGTGCGATCCACACGAGCGCAGCCACGCCTTGCAGGGCGTAATGCCACGATGCGCGGGGGGAACTGCTGTTCATGATGAATTGGTGCAATTTCAGGAATTACTGAAATTGTAGCAATACACACAATGTTTACATTGGCTTCGCCCAGTGGATCGCTCGGGATCCTCGCTGAACAGCGACGTGGCGACGGCGCTGCTGTCACCTGCGTGTCACGCATGCGCAGAGAGACCACCCTGAGACAGGGCGTGAGCGTCAGCGCGTGGAATGTGTCCGCCTCGCGGCGCTGGAGGCAGCAAGGCAACGCTGGCTGGTCAGGGCGCTGGCTCTATGAACGCAGCCGAGTGCCCGCGCACAGCCGCGTAGCTGCGCGATTTGACCGTATCCACGAAGATCCAGTGTCCGGTCGCCGTGCGATGGGTGAAGTCCATCAGCAGCAGGCCCCGCTGGTGGGCATTGAGATATTGCAGGTCGTCAATGAGGTCCACGAACAGCGCTTGGAGTTGCGCAGGGGCAAACATGTGCAGGTACTCCTCGAAACCGGGCGAGCTGACGCTGGACGTGGCAAATTCCTCACCGACTTTGGTGCCATCCATTAGCGTCAGGTCACTGTGCCACGCGTTGTGGGTATCGCCTGCGAGCACCAGCAGTGGCTTGCCCAGCTGGTGCGCCGTCTGCAGCACAGCCTCGCGTGCGGCCGGATAGCCGTCCCATGCGTCGAGGTTGTAACCAAGCTTCGGGTTGGTAGTCGGATCAAGCAGAGCGCGCTGCTCGTCGGTCAGCATCTGCGGCGCTTGCGCGGCGATGGCGCGGGCGCGCAGATAGGCTTCGATGGCCTGCATCGCTGCCGGCAATGCGGCGGGATCAAGCGACTCCGGATTGAGATGCCGCAAGATGGAGACGGGCACCTGCATCCGTGCCATCAGCACCTGCTGGCCCAGTACCTGCCATCTCGCCTGGGAAGCCGCCAGCTGCTGTGCCAGCCATTGCTGCTGGACGTGTCCAAGCAGCGTGCGTTGCGGCGAGGCCAGCCGCGCCAGCGCCTGGGTGGCCGTTTGCGGACTGGCAAGTTCGGCCAAGCTGATCTGCTTCTCGCGCGCGGCGATGCGCGTGTCGAGCATGTGCAGCGAAAGCAGGTTGCCAAAGTCGAAGCTGCGCCAGATCTCTTTGTGGTCCCCGGAAGCGGCGGTGCGTATCGGCAGCCATTCGTGGTAGGCCTGCAGCGCCGCAGCCAGCCGGTCGACAAAGCGGCTCTCTGCACCTTCGGTATGGTTTTCCGCACCTTCACGCCAGGTGTTGTTGCTGATTTCGTGGTCATCCCAGACGGCGATCATCGGCATACTGGCGTGCAGCTGCTTCAGGTCCGGGTCTGATCGGTACTGCGCGTAACGGCGGCGGTAGTCGTCGAGCGTGAGGATCTCATGTGTGGGCTGTACCACGCGGCCCAGCGCCTGCGCATCGCCTGAAGCGTAGCCGTCCGCGGCGTACTCGTAGATATAGTCGCCCAGATGTATCGCGTATTGCGCGCCCTGGCGCACCGCCTCGGTGTAGACGTGGAAGTAACCCGCAGGATAGTTGGCGCAGCTGAAGACCGCCAGTTTGACGTTCTCCACGTCGGCCGCAGGCAGCGTGCGGGTGCGGCCGACCGGGGAAATGCTGGTTCCGGCAACGAAGCGATAGTAGTAGTCGGTGCCCGCTCGCAGGCCGGTGGCATCCACCTTGGCAGTGTGGCCGGCAGCGGGCTCGGCGGTGACCTGCCCGCGGGCGACCACTTGGCTGAAGGCTGCGTCCTCGGCGACTTCCCAATCCAGAAGGATGGCCTGCGACGGTGCGTCGAAGTCACCATGCTTGGCATGTGTCCACAGGATCACACGGTCGGCCAGCGGGTCACCGCTGGCAACGCCATAGTCGAACCGCACGGGCAGTGTGTCGGATTCATCGGAGCCACCTCCGCAGGCAGAAAGCAGCGGGCCGCTGGCCAGCGCGGCGGAGGCAGAGCCGATCCGGATGATGAATTCCCGGCGTGAGGTGATGGTCATGGCGGTCGATCGTGGGGTGGGCAGCGGCGCACCAACGGGACTGGGCGCTTCCGCTTGTCACTCTAGAGGCCATGTATGTCAGTCTCTTGACGCCGCAACGCTTGTCGCCTGAAGGGCGCCGCGCAGGGGAATGGGCGGCGCCTGGCGCGCGCCGGGGCAGTCGCTAGTGCGCAGCGCCGTGGTCCGAGGCGGTCTGGCGTGGCTTGGGCAGCAGGATGTAGCCGCACGATCCGGCCGCGAGCAGGGCGGCAATGGTGCCGAATACCGCCATGTACTTGTCGAGGCCCTGTGCCAGTGACCAGCCGGCGGCTGCGCCTGTGACTGACTGCATCACCGCAATTCCCAGGAACATCGACATCGTGAACAGGGCCATGGCGCGGCCCACCATGTGGGAGGGATAGCTGATGCGCACATCGGCGTACTGCCACACCGTCGCCCCCATGCACACCGCTATCGCGAGGATGGTGCCAACGGCCACTGTCAGATGCTGCGTGAATGCCAGCAGGGCGAACAGCGCTACCAGCGCCCAGGGAAAACCCGCCAGCCACTTGCGGCGCTGGTCGTCGCCGGGATCAAGCCGCCCGAACAAGCTGGGCGCAAACAGTGCGATGACCGATAAGGTCAGCGCCACATTGCCACTGAAGATCAGCGACTGGCCGAACCGATCGCTCAAGTAAGGCGCAAGCCACAGTCCGCGCAGGGTAATGAATGCCGCATAGCCAACGAATACCAGCGACAAAATGCCCGCAGTGTGGGGCATGCGTAGCAGCACCCCATAGCTTTGGAGTGCGTCCCACAGCGACGTTGGGCGCGCCGCCTGCGTGTCTGCCGCGGTTTCGGCGGGCAGGCGCACGCGGGTGAAGATCAACAGCCACACCAGCACGCTGGTGGCACACAACACCCAGTAAGCCATGCGCCAGCCGTAGTGCTGAACCAGCCACGCCAGGGGCGTGCCGGTAGCGATCAGTCCCAGGCCGCCCAGGCCCAGCGCAACACCCTGCATGGCGGCGAAGCGTTGCGGCGGGAAATGGCGTGCCACGAATACCGTGCAGACCAGGAAGGCGGGCGCACATCCCACGCCGATCAGTGCCTGGCCGGCTATCAACGTGAGGAACGACGGCGCCAGCGCCGACAGCGCAGCCCCGAGGATCGCCAGCGGGAAGGCAGCCAGAATCGTGCGCCGAATGCCAAACATGTCGATGCCGATGCCCATGACTAGCTGCAGGCCACCGAACGCGAAATGGAACGCGGCGGCCACCATGCCCATTTGTTGGGCACTCAGGCCGAAATCGGCGATCAGCGGCACGGACAGGATGCCTGCCACCGTGCGGTAGGCCTGACTGAGCGCAAAGGCGCTGACCAGGGTCAGCAACAGGAGCCAGGCCAGTCTGGGCGACATGACGGTGGTGCAGGGGGAGGTTGCGGACATGGCGTGGCGCTGCTCAAATGGAATAGGTGTTGTGAAGCGACCGTCTCGTCACGTGGCGCACGCATTCGCTGCATTGCCCCGTCAGGCGATAGCGACGCAAGGCGCAGACCGCAAGCGGGCATTGCGGGGTATGTGATGGTCGTCAACAGGTTCCGGGTGCCACAGCTTACGCGCGGTGGTGCGTGCGCGCCTGTCGCCTGCGCAACGCAGCAGGCCTGCCTTCGCCGGCGGCGTTACTCCATGACCTTGGCGATGGCATCGGCGACGTAGGCGACATTGCCCTCGGTCAGCCCGCACATGCACATGCGGCCCGATCCCACGAGGTACACGGCATACTCCTGGCGCAGGCGCTCGACTTGCGCCGGCGACAGGCCGGTGTAGCTGAACATGCCGCGCTGCGTGAGGAAATAATCGACGTTGCGCTGTCCGCCGAAATGCTGCGTCAGCGCGGCGTGCAGCTGTGCACGCATGGCCTTGATGCGCTGGCGCATCGTGGCCAGATCCTGCTCCCACAGCTGCCGCAATGGCGCGTTCTGCAGCACGTGCGTGACGATGCGCGCGCCATGCAGGGGCGGCGATGAGTAGTTGCGGCGCACGGCAGCCTTGAGCTGGCCGAGTACGGTCTGTGCCGTGGCAGCGTCGTTGCAGACAACGCTGAGGCCGCCGCAGCGTTCGCCGTAGAGCGAGAAGCTCTTGGAAAAGGAGTTTGCCACGAAGCACTGCGCGCCCGCTTCGGTCAGGGCTCGCACAATCCAGGCATCCTCGTCCAGTCCGTCGCCAAAACCCTGGTAGGCCATGTCGATGAAGGGGATCAAGCCCCCCTCCAGCAGTACCGGGATGATTTGTTGCCACTGCGCACGCGTCAGATCCACACCCGTCGGGTTATGGCAGCTGGCATGCAGCACGACAATGCTGCCTCGCGGCAGCGCGCGCAGGGCTGCGAGCATGGCTGGCAGCGCGAGCGCACCGGTGGCGGCGTCATAGTAGGGATAGGTCGCAACGGAGAACCCGGCACCCTCGAAGATCGCCACGTGGTTCTCCCACGTCGGGTCGCTGACCCACACGCCACTTTCCGGAAAGTAGCGCTGAAGGAAATCGGCCCCCACCTTGAGGGCGCCGGAGCCGCCCAGCGTCTGAATGGTGGCAATGCGCTGCGCGGCAATGGCCGGGCTGCCCGTGCCGAACACCAGCTCCTGCACGGCAGCGCGGAAATCGGCGGCGCCTTCCATTGGAAGATAGACCCGCGGCGTTGCCTCCTGCACGACGGCCGCTTCGGCGCGCCGCACCGCCTCCAGCACGGGCACGCGCCCCTGCTCGTCGAAATACAGGCCAATGCTGAGGCTGACCTTTTCCGGCCGCGGATCGTGCTGGAACGCTTCCATCAGCGAAAGAATGGGGTCTCCGCCATAGGCTGGAACGTGGGCGAAGATGGACGAGGCGGCGGACATGCGATCTCCTGAAACGCGCAAATTGCCAATTGTAGGCAGCCAGCGGCACAAATGCTGGTGGGATAACGCAACGCCTGAAGGAATCGTGAATGGGGGCTAAACGGGCGGCCCGCCTTTCGGCTGGTGCGGGCCAAAGCGCAGCGTAAAGCGCGTACCTCGGCCGTTTTCTACGGGCGACTGCACGCCCAGCTGCCAGCCTTGCGTGGCGCAGACGCGGCTGGCGATGGCCAGGCCCAGGCCGGTACGGTCCAAGCCAGGCGAGGCGGAGCCACGCGCATCGCTGCGGCGCTTGCTGAAGTAGCGCTCGAAGATATGGGGCAGTTCTTCGGCATCGATGCCGGGGCCGCTGTCGGTGAACTGCAGACCCTGCGGAATCGACACGATCACGAGCCGGGCAGGCGCGGCATGCAGGATGGCGTTGCGCAGAATGTTGCGCGTGACCGTCATCAGGGCGTGGCGCGCCAGTGTCTGGACATGCCTTGCATCGACCGCATTGACGATGGCAAGCTCCGCGGCGTCGGCCTGCGCCTGCAGGCTCTGCACCGCATCGTTGACGCATTCATGCAGCGACAGCAGTTCTGGCGGCGTCGTCTCCGCATGGGTCAGGCTGTAGGTCGCTTCGAGCGCCTGCGTGATGTCCTTGACCGAGGCGGAAATGCGCCGCAGGCGCTCGGCTGCGGCGGTGTCGGCGGCACCAATGCGGCGCAGCAGCAGTTCGGCGTCGCTCTGGATGATGGTCAGCGGTGTGCGGATTTCATGGTGCAGGTTGGCGGAAAACTCGCGCTGATCGGCGATTGCTGCATCCACCTGGTCCTGCACGCGACTGAAGGCATCCATCAAACGGTCCGCCTCGTTGCGAATCGTGGTGTCCGAGGGCTTGCCTGGTGCCCAGCGGTCCAGCCGCTCGCTGAGCAGCTTCAGCGGATTGACCAGCCAGCGTGCCACGATGGCGCTGGCCACAATTGCCAGGCAGGAGAACACCAGCACGATCGCCAGCAGTGCCATCGCAAAGTGATGGGTCTGCTGCTTGAGTACACCCGAGTCGTAGACCACGTAGAGCCGCCCGTCCATGACGTCGCCGGCCTGCACGAACCATGTGCTGCCCTCATAGGGAATGCGGTGCAGGCCGTTGGGCAGGATGCGCACTTCATCGGGCACTGAAGGCACGGGATAGCGCGCGGATTCGCCCCATGCGAACATTGAGGGCCCCATGTTGCGCTCCAGCGGCTGCTGCCAGCCCTTGCCGAAGCGGGAAAAGCGCGAGGCGATGCGGTCGAATTCGCTCTGGATGAGCCGCACGATCATGGCCTCCTCCACGTTGCGATAGACCTGAAAGCTCACGGCTGCGGTCAGCGACACCGCTGCGCACATCAGCACAGCCAGCGTCCACGTGATGCGCGAGCCGATCGAGCGGCGGGAGCGGCGTTTCATGGCAGCGGGGCAGCTTGCGTGTCGGCCTCGGCCAGTCGCCAGCCGACGCCATGCACGGTCTCGATGCCGTCGTAGCCATGCACGTGCAGCGCCTTGCGAAGCAGGTGCACCTGACTGCGCAGGGCTTCTTCGGATGGCACTTCGCCGTGCCAGAGGACCGCGTGGAGCTTCTCGCGCGGCACGACGCGGCCAGCGTAGCGCATCAGCCATTCGAGCAGCAGCAGGCTTTTGCGCGTCAGCCGCACTTCCTGGCCGTAGGCGGTGACGCGGCGGTGGCCCGGTGCCATCTCCAGCGGGCCGTGGCGCAACACGAATGCATCTTCCGATAGCTGCAGGGAGCGACGCATCAGGGCCTGTGCACGCAACAGCAGCTCTTCGAGCGCAAATGGCTTGGTCAGATAGTCATCCGCTCCGGTGGTGAAGCTGGCGATCTTGTCTTCGAGGGCCGTGCGCGCGGTCAACACCAGCACCGGCGTGGCAAGCTGCAGCTGCTCACGCAGCAGGCGCAGAAGCTGATGGCCGTCCATGTCCGGCAGGCCGATGTCAAGAACAATCAGGTCGTAGGTGTTTTGTGCCAACAGGCGCAGCGCCGCCGCCGCGCTGTGGGCCGTATCGCCCGCCATGCCTTCGGACGCGAAGGTCGCGCGCAGATTCTCGGCAATGGCGCGTTCGTCTTCGACGATCAGAATGGGGCGGAGCAGCGGGCAAGCGGTGACCATGGCGCAATCAGAAGGAAGGTGGGCGGGGGAGTGGCGCTGTCAATGCCCTGGTGTAGCGGCGAACCGCAACGGCCTGCAATGCATCAGCCCGCCATCCATCGGGATGCCGTTGCGCACATGCGGGCACGGGTTCCAAGGCGCGCTTGCGTCGCGTTCTCATTCTATGCTTCGTTGGCACTGGACCGGTTGCATCACTCCACGGCAGCAGCCTCGGTGCGCGGCTGCCCCAGGTTGCGCAGCACATCGCGCACCATCTGCACGCGGTCCTTCATGGCCGGCAGTTCCCGCTCGATGCGCAGCTTGTCGTTGCCGGCCAGCTTGATGTGGCGGTTCTTCTGGATCATCTCGATGATGCGCAGCGGTTCCACCGGCGGATTGGGACGAAACGCGATCGTGATGGCGCCGGGCGCGGCATCGACCTTCTGCACGCCGTAGGGCTCGCAGAGAATGCGCAGGCGGTGCGTGTCGATCAGCGCCTGCACCGGCTCGGGCGGCTTGCCGAAACGGTCGACAATTTCCTCCAGCAGCAGATCGACCTGCTCGATGCTGTCGGCCGTTGCCAGCCGCTTGTAGAACGACAGGCGCAGATGCACGTCGCCGCAGTAGTCGTTGGGCAGCAGCGCGGGCGTGTGCAGGTTGATCTCGGTGACCGCCTGCATCGGGCTGAGCAGGTCCGGCTCCTTGCCGGCCTTGAGCGCCTTGACGGCATCGGCCAGCATCTCGTTGTAGAGCTGAAAGCCGATTTCCATCATGTTGCCGCTCTGGTTTTCACCCAGCACCTCACCGGCGCCGCGGATTTCCAGATCGTGCATGGCCAGGTAAAAGCCCGAGCCCAGCTCCTCCATGTCCTGAATTGCATCCAGGCGCTGCTGGGCCTGGCGGCTGAGGCTTTCCACGTCCGGCACCAGCAGGTAGGCATAGGCCTGGTGGTGGCTGCGGCCGACGCGCCCGCGCAGCTGGTGCAGCTGTGCAAGGCCAAACTTGTCGGCGCGGCTGATGACGATGGTGTTGGCCGTCGGCACATCGATGCCGGTCTCGATGATGGTCGAGCACAGCAGCAGGTTGTAGCGCTGCGCCACGAAGTCGCGCATGACGCGCTCGAGCTCGCGCTCGGGCATCTGCCCGTGGGCCACGGCAATGCGCGCCTCGGGCAGGATTTCCTGCAGTTTCTCGCGCCGGTTCTCGATGGTCTCGACCTCGTTGTGCAGGAAGTACACCTGCCCGCCGCGCTTGAGCTCACGCAGCACCGCCTCGCGGATCACGCCCTGGCTTTCGCTGCGCACAAAGGTCTTGATGGCCAGGCGCTTTTGCGGCGCGGTGGCGATGACCGACAGGTCGCGCAGGCCTTCGAGCGCCATGCCCAGCGTGCGCGGGATTGGCGTGGCAGTCAGTGTCAGCACGTCCACCTCGGCGCGCAGGGCCTTCATCGCCTCCTTGTGGCGCACGCCGAAGCGATGCTCCTCGTCGATGATGAGCAGGCCCAGGTTCTTGAAGTCGATCGACGAGGACAGCAGCTTGTGCGTGCCCACGACGATGTCCACTGAGCCGTCGGCCAAGCCCTTGATGGCTGCGTTGATCTCCTTGGTGGTGCGAAAGCGGCTCATCTGCTCGACCTTCACGGGCCACTTCGAGAAACGGTCGGTCAGTGTCAGGTAGTGTTGCTCGGCCAGCAGCGTGGTGGGCGCAAGAAAGGCCACCTGCTTGCCTGCCAGCACGGCCACGAATGCCGCGCGCAGCGCGACCTCCGTCTTGCCGAAGCCCACATCGCCGCAGACCAGGCGGTCCATCGGCTGCGGACTGATCATGTCCTGAATCACAGCGTGAATGGCCGCGCGCTGGTCGGGTGTCTCCTCAAAACCAAAGTCCTTGGCAAAGGCTTCGTACTCGGCGGCGTTGAAGCGGAATGCGTGGCCCTGACGCGCAGCGCGGCGTGCGTAGATGTTGAGCAGTTCGGCTGCCGTATCGCGCACCTGCTCGGCGGCCTTGCGCTTGGCCTTTTCCCACTGGCCGGAGCCGAGCCGGTGCAGCGGCGCCTCGTCGGCGGCCACGCCGCTGTAGCGGCTGATCTGCTGCAATTGGCTGACCGGCACGTACAGCACGGCTTCGCCCGCATACTCAAGGTGCAGGAATTCCTGCAGGGCGGGGCTGCCATCCGGGTTTTTCTGGCCCATGTCCATGTGCACCAGCCCGCGATAGCGGCCAATGCCGTGCTGGGCATGCACCACCGGATCGCCCACTTTGAGCTCGGCCAGATCGCGCACCATGTGCTCGACGTTGCTGGCATGCTCGTGGCGGCGGCGCTTGCGCGCGGTCGGCTCGGTGTTGAACAGCTCCGTCTCGGTGACGAAATCAATGCCGCCTTCCAGCCAGCCAAAGCCGCGCTGCAGGGCGCTGGTGGCGATGCCGATCTTCTCGGGACTGGCCTGGAACTCGGCCAGGGAATCGAAGCCGGGCGTGCTCAGGCTGCTGGCGCGCAGGAAGTCTCCCAGGCTCTCGCGCCGGCCTTCGCTCTCGGCCAGTATCAGTACGCGCTGAGGGGTGTTGCGCAGGTAGGCCTGCAGGCGCGAGAGCGGGTCGTCGCTGCCGCGTACGGCGGAGATGTCGGGCAGGGCGGCGAATTCCGCACTGCTGTGGCGTGCCTCGCTGCGTGCGGCTTCCTCGCTGGCAGCCGGGCGCAGCGAAAGCTGGGCCAGCGGCTTGCACAGGGCAAAGAACTGTTCGCTGCTGAGAAACAGCGCCGGTGGCGGCAGTGCCGGGCGCTCCTCATCGCCAGCGATGAGGCGGTAACGCTCCTGCGTGTCGTCCCAGAAGCGTTGCAGCGCGGCATCCAGCGGGCCATGCAGCACCAGCGTGGTGGCCTCGCCCAGGTAGTCGAATACGGTGGCCGTTTCCTCGAAGAACAGGGGCAGGTAGTACTCGATGCCGGCGGTTGCCACGCCGTTGCCAATGTCCTTGTAGATGCGGCTCTTGGTCGGGTCGCCCTCCAGCAGCTCGCGCCAGCGGCTGCGAAAGCGCTTGCGGGCTGGCTCGTCCATCGGAAATTCGCGTCCGGGCAGCAGGCGGACTTCCGGCACCGGATACTGGCTGCGCTGGCTGTCCGGATCGAAGGTACGGATGGAGTCGATCTCGTCATCGAACAGGTCGATGCGGTAGGGCAGGGCCGCTCCGCTGGGAAACAGATCGATCAGGCTGCCGCGCACGGCGTACTCGCCCGGGCTGACGACCTGGCCGACATGCTGGTAGCCGGCCATGGTCAGCTGCGCTTTCAGGCGGGCCTCGTCGAGCTTCTGGCCCGTCTTGAAATGGAAGGTGTAGGCTGCAAGAAAAGACGGCGGAGCCAGCCGGTACAGCGCCGTCGTCGCGGGGATGAGCAGCACATCGGCCTCGCCCTGCAGAATGCTCCAGAGCGTGGCCAGCCGCTCGCTGATGAGATCCTGGTGCGGCGAAAAGCTGTCGTAGGGCAACGTTTCCCAGTCGGGAAACAGCACGGCTTTCAAAGCCGGTTCGAAGAACACCATCTCCCGCAACAGGCGCAGCGCATCGCGCGCATCGGCTGTGACGACGGCCAAGCGTTTGCCGGCCGCTTTCTCGCGTGTGGCCATCTGCGCCAGCAGCAATGCATCGGCTGAGCCCACCGGCATGGGCATGGTATAGCGCTGGCCAGGGGTGAGTTTGGGCAGGTTCATACAGGGCGCACGTCCATCGCGGAACGTGAGAGAGCTTTACAGCAGACCGCAGCGGCGCCGTCTGCCAGCGCACGGCACGAACAAAAACGCCATCTTGAAAAAGATGGCGTCTTCAAAAGGGGCGCTGCTAGGCGCCGCACAAAACTGGTGCCGCTTGCCGGATTCGAACTGGCGACCTTTTCATTACGAATGAACTGCTCTACCAACTGAGCTAAAGCGGCGATGAAAGCCAGCCATTATAGCGTGGCAAAACCGCTGCCGATGCAAGTCTGCCTAATTATTGCCACTCGCCTCAAGCTCCTGGTAATAGCGGTCAATGCGCTCGACCTCATTCTTGGCACCCATGATGACGGAGACGCGTTGATGCAGCTGCGAAGGCTGCACTTCCAGGATGCGCTGGTGCCCGGTGCTCGCTGCACCGCCGGCCTGCTCGATCAGCCAGCCCATCGGGTTGGCCTCGTACATCAGGCGTAGCTTGCCCGGCTTTTGCGGCTCGCGCTTGTCCCACGGATACATGAAGATGCCGCCACGGCAGAGAATGCGATGGATGTCGGCCACCATCGAGGCAATCCAGCGCATGTTGAAATTCTTGCCGCGCGGGCCATCGGCGCCCTCTAGGCACTCGTCGATATAGCGCCTGATGGCCGGATCCCAGTGCCGCATGTTGCTCATGTTGATGGAAAACTCCTGCGTGTCTTCGGGAATCCTGATGTTTTCCTCAACGAGGATAAACGAGCCTTGCTCGCGGTCCAGCGTGAACATGGCCACGCCGTCACCGACGGTCAGTACCAGCGTGGTCTGTGGGCCGAAGATGCAGTAGCCGGCGGCGACCTGCTTGCTGCCTGGCTGCAGAAAGTCGTCCACCGTCACGCCAGGATGATCCTGAGGCTTTTCCAGGACACTGAAGATGGTGCCGATGCTGACGTTCACGTCGATATTGGAGGAGCCATCGAGCGGATCGAACAGCAGCAGATATTCGCCTTGCGGATAGCGGTTGGGCACGACGTAGATGCCCTCCATTTCCTCGCTGGCCATGGCCGCCAGGTGGCCGCCCCATTCGTTGGCCTCGATCAGCACCTCGTTGGCGATGATGTCGAGCTTCTTCTGGACCTCGCCTTGCACGTTCTCGCTGCCAGCCGAGCCCATGACGTGGCCCAGGGCGCCTTTGTTGATCTCAAAGCTGATGCGCTTGCAGGCGCGCGCGACCACCTCGATCAGCAGGCGCAGCTGGCCGGGGATCAGGCCGTCGACACGCTGCTGCTCGACAAGATAGCGGGTGAGGGAGACTTTCTTGGACATACTAAAAATTTGATCCAAAACAATGACTTTGTATTCATGCTCTTCGCCTTAGCGTTCTTGAGCAAAGGCATGCGGAATCTTGGTAAAGAGGACGAATCATCGCGCGTGATGTGCAGCCGGTGAAGCTTGCTCTATACGGGTAATGGTTCACGAAAACGCCACAACTCATAAAGGCTGAAGGCCGACAGCGCGGAATGCGTAGAGGCTTGCAATGAAGGTCCCTGCACCAAACAGTGCTCGTATTGTGAACCAACATTGCCCACCGTCGCATGAACGTTGCGAGGGGGCCGGCTAATGTCACTCTCTAACAAGAGTGCGATGGTGCATGCCTGCACCAATTTTCGTGCATGCGTCGCCAAGACCTCTTGGTGGGCTTTACCTACCATCAACCACATCCATTCACATAGCCAGAGGCGCTTCCTCTCAGGCTATGTCCTCAACCAATACTGGATGACATCAATAGAAGGTGGTTTATGGTGAATTTTTACAACGATGCTTTTTTTGACGGGCTGAGCAGCTCTGCTGAGGCGCTGGCGGATGCCAATACGCTGCCACCACTTTGCTATACGGACGCGGAATTCTATGAGTTCGAGAAGGAAGCCCTATTCAATCACGAGTGGCTGTGCCTGGGGCGCGAGGACTGGGTGCCCAACGCGGGGGACTACTTCACCACCAAGATCATTGGTGAGCCGTTGATCGTGGCGCGTAACCGCGCCGGCGAGATTAAGGCCATGTCCGCGGTATGCCAGCACCGCGCCATGCTCGTGGCCGAGGGTTCGGGCAACACGCGTGCCTTTCTGTGTCCCTACCACCATTGGGCCTATAGCCTTGATGGCGAGCTGATCGGCGCGCCGGAGATGGACAGGACTGCCAACTTTAATAAGAAGGACTTTTGTCTGCCGACGTTGAAGGTTGAAATCTGGCAAGGCTTCGTATTCGTTAACTTTGATCAAGAGGCGCCGCCGCTCGCCCCGCGCCTGAGGGCCATCGACAAAGTACTGGAGAACTACGAGCTGTCTGCGGCGCAAGGCCCAAGGCCTATGCCGGCCCCGCGCTACGCGTGGAACTGGAAGGTGATGATGGAGAACAACAATGACGGCTATCACGCCAACCGCCTTCACCATGGCCCTCTACACGATTTTGCCCCCAGCGCGCTGGCGAAGTTCCCGACGGACCTGCCTGCGGATACGGCCGGGTACTACCGCACTAACGGAACGTTGCACGCAGACGCAAGCTTTAACCCTACGCAGAAAGCCGTGTTGCCCGTGTTTCCCAAGCTCACCACCGAAGAGCGTAACCGGTTTCTGTTCGTCAATGTGCCGCCATCGTTGTCGCTAGTGCTCACCAGTGACATGGTGATGTACCTGATCTTGCGTGCTGATGGCCCTGAACACCATTTCAATGACACAGGCATTCTGTGCGCTCCAGGAGCCATGAAGGATCCGGCTTTCCAGTACAAGCTGGATATGGTGATCAACGCCACCAACGACATCGTTGCGCAGGATCTGCATGTGGACGAACTGGTGCAGGAAGGCCTGCGCTCGCGCTACGCGGTGCGCGGGCGCTATTCGTGGCAGGAGCAGGCCCAGAGCGACTTCAACCAGTGGGCGGTCAAGCGCTATCAGGATACGTGGTCACGCATCGGCTCTTCGCGCAAGACGATTCCGATTCAAGTTGCAAAGGTGGCTTGAGTGTCGGCTTTACTTGTTGCGCAAGGAGAGCGGTGATGATGCAGAGAATGCCGGTGTTGTTCATCGGCCACGGCAATCCCATGAATGCGCTGGATGACAACGTCTTTACGCGAAGCTGGGCAACGCTCGTGGACGAAGTCCCCATTCCGAGGGCGATCCTGGTGATTTCTGGACATTGGCTGACGCGCGGGGTGGCGGTCACAGCAATGGAGCAGCCACGGACAATCCACGATTTCGGCGCCTTTCCACGCGCACTGTTTGAGGTCCAGTATCCGGCGCCAGGCAGCCCTGAAATTGCCCGTGAGATTGCACAAGCCTTAGCGCCAGCGTCCGTGAAGATGGACCTGACCTGGGGGCTGGACCATGGTGCCTGGTCAGTGCTGGTGCATGCCTATCCCAACGCACAGATTCCAGTACTGCAGCTCAGCATCGATGTGACACAGCCGCTTGCCTATCACTACGAGATGGGGCAAAGACTGCGCGCATTGCGTGACTGTGGAATTCTGATCATTGGCTCAGGCAACGTCGTGCACAACCTCGGTGCAATGGATTGGTCGCGGCCCGAGCGCGTCTTTGACTGGGCTGAACGTTTCCAGTCGCTGGTGCGGCAGTCGATCGAAGACGGGGCCGAACAACGCAAGCTGGTTGACTTTCCCAAGCTTGGGCTGGATGCACAGCGGTCTATTCCCAGCGCCGATCACTACCTGCCGTTGCTGTATGTGTTGGGCAGCCGAGATGCCAGTGATACGGTAGCGTTCTCAACCCCGGTCTGCATCCACGGATCGCTGAGTATGCTAAGTTTCTCATTCACGCCGACCAAGCAAAGGGCGGTGGCAGAATCTGACGCCATAATGGCCTGAAGCGCCATAACGACCGTGATGATGCAGCCTGGATGAACTTCCTGCCAGGCACGCTGTGTCTGGCAGGAGTTTTGTGTCCCAGTGCGGTGATGTCTACGCCGCTTGCGGGAATACCGCCTGGCGGCAGGCGCGCGGCGATTCGTTGTACTGGATGCGGAATGAGCGGCTGAAGTGCGCCGCGTCATTGAAGCCCCAGCGAAAGCAGATGTCGGAGATGGACAGATGTCTGTGCTCCTTACTGAGCAGTTCACTGCGGCAGTGTTCCAGTCGGCGTTCACGCACGTACTGGCTGAAGCTGGTGCCCGCCATTTCGAAGAGCTTCTGAATGTATCGCGGTGACACGCCCTCCTGTTGCGCGATGGTGCCAAGGTTCAGATTAGGCTCCTTGAGCTGGTTCTCTATGGAATCACAAATCTGCTGGTAGTGCATCAGCTTGCCGCTGCTGCCAAACGCCTCGATCATGGTGTGCGGCGCGATGCTCGAGACAAGAAACTCCAGCACCGTGACCTCGATGGGCCGCATGGAGTGCGCCGTGATGCCTTCGAGATTTTTCGACACGCAGGTCAGAAAGCGAGCGAACACGTCGTTGAGCGCCTCGCTGGCCGACAGGTGACCAACCCCCAGCAGGGTAGGGTTGAGCAGCCGGTGGTGCAGCAAAGTGCGTGGCACCTTGATGTACAGCATCTCGAAGTCAGAGTCGATGGAGAGGCTGGCATCCGTTCCGGTAGACCCGAACATGATGTCGCCCCGGTGGATCCGAATAGTGCGGCCCTTGTGCCGCAAGGCCACGGAATCGGCATCGACAATGCTGATCCACAGCGAATATGGCTGCGGCGAGAGCTTGCCGGCCATGGTCTGGGGCGATGCGTGGATGCGGGTGAACTCCAGTCCCTGCGGCGATGTTACCGTGATCAGGTCGGCTGTAACGCCACGTGCCTGCGTGTCACGGGCCTGGGCGGGAGGCAGGTGGACGCGGTGCAGGGTTTCGTTCCACTTCTCTGCGCAGTTGATTGCGCCAAATTGGGTGGTGGATACTTTCCAAACGTGGGGATCTTGCATCGTGACTCCTCTCGCCCCAGGGGCATCGAGTGGTAATTTTTATAAGTAGCATCCACGCAATAATCGGGCCAGTTCGAACGCATCGGCGCGGGCAAAAAGAAACCTCGCTACCGGACTAGGTGCGAGGTGTTCGTGGCCCCCGTCAAGGGGATTTCCTGGCGTTCAGGCAAATACTTTGAAACGCGCGTCACGCGGCATGACGGCCTTGTCGCCAAATGGTGCAGCGTTGGCACCAAAAGGCATCTGCGCCCGCAGCGTCCACTCCGCGGGAATGCCCCATTCCGCAGCGATGACTGCATCGATAAGCGGGTTGTAGTGCTGTAAGCTCGCGCCGATGCCGGCTTCGGCCAGGGCCGTCCAAACCGCCAGTTGTGCCATGCCGCTGGACTGCTCGGACCAGACTGGGAAGTTGTCGGCATAGGCCGCAAACTGCTCTTGCAAACCAGCGATCACGCCCTGGTCCTCGAAGAACAGAATGGTCCCTGCGCCTGCGGCAAAGCCGTCTAGCTTCGCTTGCGTGTCGGCAAATTCATCGGCAGGGATCAGTGGCCGTAGTGCATCCTTGGCAAAAGTCCACACCTTGTCACTGGCACCGCCAAAGAGAATGACAACGCGTGAGCTTTGAGAATTGAAGGCCGACGGAGCAGCCTCGACGGCTTGCTGGATCAGCTCGGTGGTGGCTTCCCGGCTGATCGGTAATGTCTTGTCAAGCGCGTACTGGGTACGGCGCTGTCTGAGCAGGTCGATGGTGGTTGACATGGAGTGGGTTCCTTTCAGGTAATGAACTTACAGTTTTGGAAAAATGTTGCGCGGGATGCGCAGATGTGCGCCTTGGCGTGAATCGACGACCTGCGTAATGCCCAGATCGCCGGCTACGCTCAGGAGGGAGTACGCATCATTGCGACTCAGGCGCAATTGCTCGGTCAGCAGCTTGATGGCGTCGACACTGGCGTTGCGCACGGCCTGGTTCATGTCTTCGTCGAAGCCATGCACGATCCAGAATTCCGGTGTTTCGAGCAATGGCGACGGGAAGTGGAAGTCCTTGCGCAGGATGATTTGCATCGTCACGTTCAGCGACGATTCGATGGCCGTTCCACTGACTTCGCCGTCGCCCTGAGAAACGTGCGGGTCGCCGATGGAAAACAGGGCGCCCTCAACGGCCACGGGGTAGTACATCGTCGCACCCGCGCCGATGCGCCAGTTGTCGATGTTGCCACCGTGCAGGCCGGGGGGAATGGTGCTGGTGCGGCCATTGACAGCCGGTGCCACGCCAGCGGTGCCAAGATGGGGGCGTACCGGCACGCGCACGCCGTTCAGGGCAGTCTGGCGGTCACACTCCGGGCAGCGGGTGATGCGGCCGGGCGTCATGTACTTTTCCTTGACGTCGTAGGCATATATCGCGCTGGCATTGTTGGAGTTGGGATCGAGCTCATAGATGGTGATGCGCTCGGTCTCGTCAAATTCCTGGTAAAGATGGCCCCAGTTGGCCGCCAGGTTGGAGCCATAGTGGTTGCGCGGCGTCATGGAGAGATAGCGCACCTCCAGCATGTCGCCTGGTTTGGCATCCTGGATGAAGATCGGTCCCGTCATGATGTGCACACCGGGGTTGCGGTCTTCCTCCGGGATCTCCTTGAAAACGCGCCAGCTGCGCGCATCAAGCATCAAGTCTGGGTCGTCGCCAGCGTGATGGGTCAGGGCTTCGGCGTATACCAAGTCCCCACTCTGAATGGTGAGCACTGGCGCCTGCGCCGGGTCGAAGTATCCCCAATGCACCGTCTCCGGCGTGGCATAGAGCTGATGGTAGGCGTTCGGTACCGGATGGTTGCGGGTTTCAGGGGCGGAGGGATTGAGGGCCATGTGGAGAGCCTTTTGCGTCGAGTTGCCCGTGCGGGCGGAAAGAAAACCTGGCGTGTTGGCGGTATCGCTGTGGTGCGTTGGTGCTTACAAGTCCAGCACCAGCAGTGGGCTGTGAGCGCGTGAGCAGCAGGGCGTGAATTCGGTCTGCCCGGCCTGCTCTTCAGGGCTGTAGAAAAGATCGCGGTGATCGGCCTCGCCGGAGAGGAGCCTGGTTCGGCAGGAGCCGCAGACGCCTGCGGCGCAGGAGATGGGGATGACCACCCCTGAGCGTGCCAGCGCGTCGGCCACCGTTTCTTCAGCACCCACGGTAATGCGCTGTCCGGTGGACGCGATCTCGACCTGGAACTCCGCGTCGCCAGCCTGGGGCTTGGGCAGTTCTGCACTGAAGCGCTCGAAGTGAATGGCCTCCTCCGGCCAGCCCAGGGCGAATGCAGCGTCCTGCACCGCGTCAAGCAGTCGGCCAGACCCGCACAGAAACACCTCCGTGCGCGCGTCATACATGCCCAGTGACTCGGCCAGGTCGGCGCGGCGCCCGCCAGCGTCCCGCGTGCAGTAGAGGTGGATGCTGGCCAGATCAGGGCGCAGTGCCGCCATGGCTTTGAGTTCGCTGACAAATGCCATGTCGCGGGCATGGCGGCCGCTGTAGTGCAGCGTGAACGGGAGCCCGGCATCGAACCGCGCGTACGCCATGGCCAGGATGGGCGTGATGCCAATGCCACCTGCGATCAACAGCGCGTGCTCCGTGCGCATCAGCGAACTGGCGGCGAACACATTGTTGGGCCCACGCACCCATAAGGCTTCGCCGCGTTGCACGCGCTCGAACACCTCGATGGAACCACCGCGACCATGCGCCTCACGCTGGACGGCCAGGCGAAAGCATCGACCCGGTCGGTTGCACAGCGAGTATTGCCTGGGCCCGGCCTCCAGCAGGAGTTCCAGGTGCGCGCCGGGCGCATAGGTCTGTCCGGCTGCAGCGCCGTCCAGTTCGAAGACGATTGTTACGTCGCCCACCAGTTCCCAGTGCGTGACCCGGCAGGCGAAGGCATCGCGGGGCAATTGCATGGGTGTATAGCCAGGCGTACTGGCTACCGGCATGTTTGCTCGCACTGTTGCGGGCTCGGCCATGGCAGTAAACATAAGGATGGGCCCTCACGGTTGATGGTTGCGGTGCACGTGAAAGCAATGCGCACCCTAGTTCCCAGTCAGTGTAGGCACGGGGTTTGCACGCGTCTTGCTCCCATGCGTATCAGCACTTGTCCATGGGATGGCTGCTGCTGCAATTTTTCGTTCGCGCTGCAACAAGACCGCCTGGCACGTTGAGATGACACTTGCAAGTAACGAGGTGGCGTGTGGCCGACCTTGCAACGACCTGATGGAAACAGGAGAAAACTCATGCAAGCCGTAATCGATTTGGAGCCCGTACGCACTGCCGCGGCATGGCGCGGTGATGTGCTGGTGCAGCAATCCGACTGGATCTATATGCTCAGCGATGCACAGGTGCAGGAGCTGGAATCGCTGGGCGAGCGGTTTGTGGAGGACGATCCTGATCTGCGCTTCGTAAGCCCGCAGGACTACCCATTGGTAGTGTGCCGGGACGCAGTAACGGAGTGGCTTGAGGATCTGAATACAGGGCGTGGCTTTCGCCTTGTGCGAGGCCTGAAGACGCACCTTTATTCGGATGCATTGTCGGCCGCCATTTACTACATCCTTGGTGTGCACATGGGCGAGCCGATGCGGCAGAACGAAAAGGGCGATCTGATCGGCCACGTGTATGCCACCTCGGACAAGAAACTCGAAGATCCGGGGGCGCTGTCCGCCAAGATCCGCGACAAGTTGCCGTTCCATTCGGACAGCTCCGACGTGGTGGCGTTGATGTGCCTGCGGCCAGCCAGGGAGGGTGGTGCGTCGCGGCTGGTCTCCGGTGCGCAGATCTACAACGAGATCCTCGAGCGCCGTCCGGACCTGGCACCGTTGCTGCTTGAGCCGTTCCACTGGGACTGGCGCCGCCAAGATCACGAGGCACCCGCCAACACCTATGTGTCGCCGGTGGTGAGCATGGTTGATGACGTCTTCAGCATCTATGCCGGCTCTGCCTACGTATTTACGGCCCAGGAGTATCCGGAGGTGCCGCGTCTGACGCCTGAGCAGATCGAGGTGCTCAAGCTGTTCGATGACATTACCTATGAAGAGGGTATGGCTATCGACATGGATTTCCGTCCTGGCGACATCCAGTGGCTCTCGAACTATGCCGCGCTGCACTCGCGCACGGTGTTTTTCGACCATCCGGAGCCGCAGCGCCGTCGCCACCTGATGCGCCTGTGGTTGCATACCCGCGAGCCGCGCAAGCTGGTCAAGCCATTCGGACGTTCGGTCGTGCAGGGCCGGCAGGCGCACCGTGACGCCAGCGCCAGCGATGACCAAGGGCGCTTTCACATCGTTGAGGCAGCCGTGCCGCGCCTGGCCGACGAGTAAACGCAACGCGTATCGCGCCGGTTCGGTCTGAACGGCGCTGTCATGCGGCCGCATGCTGGGCGGCCCACTCTTTCCCCACGTTCCTAGCGCTGCTTATCTGGCAGGTGCAATGGATTTCCTTGTCCCTTCAATTCTGAAATGGCCCACGACAATGTCTAGATATCCTTTGCTTGCGACACTCACGGCGGCATCCTGCCTGAGTTCCCTGGCCCATGCGCAATCGTCCGTCACGGTCTACGGTGTGGCTGACGTGGGCATGACCTACATCAGCAATGAGGGCGGGAGCAGTACGACGGCGCTCAAGGATGGCGTGTTGTTCGGCAACCGCCTTGGCTTCAGGGGCCAGGAGGATCTGGGCGGGGGCTACGCTGCGCACTTCACCCTGGAGCAGGGCTTGAACCTCGGCACGGGCCAGTTCGGGCAGGGGGGGCGCGCCTTTGGCCGGCAATCCTTCGTCGGTCTGAAAACCCCTTATGGCAACTTCAGCGCCGGGCGCCAATACGACGCGATCAAGGACTACCTCAATCCGCTGAATATCGGAGGCTGGGCCACCACCTACGCAGGCCACCATGGCGATTTCGACCGCATCAGCGGGGGCCGCGTGGATGGCTCGGTGCGTTACGCCTCGCCCGATCTCGGTGGTTTGACCTTCACGGCCCTGTATGCCGCCAAAACGTCCAACAGCTTGCAAACCGTGAGCGCGGGTGCGGGATACAAGACCGACAAGCTGAGCCTGGGAGCGGCGTACTTTCGCCAGAAAGGGGGCACGGTCTACCCCGATCTGCAAATGGGCTTCAGCGACTTCCTCGGCGTGGCCATGTCTGGTACCGGCACGCCGGTCACGCTGGATACGCAGGAGACGATAGGTCTGGGTGGTTCCTACGATTTTGGCGCTTTCAACATCGTCGCAAACGCAACGACCACCAAGATGGAACTGGGCACCAACAGTGAGCGGCAGAAGGTGTTCGAAGTAGGCAGCAAGATCAAGGCGTCGGACAAGGTCACCGCATTTGTCGCATGGCAGCATTCGCGTATGGCAGGCGCCAAATGGAACCAGCCCACGATGGGCGCGTGGTATAGCCTGTCGCGCAGAAGCTGGTTCTATACCGCCGTTTCCTACATGAAGGCGTCCAGCGGCATCCAGGCCAACCAGGGTGCCGGTTTTTACTTCGGCAATTCCAGTAACAGCGAGCAAACCTCGGTGCGTCTGGGTATGGTGCACATGTTCTGAAGGAGTATGGCTATATGCGACGCAGAGATTTTGTAAGGATTGCTCCCGCTGGCGCTCTTGCTGGCCTGCTTGCCCAGGCGGGCGTGCGGGTGGTGCAGGCGCAGGGCATGCAGGCGTTGACCATTGCGTTTCCCCACGATGTTCCCACCTGGGATCCCATCGCGTTTGTGCGCCCCCACGTCACCTCGCTGTTCAAGTGTGTGTTCGACCAGCCGCTGGAGTACAACGCCGATTCGGTGCTGAGCCCCGGTGTCATCACGGCGTATCGCTGGACCGACGACAGTGGATTGATACTGGAGCTGGACTTCCGCGATGATGTCTACTTTCACAATGGTGACAAGTTCACTTCGGAGGACTTCAAGTTCACCTTCCTGGACCGACCAAGAGCCGACAAGAGCCTCCAGCTGGGCTATGTCTGGGGTGTCATCACGGATATCGAGACGCCAACGCCTACCAAGGCCATCGTGCACTTCTCCGCACCGATGGTCACGGCGCCGCAATACCTTGGCTTTGCGGGCTCATTCCTGGTACCCAAGAAGTATTTTGAGGAGGTGGGCAAGGAAGCGTTCATTGCCAGGCCGGTGGGTACCGGCCCCTATCGCCTGATCGCGTACGAGGCGGACAGCCGCATGGTGCTGGAGGCCTTCGAGGGCTACTGGGGTGGTGTGCCGTCGTACAAGCGCGTCATCATACAGATCGTGAAGGATTCCACCGCCCGCGTGTCTGCCGTGCAAGCCGGTCAGGTCGATTTGACCTACGGTGTGCCGATGCGCGAAGCAGTGCGTCTGGGCGGGTTGCCCAATCTCACGGCCGAACTGAGCGCCACAGTTGATACCTATATCGTCCACATGGCCAACCATGGTGTGCTGCAAGACAGAAATGTGCGCCTTGCCATGCACCACGCGATTGACAAGCAGGCCTTGAGCAAGGCGTTGTTCAACAACGTCGCCAAGCCCGTGCATGCGCCGTCGCCGCCGGGAACACCCTCTTACGACGACACCTTCACGTTTGCCTACGACCCGGCCAGGGCCGCTGAATTGCTGCAGGCTTCGGGCTACAGCACCGAGAAGCCAGTGGCCTTCACCTTCTATACCACCAACGGCGCGCAACCTTCGGACTTCGACCTCGCGCGAGCGCTGGTGCAGATGTGGAAGCGGGTAGGCATTGAGGCCAACCTGGAGGTGATCGACGGCCCGCAATTCCAGATGCGTGCGGCGGCCGGCGAAATGGATGGCCCCATGCTATGGTGCTGGACCAACTCCAGCGCCGATCCGGAGCTGTATTCCGGTTCGTATCTCAATCCGAGCACCATCTTCTCGGTCTGGCGCAGCAACGATATCAAGGAGAAGCTCGATCCCTTGCTGGTGGAGGTGGATTACGAAAAGCGTATTGCCCAGTACAAGGACTTCGAGGCCTGGGTGGTGGGGGAGGGGTACTCGCTGCCGCTGCTGCAAGGCGTCGCCACCGTGGTGCGTTCCAACGCGGTTCGCGGTTATGTCCCGTTTAGCAATGGCTGGGTGCTGCCGGCGTACTGGAAGGCATGAACAACGGACTCGTGTATCCATTTTTTAGCTCTTCAGTTCTTGACCGCGCCATTTGGCGCGGTTTTCTTTTCGAGATGCCAAAAAAAACTGCCCGGAAGGGCAGCGGAAATACCTCGAGGTCCATGCATCAAAATAAGGGGTCGTGCGCGGCGCGTGCGCTGATGCCTGATCGCCACGCCCGCTCTCTGCATCCTGTTCAGAGTTCGTTTCTTTACGCGACCGGGCGTTCTCCCTTGATGGTCACGCGGTAGCCGGAGCGAACATGGGGAAAGTAATCCCACACCGCATGGTGCTGGGCGTAGCGGTTGTCCCAGAAGGCGATGGAGTGAGGCTGCCAGCGAAAGCGCACCTGGAACTCCGGGTCCTGGCAGTGCTCGGCCAGGAAGTTCAATATGCCCTTGGACTCGCAGCGCGGCAGGCCGACGATTTCGGTGGTGTATTGCGCGTCGGCGAACAAGGCTTTGCGTCCGGTCACGGGGTTGCGCCGCACAATGGGGTGCGCATGGGAGGGGAAGCGCCTGGTCACGTCCGTGGTGTACTTGCGGTAGACGTGTTCGCCATCGTGTATGGCATACAGGCCATCAAGGTACTGTTTCATCTTGTCGGTCAGTGCCTCATAGGCGGCGTACATGCTGGCAAACAGTGTGTCCCCGCCGAACCTCGGTACGGTATGCAGGTACAGGATGCTGCCCATGGGCGGCTCCTCGTTGCAGCTGAGGTCGGAGTGCCACGATTCCCCGGCAATGCCGGTGGAATGCTCGTCCGCGTGGATTTGCACGACGTATGGCTGGTTTTCCACCCCGCCGACGCCGCCGGAATGGGTAATCAGCTCACCGAAGTAGCGGCCAAAGCGCTGGTGGCTTTCGAAGTCGAGCGGCTGGTCACGGAAGAAGATCACCAGGTGGTCCTGAATGGCCTGCTGCAGCTCGCGCACCTGCAGCGCGCTCAATGGCATTGTCAGATCCACTCCGGAAATCTCTGCGCCCAGGTGCGGGCCATAGGGCTCGACTTGAATGCTTTGGTAGTGGTATGGCGTTGTCATGGGGATGTGAATGCTTTGGTAGTGGTATGGCGTTGTCATGGGGATGCGTGCTGTGTTGATTGGAAAGGTCGGAACGTCGCGGGGATCGTCAGGCGGCTTCTTCCTGCGGCCATGGCATGGCGGTATCGGCTGGCGGAACCGCCCGGATCAGACTGCGGGTGTAGGGGTGCTGCGGGTGGGCCAGCACCTGCTCGGTCGGGCCTTGCTCCACCACCTGGCCGCGGTGCATGACCAGCATGCGTGAGCACAGGTAGCGCACCACGGCCAGATCGTGCGAGATCAGCAACAGCGAGATCTTGTGCTCCTTGCGCAGCGCGAGCAGCAGGTTGAGGATTTGCGCCTGCACAGAAACGTCGAGCCCTGAGACGATTTCATCGGCAACCAACAGCTGTGGCAGCTCACACAAGGCGCGGCCGATGTTGACGCGCTGACGTTGCCCTCCGGACATTTGCGGCGGGTAGGCATCGAGCATGTCGGCGGCCAGGCCAACATCGGCGGCCAGTTGCCGAGCCCGCGCTTCAATAGCGCTGTGCAGGTTGGGGTGTACCTCCATGGACTGGGTGAGCAGGCTGCGCACCTTGCGTCGCGGGTTGAGCGCCGAGCGCGAATCCTGAAAGATCATCTGAATCGACTCAATGCGGCGGCGCTGTTGCTCGGCATCCATCGTCAGCGGCTGGCCATTGAGGAAGATCTGGCCGCCACTGGGGCTCTCCAGGCCCATGATGAGTTTGGCCAGCGTGGACTTGCCACTGCCGCTTTCCCCGACGATTCCGATGAACTCGCCTGGTGCGATGTCCAGGGAGACATTGCTGACGGCGTGGGTGCCTGCGCTCCCGCGCGTCTTGCCAGGGTATGTCTTCTCGAGGTGCCGTATCTGCAGGAACGGCGTGGGTGATGGCGCCAGCGCGCCCGTGGCCGCCACTTGCGTGGGCTCGCCTTCCTCGCCGGGACTGTTGATGGGGTAGGGCGCTGCATGGCCGTGTACGCAGCGCACCATGTGCTGGCCGCCCTGCGCGCCACTGGTCACCATCGCCGGCACGGCCTGTGCACAGCGGGCGTCCGAGACGGCGCAGCGCGGTGCAAAACGGCAGCCTTGCAAATGCGGGAACTCGGACAGCCCGGGCATGCTGCCAGGCAGGGAAAACAGACGCCGCCGGGGGCCGCTGAGTTCGGGGTTGGCGCGCTGCAGCGCTAGGGTGTAGGGATGCAGTGCCCGCTTGAAGATGGCTTTGGCGGGGCCGGTCTCCATGGTCTCGCCGGCGTAGAGCACGACCAGGTCCCTGGCCACATGGGCGGCAAGGCCCAGGTCATGCGTGACGAAGATCACGCCCGTGCCCCGGCGCGCCTGCAGCTTGCGAATCAGCGTAATGATGTGCGCCTGCGTGCTCGCATCCAGTGCCGTGGTGGCTTCGTCCGAGATGACCAGATCGGGATTGCTGGCAAATGCCATGGCGATCATCACACGCTGACACTGCCCGCCGGAGATCTGGAAGGCGTAGCGGTTCAGCATGGCTTCCGGCTGCGGCAATCTGACTTCGTCCAGCATTTCGATGGCGCGCGTGCGCGCCTCCTGCGTGCCCATGCCGAGACGCTGCAGGTGTTCCATGAATTGCTGCCCGATGGTCAGCACCGGATTGAGAGCCGTCATGGGCTCCTGCGGTATGAAGGCAATGCGCCGGCCCAGCAGACGCCGGTGATCCTGGCTGCTGATGCGCAGCAGATCCTGATCGCCGAAGTGGATGCTGCCTTCAGTCACCTCGAAACCACTCGGAAGCTGGCGTGCGATCACCTTGCCGATCATGCTTTTGCCTGCGCCCGACTCACCCACCAGCGCCAGCGTGGTGCCGCGACGCACATTGAAGGAGATCTTGCGCAGTACTTCCATACCGGCGGAAGGTTGTCCCTGATGGGTGTCGCGGTTGCGCGCGATCAGGGTGACACCTTCCACTGCCAGCACGACCGGCTCCGTGGCGGGCTGGCTGGCGGTGTGCTGGCCGGTCCACGCCGGAGACAACGCCGGCGGCAGGGGCTGCTCCGGCAAGGGGCGAACGGGTATGCGAGTTTGGGGAACGGCTGACATGGTTAACCTCTGACTCTCTCAAGCAGGCGGGGATCGAGCTTCTTGCGCAAGCCGTCGCCCAGCAGGGTGCAGGCCAGGACGGTCACGATCATGCAGACCACGGGGGCGATCAGCCCATAGGGTGCGCTGAAAACGCTTTTGAGCCCGTCGCTGATCATCATTCCCCAGGTGGGTGTGGACGGCGCCATCGAGACACCGACGAACGAGAGCACCGCTTCGGCGATGATGGCGATACCCATTTCTATGCTCAGCAATGCCAGCAGTGTTGGCATCAGGCCGGGCATGATGTCCTTGCGAATGACCTGCAACGGCGTCGCTCCGGTCAGCCGGGCTGCGGCGATGTAGTCGCGCCGGCGCAGTACCAGGACTTCGCTGCGCAGTACGCGGCAAAAGCGGGTCCAGTCCACTGCGACGATGGCGATGATCACATTGGTCAGTCCGGGCGAAAGCGCCACCATGAACACCATCGCCAGCACCACGGCGGGAAAGGACATCCAAACGTCCACCATGCGCATGATCAGCCAGTCGACCTTGCCGCCCCAGTAGCCGGCCATGATGGCCAGGGGCACTCCCACCAGCGCGGCCCCCAGCGGGGCGAGCACGGCGACTAGGGCGACCACGCGGGTGGAATAGATCAGGCGCGACAGAATGCATTGCCCCAGCGAATCAGTGCCGAGCGGAAACGCACGCAGGCCGTCGGCTGCCCACATTGGCGGCAACAATGTGTTGAGCAAGTCCTGCTCATTGGGGTCGTGCGGGGCAAGCCAAGGGGCAAAGATGGCGGTGAGAAACAGCAGCGCCAGACCAGCAGTGCCGAGCATGACGCGGGTATCCGAGAACACGCGTAGCCAGGCAGCAGCCTTGCTCATGCGCGGCCGAGGCCGCGGGGCGGTGGAGGAGGCCGGGGGGTGAGGATAGGTCGTGGTGTTCATCGCAGACGCAGCCTTGGATTGAGCATGTACAAAGCGATATCGGAGAGGGTGTTCATGGCCTGCACCGCCACGGCGTACGTCAGCGCAAGGCCCTGGATCATGAACATGTCGGCGACGGCCAGCGACTGCAGCATCAGGCCGCCTATGCCAGGAAAGCCAAATATGGTTTCGATGAGGACGGTGCCACCCATCAAGGTGCCGGCCTGCAGGCCCAGCAGGGCCACGGTGGGCAGCGCTGCGTTCTTGAGCGCATGGCGCACCAGAATGCGGTTCTCGTCCAGGCCACGTAGCCGGGCTGCGGCCACGTAGTCCTCGGCATACGCGTCGATCAGGCTCGAGTGCATGATGCGCATCAACGGCGGCGCAATGCTGAGCGACAGCGCGATCACCGGCATGGCCATGTGCTTGAGTGCGGAGCCGAACGCGCTCAGGTCGCCTGCCAGCAGCGTGTCGATCAACAGGAATCCAGTTTGGCGAGGAACCGAATGGTTGGCATCGATCGGTCCCAGAAAAGGCAGCCATTGCAAGCCAATACCCAGCGATAGGATGAGCAGGATGGCCCAGAGAAACTCGGGAATCGAGATGGCTATGCTGTTGGCAACCTGAACGCCGCGCTCAATGGGCGTCTGGCGAAAGCGAAAGGCAATCAGGCCGCCCGCCACGCCGAGCAAGGCGCCGAACAGCAGGCTCAGGACCACCAGTTGCAGTGTTGTCGGCAAGGCCTGCAGAATCAGGCCGACGACGGGTTGGCCAGAGTTGATGGCATTGCCCAGATCACCTTGCACGGCGTTGCCGAGCCAGATACCGAACTGCACCAGCAGCGGTTTGTCCAGCCCTAGGTCCTGCGTGAGCGCGATGCGATCCTGCTCGCTGGCACCGGGTGGAAGCATCATGGCGACCGGGTCGGATGGCAGCATGCGCAGCACTACGAATACCACCAGCGCAATGAACAGCAGCAGGCCAATGCGCCAAAGGCTTTTGACGGCTCCTAGCAAGGCTCGCGCCCAGTCCAGGTGGCCTGGCATCGGTTCTGCCGCGGCCTGTGGTTGCGATGAGGGAGTGTCCATAACCAGTTTTCCGTGGGTTAGAGCGCTGCGTTCTACTGCGCGGGGTTGCGATGCATGGATACCAAGCAATCGGCGTGCCCTGTTCATCATCGTGCTCTGGCTATTGCAAGGCACGGTTTCATGGTAGTGACAGTGCCATGCAGATTCTTGCCATGTAGCGCACCGCAACTTGTCCGCAGGGGGCCCCGCGCGAAGGCACGACAAGTGCGCAGGCATGAAAAAACGCCTTGCGCAGAAGGCGTTGGGATACCGCATCATGGATAACTGGCGGGGCAGTGCCGCAGGTTCGCGGACGGCACCGGAGGGTGCAGCAGCACACGATCTGCGTCGATCCGCAACGGAGGGAGACTTACGCCTGGTTCGGGCGCCACTGGTAGGGCAGTACCCAGCCGCTGGCGTAGGGGGTGTAGCCGGGGGGGCTTGCGGTGTGCACGATGCTGACCACCCCTTGCATGAGTGGC
The DNA here is from genome assembly GCF_001005215.1 of Lampropedia cohaerens. Classification (GTDB taxonomy): domain Bacteria; phylum Pseudomonadota; class Gammaproteobacteria; order Burkholderiales; family Burkholderiaceae_C; genus Lampropedia; species Lampropedia cohaerens. The sequence goes on from NZ_LBNQ01000022.1 coordinate 36,688, forward strand.
AGGCTGTAGCCCTGCTGCACGGCCCAGATGTTGAAGGCCTTGTAGCCTTCGATGCGCTTGTCGTAGTCGGCTTCCTTGAACAGGGGATCGAGCTTTTCGGCGCAGTCCTCGCTGCGCCACACGGCAAATGGCTTGCGTGGATTGAGTGCGTAGCCCGAGGTCAGTTCAGGATCGCCCGTGGCGTTGCCACCCAGCCAGAGCATGCAGCCTTCCAGCTCACCGGCAGCGGCTTTGGCCTGGTAGACCGGCGGATCGATGACCTGCAGGTCTGCGGCAATCCCCACCTTGGACCACATCTGCGTGATCGCGCGTGCCATCTCGAAGTCGTTGGGATTGACGCCCCGTGTGGTGAAGAACTTGATGGCAATGGGTTTGTCCGGCCCGAAGCCTGATGCGGCCAGATACTCAATGGCCTTGGCAGGGTCATAAGGGAACACGAAGTCCGGATCGTAAGCAGGCGTGCCGGGTGGCGCCAGCGTGTAGGTGGCCTGTGGGATGTCGTTGAAGAATGCCTTGGTCAACGCCTTCTTGTCGATGGCGTGGTGCATGGCCAGACGCAGGTTCTTGTCCGAGAACGGCTCACGGTTGACCAGACTGATGAGATAGTTGTCGATGGTCGGGGTGATGGCCGTTCTCAATCGTGGGTTGCGGCCCAGACGTTCGGCCTCGCGCAGCGGCAAGTTGGTCGCGAGGTTGACCTGTCCCGCCTCCAGCGCCGAGACACGGGCGGTGGGATCCTTGACGATCAACACCACGACGCGTTTGATCTGCGCGGCACCGCCAAAGTAGTCTTCGAATGCTTCGAACACCAGACGGCTGTCGCGCTGGTACTCCACCAGTCTGTAGGGGCCGGCCCCCACGGGCTTGCGTACGAACTCGTCCAGCCCTACCTTCTGGAAGTAAGCCTTTGGAACCACGAAGGCGCCGGTGAACCCTAGGAATTCCGGTGCGGTCACCATGGGGCTGTTGAAGCGCATGACGGCCTGCGTGGGCGAGACGATCTCGATGTCATCGAGCGTGTTCCAGATGAAGCGCAGCTGTACGTCGGGTTCGCTCCTTGGACGCTCGAAGAAGGAGAACCTGAAGTCTTCGGCGGTGAACCTGTCGCCGTTGTGGAACAGTACATCGTCACGGAAATGCAGCCCCAAGGTGGTGCCGGTATCGTCCAGCCACTCCCACTTGCTGATCAGACTCGGCTGCAGCTTGCTGTCCTTGTCATATTCGAGCGGTTGGGCGAACACGGCCTTGAGCAATTCGATCTGGTTGGGGCGCACGCGCGCATTGGGATCCCAGGTCACGACATCGTTGGGCAGTGCGAGGGTGAGCGTATCGCCACCGGCCTGCTGGGCAACGGCGCGCTGAACGACTGGGTTGCCCATCAATAGCGCCATCACCCCGGCGGGAGCGAGTTGGTTGAAAGCTCGGCGTTTCATCGGATTCCTTACATCGGTGGAGGGTAGATAAGCGGAGCGGTGTAGCGGCCCTGCACGACTTCGATCGTCCGCAAGGCGTACACCTGTTTTCAGCTTAAGAATTTTTCGGTGCCGCGTTTGGTATGGCGCTGCCCGGATACTTGTCTATCGGCGAATCGCGCTGCGACGGTTGTAGTGCCGATGAAAGCCGTGCCAGCCCCATTGTGTGCGGCGGGCGAACGGGTTCTGGCCTGCGTGTGCACGGCACTTTTGTCTGGCCGCCTCGCAGGTGGCTTCGGTGCTATCTTGCTGCCGCGCAAAGCGCTGCAATGCTGGTGGACCCAAGCTACCTTGGTGGCCTATTCATGTTTTGCAAGCCAGAGTCTGTACGCATGGGGCCTGAAAGCCCGCCCTTGTCGATGCCTCGTCTTCCTGAAAGACCTGTGATGAATACCTACGGTTATGCCGCCTACAGCTGTGATACTTCGCTGGCACCGTTTCGCTTCAAGCGACGTGCGCTGCGCCGGGAGGATGTGGCCATGGAAGTGCTGTACTGCGGCGTGTGCCACTCCGATCTGCATACGGCGCGCAACGACTGGAAGTGGAGTGTGTATCCGGTGGTGCCCGGCCATGAAATCATCGGCCGCGTCACTGCGGTGGGTGAGGCGGTCAGTGCGTTCAAAGTGGGCGAGCTGGTGGCCGTGGGCTGCATGGTAGACAGCTGTTTGCAGTGCCGCTATTGCACCGCCGGCGAGGAGCAGATGTGCGTGGAAAAGAGTGTGGGTACCTACAACGGTGTCGATCGCATCACCGGAGAGCGCACTATGGGCGGCTACGCCAAGACCATGGTGGTGCGAGAGGAGTTCTGTCTGCACCTGCCGCCATCGCTGGACGTCACCCGTGCGGCTCCATTGCTGTGTGCCGGCATTACCACCTATTCCCCATTGCGCGCCTGGAACGTGGGCGCCGGCACCCGGTTGGCCGTGGTGGGCCTGGGTGGCCTGGGTCACATGGCGGTGAAACTGGGCGTCGCGATGGGGGCACACGTCACCGTCATCAGCCGCAGCCCCGACAAGGAGGCCGATGCGCTGGCGCTGGGCGCACACCGCGTGTTGGTTTCGGGCGATGTGGCTGCGATGGAAGGTGCGGCGGATGCGTTCGATGTCATCCTGGATACGGTGCCGGTCGCGCACAGCATGGATCCATACCTGCCCTTGCTCAAGGCCGACGGCACCCTGGTGCTGGTGGGGCAGATCGGCCCGATGCCCGGCTTCAGCTCGTTGCCGGTGCTGGGATGGCGCAGGCGCATCTCGGGCTCGCACATTGGTGGCATTCGCGAGACCCAGGAAATGCTGGACTTCTGCGCGCAGCACAATGTGCTGCCAGATGTCGAGATGATCCGGATGGACCAGATCAATGAGGCGTTCGAACGCATGGAGCGCGCCGACGTGCGCTATCGGTTCGTCATCGATATGGCTACGCTGACCGATGAGCAGGCACCTGCTGCAGCGCAGGTCCAGGAACCGGCGCGGGCGTTGCATGTGCGCTGAGCAGGCGCCAGGGCCTCGGGTGGAGCGCAGGCCATGAACCTCAAGGTGACCGACTCTCTCGTCGTTGACGCGCCTCGGCCCGCGTTTACCGTGCTGCAGGTGGTGTTGCTGGCGCTGCTGACCGCGTTGAACGCGTTCTCTATCGACATGTATTTGCCCGGGATGCCGGAGATCGCGCGCGAAATGGCGGCGTCGCCATCTGCCGTGCAGAACACCGTGGTGGTGTTTCTGATCGGCATGGGGATCGGTCAGGCGCTATACGGCCCGTTGCTGGACCGCTTCGGGCGGCGTGTTCCGCTGCTTCTGGGGGTGAGCTTGTTCGTGCTCGGCTCGTTGATGTGTGCACTCGCGCCCGACGTGCAGTGGTTGCTGGCGGCCCGGTTCGTACAGGCATTGGGCGCCGCGGCCGGCATGGTCACACCCCGTGCGGTGATTGCCGATCGCAGCGTGCTGCCGGAATCTGCGCGGGTTTTCTCGCTGCTCATGCAGGTCATGATGGTCGTGCCCATTCTTGCGCCGCTCATCGGTGGCGTGATTGTCGGACATGCGAGCTGGCGTTGGATATTTGTCGTGCTGGCCGCTACCGGAATGCTGGCGCTGGTGTGGAGCGCGATGCAACTGCCGGAGACGCTGCCCCCCGGAAAAAGGGTGAGGCACTCATGGACGCGCATTCTCGGCGTCTACGCCCGCCAATGTACCCGAGCTTCGTTCATGGTGTACACGCTGGCCAGCGGCATACTTTTTGGCTCCTTCATCGTCTTCATCAGTTCGTCGGCGTTTGTGTATACCGGCCATTTCGGCTTGACCCCCAGTGAATTCAGTTATGTCTTCGCGGCCAATGCGGCCTGCGTAATAGCTGGAGGATTCGTCTCCCGGGATCTGCTGCGCAGACAGTGGCCAGTTGCGCGTATCGCGCTGCTGGGCATCGCCGTGCACGCGCTGGCAGGGCTGGTCCTGTCCGTCCTGATACATCAGACAGATGTCACGATGGTCCTGTACGCGGGCCTGCTGGTTCTCAGCACCGGTGCCTTGGGCCTGGTGATCGGCAATCTCACGGCGCTGACCATGAGCCACGCAGGCACGCATGCAGGCACCGCCTCAGCGCTGACCGGCATGATGCAGTTCTTGCTGTCGGCAGCCATTGGCTATATCGCAAGTGCGATGGGCCCGAGTGCCGAGATGCTGCCCACCGTGATTGGCGTGGGCGGCGTCGCAGGGGGCCTGTTGACGTGGCTGGCGCGGCACCCCCTGATCGCAGCGATGGAAAAAGGTTGACTTTTCCGCCTGTGTGCTCGCGGCTGGCGTAACTTCCCTCGGGCGGCAAAAGCACTTGGTTCCCGGGCCTGTTGCCCGGGACACTGCAAGTGCCGCCGTGCGTGGCATGCGATCCGGAATGAATTGCGCGACGCCACGTGGCGCCTTTAAGCCAGCGCTTTTTCGATGATTTCGCGCACATCCTTGCTGAGTTTGTCCTGTGCGGCAACGCGTTGCAGGGCCGCCTCGGCGTGGGCCTTGTAGGGCTCGGCGAGCTTGCGCCAGGCATCAAGTGCGCGGGCCAGGCGCGCGGCGACCTGGGGATTGAGCGCATCAAGGGCCATGACCTGGTCGGCCCAGAACTGGTAGCCTGCGCCGTCTGTGCGATGGAATGCGGCCGGATTGGCGTTGGTGTAGCCGAAGATCAGGCTGCGGGCCCGGTTAGGGTTTTTCAGCGTGAAGTCAGGGTGCTGCATCAGCTGCCGCACCTTGGGCAGAATGTCGCCGTCCAAGTCGGGCGCTGTGGCTTGCAACTGGAACCATTTGTCCAGCACCAGCGCCTCGCCTTTGAACATCTGGTGAAAGCGCGCCAGCGCCTGCTCGGCCAGAGGATGCCGCGCTTGCACCAGTGCGCTCAGGGCGTTGAAGCGATCGGTCATATTGCTTGCATCCTTGCAGCGCTGGTACGCCTTGCCGGGCCAAATGGCATCGCCCGTGCGGGTGGCCTCCAGCGTGAGCATCGCCAGCGCCTTGCCGGCAAGTGCGCGTCGGCCACTGGAGAAGGCATCGGGCTGGTAGGCGCCGGTATCACTGTGCTCTTGCCAGATCAATTGCCAGATATCCTGCAATGCCTGTGCGAGTTGTGCCTGCAGATTCTGGCGGATGGCGTGGATGCGCTGTGGGTCGACGCACTCCAACTGCTCGGCCAGGTAGCTCTCGCTGGGCAGCGTCAGCACGAGGTTCTTGAAGGCGGCATCGAGCGTGGGGTCCTGCAGCACCTTGCGCAGCGCAGCAATGAAGCGCTCGGGCACAGGCGTCGCGTCGGTGGTATCGGCTTGCAGGGTCTGCAGCAGGATGCGCTGCGCCCACTGCTGGCTGGCCTCCCAGCGGTTGAAGGGGTCACTGTCGTGTTCGAGCAGCACTTCCAGCGCGGTGCCATCGAGCTGCTGGTCGAGCACCACGGGGGCGCTGAAGCCGCGCAGCAGCGAGGGCACGGGTGGCTGGGCCAGGTTGACGAAGGTGAAGGTCTGCTCGGCTTGCGTCAGCACCAGCGTGCGCTCCAGTGCTGCGGCCTCGGTTTCGCCTTGCAGTTGCAACGGCAGGGCCTGGCCGCCCGGCGCCAGCAGGCCCAGCTTGATGGGGATGACCATGGGTTGCTTGTCCGCCTGGCCGGGCGTGGGCGGAATGGTCTGTGTCAGGCGCAGCGTCCAAGTCTGGGCCGTTTCATCGTACAGACCGGTGGCTTGCACGCGCGGTGTGCCGGCCTGGCTGTACCAGCGCTTGAACTGCGGCAGCAGGCGCGCCAGCTCGCTGTCAGGATTGGCGTCGGCGATGGCCTGGGCGAAGTCATCGCAGGTCACGGCCTGGCCGTCATGGCGTTCGAAATACAGGTCCATGCCCTTGCGAAAGCCGGCCTCGCCCACCAGCGTGTGCATCATGCGCACGACTTCCGCGCCTTTTTCGTAAATCGTGACGGTGTAGAAGTTGTTGATTTCCTTGTAGCTGTCCGGGCGTACCGGGTGGGCCATGGGGCCGGCATCCTCGGCAAACTGCACGGTGCGCAGCAGCCGCACGTCCTCGATGCGCTTGACGGCGCGGGCGCTGTCGCTGCCGGCCATGTCCATCGAGAATTCCTGGTCGCGAAACACCGTCAGCCCTTCCTTGAGGGAGAGCTGGAACCAGTCGCGGCAGGTGATGCGGTTGCCCGTCCAGTTGTGGAAGTATTCGTGGCCGACCACGCTCTCGACGTTGGCAAAGTCCTGATCGGTGGCGGTAGCCTGGCTAGCCAGCACGAACTTGGTATTGAAGATGTTCAGACCCTTGTTCTCCATCGCGCCCATGTTGAAGTCGCTGGTGGCAACGATCATGAAGCGTTCGAGGTCCAGGTGCAGACCAAAGCGCGTCTCATCCCATGCGATGGCGGCGATCAGCGACTGCAGCGCGTGCTCGGTCTTTTCCAGATCTCCCGGACGCACATAGATCTGCAGCAGGTGCTCCTTGCCATCGCGCGCGATGATCTTCTGCGAGCGCGCCACCAGCTTGCCTGCCACCAGCGCAAACAGGTAGCTGGGCTTGCGAAACGGGTCGTGCCACTTGGCATAGTGGCGACCATCTTCCAGATCCCCCTGTTCGATCAGGTTGCCGTTGGAAAGCAACACCGGGTATGCGGCCTTGTCGGCACGCAACGTGACGGTGTAGACGCTCATCACGTCCGGGCGGTCAAGAAAGTAGGTGATGCGGCGAAAGCCCTCGGCTTCGCACTGCGTAAAGAAGGTGCCCTGGCTGGTGTACAGGCCGGAGAGAAGGGTGTTCTTGTCAGGCTGGCAGGTGGTGAAGATTTCCAGCTCGAAAGGCTCCTGGCCTTCCGGCAGGTTGGAGAGAACCAGCTTACCGTCTTCGAGCTTGAAGCTGGCACCCTGCCCGTTGACCAGCACGCGGGCCAGGTTCAGATCCTCGCCGTCCAGGCGCAACGGCTGCTCAGGCGCAGCCGGATTGCGACGCACACGCATGCGATTGAGCACGCGCGTCTTGGCGGGATCCAGATCAAAGGTCAGCGCGACGTCGTCGATCCAGAACGGTGGCGGGGCGTAATCTTCACGGCGCACGGTCGCATCCGCAGTTTCAGGAGCAAGCAGCGTGTTGTCGGTCATGACGGATTCAATCCTTGAGGCAGGCGTGGTCTGCCTGTGATGGTGCCGGGGCGCGCAACGGCTCCCGGCAGAAGAAATAAGGCCGCACAAGCGGCAGACGTGGGGATTATCCCAGATGGCATCGCCCGCGCAGGGGCCACAACGGTTCAGCCGGTGCCACGCTGGTAGCGTGCGTGCTCAAGGAGCGGCAAGCCGCCCAACAACTGCGGGAATTCAGGGCTTCTTGCGGTCCACTTTCAGGCCCAGCCGCGCTCGATCACGCTGGATGCGTTGCTGCTTGCGCCTGTTCTCGCGCTCGACGACTTTGCGCTTGGTGTAGCCGGACCAATCCGCCCATGCCCACCAGCCGGCAGTGAGTGCAAATGGCACGGCAATCCACCACCACGACCACTGCGCGATCGGCCCAATGGCGAAATACTTCAACGCGAGAAAAAGCAATGACAGGCCGAGCAGATACATGGGCAGAGTCTCCGGAATCCATCGAAGGGCGGGGGCTGTAGCATCGTTGCCGATGCCCGAGCCAGAGCGCTTGCGCGGCTCCAGCGGCCAAGCGTTGTTTCATTATTTTACATATTTACACTGATCCAGTGCGGGGCAAATGCATGCTGCGTCATACGCCCGGCGCATTGCTGACCCTGGCGCTCCCCCTGAACACCGTGCCGCGCGCGTCGGCGCACGCGTGCGCGGCCGGACGATGGCCGCGGTAGCGAGCAGTCGGCGTGCACATGTTCTCAGCGCTCGCGCAAATGCGAGACGTCGCAGGCATGTTCCATTGGCGCGGGAAAACGCCAACCACAGGCGCGCTGCGCACCAGAGGGTGCATGCATTGTCGGCTATATTCAGGAGCGCCCGCGTTGGCTGTGTGATGGCGCATGCGGCGCGTGATTTCAGACCAAGGAGACCTGCCATGAAAGTCGCCGACATCCTCAGAGTTAAAGGCAACACGCTCTATACCATCCGTGCGGATGAGCCGCTGATGCGTGCCATTGAAACCATGGCCGAGCGTGACATCGGCTCTCTCGTGGTTGTCGAACATGGCGAGGTCGTGGGCATTCTGACGTTTCGCGAAGTCATTCTGGCCGTGGTCAAGCACCGCTCGCAGCTGGAGAATGTGACCGTGCGCGCCCACATGGATGACGCGCCGATGAGCTGCACGCGCGAGACTTCGTTGGATGAGGTGCGCCGCATGATGCTCGATCGCCATGCCCGCTACATGCCGGTGATCGATAACCGGGTATTGATGGGTGTCATCAGCTTCTACGACGTTGCCAAGGCGGTGGTCGATAGTCAGAACCTGGAAAACAAGCTGCTCAAAGCCTATATCCGCGACTGGCCCGATGACGCAACCGAGAGCAATGGCTGAGGCGGCGAACCTGCCGCTGGCGCTGGTGCGTCAGCGGGCTGGTTGATACGGGAAGGCAGGCGTTTGCCTTGCCCCATTGCGAGCGGAGGTGGACCGTCAGCGATCCGGAGCGGGGTATTCGACGCTGGTAATCAGCAGATGCTGAGGCCCCGCTGGCGTGTGCAGCGTGACTTCATCATCCACCCTGGCCTTGAGCAGGGCGCGCGCTACAGGGGCAATCCAGCTGATGCGGTGGTTGAGACTGTCCGCCTCGTCGATGCCGACAATGGTGATGCGGTGGGGCGTGCCATCATCGGTTTCGTACGCTACCGTTGCGCCGAAGAACACCTGGTCGCTGCCGTAATGCACGGAGGCGTCGACGACCTCGGCGATTTCGAGCCGCTTGGTGAGAAAGCGCACGCGCCGATCGATCTCGCGCAGACGCTTCTTGCCGTAGAGGTAGTCGCCGTTTTCCGAGCGGTCCCCGTTCTTGGCAGCCCAATGCACGGTCTCGACGATCTTCGGACGTTCGACCTCCAGCAACTGTTTGAGCTCAGCCTGTAACTGCGCATAGCCAGCCGGCGTGATGTAGTTCTTGCTGCCCTTGGGGATGGCCGCGGCAGCAGGCTCCAGATCATCGTCGGCATCACCGGCATCTTCCTTGACAAACGCTTTGTTCATGGCCCCGATCATACAAAGAGGCAAACGTCTTGACGCGGGCGTCATCCGCCCGTGATGTGCTCACAAAGAATGATTGCGCCGATGCCCATCAGCACGACACCACCCAGCATCTCGGCCTTGCGGCCAAACCGTGCGCCTACGCGATGCCCGGCGAGAATGCCCAGCGTCACCATGGCACCGGTGCACAGGCCAATGACGATACAGACCTGCAGGATCGAGACATCGACAAATGCCAGGCCCACGCCCACTGCCAGTGCGTCAATGCTGGTTGCCAGCCCCGTCAGCGCCACGGCCAGCCAGGTGCGTAGGGTATTGTCGGACTGAAGCACAGGCAAGGCGTCATCTCCCGCCGTCTCGGCTTTCGGCGCGTCATCGCTGCGCGCCTGCATGATGCTGTGCATGCCCAGGCCAACCAGCATGGCAAACGCGACCCAATGGTCGTAACGCGCAATGGCCGCAGCGGCAAAAGAGCCCAGCCACCAGCCGATGGCGGGCGTGAGCGCTTCGATCGTACCGAACATTAGTCCGATGGCCAGTGCCTGAGACAGACGAGGCTTGACGAGTGCCGTACCCTTGGCGATGGCCGCGGCAAACGCATCGGTGGACATGGCCATGCCCAACAGGAAAACCGAAAAAGGATTCATTGCAACCAAGATCCATGCTGGCGGAACAACACACGCATTTGCGGCCAGCCGTGGAACGCCCGGCATGCAGTTCGTTGCCGGTTGAATCCGGCAGCCTGCACAGGGGCACTCCGTTGCGCAAAAGCGTGCATTGGTCTCGCCGACCGCATGGCGGTTGCCTGTACCATGGCCTAGGGCCAAGCATGTTGATGCAGGCGCCTTGCACCGCTGATCACAGGGCAAGGCAGGCTACTCCCCAATGGAGAAGCCGCGATTCTAAGGACATGCCGCCTATGTCCAAGGTGCAGACCATGGTATTGCTGCGTGAATACTTTGCGGTAGAAAGTATGCATGCATTAGTAACCTGTTTACGATCTACTTGTAACGCAGGCCATTTGCCTGACTGCGCGTTGCATGGGAAGATCATCCACGGGGTGTTTAGCAAGGAGACCGTTTACTATGTCCGTAATCGAATCGCTCAAGCGCACCTTTGCGCCTACGGGGACTCTGCGTGCGTCCATCAACCTGGGCAACGCGGTTCTTGCGGGGCGCGATCCGATCACCGGGGCAGCGGTGGGAGTGTCGGTGGATCTCGCGAATGCGCTGGCGGAGCGTCTGGGGCTACCCCTGGACCTGGTGACCTGGGAGACCGCCGCGCAGTCCGTCGAGGCAGTGGTTGCCGGGCAGGCCGATTTCGGCTTTTTTGCCATCGATCCCAAGCGCGGTGAGCAGATCGCATTCACCCCGCCCTATGTCCTGATCGAGGGCAGCTACCTGGTACGCGAGAATGCACCGCTGCATAGCAATGACGAGGTGGATCGCGCCGGCATCACAATCACGGTCGGGCAGGGTAGCGCCTATGACCTGTATCTAAGTCGCACGCTCAAGCAGGCAACCATTGCCCGCGCACCTAGTTCACCGGCCGTGGTTGAATACTTCCTGCAGCATGGTCACGATGCGGCTGCCGGCGTGCGACCTCAGATTGCGGCGGAAGCTGCGCGATTGGGCGGGCTGCGCCTGCTGCCCGGGCGTTTCATGGTCATCCGGCAGGCCATGGGATTGCGGCGCGACCGTGGCATGGAGGCTGCGGCATTCTTGTCGCAATTCGTCGAGGACATGAAGGCCTGCGGCATGGTGGACGCTGCCCTGCAGCGCCACCGCATCACAGGCGCGGAAGTGGCTCCGGCTGGCGAGTAAAGCCAGGGAGCTGGTCCGCGCGGTAGCGTCACTGCGCGCAGGCCTGCCGCACCGCATGTTCCCAAGCCTGCATCAGCTCTGCTGCGCGCTGTGATGGCATGGTGGGAAGATACTGGCGGCCCGCCTGCCACAGACTGGTCAGCTCATCCGTGCCGCTGTAGAGCCCGCAGCCCAGACCTGCTAGCCAGGCTGCACCCGCGGCGGTGGTTTCAACGATCTTCGGACGCAACACGGGAACTCCCAGCAGATCGGCCTGGAACTGCATCAGCAGGTCATTGACGCTGGCGCCGCCATCGACACGCAGCTGTGATACGGGCACGGCACCAGCAGCTGACGCATCGCGGCGCATCGCCTGCAAAAGGGCTGCGCTCTGGTAGGCAATGCTCTCCAGCGCAGCACGGGCAATGTGGGCAACGCTGGTGCCGCGCGTGATGCCGGTAATGGTGCCGCGCGCATCCGGTTGCCAGTACGGTGCGCCAAGGCCGGTGAAGGCGGGCACGAACTGCACGCCACCGCTGTCCGGCACGGTCTCGGCAAGGTGCTGGACCTCGCTGCTGCTGCTGATAGCGTTGAGCCCATCGCGCAGCCACTGCACTACGGCGCCGGCAACGAAGACGCTGCCCTCCAGCGCAAACTGCGGTTGTTCGTTCGGCTGGGCGGCACTTGTGGTCACCAGCCCGTTGCCAGAGACCTGGAAGTCACCACCGGTGTGCATCAGCATGAAGCACCCTGTGCCATAAGTGTTCTTGGTCATGCCGCCTTCAAAGCACGCCTGCCCGAACAAGGCGGCCTGCTGATCCCCTGCGACACCGGTAATGGGCAGCGCCTCACCCAGCCATTGCGCGTCAACCTGACCGAATTGCGCAGCCGAGGGTAGCACCTGGGGAAGCACCGATGCGGGAATGCAAAACAGCGCCAGAAGCTCCTCATCCCAGGCATTGCGCCGCACGTCAAACAGCATGGTACGGGCGGCATTGCTGACGTCGGTGACGTGTGCGGCACCACGCGTGAGATTCCAGATCAGCCATGAATCCACCGTACCAAATGCCAGTTCGCCACGTTCAGCCTGCGCGCGCGCACCGGGAATGTTGTCCAGCAGCCATTGCAGCTTGGTGGCGGAAAAGTATGCATCCACACGCAACCCCGTCTTCTGCTGAATCAACGATTCCGCAGGGGTGTCGCGCAGTGCTGCACACGCGGGCTCAGCGCGTCTGTCTTGCCAGACGAGGGCGTGGTGCAGCGGTTTGCCAGTCCTGCGATGCCACAGCACCGTGGTCTCGCGTTGGTTGGTGATACCCACGGCGCGAATCTGCGAGGCCGAGATTCCGGCCTTCTTGAGTGCCTGCCGCGCGGTAGCCAGCTGCGATCGCCAGATCAGCAGGGGATCATGCTCAATCCATCCCGGGCGGGGATAGATCTGCGGCAACTCCTGCTGCGCCATGGCGCAAATGCGGCTTTTGGCGTCGAACACGATGCTGCGGGAGCTGGACGTGCCTTGATCGAGGGCGAGAAGGTAGGTATTCATGGGCAGACCTGAACGTATCGAGACAAGGATTAGATGCGTCGGAGGCCGGGCCAAATGGCGGAACTACAACACAACAATGTTCCTCGCACGTGCTGCGCAGACACCACTTCGCCTAGACCGCCTCCTCCTGGCAGTGCGGATCGCCGCCGAATGCGACTCCCAAATTGTGAGGACATGGTGAATAGATAAATCACATTATTTAAATAATGTGCGGGAATATATATGGTAACCGCGTAAATAACTACGCGGCCCTTTCAGGCAGGCATAGGGAAATTTTTTGAGGCGGAACGATCGCTTTGCTGCTTTGGCTGGCAATGGTGATGGGTGCCACTTTAGAAGTCCATGAAGCCATGCGTAGAAGGCTTGGAGTGCGAATGCATGGGCGTAGCTTGCGTCAGCCGGGATTCCCCTCTCCGAGAAGACAGGTAAGCGGTCACTTGCACTGCTGCGCTTCTGGAGGTGACGGGGTCACTGGGGCCATCGAACACCGAATCCCGAATCCCGAAGTTAAAAATTGTCTCCAAGGCAAGAGGTCGCCGCGCAAGACTGTTTCGTATGCGCTAGAATCAAATGATTTGTTGCAAAATATTGCAAATTTTCATACGTGGGGCTCCGTTAAATGTCAATGGCACAAGTAATACGCAAGTCTGACCGTTCTATCGCTGAGTTGGCGACAGAAAATATTGGACTTGATGCGGCTTCGGTGGTTAAGCTCGCCGTCGGCCCTGAGCTCGTCGAGCGCTTCGAGCGATCTGGTGACAACCTTGTTGTGGTTCTCAAAAGTGGCGATCGCATAGTCATTCGCAACTTCTTCGTTCTCAATGATGACGGGGAACGTAGCGAGATCGTCCTGGAGGATCAGGATGGCGTGTTGTGGTGGGGCCAGTACACCAGCCCTTGGTCGGAGTTCCATTTTGCTGAAATCCAGCTGGCGGAGCCATGGGTGGTGGTGCCTCCTCCCGACTCCCATTGGGCGGGGTGGTTGTTGCCAGTGCTGGGGTTGATCGGGGCAGGAGCAGCCGTTGCCTCAGGCGGAGGCGGGGATCGCAACAGTGCTCCCCTCGCGCCGGACTACAGGCATGTCATTGAGGAGGATACCTTTGTCTCGGGCAGGGTTGTAGGCAGTGATGCGGATGGCGATGCTTTGACCTATCGGAAAGGCAGTGACCCTGCGCATGGCACGTTGGTGGTCAATCCGGATGGCAGCTATACCTACACGCCAGATCCCGACTACAACGGGCCCGACAGTTTCACGGTCATTGCCGATGACGGCAACGGCGGCACAGCCACAAGTACAGTGACCATTGACGTGACGCCCGTCAACGATGCGCCGGAGGCGGTCGGCACGCTTGATGATCTGAATGGCGAAGATGCCCAGAGTGGCATCAGCGTAGACGTGTCAAGTGGCTTCCGCGACGTGGACGGCGATGCATTGCGCTACACCGCCACCGGCCTGCCGCCGGGGTTGAGCATCGACCCGGAGACGGGCGTGATCAGCGGCACGATCGACAACTCGGCCAGCGTGGATGGCCCATACGCCGTGGTGGTGACGGCCACCGATCCGAGCGGCGAGAGCGCCACGCAGACCTTTGAATGGGTAGTGACCAACCCGGCGCCGGTGGGGGCGGATGACGCGATCAGCGGCTTGGAAGACAGCGTCATCACCGGCAACGTGCTGACCAATGACACCGACCCGGATGGCGACACCATGACGGTGACGCAGTTCGTGGTGGGCGGCACGACCTATACCGTGCCAGCGGGCGGCAGTGCCACCGCGTCCTTGGCGGAAGGTGTGCTGGAGATGGGCAGCGACGGCGGCTACACCTTCACCCCGGCAGTGAACTGGAACGGCACCGTGCCAACAGTCAGCTACACCGTCAGCGATGGTGAAGGTGGCAGCGACAGCGCCAATCTTGTGATTACCGTGACTCCGGATGCGCCTCCGAGCATTGTTTCGAACGACGCCAATGGCGGTACCGATAGCCCCAGCGACCCGCTGATCGAGCAGGGCGACATCACCGTTCACGAAAAAGGCCTGAAGGATACCAGCGGCACGCACAGCGCGACCGGCACCCTCACCCTCACTGCCGGGGACGGCGTGGAATCCGTCACCATCGGCAATAGGCTCATTTCCCTGGCTGAACTGGAGAATGCAAGCACCACGCCGGTGGACATCTTCACGCCAAATGGCAAGTTGACCATCACCGGCTACACGCCCAATGGGACCGACTTCAATGGCGTTTCCACCGGTGGCACCATCAACTACACCTACACCCTGACCAGTGCCCCCCAGAACACGGCCGCCAATCCTGACAACCTGATAGAGGAAGTCGCGATTGCGATCAAGGATGCAGGCGGATCCACAGTCAGCGGCGGCCCGATCCAGATCAACATCATTGACGACGTGCCAGTGGCGACCAATCTGAACGGCGGCACGCTGACCGAGGATGACGTCGAGACCACGCTGAACGGCAACGTTGCCACTGCCACCGGCAACAGCTTCGGGGCCGATGACCAAGCCAGCAGCAACTATGTGAGCTGGGGCACGGTTGTGGCCAAAAAGGGCAGTAGCGCGGTTGATCTGTCCGACTATGGCGTGCTGAGCCAGAATGCGGACGGTAGCTGGTCGTTCGTGCTGGATAACAGCAAGGCCGCCACCCAGGCGCTGACGGCGACGGACACGATCACCGTAACGCTGCCGTACACCTTGACGGACAAGGACGGCGACCCGGCCACGGCCAATGTCAGCTTCACGATCAAGGGTGCGGATGATGCGGCTTCGGTGGTGGTGCCGAGCAACAACGTCAATGTGTACGAGTCTGGCTTGGACTCCGGTGGCTCGGAGGCAGCTACCGACAAGGAAACGGCCACGGGCAGCTTCAATGTGACGGCCAGTGATGGTGTTGCAAGCGTGACCATCGGTACGCAAACCCATACCCAAACCTATGCCTTGGCGGACTGGCTGAACAAGACCATCGAGACCGACAAGGGTGTCTTTACGATCAAGGACGTTACCCCGGCGTCTGACGGAAAGAGCGCCAGCTTCACCTACAGCTATACGCTGTCAGAAAAGCAGAAGCACCCGGTCGGCGACGGCAACAACACGCTGACGGACTCGGTCACCGTGAAGGTTGACGGCATTGGCGGCAGCTCAAACAGTGCCGACCTGACAGTCACCATCGTTGACGATGTGCCTGTGACAGCTAACGACGCGGGCAACGTGACGGAGGGCGCGACCCTGAACGTGACTGCCGCCGAAGGCGTACTCAAGAACGACCTATCCGGTGCCGACGGCTGGGCCAGCGGTGGTGGTGTCGTCGGAGCAGTGAAGGGCAGCGGTGGAACGACAAACGAGAACCTGACATCGGGCCAGGTCGTCGTCACGGGCGACTATGGCATTCTGACATTGAATGCCGACGGCAGCTACACCTACAAATCTACAGCGAACGCGATAACGGCGGATGCACAAGATGTGTTCACCTACACGGTGAAGGATGGCGACGGGGACCTGAAGACCGCGACGCTGACGATCAACGTGGCTAATGTGGCTGGACAAGGGTTGAGCTTGACCGGCTCGGTTGACGAAGCCGGATTGCCAGCGGGCACGGACCCCGGCAATGGTCACACCATCACGGCAGAGCTGACCGGCCTGAGTGCAGGTTGGGTGCCAACGGGAACGCTGAGTGGCAACACGACCAATGGGGCTTGGAGCGTTTTCGAAGAGGCCGGCACCTGGAAATACAGGTTCACCTTGACGTCCCCGACCAAGGATGTGGATGGCGTGGACGAAACCAATACCTTCAGTTTTGAAACTGTCGATGACAATGGCAACAAGGTGACCAACACCGTGACCATCACCATCATCGATGACGAACCGGAGATTACCGTCACGGCAGACGCCTCCAACATTGGCGCGCTGACAGTCAAAGATGCCGAAACCATTGGTAGTGCCACCAGTACCGCTGAAGCGAACTTCGCCGGGGCATTTACGCGGACGATTGATTATGGGGCGGACGGCGTTGGCACAGAGCCACGCTGGACTTACGGACTCGTCGTAGAAGATACTGCTTCCGGCCTCAAGAGTGGTGGCGTGAATATCGAGCTGTCCTTGGAAAGCAACGGTCAGGTAGTTGGTAAGGCGGGCACCGCTACAGTTTTCACGCTGAGTGTGGATGGCGATGGCAAGGTTACCCTTGTGCAGTCCTTGCCGATCGACCATCCCACCACCGATCCGTCTGAGACGCTGCAGCTGCCGACAGGCAAAGTGTTCCTGTCCGGTACTGCCAGCATGACCGACGGGGATGGCGATCAGGCCAGCGACACCAAGACCATTGATCTGGGTAGCAAGATTGTCTTTACTGATGCGGGTCCAAGCATTGATTCCCCCGCAGATGCGGAGGTGGAGGAAAAAAACCTGAGCAATGGTACCGATCCAGACAGCGATGCCTTGACCAAGACCGGCTCACTTGCAATCAATTTTGGCGCTGACGGAGCCGGAGACGTCCGATTCACCGAGGGTGGTAGCGGTACGGAAACCACCATCGGCAAGCTGCTGGCTAAGGAACTGACCTCGGGTGGTACTGCCTTGCAGTATGCATTGAGCGACAACGGCCATACCTTGACCGCCTACAAGGGCACGGGCCGGGCTGACGCCGACAAGGTCTTCACTGTCTCCATCACCAACCCATCTGCAGCCAATGCCGGTTATCGCTTCACCTTGCACAAGGCACTGGATAATCCGCAGGGCGCTGATCTGACTCCCGACTTCTTGTTCCGAGTGGTCGACCGCGATGGTGATTGGACGGAGAGCGACTTCACCGTCACGGTCAAGGACGATTCGCCCTCTACCACACTCACCAAGGAGGTGAACGAGGACAGCTCGGTCAGTTTCTACACTTCGGCCGATGGCACCAATGCAAACATCAAGATAAATGGTGACGATGGCACTACTGCGCCCGCTTACGGCACGGTCAGCGTAGATTCCAACGGCCAGATTACCTACACGCCAAAGCCCAACTACAGTGGGGCGGACAGCTTTACCTACAAGACGGTGGCTGACGATGGCTCTGAGGTCACCACGACTGTCAACATCACAGTGCACCCGGTGGCGGATGCGCCAGACATGGATGGTGACGGTGCGAGCACGGGGGGCAACGTCACGTTGACAGCGGTCTCGGTCAATGAAGACGAGATCGTTTCCTTGGGCTTAAAGGCACCACGGGTGACGGACGCAATCGATCAGAATGACGCCAGTAGCACTGCGGGTGGAAGCAATTTGCCCGGAGACGCACCTGAGCGTCTGGGGCTGATCACACTGAAACTCACCGGTGACAGCGTAAACGGCGCCAAACTGACCGCTGCTGTCGATGGGACCAGCCCCGCGGTTGACCTCACTTATGGCGCCGACCCGATCAAGATCTGGCTGTCCGATGTGGATCGTCCGATTGATCTGGATACGACTGGTGCCGTGTCCATGACCAAAGCGCAGTTCGAGGCCTTGCAATTGCAGGCGCCAGCGAACAGCCACTACAACATCACGGTGACGGCGACGGCCACCAGCTACGAAGTGGACGATGATGGCAAGATTGCCGTAGTGGACGGTGTGGCTGTCCCGCCGGCCACCGCTACAGCAACAGTTGTCGTGGACGTGCGTGCGGTGACTGACAAGCCGACGTTGACGCTGGAAGCCCCGGCTGACGCGACCACGATAGGGGCGGTCACGCTGACCGTTACCGATGCCGTCAGCGGTGGGGCCAACGCCAAGATCACCGCAGCAATCAACGAAGATGCAACGCTGAATCTGCGGCAGGTGCTCAAGGAAGCATTTGTCGATGCCGATGGCAGTGAGCAGTTCTGGTACACCATCAGCGGCCTGCCGCAGGGTACCGAAGTGCATATCAATGGCAACAGTTATACGGCTGATGCATCTGGCAAAGTAGAGATGCCTACCGTTCGCTACATGACCGTGAATGCGCCCGACCTCAACCCGGCGTTCACCATCAAGCCGCCCGCGAACTATTCCAACAGCGCCCCGATCAACGCGACCATTACTTTGCACGTCAAGGATCGCGACAGCGATTCCACCGCTGCGAATCCGGCCACTGAATCGGTCAGTGTGGATCTGGAGCTGCGCGTGTACGCGATTCCGGATGATGTCAATCTGCCTAATCCAGCGGCGACACCGGAAGACAGTACCGTCGCCTTCCTTGCCGGCCTGTCCTTGAAGGACACCGATGGTAGCGAAAGCATCACTCAGATCCGCATTCCTAGCCTGCCAACGGAAGGCGGCACATGGGTGCTGCGTGACCACGATGGAAATTCGATCTCCATCCCTGAGGGCGGCAGGACTTTTATCATCGGCGATGGAAGTGCTGAAACGTATACGCTCGATCAGGTGAGGGCATTCACCTTGCAGCCACCCGCACACAGCTCGCTGGATGGCAACCTCAAGGTCGTCGTCACCACCACGGAAACGGCAGCGGATACCCAGTCAGGTAGCGCCTTGTCAGCAGATTTCGAGCATGACATCAAGATCACCGTCACCCCGGTGGCCGAGAAGATTGGCGATATTCCAGGCGATGGCGATACGGATGGTGATGGCACTGCCGACCTTGCCATGCACGGCAATGAAACTTATGCCGGAATAGCAGGCAAGGAAGACGAATGGTTCGCTCTGGGGACCCGTTACGACGATGCCGCCAACACAAGTGGTGGCAAGAACCTGGCGGATGGCTGGAGCAATGAGGATGCTGACGAATTCATTTTCGCCGCGCTAACGCCGAAGTTCGCGGATCGCTACCAGCCGCCGCACGGCGACACCTTGGATGGATCCTTGTTCCGCTACCACAACGGAAACGACTGGATCACACAAGAGTACAAGGGAACCGCTGTATGGGTACCCTATATGTATCTGGATACACTGCAGTTCAAGCCAGCACCTGACGTGTCCGGTGAGTTCGAGATCGAAATGCAGGCGGTGACTGTCGATTACGACGATGACTCGCCGGATCAAAACGATCCGAATATTCCAGCGCAGTGGCCGAATGAGCCGACGGTGCCGATTGCCAATAACCCGGCGGCGGGTGTCAGTGTTGAAGTATCTGGCATGTCAAAGCTGACCGGCATCGTCATCGATGGCGTCCCGGACGAGACGACCATGCACGTCAGGGGCAAGGTCCACGGTAAGGAAGATGAATCCATTCCTCTGTCGATTACCGCGACAAGTTCGGATCCGTCCGAGACGGTCACAGTGGTGATCAAGGATATCCCGGTGGGGGCGACGATCCATTACGGAAATGGCAAGACCTTCGAGGCAGAGAGCGGCAAGACCACATTGACCATCGAAGATTTCAATGGTCTGATCAATGCCGAAAACAAGGGGCCGGTCAGTATCACGCCACCGTCGCAGTGGAGTGGAACCTTCGATCTAGAAATTGAAGCGAAGTCCGTCGACGGCGGTGTTGTGGCCACGGATCCGAAAGACATTGCCATACGTACCGTCACCGTGGATGTGGTGGCCGTGGCCGACGAGGTGACGTTCGATGTCTATCCGGTGAGTACGGATGACAATCAGACGCCCAACGTGGTCATCCCCGAAAACTATCTGGACGCCAATCCCGGTGTTGCGTTTAGCCAGCTCGTGGATGTGGCTTCCATCAAGACTGACGATACGGCCAATCCTGACGGTAATGACGGATCCGAAGTGCTGAGTTTGCGTGTGACTGGTCTGGGCGAAGGATTTGCGCTGGTGGGTGGCACGCTGATCAGTGGCGATGCGACCGGTACGGACCGAATCTGGTCGCTGTCCAGCAGTCAGTGGGGCACTGCCAAGATTCTCACGCCTGCGCATTTCAGCGGTGAAGTGACCTTCCAGGTCAGTGGCGTCAGCACCGAGCAGGGTGATCTGGGCGGTGACTCGAAAACATGGCCGTCTCAGGATGTCAGTTTCAAGGTCAGCCCTTCGGTTGACGCGACTGCCACGACCAATAATTCCGAGCTGGTGGAAGATGTTCGCAGTGCGCTGGGTCTGCAGATCCAGCACCATGGCGATACGGACGAGCGTCTGGGCACGGTCTGGATCCGCGCCGATCAGATCAGCGTGACTGGCAAGTACACGCTGTACTTGAATGACGAAACGCTCGACAGCTTGCCGAAAGAAACGATTGACGGTGTCGAATATGTCAGGATTGAGGAAAATCAGGTTGCTGATTTGCAGGTCCAAGGTTATGAGAATCTGAGCGGTGATTTGGGGAAATTCAATTTCCTCTATCAAGTGATTGACGATCACTTTGGTCAACAGGATGTCTCCTCCGTGGTGGGAGCCGATATCCAGCGAAAGGCGGGGGAGTTTTCCCTGCGTGCGGCTGCTGTGACCGATGACATCGCGCTGGAAATTGGTGCAATCAATCCCGAGAATGCCCAGGGGGTGACCAACGACAATGGCGTCGTTACAGTGAGCGAATTCGATCAGTCCTTCACGGTCAACCTGCAGGTGGATTCGCAGGACCAGGATGGCAGCGAGCACGTCGTGCGCGTGATCATTGAAGGTGTTCCTGCTGGCGTGATCGTGGAAGGGGCGGAGCGAATTGGCTCCGAGTCATGGTTGCTCATTCGCGACGATGCGATTGGTGAAAGCGGGGCAGGTATTCCGGTGAAGTTCCTGGTTTCCGGTGATGCTCACGGGGTGGAGCAGCAGATCACCATGAAGGTGCAGGTCAAGGATTACGGTGATCTTGACAACGTGCCTTACGAGCTGAACGACCCCGACCGCAAGGAAAAGCAAGTCACCTGGACATTGAAGACGACCTTTGATGAGCCATCGGGATATCTGCCTGCATCGATTGAGGAATGGAGCTACAACGGCGAATCCATCAGCGAGGATGCACCGTTCACGTTGGACCATATCATTGATGCGCAGGTCGAGATTGTCACGCCGGACCAGCCCAACACCTTCACGGTTACGCTGACTGACCTGCCTGAGGGCGCCGTGGTGACAGGCATGACCCTGACCAATGTGGATGGCAAGCCGACCTGGAGTAGGGTGGTTACGGTGGCTGCGGGTACAGACAGCGCTGCCGCCAATGCGGCGTTGGAGAATGTCCTCAAAGGCATCACCATAACCCCTCCGCCCAACAGCAACGACAACAATGCGCCTGGTGGGCTTAACTTCAACGCTACGCTGAGCGCCTCGGCCGGCGGGACTAGCGCTTCTGAAACCATTCCGAAAACGGAGCTGGTGGTGCCGGTGACTCCGGTGACCGACCCGGCAGTGGTTACCGTGGCGGCCGGCGAAATCGACGAGAATCCAACGGCCGGTGCCACGATCCCGGTAACTATCACTGTGACCAACCCGGCCGATGGCGAACATGCCACGCTGGTGGACGATATTCTGTACGTCAAGGTCAATGCCTCGGGTGACAATGCTGGCGGGACATTGACGTTGGTCGGTAGCAGCGATCCCCTGACCTTAATTGAAACGGGACCGCACGCCGGCTATTACGCTGTCTCTCCAGTATCGGTCGGCTCGCCCATAGAGCTGGAGTACACGTTGCCAAATGGTGCTCACCCTGGCAGCGTCAGTTTCGAGGCCTATGTCGAAACTGTGGAGGCCAATGCGCCTGATTCCACTCCCATCAAGGGGACGGGCAATGGCACCGCCACCATCGAAGTCGTCAACAATGGTGTTACTGTCGATCCAGCATTGCCCGTAGCGGGCAGCGAGTTGGCAACAGGCTATGAACCGGACAGCCGTGCGCTCGTTAATGCCATTGAATTGCCTGCTTTCGGTACGGCATTGGTAGACAACGATGGCTCGGAAGCCATTAATGCCGTCATGCTGGCAGGGGTGCCAGAAGGCTTTCTTGTGTATGTCAACGGCACATTGGCGCTGAACGCTGGCGGGGCTGGTGGCCTCAATACCTGGGTACTCGCCGATGGTCCCTTGGAATCGACAGACAAAGTCGCAATACTGCCGCCCACCTATTGGAGTGGTGAGGTGACAGGGCTGAAATTGCTGGTGGAATCGGGCGAGAGTTCACTGAGCGACAAGCGTACGGATTCGTTCGAATTGGGAGAGTTGGTGGTGAATCCTGTGGCCAATGGACTGCGCATTGCGCCAACGCCATCGCTGGGCACCGAGGGACAGATCATCGCATTGAACCTCAATGCCGCCATGGACGACCCGGCGCAAGTCTCTGCCGGTGTTGAAGACGCCAGCCAGGAAACCACCACGGTGCAGCTGACCGGGCTGGGCAAGCATGCGTCGTTCTACGTGGGAAGCACGTTGGTGGAGGCGTCCTATGATGCTGATACCGACACCTACACCATTGCCGGCCTGACCCAGGACCAGTTGGGCGACCTGGGCTTCAAGCAGGCCAAGTCCGCATTGGTGGATCAGGATGGCAATGCCAACGGCATTCAGATCGGCGTGGAAGCCTGGACGGTGGAAAGCGGTGCGCCGACCGCGCAATCGGCGCATGTCAGCGACACCATCACCCTGAACATTTCCAACCAGGTAGCTACCAGTGGCAACGATACGCTGCTGTGGACTGGCGAGGCCATTGATGGTGGTGCCGGCACGGACGTGGTGCAGTTGCGTTATGGCGAGAGCCTGACGGGTGATGAACTGGCTGCCAAGCTGGACAACATCGAGGTGCTGGATCTGTCGGTGGACGGTGAGAACAGCATCACTGATCTAACCCCGGAGCAGGTCAAGGCTATCCTCGGAGACAGTTCGGACACCACCTTGGTCATCCAAGGTACCGACGAGGATGAGGTGACGCTGGCAGGCGGCTGGACCGCGGAAGGGTCTACGAGCGACGGTTACATCGTCTATGCAGCGACCATCGAGTCTACGGAGTACCTGCTGCACGTCCACTCGGACATCAAGAATGCAGATGACCTGCTGCAACCTTAAACGACCGTTATGAAAACCACGATGCCCTCGCGCGCAAGCGCGGGGCATCGTGAGGGTCCGTATGGGGTTTGTATCGGAATTGCGCCATGGGTTGCAGACACCTGATTCAGGGTTGTGTTTATTAAAGAGGATGAGTGTCGATGAGAATGCTGCTGGCCGGTAGTGCGCGGTGGTCGAACTCGCCACAGTGCCGTCATGCGCGCTGTGGAGCAACGATGGGGGCTGACGCAGGCGCAGGGATGTTGCAATGAGCGGTACTGCCGCTGAACCAACACCAGCGCCTGCCCAACCGCGTGCCGCGGATGACTTGACGGGGTGGGTGGATGCGCTGGTGCGCGTGGCCAATCACTATCGGTTGGACTGCTCGCCTGAATCCATCCGTGTCGCTGCGGCATGGGGCAGCACAAACGGGCGGGGCCAGGCTGCACTGGAGGCGATGGTCTCGCAACTTGCGCGCCAGGTTGGCCTTGCAGTGCGTTGGGTCAAGCCTGATGTTGCGCGCATATCCGCCTGGCGTTTGCCGCTGGTCGTCCAACTCGATGATGGTCAGGTCGGCGTCATCACGGCCGTGACGGCCGAAGGCCTTACGGTTGAGCTGGGTGGCGACGCCGGTTTGCCGACAAGCCTGAGCGCGGGCAGCCTGCAGGGGCGGCTGTCGCGCATGGCGGTCCTGCGTCCGGCTCGCGCGCAGCCTGACAGTCGGGTCGATGACTACATTCGTCCGTTCGAGGCGGGATGGATGAAGCGTCTGGTCCTGGCCGACTGGCGACCGTACTGGCACATTCTGCTGGCATCGCTGGTCTACAACGTGCTGGGCCTGGCGGGCATTCTGTTTTCCATGCAGGTCTATGACAGGGTGGTCCCGGCGCAATCGATGCCCACGCTGTATGTGCTGTTCGGCGGGGTCATGCTGGCGATGGTCTTTGCCTTCATCATGCGTCAGGCACGCACGCAGATTACCGATGTACTGGGTAAACGCGCCGACCTGCGCATTTCCGACAGGGTATTCGGTCATGCGTTGCGGGTGCGCAATACGGCGCGGCCACGGGCGACGGGAACCTTCATCTCCCAGTTGCGCGAACTGGAGTCTGTGCGCGACATGCTGACATCGACCACCATCGCGGCGATTGCGGACGTTCCGTTCTTTCTGTTGTTCTGCGTGTTGTTTGCCTACGTGGCAGGTCCGCTGGTGTGGATTCCCATCGTGGCGGTCGTGGTCATGCTGATACCGGGGCTGCTGGCGCAGCGAAAGCTGCGCGCGCTTGCCCAGGAGGGGATGCGCGAATCGTCGCTGCGCAATGCCATGCTGGTGGAGGCGGTGCAGGGATTAGAAGATATCAAGCTGCTACAGGCTGAACCGCGGTTTCAGAATCACTGGAACCATTGCAACGAAGTCAATGCCGACATCGGCATGAAGTTGCGCGAGTTGGTCGGCTGGCTCAACAACTGGACGCAGACGGTGCAGACTGCGGTGTTCGCGGTGGTGATCTTCTTTGGCGCCCCCCTTGTCATGCAGGCGGAAATGACCACGGGCGTGCTCGTGGCGGCATCCATGCTTTCTTCGCGGATGCTGGCGCCTCTGGCAAGCCTTACCCAGCTGCTGGGACGCTGGCAGCAGGCCCGGGTGGGCAAGGAGGCGCTGGATAATCTGCTGAAGTTGCCGGTGGACAATCCCGAGCATGAGCGGCGCATTCATCGCCCTGTGCTGCATGGCGCGTATGAATTTCGCAAGGCCGTGTTCGGTCACGACGGTCAGAATCCGGTGCTGCAGGTTCATGCCTTGAAGATCACCCCCGGAGAGCGAATCGCCATTCTGGGACGCAATGGTGCGGGCAAGTCGACCTTGCTGAAGGCGCTTTCCGGCCTGCTGGAGCCGCTATCCGGCGAGGTGCTGCTTGACGATGTTGCGCTGCGCCACATCGATCCCGCCGATGTGCGTCGGGACATGGGGCTGCTTTCGCAGGAAGCGCGGCTGTTTCATGGCACGCTGAGAGAAAACCTGATGCTGGGGGCGCCAACAGCCACCGATGAGGCGCTCATCGCTGCGCTGAAAGCAACCGGTGCCTGGAGTTTCGTGCAACGCTCCCCGGAGGGGCTCAACCGGATGGTGCAGGAAGGTGGCCTTGGCCTGTCCGGAGGGCAGCGGCAAAGCCTGTTGCTGGCGCGCGCGTTGGTGCGCCAACCACGCATTCTGCTGCTCGATGAGCCAAGCGCTGCACTCGATGATTCTGCCGAACAACATCTGATTGAGACGCTGGCCGCACTGCCGCAGCACACCACCATGGTTATTGCCACCCACCGCATGGCAATGCTGCAGTTGGTGCAGCGCGCGATCGTGGTGGACAATGGCCGGGTGCTGTTGGACGGCCCTCGCGAAGAGGTATTGCAACGGTTGCGTCAGGTTGCGACCCAGGGAGCAGACAAGTCTTCCCAGGATAAGTCGGTAGTTAATGTGAAGGCGAAAACGGCAGGTGAGGTGCGGACATGACCAGGCGCACTGACGATGTTTTTGACCTGGATGAGGTAAGCGCCAGCGGTTCATCGAAGGTGGTTGTCTGGATCAGCGTTTTCCTTCTGGCATTCCTGATCTGGGCCATTACGTTTGAGGTGGATGAGGTCTCCAGCGGCAGCGGACAAGTGATTCCCACATCGCGTGAACAAGTCATCCAGTCGCTGGAAGGCGGCATATTGGCCGAGCTTCATGTGGCAGAGGGAGACATCGTCGAGAAAGACCAGGTGCTCGCTCAGCTGGATCCGACCAGAAGTGAATCCAGCGTCGAGGAGACGGCGGCGAAATACCGCGCGGCGCTGGCCAGTGCCGCCAGGCTGCAGGCGGAAGTGGAGGGGCGCGATCAGTTGGAATTTCCGCAGGAGTTGGCTAGCCATCCTGACCTGATTGATGCGGAACGGGCGCTGTTCGAGTCCCGAAGGGCTAGTCTGGCCGAATCGCTCAACGGCCTGCAACGTTCGCTGGCATTGGTCAATCGTGAGTTGACGATAACGGAGTCCTTGGTGACGTCGGGTGCAGCCAGCAATGTGGAGTTGTTGCGCCTTCAGCGGCAGCGTTCAGAGTTGCAGCTCAAGATTGCCGAGGTCCGGTCGGAATACATGGTACGCAGCCGTGAGGAGCTGGCCAAGGCCAATGCGGAGGTGGAGTCCCTGTCTTCAGTAATGCGAGGGCGCGCCGATTCGCTGACACGGATGACTTTGCGTTCACCGGTGCGAGGGGTGGTCAAGGACATTGAGGTGACGACCATTGGTGGTGTCGTGCCACCCAACGGAAATCTAATGGTGATTGTTCCCCTGGAAGATCAATTGTTGATTGAGGCGAGAATTTCTCCAAGAGATATTGCATTCATTCATCCAGGTCAGGATGCGGTGATAAAGGTGACGGCATACGATTATGCAATTTATGGGGGATTGCAGGGAAAGGTGGTGACGATTTCTCCGGATACAATTCGCGATGAGGTGGACCCAAAGATTGTGTACTATCGAATTTACATTCGCACGGACAAGGATGTCCTGGTAAATAAAGAGGGTGCTGAATTTCCCATTGTTCCTGGAATGGTTGCGACTGCAGAGATAAAGACCGGAAGCAAGACTATATGGCAGTATCTGGTCAAGCCGATGAATCGTGCGCAGGAGGCGCTTCGAGAGCGCTGAATCAAGGTAATACGTTCATTTTTTTTGAGAGATTGAGGTTGAAATGATGAAAAATAAATTTTTAGCAGGTCTTGTGACAGTTGCACTGTGGAGCTCCTGCTTGGCGAATGGTGCGGAAAATCAGTCTGCGAGTCAGGTCAATCCGCATGGCCTTGTCTATAGTGACGTTGTTATGACATGGCCTGATTTTTCAGAGCCGTTTCAGCGCGATGGCGTGGTCTTGCCACCGGAGCAGATTCTTCAGGTCAAGCGCGGGGTTCATGCGCAGGATGTGCGTGCGCTGCTTGGTGAGCCGCTGTCAGTGGGTACTGGGGCCCTAGGCACCGAATGGGATTACAACCTGAAACTGGACCTGGCGGACGAGGATTACATCGTGTGTCAGTACAAGGTGGTGTTCGAGGACGAATCCATGACCGTCAAGGATACGGTATGGCGTCGCTATCAGTGCAAGCTCGCCATGGAGACGGTGAAGGTGGAGCCTGCGCCGGTGCAGGAGCCGAAAACCATCGAGCTTTCCGGGGACTTTCTGTTCGATTTTGATGATGCCTCGCTCGCTCAGCAGGGATTTGAAGTTCTGAACAAATTGGCGATAGATATTTTGGCCACTGGACCGAGCAATGTTACCGTTGTGGGTCACACTGACCGCTTGGGCAGCAGACAATACAATCAGCAGCTTTCTGAGCGTAGGGCACACGCGGTGGCAAATTACTTGACTGAGCGAGGAGTCCCGGCGGAATGGATCCGCAGCTATGGAAGAGGCATGGACGAACAGGTGAAGGCGTGTGAGGGTGATCGCATCACGCCCGCGTTGCGGGAGTGTCTGCGACCTAATCGTCGAGTCTCCATTACGGTGGAACCACTTCGCTAACTATGGACCCCCTGCAGAAGCTTGGCGACGGATTCCTCGTTCACCGCATTTCGCCCGGTTACGGTCAATGCGGCGCATTGGAATAAAAAGTCTTTAACCTTCTCAAAAACCTGGGCGAGATCGGCGCTTGCCAATAAGCGAGGGTTTGGGACCTGAGCCGCCTATACATTGCTGGTGGGCTTTTCTGGTGGCGGTGCAACGACGTTTCTGCATCTTTCGAGGGATGTGGCTGTGGCAAGAGTGAAGCTGGTTATGGGGAAGTTTTTCGAGGGGAGTGGGCGATTGCGCAACAGATTTCTGTCATTGGTGGCGGTAGCTGCTTGGTCTCCAGTTGTAATTGCGCAGCAAGTCGATGGGCAGCAGTCTTCCGTCGAGCCGGTTCTCGGGATGCGGGCGGCCGTGGAAGATGCGATCCTGACGCATCCGCTGCTTCGCTCCGCGCGTGGCGCGTTGCTGCAGGCGCAAGAGGGGGTGGCGCAGGCCCAGGCGGGCTATTACCCTCAGATTCGTGGCGGAATCAACAGCTCCTTCAGAGGATACGACAGTGACGGTTATGGCAGTCGGGATACGTATCAGGCTTCGGTCTCGGCCACGCAAGTTCTGTATGACTTTGGCAAGGTGCGCGGCGAAGTCGCCGATGCGCAGGCGCGGCGCGACGCGGCGCGCGCAGAGTTGTTTTTGACGTTGGACGATCTCGTCCGCCGTACCGCGCAAGCCTGGATCGAGGTTCATCGTCAGCAGGCTTTGGCGCTTGTTGCTGAGCAACAACTTGCGCAAATGACGCGTCTCGCGGACCTGGTGGCCGAGCGGGAAGCCAGCGGTGCTAGCCCGCGCTCCGATCGCGTCCAGTCGCAAGCGCGAGTGGAGCAGGCGAAAGTGGAGCTGGTCACCGTGCAGGCAAGGATTCGCCAGTGGCGTAATGCGTTGCAGCACTTGACCGGGCATGAACGTCTGCCCGATATTGCGGGAGATCCGCCAGCCGCTTTGGCTGTTGCCTGTGCGCGGGTGTTTGGCGACGATGGCGCCGTGTCGCTCATGGTTGAATCGGATATGCAAGCTGCGCCAGCAATGTTGGCTGCCGAGGCGAGACTTGTGTCGGCGCGCGCGGTGCTGGACCAGGCGCGGGCCCAGCTGCTTCCTACTTTGTCTGTAGAGGCTGATGTGAGCCAGGGCTTGACCTCCGGGTCACGGCGTAATGGGCGCAGTGGCCCCGAGGCATCAGTGGGGGTCAGTTTCTCGGCCCCTATTTACGAAGGGGGGAGAAATCAATCGCGCCAGCGTGCGGCAGAGCACGCGCTAGCGGCAGCCAGTGCGGCAGTGGAACAGGTTCGCTTGGACGTTTCGCAGAGTTTGCAAAGTGCTGCGGTGCAATGGTATGAACACAGTCAGCGGGCGCGTGTACAGGAGCAACGGATAACCAGTCTGGAATCTACGCGAGAGCTGTATCGCCAGCAGTATTTGCAGCTAGGCACACGCACATTGCTGGATTTGCTGAATGCTGAGCAGGAGTACCATGGCGCGCGCAGTGCCGCAGTTGAGAGCCAGCACGAAATCTATTTGCAGTCTTTGGAGTGCCTGTACCAGACAGGTCAGTTGCGTGAGACCTTCGGCCTGCAGGACCTGGCGGCAGATGTGGCCAGACTGGCCGAATCGCATTGAGGCGCCATGCACGGGCAGGTGCTTGTTGATCGGTCTCTGTCCGATACGCTGCGCCAGCTGCATCAGCTCCGCGCGAGGATGTTCGCCAGCTTGGCGTAGCGCTGCTGCTGATGAGGATGCTGGAATTGCAGCCCTTGTTGTACGCACGAAGGAGCGATCACAAAGACCCAATTTGTGTAGAAGGATGTTGGCGACGTTGTAGAGATGTCGTGACCTGTTCCATCCCGCTTCGCATCAATGCTCAACGATCAATGTGCCCCAATGGCCGCTCCGGCGCGATCACGTCCCGCACGCGCTGCTTGAGTGCCTTGACGTCGGGAAAACCGCCATCGCGCTGGCGATCCCAAATCAGCTGCCCGTTGCAATGGATCTGGAAGATGCCACCCGTGTCCGGTATCAGGGCGACCTCCCCGAGGTCGGTGCCGAACGTTGAGAGCAGCTCCTGCGCCATCCAACCCGAACGCAGCAGCCATTGGCACAGGGTGCAGTAGCGGATGGTGATGCGGGGTCCTGCGGCGATTGGGGCAGCCGCGTTGTCTACAGGAGCCGTCATGTAGCCTCTCCCACCGTCAGTTCATGCCGTGCTTGGTGATCCTGCCCCAGCAATGCGACCAGCTGTGGCAGCGCTGCCTCCAGCTGCGGCTTGAGTGTATAGGGTGGGTTGACCACGGTGACGCCACTGGCCACCAGGCCGGTGCGCTGGGGTTTTTCGCCGGGGATGCGGACGCCAGTCGTGCTGCCGCTGCGGACCGCAAGCGTCGCCTGCAGCCAGCCGCGCCCGGCCTGGCGCGCCAGGGCCTTGAGGCGGCGTGGCAGTTCGTGCGCTTCCGGCCTGGCAATGATGGGATACCAGATGATGTAGGTGCCGGTGACGAACTTGCGCAGCGCGTCGCCCAGCCACCGGGCGGCCTGTGCGTAGTCACTCTTGATCTCATAGCTGGGATCGCACAGCACCAGCGCACGCCGTGAGGGCGGAGGCAGCAGGCGCAGGCTGCCAGCCCAACCATCCTCATGCCAGACGCGCACGCGACGCTGGTGTGGTCCCTGCTGCAGATTGCCCTGCAGCGCGCGCATGTCGGCAGGCTGCAGCTCAAAGGCATGCAAGCTATCTTGCGCACGCATCGCTGCCTGCAACAACGCGGGTGAGCCTGGATAGATGCGAGGAGATTTGCCGCTGGCGACGGCCAGTTCGTTGAACTGCGCGATCTGCGTCAAATAGCGTTGCAGCGCTTCGGGCACGGCCTGCGTGCTGGCATCGGCGCCAGAAGCCGTCAGCAGCGGCCATAACCGTGCGATGCCACTGTCGCTTTCATTGCTGGTCTGTGCAAAATCACCATCGAGACGATAAAGGCCGCAGCCCGCGTGCGTGTCGATGAGCGAAAGTGCCGTGTCCTTTTGCGTAAGGTGGGCAAGCGTAGCGAGCAGCGTGATGTGCTTGAGCACATCGGCATGGTTGCCTGCGTGAAAGGCGTGTCGGTAACTGAACATGATGGCGGCATTATCGCTGCAACGGTATGCCGGCATTACCGAGGTCGCGTGTTGTCCCAGGGGAGCCTCGCCTCGCTCCTTGAGCGCGGGGCGCGTTGCGCCAGCGGCCTCATCCGTGATTCCCGATGGATGTATCTTGTTCGAGTCTGCACTGCACGCTAACAATGCAACGGCATCCCTCAGTGCTTGAGGTGATCCATCCATCCGTTACGGCAGTGCCTGGCTCCGTATCGCTTATGGGGCCAGATTGCGCAGGGGTATGCAGTGATGGCTCCTTCTTCGCAGTATGGACCGGCTTCTCAGATGCCCATTGCCTGGCCATTTCCGGGCAGGCTCAGGAACTGAAACCCCAACCTGAGCAGATAGGCAGGACGGCTGAAAAGAAAAAAGCACCCTTAAGGGTGCGATTTCACTGGCGATCTGGCGGAGAGGGCGGGATTCGAACCCGCGGTAGGCTATTAACCTACACACGCTTTCCAGGCGTGCGACTTAAACCGCTCATCCACCTCTCCGGAAACCGCGCATTCTATCTTGTTTTGGCGGCATGCACGACAAGATTGCATGAAATCGCTACAGGGCGTGGCTGACGAGGCGGAACTCGGGGTCTTCGGGATAGGGTTTGATCGTGAAGCCGAGGTGGCGCATCAGGCGCAGCATGCCATCGTTGTTGGTCAGCACCAGGCCGACGATCTCCTGCAATCCGCGTTCCCGTGCAATGTCCATGATGCAGTGCATCATGCGCGAGCCCAGTCCTTGCCCGGTGAATTCGTCGTCGACAACGAGTGAGAACTCGCAGCTGCTCTGGTCAGGGTTGGTGATGTAGCGCGAGACGGCAATGATGCGCTCGCGCTCCCTGCGCTGGCCTTGCTCGTCAGTATATTCCTCATCGATGACCGCACACAGAGCCATTTCGCGGTCGTAATCGATCAGCGTGAACTGCGCCAACATGGAGGGCGGCAGCTCCGACATGCGCGAGACGAAGCGAAAGTAACGGCTTTCGGGCTTGAGGCGTCTGACCAGTGCCTGCAGTGCCTGCGCATCGTCGGGGTGGATGGGGCGCACCCGGTAGTCGCCGCCGCCGCGCAATGGCCACAGCTGCTCGTAACGCGCCGGATAGGGCAGGATGGCCAAGTGGCTGTATTGGCCGGAACGACCCGGAGATGCCTGCACCGCCTGGCCGACGACCACGCGGGCGTCGACCGCGACCACGCCATCTGCGTCGATGATGATGGGGTTGATGTCCATCTCGCGCAGTTGCGGCAGCTCGCAGACCATTTCCGAGACGCGCAGCAGCACGCGCTCCAGCGCTGCCTGGTCTACGGCAGGGGCGCCGCGCCACTCGCCAAGGGTTTCATGCACGCGTGAGCGTTCGATCAATCGGCGCGCCAGGAACTGATTCAGTGGCGGCAGCTCCATGGCATGGTCACCGATCAGCTCGATCATGGTGCCTCCGGCACCGAACGCAATGACGGGACCAAACGGCGCATCCGTGACGACGCCAACGTACAGCTCCCGTCCCTGGTTCTTGCGGGCCATGGTCTGCACGGTAACGCCGTTGATGCGCGCCTGTGGTCGCTTCTGCCGCACCGTGGCGATCATGTCGTTGTAGACGTCGCGCACGACGGTGGCATTCATGATGTTCAGGGCCACGCCGCCGACGTCGGATTTGTGCGCGATGTCGGGTGAGTCGATCTTGAGCGCTACAGGGAAACCCAGTTGCGAGGCAATCATCATCGCTTCTGTGGGGGTGCGCGCAAGCAGGGTCTGCGTGACAGGAATGTGAAACGAGGCCAGTAGTGCCTTGGACTCCATTTCCGTGAGTGCGTTACGGCGCTCGGCCAGTACCCCTTCGATCAGCAGCCGCGCTCCTTCCACATCCGGCGCGGCCAGGCTGGACAGCGGCGGCGGCGTTTGCTGCAGCAGCTGCTGATTCTGGTAGAACGAGGCGATGTTGGAGAAGGCACCGACGGCTGCTTCCGGGGTGCGAAAGCTCGGAATCTGGGCCTGCACCAGCACTTTTCTTGCCGCGCCAACGCTGGCTTCGCCCATCCAGCAGGCCACCAGTGGTTTCTTCAGTTTCGGACGAACCTCTGCGAGCTGCTGCGCGATGGCCGAGGGATCGCCCCCGAACTTGGGAGAGTAGATCACTAGAATTCCGTCGATCTGCCGGTCCTGTGCAGCAGCATCCAGTGCGGCACGAAAGTCAGCGGGGCCAGCTTCCTCGGAAATGTCGATCAGATCGGTCAGCGAGGCATTGGCAGGAAGCTGGTCCTGCAGCGCGCGCGCGGCGTCGGCAGAAAGTACGCCGAGTTCCAGGCCGATTTCGCTGATCCAGTCGGCAGCAAGCACGCCCGGCCCACCGCCATTGCTGATGATGCCAAGGCGCCGTCCGACCGGACGATAGCGCGAAGCCAGGCACTTGGCCGCAGAGAACAGCTCTACGAATGAGCGCACGCGTACAGCACCGGCGCGGCGCAGCACGGCATCGAACACCTCGTCGCTGCCGACGATGGCGCCGGAATGGGTCTGCGCTGCGGCGTTCCCCGCCGACTTGCGCCCCGACTTGAGCACGATCACGGGTTTGGAAAATGCCGCTGCGCGCAGGGCGCTTGTGAAGCGTCTGGCATTGGCGATGCCTTCCATGTAGACGACGATACCGTGCGTGCGCCGGTCGGCGGAGAGAAAGTCCAGCGCATGCGAGAGTGTCACCTGTGAGTGCGGCCCCACGGCAATCACCGAGGAGAACCCCACACTGTGCGCACTGGCCCAGTCCAGAATGGACGCGGTCAACGCCCCTGATTGGCATACCAGCGCAAGCTGTCCCTGCGTGGCGAGTGCACCGGCGGCGCTGGCATTGAGCTGCAGGTGCGGGCGCTGTAGGCCCTGGCTGTTGGGCCCAAGCAACCAGAACCCCAGCCGCTTGGCGATGGCATGCATCTGCGCTGCCTGCGCCGCGTCGATACCGGAGGACAAGACCAGCGCCGCCCTGACCTTGATGCGGCCAGCCAGCTCCAGTGCCGCCAGCACTTGTTCGACCGAGGGGAGGGCGATGATGGCCAGATCGGCCTTGGTATGCGCAAGATCGGCCAGTGTACCGCTGGTGGTGGTGTCCAGCGGCACTACACGTCCCTTGTAAGGTTGCGCATGCAGATGGGCCAGCAACGCGCGTGCCTGCGGCGTTAACCCATCAGGATCATCGGCCGGCCCCGTGAAAAGAACGATGGACTGTGGATCGAAAAGCGGGCTGAGGTAATGCTGGTCCATGGCGGGAGGGTGCCGGCAGGCACGCAAGTCACAGGTGCGTGTATTCTGAGGGTTCGGGCGTCACACGGTATGGCGACCGTAGTCTTTTGTGCACTATTGCGGTGCCTGCGGCAAATCGCGGTATGGTTGCGGTTTCAGGGCAGACAATCGACTGCGGCGGCGAGGCTGGCGCAGCAATCGTGCGTATCCCAGTGAAAAGGCCCCGCAGGGCGTGTGCCGAGCGGGGCCGTTGCTGGCAATGATGCTGCGATCAGGCCAGCGCGTCTATCACGGCATTGAAGGTACTACTCGGGCGCATGACCTTCTCGAGCTTCTCGGGGTCAGGCAGGTAGTAGCCGCCGATATCGACCGGCTTGCCCTGCACGACGGTGAGCTCTTCGACAATCTTCTGTTCGTTCTCGGCCAGCTGCTTGGCAATCGGGGCGAATCGGGCCGCCAGCTCCGGATCCTGCGTTTGTTGCGCCAGCGCTTGTGCCCAGTACAGCGCGACGTAGAACTGGCTGCCGCGGTTGTCCAATTCGCCGGTGCGGCGCGACGGCGACTTGTTTTCCTCAAGCAGGCGGCCGGTCGCCTCGTCGAGAGTCTTGGCCAGGATCTTGGCTCGCTCGTTGTTGTTCTTGATGCCAAGCTCCTCCAGCGAAACCGCCAGTGCGAGGAATTCGCCCAGTGAATCCCAGCGCAGGTGGTTTTCCTCCACGAGCTGCTGCACGTGCTTGGGCGCGGAGCCTCCGGCGCCAGTCTCGTACAGGCCGCCGCCCTTCATCAGCGGCACGATGGAGAGCATCTTGGCGGACGTGCCGAGCTCGAGGATCGGGAACAAGTCCGTGAGGTAGTCGCGCAGAATGTTGCCCGTCACGGAGATCGTGTCGAGACCGCGTGCCACGCGCTCGAGGGTGTAGCGCATGGCCCGGACCTGACTCATGATGTGGATTTCCAGGCCTTCGGTGTCGTGGTCCTTGAGGTAGGTCCGCACCTTCTTGATCAGTTCGGCCTCGTGCGGGCGGTACTGGTCCAGCCAGAAGACGGCCGGCATGCCGGACTGGCGCGCGCGCGTGACAGCCAGCTTGACCCAGTCACGGATCGGGGCGTCCTTGACCTGGCACATGCGCCAGATATCGCCTTGCTCGACGTTCTGGCTCATCAGCACTTCGCCGGTGGCCAGATCGGTGATGTTGGCGACGCCATCTTCAGGAATTTCGAAGGTCTTGTCGTGCGAGCCATATTCCTCGGCCTTCTGCGCCATCAGCCCGACATTGGGCACCGTGCCCATGGTGCGGGGATCGAAGTTGCCATGCCACTTGCAGAAGTTGATCATCTCCTGGTAGATGCGGGCGAAGGTCGACTCTGGCATCACGGCCTTGCAGTCGTAGGGCTTGCCGTCGGCGCCCCACATCTTGCCGCCAGCGCGGATCATCGCTGGCATGGAGGCGTCGACAATCACGTCATTGGGTGAGTGGAAGTTGGTGATGCCCTTGGCCGAGTCGACCATGGCCAGCGGTGGGCGGTTTTCCTGGCACTTGTGCAGATCGCGCTCGATTTCCTCGCGCAGGGAATTGGGCAGGGTGGCTATTTTTGCGTACAGGTCCGCCATGCCGTTGTTGACGTTCACGCCCAGCTCATCGAACAGCTTGCCATGCTTCTCGAACGCTTCCTTGTAGAAGATCTTGACGCAGTGGCCGAAGACGATGGGGTGCGAGACCTTCATCATCGTCGCCTTGACGTGCAGTGAGAACAGGATGCCCGCTTCCTTGCAGTCCTCGATTTCCTTTTCGTAAAACGCGCACAGAGCTTTCTTGCTCATGAACATCGAATCGATGATCTCGCCGTCCTGCAGCGCCACCTTGGGCTTGAGCACGATGGTCTTGCCGCTCTTGGTGAGCAGCTCCATCTTGACATCACGGGCGCGATCCAGCGTCATGGATTTTTCGCCATGGTAGAAATCGCCCTCGTGCATGTGCGAGACGTGCGTCTGCGACCACTGCTTCCACTCGCCCATGGAGTGGGGGTGCTTGCGGGCGTAGTTCTTCACGGCTGCTGGCGCACGTCGGTCGGAATTGCCTTCGCGCAGCACCGGATTGACGGCCGAGCCCAGCACGCGGGAGTACCGTTCGCGGATTTCCTTTTCTTCTTCCGTTGTCGGATTTTCCGGATAGTCCGGCAGCGCGTAACCCTTGTCCTGAAGCTCCTTGATGGCAGCGTGCAACTGACCGACGGAGGCGCTGATATTGGGCAGCTTGATGATGTTGGCGTCAGGCTGCTGCGTCAGCTGCCCCAGCTCGGCCAGCGTGTTGGGCACGCGCTGCTGCGGTGGCAGGCGGTCGGAGAACTCGGCAAGAATGCGAGCGGCCAGAGAGATGTCGCTGGCCTCGACCTGGATACCGGCCGAGGATGCGAAGCTGCGCACGATTGACAGGAAAGCGGCCGTGGCCAGGCGCGGGGCCTCATCGGTCAATGTGTAGACGATGGTGGGATTTTGCTTGCTCATCTGGTCCTTCGATTGGGTTGGAGAAACGGCCAGGCAGCAGTGAAAAGCATTGAGCCCGGCACCAAATTCCGCATTGCTGGTGCATGCGCCGGCGCGCTTCGTTGTCTCCGATGCAATCCGTGCAACGCTTTGCCACAATACGAAAAAAATGCGACGGCTATTGTCGCCGGTTTTCAAGTCTTATACAAGACTTGCCCGCCAACGTTGAGGGTTTGCGTGGAGTCAATGCCCGGCGGACGCACGCGCATCGCGCAACCGCCGAGCAGGCGTGTCAGATTGCGGCAGAGCGGGCCGGTAGCTGCGCACTCAGCGGCCTCTGCATTGAACACTGCAGATGTGGGGATGTGTAAGTACGAGCGCGCAAATCAAGCAAGAGCCGTAACCGCTGCGCGCGGCAACGATTCAATCGCCCAAACGTTGGCGCAGCGCCTCGAACAGGCACACGCCACTGGCCACCGATACGTTCAGGCTCTCCACCGCCCCCTGCATGGGGATGCGCACCAACGCATCGCAGGTCTTGCGCGTGAGCTGGCGCATGCCTGCACCTTCGGCGCCCAGCACCAGTGCAGTAGGCCCCTTCAGGTCGGTCTGGTAGAGCGTGGCGGGCGCGTCCTCAGCCGTGCCGATGATCCAGACGTTGCGCTCCTTGAGTTCGTTGAGTGTCCGCGCCAGGTTGGTCACCATGAAATACGGCACGGTGTCGGCGGCGCCGCTGGCCACCTTGGCCACGGTCGCATTGATGCCGGCGGCATGGTCCTTGGGGGCAATCACCGCATGTGCACCGGCGCCATCGGCCACCCGCAGGCAGGCGCCGAGGTTGTGGGGGTCGGTCACGCCATCAAGCACCAGCAGCAGTGCAGGAGTGCCACTCGCTTCCAGCTGCTCAAGCAGGGCGTCCAGCGACTGGGCGTGTTGCACTGCCTGCACACGGGCGGCCACGCCCTGGTGCCCGTGAGTGCCGGCAAGCTTGGCAATCCGCATCGCGTCGGCCTCGATCAGCCGCACACCCGCTTCTTTGGCGCGGACGAGAAACTGCTTCATGCGCGCGTCACGCCGCGACGCGTCAAACAGCACCTCGACAATCGACTCGGGAGCCGTTTTGAGGCGGACAGTAACGGCGTGGAAGCCAAACAGAACTTTGGGAGCGGACATACAAGCGAGATGCGGCGGTTGCGCGAGAAAGGGAAAGACCACAGATTATCCGCGCATGAAGGCACGCGCTGGCACGCGAGGCGGCCTGCGCGCGCAACCTTCTCTAAAATGCCGACTTTGCCGCCACGCTCGGCCTGGCCGCTGCACGACGGTGCGTGGCGCCAAGCCGGCAAGCCGCCAACCCCCAACTTCTGGACTTGTTGTGTCTTTGTCTGTCAATTTGCTGGAGGGCGGCGCAGCCCTCAGCGCATTCCGCTCCCAGAAACTCCTGCCCAGCCTGCAGGCCATCCACTCCAAGATTGAATCCGTCGAGGCCCGCACGCTGTATCTGGTGGGTCTGAGGCAGGCCGATGAGAGCCTGCTGCAGCGTGTAGCCAGACTGCTGGATGCCAGGCCGGCCGAGGGATCCGAGCGCGAGCACGCAATGGCCGTCTGGGTCGTCACGCCGCGCGTGGGCACCGTCAGCCCCTGGGCGTCGAAGGC
The DNA here is from genome assembly GCF_001005215.1 of Lampropedia cohaerens. GTDB lineage: Bacteria > Pseudomonadota > Gammaproteobacteria > Burkholderiales > Burkholderiaceae_C > Lampropedia > Lampropedia cohaerens. The sequence continues at coordinate 75,119 of NZ_LBNQ01000022.1, forward strand.
GACCAATATCGCGCACAACTGTGGCTTGCCGGTGCATCGCATCGAGCGTGCCGTGGAGTACCAAGTGCGGTTGAAGAAGGGCTTGCTTGGAAAGACAGAACCGCTCGACCACACGCATTGGCAACAGATTGCCGCCTTGCTGCACGACCGGATGACCGAATCGGTGCTGGCCGATCGCACCCAGCTGGGCGCGCTGTTCGAGAGCGTGCCGGCGGGTACGCTGGAGACCGTGGACGTGCTGGGTGCTGGCCGCAGCGCGCTGGAGGCGGCCAACCGCCAGTGGGGCCTGGCGCTGGCCGATGACGAGATCGACTATCTTGTGAACGCGTTCACGCAGCTGCAGCGCAACCCCACCGACGTGGAGCTGATGATGTTCGCGCAGGCCAACAGCGAGCATTGCCGCCACAAGATCTTCAATGCGGACTTCACCATTGATGGCGTGGCGCAGCAGCACAGCCTGTTTGCCATGATCCGCAACACCCACCAGCGCGCTCCGCAGCACACGGTGGTGGCGTATGCCGACAATGCGTCGGTCATGGAAGGCCACGTCCTTGAGCGGTTTGTCGCCCGCGCTGACGACGCAACGCAGCCGCGGCACTACGTACGCGAGTCGGCCCGGCACGATGTGCTGATGAAGGTCGAGACGCACAACCACCCGACGGCGATCTCGCCGTTTCCCGGCGCCGCAACCGGGGCTGGAGGTGAGATCCGCGACGAGGGTGCCACCGGCCGGGGCGCCAGACCCAAGGCCGCGCTGACGGGGTTTACCGTCTCCAAGCTTTGGGCCGGCCTCTGCGACCAGCCCGGTGGCAAGCCTGCACACATTGCCAGTCCGTTGCAGATCATGACCGAAGGCCCGCTGGGTGGTGCCGCGTTCAACAACGAGTTCGGCCGCCCCAATCTGGTGGGCTATTTCCGCGAATACGAGCAGGAAGTCGCAGGCGTGCAGCGCGGCTTTCACAAGCCCATCATGATTGCCGGTGGCGTCGGGCAGATCGATGCCACGCAGGTCAAGAAAATCCAGTTTCCGGCTGGCACGCTGCTGGTGCAGCTGGGCGGCCCGGGCATGCGCATAGGCATGGGTGGTGGGGCCGCCTCGTCACTGGCGACCGGTGCCAATGCGGCGGATCTGGACTTCGATTCCGTGCAGCGCGGCAACCCCGAGATCGAACGCCGCGCGCAGGAAGTCATCAACCAGTGCTGGCAGCTGGGCGAGGCCAACCCCATCCTGGCCATTCATGATGTTGGGGCAGGGGGCCTGTCCAACGCCTTTCCCGAACTGGTCAACGATGCCGGGCGGGGCGCGCGCTTTGACCTGCGCCAGGTGCCACTGGAGGAGTCGGGCCTGTCGCCGCGCGAGATCTGGAGCAACGAGAGCCAGGAGCGCTACGTCATGGCGATTGCGCCAGAGGCGCTGGAGCGCTTTGCGGCGTTGTGCGAGCGCGAGCGCTGCCCGTTTGCGGTGGTCGGCGTGACCACTGAGGATCGCCACCTCAAGGTCGTCGACGAGCCGGGCAAGGCGCCCTGCGAGCCGGTGGACATGCCGATGGACGTGCTGCTGGGCAAACCACCGAAGATGCACCGCGACGTGCAGTCGGTGGCGCGGCCGGTACCGCCGCTGGATGTGACCGGGGTGGATCTGCAGCAGGCCGTCATCGACGTGCTCAGCCATCCGACCGTGGCCAGCAAGCGCTTTCTCATCACCATTGGTGACCGCGCCGTTGGCGGGCTGACGCACCGTGACCAGATGGTCGGCCCCTGGCAAGTGCCGGTGGCCGACGTGGCCGTGACATTGGCGGACTTCAAGGGCCTGGCGGGCGAAGCGATGGCGATGGGCGAGCGCAGCCCCGTTGCCAGCATCAACGCCGCCGCCTCGGGTCGGCTGGCAATTGCCGAGGCCATCACCAACCTGCTGGCCGCGCCCATCGCGCTGCCGCGCGTCAAGCTGTCCGCCAACTGGATGGCCGCCTGCGGCGAGCCGGGGGAAGACGCAGACCTCTACGCAACGGTCAAGGCCGTTGGCATGGAGCTGTGTCCGGCACTGGGCATCTCCATTCCTGTCGGCAAGGACAGCCTGTCCATGCGCACGGTCTGGCAGCATGAGGGGGAGCGCCGTAAGGTCGTATCTCCGGTGACGCTGATCGCCAGCGCCTTCTGCACGCTGGAGGACGTGACCGGCACGCTCACGCCGCAACTCGACGCGCAGGAGCTGGATACCACGCTGATCCTGATCGACCTGGGCAAAGGGCAGATGCGCATGGGGGGCTCCATGCTGGCGCAGGTGCTCGGACAGGCCGGGGGGGCTACACCGGACCTGGATGACCCCCAGGACCTGATTGCGCTGGTCGACGCCGTCAACCAACTGCGCCGCGATGGCAGGCTGCTGGCCTACCACGACCGTAGCGACGGCGGGCTGCTGGCCGCCGTGGCGGAAATGGCTTTTGCCGGCCACGTGGGCGTTGCCCTGAACCTGGATATTCTCATTACCGAAAGCGACGGCATTGCCGACAGCCGCGCCGAATACGGCGATGCGAAGAACTGGGCACAGCAGGTCAGCGCCCGCCGCGAGGAACTGACGCTCAAGGCGCTGTTCAATGAGGAACTCGGCGTGGTGTTGCAGGTGCGCACCAGTGAGCGCAACGCCGTGATGCAGACGCTGCGCGAACATGGCCTGTCCCGCCACAGTCACTTCATTGGCAAGACGCGGCCCCTGCATGCGCCACTGGACGATGGCAAGGGCCAGCTGCAGATCTGGCGCGATACGAAGAAGGTGTTCAGCGCCGACCTGTTCGACCTGTTCCAGGTCTGGGACAGCGTCAGCTGGAAGATCGCGCGCGAGCGTGACAACGCGGACTGCGCCGATCAGGAGCATGCGGCCGCCGGCCGGCTCGACGATCCGGGCCTGCACGTGCGGCTGAGCTTCGATCCCGCCGAGGACGTGGCTGCGCCATTCATAGGCAAGGCCCGCCCCAGGGTCGCGGTGCTGCGTGAGCAAGGTGTCAATTCGCACCTGGAGATGGCCTACGCGTTCAGCGAAGCCGGCTTTGATGCTGTCGACGTGCACATGACGGACCTGCAAAGCGGCCGCGAACGGCTGGCGGATTTCCAGGGGCTGGTCGCCTGCGGGGGCTTCAGCTATGGTGACACGCTGGGCGCAGGTGTGGGCTGGGCGCGCTCGATCACCTTCAATCCGGCATTGCTGGAGCAGTTCCAGCAGTTCTTCGCACGCAGCGACAGCTTTGCCCTTGGGGTGTGCAATGGCTGCCAGATGTTTGCCGAACTGGCATCCATCATCCCCGGCGCCGAAGCCTGGCCGCGCTTTACCACCAACCGCAGCGAGCGCTTCGAAGCGCGCCTGTCGCTGGTGGAAGTGCTCGACTCTCCCAGTCTGTTCCTGCAGGGCATGGCGGGCAGCCGCTTGCCTGTGGTGGTGGCGCACGGCGAGGGCTATGCCAACTTCGCCGGGCAGGGCGATGCGCAGCGGGTTCATGCTGCGATGCGCTACGTCGACCACCATGGACAGCCGACCGAGGCCTATCCCTTCAACCCCAACGGCAGCCCGGGGGGGCTGACGGCCGTTACCACCGCAGATGGGCGCTTCACGGCCATGATGCCGCACCCGGAGCGGGTGTTCCGCAACGTGCAGATGAGCTGGACAGACCTTGCCGCAACCGGCGGACTGGCGGCCAGGAGTCCATGGATGCGCCTGTGGCGCAATGCACGCAGATGGGTGGGTTAACCGTGATGCGCTGATGCGGGCGCAGAGGTGATGATGAAGAAGCTGGGCTTTCTCTCCTTCGGGCACTGGAGCGACGCACCGCACTCGCAGGTGCGCAGCGCTGCCGATGCCTTGCTGCAGTCGATCGAACTCGCGGTGGAGGCCGAGAAGATTGGCCTTGATGGCGCGTACTTTCGCGTCCACCATTTCGCGCGCCAGCTGGCTTCGCCGTTTCCCCTGCTGGCTGCGGTGGGCGCGCGCACCAGCCGTATCGAGATCGGAACGGCCGTGATCGACATGCGCTACGAAAATCCGCTGTACATGGCCGAGGATGCCGGGGCAGCCGATCTGATAGCCAGCGGGCGGTTGCAGTTGGGCATCAGCCGCGGCTCGCCCGAGCAGGTCGTCGACGGCTTTCGCCATTTCGGCTATCACCCCGCCGAGGGCGAGAGCGATGCCGAAATGGGTCGTCGCCACGCCAAGGTGCTGCTGGAGGTGCTGCGCGGTGAGGGGTTTGCGGAGCCGAACCCGACACCGATGTTTCCCAATCCGCCGGGTCTGCTGCGGCTGGAGCCTTTTTCGCCGGGTCTGCGCGCACGCATCTGGTGGGGCGCCGGCTCCAACGCCACGGCCGTCTGGGCGGCGCAGCAGGGCATGCACCTGCAAAGCTCTACCCTCAAGAACGACGAGAGCGGCAAGCCCTTTCACGTGCAGCAGGCCGAGCAAATCCGTCTGTATCGTCAGGCGTGGAAGGACGCAGGCCATGCGCACAGCCCCAGGGTTTCGGTCAGCCGCAGCATCTTTCCCATTCTGACGGAGCAGGACCGCCGCTATTTTGCGCAGGACGCGCACAGCCAGGACCAGCGTGGCTACCTCGACGCCAACACCCGCGCCATCTTTGGCCGCAGCTATGCGGGCGAGCCGGATGTGCTGGCACGCGCACTGGCGGCAGACGAGGCCATTGCCGAGGCTGACACGCTGTTGCTGACGATTCCGAACCAGCTGGGTGTTGCCTACAACCTGCATGTGTTGCAGGCTGTTCTTTCCCACGTTGCGCCGCTTTTGGGCTGGCGCTGATCGGTTTGCATGCGTCAGAAAAACCTGCCCTTTGCGGCACTTGTGATCACGCTTGCGGCGCTGACCGCCTTCGGTCCGGTGGCGACCGACATGTACCTGCCGGGCATGAGCGAGATGGCCAGCCACTTCGGCAGCAGCGCAGGCTATATCCAGTCGACCATTTCGCTGTTCGTGCTGGGGCTGGCATTTGGGCAGCTGATCTATGGTCCTCTGAGCGACCGCTTTGGCCGCCGCATGCCGCTGCTGGCCGGTGTAGCGATCTTTACCTTGGCATCGCTGGGCTGCGCGCTGGCGACGGGGGTGCAGTGGCTGATCGTGCTGCGCTTTGCGCAGGCGGTAGGCGCTGCTGCTGGCATGCTGATCGTGCGCGCCATCGTTAATGACCTGTTCGAACGCACCGAGGTGGCGCGGGTGCTGTCGCTGATGATGATGGTCATGATGGTCGCGCCCATCGTCGCGCCGCTGCTGGGCGGATGGATGCTGCTGGCGCTGGGCTGGCAGAGCATCTTCTGGTTCATGGTGTGCTATGGCCTTGTCTGCGCGGCGCTGGTGCTGTTCGTCGTGCCCGAAAGCCTGCCAGTGCATCGACGCCAGCCATTGAGCTTTGGCGGGCTGTTCGCCACCTATCGGCAACTGACCGTACGCCGGGGATTCATGGTCCCTGCGCTGTGCTGCGGTTTGGCCAGTGGCACCCTGTTTGCCTACATCACGGGCTCGGAATTCGTCTTCACCCAGCTGTACGGGCTCAGCGTTCAGCAGTACAGCACGCTGTTCGCCTGCAATGCCGGTGCACTGGTGCTGAGCAATTTCATGAACCGGCTGCTGCTGCTGCGCTGGCGCGTCGAGCAGGTTTTCAGCACGGCCTTGCTGCTGCAGGCGAGCTTCGCGCTGCTGCTGGTGATGGCTGTTGTGCTGGCATTGCCCATGGCTTTCTTCATCGTGGCGCTGTGGTTGGCGGTGGGCTGCATGGGCCTGATCGGCGCCAATGGCGCTGCCATCGCGATGGGCGCTGCGGGCCAGCATGGTGGCAGTGCTTCGGGACTGTTGGGCGTGACGCAGTTCGGAATCGCATCAATGGTCAGTGCTGCCGTCGCTGCCACACAAAACGGCACGGCCTATCCGCTGGCTCTGACGATCGGCACATGCGCCATCAGCGCTCGCACGCTGTGGTGGCTGGGCCGTCCGTCCGTGCGCTGATACCGCACTCCCGGGGCGGGTGCGTCAGCGGTTGCAGCGCACATCGCACAGTTTTTTGTGGCGCTCTGTCTGCACTGGGGGAATCCCGCAGCGGACTCGCCCGGCTTCCTCCCTAGAATCGCGCGAAGGCATGCGCAGCAGCACACCACCATGCCGGATAACGCAGATCAACAAGGAGACAAGCATGGATCGCCGCACTATCTTGAAGAGGGGGCTGACCGCCGGAGCCGCACTGGGGACAGTGGCGTTGGCAGCCTGTGGCAAGGAGGAGAGCGCCAGTGCCCAAGACACTGCGCCGGCAGCGCCGGCTATCGTGCAGCAGCGCTTCGAGTGGCGCATGGTCACGACATGGCCGAAGAATTTCCCCGGCCTGGGGGTGGGGGCCGAGCGGCTGGCGCAGCGCATCAACGAGATGTCAGGTGGGCGGCTGACGGTGCGCGTCTACGCCGCCGGAGAACTGGTCCCTGCCCTTCAGGCGCTGGACGCAGTGATCGAAGGCTCCGCGGAGATGAGCCATGGTGCGGCCTATTATTGGCACAACAAGAATCCGGGCCTGTCGTTTTTCACCGGTGTGCCCTATGGCATGACATCCCGTGAGCTGACGGCCTGGATTCGACACATGGGCGGGCAGGAAATCTGGGACGAAATCTACGATGAGTTTGGAGTCCAGGGATTTCTCTCTGGCGATACGGGTGCCCAGGCAGGTGGGTGGTTTCGCAACGAAGTCCGGGGCGTGGCTGACATACGGGGCCTGCGCTTTCGCACGCCCGGCCTGGGCGGGCAGGTCTGGCAGCGGCTGGGCGCATCGGTCACGAACATGGCTGCGGGCGATATTTTTCAGGCGCTGCAAAGCGGCACGCTGGATGCAGCCGAGTTTGTAGGTCCCTACAACGACCTGGCGCTGGGCTTCTACCAGATCACCAAGAACTACTACTTTCCCAGCTTCATTGAGCCGGGACTGGCGACCGAGGCCGTGGTGAACAAGGCGAAGTTCCAGGAGCTGCCCGCCGATTTGCAGGCTATCGTGCGTTACGTCTGCCAGGCCAGCTATGACGATGTGGCATCGGACATGGCGGCCAACGATCCTCGCGCACTGCAGACACTGGTGCGTGAGCATGGCGTGCAGGTGCGACAGTTTCCGGAAGAGCTGCTACAGGCGGGCGCGAAGGCCTCCGCAGAAGTGCTGCAAGCGCTACGCGACAGTGGTGACGCCCTGGCAAAAAAGGTGGCCGAAAGCTACGTCCAAGCCTTCAACATCGTGCGGCAAAAGACGGATGGGACCGATACGCCGTTTCTGATGGCGCGGGCTAAGTACTTTCAGATCGGCTAACGCGGATTCGGGGCATCAGACCTTGGCCCGCGCGTGCGCGGATCGAGCGCACAGTTACAGCCGAGAGGAGCGGACGCCTGCTGGCCCGCTGCCCATTCAATCATGTCGATGAGGGAGTCAATCATGGTGCGGTTACTCGCTTTCGTGGTCGTCAGCATCGGGCGGCTTAACCGGCTGGTCGGCAGCGCGCTGGTCTGGCTGGCGCTCGCGTCCGTGCTGGTGTGTTTTGCAGTGGTGTTCATGCGCCACTTCCTCTCCACCACAGTGCTGTGGATGCAGGATCTGTACGTCTGGCTCAGTGGTGCAATGTTCATGGGCGTGGCGGGTTACGCACTGTTTCGCGATGACCATGTACGCGTGGATGTTTTCTATCGTACGGCGTCGCTGCGTAGCAAGGCGCTGCGGGATCTGATTGGGGTAGTGTGCTTTCTGGCACCGTTTTGCGTGGTGGTCTGGCAGTACGCGCTGCCCTATGTGCTGCGGTCCTGGCAGCGGTTGGAGGCGTCGCCCAATGTCGGGGGCATGCCTGGCTTTTTCGTACTCAAAAGCTTCATTCTGGTGTTCGTTGTGCTGGTGGCGCTGCAGGGCATTGCGATCGCTATGCGCAGCCTGCTGGTGCTGATCGGCCGGCAGGAGGCGCTACCGCCGCCATACCGTTACCAGGACTGATGCCATGGAGCCCGTTCTGATTGGAGAGATTCTTGCCGCGCTGATGTTTGCGGGCGTGATCGGCGCATTGCTGCTGGGCTTTCCAGTGGCGTTCTCATTGGCCGGCATTTCACTATTCTTTGCGCTGGCCGGGTACTGGCTGGGGGTGTTCAGCCCCAGCAATTTCGGTTCGCTGGCGCCACGCTATGTCGGCTTCATGACCAACGAGGTACTGGTAGCAGTGCCACTGTTCATCTTTATGGGCGTGATGCTGGAGAAATCCGGTATTGCCGAGCAGCTGCTCAAGACGATGGGCAAGGTGTTTGGCCACATGCCAGGCGGGCTGGGCATTTCGGTCATTGTGGTGGGGGCACTGCTTGCCGCATCCACTGGCGTGGTGGGAGCCACGGTGGTGACTATGGGGCTGATCAGTCTGCCGGCGATGCTGCAGGCCAGATATGACCCCAAGCTGGCCTGTGGCGTGATCTGCGCGTCGGGAACACTCGGGCAGATCATTCCGCCGTCAACCGTGATGATTTTCATGGGGGACATGCTGGCGGGCATCAACGCCCAGGTGCAGATGGCTAAGGGTAACTTCTCGCCAGCGCCGGTATCCGTGGGCGACCTGTTCGCCGGCTCGGTATTGCCGTCTCTGGTGTTGATTGCGCTGTACCTCGCCTTCATGGTTTACAAGGCCATCGTCAATCCGGCAAGTTGCCCGGCCACGCCCCCGACGAGGCTGGAGAGAACCACCCTCATCAAGGATGTGCTGGTGTCCATGATGCCGCCGCTGCTGCTTGTGATTGCGGTGCTGGGGTCAATACTGGGCGGCATCGCCACGCCGACAGAGGCTGCTTCGGTCGGTGCGGTCGGGGCTTCGCTGCTGGTACTCATCAAGCGCAAGCTGACTTTTGCGATGCTGCGCCAGACCTGCATTTCCACGGCTACCATTACCTCCATGGTGTTCGTGTTGTTGATCGGCGCCGCCGTGTTTTCGATCGTGTTCCGCATGCTCGGTGGCGACGATCTGGTGCACGACATGCTGGCACACCTTCCCGGCGGAGCCATGGGGGCGCTGATCGTGGTGATGCTGGTGATGTTCGTGCTCGGTTTCATTCTGGATACGTTCGAGCTGATCTTCATCATCATTCCGATTACAGCACCGGCGCTGCTGAACATGGGCGTTGATCCCATCTGGCTGGGCGTTCTGGTCGGCGTCAATCTGCAGACCAGTTTCATGACGCCGCCGTTCGGCTTCTCGCTGATCTATCTGCGCGGCGTGGCCCCCGGCTCTGTCAGCACGGGGGATATGTACCGTGGCGCGCTGCCGTTCGTGGGCCTGCAGCTAGTGGCCATAGGCCTCGTGCTGGCGTTTCCGGCGCTGGCAACCTGGCTGCCACGGATGATTTACGCCTGACTGCGCATGCTCAGCCGCGCGACGCGGCTTCCCATAGGTCGGCAAAGTGATGGATAGGACCATTGCCCTTGCCCACATTCAGCGCATCGGCATGGCGGATGGCACTGGTGAGCCAAGGCTTGGCCAGCGCCACCGCTTGGGCCCAGCTGTCGGTCTGCGGTCGCAGGCAGGCCAGCGCAGCCGAATACGAACAGCCCGTGCCGTGGGTATTTCGGGTAGCAATTCGTGCGCCGGGAAACTCCTGCACGGTCCCATCGGCAGCGACCAGCGCATCCGGCGCATGCGCACCATCCAGATGGCCGCCTTTGGCCAGCACATGAATGTTGTAGCGTGCGGCTACTTCGCGCGCTTGGGCCAGCACGCCGCACCAGTCCTGGGCATGCACAGCATTGGCCAGGACCGCCAGTTCGGGCATGTTGGGTGTGATCAGATCGGCGCGATGTAGAAGCTCCCGCAACGCCGTTTCGGCCTCTGCGTCCAACAGCCGGTCGCCGCTGGTGGCCACCATGACGGGGTCGAGCACCACCACTGGTGGCGGGTTGGCGATCAGCCAGTCCCGCACCACGTCGATGATCGCGCGTGTTCCCAGCATGCCGATCTTCACGGCATCGATGACGACGTCGTCGCTGACGCTGTCGAGCTGCTCGCGCAGAAATGGCATGGGCGGGACATGGATGCTGCGCACGCCGCATGTATTCTGTGCAACCAGCGCGGTCACTACCGCCATGCCATAGCCCCCCGTGGCGGCAATACTTTTGAGGTCGGCCTGAATGCCGGCACCACCGGTCGGGTCAGTGCCGGCAATGCTGAGCACGCGCGGGACTTTGCGAGGTTGAGCCAGCCGCGTCAACAGGGAGGAGGAAGAGGTCATGGAAAAGGCCCTTGCTGGAAACGATGAAACTGCTACGTGTGCGACTGCCAGCACGCCTTGAGCGCAGCGGCGGCAGCCCGCGGGTCCGATGCCTTGCAGATGGCGCTGACCACGGCCGCTCCGTCAAAACCCGCGGCGCGCAGTGGCTGCATGTCAGCCATGCCGACCCCGCCAATGGCAACGGCAGGCAAGTGCGTGAGGCGCCGCAACGCAGCAAGCGATGGCAGGCCGATCGCCGGCGGGGCATTGCGTTTGGTGGTTGTGGTGTTCAGCGGTCCCATGCCGACGTAGTCCACCACGCCAGAGGCCTGTGCCTCGGCGAGACTTTCGGGTGTGGCTGCGCTGATGCCCAGCACCGCGTCAGCGCCGATGAGCTGCCGCACCAGCGGCGCCGGTAGCTCCGACTGGCCGATGTGTACGCCGGCGACCGGGTGGCCCGCAGCGCGTGCGGCGAGATACACATCCACGCGATCATTGACCAGCAAGGGGATATGTGCCGGCAGTACTTCGGCAACGGATGCCACGGTGGCCAGGAAATCGCGTGCGCTGGCATCCTTTTCCCGCACCTGCACGACGGTGACGCCGCCTTCCACGGCCAGGGCAACCGTTTCCGCAACACTGCGGCCAGCAGCATGGCACTGTTCGGAATTCGTGACGAGATACAGGGAAAGATCCAATGGATGGGGCATGGTGGCGGTCGTGAGGAAGATGAGCAGGTTGGAAAGGCAACGCAACGCAAGGGTATGCAGTGGTGCAAACTACGCCGGCGCCATCGTCAGGCGCGCATCACGCTGCACCTGCTCGGGCGACAATGCGGCCAGCGCATCCAGCAATGCCACGGCGAAGCTGCCAGGCCCTGTGGCCCTGGCCGCGGCTTGCTCGGCGGCCAGCGTATAGCAGACCGTCGCTGCGACGGCGGCAGACAGGTTCGACGCGTCAGGGGTCGTGGCGGCGAATGCCGCCATCACCGCGCCCAGCGCGCAACCGCCGCCAGTGATGCGTGTCAGCAATGGCGTGCCGGTGTGGACCTGCACGCACCAATGCCCATCGGTGATGCAGTCCACCGGGCCGGAGACCGCCACGACAACGCCTGCGCGTCTGGCCAATGCCTGCGCCGCGGCCTTGGCGTCCTCCACGCTGGCGGTGGCATCCACGCCCCGGCCACCGGCAGGTACGCTGCGTTCGCCAGTCACAAGGGCATGGAGCGCCAGGATCTCCGAGGCGTTGCCGCGCACGATCGATGGACCCATCGCAAACAGCTGCGCGGCCAGTTCCGTGCGAACGGGCAGGGCGCCCACGGCCACTGGATCCAGCACCCAAGGCTTGCCATGGTTGCCGGCGGCCTGCGCCGCCTCGATAGCTGCGGCGCGCTGTTCACGGGCCGGCGTCCCCAGATTAATCAGCAGACACGAGGCCATGCCCGCGAACGGGCCAGCTTCCCGCGGCACATCGACCATGGCCGGCGAGGCACCCAGCGCCAGCAAGGCGTTCGCGGTGAAGTTGCTGACGACCTGGTTGGTGATGGCCTGCACAAGGGGGGAGTCGGCGCGCAGCGCCGCCAGCGCCTGGGCGGCCTGGCGGGCCAGCAGGGCTGGCGAAAGGGGGACAAGGGGCGCAAGCGCCGTGGCTGTTGGCATAGGTGTGACGATCCCTCCGCAAGGTTGTCGGCGTCAGCAGGGGCAGCGATACCTGCTGTGCCGTTGATCAGGTTCAACGGGTCTGCTCTCAGCCTCCACGTATGGGGCACCCCGTGTCACGCCCGCGATGGTAGCAGAGTCACGCCCTCCATAGGACCATCGGCTGCAATGGCAGTATGGCGTGGACTGCAGCGGCCGCGAAGTTCTGTCAAAATCCCCTCCAGTGGCCTCGCAAGTCGTATCCTGCGGTTTGCGCAGCATTTTCATCCTCGCCCGCGTAGAGAGTTTTCACCCATGTCCAGTCCTTTGATTTCGCATATCACCGACGCCACCTTTGATGCGGAGGTCCTGCAATCGGAAACGCCCGTGCTGCTGGACTTCTGGGCCGAATGGTGCGGCCCGTGCAAGCAGATCGCGCCCGTGCTTGATGAGTTGGCAGCCAGCTATCAGGGCAAGCTGCTGATCAAGAAGCTTAACGTTGACGAGAACCGTGAAGTCCCCGCCAAGTACGGCATTCGCGGCATCCCGACGTTGATGTTGTTCAAGAACGGCGAGCTGGCTGCCACCAACGTCGGCGCCGGCAGCAAGGCGCAGATCCAGTCCTTCATTGATGGTGCCCTGGGCTGATCCCTGTCAGGCGCAGCTGGCTCCTGCCGGTGGACGGCCTGCGCCGTTTGCGGCAGTCTTGGCCTGCGTGAGGCGCGCCTTGGGGCGCGCTTTTTTATGCGTGGGCGGCGTGCACCGCGTGCAATTGCTGTCATAATTGCACCTGCACTGTCCATTTCCCCAATGGACGTTCTGGCTGAAGGCCTATCCAGGCCGCGAGAGCGGCACAGCCAAGCCCTCCATGCTCAGCCCCGGAATGCGCTGCGATGCGTCCTGCTGCCTCGGCGCAGCTACTACTTCCAAAGTTTTCCCATCTCTTTGCTCCACGGTTGGAGTCTTTAAACCATGCACTTGAATGAGCTCAAGGCACTGCACGTGTCTGAAGTCCTGAAGCAGGCCGAAGCCCTCGGTATCGAAAACACGGGGCGCATGCGCAAGCAGGAGCTGATGTTTGCCATCATCAAGAAGCGCGCCAAGGAGGGCGAACAGGTGTTCGCCGACGGCGTGCTGGAGATCCTGCCTGATGGTTTCGGCTTCCTGCGCAGCCCGGACACCAGCTTCATGGCAAGCCCGGACGACATCTACATCTCTCCCAGCCAGGTGCGGCGCTTCAACCTGCACACCGGCGACATGATCGAGGGTGAGGTACGCATTCCCAAGGATGGCGAGCGGTATTTCGCGTTGAACAAGCTCGAAAAGGTCAATGAAGGCCCGCCAGAACAGAACAAGCACAAAGTGATGTTCGAGAACCTCACGCCGCTGTTTCCCAAGGAGCAGATGCGGCTTGAGCGCGACATCAAGAGCGAGGAGAACATCACCGGCCGCATCATCGACATCATTGCGCCATTGGGGCGAGGCCAGCGCGCGCTGATCGTGGCCCCGCCCAAGAGCGGCAAGACGATGATGATGCAGCACATCGCGCACGCGATCACCGCCAACAATCCGGATGTGCATTTGATGGTGCTGCTGGTCGACGAGCGGCCCGAGGAAGTCACGGAGATGCAGCGCACGGTCAAGGGCGAAATCATCGCTTCCACGTTTGACGAGCCGGGTGCGCGCCATGTGCACGTCGCCGAGATGGTGATCGAGCGCGCCAAGCGCTTGGTCGAGCTCAAGAAGGACGTGGTGATCCTGCTCGACTCCATCACCCGGCTGGCGCGTGCCTACAACAACGTCGTGCCGTCCTCCGGCAAGGTGCTCTCGGGTGGGGTGGATGCCAATGCGCTGCATAGGCCCAAGCGCTTCTTCGGCGCGGCTCGCAATGTCGAGGAGGGCGGTTCGCTGACCATCATCGCCACGGCGCTGGTCGACACGGGCAGCCGCATGGACGAAGTGATCTTCGAGGAATTCAAGGGCACCGGCAACTGCGAAATCCACCTGAGCCGGCGTTTGTACGAAAAACGGGTATTTCCGGCCATCGAACTGTCCAAGAGCGGAACCCGCCGCGAAGAGCTGCTGCTGCAGCCCGAAGTGCTGCAGAAGACGCGGATCCTGCGGCAGTTTCTGTTCAACATGGACGAAATCGAGGCCATGGAACTCATGCTCAAGAACATGCGCCAGACCAAGAACAATCACGAGTTCTTCGACATGATGCGCCGCGGCGGCTGACGCCAGGCAGACAAGAAAAAAGGGATGCCGCGGCATCCCTTTTTTGTGTCAGGCCAAAGGCCCGGGTTGCTCAGTTGGCACCTGGCACCTGGCCTTCAACCCCCTTGACGTAGAACTTGATGCCGAGCTTGAAGGCATCGTCGCCGACCTGGCCGTCAGCGAGGATTTCCTCGCCATTCTGGCCGAGAATCGGGCCCTTCCAGATCTGGAATGTGCCGTCCTTGAGCCCCTGTCGTACCTGTTCGACACGCTCCTTGATCTCGGCGGGAATGTCGTCGGCCAGGCTGACCAGATCGATCGCACCTTCCTTGACTCCCCACCAGCTCTGGCGGCTCTGCCACGTACCGTCGATCACGGATTGCACGGTGTCAATGTAGTAGGGCCCCCAGTTGATCACGGCCGAGGCCAGGTGGGCCTGCGGGCCGTAGGAGGACATGTCCGAGTCCCAGCCGAACGCACGCTTGCCATGTTCCTGCGCAGTGCGGATGACCGCAGCCGAGTCGGTGTTCTGGAACAGGATGTCAGCGCCGCTGTTGATCAGCGAAGTGGCCGCTTCCGTCTCCAGTGGTGGATTGAACCATTCATTGACCCAGACCACACGGGTGGTGATGTTGGGATTGACCGATTGCGCACCCAGCGTGAAGCTGTTGATGTTGCGGATCACCTCCGGAATCGGCACCGAGCCAACCACGCCCAGCACGTTGCTCTTGGTCATGCCGCCTGCCACGACACCTGCCATGTAGGCGCCCTCATAGGTGCGGCTGTCGTAGGTGGAGAGGTTGGGCGCAGTCTTGTAACCGGTGGCGTGTTCGAACTTCACATCCGGGAATTCACGCGCCAGCCGCTCCATGTAGTCCATGTAGCCAAAGGTTGTGCCGAAGATGATCTGATTGCCTTCGGTCACGAAGCCGCGCAGGATGCGCTCGGCATCCGCAGAGTCGGGCACGCTTTCGACGAATTTCGTCTCCACCTTATCGCCAAGCGCGGCCTCCAGCGCCTTTCTGCCATTGTCGTGGGCAAACGTCCAGCCCCCGTCGCCGACCGGCCCGATATAGGCGAACGCCACCTTGACAGGGCTGTTGGCCGCCTGCTGGCTGGTGCCGCTTTCGCTCGTTGGTGTCGCGGGCGCCGCAGCGGGCGCGGGTGCCGGCGCAGCAGAGGTGGGCGATGCCGCTGGCGCAGGAGATGGCGCTGGTGGTTCCTGTTTGCCGCAGGCGGTCAGCGTGGCGGCGAACAGCGTAGCCACACCGGCGCGTTGGGCCATGCGCTGGATGGAAGAGGTCATAGGTGCTTCTCCTGATGGTTGAAAAACAAAGGAATGCCGCCAGTCGCACCGCATCAGCGCGGCGGCGCAAACGGCTTGCCGAGCGACGCCGGCATGTTGGCGCGAATCCATGCGGGGTTGCGCGAAATCAGCACCAACACGGCAATCGTTGCCAGGTAGGGCAACATGCTCAGCAGCTGGCTGGGAATCTGCACCCCCGCCGCCTGCATGCTGAACTGAAGCATCGTCACACCACCGAACAGGTAGGCGCCGACGAGAATGCGTAGCGGCCGCCATGTGGCAAACGCCGTCAGTGCAAGGGCGATCCAGCCACGGCCAGCGACCATACCCTCGGCCCAGAGCGAACTGTAGACCGTGGACAGATACGCGCCGGCCAGCCCGCACAGTGCACCACCGATGCTCACGCACAGCAGCCGGATGGCCTGTACGCGATAGCCCAGCGCGTGGGCGGACTCGGGGGATTCGCCAATTGAGCGCAGCAGCAGGCCCGTGCGGGTGCGCCCGTAGAACCACAACAGGAAAACCGCCAGCGCCATGGTCAGGTACACCAGCGGATGCTGACGAAACAGCGCAGGGCCTACGAAAGGCAGGTCGGCCAGCAGCGCAATGGCATAGCGCGGGCTGGCCGGCAGCGTGGACTGTACGTAGTCCACCCCCATGTAGGCGGAAAATCCCAGGCCGAAAATGCTCAGTGCCAGACCGCTGGCGTACTGATTGGTGTGCAGGTAGATCACCAGCCAGCCAAACAGCGCGGCCATCACCGCACCCGCGGCCATGCCGGCAAGCAGTCCCGCGCTATGGCTGCCGGTATGCACCACGGTGGCAAAGCCTGCGATGGCTGCGCACAGCATCATGCCTTCTGCGCCAAGGTTGATGACGCCAATCTTCTCGTTGATCATCAGCCCCAGGGCGGCAAGTGCCAGCACGGTTCCGGCGTTGAGTGTGGCGGCGATGAGCAAGTCCATCATTGCCCTCCTGTGCGCGACTTGAGGCGCACGCGGTAATTGACTAAGGTATCGCAGGCCAGCAGGCAGAACAGCAGCAGGCCCTGGAACACATTGCCCAGCGATTTGGGCAGCCCCAGCTGTGACTGCGACAGTTCCCCACCGATCACGAACATGCTCAGCAAGATGGTGGAAAACACCATGCCGACGGGGTGCAAGCGCCCGACGAATGCCACGATGATGGCGGTAAAACCATAGCCCACCGGCACGCGCGGGTTGAGCTGACCGACCGGACCGATGACTTCAAGCGTGCCGGCAATGCCGGCCAGCCCGCCGCTGATTAGCAGTGCGGTCCACAGCGCCCGCCGCGCCGAAAAGCCCGCGTAGCGTGCCGCCGCTGGCGCGAGGCCGCCGGCCTGCTGCGCGAAGCCCGCGCGCGTCCTGAACATGAACAGCCACATCAGCACGCAGGCGGCGAGCGCAAGAAAGACCGCCACCGTCGCGCGTGAGCCAGGCATCAGCTGCGGCAGCTGCGTCACCGGATCAAACATCGCGGTGCGGGGGAAGTTGTAGCCAGCCGGGTCCTTCCATGGCCCGTAGACCAGATACGCCAGCAGCTGGATGGCCACATACACCAGCATCAGGCTGACCAGGATTTCATTGGTGTTGAAGCGGTCGCGCAGGACGGCAACGATCGCCGCCCAGAGCATTCCGCCCAGGCAGCCCGCCAGCAGAATCAGCGCAATGATCAGCCAGCCAGGCGTGGCAGGGCCGGCCTGCAAGGCTACCCAGCCACCGGTGATGGCGCCAAGCACAAACTGGCCCTCGGCACCGATGTTCCAGATGTTGGAGCGAAAGCATAGGCCCAGGCCCAGCGCAATCAGCAGCAGCGGTGTGGCCTTGACGGCAATTTCCCCCCAGGCGTAGCTGTTCTTGATCGGCTCCCAGAAAAACACCTGAATGCCCTTGAGGGGAGAGGTGCCAGAGAGCCAGAAGATCAGCATGCCGATCACCACGGTGGCAACGAGTGCCAGCAGTGGCGAGGCATACGTCCACACGCGGGATGGCTGGGGGCGGGGTTCGAGAACAGGCTTCATGCGTGATGGCGGCTGGTTTCAGACCAGGCTGGACATTTCTTCGGCGGAAGTGTTGGCTGGGGTCCCCGCACCGTCCCACAGACCGCTCATCCAGACCCCGACCTGCTCGACACTGGTCTGGCTGCGCTGCAGTGATGGAGAAAGCCGACCTCTGGCCATGACATACAGCCGGTCGCAGAGTTCGAACAGCTCTTCGATTTCCTCGGATACGACGAGCACCGCACAGCCTTGCTGCGCCAGAGCCAGCAGTTGCGCGCGGATCTGCGCGGCAGCGCCGACGTCCACCCCCCACGTGGGTTGCGCCAGCAGCAGAATCTGTGGCGCGGCATCCATTTCGCGCCCGACGATGTATTTCTGCAGATTGCCGCCGGAGAGCGACCGTGCCGCCGCATGGCTGCCTGCGGCCTTGACGTTGTACTGCCGCAGAATTTCGCCGGCCTTGCGCTTGAGCCTGGCCAGGCTGATCCAGCCCAGCGGTCCGGCGGTCAGTGCGCGGGTCAGCAGCAGGTTGTGTGCCAGGCTCATGCTGGGTACCGTGGCGCGGCCCAGCCGCTCCTCCGGCACGAAGTGCAAGCGATGGCGCTGCCTGCGCTGCTGCGGCGACAGCTGGGCGGCAGGCGTGCCATGGATGGTCACGCTGTCCGCGGGAGCGCGGGTGTCCTCGCCCGAGAGCACCTGCATGAGTTCGTTCTGGCCGTTGCCGGAAATGCCGGCAATGCCGACGATCTCGCCCGCGTGCACGCTCAGGTCGATGGCGTGCAAGTCAACCCCGAACAGATGGGCGCGCGGCAGGCTCAGGCCATGTACCTGCAGCACGCACGATCCTGGTGCGCGTGCATTGGCCGGCACTTTCGGGGGCTCCGCGCCAATCATCAGCCGGGCCAGCGAGGCGTCGCTCTCGGCACGCGGGTCGACCACGCCCTGCACCTTGCCCTGGCGGATGACGGTGCACCGTTCGCACAGCGCCCGAATTTCGTGCAACTTGTGGCTGATGTAGAGAATACTGCAGCCCGAGTCTGCCAGGCGCCGCAGCACCTCGAACAAGTCCTGTACGGCCTGCGGTGTCAGTACCGACGTGGGCTCATCGAGAATCAGCACCTTGGGCGGGGTGACCAGGCTGCGCAGGATCTCGACTTTCTGCCGTTCGCCCACGCTGAGGGTGTGCACGGGGCGCTGCAGGTCAATGCCCAAGCCGAAGGTGCGTTGCGCCTCGTCCAGATGGACGTCCAGCATCTCCCGCGTCATGGCGTCGTCCTGACCCAGCCAGATGTTCTCGGCAACGGTCAGCGACTCAAACAGGCTGAAATGCTGGAACACCATGGCGATGCCCAGGGCACGCGCCTGCTTGGGCGAGCCGATCGCGACAGGCTTGCCGTCGAAGTGGATGCTGCCCGCGTCGGGCGCTGCCGCGCCATAGATAATCTTCATCAGCGTGGACTTGCCCGCACCATTTTCCCCGAGGATGGCGTGGATCTCGCCACGGCGTACGGTCAGGTCGATGCCGTCGTTGGCAACCACGCCCGGATAGCGCTTGGTAATGCCGCGCAACGCCAGGCGCACAGGCTGCAGACTGGTCAGGTCCTGGACTTCCCGGGTTTCATCGGGTAAAGGCGGCTCAGTGGGCATGGGGGGCGAGGGCAGCGACAAGGGCAAATATGTCGGCCCTGCCAGGGCAGGGCCGACCCGGTGATGCGCAACGGCAGATGCGTATTATCGGATGCAATGTCCATGCCACCGGCAAACGGCGCTGCATGCGACGACGCTGTCGACAACCCGGGGCTGTGGCCGCCAGAGGGCGAGCACCCGATGCGGCGTCGTGGGCAGCCGGCAAAAGCAAGGTGCCGCCTGCCTGGCACCGATGCTTACATTGGCCCGCGCCCGGGCAGGTGACGGAAGATGATGCGGCCCTTGCTCAGGTCGTAGGGGGACATCTCCAGCGTGACCTTGTCGCCCGCCAGAATGCGGATGTGGTGCTTGCGCATCTTGCCGCCGGTGTAGGCGATCAGTTCGTGGCCGTTGTCCAGCCGCACGCGAAACCGCGAATCGGGCAGCACTTCCAGGACTGCGCCCTGCATCTCTATCAACTCTTCCTTGGCCATGGGGTGTCGTGAACCAAAAGTGGATATCGCGCAGCAAGCCTTGCGCATGCCGAAGCTGCCGCGCGTGTGCATCTGCCAGCGCTGCGTGCACACGCTCCGCTGGAAAAAGCGCAGAGTATAGAAGCGCAGATAGCGCTGGCGAAGCGCTTTTCAAGCGTTTTTCGCCCAACCGGTTGCCGCTGTGGGCTTCTCGCATCAATTGGCCGCAAAAAGCCTGCGCCGCGCTGCGGCGCCCACCGCAGCGATGACGTCAGGGCAGGGCGCGCGGCTATACTTTGGCGCGTCGCGTCCGGATGTCGTGCGGACGCATCCCTTGCACGTCAGTTGGCCAGGTGTGTGGCCCGTGCCTGCCACCTTGTCCGGGGCGGATTTTCCTTATCGGCGCGCGCAGCCGCTCGTATGTCCATCACCTTCAAGAAAATTGCCATTCTGGGCAAGTACCAGATTGCCCCATCACGCGATGCGCGCAAGGCCGCCCGCAGCGTGCTCGAGGACGTGGCGCGCTTTCTGCTACAGAAGGGCGCGGAGGTGGTGGTGGAGGCCGAATCCGC
Organism: Lampropedia cohaerens; assembly: GCF_001005215.1. Taxonomy (GTDB): domain Bacteria; phylum Pseudomonadota; class Gammaproteobacteria; order Burkholderiales; family Burkholderiaceae_C; genus Lampropedia; species Lampropedia cohaerens. Next base: position 95,204 of record NZ_LBNQ01000022.1, read on the forward strand.
CGCCAATCTGGAAGTGACGGACCATCCGGCACTGACGCCACAGGAGATCGGCCGGCAGTGCGATCTGTGCATTGCCATCGGCGGGGACGGCACCATGCTCGGCATTGCGCGTGAGCTGGCGCCCTTTGGCACGCCGCTGATCGGCATCAACCAGGGGCGGCTGGGCTTTGTGACCGATCTGCCGCTCAACCACTACCAGGATCAGCTCGCCCCGATGCTCGATGGCATCTATGACGAGGATTGGCGTCCGCTCATGATGGCGCGGGTCGAGCGCGATGGGCAGGCGCTGTATGACGGACTGGCCATCAATGACGTCGTGGTCTCGCGCGGCAACCTCTCGGGCATGCTCGAGCTGCGCGTGGATGTGGATGGCCAGTTCGTCTCCAATCAGCGTGCCGATGGCCTGATCATCGCCACGCCCACCGGCTCCACCGCGTACTCGCTCTCGGTGGGCGGACCCATCATCCATCCTGCTGCCGCAGGCTGGGTGATTGCGCCGATTGCGCCGCACAAGTTGTCCAATCGTCCCATTGTCCTGCCCGACACCAGCCATGTCACCGTCAAGGTGCTGGCCGGCAAGGACATGAGCGCCAAGTTCGACATGCTCACCATGCCTGACCTGCTCGTGGGCGACAGCCTGCACGTGCAGCGCTCGGTGCATGCCGCGCGTTTCCTGCATCCCAAGGGCTGGAGCTACTTTGCCATGTTGCGCTCGAAGCTCGGCTGGAACGAGGGAGGCAGCTGATGGCACTGCGGCATCTGGCTCTGCGTGACTTCGTGCTGGTGCAGTCCATGGCACTGGACCTGCGGGACGGGTTTACCGTGCTCAGTGGTGAGACCGGGGCCGGCAAATCGATCCTCATTGATGCGCTGCAACTGGTGCTGGGGGGACGAGGCGATGCCGGGGTTGTGCGCGAGGGCGCGGCCCGCGCGGAGCTGGTGGCCGAGTTCGATCCGCCGGCACCGGACATGCCGGCGCTGCGCCAGTGGTTGCAGGAGCATGACTTCGCGCACGCGGAGGAAAGCCTGCTGTTGCGCCGCATCATCGACGCGCAGGGCAAGAGCCGCTGCTGGATCAACGGTTCGGTGGCAACCGTCGGGCAGCTCCATGCGCTGGGCGAAATGCTGGTGGACATCCACGGCCAGCATGCCTGGCAGAGCCTGATGCGCCCGCATGCCGTGCGCAATCTGCTGGACGGGTTCGCTGGCGTAGCGACCGACGCCACTGAGCGGGCCTGGCAGCAATGGCGCCAGGCGCAGGAGCGGTTGACGCAGGCCAGGCAGAACCAGGAACAGGTGCAACAGGATCGCGAGCGGTTGCAATGGCAGATTGAAGAAGTCGGCAAGCTGGCGCCGGGCGCGCAGGAATGGCTGGACCTCAACAGCCGGCATACCCTTTTAATGCATCAGCAGGACCTGCAGCAGGCCGCGCTGCAGGCCTGGCAGTGGCTGGATGGCGATGAGACGGCGGCGGGCGCGCTGGCAGCCGTGCAGCGAGCGGCCAGTGCCCTGGCCGCGCAGCAAACGATTGAGCCGCAGTTCACCGAGCTCGTCCAGGCGCTGGAGCAACTGGCCGATCCTCTGGCCGATGTGGCGCGCAGCCTGCGCGACTATGCCCAGCGGCAGGATGTGGACGGCGCCGATCTGGCAGAAGTCGATGCACGGGTGGCAAGCTGGCTGAGCCTGGCACGTCGCTATCGCACGGCGCCCGAGGAACTCCATGCCCGCTGGCAGGACTGGAAAGCGCGGCTCGCCGCGCTGGATGCCGGCAGCGACATTGCCAGCCTGGAAGCTGCACAGGAGATGGCGCGCAAGCAATACCTGCAGGCGGCGCAGGCGCTTTCGGAGCGCCGCCGTGCCGCGGCGCCCAAGCTGGCGAAGATCGTCAATCAGGCGCTGGCGCAGCTGGGCATGGGGGGCGAGCGCTTTGCCATTGAGATCGGAGCGACAGCTTCACCGCAGGCGCATGGCCTGGATGACGTGCAGTTCACCATCGCCACGCATGCCGGCGCCACGCGGCGCCCCCTGGCCAAGGTGGCTTCGGGCGGCGAGCTCTCGCGCATCAGCCTGGCCATTGCGGTCTGTACCAGTCGCCTCGGCGGCGCCGAGACGCTGGTGTTCGACGAGGTGGACGCAGGCATTGGCGGTGCCGTCGCACACAGCGTCGGCAAGCTGCTGGCCCAGCTTGGACGCGATCGGCAGGTGCTTGCCGTGACGCACCTGCCGCAAGTGGCGATTTGGGCCGATCACCAGTTCGTTGTGGAAAAATCGCAGGCGCAGGGCGGCCTGCACAGCCATGTGCGGGCGGTCAGCGATGCCGCCCGCGTTGCTGAAATCGCGCGCATGCTCGGCAGCGAGGTCGCCAGTGATGCGACGCTGGCCCACGCGCGGGAAATGCTGCAGTCGGCCCAGGCCACCGACGCCGTGCTGTCAGTGCCTGCAAAGACGGGCCCTGGCCGCCGCGGCCAGCGCGGCACAACAGGCAAGGGAGGGCGCCATGCGTGAATTGGTACTGGTGACTGGCATGTCCGGCTCGGGCAAATCGGTCGCGCTGGGCGCGCTTGAAGATGCCGGCTACTACTGCATCGACAATCTGCCGCCCGAGTTGCTGACGGCGAGCCTGGCGCTTGAGCGCAACCAGCAGACCACCAAGATGGCCATCGCCATCGACGCGCGCAGCGCGCACTCGCTGCCGCTGGTGCCGGGCCTGCTGGAATCGGTACGCAATCAGGGAATCGCCGTGCGGGTGCTGTTTCTGGATGCGTCCACGGATGCGCTGGTACGGCGCTTTTCCGAGACGCGGCGGCGCCACCCGCTGGCCAGCAGTGCAGACACGCACGGTGACGATGCGCTGGTGCAGCTCATCCAGCGCGAGCGCGAGCTGATGGGGCCGCTGCGCGTCATCGCCCAGGTTATCGATACCAGCCACACCCGCGCCGCACAGCTGCAGAGCCAGCTCAAGCAGATTCTGGCCGTCACCCCGGGCCAGCTGACGGTGATCTTCCAGTCGTTTTCCTTCAAGCGCGGTGTGCCGCGCGATGCCGATTACGTGTTTGACGTGCGCATGCTGCCCAATCCGCATTACGAGCCTCCATTGCGGGCGCTGACCGGTCGCGATCCGCAGGTGGCGGATTTTCTGCGGGTGCAGCCGGATGTGCAGGCGATGGAAGAAGACATTGCGGAGTTCCTGGCGCGCTGGCTGCCGCGCCACGCCGACAACCACCGCAGCTACGTGACCATCGCCATCGGCTGCACTGGAGGGCAACATCGCTCGGTTTATCTGGTCGAGCGTCTGTCTGCGCGTCTTGCCGCGTCCTGGACGACGCTCAAGCGGCATCGGGAAATCGAGTTGCGGACCTGAGAATGTGAGGGCGGCGGCACGGATTGCCGCGCTGTGTACGCACATTGATCGTTTCGCTGGTGCAACGATCAGTTGGTCGGGCACCGGTTTATTGCCGATAAGGCTTTCCATACACTTCAATCATTGTCGTGGCATTACCTTCGGCCCTCGCCGAAGGAGCGACCGCGCAATGCATGGAGGTTGAGGTGAAGACGATCGATCGGGTTTTCGACGCACCGCGTGGCCATTGGGTGGGTGACGGCTTTCCCGTGCGCACAATGTTTTCCTACCACAGCGCGCCGGAGCGCTTCAGTCCATTTTTGCTGCTGGACTATGCCGGTCCGACGCGGTTTGCACCCACCAACCTGCGCCGCGGTGTCGGCCAACATCCGCACCGCGGCTTTGAGACGGTGACCATCATCTACGAGGGCGAGGTTGAGCACCACGATTCGACGGGTGCAGGCGGTCAGATCGGGCCAGGCGATGTGCAGTGGATGACGGCAGGGGCCGGCATCCTGCATGAGGAATACCATTCCGACCATTACGCAGCGCATGGCGGGCCGTTCGAGATGATTCAGCTGTGGGTCAACCTGCCGGCGGCAGCCAAGCGCACGCCGCCCGGCTACCAGAGCCTGATGGCCGACGCTATCCCGCAGGTCATGCTGCCTGGCAACGCGGGGCGTGTCCGGGTCATTGCGGGTGCCTTCGATGGTGCGCGCGGGCCTGCTCACACGCATTCGCCCATGCAGGTGTGGGATGTGGCACGCAATTCCGCCGGAATGGCCACGCTGCCTGCCGCGCAGGGCTGGACCACGCTGCTGTTGGTGCGCAGGGGCACGGTGCTGGTCAATGACAGCGAGGTGGTGCGCGATGCGCAGCTGGTATCGCTGACACGGGAGGGGCAAGACGTACGCATCGAGGCCAATGGCGATGCGCAACTGCTCTTTCTGAGCGGCGCGCCGATTGACGAGCCCAACGCCGGCTACGGCCCCTTCGTGATGAACACGCAGGCCGAGATCCGCGAGTCCATTGCGGACTTCAATGCAGGCCGCTTTGCCTCGACCAGCGAGGGCTGAACCCCGAAGGGCGCCGCGCTCGCAACGCGAAACGGCGCGGCCTGTGAAAATGATGGTGGACCGCTCTTCTTGAAAGGAATAGGCCATGTCTGAAGTGACCCGCATTCCGGCGCGCAGTGCTGAAATTGGGGGCGGCGTGCCCATCAAGCGCCTGCTGCCCAGCCGCCTGCGACGCACCATTGGGGCATGGTGTTTTCTCGACCATGCGGGTCCGGCGCCGCGCAACACGGCAAACGTCGGTCCCCACCCGCACATCGGGCTGCAGACCTTCACCTGGATGATCGAGGGCCAGATGCTGCACCGCGACAGCCTGGGCTATACGCAAGTTCTCCGCGCCAACGAAATCAACGTGATGACCGCAGGCAACGGCATCAGCCACACCGAGGAGTCGCCAGGGCCAGAGCCCGTACACATGGTCCAGCTGTGGATTGCGCTGCCGCCGGCGCAGGCCGCAGGTGCAGCCAATTTCCAGCACTATGCGCAGGTGCCGACCTGGCAGGAGCAGGGCTGGCAGTACCGGCTGCTGGTTGGCACGCTTGGCCAGCGGCATGCGCCGGTGGAGGTGTTCTCGCCGTTGTTGGCGCTTGACATACGCGCGGGTGGCGGTGCCGATGCCTCGTGCACCCTGCCGTTGAACCCGGCGTTCGAGTACGGCGTGCTGGTGTTGCGTGGCCGGGCACGTATAGGCGCGGGCCCGGCGGTGCGTGCTGATCAAGCACCGATACTGGATGCGCAGACGCTGCTGTACCTGCCTGCAGGCCGCACGGCCGTGCAGTTGTACCAGGAAGGCGCGGAGCCCTTGCACCTGCTGGTCATTGGCGGCACGCCGCTGGCCAAGGTTCCGATCATCTGGTGGAACTTCGTGGCCGACGATGCCCAAGCGATTGCCGAGGCCGCCCGTCAATGGAATGCCCACGATGCACGCTTTGGTGAGGTCAGGGGCAGCCCATTGCCGCGCCTGGCTGCGCCGGCCTTTGCCTCGTTTGCGCGCGGCGGGACGGATTAGGTGAGGTCCAGATCGGCGTCCAGGCCTTGGCGCAACGCGAGCGTGTCGGGGGAGGCTGGCTCCTCGGGAAGCGATTCGATCTTGACGATGACGAGCGAGATATTGTCCCCGCTGCCGTGGGCGCGCTCGCGGGCCTTGCTGACAAGGAACATCGCCGCATCCTGTGCACCGAGCATGTGCAGGCTCTGGCCCAGCTCCTGCGAGGTGAAGTGGGCCCACAGCCCATCGCTGCATGCCATCAACACGTCTCCAACCTCCAGATCCTGGATGGCATGGTAGGCAGCGGGCGGTTCCGCATCGGTGCCGAGACAGCCCACCAGCACGTTGGAGCCGGGGTGGCCAACCGCCTCTGCCTCAGTGAGCTCTCCACTGTCGATCAGCGATTGCACGTAGGAGTGGTCCTTGCTGCGATACACCTGCCGACCCCAACGGTAGTGGTAGATGCGTGAATCGCCCGCATGCACGCAATGGGCCTGACCCTCGGGCAGGATGAGAAATGCTGCGATCGTGCTGTGCGGCTCCTGCTCGGCGGAAACGGCTGTCAGCCGGATCACCAGATGCGCCTCCCTGACGATGGCCTCCAGAAACTTGCGCGGCTGGTCGGTCACGGGATCAAACCGCTCGAACAGCTGCTTGGCCGTCAGCAGCACCTGGTCCGCAGCCTTGCGCCCGCCGCTGCGCCCGCCCATGCCGTCGGCCACCACCGCCAGCAGACACTCGCGATTGCGCGCATGCTGAAACAGCGCAACCTGATCCTGCTGGTACTGGCGGTCCCCCTTGTGGAGGCCGGTGGCTGCGGTCAGACGAAACTGGGTGGGCATGGTTAGCGGCGTTGTGTGTCAGAAGGCGGCTGGATGGCGGGCCCTGTGCGGTATGCAGGTGCTGCCCGCAATGCCAGCACGCAGTGTATCCAAACCGAACATTGCCACACATTTCGTTTCCTGTGTGCGGCAAGTCGTGGTTGCCGCGCACATTGAGGTTGAACAATTGTGAATCCGCGATCCTGCGCAAAGTCTTGCCGAATCCATGGACCGGCTTGTCATGCGCCTTGCAGCGTCTTCAGCGATGTCTGCCCATTGGCATAGCGTGGTTGTGGTGCGCCTTCTTGTGGGGCTGTGCAAGGTGTACGAAGCACGCTGACCAGTGCATGGGCCGAAGCGATACGGCACATAACGATCCCTCGGCGCCCGCATTGTTGGTTTAGACTGGCAACGCTGCGCTCGACTCCCGCCATGCTCCGTCCCGAATCTCTTGTCCAATACTTGCCGCATTTTTCCTTGCGGATCACGCTAAGCGGCAGCCGCTTGGCGTCCTGCAGTGCGCAAGCCGCCGCCTGCGTGGGCACGCCGACCCACTACCTGTTCAGGGTGTTCAGGGCGCACTGTCATTGCCTGCACCATGGAACTGCCTGAGCTGGTCGAGGCCACCTTTGGCACGCAGGGCGCTCTGGCGCAGAGCAACCCGCAGTTCAAACCGCGCCCGGGGCAGACCACCATGGCTGTGGCGGTCGCCAGGACCCTTCAGGAGGGCGGGGCGCTGGTGGTTGAGGCCGGCACCGGCGTGGGCAAGACCTTTGCCTATCTGATCCCGGCGTTGCTCAGCGGCGAGCGCGTGCTGGTGTCCACCGCCACCAAAGCCCTGCAGGACCAGATCTACACGCGCGACCTGCCGTTTCTGCGCAAGGCACTGGGCATTTCGCTGCAGGCCGCATTGCTCAAAGGGCGCAGCAGCTACCTATGCCCCTACCGGCTGGAGCTGGCAGAGTCGGAACAGGACACCGCCACCGATGCCGAAGTGCGCTGGGTCGCTGCGGTGCGCCGCTGGGCCGCGACCACGCAGACCGGCGACATGAGTGAAATGCCCGGCTACACCGAGCGTTCGCCGCACCTGCCGCTGGTTACCTCCACCCGCGAGAACTGTCTGGGTGCGCAATGCCCCAGCTTTAGCCAGTGCTACGTGAACAAGGCGCGCAAGCGCGCGCTTGCCGCCGATCTGGTGGTCATCAACCACCACCTTTTCTTTGCCGATCTGCAGGTGCGCGAAAGTGGCATGGCGGAGCTGCTGCCCAGCGTGCGCGCCGTGATCATTGATGAAGCCCATCAGTTCAACGAGACGGGTATTCACTTTCTGGGCGAGCAGTGGAGCAACTCGCAAGTCCTTGATTTCGCCCGCGAGACCCTGCGCACCTGCAACAAGCTGGCCCGCGGCCTGGCGGACTGGCCGCAACTGGTGTTTGAGGTGGACCAGGCCTGTCAGGGCTGGATGCGCTGTGTGGGCGAGGCAACCAACGTGCGGATCAATTGGGCTGATGCGGCGCCGGCCGGAGTGGACGCACCTGCCTGGCAGGAGGCACTGACGCGGCAGGCCAACGCGCTGCAAACCTTGCATGCAGCCTTGCAGGATGTGCGTGCGAGTGCGCCGGAACTCGATCGTCTGGCCGAGCGCTGCCAGCATCATTGGCGCAAGGCGCAGTTGTTTGCGGGACCGCCCCGCCTGGGCAGGGTGCGCTGGATGGACATCGGTGCCGTGACCCTGCGCATGATCGAGAGCCCGCTGGATATTGCCGAGGACATGCGCAGCCACTGGCAGTTGGCACCCGCTGCGCAGGCGCAGGAGGCCAAGACCGCAGAGGGGGGCGGGGCGCATGCATGGATCTTTACCTCTGCAACGCTGGGCGCTGATGCGCAGCTGAGCCATTTCACGCAGGCGTGCGGGCTGGAGCAGGCGCAGGTGCTGCAGGTGCCCAGCCCGTTCGATTTTGCCCGCCAGGCCATGCTGTATGTACCAGCAGACATGCCGCAGCCGCAGGATGCGGCGCACCATGGCGCAGCAGTCGCACAGCTGGCTGCGGAGGGCGCGCGCCGCCTGGGCGGACGCACGCTGGTGCTGACGACCACGCTGCGCGCACTGCGGCTGATCGGAGAGGCGCTGCGCAAGCAGCTTGCTGACGCAGCTGCGCTCGAAGTGCTGGTGCAGGGCGAGCAGTCCAAGCAGCGTTTGATGGAGCGCTTTCGCCAGCCGTCGCAGCAACGCGGCTACGTGCTGGTGGCTTCGGCGAGCTTCTGGGAAGGCTTTGACGTGCCAGGCGATGCACTGCAGTTGGTGATCATCGACAAGCTGCCATTTCCCCCGCCGCACGATCCCCTGGTACAGGCGCGGGCCAAGCGCTATGAGGAGCGCGGCGAGAGCGCGTTTGCGCAGCTGTTCGTGCCTGAGGCGGCCATCGCCCTCAAGCAGGGCGCAGGGCGACTCATCCGCACGGAAACCGACAAAGGCATTCTGGTCGTGTGCGACCCACGCATCGCAAGCAAGAGCTATGGTGCGCGCATGCTGTCAAGCCTGCCGCCAATGGCGCGTGCGCGCAAGCTGGAGTCTTTCGAGGAAGCCCTGCGGCGTCTTGCCGCGCAGCGGCCAAGCGCCGGACCCGACGGCGATGCTGCCGTCCCGGCGGTGCCGCAACGGTCCGATTAACGCCAGATCTGCCACCAGGCAGCGGGTTTCTCGGGGGCCTGGGGCTCGCCTTCCGGAAAGGAGGCCTCGCGCACGCGCCGCGCGTCGTCGCGCAGGTCAGTCATGCCCAGCGCGTCATAGGACGATTCGAGAATCTGCAGCGCTTCATACAGTGCCGGCGCGTCCTGGTAATCCTGGATGGCCTGCTGAGCACGGCTGATGGCGGCCACGTAGGCACCGCGCGAATAGTAATAGCGCGCCACGTGCACTTCATAGGCCGCCAATGCATTGGCGATGTAGATCATGCGCTGGCGTGCATCTGGCGCGTAGCGCGAATCGGGAAAGCGCTCGACCAGTTGCTTGAATGCCTCGAACGATTCCTTGGCGGCGCGTTGGTCGCGCTCGGACAGGTCACGGCTTTGAAACAGCGAGAACAGGCCACTTTGCTCGTTGAAATTCACCAGCCCCTTGAGGTAGAGCGCGTAGTCCGCCGCTTCGCTGGTCGGATGCAGCATCAGAAAGCGGTCCAGCGTGGCAATGGCCTCGGCGCGTTGGCCGTCGCGGTACTGGATGTAGGCGCGGTCAAGCTGCGCCTGCTGGGCCAGAATCGTTCCGGCCGCCCGGCCCTCGAGCCGCTCCAGCAACGGAATCGCCTTTTCATAGTTCTGCGCATCGATCTCGCTGCGCGCTTCGCTGTAGAGCTGGTCTGGCGTCCAGTTCTCGGTGCGGTCCTTCGGCGTGCCGGAACACGCCACCAGCAACGCGGCGCAGGCAGCAGGAAGAAGGTGAGCTAGCTTGGAGGTCATAGGCAGATGAAACGCGATAGGCAGAGACTGCAAGCTGCCGATTGTAGCGATCGCGCGCCAGGCCCACCGCTGCAAATGGCAATGCAGCCCGATTGCGGCGGGGAACCTTCCTACAATGGCGGGCTATGTTCGTACACCTGCGTTTGCACACCGAGTTTTCCGTGGTCGATGGCACCACCCGCGTTGCCGATGTGGCCGCTGCGGCGGCAGCTGATGGCCAGCCGGCGCTGGCCATCACTGACCTGAACAACATGTTCGGCGCGCTCAAGCTTTACAAGAAGGCGCGCGCCAAGGGCGTCAAACCTATCCTCGGTGCGGAGGTGACGCTGCAGGCGGCGCAGCCCGGCGAGCCGACCAGCCGCGTCGTTTTGCTGGCGCAGAACTGGCAGGGCTACCTGAGTCTCAATGCACTGCTGTCGCTGGCCTGGACGGAAAACAGCCGGGCCTTCGGCGAGGCGATGGTGACGATGGCGCAGCTGCGTGCGCACCACGAAGGGCTGATTCTGCTCTCGGGCGCGCAGCAGGGCGCCATCGGCCAGGCGCTGCTCAAGGGCGACTTTCCGTTGGCGTTCGAGCGCGCCATGGAGCTGGCGCAGATCTTTCCGCAACGCTGCTACATCGAGCTGCAGCGCGCCGGCCGCAAGGATGACGAACGCTACATTGCCCAGGCCGTGCAGCTGGCGGCCAAGGCCGGCCTGCCGGTCGTGGCCACCCACCCGGTGCAGTTTTTCGCGCCGGACGATTTCGACGCGCATGAGGCGCGCGTGTGCATTGCGGAAGGCGAAACACTGGGTAACCAGAAGCGGCAGAAGCGCTTCACGCGCGAGCAGTATTTCAAGCGCAGCGCGCAGATGCAGGCACTGTTTGCCGATATTCCGTCTGCCATCGAGAACACGGTGGAGATTGCCAAGCGCTGCAGCATCGAGCTGGTGCTGGGCAAGCCGCGCCTGCCGGAGTTTCCGATCCCCGCAGGCATGACGATCGAGGCGTACTTTCGCCAGCAGGCGCACGAGGGGCTGGAGCGCCGCCTGGCGTTGCTCTACCCGGATGCGCAAAAGCGCGAGGCCGAGCGCCCGCGCTACGTCGAGCGGCTGGAGTTCGAGCTGACGACGATCATCAACATGGACTTTCCGGGGTACTTCCTGATCGTCTCGGACTTCATCCAGTGGGCCAAGGCCAACGGTTGCCCGGTTGGCCCGGGGCGGGGTTCCGGCGCCGGTTCGCTGGTTGCGTATGCGCTGCTGATCACCGATCTGGATCCGCTGCAGTACAACCTGCTGTTCGAGCGCTTCCTGAATCCGGAGCGGGTGTCCATGCCTGACTTCGACATCGACTTCTGCCAGACCAATCGTGACCGCGTGATCGAATACGTCAAGGGCCGCTACGGGCGCGATGCGGTCAGCCAGATCGCCACCTTCGGCACCATGGCAGCGCGTGCGGCCATCCGAGATGTCGGCCGCGTGATGGACATGAGCTACACCTTCTGTGACGGCATCAGCAAGCTCATCCCGAACAAGCCGGGAAAGCCCGTCACCATCCAGTACCCGCCGCCGGATCTGCCAGAGTCGGAGAAGGACAAGTACGCCATTGCCGCCGAACCCCAGCTGGCCGCCCGCATCGAGAACGAGGAGGAGGTCAAGTCCCTGGTGGAGATGGCGCAAAAGCTCGAGGGGCTCACGCGCAACATCGGCATGCACGCCGGCGGCGTGTTGATCGCCCCCGGCAAGCTGACGGACTTCTGCGCGCTGTACCAGCAGCCTGGCAGCGATTCGGCCGTGAGCCAGTTTGACAAGGACGATGTCGAGGCCATCGGTCTGGTGAAGTTCGACTTTCTGGGCCTGGCCACCCTGACGATTCTGGAGCTGGCACGCCAGTTTATCATGCAGCGTCACCCCGGTCAGGCCGACTTCTCGTTCGAGAAACTGCCGCTGGACGACAAGGCCACCTACCGGTTGTTCCAGGAGGGACGCACGGAAGCGGTGTTCCAGTTTGAAAGCCGTGGCATGCAGGGCATGCTCAAGGAAGCCAAGCCCAACCGTCTTGAGGACCTGATTGCCCTCAATGCGCTGTATCGGCCCGGGCCGATGGACCTGATTCCCTCCTACATCAACCGCAAGCATGGGCGTGAGGAGGTCGAGTACCCGCACCCGCTGGTGGCGGAGGTGCTCTCGGAAACCTACGGCATCATGGTCTACCAGGAACAGGTGATGCAGACGGCGCAGATTCTGGGCGGCTACTCGCTCGGCGGCGCCGACCTGCTGCGCCGCGCGATGGGCAAGAAGAAGGCCGAGGAGATGGCCAAGCACCGCATGATCTTCCGCGAAGGTGCTGCCAAGAAGGGGCTCTCCGAAGCCAAGGCTGATGAAGTGTTCGACCTGATGGAGAAGTTCGCGGGCTACGGCTTCAACAAGTCGCACGCGGCCGCCTACTCCCTGCTGGCCTACCACACGGCCTGGCTGAAGGTGCACTACACGGCCGAGTTCTTCTGCGCCAACATGACCATCGAGATGGATGACACCGACAAGCTGAAGGTGTTGCTCGAGGACGCGCAGAAGTTCGGCATCCGCTTCGAGCCGCCGGACGTCAACTTCGGCGCCTACCGCTTTGAGCCGATCAGCGACAAGGTCATCCGCTATGGCCTGGGGGCGGTCAAGGGCACCGGGCAGGCGGCCATCGAGGCTATCATCGCCGCGCGCGAAGGGCGCGGTGACGGCCCCAAGGGGCAGGAGCAGCGCCCGTTCTCCAGCCTGTTCGACTTCTGCCTGCGCGTGGACAAGCACAAGATCAACAAGCGCACGGTCGAGGCGCTGATCAAGGCCGGCGCGTTCGACACCATCGAGGCCAACCGCGCCGCGCTGCTGGCCTCGCTCGATACGGCCTTCGATTGGGCTGCCGCACAGCATGCCAACGCCAATCAGGGCGGCCTGTTCGACATGCTGGGCGACGACGCCATCGGTGCCAGCCAGCACGAGCCCGAGCTGACCCAGGTGCTGCCCTTTGGCGTGCGCGAGCAGTTGCTGCTGGAGAAAAGCGCGCTGGGTTTCTTTCTCTCCGGCCATCTGTTCGACGAATATGAGAAGGAAGTGCGCCAGTTCGTGCGCACGCCCGTGGCCGATCTGGAGGATTCGCGCGAGCCCCAGCGCGTGGCAGGCATTGTCAGCGGACTGCGCAGCGTCAACGGCCAGCGCGGCAAGGTGTTCATCTTCACGCTCGATGACAAGAGCGGCAGCATCGAGGCGGTGGTCGACGAGGCGCTGATGAACCGCTGCAGCGATTGCATTCGTGATGACGCGCTGGTGGTGCTCAACGCGCGCTACCAGCCCGGCCGCAACGGTTTCGAGGCCCGTCTGGCGGTGCAGGAGGCCATGGACCTGGCCACGGCGCGCTGCGTATTCGGGCGCTGGCTCAAGCTGGACTGGCAAGTGGCAGACGATCCGCAATGCCTGCAGCAGCTCAGGGACTGGCTGCAGGCGCATCGTCCACCGTCAGAGCCTGTGACACAGGAGCAAGAAGAGGACAGCCCGCGCCGCCGCAGCGTGCCGCTGCGCATCCGGCTGACCTGCAGACGTGGTGACGAAGCGGCAGTGGCGGAAGTGCTTCTGCCGGCGGAAAGCGGCATCGTCCCCAGCGAGGATGCGCTGCACAGCCTGCGCGTACATAACGGCGGGGCAGGGGTGCAAATGGTTTACCCCTGACCGTCCGCGCGCCGTCAGGCTAGGCATGCATAACAACACGATCACCCATGACCGATGAACAACTGATCAACGATACCCGCCGCTGGGTCGACGAGGCCGTCATCGGCCTCAATCTCTGCCCCTTTGCCAAGGCGGTGCAGGTCAAGCAGCTGGTGCACTACACCGTCAGCCGTGCCCGAGACGCGCAGCAGTTGAGCAAGGATCTGGCGCGCGAGCTGATTGCCCTGGCCGACATGCCGCCGCAGCAGCGCGACACGACCTTGCTGATCGTGCCGGACATGCTGCAGGATTTTCTGGATTTCAACGACTTTCTCGATCAGGCCGATGCATTGCTGGAGCAACTCGGTTTTTCCGGAATCCTGCAGATCGCCGACTTTCACCCCGATTACCAGTTCGCCGACACGCAGCCGGAGGATCCCGGCAACTACACCAATCGCGCACCGTATCCAACGTTGCATCTGCTGCGCGAGGACAGCATCGACGCGGCAGTGGCGGCATTTCCTGACGCCAGCGCCATCTTCGAGCGCAACATTGAGGTGCTGGAGGCGTTGGGGTCACAAGGTCTGGCCAAGGTCGGATTTCCCTTTCGTGGCAATGGCCACGAGGAGAAGGCATGAAGAAGCCTTCTGCCATCGCGCAACGCCGCCATCAACGCGCCTCCGCCACAACTTCCGCGCAAGCCGACCGAAAGGTCCAGGCCCCGCGTGATGTGCTGAATGAGTTGGGACTTGCGCAGGACGTATCGATCGAACTGCTCAAGGCCTTGCACATTCTCACGCGCGAAGGTCGGCTCAACCAGGATTCGCGCCGCAAGCTCAAGCAGGTGCTGCACCTGGTGCAGTTCATCGAGCCGCTGATTCGCGAGATGGCCGAGGACGGGCACGCGCCGTGGCTGGTCGATCACGGCGCCGGCAAGTCCTACCTCGGCTTCGTGCTGTACGACCTGGTGCTGCGTCCACTGGGCCGCGGGCAGGTGGTGGGGGTGGAACATCGTGAGGAGTTGGTGGAAAAATCCCGCGCACTGGCCCGCTCACAAGGCTTCGAGCGCATGGCGTTCCTGCCCATGGCAGTGGCCGAGAGTACCCGGCATGCGGAGCTTCCCGAGCAGGTCGACATCGTGACGGCGCTGCATGCCTGCGATACCGCGACCGATGATGCGATTGCCTTTGGCCTGGCGAAACGGGCGAGGGCGATGGTGCTGGTGCCCTGCTGTCAGGCTGAGTTGGCGGCGCACTGGCGGGCGCGCAAAGCGCTGGATCTGGCCCGCACACCGTTGGCCGAGCTCTGGCGCCATCCGCTGCACACGCGCGAGTTGGGCAGCCATGTCACCAACGTCATGCGATGCCTTTACCTGGAGGCCTGTGGCTACCAGGTGTCGGTGACCGAGCTGATCGGCTGGGAACACAGCATGAAAAACGAACTCATCATCGCGCGCTATACCGGACAGCGCAAGCACAGCGCGCGAGAGCGCTTGCTGCAGATTGGCGCGGAGATGGGCCTGCAGGATTGGGCTGCCCGCCGCTTTCCGCAGCCTTGACGGCGTTGGCGTCGGTTACCATGTGCGCATTCCAGCTTCATGATCGTGCGCAGGGTCCAGCCCGTGCGGTGCTATTTCTTGCCGAACCCCATTACAGGATCACCAATGCGTAAGTATCTGTATTTCGACACCATGGTCGCGCCGCGCGTCATCACCCTGCTGTACTGGCTGCAGCTGGGCCTTTATGCACTGGGAGCACTGGCCTACGTCATGGCCGCATTCATGCTGCCCGGTGGTTTTTTCATGACGCTGCTGCGCCTGCTGATTGGCGCCCTTCTGTTCGCGCTCGCATGCTTGTTCGCACGAGTGTCGGCCGAGGTGCTGCTCGTCATCTTCAAGATCCATGACAACCTCAAGACCATTGCCGAGCGTGGCGACCGGCTCTGAACGCTGTCTACATGGCGCAGGCGAGGCAGACCATCTTCTCAGGCCCTTTTGAACAGCTATGCATGCGCTGCGAATTCGGACAAGACCGCGGTGGGCAACACACCTGGCGTTGCCAAGGCGAGGCGTCACGGGAAATAGGGGCAGCATCGCCTGACCGGCCGATGCAACGCGTGAGCCGGTCATAAACAGGTTTTTTGTACGATGGCCCGTCTGCCACGTTTGGTGATTCCCGGCCTGCCGCATCACGTGATCCTGCGCGGCATCAATGCCGCGCCGGTATTTGTCGACGACGCCGACTTCACGTTCTGGTGCGACATGTTGGCCGATCAGCTCAAGGCCCAGCCCATCCACCTGCATGCCTATGCGCTATTGCCCAGTCGCATCCATCTGCTGGTCACGCCGGCTGACGCGGGCATCCTCAGCCGTTTCATGCAGGCACTGGGGCGGCGCTACGTGCGCTACTTCAACCAGCGCCACGGGCGTTTTGGCACGCTGTGGGAGGGGCGCTACCGCGCCGGGCCGATGCAGCCAACGCCGCATGTGCTCAATGTCATGACCTACCTGGACTGGCTGCCTGTCACGCAGGGCTTGGCGGAGCGCCCGCGCGACTACGTCTGGAGCAGCCATCGTCACTACGCGGGCCTGGCGGCGCAGAAGATGCTCACGCCCCATCCGCTGTACTGGGAGCTGGCAGATACGCCGTTTGGCCGGGAAGCTGCCTACCAGGCCTTCAGCGAGGCAGGGCTGGGCCATGCGGTCACCGAGCAGATCGAGAAAAGCGCCATGGGCGGCTGGCTGCTGGCCAGTGCCAGCTTCGCACAGGACATTGCGCCTGGCATTGCCCGTCGGCTGGCACCGGGAAGGCCCGGCCGGCCGCGCAAGCACCCGGCCACGGGCGATGGTGCCGCTTCTCAGGGCCACTGAGCACCCGATCACGATCGCTGCATGCGGTCAGGCAGACATGCAGTGGGCAAGGCTGCCCGGGGTATCTTTGCTTGGCGCCGTGGGGGCGGAGCCTCTTGCGGCCCGCTGTCAGGTGCCGCCTGCGGCGGGCACCTGAAGCAGTTCCACCTGCAGTGCCACACCTACCTTGTCCCAGACGGTCGATTCTTCCTGCAGCAGATAGCGCGACTGCGGGTACTGCCGCGCCCAGTCTGCGGTCAGGGTCACGGTCACCCCTTGCTTGGACAGTTTCCAGTGCAGCGCGTCGAGCTCGGGATCCTTTCTGGCATGGGCAAGCAGCACGGCCAGCCGCAGACACAGCAGCTGGTACTTGAACACGTCGCTGGCGTGGATGTTGTCGATGACCTTCTTGAGCTTGCCGCGATGGCCAACCACCAGGCTGGCCATGCGTTCACGCTCCGATGGCAGGAAGCCGGGACAATCGCCGTTGCGAATGATGTAGGCGCCGTGATGGTGAAACCGTTCGTAGGCGATGCTGATGCCGATTTCGTGCAGCCGAGCCGTCCATTTCAGCAGCTGCAGGTCTTCCTGCTGCCAGTCGCCGGGATCCAGCGCACGCCAGATCGTCTCGGCAATGCGTGCCACTCGCTCGCCCTGTTCGCGCCCATAGCCGTGGCCAAAGCGCTCGATCAGGCTTTCCACCGAATTGTGGCGGATGTCGCGCCGCCTGGCGTCATGGTCCTTGCGTTGAATGAGATCGAGCAGCGCGCCCTGGCGCAACGCGCCGTCGGAGACGCGCATCGTCTCAATGCCAAGCATGCGCATCAGGGCGAGCAGCACGGCCACACCACCACCGATGACAGGCTTGCGGTCTTCGCGCAGATTGTCGAACTGCAGCTTGTCGCAGTGGCCGGCATCGATCAGACGCTGGCGCAGCTGCTCCACCCCCTCGCGGGTAATGATTTGCGCAGCGCCGCCAAAGGACTGCAGCAGCTGCGCGACTGCGCCCATGGTTCCGGAGGCGCCGTACACGTGCTCGCGTGGATAGGCATCGAAGCGCGCCATCTGCTCCTCAATGACGGCGCTGGCGGCAATCTCGGCCTTGCTGAAGCACTTGTTGGACAGCTTGCCGTCCGGGAAGAAGCGCTGCGAC
Source organism: Lampropedia cohaerens (assembly GCF_001005215.1). Lineage (GTDB taxonomy): Bacteria > Pseudomonadota > Gammaproteobacteria > Burkholderiales > Burkholderiaceae_C > Lampropedia > Lampropedia cohaerens. The sequence goes on from NZ_LBNQ01000022.1 coordinate 112,557, forward strand.
CACGACACGCTGCCTAGCGGAAACGACACCGCTTCCACCGATTTCTGGCCGATGCCCGCAATGACCTCTGTCGAGCGCCCGCCGATATCGATGACCAGGCGCTGCTCCTGCACATTGCGCGGCAGCAGATAGGTCACGCCCTGATAAATCAGGCGCGCTTCTTCCTGGCCGGAGATTACTTCGATGGGATGTCCCAGCAGCTGCTGGCCCTTGGTGACGAAAAGATCACGGTTCTTGGCCTCGCGCAGCGTCTGCGTGGCCAGCGCACGCACATGGCTGGGGCGAAAGTCCCGCAGTCGCTCGCCAAACCGCTCCAGGCATTGCCAGCCACGCTGCATGGCTTCCTCGCTGAGGAAGGAGTCCGCATCCAGCCCGCCGCCCTGGCGGACTGTTTCCTTGAGGTACTCCACCCGCTGCAGGTGACCGTTGTGCAGAATGCTGATTTCCAACCGAAAACTGTTGGATCCCAGATCAACTGCGGCCAGGCGCTCTCCGTCTTTCATGGCTGGACTCTTGGTATGCCGAAAGCTGGCATTGTAGAAGCGCTGTCACGCATGTTTCAGCGCAGCCTTGTGCACGCCGATGCCGCGGGGCAGGGCGCAGCCAAATGGTTGCGGCATCTGCTAGGCGCAGGATACCCACTGCACGGGGCGCCCCGGGGCCATGGTGCCTATTCGCGTGGCCATCGCCTGCGCTTCTGCCATGTTGTGTGTGACCAGGATTGCCGTGTGATTGAGCGCCCGCAGAATGTCGCGCACTTCGGTGGCAAGCCGTTCCCGCAAATCACTGTCCAGACTGGAGAAGGGCTCATCAAGCAGCAGCAGTTGCGGCGCAGGCGCCAACGCCCTGGCCAGCGCGACACGCTGTTGCTGTCCGCCCGAGAGCTCATGGGGCCACGCAGCGCCCGCCAGGGGCAGTCCCACCAGCTCCAGCATGCGCGCCACACACTTGTCGCGTTCCCGGCGCGACTGGCCGCGCAGTCCGAACGCAATGTTCTGCGCCACGGTCAGGTGCGGAAACAGCGCGTAATCCTGAAACACCATGCCGACATTGCGCCGCTCGGGTGCCAGCGCCGTGCGCGGGGTGGCCAGCGTCTTGCCGTTGAGGCGAATGGCACCGGCGCGCAGCGGCTCGAATCCGGCAATCGCGCGCAAGATGGTGGACTTGCCGCAGCCCGAAGGCCCCAGCAGGCAGGCGATTTCGCCCCGTGCAAGGGTTACCGAGCAATCACGCACGATTTCGTTCAGCCCTGCAGGGGTGTCATACCCCAGACAGACGCCTTCGAGCGAAAGAAAGGATGCGGGGGGAGAAGCGATGCGAGAGTGGGTGTTCATGCGGCCTGGACCTGTGATGCGTGGATACGCGCCACGGCACTGTCCGGAGGGACGTGGGCGCGGCCCGCATCGATTGCAAGCCGTGTGCGAGCCAGCAGAATTACGGGCAGCAGCCCCGCGGCGACAATGGCCAGCGCTGCGATGGCACCTTCTTCATAGGTCCCACGCGATGCCTCCGCGTACAGGCTGGTTGCCAGCGTCTCGAAGTTCAGCGGGCGCAGCAGCAAGGTCGCAGGCAGCTCCTTCATGGCATCGACGAAGACCAGCAGGGCCGCGGCGGCCATTGCCGGCCTGAGCAGCGGCAGATGCACGCGCCACAAGGTGGACAGGGTGCTGTGGCCGAGCGAGCGGGATGCCTGTTCCAGCGAGGGGGCGATGCGTGTGAGCCCGGCCTCGATGCCGCCGACTGGAATGGCCAGAAACCGCAGCGAGCAGGCCAACACGATGGCTGCACTGCTGCCCATCAGCCACAGTGACGGCTGCTGGACAAGCCACGAAATGCTCTGGTCGATCAGCGCCATCGGCGCCAATAGCCCAATGGCAAGAATGGTGCCGGGGACAGCATAGCCCAGACTGGCAATGCGGGCACAGGCCGTCGCCCATCCGGCGCGCCTGCCCGTGACCAGCAGCCGCGCCTGCCATGTCAGCAACAGGCCACAGGCAAGCGTCAGTACGGTCACCATGGCAGCCAGCAGGACCGTGTTGAACAGGCTCTGCCACAGGGCTTGGGAGATACCACTGTCTGTCTGGCTGAGCCGCTGCAGTGCGGCAGCCAGCAAGTAGCCCGCTGGCGCCAGAAAGCCCAGGATGACTGGCACGCTGCCCAACACGAGCGCCAGCGCGGCGGAGGCGCCATGCAGCACATGCGGGGCCATGGGTCGCATGCGTTGCGTGGTGGCAAAACGCTGTCGCTTGCGGGCGCGACGCTCAAGCAGAATCAGCGCCACCACCAGCAACAGCATCAGCAGGGCAATCTGCGCGGCGCCGCCCAGATCCGAGCGCGTGACCCAGGTGTTGTAGACCGCGACCGTCATGGTGCGCACGCCCAGAAACTCCGAGGCGCCGATGTCGTTCAGCGTCTCCAGCAGAGCCAGGGTGAGGCCAATGACCACCGCGGGACGTGCCATCGGCAATGCCACCCGCCAGAATGCCGCCGCGCGCGAGCACCCCAGAGTCCTGGCGGCCTCCATCAGGCTGGCGGACTGGCTCATGAACATGAACCGGGCGCTGAGGTAGACATAGGGATAGAGCACCAGTCCCAGCAAAAGCACCGCGCCAGGCAGCGAGCGGATGTCCGGCAGCCGGAAATCGCGCGGGCTTGCATAGCCGAGCAGGTCGCGCACAAGGCTTTGCACGGGGCCGATGGGATGCAGCAGATCCAGGTATGCGTAGGCGATGACGTAGCTGGGCATGGCCATCGGCAGCAGCAGCGCCCAGACAAGCACATTGCGGCCAGGAAACCGGTAGGCCGTCACCAGCCAGGCCGTGCCGGTGCCGATCACACAAACGAACACGCCGACACCCAGCAGCAACCACAGTGTGTTGCGGCTGGCCGAGGGCAGCACATGCGTGGCAAGGTGCTGCCAGTGTGAAAAGTCCGCGTGCCCCGCATGCCAGAGCAGCGCTGCCACCGGCGCGAGCACCAGCAGCGCAAGCACCGCACTGGCAAGCGGCCCCGTCCAGCGCGTCACCAAGGGCATCGGTGCGCCGCAGCAGTTGCGGGCAACTGCCCCTCACCGCTGCCTTGGGAACGCCGCACGTAGCCGGCGGCTAGGGCCGTTGCACATGCCTGTGTGGCGGCTGCCCGCAGGGAGCATGCACGTCTCGCCATGGCGCTCAATCGTCGAAGCCGACCTTGTCGACCAATTCACTGGCCTGCTTGCGATGTTTGGCGATCTCGGCAAGGTCGAGGCTGTCGACCTGCAGGGGGCCGAACGACGCCGTGATGGGGTGGAGCTGAACGTCATTGCGAATCGGATACTCGAAGTTCGCGTTCGCATACAACTCCTGCGCTGGCACCGACACGAGATACTCAAGCAGTTTTACCGCATTGTCCTTGTTGGGCGCATGACGGGCGACTGCGGCACCGGAGATGTTTACATGCGTGCCGCCGCTCTTGGCAAAGGTCGGGCGTACCACCTTAATGGCCTCGCCCCACTGGCGGTTGTCGCTGCCAGGCTCGGCAGAACGCATATGGCCAACATAGTAGTTATTGGCAATGCCGATGTCGCAGATGCCGCCGAGAATGTCACGGGCGACGTTTCGGTCTCCGCCCGTTGCAGGGCGTGCAAGATTGTCCTTGACGCCGCGCAGCCACTGCTCGGTGGCTGCTTCGCCGTTGTGGGCGATCATCGCGGCAATGAGTGCGGTGTTGTAGGGGTGCTGGCCCGCGCGGATGCAGACCTTGCCGCGCCATTTCGGGTCGGCCAGCTCCTCATAGGTGAACGCGTCCAGCGGCAGGTCCTTGTGGACGTACAGCACCCGGTCACGCAGCGACAGTGCGAACCATTGGTTGTCATCCGCGCGCAAGTTGGCTGGCAGCGTCTGCTGCAGTGTTTCAGATGCGACCGGCTGTGTAACCCGGCCTTCCACCAATTCCAACAGGTTACCGATGTCCACGACCATGAACAGGTCGGCTGGCGACTGCGCGCCCTCGGCCTTGACCCGCTCCAGCAATCCATCCTTGACGAAGACGGTATTGACCTTAACGCCGCTGGCCTGCTCGAACGCCTGCAGCAGCGGTGCGATGAGGCCAGGCTCGCGCGTGGTGTAGAGGTTGATCTCGTCATCAGCAAGTGCCTCGCCATGAAAGAGTGCTGCGCCCAGCGCCAGCAGCGCAGCGCCAATGAGTGAGCGCCGGGCAAATGGTGTTCGCATGGTCATTGTCTCCAAAAGTTTTGAACGGCGCCGAATTATTGCTGAGATGGCTTGGGACTACGAGTATTTCTTATTTTCATTAGGTCTATTTATTCCGGTGCCATGGTGCCTTTGCCCGTTCGCTGCGCGCCTTCATCATCCCTCCACGCAAGCTCCTGACTGTTGTGACTGCAAAGCAGGCAAAAGAAAAGGCCCCTTGTGGGGGCCTTTCTTCCAGCGATTCGGTGGGGTGGCTGATGGGGCTCGAACCCACGACAACCAGGATCACAACCTGGGACTCTACCAACTGAGCTACAGCCACCGAGTAAGCGAAAAATTATAGCCTAAAAAATGCATCATTCCGGGCGCGGAACGCGAATTTGCACCTTATAGGACTGTTTGAGGGTTTCGTAGTACGCATCGGTCTCTGCCGCGGCGAGCACTTGCTGTAGCTGTGCCTGATAGGCGTTGGTCAGCATGGTACGGAGCTCCTCGGTCATGTCCTCATCGAACATCGCCGCAATGCCAGTAACCTTCACCAGCAGGTAGCTGCCGTCGTCCTGCACAAAGCCTACCACCTGCGGCAGCGTATCCTGCGGCAGCGTCATGACTTCGGTGAGTTGCTGCGCGCTCAGGCCCTGCGGATCCTGACGGGAAATGGTCACCTGCGCATCGGCCTCAATGGCATCGGCATCAGCCTGCCATTGCGCCAGCGCACGCTCACCGGCTGCTGCCGCCAGTTCCGCCGCTTTCTGCGCAACATACAGCTTTTGCACCTCGTCGCGCACCTGCTCGAACGGCAACGTCTGGGCCGGGTGAAAGGCCGTGACACGCGCCGTCACGACCGTGTTGCCACCGATGTCGACGGGGTCGATGTTCTCGCCGTTTTCCGTCGCACGCGGGTCGAACAGCGCAGCGAGCACGGCAGGATGGTTGAGCGCCTGTGGCACATCGTCGTCTTTGCCAGGCGTGCGGGGCACTGCGGTGGCCGTCCGCAGCGTAAGGCCAAGCGTATCGGCTACCGGTTGCAGCGAGTCTGGCTGCTCATGCGCGAGATTGCGCAGGGTGTCGACCTGTTCGATAAAGCGGTTGCGCGCGAGGTTGTTGCGCACATCCTGCAGCAGCCGGTCGTGGATTTCCTCGAAGCTCGGCACGACCGCCGGCTCGATGTCCAGCAACTGAATGATGTGAAAGCCGTACTCGGTGGCAACGATGTCGCTGATCTGCTGCGGCTGCATGCTGAAGACGGCGTTGTCAAAGTCCGCCACCATCGCGCCGCGTTCGAAGAAGCCGAGATCGCCGCCGTCTGCCGCGGAGCCGGTATCGTCCGACTGTTCACGGGCAATCTCCGCAAAACGCGAAGGGTCCTCGCGCAGCTGCGCCAGCGCCGCTTCGGCCTTCTTGCGCGCCGCCTCCCGCTCACTGGCTGACGCCGCCGGATCGGTGGCGAACAGGATGTGGCGGGCGTGGCGGCGCTCCTGCGACTGGGCGTATGACTGCCGATTCTGGTCGTAGTATTCGCGCAATTCATCCTCACTGATCTGGATGTCCTGCATGACAGCGTCCAGATCCAGCACCGCGTACTCAACGTCCACCACGTCGGGGCGCTGGAACTGCCCCTGGTTGGTCTCATAGTAGGCCTGCAGGGCCGCATCGTCCACCTGTACCTGCGCTTCAAACGCCTGTGGCGCAAAGCGTTTGATGCTGGCAGTGCGGCGCTGAAAGAGTGTCTGGGTAGCCAGCTTAGCCTGGGTGGGTGCGGTGACGGTAGACTCCTGCACGACGCCCAGTACGCGCTGCAACGCAATGCGCTGGCGCACGCTGTTCTCATACTGCTGTGGCGTCAGCCCATACTGGGCCAGCAGGTTGCGGTAGCCCTCCATGTCCAGGCGGCCATCGTCACCGATCAGTGCGGCGATGTCGGGCTGGCTGCGCAGGGCGCGCGCCACCTCGGCATCGCTGACGGCGTAGTGGCGGTCGCGCACGGCAGCGGCCAGTACCTGGTCGCGCACGAGCTGCTCAAGCACGCTGTAACGTACCTGCGGTGAATCCAGCATTGCGGAGGTCAACTCGCGGTTCTCGGCGCGGAGGCGATCGGCGTACTGCCGATGCGCGAAATCCCACTCGTTTTGCGTGATATCCACCCCCGCAACGCGCGCCACGACAGGGCTGCGCTGCGTCAGAAAGCTGGTGTCGATGCCAACAAAGACGAAGGCAAGAATCACCAGCGGGAAAAACGCAATCATGAACACCTTGAGGTGTTTGCGGATGAATTCAAACATGCTTGTGCTGATTAGAGGAGACGAAAGCGGGTGCCGCAATGCGCATGGAAAAGCCCGTGACCCAGCCAAAACAAAAGGGCGAACCTTGCGGGCCGCCCTTTTGCCGAAACCTGGTCACTGTCTCGAGTGGTGGGTGCTAACGGGGTCGAACCGCTGACCTACGCCTTGTAAGGGCGCCGCTCTACCAACTGAGCTAAGCACCCCACCGAAGCAGTTATTTTACCGCATCTTTGAGTGCTTTCCCGGCACGGAACTTGGGAACTTTGGTCTTTTTGATCTTGATTTCTTCGCCAGTCTGCGGATTGCGCCCCTTGCGTGCGGCGCGCACCGACACTTCGAACGTGCCGAATCCGATGACGGAGACCGTACCGCCTTTTTTCAGGGTGGTCTTGATCGCGCCGATGGTGGCATCCAGCGCGCGCGTTGCGGCAGCCTTGGAAATGTCTGCTTGCGAAGCGATGTGCTCAACCAGTTCTGTCTTGTTCACAGTAAGCCCCTCTAGAAAAAGTTTCGTCAAGCGTTGCGGCGCCACACGCCCCTGGCCGGACCAAACCCGTTGGATAAAAAAAGACCTCAACAAGCAGCCGATTACATAGTGCCCCCCTGCGGCTGTCAAGCGGTTTTGGACTGTTGCAGGGCTGTTACTCTGTAGGCGTAGTGCTCTTTTGCCGCAGCACGCCAGAGCGTGGCCTAGTGGCCCAGCTGCGCCTTGATGGCATGCGCGGCCTTGCGCATGTAGAACACCATTGACCAGATCGTGAGGATCGCCGCGATCCAGAGCAGGATCTGGCCTAGCGGCCGGGTATGAATAACCCCGAGCAGCGCTGCATCGAACAACAGAAATGGAATGGCCACCATCTGCACGGTTGTCTTGACCTTGCCGATCATGTGCACAGCCACGCTCTTGGTGGCGCCAATCTGCGCCATCCATTCGCGCAGCGCGGAAATGGCAATTTCGCGACCGATGATGATCAGCGCGACGAATACATCAATCCGCTGCAGGTGCACCAGCAGCAGCAGCGTGGCGCAGACGAGGAACTTGTCAGCCACCGGATCGAGAAAGGCGCCGAACGCCGAGGTCAGCCCCATTCTGCGGGCGAGATAGCCATCCAGCCAATCCGTCACGGCAAACAGAATGAACAACACTGTCGCGAGGAGGTTGGCGCACGCTGGCGAGATGGGCAGGTAGAACAACGCCACGATCACGGGGATCGCAACGATGCGACTCAAGGTCAGCAGGGTAGGCAGCGTCAACGGCATGGCGGCAGGAGGAAACTGTGGGCCGGCCTATTATCAGCCGGAAACCGCGTCGTCGTGCCGGCAGCGTGCAGCCAGGAGTCTAACCATGCAGCGCCTGGTAAATCGAGTGTGCCAGCTCGGTCGAAATGCCATCGACCCCGGTCAGATCCTCGACGCTGGCGCGTGCCACCCCCTGCACACCGCCAAAGCGTTGCAGTAGGCGTGCACGACGCTTTGGGCCAATGCCCGGAATGTCCTCGAGGTGGCTGCTGCCGGTACGCACGCGGGCGCGTTTGGCGCGCATGCCGGTGATGGCAAAGCGGTGCGCCTCGTCACGGATCTGTGCCACCAGCATCAGCGCCGCGCTGCTGGGTGGCAGCGTGATCTTGGGCCGCCCGTCGGCAAATACCAGCTCTTCCAGCCCGACCTTGCGGCCTTCACCTTTCTCCACTCCAACGATGCGGCTGATATCCAGGCCCAGCTGTGCGAACACCTCACGCGCCACGCTCACTTGCCCCTTGCCGCCATCGATGAGCACGATATCCGGCATGCGCATGGTGGATGCGCTGGCGGCGCCCGTCCTGTTGGCCGCGGGGCCGACTTCGTTGAGGGAGGCAGGCGGCGTGCCTTCCTGCTCGTGTGCATGCGCGAGCTTGCCGTAGCGGCGCAGCAGGACTTGGCGCATGGCCGCATAGTCGTCTCCAGGCGTAATGCCTGTGATGTTGTAGCGCCGGTAGGCGCTGTGCTGCATCTGATGCTGCTCGAACACCACGCAGGAGGCCTGCGTGGCCTCGCCTGCAGTGTGCGAGATGTCAAAGCATTCGATGCGCCACTGGCGCAGCGCCGCGTCGTCAAGCTCGGCGCCTAGCACCTGCGCCAGGGCCTGCGTGCGTGCCTTTTGCGAGCCTTCTTCCGACAGCAGCCGTGCCAGCTGCAACCCCGCATTCTTGCAGGCCATCTCCAGCCACGCACGGCGCTGCCCGCGCGGCTGACTGACGTTGCGCAGGCGCTTGCCGACCTGCCGCCCCAGCGCGGCCAGCAGAGCCGGGCTGACCGGATGGCTTGTCACCAGCAGCGGTGGCGGTGGGTACCCGGTGTAATGCTGCGCGATGAAGGCCTCGAGGATGGCCTGCTCGGGCGAGCGGGGTGGGGCGCCGCCACTGTCGGCCGCGGCGGCCGCCTCGGACTCGGTCGTTCCGTCTGCATCGCCGGTGGTTTCGAGCGCCAGCGCTGCGTCGAGCTGACTGGGAAAGTACGGCCGATCGCCCAGGTGCCGCCCGCCACGCACCATCGCGAGATTGACGCATGCCTTGCCACCTTCACGCTGCACGGCGATGATGTCTACGTCCGCATCGTCCACAGTCTCGATCACCTGCTGCTGCATCACTGCAGACAGAGAGGCAATGCGGTCGCGCACCTGGGCTGCCTGTTCGTACTGCATGGCGTCAGCCAGCGTCATCATGCGCGCCTCCAGGGCGCGGATCAGTTCTCCGCCTTGGCCGCGCAGCAGCGCCTCGGCATCGCGCGTGTCGGCTTGGTAAGACTCGGCATCGATCAATCCCACGCAAGGCGCCGAGCACCGCTTGATCTGATGCAGCAGACACGGGCGCGTACGGTTGGCGAAGACCGAATCCTCGCAGGTGCGCAGCATGAATACTTTCTGCAGCAGCTGGATGGTTTGCTTGACCGCCCAAGCGTTGGGGTAGGGGCCAAAGAAATGGTCACGCCGGTCCGTGCCGCCGCGGTAGTAGCTCACGCGCGGGAACGCCGCTGGCGACGGCACACCGTTGTTGTCCGAAGTGGCCCTGGCAGCAGTGATCTTTAGATAGGGATAGCTCTTGTCATCCTTGAAGAGGATGTTGTAGCGGGGATGCTGCGTCTTGATGAGATTGTTTTCCAGCAGCAGTGCCTCGGCTTCCGAGCGCACCACAGTGGTCTCCATGCGCGCGATCTTGGACACCATGTGGCCGATGCGTGTGCCGCCATGACTTTTCTGGAAATAGCTGCAGACGCGCTTTTTCAGGTTCTTGGCCTTGCCCACGTAAAGCAGCGTACCCTCAGCGTCAAAATAGCGGTATACCCCTGGCAGCGCCGGCAGCCGCAGCGCTTGCTCCAGCAGCGAAAGCGTCGCAGCAGAAGTAGATCCGGATAGTGATGGGGATGTTGGCAGTTGTTGGGCCATCGTGGTGGCTAGTCAATCAAGGGCTCGGGAAAACCAAGCATGTTGTGGGATGTATTTTGTCAGGTCGTTGACAACTATGGTGACGCCGGGTTTTGCTGGCGCCTGACGCAGGAGCTCGCCGCCAGGGGCCAGCGGGTGCGCCTGTGGATCGATGATCCCGCACCGCTGCAGTGGCTGGCCGGACCGCGTGTACATCGCGATGCGGCCATTGAAGTGTTGGATTGGCAATACGCCAGCAATCCACACGCCATGCAGGTTATGCACGCGCCCGATGTGTTGATCGAGGCCTATGGCTGCGCCATCCCGGATGCCTATCTCTCAGCGTTGGCACGGCTGCATGCCGGCGGGCAGCGCTGGCCGGTTTGGCTGAACGTGGAATACCTCTCGGCAGAGCCCTATGTCGAGCGGATGCACGGCTTGCCATCGCCGGTTATGGCAGGGCCTGCGGCCGGGCAATGCAAGACCTTCATCTATCCCGGTTTTACGCCAGCCACTGGCGGCTTGCTGCGCGAACGGAATCTGGCTGCGCGGATTGCCGCGCATGACCGCATGGCGTGGCGGCGTGGACTTCTGGATAAGGCTGACATACCGTTGGCGCAGGCAGAGCAGGGCCTGTGGGTGAGCCTGTTTTGCTACGAGCCTGCCTGCCTGCCGGACTGGCTGCAGCAGTGGGCCGCAGCCAGCACACCCGTGCACCTTGTTGCGGCGGCAGGGCGTTCGCAGCGGTGGCTGCGCCAGTGCTGGCTGGAGCGCTTCGGGGGGGGGGATAGCACGCTCCACACCCTCGATACATTCCAGCGTGGCGCGCTGACGGTGCATTGCCAGCCATTCCTGGAGCAGCCCGCGTTTGACCACATGCTGTGGTCCTGCGACCTGAACGTCGTCCGCGGCGAGGAGTCCATGGTGCGCGCGCTGTGGGCCGCAGTTCCGCTGCTGTGGCACATCTACCCGCAGGAGGATCATGCCCATGAGGCCAAGCTGCTGGCCTGGCTGGACCGCCTGGAGATACAAGGCGCGTGGCGCACGGCCAACCTGACCCTCAACGGCCTGCACGACGATGGCGCTGCGCCTGAGCTGACCCAGGTGCGGCGCTGGCATTCGCACGCAACCGCCACCGCACGGCGGTTGCACCGACTGCCTGAGCTGATCGATACGCTGATGGCGCGAACCCGCTCCTGATCGTCCGGTGGCCCGGGGGAACCCGTAGAATTGCCCGCCATGAGTGAAGAAGCCCCCCCGATTCGGAATAACGCAGCTGATCTGCTGCAAGGCGACGTTGCCATGGCGCCACCACCGCCGCCGCAAGCGTCCGCCGCGCCGCCCCTGCACGAGGACGATGGGTCGTCCCTGGCCGCCTATGCGCAACGTGCTTACTTGGAGTATGCACTGTCGGTCGTCAAGGGCAGGGCGCTGCCCGATGTCGTTGACGGCCAGAAGCCGGTGCAGCGGCGCATCCTCTACACCATGGAGCAGATGGGCCTGGGCTACAGCGGCAACACCGCCGCAAAGCCAGTCAAATCCGCTCGTGTGGTGGGCGACGTGCTCGGTAAGTACCACCCGCATGGCGACAGCGCGGCCTACGACGCCTTGGTGCGCATGGCGCAGGACTTCTCGCAGCGCTACCCGCTCATCGACGGGCAAGGCAACTTCGGCAGCCGCGATGGCGATGGCGCAGCGGCGATGCGCTATACGGAGGCGCGCCTGGCCAAGATCACGCGGCTGCTGCTGCAGGAGATCGACCAGGGCACGGTCGACTTCGTGCCGAACTACGATGGCTCCTTTCAGGAGCCGCGTCAGCTGCCGGCGCGGCTGCCATTTACGCTGCTCAACGGCGCCAGCGGGATTGCGGTCGGCATGGCCACGGAAATTCCCAGCCACAACCTGCGCGAGGTGGCCGACGCGACGGTCGCATTGGTCAGGAACCCGAAACTGGCTGATGCGGAACTGTTCGCATTGATTCCGGGGCCGGATTTTCCGGGCGGTGGGCAGATCATCAGTGCTGCGAGCGACATCGCCGCCGCCTACCAGAGCGGGCGAGGCTCTATCAAGGTACGCGCACGCTGGCAGACGGAGGAACTGGCGCGCGGCCAGTGGCAGCTGGTCGTCAATGAGCTGCCTCCCAACGTCAGCGCCCGTCGCATCCTCGAAGAAATCGAGGAATTGATGAACCCCAAGGTCAAGGCCGGCAAGAAGGCCCTGACCCAGGAGCAAACGCAGCTGAAGGCAACCGTGCAGGCGGTGCTCGATAGCGTGCGCGACGAATCCAACAAGAACGCACCGGTGCGCCTGGTGATCGAGCCCAAGTCCAGCCGCGTCGACCCCCAGGAGCTGATCGGCACGCTACTGGTGCACACCAGCCTGGAGACTTCGGTCAGCATTAACCTGACGATGGTGGGCATTGATGGCCGGCCCACGCAGAAATCGCTGCGTCAGATCCTCACCGAATGGATCGCCTTTCGCCAGACCACCATCACCCGGCGCAGCCAGCACCGCTTGGGCAAGGTGCGCGAGCGCATCCACATTCTGGAGGGGCGCCAGCTCATTTTGCTCAACATTGATGAAGTGATCGCCATCATCCGCGAAAGCGACGAGCCCAGGGCCGCGCTGATGGGGCGCTTTCAACTCAGCGAGCGGCAGGCCGACGACATTCTGGAAATCCGCCTGCGTCAGCTTGCCCGTCTGGAAGCGATCAAGATCGAGCAGGAACTCTCCGAACTGCGCGCCGAGCAGGAAAAGCTTGAGGACATCATCGCCAACCCGAGCAGCCTCAAGCGGCTGATGATCAGGGAAATCGAGGCCGATGCGAAGGAATTTGCCGATGCACGCCGCACCCTGATCCAGGAGGAAAAGCGCGCCGTGGCCGAGGTCAAGGTACTCGACGAGCCGGTGACTGTCGTCGTGTCACAGAAAGGCTGGGTGCGCGCCCGCAGCGGCCATGGCCATGATCCGCAAAGCTTTCACTTCAAGTCCGGTGACGGTCTGTATGGCACGTTCGAGTGCCGCACCGTGGACGTCATGCTGGCCTTCGGCAGCAATGGGCGCGTGTATTCGCTGCCGGTTGCTGGCCTGCCGGGTGCGCGTGGGGATGGGCAGCCGCTGACGGCGCTGATCGAGCTGGAAAAGGGCACGGACCTGCTGCATTACTTCGCCGGTCCTGCCGAAGCGCAGCTGCTGCTGGCAGTCTCTGCCGGCTATGGGTTCATCGCCAAAGTCGCCAACATGGTCTCGCGGCACAAGGCCGGCAAGGCCTTCGTCACCATCGGCGAGGGAGAGCAGCTTTGCACGCCGTCCCACGTGGCACATGCGTCCGGGTCGGCGGAACTGCCGCCTGCCACCCACGTCTGCGCGGTCTCCGAAACAGGACGCATCCTGACCTTCCCGGTCGGCGAGGTGAAGATGCAGGCCAATGGAGGCCGGGGTGTGCAACTGCTCAGTCTGGAGCCCAAGGATGCACTGGCCGGCGCCGCGGCCTACACGCGCAGCGTCTCCATCCGTGGGATTGGCCGTGGCGGCAAGGCTCGCGAGGAAACACTGGAGATCCGCAGCCTCAACAACGCCCTGGGTAAACGTGCCCTCAAGGGCAAAAAAGGTGATTTCGGCTTCAAGCCCAATGCCGTGGTACGGGTGCTGTAAATCCGCGTCGATGCCTTCAAGCGCCGTTGAGGCAGGCCAGCGCAACGCTGGCTTGACTTCGTGCGCGGTCAGGCGCTGCGCGGGCAAGGTTGGTGAGTCGCTGCCGTTGCGCGCGAGCGATAAGCGATCTGAGGGCGTATCGCTTTTCTGGCTTTGACGGCGATGGCACCGCGCTAGCCCGCACGGTGCACTGGTGCCGGGCAGCCGTTAGGCTTCAGCGATGAAGCGTTTTGCTGACGCGTATTCACTCCGGTGCGCCTGCACCGCGTGCGGTAATGCCTGCGTAAGCGCCGATTTTGAACAGGTTCCCGAACGTGGCCTAGTTCTGGTAGACCGGAGGGTCCGCTGGCGGCGTAATGGGAATGCCGTGCCAATAGGTCACCCGTGGCGAGGTGCGGGGCTGCGCAGGGCTGCCTGGGGAGGTCGTTACGACCTCCGCCTCCTGCACATGGCGCACCGCCGGCGCTGCGGCTGCGCCGCTGGCAGGCGACGCTCCCTTGACCGCCTTGCGAAGGTCGGCATAACGCACCGGCTCAAGCGGAATCTTCGGCAGATTGGACAGTCCCGGGCGAACCTGCGCGGCAGCGCGAATCGTCACCCGCGTCTTCTTGCGCGAGGTGCGGGCGCTGGTCTGCGAGGTGTACCGGTTCTTCTGCAGCAGTGCACGCCGCTGCTGCGCATCCAGTGCGCTGTAGGCCTGCCAGGCCTGGCTAATCGATGCCAACTGCTGGGCATCGACGCCGCTCAGCAGCTGGCGCACCGCCTGCCGATCAGACTCGGACATGTTCGCCCATATGCCGATGTTGGCCATCACCTGGCTGGCCTGCGCCGGGTCAAGCTGGGCGACCTCGCGTGCCAGTGCCAGCCAGCGCCGTTTCTCCGCACTGCTGATGTAGGGCCAGATCTCCTTCAGACCAGCCAGAGTGTGTTGCTGCGCATTACTCAGATCGCTCCAGACCGGCCTTGTGATGTGCAGCCCGCGCAGCTGCGTGGGATCAGGCTGTACCCATTCAGAGGGCGGCCTGCTGAAGTCCGGTGCGCTCTGCGGCTGACCAAACAGCATCAACGGCCCGGCATAACTAACCCCCGCCGGTAGCGCGGGCGTCAGCAGGGGACGCTGCCAGCCCCACCAGCTACCCAGCAGGGCAGCCAGCAGCACTGTACCGCACAGCAGCCACAGCGCTGCGTGGATAGTCTGCGAACGATGCCCCCTAGAGGATTCAGCAACGGACGTCAAACCAGTATCGGAATTCAAAACGGGTGCAGAAGTTGTAATCGGACAGGAAAAGGGGCGTTACGGTGTTGCCGCGTCGCCACCACCGGGCAAGTGAATGGACTGCGCTTCCAGGTAGGCCATGAAAGCCGGGTCGGCAAATGCCGAGGGCGGCACCGGCGCTTGGAGAATCTTCAGGTCGATGGCTGCGCCAGCCTGCATGCCATCGTCGCTGACGGCTCCCTGCATGAAGACGGCGCCGGCCCCAGCTGCAAGGAAGGGCACCGCCGCCAAAGTTTTCTTCCACCAGCCAAGCGGTCTGCGCGGCTGCGACGGCACAGGCTGCTGATGCGCCACGCGCGCACTGGCCAGTGCGTGCGCCTGCAGCGCCTGCTGGCGTGCAAAGCGCAGGCGTGCGGCCACATCCGGCGCCAGCGCGGCCTCACCGCGCCGCAACAGCTTGCCGATCGCCGCGCCCTGTGCATCCAGCGCCTGTTGCGCAGGCAACGCATCGTTTTGGTGCAAGGTATGGGTGGATTGAGTGTGGCGCATCGTCGTCATAAAGTCACCCCCTGCGCTGCCAGCATTGCGCTGAGTGCCTGCACGGCACGGTGGCAGTGCGTCTTGACGCTGCCTTGCGAGCAGCCCATTGCTGCGGCGGTTTCCGCAACGTCCAGTTCTTCCCAGTAACGCAAGATGAATGCCTCCCGTTGACGCGCGGGCAACTTTTGTAACGCCTGTTCAATGAGTTCAAACGTTTGCTTACGTGCGATGCTGCTTTCGGCACTCTCAACGAGATCCGTGCCCTGGGGTCCGGCATAATTTTCAAGCAGCGAATAGGAGCCGTCGCCGTCGTCCACGCTGTGCTCGAAATCCCCCATGCTCGATAGCACCGCATTGCGCGATTTTTGCCGGCGAAACCAGTCGAGCGTGCAGTTTGCGAGGATGCGGTGAAACAGCATGCCCACCTCCTCGATGGGCTTGTCCGCGTACTTTTCGGCCAGACGCAGCATGCTGTCCTGCACGATATCCAGCGCGGCCTGCTCATCCTTGACGTGAAACAGCGTGCGCTTGAACGCACGGCGCTCCACCTGCTCAAGAAACGCTGCAAATTCTTTGGAAGAAGCCAAGATCGGTGTACGAAACGGTATGACAGGACGCCACGGGGCGAACGTTAATCGGCTGCAGGCCAAAGCCCGCAATTATCGCTCAACCGCCAGCATGCACCATATTTTTCCTTCCGCGCGCCTTTCTGGTGCCATAATGGCGCAATCTCATCTTTCAAACGGCGTGTGATCCGGTGGCTGGCAGTATTGTCAGGCGGTGTACCCATGTTCCCACGCCTAAGTCTTGAGTCGGCCCCACAAGGGCTTGGCAAGAGGCACCGAAGGTTTTTCAGTTCCGAAATTCTCAGAAGGTTCTTCTCATGGAAATCTCCAAAGCCGAAATTCGCGCAGCCCATGCCGCGCACGACGCTGCTGCGCCCCAGGAATTGATGGGGGCGGACATTCTCATTCGCGCACTGGCTGCCGAGGGCGTGCAGCATGTCTGGGGCTATCCGGGCGGTGCCGTGCTCTATATTTATGACGCGCTGTATCGCCAGCAGTCGGTCAACCACTATCTCGTGCGGCATGAGCAGGCTGCGGTGCACGCCGCCGATGGCTATGCCCGCGCTACCGGCGAGGTGGGCGTGGCGCTGGTGACATCGGGGCCAGGATTGACTAATGCCGTCACGGGCCTGGCGACGGCGTATATGGACAGCATCCCGATGGTGGTGATTTCCGGTCAGGTGCCAACGCCTGCGATCGGGCAGGATGCCTTTCAGGAGTGCGACACCGTTGGAATCACGCGCCCGATCGTCAAGCACAACTTCCTGATCAAGCGTGCTGAGGACATCGCCATTACCGTCAAGAAGGCTTTTCACATTGCCCGTTCTGGCCGGCCGGGTCCGGTGGTGATCGACATTCCCAAGGACGTCTCGTTCAAGAAAGTCGTCTACGAGGGCTATCCGCAGACCTGTGAGATGCGTTCCTACAACCCGGTGCGCAAGGGCCATGGCGGGCAGATCCGCAAGGCCATGCAATTGCTGCTGACGGCCAAGCGTCCCTACATCTACGTCGGGGGTGGCGCCATTTTGGGCAACGCCACAGCGCAGGTGCGTGCGCTGGCCGACAGGCTGGGCGCGCCGGTCACCAATACGCTGATGGGGCTGGGGGCGTTCCCCGCGTCCGATCCGAAGTTTCTGGGCATGCTGGGCATGCATGGCACGGTCGAGGCGAACAACGCCATGCAGCACTGTGATGTGCTGCTGGCCATTGGCGCCCGCTTTGACGATCGCGTCATTGGCAACGTCAAGCACTTTGCCCAGAACGAGCGCAAGATCATCCATATCGATGTCGATCCGTCCGTGATCTCCAAGCGTGTCAAAGCGCATGTGCCGATCGTCGGCGACTGCAAGGATGTGCTGACGGAGCTGCTGAACATGCTGGCGGAAACCGATGAGCGGCCCGATGCGCAGGCGCTGGAGCAGTGGTGGGCCACTATCAACGGCTGGCGCGCGCAGCGCTGCCTGGACTACGACCGCAGCAATACCGAGGTCATCAAGCCGCAGTACGTCATAGAGACGCTGTGGAACATGACCCGGGGCGACGATGTCTACATCACTTCCGATGTCGGGCAGCACCAGATGTGGGCGGCGCAGTATTTCCGCTTTGACGAGCCGCGCCGCTGGATCAACTCGGGCGGGCTGGGCACGATGGGCGTTGGCATCCCCTACGCCATGGGCATCAAGCTGGCGAAACCGGACAGTGAGGTGTTCTGCATCACCGGCGAGGGCTCTGTGCAGATGAACATCCAGGAGCTCTCGACCTGCCTGCAGCACAACACACCGATCATCATCTGCGCGCTCAACAACCGCTATCTGGGCATGGTGCGCCAGTGGCAGGAAATCGAGTACTCTGGCCGCTACAGCCACAGTTACATGGATGCCTTGCCCGACTTCGTCAAGCTCGCCGAGGCGTATGGACATGTCGGCATGCTGATCGAGAAACCGCAGGATGTCGAGGGCGCGCTGCGTGAGGCGCGACGCCTGAAGGACCGTACGGTGTTTCTCGACTTCCGCACCGATCCTGGCGAGAACGTCTTCCCCATGGTGCAGGCCGGCAAGGGCATCACCGAGATGCTGCTGGGCGCAGACGACGTGTGACACCGTACCGGGCCCGGCGCAACGGCCCACTCTTGCGGTGGCTGCAGCCTTGTTGCATCAGCCCATCGCGCTATTTCACTGTTGAATGAATCAATTGCCTGCCAAGCCCGTGCATTACCGTGCACGGGGGAGGGCAGCGAAAAGAGGAATCACCCCATGCGACACATCATCGCAGTCCTGCTCGAGAACGAGCCAGGCGCACTCTCGCGCGTCGTCGGTCTTTTTTCCGCCCGTGGCTACAACATCGAATCACTCACCGTCGCGCCCACTGAGGATCCGTCGCTGTCGCGCATGACGATCCAGACCGTAGGCTCTGACGAGACCATCGAGCAGATCACCAAGCATCTCAACCGGCTGATCGAGGTCGTGAAGGTGGTCGACCTGACTGACGGCGCCTACACCGAGCGCGAACTGATGATCGTGAAGGTGCGTGCCTCGGGCAAGGAGCGCGAGGAGATCAAGCGTACCACGGACATCTTTCGCGGCCGCATTATTGACGTGACCGACAAGAGCTACACCATCGAGCTGACAGGCGACCAGGCCAAGATCGATGCCTTCCTCAACGCATTGGACCGCTCGGCCATTCTGGAGACCGTGCGCACCGGCCCGAATGGCATCGGGCGCGGTGAGCGCATCCTGCGCCTCTGACGAAGATCCGAGTGTTCCCGCGGCGATCGGGCCATTTTCTGCATTTCCCATTCCCTTTTCATCGGTTGTGACAACCATCTTCAGGAGCGAGCAATGAAAGTTTTCTATGACAAGGACTGTGACCTGAGCCTGATCAAAGGCAAGACCGTGGCCATCATCGGCTATGGCAGCCAGGGCCATGCGCATGCGCAGAACCTCAACGACAGCAAGGTCAAAGTCATCGTCGGCCTGCGCAAGGGCGGCGCGTCGTGGCCCAAGGCCGAAAAGGCCGGCCTGAAGGTGATGGAAGTTGCCGCAGCCGTGAAGAAGGCCGATGTCGTGATGATCCTGCTGCCTGACGAGGACATTGCCGCGGTGTACAAGGAACAGGTCGAGCCCAACATCAAGAAGGGCGCCTCGCTGGCATTCGCACACGGCTTCAACGTGCATTACAACCAGGTTATCCCGCGTGAGGATCTGGACGTCTGGATGGTGGCTCCCAAGGCACCTGGCCACACGGTGCGCAGCACCTACACCCAGGGCGGTGGTGTGCCTCATCTCGTAGCCGTGCATCAGGACCGCTCCGGCAAGGCGCGCGATCTGGCACTGTCCTACGCCATGGCCAACGGTGGCGGCAAGGCAGGCATCATCGAAACCAGCTTCAAGGAAGAAACCGAGACCGACCTGTTTGGCGAGCAGGCCGTTCTCTGCGGTGGCGCCGTCGAGCTGATCAAGATGGGTTTCGAGACGCTGGTGGAAGCAGGCTATGCCCCGGAGATGGCGTATTTCGAATGCCTGCACGAGCTCAAGCTCATCGTTGATCTGATCTACGAGGGCGGCATCGGAAACATGAACTATTCCATCTCCAACAACGCGGAGTTCGGTGAGTACGTGACCGGCCCCGAGGTCATCAACGAGCAGTCGCGTGAAGCCATGCGCCATGCGCTCAAGCGCATCCAGAATGGTGACTACGCGAAGATGTTCATTCAGGAAGGCCGCCTGAACTATCCGTCCATGACCGCACGACGTCGCAATATGGCCGAGCATCCGATCGAAGTGGTTGGCGGACAGTTGCGCGCCATGATGCCCTGGATCGCCAAGAACAAGCTGGTCGACAAGGCCAAGAACTGACGCGAATCGGCTCAGCTTCCCCCAAAGGCCACTTTCAGGTGGCCTTTTTGCGTTCTGGTCAGCGGCGGCATGCAGCGCGCACGGGGATAATGCGTTGAACAGACTCTACTTTCGTTCCATCGAGCACCATGAACACCAACGACGAGCAGCACCTAACCGAGGACTCCACCGCAGACCGCGCGGCCGCCGGCGTTTCGCCGGCATCGGCGCACCGGATGGATGTGCCTCGACGCAGAAAGGGCATATACATGCTGCCCAACCTCGTTACGCTGGCGGCCTTGTTTTGTGGCTTCTATGCCATCGTCATGGCGATGGAAGGACGCTTCAGTGTGGCGACGCTGGCCATCTTTGCCGCCATGGTGCTTGACGGGCTCGATGGACGGGTTGCGCGCATGACCAAAACCCAAAGCGCATTTGGCGAGCAGATGGATTCGCTGTGCGACATGGTTTCGTTCGGCGCGGCGCCGGCGCTGGTGGCCTATGTCTGGGCGCTGCACGAGCTCGGACGCTGGGGCTGGACGGCCGCATTTATCTACTGCGCCTGTGCCGCGCTGCGGTTGGCGCGCTTTAACGTCAACACTTCCGTGGTTGACAAGCGGTGGTTCCAGGGCCTGCCTTCGCCGTCCGCCGCTGCGCTGGTCGCCGGCTTCATCTGGCTGATGACGGACGAGGGCAGGGGTTACGAGACCTACCTGTCCGAGACCACCATGGCCGCGCTGATGTTCGTTATCACCTTGTACACGGGCATTGCCATGGTGACCAATCTGCCGTTCTACAGCTTCAAGGACTTGCAGGTTCGCCGCAGCGTTCCGTTCGTCAGCGTCGTGCTCATCGTGCTGATCATTGCCATCATCAACATCGATCCACCCCTGGTGCTTTTTGGCATGTTTGTTGTCTATGCCTTCAGCGGCCTGGCGGTGTATGCACGCCGCAAGGCCCGTGGCGAGCCCGTAAGCGTCATCAGCACGTCAACCGACGAGCCTGAAGAGCAGGGACTCCACAAGTAAGGCCCAGCAAGAAGCTGGAGGTCGACAAGGCTGGTTGCATTGAGATGTTCCATTGGGGATAGCGCATGTGCGTCCGGCCAGAAGTACCGCCTTCCTGCTTGCCCTTCACTGGCAAGCAGGACACGATCAACGTCACCGCGTAGCGGAGCTGGCTTGCAGCCGCTCGCGCCAGAGATCGTCGCTGTCGCCAATCAGCCATGGGATCCATGCCGCTTGCTGACGCACTGAATGCGAGGCAATCAAAATTATTACTTAACATAATATACATCGTATCAAATGATCCATCAGCGCAGCAATCTCCCAGATAACACGTCTTGGATACATCTTGAGACAACTGCAGCCAATATGCACGTATCGGCGCTTCTGACCTGTATCGCTGTAGGTCTTTTGCGGAAAATGTTGCATTCAACCCACATTCTTCCTGATAATGCAGACTTTTGAAATTTGAGCGAATTTGCAGCACTTTTCGAGCAATTTCGCAGCAAAAGTGCTGTGGCTTGCGGTGTTGAGGACTGTACGCCGCCTACCCGGCGCTTCCTGCAGGGAAGCGACGACACCTCCTTCACTACAAGAAATTAATCAAGACTTGCCGTCAAGGCCTTGAAATTACGACAACTTTTTAACCTTCTGCCCAAGTTCTCTTTGGGCAACTCCCGTAAAATCCAGCGATCATGGAGCCAGCCGCCCTTACCACCATCATCCTGCTGCCATTCATTGCCAGCGTGGTCGCTGCGGCGCTGCCTTCCAATGCGCGCAACATGGAGTCCACGCTGGCCGGCCTGGTAGCGTTGTTTGGCGCGATCAACCTGGCCATGTACTACCCAGCCATCGCGCGGGGGGACATCATCGAGCAGCAGTTCCTGTGGCTGGCCAGCTTCGGGCTGAATCTGTCGCTGCGCATGGATGGCTATGGCTGGATGTTCGGGATGCTGGTCTATGGCATCGGAGCCTTGGTGGTGCTGTATGCGCGCTACTACATGTCCCCGCAGGATCCTGTACCGCGCTTCTTTGCCTTCCTGCTGGCCTTCATGGGGTCGATGGCTGGCGTAGTGCTGTCTGGCAACATCATCCAGATCGCCTTCTTCTGGGAGCTGACGAGCATCTTCTCCTTCCTGCTCATTGGCTACTGGCACCATCGCAAGGACGCGCGGCGCGGCGCGCGCATGGCATTGACGGTGACAGGAGCCGGTGGCCTTTGCCTGTTTGCCGGCATGGTGATGCTCGGGCACATTGCCGGTAGTTACGACCTGGATGTGGTGCTCGCTTCCGGCTCGCAAATCCGCAGCCACAGCGCCTACCCGATTGTGCTGTGTCTCATCCTGCTGGGTGTATTTACCAAGAGCGCGCAGTTTCCCTTTCATTTCTGGTTGCCCAATGCCATGGCCGCGCCAACGCCTGTGTCGGCCTACCTGCATTCGGCAACCATGGTCAAGGCTGGCGTGTTTCTGCTGGGGCGCTTCTGGCCGGTTCTCAGCGGCACGGAGCTGTGGTTCTGGCTCGTCAGCGGCGTCGGGGCGCTCACCCTGCTCTTTGCCGCTTTCGTGGCGATGTTCCAGCGTGACCTCAAGGGATTGCTGGCGTATTCAACCATCTCCCACCTCGGGCTGATTACGCTGCTGTTCGGGCTTAACCGCGATCTGGCGGCCGTTGCTGCAGTCTTTCACATCATGAATCATGCGACGTTCAAGGCGTCGCTGTTCATGGTTGTGGGCATTGTGGACCACGAGACCGGCACACGGGATATCCGCCGCCTCTCCGGGCTGCGCCACACCATGCCGATCACCTTCGTGCTGGCCCTGGTGGCCACCGCCGCCATGGCCGGCGTGCCGTTCTTCAATGGTTTCCTGTCCAAGGAGATGTTCTTTGCGGAAACCACGTTGGTCCACGCCCCCACCTACATCCAGGCAAGTCTGCCGGTGCTGGCGGTGGTGTTCGGTATCTTCAGCTGCATTTATTCGCTGCGGTTCGCCTACGACGTGTTCTTTGGCGCGCCTGCAGACGACTTGCCCAAGGATCCGCACGATCCGCCAATCTGGATGAACGTGCCCGTCGGCTTTCTGGTCGTCATCTGCTTTGCGGTGGGCGTGCTGCCCTCGCTGACCATCGGTGGATTTCTCGCCGCGGCGGCAACGCCGGTAGTGGGCGGAGATCTGCCCTATTACAGCCTGGCGGTATGGCACGGCATCAACCGTCCTCTGATCATGAGCGTGATCGCGCTCACGGTGGGTGCAGCGTTGTTTTTCTTCGTTGCGAAGTTTGTGCGCGGCAAGGACTATCTGGCCGATTACGCGTTTACCTGGACCTTGACGGGCCAGCGCCTGTTTGAGTATCTCCTTGCGTACTGCACCCACTCGGGCCGGAATCTGCTAGGCCGGCTCATCACGCACCGGCTGCAGTGGCAGATTTTCTGGGTGCTGATGGTGACCTTCTTCGTGGCATTTACCCCGCTGTGGTATGGCGGGCTGCGCCTTGGCGATCATGCACCACAGCCGCTGTCGCCAAGTTTCGGCACGATCTGGCTGGTCGGATGCGTTTGCGCCATCGCTGCGGCATGGCAAGCCAAGTTCCACCGGCTCGCAGCGATGATTCTTCTGGGGGTGACGGGCTTGTGCGTCGTCATCACATTCACCTGGCTGTCCGCGCCAGACCTGGGCCTGACGCAACTGACGGTGGAGGTGGTGACCACCATCTTGCTGCTGCTGGGGCTGCGCTGGCTGCCGCAGCGGGACAAGTCGATCCGCCCTTCCACGTGGTCGATCGATCAGAATGTCGCACAGGCACGCCGCGCCCGCGATTTGATCATTGCGATGTTCGCCGGCAGTGGCATTGCCCTGCTGGCCTACGCGATGATGTCGCGCACCTACACCGACAGCAGCTCGCTGTTTCACCTGCAGCGCGCCTATACAGAGGGTGGCGGCGCGAATGTCGTCAACGTCACGCTGGTGGACTTCCGCGCCTTCGATACCTTTGGCGAGATCGTCGTGCTGGGCATCGTCGGCATCACCATTTATGCGTTGCTGCGCCGTTTTCGCCCGGCGCGTGAAACCATGGACCTGCCGATGCAGCAGCGCGTGCTGCCAAGCGACCTGGTGACCGACCTGTTCAACCCCCGCCAGGCCAAGGATACGGCCATTGGCTACCTGACCGTGCCCGCTGTGCTGGTGCGGCTGCTGTTGCCCATCACGACACTGGTGGCCGCCTACCTGTTCTTGCGCGGGCATAACGAGCCCGGAGGCGGCTTTGCGGCCGGGCTGGTGTTCTCGGTCGGGCTGCTGCTGCAGTACATCATCTCCGGCTCGCAATGGGTGGAAGCCAACCTGACTCTGTACCCGCGGCGCTGGATCGCCCTGGGTTTCGTATGCGCCATTGTGGCCGGCATGGGCTCGCTGTACTGGGGCTACCCATTCCTGACGTCCCATTCGCGCTATGTCACGATTCCCTACATTGGTGACGTCCACCTGGCCAGTGCCATGGCCTTTGACCTGGCGGTTTTCTCCGTGGTGGTCGGCGCAACCCTGCTCATCCTGATTGCGCTGGCCCACCAGTCCACCCGCGCGCATCGCTATCACGCCCGCAAGATCGAGGACGAGGCCGAGCAAAAGCAGGCTGCTGCGCTGCGCGCGCGCGCCAAGGCCGCGTATGCCGAAGCCGCACGGTTCAACGTCCAACAGCATCATTCCCGGAAGTGACGACATGGAGATTGTTCTGGCCATTGCCATAGGAGTTCTGACCGGCGCCGGAGTCTGGCTGCTGCTGCGCCCGCGTACGTTTCAGGTCATTGTCGGATTGGCATTGCTGAGCTATGCGGTCAACCTCTTCATCTTCTCCATGAGTCGGATGGGCATTGCGATCAACAAGGAACCGGTGCTGCAGCCTGGCGTGCCGGCCGATCTCGCGCACTACACCGATCCCCTGCCCCAGGCGCTGGTGCTCACGGCCATCGTGATCGGCTTTGCGACGCTGGCGCTGTTTCTGGTGGTCCTGCTCGCACTGCGCGGCATGGCCGGTACCGACCATGTGGACGGCAGCCTCGCGGCAGAAAAGAGCGAGGCATCATGAAGGCGTGGTTGTTCTCCCTGATCCCGCATCTGATGCTGGCGCCGGTTCTGGTGCCCATGGCGATGGCGGCGATTCTGCTGCTGCTGCGCGAGGAACGCCAGCACACCAAACTGGTGCTCAACGTCATCTCCTGCGCGGTAGTGCTGCTCGTCAGCATCTACCTTCTGCAGTGGACCCACAGGCAAAGCGCTCCGACGGCCATGGGCGTTTATCTGGCCGGAAACTGGCCCGCCAGCAGCGGCATTGCGATGGTGATCGATCGCCTAGCTGCCCTGATGCTGGTGCTCACTTCGGCGCTTGCGCTGATGGCCGCAATCTATTCGTCAGCACACTGGCATCGGGCGGGGGTCAACTTCCATGCCTTATTCCAGCTGCAGCTGATGGGGCTCAACGGGTTGTTTCTCACCGGCGACCTGTTCAACATGTTCGTCTTCGTCGAGATCCTGTTGGCCGCTTCCTACGGCTTGCTGCTGCACGGCTCCGGGCGCGCGCGCGTACAGGCAGGCCTGCATTACATCGCGGTCAATCTGCTGGCGTCTTCGCTGCTGCTGATTGGCATTGCCATGGTCTACGGTCTGACGGGCACGCTGAACATGGCCGCCATTGCCAGTGCCATCCCGTCTATCGCAGCCGAGGACCGGCCCCTGCTTCACGTGGCAGCAGGCATTCTGTCGGTTGCCATTCTCATCAAGGCGGCAATCTGGCCACTGAACTTCTGGCTCACCCGCGCCTACAGTGCGGCAACAGCCCCCGCCGCTGCGCTGTTTGCGATCATGACCAAGGTCGGGATCTATCTGATCCTGCGGCTGTGGACGCTGATGTTCGGCTACGATGCTGGCGATTCCGCGCAGTACGGTGGCCAATGGCTCATCTACGCGGGCATGGCCACCTTGGCGGTGTCCTCGATCGGCGTGCTCAGCTCGCAAAAGCTTGGCAATCTGGCCGGCTACAGCGCCATCGTCTCATCGGGCACACTGCTGGCTGCCATGGGTTTCGGACAGAACCTGCTGACTGCGGCCCTGCTCTACTACATGGTCAGCTCCACGCTGGCGGTCAGCGCGTTCTTTCTTCTGGCCGACCTGCTTGACCGTTGGCGCAACGACGGCAAGGACTATGCGCCTTACGAGGAGGAAGACGAAGCCCCCTTTCTCACCCCCGATCTGCAAGGCCAGCTGGATGCGCTCAATCTCGACGAGAAGGAAGAAGCACTGGTCGGTCGTGTCATCCCCGCTGCGGTCGCCATGCTGGGCTTGAGCTTCGGAGCCTGTACCCTGCTGATTGCGGGCCTGCCGCCCCTGTCTGGTTTCATCGGCAAGTTCGCCATGCTCAGTGCCATGCTCAACCCGCTGGGCATCGGCGCATCCACCGGACATTCACCAGGTACAGAAGGATGGCTGCTGCTGGGGCTGCTGGTCGCCTCGGGACTGCTGGCACTTGTGGCGTTCTCGCGCGCGGGCATCCGCCACTTCTGGGCGGCACATGATCGCAACCCGCCTGAGGTGAAAGTGGTCGAAGGCCTGCCCATCGCCCTGCTGATGGCATGCTGCATCGCCATGACGGTGCGCGCCGACGACATCATGCGCTATATGCAGGTTACCGCCAATTCCCTGTATTCACCGGATGACTACATCAACGCGGTCCTGCAGACGCAGCCCATCCCCTATCCCTCACAGGCCGAGGGCGATAGCCTAGCCGCACCTGGCGCACAGGAGGCGAGCGAATGAAAAAGGTGTTTCACTTTCTCATCCCCGCGCCGCTGATCACGCTGATGCTGGTGGTCATCTGGCTGGTAATGACGCAAAGCTACAGTCTTGGCAATTGCGTGCTGGCGCTGGGGCTGGGGCTGGGCATTCCGCATTTCAGCGAGAAGCTGCGCCCTCAGTATGTGCGCATCCGCAAGCCATGGGTGATTTTGCGACTGTGCTTCATCGTGATGGTGGACGCGTGGAAATCCAACTGGATGGTGATCCGCATCCTGCTGAGCCCCAAACTGACCAAGGAAGATACCTCCATTTTCATCCGCATTCCGCTGGACGTGCGTGATCCGAACGCGCTGGCGGTATTGGCCATGATCGTGACGATCACGCCCGGCAATGCCTGGGCGGAACTGTCGATGGATCGCTCCACCTTGCTGTTGCACGTGTTCGACGGGCGCATTGACCAGCAAGTGGTGATCGATACCGTTAAGCAGCGTTACGAGCGCCCATTGATGGAGATTTTCGAATGAATGGATTGATTCTCGCCTGGGCCATTCCCGCCGCACTGGCGATGCTGGCCGTTTCGATGCTGCTGGTGACACTGCGCTTGCTCATCGGGCCCAGCGCGCAAGACCGCATCCTGGCCGTCGATTGCCTGTTCGTGCTGGGCATGTACATCATGCTGGCGCTATCGATTTACTACGACAGTTTTGCCTACTTCGAGGCCGCCTTGCTGATTGCCCTGCTCGGGTTCGTCGGCTCGGTGGCGATGGCAAAATTCCTGTTGCGTGGCGAGGTCATCGAGTAATGGAAGACAGTGTGATTGCCATTCCGCTGTGGGCCGAATTACTGACGGCGTTCTTTGCGCTTCTGGGTGGCGTCGTGGCCCTGCTTGGCGCATCCGGCCTGCTGCGCCTGCATACGTTTTTCTCGCGGATCCATGCCCCAGCACTCATCACCACGGCGGGCATATGGTGCCTGATGCTGGCCACCATCACCTACTTCACCGTCACCACCTCCAAGCCGGCGCTGAACGTCTTTTTGCTGGGCCTGTTCATCAGCATCACTTCGCCGGTAACCACAATTTTCCTGATGCGAGCGGCCCTGTTTCGCGCGCGCCAGCGCGGCGAGGATGTGCCCCGCAGTGTTAATGTCCTGCGGATCGCCACGCCCAAGAGTGCCCCTGAAATCGAACGGGAAGAGCAGGAGTTGCGCGAGGAAGGCCGCCGAAACCGTCTGGCCAAGGAGCAGGCAGAAGCACTGGCGCACCAGCAACGCGAAGCGGAGGTGGCGGTTCAACAGGCCAAGACCGCCGCAGCGCAAGCCAAGCCTGCCTCGATGCCTTCTGGCGAGAATACCGATGACGCCGAAGCCCCTTCCGGCGACGGCGTGGCCTCATTTTCCACCAATACAGACCGGCCAGATCCGCCGACCTCCCCCAGGGACTGATACGGCTGCACGACGCGTCAATCCGAGCACGCACCCGTGGATGCCGCCGGCACCATAGTCATCATGCCAGCACCGTTGGCCGCTTGGCCCTACCCGTTCTGGATTGCCCATCGCGGCGCCGGCAAGCTGGCTCCGGAAAACACGCTGGCGGCCATGCGCGTCGGGCAGGCACATGGTTACCGCATGTTCGAATGCGACGCCAAACTCAGCGGAGATGGCGTGCTCTACCTGCTGCATGATGCGACGTTGGATCGCACCACCTGCGCTCAGGGACCCGGGCAAGGCAAGCCGTGGGCCTGGCTGGCACAGCGCGATGCAGGCCGCTGGCACAGCCGCCTCTACGGCGGCGAGCCACTGCCCACGCTGGCCACGATTGTGCAGTGGTGCATCGCCCAGCATCTTTTTCTCAACATCGAAATCAAGCCCCATGCGGGAGAGGAAGTGCGCACGGGCCAGGCCGTGGCCGAACTCGTCTCGCAGTGCTGGCCCGCCGCGCGCCCAGCGCCACTGCTTTCATCATTCCAGCCCGAGGCGCTGGCAGCAGCGCGGCAGGTCAATGGCAAGTTGCCGCTAGGACTGCTGGTGGATGCATGGCGTGACGACGTCCTCCTCGATGCCCACGCACTCGGCTGCGCGGCACTGATTGCCCATTACGCCTTGTGGGATCAAGCGTGCGTACATGCCGCGCACGCGCGCAGCTTGCGCTGCCTCAGCTATACCGTCAATGAACGCGAGCAGGCTCAGCGCCTGATCGGCCTGGGCATCGACGGCATCATCACGGACCGCGTGGATCTGTTCGATCCCGACTGCCGCTGACCGCCGCAACGCGCCCCATGCGGCGGGCGTGACCACTTGCGCGTCCACAGGCCGGGCAGACGCGGCACAATGCTGGATTTGCCCCACGCTGGGCACTTTTCTTACCGTCAGGATCTTCGTTCGTGTTCAAGAATCTGTTGTTTTACCGCATTGCTCCCGGCTGGCAGCCCGATCTGCAGGCAGCCCTTGCCGCCACCGAGGCCCACCCGTTTACACCATGCTCGCCGACGCAGGAGCGCGCCAGTGGCTGGGTGGCGCCACGCGGGCAGGAGCACTCGTCCATGGTCGAATCTGTCCAGGGACAGTGGATCTTGCGCCACGTCACCGAAACCAAGATTCTTCCATCCTCGGTGGTGCAGGCACAGGTCGACGAGAAGGCCCGCGCCATCGAAGCGCAGGCCGGTCGCCGGCCAGGCAAGAAGGAACTGCGCGACCTCAAGGATGAGGTGCGGCTGTCACTGCTGCCGATGGCGTTTACCAAAACCTCCGGCACCTGGGTGTGGATCAGCCCAAGCCTCAACCTGCTGGTCATCGATGCAGCCAGCGCGCAGCGCGCCGACGACATTCTCACGGCGCTGGTCGAGCAGCTTCCGGGCTTTGCACCGCGCATGATCCAGACGCGCGAAAGCCCGGCTGCGGCCATGACCGAGTGGCTGCAGGAGCAGGCCGCTCCGGGCGCATTCAGCCTCGGCGACGAATGCGAGCTCAAAGCGACCGATGACACCCGCGCCAGTGTGCGCTACGCACGCCATTCGCTCGAAATTGAGGAAATCCAGGGACACCTGCAGGCGGGCAAGCGGCCCACCCGTCTCTCGCTGGGCTGGGGGGATCGCTGCCAATTCGTATTGACCGACACCTTGCAGGTCAAGAAACTTGCCTTCAGCGATGCGGTACATGAGGACCGCAGCAGCGATGAGGATCACTTTGACGGCAACGTCGCGCTGGCCACGGGTGAGCTGTCACAGCTCATCCCGCAACTGCTCGATGCATTGGGCGGCGAGGAACCTGCCGTCGGCTGAGCGGCCGCATGCCCAGGCTGCTGCGCCAGCGCCCACTGGCAATGCTCGCGCAGCCACGGCGGCGCATCCGGCGCAGCCTGCCAGCGCTGCAGCGTCTCGCATATCGCCGCTATGGTGGCTTGCGGCAGGCGTGCGCTGCGCAGCGCGTTGCCGCAAACCACGGTCAGATTCCGTTGCCAGCGCAGGTAGCCGATACGGCGTATCGGACTGCCCTCGGTGTAGCGCAGAAACTCTTCTTGCGTCCAGTTCAGCAACTGCAGCAGGTTGCCTTGCGCAAGTGCCGCACGGGCCGTGAAATCCACCAGCTGCGACGGCTTGGCGAACTTGTTCCACGGACAGACCAGCTGACAATCGTCGCAGCCATACACCCGGTTGCCGATCTTCTCGCGCAGCGCTGGATCGATCGGCCCGGGATGCTCGATCGTGAGGTAGGACACGCACAGCCGCGCGTCCACCCTGCCGGGTGCGACGATGGCACCTGTCGGGCAGGCCTTGATGCAGGCGCTGCAGGCCCCGCAGTGCGCGCTGGTTGGCGGTGTGTGCGGCAGATCGATGTCCAGAAAGATCTCGCCGAGGAAAAACATCGAGCCGGCATCGCGCGAGAGCACCAGGGTGTGCTTGCCGCGCCAGCCCAGCCCGCTGCGGGCGGCCAGCTCCGCCTCAAGCACCGGCGCCGAATCGGTGAACACGCGGTGGCCCAGCGGCCCGACTGCCTGCTGGATGCGCTCGGCCAGTTTCTGCAGCCGCGCGCGCAGCACCTTGTGGTAATCACGCCCGCGCGCATACACCGACACAATGGCCTGCTCGGGCGCCTGCAGGCGCTGCAGTTCGCTGGAGGCCCAGTTGCCTGGCGTTCCGGACGGCAGGTAATTCATCCGCGCCGTCACAATGCTGACCGTACCCGGCACCAGCTCGGCCGGCCGCGCACGCAGCACGCCATGGCGCGCCATGTAGTGCATCTCGCCGTGAAAGCCCTGTGCCAGCCATTCAAGCAGATCAGCTTCGGCGTCGGACAAGTCCACACCGGCCACGCCGATCTGAGAGAATCCCAACGCGCTGGCCCAGCTTTGAATGTCCTGCACCAGTTGATGCTTGTCGATGTCGGCCGGCATAGGTGCAGGATTGTAGGAAGTTCGCGCTCAACCGCTTGCCATATTTCCACGCCTTCTTCGCCCCGCCTTCATGACAGCTGCCCTCCCCAGTCCCCGTGCCTCCCACACCCTGGCGCTTGCCGATGAGCTCGCCACTGCGGCGGTTGCACGCACGATCGCTGCGCGCATGGAGGAGGTGGGCGATCTGCGCATCGATCTGCTGGGCGAGCTTGGGGCCGGAAAGACCACGTTCGTGCGCCATTTGCTGCGCAGCCTGGGGGTGCAGGGGCGCATCAAAAGTCCCACCTATGCGCTGCTGGAATCCTACGAACTGTCGGATGGCTTGCCGGAGGTGGCACATTTTGACCTTTACCGCCTGGAGTCACCGCAGGAGTGGCTGGACTCCGGCCTGCAGGATGTGCTGCATGGGCCAGGGCTGCGGCTGGTGGAGTGGCCCCAGAAGGCAGGGGAACTTATCGGCACGCCGGACCTCTCGCTGTCCTTTGCCTTCGGCTCCCACGACCCTTCGCGCCGCCAGCTGAGCCTGCGTGCCTACAGCGCAGCCGGCCACGACGTGCTGCAATCCGTAATGAAATCGCCGCTATGACCAAACCGCTTTCCGCTGCCCGGCTGTGGACCGCCCGTCCGGCATACACTGCTCCGACGACGCCATGCCCTCCCCCCAACGCCGGCGACGATGCTGCAGTCGATCGGCGTGGCGTGCTCAAGGCTGGCATGCTGCTGTGCGCCTTTGGCGTGCACCATCTTGCGCGCGCACAGATTGGCGAGCAGCACTACCCAAAGACGGCGGGCATCGGCAATCGCAAGGGCATCGTTGCCATTCGCATCTGGCCGGCCCCGGAATATTCCCGCGTGACCATCGAGTCGGAAAACGAGCTCGAGGCAACCTACGAGATGCTGTCGGATCCACCCCGCCTGTTCGTCGATATCAACCATCTGCAACTGGGCCCGGAGCTGCGCAATCTGGAAACCCATGTGCAGGCTGACGATCCGAATATCGCCGGCATCCGCATCGCACAGAACCAGCCCACCGTCGTGCGCATGGTGCTGGACTTGAAGCAGCCCGTCAGGCCCGAGGTCTTCACGCTCAAGCCGATTGACCCCTATCAGCACCGGCTGGTATTTGACCTGTACCCGCTCACGCCCGTCGATCCCATGGCGCAGCTGATTGAGGAGCGGTTGCGTACCATTGCCCAGGCACCCGACACGGCCGCAACACCGTTGCCAGCGCCTGCAGTGCCGCCAGCGGCGCCCCTGCCCGCGCCGGATGCGTCAGATCCGCTGGGGGACTGGATACGCCAGAATGGCGATCGGCCCGTGCCCGCGCCCGCAGCGCCAGCACCAGTGCCTGCCCCGCCACCTGTACGCCCGCCCTCGCCACCGCCGCCTCCCGTTCCCAGTCCGCCCGCTACCCGCAGGCAGACCGACCGCATCTACATCGTGGCGCTCGATCCCGGACATGGCGGAGAAGACCCTGGCGCGATCGGTCCGTCCAGAACGTTTGAAAAAAATGTGGTGCTGGCCATTGCGTTGCAGGTGCGCGAGCGCCTCAACCGCAGCCGCGTCAACGGCGTGCCGGTGCAGGCATTCATGACCCGTGACCGGGACTTCTTCGTGCCGCTGGCGACGCGCGTCGAGCGCGCACGCCGCGTGCAATCGGACCTCTTCGTCTCCATCCATGCCGATGCCGCGCTCAACCGCAGCGCGCGCGGGGCCAGTGTCTACGCCCTGCATCCACGTGGAGCCACCAGCGCGGCCGCGCGGCTGCTGGCAGAGCAGGAAAACCGTGCCGACCAGGTTGGGGGGCTGAACATCCACTCCAAGGATCGGCACGTCCAGAACACCCTCGCGGCGATGAGCCTGGACGCACAGATCCGCGACAGCCTTGCACTGGGCGCCATCATGCGCGCTGCACTTGCCAAAGCAACCACGGTGCGCGGCAGCCGCGTGGAACAGGCCAATTTCGCCGTGCTGCGCAACCCCGACACCCCCAGCGTGCTGGTGGAAACGGGTTTCATCAGCAACCCGCAGGAAGAGCAGCTGCTGCGCAGCGCCAGGCATCAGGCCAAACTGGCCGACGCCATTGCCGCAGGCGTACTGGGCTATCTGGAACGCTTTCCTCCGCTGCCGCGGGTGCGCAGCGTCTGAGCGCTCCGCCTGTCTCGCGTCATGGCGCAGGTGGTCGGCTGCGCGCCTGCCCGGGAAGACTGCGCCAAGGCCCGCCTGGGTGTGTTCTGGCAGGCCGCGCGCAACTTCTTTCTCAAAAGCACTACTCGCCGAGATAGGCCGCGCGCACCTTCGGGTCGTGCAGCAGCTGGCGTGACGGCCCCTGCAGGATGACCTCGCCGGACTCCATCACATAGCCTCGCTGGCTCAACTCCAGCGCCAGCTTGGCGTTTTGCTCGATCAGCAAAATGGTCACGCCCTCGGCGGCAATGCTACGCACAACCTCGAAGATCTTCTCGACCATGATGGGCGCCAGCCCCATCGTGGGTTCATCCAGCAGCAACAGCTCCGGTCTGGAGAGTATGGCGCGCCCCATTGCCAGCATCTGCTGCTCCCCGCCCGAGAGCGTGCCTGCAGTCTGGCGTCGGCGCTCGGCCAGGCGTGGGAACATGGTGTAAACCCGCTCCGTGTCGCGCAGCACGACAGCCTTGTCCTCACGCGTGTAGGCGCCCATGAGCAGGTTTTCCTCAATGGTCAGCTGCGCAAAGATGCCACGCCCTTCGGGAACCATCACCAGGCCCTTGCGCACCAGCGTGTGCACGGGTTGCCCGGCCAATGGCTCACCGCGGTAACGAATGCTGCCGCCTGCAACCGGCACCAGGCCGCAGATAGCGCGCAAGGTGGTGCTCTTGCCTGCGCCATTGGCGCCAATCAGGCATACCAGCTCTCCCTTGTCGACGTGCAAGTCCAGCTGACGCACCGCGCGAATGCCACCGTAGGCAACATCGACCTGACCGAGCGCCAACAGCGGCGCCGTTGCCGCTGCAGCTTCGGGGCCGACAGCCGCAGGCGCATGATGGACGTCATGCATGGGGGACCCCCTCTCCACGGCCAGACTCCGCATCGCCAGCGGCAACCCCTAGCTCAGCGGCGGCTCCCTGCCCCAGATAGGCCTCGATCACCCGTGGGTCGCGCTGCACCACCTCGGGCCGACCAAAGGCCAGCACCTGGCCGTACTCCAGCACGAGCACGTGATCACAGAGGTTCATCACCAGTTTCATGTCGTGTTCAATCAGCAAGACGGTGATGCCATCGGCGCGGATCTTCTCGATCAGCGTGCGCAGCACCTGCGTTTCCGAGGGATTCATGCCGGCAGCCGGCTCATCCAGTGCCAGCAGCGTCGGCTCGGTCGCCAGTGCGCGGGCGATCTCCAAACGGCGTTGATCGCCATAGGACAGCGCCGACGCCACCTCATTGGCACGCTGGGCAATGCCCACATAGTCGAGCAGCTGCATGGCACGCGCCTCAATGCGCGCCTCTTCCGCGCGTGTGCGACGATCCCGCACGATGGCACCCAGCACACCAGCGCGCGTGCGCATGTGCTGCCCGATCATGACGTTTTCCAGCGCGCTCAGGCTTCTGAACAAGCGGATGTTCTGGAAGGTGCGCGCCAGTCCGTGCTGGGCGATCTGATGCGGCTGCAAGCGCGTCAGGTCTGCCCCCAGGAACTGGCAACTGCCTGCATCCGGCACGTACAGTGCCGTCATCACGTTGAACAGCGTGGTCTTGCCGGCACCGTTGGGCCCGATCAGGCCAAAGATCTCACCCTGTTCGATGGTGAAGCTCACATCCTTGAGGGCCTGTACGCCGCCAAAGCGCTTGGAAAGCCCCTGCGCCACCAGCAACGGCTGTCCGGCACTCACGGGGGTAGTGGAAATGCCCTGATTCATGCGCGCTCCTTGTCGGCACGCAGCTCACGCTTGCGCACGGCCGAAGGCCAGAGCCCTTCCGGGCGGAAATTCATCACCAGCACCAGTGCCAGACCAAACAGCAGCATCCGAATGGCATCGGGATCAATCACCACCCCGCCAAAAATGCTCTGCTGCAGCGGTACGACCGTGGCGCGCAGCACCTCCGGAAACACCGACAGCAGCAACGCGCCGACGATGACACCGGGCACATGCCCCATGCCGCCCAGCACCACCATGCAGAGGATCGCGATCGACTCCTGCAGGCCGAAGCTTTCTGGACTGACAAACCCCTGCATGGAGGCAAACAGACTGCCCGCCACGCCACCGAAGCTGGCGCCCATCGCAAAGGCCAGCAGCTTCATGTTGCGGGTATTGATGCCCATGGCCTTGGCAGCGATCTCGTCCTCGCGCACTGCCTCCCAGGCGCGGCCAATGCGCGAATTCTGCAGGCGCACACAGATGAAGATGATTGCCAGCACCAGCGCCATCAGCAGGTAGTAGTACTTCTCCGGGCCAGTAATGCGCAAGCCCAGTATCGTCTCGGTACGCCCGAAAGCAAACTCGCCGATCCTGAACGTGTCGATGCGGTTGATGCCCTGGGGGCCGTTGGTGATGTTGACCGGCGCATCCAGATTGTTCATGAAGATGCGGATGATCTCGCCAAACCCCAACGTCACGATGGCCAGGTAGTCACCGCGCAGCCGCAGCACCGGAAAGCCCAGCATCACGCCTGCCAGTGCCGCCAGCGCGATGCCCAGCGGCAGCACGATCCAGAACGGCAGATGCAGGCCAAAATGCGGGGAGGCCAGCATCGCCCACACATAGGCGCCCACGGCATAAAAGGCGATGTAACCCAGATCAAGCAGGCCAGCAAAGCCCACGACGATGTTCAGTCCCAGCGCCAGCATCACATACAGCAACGCGAAGTTGAAGATGCGGATCCAGCCCTGCCCGCCCAGTTCGCCCAGCGCGAACGGCAGCACCAGCAGGACCGCTCCCACAAGCACCGCCCCCACCCAGATTCTGGCGGGAATCCTTGCAGCCTGTTCAGCAGCGATGTGCGTATTCATGCGCGATCTCCCGAGCGTTCACCCAGCAACCCCGAAGGGCGGAAAATCAGCACCACAATCAGCACGATGAAGCTGAATACATCCTGGTAATGGCTGCCGAAAAATCCGCCGGTCAGATCACCGATGTAGCCTGCGCCCAATGCCTCGATCAGTCCCAGCAACAGTCCGCCCAGCATGGCACCGGGCAAGTTGCCGATGCCGCCGAGCACGGCCGCGGTGAATGCCTTGAGGCCAAGCATGAAGCCCATGGTGTACTGCGCCACGCCGTAGTAGGCGGTAATCATCACGCCCGCGACGGCCGCCAGCGCCGAGCCGATCAGAAATGCGGCAGAAATCACCGTATTGATGTTCACCCCCATCAGCCCGGCCACTTCGCGGTTCTGGGCCGTCGCACGCATGGCCGTGCCGAGTTTGGTCTTGAGCACCACCATCAGCAGCGCGGCCATGATCAGCAAAGCGCTGACAATGATGCCGATCTGCAGCAGGCTGATGCGCGCCTGCCCCAGCTGGAAAATCACCGGCTCGATGACATGCGGAAAATTCAGGTAGTTGCGGCCCCAGTACATCATCGCCAGGTTCTGGATGATGATGGAGACACCGATGGCCGTGATCAGCGCCGCCAGCCTGGGCGCGCGTCGCAGTGGGCGGTACGCGTAACGCTCGGCGGTCCAGCCAACGGCCATGCAGACGGGAATGGCCGCCAGCAATGCCATCAGCAGCACCAGCAGCACCGAGGGCGCAGAACCCGCGCCCACCAGCGCCAGGGCTACGCTGGTGGCCACCATAGCCCCCACCATGACCACATCGCCATGCGCGAAGTTAATCAAGCCGATGATGCCGTAGACCATGGTGTAGCCCAGCGCCACCAGCGCGTAGACGCTGCCGACCGTCAGGCCGTTGATGATTTGTTGGATGAAGGTGTCCATGGGCGATCCGTGATGGGGTAGAAGCTGACTGCGCACGGCGCCGGCAACGGTGCCGCGCGCAGCCGCACCGCGCAAAGGGCGCCATTGTGCGGGCAGTTTTACTGTGCGGAGTTGACCATGGTCTTGACCATTTCCCACTGGCCGTCCTTGACGACGTAGATGGTCACGGCCACTTCGTTGAGATCACCATTCTCGTCATAGGCAATGTGCTCGCTGGTGGCACCGCTGCGCTGCAGGTTCGCAAGTTTTTCCAGATACTTGCCGGGGTCGGCGGTGCCGGCTTGCTCGATCGCGGTGATCATGTTCCACGCACCGTCATACGCATAGGGCGCATACACGCCCGGCTCTGTGTTGAAGCGTGCCTTGTAGTCGGCAGCAAACTTCTCGCCCTGCGCCATCGAGTCCAGTGGTACACCGGCCAGCGAGGCGTAGGTGCCGTTGGCGGCGTCGCCTGCCAGGCGCAGGAAGGTCTCGCTGCGCGTCATCTCGCCCGAGACCAGCGGGATGTCAATCCCGAGCGTGGCCATCTGGCGGCGCATCGGGCCGGACTGCGCATCCAGCCCGCCAAAGAAGATCGCATCGGCCTCAC
This sequence comes from Lampropedia cohaerens, assembly GCF_001005215.1. Classification (GTDB taxonomy): domain Bacteria; phylum Pseudomonadota; class Gammaproteobacteria; order Burkholderiales; family Burkholderiaceae_C; genus Lampropedia; species Lampropedia cohaerens. The sequence continues at coordinate 149,920 of NZ_LBNQ01000022.1, forward strand.
GCGCCTTGATGTTCGTGAGAATTGCGGTGAAGTCGTTGGCCTTGTCGGTGGTGTACTCGCGCGCGACGATGGTGCCTCCCGAGCGCTCGACGGCGGCTGCGACCTGGTCCGTCAGCCCCTGGCCATAGGCGGTGCGGTCATCGATCAGCGCCACCTTCTTGGCACCCAGGTCCTCGACCATGAACACGCCCACTGCAGCGCCTTGCTGGGTGTCGCTGGTCATCATGCGGAAGGTGGTGTCGTAGCCTTGCTGCGTGTATTCCGGGGAGGTGGCCATGGCGATCTGCGGCAGACCGGCATCGTTATAGACGCGCGAGGCGGGAATGGTCGTGCCCGAGTTGAAGTGGCCCAGCACGCCGTGCACCTCCTCGTCGACGATTTGCTGTGCCACCTGCACGGCGATGCGCGGGTCGGCCTGATCGTCCTTGGAGACAAGCTCGAAGCGCGCCTTTTCACCATCGACAATGATGCCCTTGACGTTGGCCTCCTCGATGGCCAGCAACAGGCCATTGCGCATGTCCTCGCCGTAGTGCGATTGCGGCCCGGTCAGGGGCGCGGCAAAGCCGAACTTCACCACGGTTTCAGCCTGTGCGGCCGCGCTGGCAACTGCTGCGCAGGCCAATGCAATACTGCCGGCGAGTTTTTTGAAGGTAGGGGTCATGACGATCTCCTTGTGCAATGACTGCTCGTGAGCAGAGAGGATGAAAACGCGGTGCGCGGAAAGCACGCCACAGTTTCGCGGAAAAAAAGGCTGCGATGATACGGAGCAAATACGGACATGCGGCTCAACCAATCATCATCAGGCTGGCGTTGCCGCCTGCCGCGGCGGTGTTGATGCTGAGCGCGACTTCCCTCACCAGACGCTCGGGGGCGTAGCAGGCACCTTGGCGCAGTTCTTCCTGCGTCAGGCCTTGCACCCCGACCAGCGGCCCCGGACGCTGTGCCAGCTGCTGCTGAAATGCCAGCAGTTCATCGGGGTCCCCCTCGAACAACGCCTGCTGAAAGGAGCTTGCCGCATACTGTTCACGCGACAGCCATGCGATACGCACCGCGCCGTCAGCAGCCTGCGGCAAAGCAGCCTGCTGCACCAGTGCACGCAACGCAGCATCGTCGCGCAGCAGCAGCGTATTGCCCGAGCGCTGGCACGCCTGCCACTGGCGCTGCAGTCCCAGCACCGTCCTGGGCGCGCCCAGGACCTGCCCGCGCGGCCACACGCCATAGCGGTTGAGCTCGCCAGTCGGCCCCTCCAGGTCCTGCCACTGCTCCAGCACCCATTCCGGCCCGGCACGCGATTCGGTGCGCAAGGCCTCGGTCCAGAAGCGCGGCAGATACAGCGGCCCTCCAGCCTTCGGCCCAGTGCCCGACAACCCTTCACCGCCGAAGGGCTGCACCCCGACCACGGCGCCCACAATGTTGCGGTTGACGTAGAGGTTGCCGGCGCGGATGCGACGGGTGACCTGGGTGACGGTCTCGTCAATGCGCGTGTGCACGCCAAAGGTCAGCCCGTAGCCGAGCGCATTGATGGCCTGCAGCACGGCATCCACTTCGCTGCGCGCGTAGCGCAGTACATGGAGTACGGGGCCGAACACCTCGCGCTGTACGTCGCCGACCGCGCGCACCTCGATCAACGTAGGCGCAACAAACGTGCCGTGCCGACACTCCGCAGGCAGCTCCAGGCGCTGCACTGGAAACCCGGCCGCCTGCATCTGCGCCACATAGGCTTCGATATCTGCCCGTGCACCGGCATCGATGACCGGCCCGACGTCCGTGCTCAACTGGTCCGGATTGCCCACATATAACTGCTGCATGGCCCCGCGCAGCATCTCCAGCACGCGCTCGGCGCAGTCCTCCTGCACGCACAACAGGCGCAACGCAGAGCACCTTTGCCCGGCCGAATCGAAGGCCGAGGTCAGCACATCCAGCACAACCTGCTCGGCCAGTGCCGACGAATCCACCAGCATGGCATTGATGCCACCAGTCTCGGCAATCAGCGGGATCGGCTTGCCCTTGTCCGACAGGCGCTGCGCCAGGCGCTGCTGAATCGCCCGCGCCACCTGCGTCGAGCCCGTGAACACCACCGCGTCGACGCCGGCATGTTCCACCAGCGCCTGACCCACGGTTTCCCCCTCGCCGGGAACCAGCTGCAGCGCATCGCGCGGAACTCCCGCGCGGTGCAGCAGGTCGACCGCCTGCGCGGCAATGAGGTTGGTCTGCTCGGCCGGCTTGGCGACCACGGCATTGCCGGCAGCCAATGCTGCGCTGACCTGGCCGAGAAAGATGGCCAGCGGGAAATTCCAGGGACTGATGCACAGCACCACGCCCAGGGGCTCAAGCGCATCGTCGGTGTCGCGGTCGCGCTGCGCAGCCTCGGCCTGCAGCGCGTAGTAGCGCAGGAAATCCACCGCCTCGCGCACTTCCGCAATCGCGTTGGCGAAGGTCTTGCCCGCCTCCCGGACCAGCAGGCCCATCAGCTGCTGCATCCCTTCTTCCAGCAGCTGGGCGGCGCGCTGCAGGATGCGGCTGCGCTCGGCCACGGGCGTGGCCTGCCAGATCGGCGCGGCAGCGCGTGCCCGCTCGACAGCTGCCGCCGCCAGCTGCGGCGTGGCCAGACGCACATGCCCCACGCAGTCCATGCGGTCAGCGGGGTTGCGCACTTCCTGCCACGGCAGCGCGTCGTCGCAAGCACAGCCCGGCTCGGCCTGCCAGGGCGTCTGCGCACTGGCAAGTAGCGCGGCCGCCAGCGAGCCCAGGCGCTGCTCGTTGCTCAGGTCCAATCCGGCGGAATTGCGCCGCTGCTGGCGCGCATACAGTTCTGCAGGGAAAGGAATGCGCGCATGTGGTTGCCCGACAGGCTGCAGGGCCAGCGCCGCTTCGACCGGATCGGCCACCAGCTGCTCGACGGGAATGCGAGCATCCCCGATCTGGTGCACGAACGAGGTATTGGCGCCGTTTTCAAGCAGCCGACGCACCAGGTAGGCCAGCAGGGTCTCATGGGTGCCCACCGGCGCATAGATGCGGCAGGGGCGCCCCAGCTTGCCCTCGGCCACCGGGCCCACGACCTGCTCGTAAAGACCCTCGCCCATGCCGTGCAGGCATTGAAATTCGTACTGGCCGGGGTAGTAGTTCTGCCCAGCCATGTGATAGATGGATGCCAACGTATGCGCATTGTGCGAGGCGAACTGCGGGAACACCGCGTCCGGTACGGCCAGCAGCTTGCGGGCGCAGGCCAGGTAGGCCACGTCGGTGTGGACTTTCCGGGTGTAGACCGGATAGTCCTCCAGCCCGTCGACTTGCGCGCGCTTGATCTCGCTATCCCAGTAGGCGCCCTTGACCAGACGCACCATCAGGCGGTGGCGGCTGCGTCGCGCCAAATCGATCAGATAGTCAAGCACGAACGGGGCACGCTTCTGGTAGGCCTGCACGACAAAGCCGATGCCGTTCCAGCCGGCCAGCTCAGGCTCGAAGCACAGCCGCTCCAGCAGGTCCAGCGACAACTCCAACCGGTCGGCCTCCTCCGCATCGACATTCAGGCCAATGTCGTAGCGCCGTGCCAGCAGTACCAGCTGGCGCAACCTGGGGTAGAGCTCCTGCATGACGCGCTCGCGCTGTGCGCGGCAATAGCGCGGATGCAAGGCCGAAAGCTTGATGGAGATGCCCGGACCTTCGTAGATGCCGCGTCCGGCGGACGCCTGGCCAATGGCGTGGATGGCCTGCTCATAGGACTGCAGGTAGCGCAGCGCATCGTCTTCAGTAACGGCCGCCTCGCCCAGCATGTCATAGGAATAGCGAAACCCGCGCTTTTCCCACTTGCGACTGGCCGCCAGCGCCGCCGCAATGGTTTGCCCGGTCACGAACTGCTCGCCCATCATGCGCATGGCGGCGTTCACACCCTGGCGGATCAGCGGCTCGCCGCCCTTGGCAATCAAACGGGTCAGTGCATTGCCAAGCGTTTTCTCGCTGTGCACTGCCGCCAGCTTGCCCGTCAGCATCAGCCCCCAAGTCGCCGCGTTGACGAAGATCGAGGGCGAGTCCGCATGGGTCTTCCAGTCCCCCTGGCTGACCTTGTCGCGGATCAGCGCATCCCGGGTTGCCTTGTCCGGAATGCGCAGCAGGGCCTCGGCCAGGCACATCAGCGCCACCCCTTCCTGACTGGAGAGGTCGTACTCCTGCACCAGAGCCTCCACGCCACTCTGGTGGGCACGCCTGCTGCGCAGGCCCTCAACCAGCCGTGTGGCCAATTGCCGCACGGCCACCTGATCCGAGGCGCGGGCCGCTTCGATCAGCTGCGGCACACAATCGGTTTCCCGGCGGCGGTAGGCTGAGGTGATGGCCGCGCGCAATACGGACTGAGGTTGCACATCCTGCGCGAATGCGTAGAACGGCGTGCGACTTTCCGTCCATGCTGGAGCGCCTTCTCCGCCCCGTGCGCAATCGCCATCGAAGTGGGCCAGCTCTGCCGGCAACGCTCCTTTCTCGATCGCCTCGATGTAGGCAAGCAGCGCCTGCTTGTGTAACCAGTGCGGCGTGCATCCCAACCGCGCCGCTGCAGCGCGCAGGCGCTCACGCACAGATTCGTCGACCTTGATGCCCAATGTGGTGGTTGTCATGGCAATGCCCAAGCAGGTTTCATGCCATTGGGCAATAAGTTAACCTAATTAGCAATGATGGTTAACCCTGCCGATGAACAAGTACTACCGTTACGGATGACAACGATGCCATTGGCACCACACGCCAGCAGCGAACACCCCAAAGCGGTGCAGACACGCCGCCAGCCGCCCTACAACGGGGACCAGATGCCAGCGAGCTGATGGCCTCCGCATGGTTTGCCGCGACCTCAAAGCGGAATGAATGGGCGCGAACAGGTTTTTGCGCCAGTGCCGACACGCGCAATACAGACGCACAACGCTAGAATGGTGCGCTTTGCACTCATTGAAGTGACGGGCTTTTTCGCGCATGTCTGAGCAAACCCCCTCCCCCATTTCGGAAACGGTACCTCTTGGCACCCAGGAAGAAAACCAGCTGATCGCCGAACGGCGCGAAAAACTGCAGGCCCTCCGTGAGGCCGCAAAGGCGCAAGGCGTAGCTGCGTTCCCCAACGACTTCCGTCCGCAGCATCGTGCGCAGCCCCTGCACGCGCAGTACGACAGTGTTGCGCCCGAACAGCTGGAGGCCGAAGGCCTAAGGGTGTCCATTGCCGGGCGCATGATGCTCAAGCGCATCATGGGCAAGGCCAGCTTCGCGACCATCCAGGACGCCACCGGGCGCATCCAGCTCTACATCACCCGCGATGCCGTGGGAGAGGCGCTGTATGCCCAGTTCAAGCGCTGGGACCTGGGTGACATCGTGGCCGCCGAAGGCCTGTTGTTCAAGACCAAAACCGGCGAACTCTCCGTCAAGGTGGAGACGCTGCGGCTGCTGACGAAAAGCCTGCGCCCACTGCCCGACAAGTTTCACGGTGTGGCCGACCAGGAGCTCAAGTACCGCCAGCGCTACGTCGATCTGATAACCGACGAGACGACGCGTCAGCGTTTCGTCCAGCGCAGCCAGGGCGTCAACGCCATCCGTAGCTTCATGGTTGAACACGGCTTTCTCGAAGTCGAGACCCCCATGCTGCACCCGATTCCAGGCGGCGCCAATGCCAAGCCGTTTGTGACCTATCACAATGCGCTGGATCAGGAAATGTTCCTGCGCATTGCGCCCGAGCTCTATCTCAAGCGCCTGATCGTCGGTGGCTTCGAGCGCGTGTTCGAGATCAATCGCAATTTCCGCAATGAAGGCATTTCGGTGCGCCACAATCCGGAATTCACGATGATGGAGTTCTATGCGGCGTACTGGAATTACCTGGATCTGATGGACTTCACGGAGGCGCTGTTGCGCCACACCGCGCAGCAGACCGCGGGCCAGCTGCAGCTGAGCTACCAGGGCAAGGAGGTCGATCTGGCACAACCCTTTGCGCGCATGACCATCCGTGAAGCAATCCGCGCCCACTGCGATGGTGGCGAACACGTGGATGAGCGTGACTGGCTGCTGCAGCAATTGCGCAAGGCCGGTCTCAGTGAGCAGGAGCATCAGCTCTCGGGCCGCTCGCTGGCGAATCTGCAGGTACTCTTGTTCGAGGAAGCCGTCGAACAGCAGCTCTGGCAGCCTACGTTCATCATGGAGCACCCGACCGAGATCTCCCCGCTGGCCCGTGCCAACGACCAGCGTCCGGAAGTGACCGAGCGCTTCGAGCTCTACATCACTGGTCGTGAGATGGCCAACGGCTTTTCCGAGCTCAATGATGCGGAAGACCAGGCCGAGCGCTTCAATGCCCAGGTGCAGGCCAAGGACAGCGGCGACGACGAAGCCATGTATTTCGACCACGACTTCGTGCGGGCGCTGGAATACGGCATGCCGCCGACGGGAGGCTGCGGCATCGGCATCGACCGGCTGATGATGCTGCTGACCGACAGCCCCAGCATCCGTGACGTGATCCTTTTCCCGGCCCTGCGCCGCCAGCAGCAGGAGCGCTGAAGGCGCGCCGCTCCCACACCATGAAGCAGCAGCCGTCATCGCGCCCCGTCCTGCAGCCGATGACCGTGCTCGTCGTCGAGGACCAGTACGCCCTGCGCCAGGCGATGGTGCAGATGCTGCACAACGTTGGTGCTACCCACGTGTGGGAGGCGGGCTCCGGCGCACAGGCGCAGTTGATCTTCAATGCCCATCAGCCGGACCTGGTACTGCTGGATGTCATCTTGCCCGACTGCAGCGGCCTGGACCTGCTGCGCCGCATCCGCGCCGCCGAGCGGCAGGCAGACAGCCCTGCATGGACGCCGATTGTTCTGGTCTCCAGCCTGGATGACGAAGCAGCCATCTGGGACGGCATCCTCGCCGGAGGCGACGACTATCTCGCCAAGCCCGTCTCACCCACCATTCTTGCGGCCAAGATGCTGGCGATGCAGCGTCTGCAGCATACGCGCCGCCAACTGGAGGTCACGGGCGCTGCGTTGCGCCAGGCCAATACATTGCTGGAGCAGCTGGTCGAGATCGACCCCTTGACGGAGCTGACCAACCGGCGCGGACTGGACCGCATTCTGACCGTGGAACTGGGTGCCGCGCTGCGCGAGCAGAAACCCTTGTCGCTGATTCTTTGCGACATCGACTACTTCAAACAGCTCAATGACGCTGCTGGGCATGTCCATGGAGATGCGGTATTGCGTCAGGTCGCGCAGCTGTTGCGCAGCGCCTGCATGCGGCCACGTGACGTCGCCGTGCGTTATGGCGGCGAGGAATTTCTGCTGGTGCTGCCGGGCACGCCCCAGTCCGGCGCCATGACGCTGGCGCGGGGCATTCAACACGTGTTGGCCGAGGTGGCCATTGCGCATCCGGCTTCGCCCGTGGCGTCGCACGTCAGCCTTTCTGGCGGCATCGTGACGCTGGACCACTACGCCAGCGAGGTATGCCAAGCCGAACTGCTCGAACAGGCCGATGCCGCGCTGTATGCGGCCAAGGCCGGCGGGCGCAACCGTTTCGTGCACGTGCGCGATGGCGCGCAATCCGGGCGCGCTGGTCACGCCTCCGGCGAACAGTAGCACCCGGAACCACGGGCATGGAACCTGCGCGGCAGGCCCAGGTCCGGACCTCGCATTTCTATCCCCGTTTCAACACGCTGTAAGCTGCCATGGAATTCTCTCTGCCCGACTGGATGCACGTGCATCTGCCGCATCTGCCCCTGGTACTGCGCATTGCCGGCCTGGTGCTGGCGGCCTGGCTGATCAAGCGGCTGGTATGGCGCGTGGTGGGGCGCCTCGGCGAGGTCTACCATCTGCCACCGGGCATGCTGGTGCCGCTTCGCACCGTCCTGGGCTGGGTCATCGTGCTGGTGGCGCTGCTGGCCATCATGCAGCAGCTTGGCGTATCTGCGGCAGTCATCTGGTCCGCCTTCACGGGCTTTGCCGCCGTTGCGGCCGTCGCATTCTTTGCGGCCTGGAGTGTTCTGTCCAACCTTTTCTGCTCGTTTTTGCTGTTCACTTCGGTACCGTTTCGCATCGGCGACCGGCTGGAGGTGCTCGATGCCTCGGACAAGCCTGGCGTCAAGGGAAGGGTGCTGGAAATCCGCCTGCTCTACACTGTGCTGGAAGATTTGACCGATGAATCGTCCCGTGGCGCAAGGCTGCAGATTCCCAACAGTGCGTTCTTTCAGAAAACGCTGCGCCGCTGGCCCGCCGGGTATGACGATGCCCAGCAGTTCCGGTGGGGCGCTGACAGCACTTTCTGACAGTTTTTCATGATTGGTTCACATGTTGGTAACAAACCACAAATTTGCATGAATGGCATAAATTTTGCTTTCAGAGCCGTCAAGCGTGGCTAAACTCACGCGCCATCCCTGCCGTTTCTCTGGATTGGTCGAGACGGAAGGGATGTCGATGGAAGCTGGCAACATGGCACATGCCTGAGGCACAGTCCTTTGAACCACTCTTACCTTTCACATGCCATGAAAAAAAATGTCTTTCTTGCGCTGATCCCCATGCTGGCCGTAAGCGCTGCGGCCCAGGCTCAGAGTAACGTGACCCTCTACGGCCGCATCAACACCACGGTAGAGCATCAGAAATTCCAGGGCGAGTCTTCCACGACTGGCCTGCACAGCAACTCGTCGTTCATTGGCTTTCGCGGCGTCGAGGATCTGGGTTCGGGCCTGAAGGCTGGTTTCGTGCTGGAGCAGCAGATCGATGCGACCAACGGAGCTGCCAGCGGTTTTGAACGCGAAACGCACATAAGCCTGTCTGGTGCATTTGGTACGCTGAAGGCCGGAAATTACAACTCCACCGCCTATACCTACACCGCTGACTACATCAGCATGCACAACCACGACACAGGTTCTTCGGCCGATGCCCTGTTCGCTTACGTGGTTCCCAACGATACCAAGATCGGCTATATCAGCCCTGATTTCGGTGGCTTCTCCTTCGAAGTGGGCTATGGCTTCGAAGACAACCATGGTGACAAATCGCCCTACGATCTGAGCCTGCGTTACGTCTACGGAGACTTCGACCTAGGCGCAGGCTACGCCAAGTGGGACGAGGCCGAAGCTTTCACCATCCGCGCGCTCTATCACAACGGGACGTTTGCACTGGGCGGCTATGTCCAGTATGACGACAATGGTCATGCTGGAACAGTGGCAAATTGGATAAACGGTCAACTGCCTGCAGGCACGCCTCCTGTATCGGCATCTGATGTAACCAATGCCTTTGATCTCGGCGACCGCCTGTCCGCACGCCTTGTCGGTGCCTACTACTTCGGCAACTCCGAACTGCATGCCAACGTGGGCTGGGCCGATGAGTACGACAACGTGGCCGACAGCGACGCCCTGCAGTACACACTGGCCTACAACTACAACCTGAGCAAGCGCACCAAGCTGTACGGTTTCTACACCCACATCGACAACAAGCGCAATGCCATCTACGGCGGCGCTGATGCCGGCAAGGACTTCAGCTCCTTCGCGCTGGGTGTTCGCCACCTGTTCTGACCTGCCTGCAATGGCATGACTACTGCCAGTCTAGCGTGCGATGCTAGGTCTGGCAGTGGCAATCGATCACCCGCGACCGCCGCAAGGCAGTCGCGGTTTTTTTCTGTTCGCAGCGTGCGGGAAAGAAGCGCCGGCCAGTCTTTGTAAAGCGCTGGACTGCCCTATCAGAGATGGCCCCATATCAGCATCGCCTCGCGAGCGCCCACCCGCAAGGAAACCTCCGCGCCAAACGGCAAGCACACCTTGGTGGACACGTGGCCAAACGGCAGCCCGGTCAGCACGGGCACGCTCACCCGCTGACGCAGCGCTGCCACAACCTTGGTGAGATTGAAGCCGCGATCGTGCGGAATCACGCGTGCGTCGGTAAAGTGCCCGAGCAAAATGGCCTGCTGCGCTGCCAGCACACCTGCCTGCTCCAGCTGCACGAGCATGCGCTCGATGCGATACGGAGGCTCTCCCACGTCTTCAAGAAAGAGAATGCCGCCTTTGATCGCGGGAAAGTAAGGCGTGCCAATGAGCGAGGTCAGTACGGCCAGATTGCCGCCCCACAGCGTGGCCTGGGCGATCTCCAACCCATCATAGGGCGCGCAGTCCTTGCGGATGCGCCAGCCGGTGCCCTCCCCCACGCCATGGAGCACATCCTCAAAGCAAGCCAGGGTGATCTCATCGGGCTGCGGCGTTGCGCCAAAGTCCACGCCAAGGCTTGCACCCGCCCAGGTGATGCGTCCGGTACGGGCGTACAGCGCCATTTGCAATGCCGTGAAATCACTAAACCCCATGAACTGCGTGCCGCGGTCGATCGCGCTGGCAATGCGGGCGTAGTCAAGCAGCGGCAGCAGATGATTGATGCCATATCCGCCGCGGCTGATCAGGGCCAGATCAGCGCCGCTATCGGCAGCGCGGTGTACGGCGGCAACCCGGCTGGCATGGTCGCCAGCGAACCGGGTGGCACGTGCCAGTACGGCCTCGTCAAGCGTGACGTGGTAGCCCGACTTCTTGAGCCAGCGCACACCACGGTGAAATGCGGTCTTGTCCTGTACTGCTCCCGAAGGGGAATAGACGTAGATGCGAGGCGCTTTCTGCGACGCATCCTCGGCTGCGACATCGGACGCGGTCATCCCGGCATGATCGTGCGTCGGGTTCTGGCAGCACGGGTCGCTGCAGTAACTCTTGAAAGTAGCCATCTGGGTCAGAAATCCATTTCGATTGGGCTGCATTGTTGCGCACAAATGCGACGCGAGTGCACAACGCGCGCACCGGCAGGATGCAACCGGGTATCCATGCCGCTACCATAGCGCCAGCAGCGTGTGGCATGCCGATGGCCGCAATCGCTTCCTTGCGCGCCACATGCCGCTGCTTTTTGAACTGGTTCCGAAATCCCACCATGCCCCCTTCCCCGCTTGTGCCCATTTCCACGGAAGCGGCTTCGGCCAACGTAGCCCTGCCGCGCCCGACCAGGCCCAAGGCGCTGTATGAGGACAAGTACCTTCTGGTACTGGTCAAGCCGCACGAATTCCTGAGCGTGCCGGGCCGCGGCGAGGACAAGCTCGACTCCCTCGCCTGGCGGGCTCAGCAGTACTGGCGCAACGCCCGCATCGTGCACCGCCTGGACATGTCCACCTCCGGCCTGCTGGTGCTCGCGCGCAGTGCGCAGGTACACCGCCAGCTGTCCATCGCCTTCGCCGAGCGGCGTGTGCACAAGCGCTACGTGGCGGTCGTCGCTGGCGCCATGGCCCCGCCTGCAACCGCCGATGGCTGGGGCGTGATTGACAAGCCACTCGCATTCGACTGGGAGCGCCGGCCGTTGCACATCGTGGACCACGACAACGGCAAGCCGAGCCAGACGCGCTGGCGCATTGCGCTGCCGCCTGTCGGCGCACCGACGTACGCAATCCCCCATACCAGGCTGGAGCTTGAGCCGGTAACCGGTCGCACACACCAATTGCGCGTGCACTTGCAAAGTATGGGCCATCCCATTCTCGGCGACCCGCTGTACGCGCAGGATGCTGCCCTGCGGGCCGCACCGCGCCTGCTGCTGCATGCGCGCGAATTGGGGTTCACGCACCCCATCACCGGCGAGGAGATGTTTTTCGAACTGCCGCCCGATTTCTGATGCTGCATGTGCGGCGACTGCGAGGAGGAACCAATGACCCCGACAACCCCGACCCTGACCATACTCACCGGCAGCTCTCGCGGCATGGGCGCAGCCATGGCCGAGCAATTGTTGCAGCGCGGCGATGCCGTGTTGGGCATCGCACGCAGCACCAACGACCACCTGCAGGCGCTGGCAGCGCAGCATGGCACCTGGCTGCAGCAGTGGTCACATGATCTGGGTGACGCCAGACCGGCAGCGGCGCAGCTGGCACGCTGGCTGGAGCAGCAGGATCCCCGGCAATGGCGGGAGATCCGCCTGATCAACAATGTCGGCGTGATTCCTGCAATCGCGCCATTGGATAAGCTTCCTGCCGATGCCATTACGCAAGGCCTGCGGGTCGGCCTGGAGTCAGTCATGCTCATCACCGCGGCATTCCTCTCAGCCACTGCCGCATGGAAGACGCCGCGCAAGGTACTCTCCATCTCCTCGGGACTGGGGCGCAGACCGATGGCATCACAGACGATCTACTGCGCTGCCAAGGCCGGTATCGACCACTTCAGCCGGTGCCTGGCACTGGAAGAAGCGCGCAAGCCCCATGGCGCACGCGTGTGCGCACTGGCGCCGGGCGTGATCGCCACCGACATGCAGCAACAGCTGCGTTCGGCCGATGCCGCAGATTTCCCGGACCGCGCGCGCTTCGAATCGCTGCTGGCGCGTGGTGAACTGCTGACGCCGCAGCAAGCCGCCAGCCACGTCCTAGCGCGCCTGGAGCGCAGCAGCTTTGGCGAAACCGTCATTGATGACGTACGCGATTGATGATTGATGGCAGACCGCCGGATATCACCGGCCGGTAAAAATCGCGCCTACGTCACAGACCGCCTGTTGCCAGGCGGCCCACACTCACAGCACTTCGAACACACCCGCTGCGCCCATGCCGCCGCCGATGCACATGGTCACCAGCACCTTTTTGGCACCACGACGCTTGCCTTCAATCAGCGCATGGCCGGTCAGCCGCTGCCCCGAGACGCCGTAGGGATGGCCAACGGCAATCGCGCCGCCATTGACGTTAAGGCGGTCGGCCGGGATGCCCAGCCTGTCACGGCAATAAAGGACCTGTACGGCAAAGGCCTCGTTAAGTTCCCACAGATCGATGTCATCGACTGACAACCCGAGCTGCTTGAGCACCTTGGGCACGGCAAACACCGGGCCGATGCCCATCTCGTCAGGCTCGCAGCCCGCAACGGCAAATCCAAGAAAACGCCCCAACGGCTGGAGGTCATGCGCACTGGCGTACCGTTCGCTGACCAATACACAGGCGCCAGCCCCGTCCGAGAACTGGCTGGCATTGCCTGCGGCGATGGTGCCTCCTGGCAGGGCCGGCTTGATGTTGCGAATCGCGTCGACGGTCGTGCCCGGGCGAATACCCTCGTCCTGCGAGACGGTGACCTTCTTGGTGCGCATGCCGGTCTTCATGTCCGCCACGCCGGCAACAACGGTGATCGGTGCAATTTCGTCGTTGAACAGGCCCGCCTCAAGCGCCGCCGTCGCCTTTTGCTGGCTGGCCGCGCCGTATTCGTCCATCTGCTCGCGCGAGATGCCGTAGCGCTTGGCAACCTGTTCGGCAGTCTGCAGCATGCTCCAGTAGATCTCGGGCTTGAGCCGGTCCAACTGTGGGTCCTTGAGCATATGCATGTTCATGACCGGCGCGACGCAGGAAATGCTCTCTACCCCGCCTGCTACGAACACTTCGCCCTGGCCGGCAATGATGCTGTGCGCGGCGGTGGCGATGGTCTGGAGCCCGGACGAGCAAAAGCGGTTGATGGTCTGGCCAGCGACGCTGACCGGCATTCCTGCAGCCAGCGCGATCTGTCGCGCGATGTTGGCACCCGTGGCGCCTTCCGGGGTGGCGCAGCCCATCAGCACATCCTCGACTTCGGCCGGCTCGATGCCGGCACGCTCTAGAGCGTGCTTGACCGCATGGGCGCCGAGCGTCGCACCATGGGTAAGGTTGAACGAGCCCTTGAAACTCTTGGCAAGGGGCGTGCGGGCGGTGGAGACAATCAATGCAGCTGTCATGGAGATTCCTTGTGTGCGCGGCAGCAACCCTACTGGCGATGCCCGCCGCTCTGAATGGGTTACTGGAATTGCTTGCCTTCTGCGGCCAGTTGACGCAACAAGCTGGCAGGCTGCCAGAAGGCCGCGTCATCCAGCGGATTGCGCGCAAAACGCTTCATGGCCTCGATGACGCTGAACAGCCCAACCTCATTGGCATAGTGCATCGGCCCGCCTCGCCAGAACGGAAAGCCATAGCCATAGATATAGACCACGTCGATATCGCTGGCGCGCTGGGCAAAGCCCTCTTCCACAATCCGCGCCCCTTCATTGACCAGCGAGAACACCAGGCGCTGGACGATCTCCTCGTCGCTGATGCGGCGTGGCGTGATGCCGGCATCCTTGCGGTGCTGCTCGATCATGTCGAGCACCTCCTGGCTGACGATGGGGTCACGCTTGCCGGGCGCGTAGTCGTACCAGCCAGCGCCGGTCTTCTGTCCAAAGCGCCCCTTCTCGCACAGCAGGTCCGCCGTCCTGCTATAGCGCAGATCAGGCTGTTCGACCGCACGGCGCTTGCGGATCGCCCAGCCAATGTCGTTGCCGGCCAGATCGCCCATGCGAAATGGCCCCATGGCGAAACCGAAGTTCTCGATGGCCTTGTCCACCTGTTGCGGCGTGGCGCCTTCATCCAGCAGGAAGCCCGCCTGGCGCGCGTACTGCTCGATCATGCGATTGCCGATGAAGCCGTCGGTGACACCAGCCACGACCGCCACCTTCCGGATCTTCTTGGCAAGCGCCATCACCGTAGCCAGCACATCCTTGGCCGTCTGGGCACCACGCACGACTTCCAGCAACTTCATGACGTTGGCGGGGCTGAAGAAGTGCATGCCCACCACATCCTGTGGGCGCTGGGTGAAGGAGGCAATGCGGTTCAGATCCAGGGTGGAGGTGTTGGAGGCCAGAATCGCTCCCGGCTTGACGACCTCGTCGAGCTTTCTGAACACCTGTTCCTTGACACCGATGTCCTCAAAGACCGCCTCGATCACGAGGTCGACATCCTGCAGGTCCTGGTAATCCAGCGTGGTCGAGAGCAAGGCGATGGTCTGCTCGTACTTCTCCTGCTTGAGCTTGCCTTTCTTGATGCGGTCCTCATAGTTCTTGCGGATGACTCCCACGCCACGCTCGAGCGCTTCCTGCTTGGTTTCCAGAATGACGACCGGAAACCCCGCATTGAGGAAATTCATTGCAATGCCGCCGCCCATGGTGCCGGCACCGATGATGCCAACCTTCCTGATCTCGCGTTGCGGGGTGTCGGGCGGAACGTCATCGATCTTGGAGGCAGCCCGTTCGGCAAAGAAGAAGTGGCGCAGCGCGCGTGACTCGGGCGTGCCCATCAGCTGGATGAACAGCTCGCGCTCCCTGGCCAAGCCCTGCGCGAACGGGAGCGTCGTTGCCGCCTCCACGGCGTCCACGCACTTGATGGGGGCAGGCAGGTTCTTGGCCACGGCACCGGCGGTGTTGCGTGCGAACTGGAAGAATGCCTCACCCTGCGGATGCTTGGCCGGCAGATCGCGCACCCGCGGCAGATCCGTGACGCGGGCGACCGACCGCGCAAACGCCAAGGCCTCGTCAGCCAGACTTGCAGGGTCATCCACGACCTCGTCAAACAGCTTCTGTCCGGGCAGACTGGCCAGCAACTGCGCATCCACCGTCTCACCGCTGACGATCATGTTCAGCGCCGCCTCCACGCCAATGACGCGTGGCAGGCGTTGCGTGCCGCCTGCGCCGGGCAACAGGCCCAGCTTGACTTCCGGCAATGCGACCTTGGTGCCGGCTGCGACCACCCGGTAGTGGCACGCGAGCGCCAGTTCCAGACCGCCGCCCATGACGACCGAGTGCATCGCTGCCACCACCGGCTTGGGACTGTTTTCCACGATCTCGATCACCCCATGCAGGTTGGGCTCGCGAAAGGCAATGTCCTTGCCAAACTCCGTGATGTCGGCGCCGCCACTGAAGGCCTTGCCTGCACCGGTAATGACGATGGCGGAGACCGTATCATCGGCATTTGCCTGCTCAATGCCGGACACAATCGCCTTGCGCGTGGCATAGCCAAGTCCGTTCACGGGTGGATTGTTCAGCGTGATGACGGCCACGCCGTCATGCACCTTGTATTCAGCCGTCATGAAGTCTCCTGATTGGGGTTTGATTAAAAATAGAACGATCGTGCTATTTTATGGCCAGATTCTAAGGCACAAGTGCGCACGGCGACAATCGCGACTGGGACAGCGCTGCCGCGCCAACAACCCTGCGCTTTCCTACAACGCCGCGCACACTGGCAGCGCCACAATCAGCGTAGTCTGCGGCGCGCTCAGCAGTGCTGCCCTTTACTACCGTTCAGAGCGATAACGATGCGCACATTTCAATGCACCCAATGCAAGAGCATGGTGTTCTTCGAGAACTTCGCCTGTGTCGCCTGTGGCCATCCATTGGGCTTTGATCCTCACAGCCTGATGATGGTGGCCCTCGTCCCAGCGACGAACACGCCCACCACGGTTGCGCTCTGGCACACCGCCATCGGCCCCACCCACAACCATGCAGTGGCATTGCCGCTTGAGCCATTCAAACGCTGCCGCAACCATGTGGACTACGGCGCATGCAACTTTCTGCTGGCAGCCGATGATGTGCACGAGTACTGCGTCTCGTGCCGGCAGACCCATACCATCCCCAACCTCTCCAAGCCTGGCAATCTGGAAGCGTGGATCACAATCGAGAACGCCAAGCGGCGCCTGTATTACACGCTGGCCCGCCTGGGTCTGGAGGGCCTGGCCACCACGCCGGCGTACGACTTCCTGGAGGATGTTCCAGGCGAGGATCCGGTGCTCACCGGCCATGCCAATGGCCTGATTACCATCAACATTGCCGAGGCAGACGACGCCGAGCGCACCCGCAGGCGCATCGCCCTGCACGAGCCCTACCGCACGCTGCTGGGGCATCTGCGCCATGAGGTCGGCCACTTTTACTGGGATCGCTTTTTCCTCGGAAACTTTCAGGCGCTGGAGCAGTTCCGCCAGGTTTTCGGCGACGAGCGCGAAGACTATGCCGAAGCACTTGAGCGCCACTATCAGGCGCCCAGAACCGATTGGCAGGGCAACTACATCAGCAGCTACGCGACCGCCCACGCCTGGGAGGACTGGGCCGAGACCTGGGCGCATTACCTGCACCTGATCGACTTGCTGGAGACGGCGGCGGCCTATCAGATGTCCTTTGCGACGCTGGGAAGCCAGGGCTACGTGCCGATGCAGGCGCAGGATCCCTTCAGCTACTTCGCCAGCGCGCCCCGGGACGGCTCGCCACAGGATATTGGCGCCCTGCTCAACCTGGGCATGGGCGTTTCACTGGTGCTCAACAGCCTCAACCGCAGCCTGGGGCACAACGATGCCTACCCGTTCACGCTTGCGACACCGGTGCTTGGCAAGCTCTCATTCGTGCACAACATGGTCCGGGCCTACGTGCGGGACTGCAGCAATCAATCGTAGTAGGTCACGATGCGTTTGTCCCCGAGTTCGTGCACCTCGAACGCGGTCTCGTAAATTGTTGCCAGCACATCGGCCTGGATGATCTCGGCGGGGCTGCCCTGCATGAAGACGCGGCCTTTTTTCATCGCGATGATGTGGGTGGCGTACGCGGAAGCGAAGTTGATGTCGTGCAGCACCACCACAATGGTCTTGCCCATGCCCCGCGCTGCCTGGCGCAGTAACCGCATCATGTCCACCGCGTAACGCACGTCCAGATTGTTGAGGGGCTCGTCAAACAGCATGTAGTCCGTGTCCTGGCACAGCACCATGGCCACGAAGGCGCGCTGGCGCTGCCCACCCGAGAGTTCGTCAATGAAGCAATCGGCATAGTCCTGCAACCCCAGATAGCCGATTGCACGGTCGACATGCGCATCGTCCTCGGCCGTCATTCGTCCCCTGGAGTGGGGAAACCGCCCGAAGCAGACCAGCTCGCGTACTGTCAGGCGTGCACCGATGTGATTGTCCTGACGCAGGATGGCCAGCCGCTTGGCGAGCGCGTCGCTGGGCGCCTTGCGCACATCCAGTCCGTCGACGTGAATACTGCCTGCACTCATGGGAATGAGCCGGGCAATCATCGACAGCAATGAGGACTTGCCGGCCCCATTGGGCCCGATGATGGCGGTGATGCCGCCGCGCGCCAGCTGCAGCGACACGTCATCCACTACGACAGTGTCCCCATAGCTGCGGCTGACGTGGGAAACCTCAATCATCGCATCGACCTTCTCATGACCAGAAAAATGAAGACTACGCCGCCAAGAAACTCAATGATGATGGACAGCGCGGTATTGAACGCGAACAGTCGCTCCAGCAGCGTCTGCCCGCCCACCAAACAGATCACGCCCAGCAAGATGGAGATGGGCAGAATGTCCGCATGCCGGCTGCGGCCAGCGATCGCATGCGCAAGGCTGACGATCAGCAGCCCAAAGAACGTGATCGGTCCCACCAGCGCCGTCGAGACCGACACCAGCATCGCCACCACCGCAAGAATCGTCGACACCGTTGCTTTGTAGGGAACGCCCAGGCTGACCGCCACGGGTCGCCCCAGCGCCAGCACGTCCAGATACGGCAGCAGCCGCCACACAACGAGCGATGCCACGGCGATCAGCGCCGTCGAGATGCCCAGCAAAGTGCGATCGACCGCATTGAAGCTGGCAAAAAACGTATCCTGCAGCACCAGAAACTCGTTCGGGTCGAGCATGCGTTGCATCAGCGTCGAGAGACTGCGAAAGAATACGCCACAGACAATCCCCACCAGAACCAGCAGGTGCAGGCTGCGGTTGCCCTTGAGAAACAACCATTGAAACAGCAGGCTGGAGAACACCGCCATGGCCGCTACCTCCAGGAGGAACTGCAGTCGCACGTCCATGGTCATCAGCGCTCTGGAGGAAAAGCCATACACGACGATTGTCTGGATCAGGATGTACAGCGCGTCAAAACCCATGATCGAGGGCGTGAGAATGCGGTTGGCGGTCACCGTCTGAAACAGCACGGTCGAGACCGCGACCGCATAGGCGACGAGAACCAGCGCCAGCAGCTTGGTGCCCCGGAACGGCAAAATGAAGTGCCAGTTGCCCTTGGCACCGATCAGCATGAAACACGCCATCGCCACCATTGCCAACGCCGAAAGCGCGAGCAGGGCCCAGGCCGGGCGCGAGAGCCGCCGGGCGCTGGCCGGACGTTCAGCTTGCCGCATAGGGCTTTCGCATCAACAGGTAAATGAATACGGCGCTGCCTATGACACCGACCACCACGCCGATGGGAATCTCGTAGGGCGCGCGCGCGACCCGGCCGAAGATGTCGCAGGCGAGCACGAAGCTGGCGCCGCCGAGCGCGACCCACGGTACGGCGCGACGCATGTTGTCGCCAATCATCAGGCGCACGACATTGGGCACGATCAACCCGAGAAATGGCACCATCCCCACCGTCACGACCACACTGGCCGTCACCAGTGCCACGATGCACAGTCCCAGCGCAACCAATGCGTGGTAATTGAGCCCCAGACTGGTCGATACCTGCTCGCCAAGCCCTGCCACGGTGAAACGGTCTGCGGCGACCCAGGCCAGTACGGTGCCCGCAAATCCGACCCATAGCAACTCATAGCGCCCCCGCAGGATGCCGGAGAAGTCCCCCATCGCCCACGCCAACATGGACGCCATCAGATCAAAACGGTAAGCAATGAAGGTCGCCACGGCACTGATGACGCCGCCAAGCATGATGCCGATCAGCGGCACCAGCAGCGGATCGCGCAGCGGCACCCAGTGCAGCAGCCGCAGAAACAGCGCCGTACCGGCCAATGCAAACAGTGCCGCCACCAGCATCTTGCCAACCACAGGCCACTGCGGAGCGAAAATCGTCACCAGCAAGAAACCCAGGCTGGCGGACTCGACGGTGCCGATGGTGGAGGGTTCGACAAAGCGGTTGCGCACAATCATCTGCATGAGCAGGTCGGCGATGGCCATGGACGCGCCCGCCAGAATCACCGCCAACGTGCGGGGAATGCGGCTGCCCAGCAGCACCAGCATGGGGCGGCTGTCCCCATCGGCGGCAAGCAGTGCGGCGAGGGACACATCGCTGACACCTACGAACAGCGATACCCCAGCCAGCGCGAGCAACACGATGAGGCCCGCCATCAAATATCGCAAGAAAATGCTCCTCTGAGAATCCGCGCACGAGACGCTGCTGCCGACACCGCGCAACATGCGCAGACGAGACAGCAACAGTAAAGTTACGTCTTGCTAATTCGCTGCAGCCAGCGCGGCCAGCACCTGATCGGCCAGGCGCATGATCGAGCGGTAGCCGTGCATCACGGTATAGGCATCCATCGGATCGAGGTACACGATGTGCTGCTGCTTCCAGGCTTTGGTCTGATGCATCAATGCGTTGTCCAGCAACTGCTGCGCCGCGCCCCCCTTGCCAATGCCGGCATCCCGGTCGATCACGAACAGCCAGTCCGGATCGGCCTCCAGCAGGTACTCGAAGGACACCGCATCGCCGCCATGGAAACGGTCATCGACATCCGTGTCCACCGAACGGAACCCGGTCTCGGTGAAGATCCAGCTCACCCGCGAGTTCGTGCCGTAGACGCCGAGCTTGCCGGCATTGGTCACGAGCACGATGGCCGTACTGTCGTTGTGCTGCGCGGCCTCGCGCAACTGCGCAAACTTTGCATCGATCGCGGCATTGAGCTCGGCTGCGCGCGCCTGCTTGCCAAAAATATCGCCGAAGGTCGTGATGTTGTGCTTGACGCCTTCGACCAGATTGCGGTTGTCCACCGACAGGTCGATGGTGGGAAGGATGGCCGCCAGCTCACCCAGCTTGGCGCGTGAGCGTCCCGCCACGATCATCAGGTCGGCATCGGCTGCGGCAATGGTCTCGTAGTCCGGCTCCTGCAGCGTGCCGGTCTTGATGTAGTCGTCGCTGGCGTACTGGCGCAGATAGTCCGGCAGGCGATGGCTGTCGCCGGCACACCGGTCACCTTGACGCCCAGCGCGTCCAGAATGTCCAGCACCGCCACATCCTGCACCAGCACGCGCTGGGGCACCGCGTCAAGCACGAGCTCTCCTTGCGCGTGCCGCACGGTGACGGGCTGCGCAGCCAGGGCATGCGCGTTCAAACCCAGGGCAGCTGCGCTCAGCAGTGCGGCCAGCATCGGCCTGCCCAAACGGAAACTTGTCATTCGCTGCACTCCTTGATCCCGAAAATGCTAGCTGCACGAATCGCGCTGGACGATGACGAAACGAGAATTCTAATCATCCTCATGTCAAAAATTCGTTGCAGCGCTGGCACTTCGTCGGGGGCGGCAGCATGTCCGCACGCGCATGTCACAACGGCGTCAGCGCAGGGCTGACGGCAATGCATTGCCTAGTCCACGGCACGCTCGGCAACGCGGGCAGTGAGCCGGTCAAGCACGATAGGATGCACGAACTGGCCCACCTCCCCGGGCGCACCCAGTGTGGCAATCTCCCGCACATGCGTCGAGCTGACGTACTGGTACTGTTCGGCCGGGGTCATGAAAATGGTCTCGACATCGGGCATCAGTTTGCGGTTCATGCCGGCGAGCTGGACTTCGTAGTCAAAGTCGGTAACGCCGCGCACGCCGCGCACCATCACCTGCGCGCCGATGTCGACGATGAAGTCACGCATCAACCCCGAAAAGCTGTGCACCGTCACGTTGGGCAGGTCCGCCAGCACTTCGCGCGCCATCTCCATGCGCTCTGGCAAGGTGAACATGGTCCGCTTGTGGTGCCCAGCCGCCACGGCCACCACCAACTGGTCAAACAGCCGGGCAGTGCGGCGAATCAGCTCCTCATGCCCGCGCGTGATGGGATCGAACGTACCTGGGAACACGGCCAGCATTGCGGTGTGCACGCAAAATTCTCCTGCAGCTTGTCTGCGATGAAAGGTCAGCGATCTCTGCGCCGGTAATGCACAAAGGCAAACGGAACGGGTGCCCCACTGGGATCGGCCGATGCGATCGGCACCTGCTGGCTCTCGCGCGAGACTTCGACGAATGCACTGCGATCCCAAGGTGGAAAGAAGGTGTCCCCCTCCACCGCCGCATCGATTTCCGTAAGGTATAGGCTGTCGGCCAGGTCAAGCGCCTGCGCATAGATCTGGGCCCCTCCGATGACAAAGACCCGATCCTGCACCATGTCGCCGGGCAGCGGCAGCTGCAAGGCCTGCTGCAGGCTGCATGCCAGCCGCACGCCCGGCGGCAGCTGCAGCGGCTGCGACGAAACCACCACATGCTCGCGCCCCGGCAATAGCCCCGGCAGCGACTGCCAGGTGCGACGGCCCATGATAATGCGGTGCCCCATGGTCTTTTGCTTGAAATAGCGAAAGTCCGCCGGCAGATGCCACGGCATGCCGCCGTCACGTCCCATCACGCCGTTGGCAGCCACTGCCGCGATCAGGGCGATATGCGGTAAAGAATGCGCGCTCATGGACAATGCCATCGTTGCCTGTAGTCCCGAAAGTCTGCAAGCATACTATGTCCATGCCGCGTTCTGGCGGCCCCTCTGATTGACCTGCACCAGATGATTGAACAGATTACTCCTGCCGGATTCCCGGATTGGGTTGCGAAAAACCAGACTGGTGATAGCCGCCCTCTGCTGATCGACGTACGCGAGCCCTGGGAATGGACCCTGGCAAGCGTCAAGCCCGATGCTGCTTTCGAGCTGCTGCAACTGTCCATGGGCGACATCCCGGCTGCGCTGAATCAGCTTGATCCAGACCGGCCCACCGCACTGCTGTGCCACCACGGCATGCGCAGCCAGAGCGTGGCGCAGTTCCTACTCGCCAATGGCTTCGAGCACCTGGCCAACGTCACGGGTGGCATTGATGCCTGGTCGACCAGCGTCGACCCCAGCATCGCCAGATACTGACGGCATATTCAGGCTCCGAGCTCCCCCCAACCGGCTCTGCAATTTTCAGAGGCAATCCCTATAATCATTTTGTCAGGGATTGTCTGTAAAAAACCTTAGCACAGCTCCCGCGTTCTGCTTGCGCGATCGGGTACGTGTGTCAGGAATTTGCCTAGAACCTGTTGACGATCTTTTCATGCGCCGCGTTGACCCGCCGCGGGATGCGTTCCAAGGCGCAAACCGCAAGCGGAGCTGGGTGCCCGGCAAGGATTTGCAATGCTGCAGCGCGCCGTGGGCGGCGCACCCCCAACGGCAGTCAGGCGAAGATGCGTGAAAAGATCATCAACAGGTTCTTTCTTACGGACCGCACCGGTGTGGAGTGCTCAACAAGGCCATTGGCGCATTGCTATTTGACACTCCGCTGTGCTTTCTGGGAACGCTGTTTCGCGCAAGTCCCGAGACTGCCTGCCATGGCATACATGCCATGCCGCGCGCTGCCCCGACGCGCTTGTGACATGCTGCGTTTCCTTCACCCGTGAATGGCGTCGACGCTGTTTGCTGCCTGTGCGGCAATGGCGCGACAAATTCCAAACGTTCAGGAGGAGAGTTCATGTGGGAAGCCAAAATCGAACAACGTCTGCGTGATCTGCCCGTGCGCGTGGCCGTCGAGCTGCCGGATGGCAAGCGAGCCGGCTCATCGAATCCACAGGTCACGCTGCGACTGAAAAATGCGCGCCAGATTGGCTGGCTTGCCACGGGGCAGGTCGGCGCCATTGGCGAGGCCGTGGTCGAGGGCAACGCCGACCTGGAGGGCACCATGCGCGACGTGATGGCCGCTGTCGTTGGCCTGTTGCCCGATGCACCCATTCAGCAGCGCAGCAGCTTCTGGAGTCAAGGCTGGCAACGTGCCGTCTCGGCCTTTCGCCACACCCGTGAGAAGGATGCCAGCCAGATTCAGTTCCACTACGACATCGGCGATGACTTCTACGGGTTATGGCTCGACCCGCGCAGGGTCTATTCCTGCGCCTACTTCGACCGGCCCGATGCCACACTCGCCCAGGCGCAGGAAGCCAAGCTTGATCTGATCTGCCGCAAGCTGATGCTCAAGCCCGGTGAGCGTTTTCTCGACGTCGGCGCTGGCTGGGGCGGGTTGCTGCTGTGGGCGGCCGAGCATTACGACGTGCAGGCTCAGGGCATCACGCTCTCGCACAACCAGCACGCTTATGTCAATCGGCTGATCGAGGAAAAGGGCCTGCAAGAGCGCGTGCGCATGGACCTGATGGATTACCGCGATCTGCCGCTGGATCAGCCATTCGACAAGATCTCCTCCGTGGGCATGTTCGAGCACGTGGGCGTGGTCAACATGCCGCATTACTTCGATCACCTGCGCAAACTGCTGGTGCCCGGCGGCCTGCTACTCAACCACGGCATCACCGCAGGCGGCACCAAGAACAGCCAGGTCAGCGGCGGCCTGGGCGACTTCATCGCGCGCTTCATCTTTCCCGGCGGTGAGCTGATGCACGTCAGCATGGCAGCGCAGATTGCCAGTGAATCCGGCCTAGAGCTGCTTGATGCGGAAAGCCTGCGCCCGCACTACGCCAAAACCCTGTGGGCCTGGTCGGATGCACTGGAAGGCCAACTCGACACCGCACTGCAGATGCTGCGTGCGCAGGGCCATGACGACGCACGCGCAGGCATGATCTTGCGCGCCTGGCGGCTTTATCTGGCAGGCTGTGCGGTGGCGTTCGAGCAGCGCTGGGTGTCCATCTATCAGCTCCTGCTCAGTCATCCGGACGGCAAGATCGAAACCGGCACCCTGCCCGGCGCGCAAAGCTGCTACCCGTTTACGCGCGATTACATCTACCGCTCCACAGCGAAGTGAAGCGCGTGGCACGGCGAACATGGGCGCCGTGCCACGGGCATCGATGACGCAAGGCTGCTCCCTTGTGCCGCTGGCGCGCGCATTCGCAAAACATGACATTAGCCATCGCAAAACAAGAACAGCAAGAAAGAATAGGCCGATAAAATGCCTGCAGTCATCGAAAAACAAGAATTATCTTCTCACCCATGCATGAATCGGCGCGCCTTACCCGCAACCTGAGCCTGACCACGCTGCAACTGTTCGCAACCGTGTGCGAAACTGGCAGCATCGCGCAGGCCGCCGAACGCGCCTTTATCGCCGCATCCGCCGTGAGCAAGCGTCTGTCGGATCTCGAATCGGAGCTGGGCCTGACCTTGCTGGAGCGCCACAGCCGGGGCGTGCGGCCCACACCTGCAGGCGAAAACCTGCTGCAGCATACCCGCAGCATTCTGGCGGACATCGACCGGCTGCATGCAGACCTTCAGGAATACGCCGAAGGCGTGCGCGGCCACGTACGCGTGCTGGCGAACCTCTCGGCCATTGTCCAGTTCCTGCCGGAAGACCTGAGTCGTTTCGCCGCGGAGAATCCCGCCATCAAGCTCGATCTGCAGGAGCGCATGAGCAGCCAGACGCTGGCGGCCGTGCAGGAAGGCTCCGTGGAACTTGGCATTTGCTATACGCCCGGCGCCATGCCGGCCATGGTCGAGGCCAGGCCATACCGGCAGGATCACCTGGTACTGGTGCTGCCGCGCGGCCATGCCCTGCTGCAGGCAGCGTCAAGCCCAGCGCCCGCGCTGGACTTCGCGCAGGCACTGGACTATGAGTTCGTCGGCCTGCACAGTGCCAGCAGCATCGGCCTGCTGATGCGCCAGGCAGCGGCCGCTGCCGGCAGGAGTCTGCGCCAGCGCATCGAAGTCAGCGGGCTGGATACGATGTGCCGCATGATCGACAACGGTCTTGGTATTGGCGTCATGCCCGACCGCGCCTTTGCGCTGATGCAGGGGCTTGGGCGTCTCACTGCGCTTCCACTTGCCGATGCGTGGGCCCGGCGCCAGTCCTGGATCATTGCCCGTGATTTCGACGCGCTGCCCACCGCCTCGCGCCTGCTGGCCAGTCACCTTGCCGCGCAGGCGGCACAGCCGCTGCCACCCCTGATACCCCGGCATTCCCCCGTACAGATCGAATAACAGCCTATCCGTCACCCGCCCCACCGCGCTTGCATAACGAGAATCCCCATGAGCAAAACCCTCTACGACAAGATCTTCGACGAACACGTCGTCCATACCGAGGAAGACGGCACTGCCGTCCTCTACATTGACCGCCATCTGGTGCATGAAGTCACCAGCCCGCAGGCCTTCGAAGGGCTGCGCGAGGCCGGGCGCAAGGTCTGGCGCGTTTCCTCCATCGTTGCCACAGCCGACCACAACACCCCGACCACCGGCTGGGAACGCGGCTACGAGGGCATCGACGATCCCATCAGCAAGGAGCAGATCCTCACGCTCAACAGCAACATCAATGAGTTTGGCGCCGCCGCCTTCTTTCCCTTCATGAGTCGGCGTCAGGGCATCGTGCACGTCATCGGCCCGGAAAATGGCGCCACCCTGCCCGGCATGACCGTGGTGTGCGGCGACAGTCACACCTCCACCCACGGCGCCTTCGGCGCGCTGGCCCATGGCATCGGCACCAGCGAGGTCGAGCACGTCATGGCCACGCAGACTCTGTTGGCCAAGAAGGCCAGGAACATGCTCATTCGCGTGGAAGGTAACGTGGCCCCGGGCGTGACCGCCAAGGACATCGTGCTGGCCATCATCGGCAGGATTGGTACCGCCGGCGGCACCGGCTATACCATTGAGTTCGCTGGCTCGGCAATTCGCGCGCTGTCCATGGAGGGGCGCATGACAGTCTGCAACATGGCCATTGAAGCCGGCGCGCGGGCCGGACTGATGGCGGTGGACGACAAGACCATCGAATACCTCAAGGGCAAGCCGCTGGCACCGGGCTTTGATGCCAAGACCGGCCGTTTCGTCGGTGGCCCTGAGTGGGAACAGGCCGTGGCCTACTGGCGCACCCTGCACTCGGATCCGGATGCGGTGTTCGACAAGGTCGTCGAGCTCGACGCCACGCAGATCGTGCCGCAGGTTACCTGGGGCACCTCGCCGGAGATGGTACTCGGCATCGACGCGCGCGTACCCGATCCGGACAAGGAGCGCGATGCGGTCAAGCGCAGCGCCATGGAGCGGGCACTGACCTACATGAACCTGGAGCCAGGCAAGCCGCTGACGGACATCCATGTCGACAAGGTGTTCATCGGCTCGTGCACCAACAGCCGCATCGAAGACATGCGCGAGGCGGCTGCCATGGTCAAAAAGCTGGGCCAAAAGGTCGCCAGCAATGTCAGACTGGCCATGGTCGTTCCCGGCTCCGGGCTTGTGCGCGAGCAGGCCGAGCGCGAAGGGCTGGACAAGATCTTCACCGCCGCAGGCTTCGAGTGGCGCGAGCCTGGTTGCTCGATGTGCCTGGCCATGAACGCCGACCGGCTCGACCCCGGCGAGCGCTGCGCCTCCACCAGCAACCGTAACTTCGAAGGCCGCCAAGGTGCAGGTGGGCGCACCCATCTGGTCAGCCCGGCCATGGCGGCTGCCGCTGCCATCCATGGACATTTTGTGGACGTGCGCCGCTTTTCCTGATGCAGGAAAACGTGTATGTTGCTGCGCAATGGGCGCTGCTTCTCAGGCAGCGCGCAGAGGCAATCGACTCTTCATTCCTTTTTGGGAGTATTTACATGAAAAAACTCGTATTCGGCTTGCTCGCTTCCTTCATCGCCCTCGTCGCACTGACAGGCTGCAACACCGTCCAAGGCGTTGGTCAGGATGTGCAGGAAGGTGGCAAGGCCATCGAGAAGGCTGCCAAGTAACGCCCTCGGCCAACCTCGACGACTCTATTTGGAGGCCGGCGTCACCACCACCGGTCCACCTGCCAGGCCGCAGCGCCGCTGCGGCCGGTTTATCAAGCTCCAGCCATGCAAAAGTTCACCGTTCACAAAGGTTTGGTCGCTCCGCTCGATCGTGAGAACGTCGACACCGACGCCATCATCCCCAAGCAGTTTCTCAAATCGATCAGGAAAACCGGCTTTGGCCCGAACCTGTTCGACGAATGGCGCTATCTGGATCAGCCGGGCAAACCCGGCGTACCCGAATCCGAGCGCAAGCCCAATCCCGACTTCGTGCTCAACCAGCCGCGCTACAAGGGGGCATCCATCCTGCTGACCCGCCAGAACTTCGGCTGCGGCTCCTCGCGCGAGCATGCGCCATGGGCACTGGACCAGTACGGTTTCCGGGCCATCATCGCGCCCAGCTACGCGGACATCTTCTTCAACAACAGCTTCAAGAACGGCCTGCTGCCCATCATCCAGCCCGAGGCGGTGGTGGACCAGCTCTTCAACGAGGTCTATGCCTTTCCCGGCTATGAGCTGACCATTGATCTGGAGCGCCAGGTCATCGTGCGTCCGCAGGGTGAGGAATTGCCGTTCGACATCGTGCCGTTTCGCAAATACTGCCTGCTCAACGGCCTGGACGACATCGGCCTGACGCTGCGCCACGCCGACAAGATCCGAGCCTTTGAGGCAGCACGGCTGACCGCCAAGCCCTGGCTGGCGCACACCATGGGCGTGGACAAAGCGCCTGTGTGAACTTTCACAAAGCACGCGTTTTTTTCGTGCTAGAATTCGATCTTTCAGCGGCTGTAGCTCAGTTGGATTAGAGTACTTGGCTACGAACCAAGGGGTCGTGGGTTCGAATCCTGCCAGCCGCACCATATGCACAAGGCCTGCTTGATCGCAAGTAGGCTTTTTCAATCGCTCTTTCAGAAGCCTTGTTTTGGCTTCTTACCTTATGCGGCTGTAGCTCAGTTGGATTAGAGTACTTGGCTACGAACCAAGGGGTCGTGGGTTCGAATCCTGCCAGCCGCACCATTGAAAAGCCTGCCAGACAGCAATGTCTGGCAGGCTTTTTCTTTGGCAGGGTTGCGGCTTTCACGTCAGGCGTACCGGGCAGTGGTGCGTCGAAACCTTCTCTTGAATGAGAGATCAGGTTATCCCGCTGCCGGCGCGCGCCTTGGCGCAAGGGTTTGCCTGTCAGGCGCTTTTGCCCAATGCACCTGCGTGCTGCAGGCACGCGGCGCACACTACCTGCACATCCACGCTGAATGCCCGAAACTGCCCGCCCTGCCTGGCAACCAGCATCCTTACATACTCCTCCAATTCATCGCCAGGCAACTCCATGGATTGTCCGCAACTGACGCAGGTGGCAATGGCAGCGTGATTGCCGGTACTCCTGAGCACATACAGCGCCTTCCTGTTCGCACTCCAGTGCACATCAACAAGACCGCAGGCCGTCAACTGCTTGAGCACGGCATATACCGTGCTCAGATTGGCTCCGCGGTCGCTTTCCAGCAACTCCAGATAAATCTGGTGCACATCTATCCCACAGCTTTTGGACTGCAGGACCTCAAGCACGCGCAGGCGCGGCACGGTCGCCTTGAGGCCGACGCCTCGCAGCAACGTGACATTGTCAGTGGTTATATCGGTCAGCATCGTGCACAGTCCTAGTAACGGGCCGATGTTGCCGCAATGTCAGCGACATCCAGCCCTGCCCCACCGCATGGAGTGATGGCCACGCGGTGGGGTGATTCATCACTCGAAGCGATAGGTCGCGTTGAGCATGTAGGAGCGGCCCGGCCCGACGTTGGCGAAGATGCCGACGTGCGAGGCTTCGTACATACGCGTATCGGTGATGTTATTCACATTGAACTGCACCGACCACGCCGGATTGATGTCGTAACGCGCCATTGCATCCCACCGCACGTGGCTGGGCAAGACCAGGCGGTTGGCATCATCGGCGTACCGCTCGCCAACGTAGGTGGCGCCACCGCCCAGCGTCAGCCCGGGCAGGATTTCGTAGGTTGACCATACACTCGCATTCTGCTTGGCAACGAACTTGATTTGATTGCCGTCGAACACGTTATTGCCGCTGCGGTAACGGATGATCTTGGGGTCCAGATAGGAGTAGCCCGCCCAGATGCTCCAGGCCGGCGTGATCGATCCGGCCACCCCCAGTTCTGCGCCCCGAACACGATTGTTGCCGCCCAAGGTGACGTCACCGGAAACAGGGTCGGTGGAGCGCGCGTCGGTCTTTTCTGTCTCGAATACAGCTGCTGTGAGGGAGAGCCGCTGATGAAGTACGTCCCACTTGGTGCCCAGCTCCCAGCTACGGCTCTTCTCCGGCTTCACGTCACGGATCTGCGCACCACCTGCAACGCCATCAGCACCACCGCCTTGCCCCAAGTTCTCCCCTGCAGGGTTGGACGATGTGGCATACGAAAGGTAAATGCTGCCGTAAGGCACCGGTTTGTAGACCAGTCCGAGCTGGTAATTCCAGAAGCTGTCTTTCCGGCTGGCCGTCTGGTTGGACACCTCGAATATTTCGCGCCGCAGTCCCGCGTTAACCGAGAACTGCTCATTTAGTTCAATCGTATCCATCAAGTAGAGCGATTTGGTACGGATGCTTCCATCCTTTTCCTTGTCGCCGTACGTAATGTTGAAGTCGTAATGCTTGTGCGGATTCGGGTTATACAGTGAATCATGTTCCCGCCCCGGACCACCGCTCATGGATCGGCTGTAAATATTCTCGCGGCTAAACTCGAATCCGGTGCTGAAGGAGTGCTTTAGTCCGCCGATCTGCACCGTGCCGTACAAGTCGGTCTGGTTGATCAGTGATTTGGCAGAGCGCCAGCGCATGCGGTCGTCCCTGCGGAACTGCACGTCGGGCCCTTCATCCGCGCAGGGTGGGCCTGCATTGGCCGCGCAATTGTCGAAGGTCGGCCGCGTCATCAGATAGTGATTCAGGCTGTCGGAGTGGCGGGTGATGTTGCGAACCGTCAAATCCGGCGAGAAGTCGTGTTCCAGCTTGACAGTGCCGGTCTTGATGGTGTTTTCACGGAAGTCCGCATTCAATCGGCCGTAGACGTTCTCGCGGTCCACGACAGGCGGCCGGTTTCGGTCAGGATTGGCGGCATTTCTGAACGGGATGCCCCAATCCGGGAAGTCATTGTTTTCCACGTGCGAATACGACAGCGTTGCCCGGGTCGGCGTTCCCAGGCCAAACGCGATGGAAGGCGCAACACCAAAACGATCCACGCCAATGCCGCCTCGGCCGGGCACCTCGCCGCCCATGCGCATCACGTTCAAACGCGCAGCGATCGTCTCGCTGATGGGGAGGTTCACATCCGCAGTGGTGCGCCACTGCCCGGCATTGCCTGCGCCAGCGGTCGCCTCCACGAAGCGATGCGCCTTGGGTGTCTTGGTAGTCAGGTTGATGCTGCCGCCCGTGCCACCCCGTCCGGTATAGGCGGAGCTCGGGCCCTTGATGACCTCGACGGACTCCAGGTTGAAGGTCTCGTGCGAGCCGCGCGCGTAGTCACGCACGCCATCGATGAAGATGTCGGTGCTCGCTTCGTAGCCTCGCACAAAGGGCCGATCTCCGGTCGGCGTGCCGCCTTCTCCCGAACCCAGCGTAATGCCGGGCGTGGTACGCAGCACGTCCTGCAGCGACGTAGCGCCACGGTCGCGCATGAGCTCCTCGGTGATGATGGTCACCGAACGCGGCGTCTCCAGCAGTGGCGCGGTGAACTTGGGACTTTGCGCTGCCACCGGTGCCTGGTAGCTGGCGGCAGGGGCCGTAACCGTCACCTCCTCCAGCTGCTGCACCTGCTGCGCAAGCGCTGGCGCACACGAAAGGCCTGCGCCGACCGCCGCGACGCCCAGCGGGCCATCCCTGCCTGGGCGGGCGAGCTGGCAAATGCAGACTGGAAACACTCCATCGGCAGCAAGGACTGGCTGGCTTCAGGCGCTGGTGTTGGACGGGATGACATGGGTCGTGAACTCCTGGTTGAAGAAAGAAACGCTTTCGCACCCCGAACGCTTGGCCGTTGCCTCTCCGATACAAGCACACCGATTTCCGATACGCTGAGCGCGTCGTAACCGGTTACCGACTACGACGCCATCTGCCGTAGGCATGTAGTGAACTGGCCGTGTCGCCCAGCGCCACACCATCGATAGAAAAACAACTAAACTCAAGAATGAGATGCGATCTCGTTAAGACTATCGACGGCTTCGTGAAATCTGCGTGGAATTTCCGGCGGGATATCAGAAGATGACGTGATAAACACGGCTGGAATACGAGGATTTATTGTTTTCACATTTATTTCACGAGGCGGCTGCTACCCTGATTGCCTCTCATTTACTTCGCGTTCCATCGCCTGCATGATCGCCGCACCAGCATCTGATGATCTCCCGCGTCATGCGCCCGTGCTGGGCATCATGGTGCGGCGCGAAACGGGCTTGCCTTATCAGGCAATGCGTTGCCACGGCAGATGCTGTCATGCATTTCTGGCTAGGCCATGGCCACGGCAGCAAGCATGGCTTGTGCGTCGCACTGCCCCACGTGATCGCGGCTGGCTATGCAGCCCATGAACCAATCCTCCGGCACGACTGCCCTGTCCCACACGATCCTGATCGTGGAGGATGAGCGCGCCATTGCGGAAAATCTGCTGCTCACGCTTGAAAGCGAGGGCATGGTGGCGGACATTGCCCGCAACGTCGCGGCAGCGCGCTACTTTCTTCAGAAGGAGCACTACGATCTGGTGGTGCTTGACATCGGCCTACCCGACGGCGACGGCCATCAAGTAATCAAGCATCTACGCGAGCAACTCCAGCTGTCCACCCCCGTGCTGGTGCTGACCGCCCGCACCGCGCTGGAGGACAAGATCGCCGGTTTCAGCTTCGGTGCGGATGACTACCTGACAAAGCCCTTTGCGCTGGAAGAGTTGGTGCTGCGCGTGCGCGCGCTGATCCGCCGCTCCAAACAGCTGTCAGAAAGTATGTTTGTGCTGCGCCACGGCCCGCTGGAAATGTCGCTCAGCCATCGGCAGGTTACGGTGCACGGCAAGGAAGTCAGGCTCACGCGCAAGAGTCTGCTGGTGCTGGAGTGGCTGATGCGCTACGGTGGGCGGGTCGTGCCGCGCGAGAAGCTGGAGGACATCCTCTGGCATGGCGAGCCCCCTTCGGGCGATGCCTTGCGCAGCCAGTTGCACCTGTTGCGCAAGGCCTTGCAGGCGCACGGCTACGACGGCATCGAAACGGTACATGGCATCGGCTGGCGGCTTGCTGCGACCACACAGCAGCCGACAGACAGCCCGCCTTGAGCGTCTTTTTCGGTGTGCGGCGTCCCACTCCTGTTAACACCGCGGACCATATCGTTAAGCAGAATTGCTGTCGCTATTGAGCACCGTAGCGCGGTCACACGCGGTTCATCGTCGGCCGCCTTTGCCAAGGTACTTCTGCCCGACTGTACGGCATTGATAAGCACGCAGGCAGAATGGCTACTCCTCGCTGCGCGGAGCCAGACCGTGTTCGACTGCGTAGACGGCAACCTGGACTCGACTGTTAAGGTTGAGTTTCTTGAGCACGTTCTGCACGTGAATTTTCACGGTACTTTCGGTCACATCCAACTCCCTGGCAATGACCTTGTTGCTGGCCCCTCGCGCCAGCAGGCGCACCACATCCTGCTCGCGGGCCGTGAGTGTGCTGCGTGCGGTCTCGGGCGCTGCGGCGTGATCCGGCACAGGTGCCTGGCTGCGGAACTGCGCAATCAGCTTGGCAGTCATGCCCGGATCGATCACGGGCTCGCCAGCGACAACCTTGCGGATGCTCGATACCAATGCCTCCGCGTGGATGTTCTTGACCAGGTAACCGCGTGCACCGTTGCGCAGCGCCTGCGCCAGTTCATCGCCCTCCTCCGAGACGGTGAGCACCAGCACCGCACAGTCTGGCAAGTCCTGGCTGAGTACCTGCAGCACCTCCAGGCCGCTGAGGCCGGGCATGTTCAGATCCAACAGAATGACATCCGGGCGCAGCTCGCGCGCCCGCTTGAGCCCCTCGACACCATCGGCAGCCTCACCGACGACCTCGAAATCCGGCTGGCGCCTCAGAAGCAGCTGCAGGCCAGAGCGGAACAAGGTGTGGTCATCGACCAGGAGGATGCGGATCATGGGATATTTTGTTCTGAAATAACTGTCATGCGGGCAAGCGCTCACGGGCGGGCAGCAGGAGCGACACGCGTGTGCCTTGCCCGGGAGCGCTGTCCAGATGGATTGTCGCGTTCATGCGGGCCGCGCGCTCGCGCATGATGTGCAAGCCTACATGGCCTTCGCCACGGTCGGCAACCTCCTGAGGGTCGTAGCCCCGACCGTCGTCTTCCACAGAGAGTGTGAAATCCTGCGCGTTTTCCACGCGCACTTTCACGTGGGATGCCTCGGCATGCTTGCGAATATTGGACAGCGCTTCCTGTAGGATGAACAGCACCTGCAGCTGCTGCTCGAGCGCCAGCGGCGCGCCGGCTGCGTGCTGGATATCCAGCGCCGTCTGCAGCCCGGTCTGGCGCCGGAAGCGCTGCACCGTCTGCTCGATGGCCGCGCCCAGATCACCCTGTTCGAGCTTGCTGCGAAAGTTCGTCAGCAGTTCGCGTACGTCCTGGTAGCTCTCGTCAACACCGGTGCGCAGCAGCGGCAAAATCTCCCGCACTTCCGCAATGTCGCCGCGGCGCATGGCATCTTCCATCAGCTGCAGCTGCAGGTTCAGGAAATTCAGTCCCTGGGCCAGACTGTCATGCAGGCCTTGCGCCACCAGGCCCCGCTCCTGTACGACCGCCAACTCGCGCGCCTGCGCTGCCAGGCGACGGTTCTCCAGCGCAACGCCCAGCAACTGCCCAAGCGATTCCAGCAGCTGGCGGCTCGAGTCGCTCATCACCCGTTGTCTGTGAAAGTGCAGCGAAAAGGAGCCAAGCACCGACTCTCCAGAGACAATGCGAAATACTGCCACCGTCGCAAACCCCTCGCGTGCGCATGGCAGTGATCGTGACGCATCACCCGTTTGGGTAACGTCTCGAATGACGATCACCTCCGGTCCTAACGTGGCTTCGCCGCAATGACAGTCGTTGGCAGGCATGCAATGCTCGGCGTGCAGCAGCGCCGGGGACAGACCCACCGATGCCACCAGGCTGACTTGCTGCCGGGCCACGTCCAGCGTTCGAATGCTGGCGCCGGCGGCACCAAACTGGCGCGTGACCCGCTGCAGGAAACCTTCACACATGGCCTCGATATCGCCGGGCTGATTGAGAAATGCCGCCATCTCGTACAACGAGGCGATCTCGTGGTTCTGCGCCGCCAGCTGGCTGGTCTTTTCGGCCACTCGCTGCTCCAGTGCGCCGTACAGGCCCTGCAGCTCCCGAGCCATCTGGTTGAAGCCTGCCGCCAGGACACCAAACTCGTCTTGAGTCTCCACCGGCAGTCGCTGGTCGAACTCATGCGCTGCCATGCGTCTGAGGCCCTGACTGAGCCTAAGCACGGGCACGATGATCCACAGATACAGCAGGCAAATCATGGCCAATGTACCCACCACGGCCAGTACTGCCAGCCCACCCTGTGCCAGGCGCAAGGCAGTGGTTTTGCCAGCGTTGTCATGCTCGATCATCTGCACCAACTGGTCGGCGCGGGCGACTAGCTCGCGCAGACTGGCCAAATAGGCCTGCGTGTCCCCAGTTTCGAGGCCCATGCGCGCAAGGGGATAGGCCACTTCCTGCCAATACTCGCTGACGGCATCAAGCTGCGCCCGGATCTGCGCGTCGTCGGGCAGCAACAGAGGACGCTGCGCGTCACCGCGGCGCAGCAGGGTCAGCGTCTGGAACACGTGTTCGAACTGCTGCATCACGCGTTCCTCGCGATTGGGCGCGTCGCTGGCCAACTCCACGGCAATCCGGTAGGAGCGCATGCGCAGGCTGCCAGTGTCGTTGATGGCCGCACCCGCGCCTTCCAGCCGCCAGGACAACCATAGCGTCAAGCCAATCATGCCCAGCACCACAAGCAGCGCGACCACGGAACTGGCCACTATGCGGGTGGAAATACGCTTGCGCCAGGGTGGAAACAGCGTGGGGTCAAAGCTCTCCATGGATTTGCAATGTATATCCATTTCATGCAACGCACACGCGCAGCCTGCCTCAACCACCGGTTTGCGACATGAAGCGCACGACTTTCGTTGGCGCTGTGCCAAACTCGTGGCGCTCTGGCTTTGCTGCGATGCCAGCGCGGATGGCAGCCATCAGGTCCGCATCACTGGCGCCATCCCGCAACATGCGTCCCAGCGGCACCTGGTCTTCCTGACCAAGACACAGATGCAGCGTGCCATCGACCGTCAGGCGAACGCGATTGCACGTCGCGCAGAAGTGGCGTGACATTGGCGTAATCACCCCCAGTGCTGGCCGATCCTCCCCGGCAGACCAGTAGCGCGCTGGTCCACCATCGCCGAAGTCCAGCGCTGGTACGAGCCCAAAACGCTCGGCGATGCGCTCGCCCCTCTGGGAAAGATCGACTGGGACGAACTGCTGGCCCGTACTGCCCATGGGCATGGTCTCGATCAGGCGCAGGATGAAGCCGCTGGCCAGCGAATAGGCCAACATGCGTGCCAATTCCGCTTCCTGCATATCGGGTGTGACGACGCAGTTGAGCTTGATGGGCATGAGACCAACGCGGCGCGCCTCCTGCAATCCGTCGAGCACCTTGGGCAGACAGTCGCGTCCACAAACCTTTGCAAAACGCTGCCGATCAAGGGTGTCGAGGCTAACGTTCAGCCGCGTCACACCAGCTGCCTTCAGCGCGGCGGCGTGGCGCGCCAGTGTAGTGCCGTTGGTGGAGACCGAAAGGTCCTGCACCAGCTTCATCGCCGCAATGCCCGCCGCCAAGTCGGTTACACCACGGCGCAGCAGCGGCTCCCCCCCGGTCAGGCGTACCTTGCGTACCCCCAGCTGCACGAACAGCCCGACCAGCCGAACCATTTCTTCATGGCTTAGCCAGTTCGCGGGCTCCTCAAAACCCTTGAAATCCTTGGGCATGCAGTAGTTGCATCGCAGATCGCAGCGATCTGTGACGGATACACGCAAGTAATGGATATGACGGCCGAAACTGTCCACCAGCATGGGAGAAACACCGTCGCTCATGCGCATCCCCCTTGCCCTGATCCGCCACCGCAGCTGCATCCTGCATGCGCCTTGCCCGGGCTGTGGCCTGCCGCATCGGGTGTGTGCGGCACTGGCACAGAAGGCGCATGGCTTGCCCCCATGATGTTTTCGCGCTCGGCCTGATCTTCCAAATCGATACCATCGATGTGCGCACGCGCCACCAGTACCTTCGTGTACTGACGCCAAGCGGTATCGCGTGCCATGGCATCCAGCACCGTGGCGATTTCGTCTGCCACACGCTCGTAAGGAAGAAGTTGTCCAGGCACGCTACGCACTACGCGGACGATATGCAGTCCATGTCGGCTGTTGACCAACGCCGGATGGACTTTGCCGGCCTCCATGGCAAATAGCGCGCGCTCGAATTCCGCAACGGTATCGCCTCTTCGAATTTGCCCCAAGCTCCCCCCCAACTGTCCGGATGGACAGTTGGAATAGCACCTGGCCAGATCCGCAAATCGGGTGGGGTCAGCCAGGGCCTCTTGCAGGACCTGCTCAGCCTTACCGCGCAGCGCCGCCAAATTGACGTCAGGCGTGACCTGAAACAGGATATGGTCCGCTTCGACCAGCGCACCGACAGTAAAGCGCTCAGGATGGGCCGCATAGAATCGCCGACATGCCTGCGCATCGGGCGTTGGATACGGTGCCTGACTGGCTAGGAGCGCATCGATGGCTTGATCCTCCTGGCGCGTGTCAATGCCCAGTCGCTGCGCCTCGTCCAGCAGCACACGGCGCAGAATTCTTGCCACGACAGCCTGGCGCAGCGGGTCTGCACTGTCTTGATGCGCGGGCAGCTCCTGCTCAATTTCGGCGTCGGTGAGTTCAACGCCGTTGACGGTTACGGGCATGGCAATCCTTTAGACAAATTCCTGATTAAGCACAACTGCATTCATTGCCGGGGACGCACCAGCTGCCAGGCGCGCCCGACATAGCCGATAGATGCGAAACCGCTCCAGACATGCACCAAGCGGGTGAACGGGAAGATGACAAACAAGGTCATACCCATGAACATGTGTGCCTTGAACAGCCATGGTGCATCAGTAATGAAGGCCGCCGCCTGCAATCCACGCAGCGTCACGATGTGCTGCGCCCACTGCATCAGTTTCACCATCATGTGTCCGTCGAGATGGCCTGCCGATACCCAGATGGTGGAAAGTCCGAGCGACAGGGTGATGATCAGCCAGGCCAGCACGAGAAAGTCGCCCTTGTGCGAGTTGTGCCGGATACGCGGGTCACTGAGGCGACGATGGATCAACAACACCAGACCGACAAAGCACATCAAGCCCATCACGCCACCAGCGGCCATGGCGAAGATTTGCTTCTGGGTATGCGTGATGCCGAGGGTGTCCCACACGACCACAGGCGTGAGCAACCCGACGAGATGGCCGAAGAAGATGCCCAGGATCCCGACGTGAAAGAGGATGTTGCCCAGCCGTAGCTGCCCTGCGCGCAGTAATTGGGAACTGTCACTTTTCCAGGTGTATTGCTCACGCTCGAAGCGCGCCAGACTGCCCAGAAAGAAGATGGCAAGGGCAATATAGGGGTAGATTCCAAAGACGAATTGGTGGATGGCATTCATAAGAGACTCCAGATGGCAGGCGCAGCGGCGTGTAAATAGTGCGGCTGCGAATTCATGCGCGGCGGGCCGTGCCATACGGGTGGAAATGCAGCGGCTGCTCCTGCTGCAGCGAGCCCATCGCCGGTCGCAGCAATGGCTCCACGCCATCGGCGCCGGGGCCGAAGGTCTCCATGGCCTCATCCATATCGCGCACCGGTGGCGCTTGCATTTCGCGCGGCTCCACGCTAGTCATACTGCGCAGCACAGCAAACACTGCGCTGTAGGGACTTTCACTGCGTGCCAGCCGCGCACCGATGGCCGCCAGGACGTGGATGGCGTCATCCAGCAGTGCGTTGGCCTCCTGCTGCGGCAGCAAGCTGAGGAACTCCAGAAACAGCGGTACGTGGTCCGGCAGTTCGCTGTCAACCGGCTCGAATCCGCGCTGCTGGTAGGTCTGCAGCAAATCGACCAGGGCCTGGCCGCGGTCGCGGCTTTCGCCATGTACGTGCTCAAACATATACAGCGAGTGCGCCGGGGTGCGATCGGCGTTGTTGCACAAACGTCCCGAGTCTGTAGGCTAGCGCACCCATGACCAAGCCCGCTGCCGCCCAATACCGCACCACCAACTGGAAAGATTACAACGCAGCCCTCAAGGCCAGAGGCTCGCTCTCGGTCTGGCTGGATCGTGACATGCAATGGCACGGCCAGCCCACCGGTCGTCGCGGTCGATCACCGACGTTCAGCGATGCCGCCATCCAGTTCTGCCTGACCATCAAGGGGCTGTTCGGCCTGCCGTTGCGCCAAGTCATCGGTTTCGTGCAGAGCCTGATGCATCTGGCGGGCCTGGATGGGCCCGTGCCTGACTACAGCACGGTCTGCCGCCGCCAGAAAACGCTGACCGTGAACATCCCCTATCGCCCCAGTCGTGGTGGCTTGCATCTGCTGGTCGACAGCACCGGCGTGAAGATGCTGGGCGAAGGCGAATGGAAAACGAAGAAACATGGCTCGGAAT
>NZ_LBNQ01000023.1 GCF_001005215.1 Lampropedia cohaerens
GCCACCGACGTGTGGTTTACCTCGGACGTGACCAACAGCCTGCCCACCGAATGGGTGGAGGTGCCCGAAGACATCGCCGCCCTTCCCGACGCCCAAGGCTACGGCAAGGTGCGCGATCTGCACCAGGCCATGGCGATGGATGCCACGGGCGAGCTCAAGGCGCTGGTTGTCGCCTTCACCCAGGCGGATACGCCGGAAGATCGCATGGCGCTGGTGCGTCAGATCATCTACCGCTGGACCGGTGTGCAGGACATCGATCCGACCAGCCGCACCAATGCGGGCTGGGGCAATGCCATAGGAGACGCCCGCAAGCTCGAAGCCCTGGAAGAGTTCCTGGGCGAGGAATGGCGGCAATACACCTGGGGGGCCAACCCTGGCCGGGACGCCGCGCGTGCCCTCAACGAAGCCTACGACCAGCTCGAAGCGCTGGTCTATGGCCAGCTCATGTCGCAAAGCCACCTGCGTGGCCTGTTCCAGAGCATTGCCTACCACTGGGATGCCGAGACCGAATCCGTGGTGGGCGACCTCACCGCGGTGGCACAGACGCTGGCCACGCGCATCGACAGCGACCGCGAGGCGGGCTTGGCGGATCTGGGTGACTTCCTCTACTCGCTCAAGGGCATGGGACTACTCAACCGGCTGGATGTGGCGAGCTTCAAGGCTGCGCTGCTGCCCCTGGGCGCGGACGTGGCGCAGACCATGGACGCGGCGCTCCAGGGCTGGGTGGCGGGCGGCCCGACGGAAGCGGATGACGTGCTGCGCGGCACCGAATTCAACGATCTGCTCGATGCCCGGGGCGGCAATGACCGCCTGCTGGGCCGCGGCGGCAACGACACCCTGATCGGTGGCGCCGGCAACGACGTGCTCGATGGGGGTGCAGGCAACGATGACTTGCGTGGTGGTGCCGGAGCGGACACCTACCGCTTCGGTCGGGGCGATGGGCACGACACGATCATCGAGGATTCCTGGCAGCAAAATGAGACCGACCGCATCGAGCTCAAGGCAGGCGTGCTGCCCTCCGATGTGCGGCTGGAGCGGGTGCGCACGGTCAACGGCTGGCAGGTCAGCGATGACCTGAAGATCACCATCCGCGACACCGGCGAGACGCTCATCGTCAAGAACCATTTCAACGAGAGCAACCGCTTCGCGGTGGAGGAAATCGCCTTCGCCGACGGCACGCTGTGGGATGCGGAGGCGATCAAGTCTCGCGTGCTCCTGGGCGGGGACGAGAACGACGAGTTGCGCGGCTTCAATGGTCGCGATGACGTGATCGTTGGTGGCGCGGGCAATGACGAACTCTTTGGCGGCGACGGCAACGACATCTTGATCGGCGGCGCGGGCAATGATTGGCTCGAAGGCGGCGCGGGTTCCGACACCTACCGCGTCACGCTGGGCGACGGGCAGGATGTAATCAACGAAGGCTACACCGCTGGCACGGACACGGTGGAGCTGGAGGCAGGCATCACCCCCGCCGATGTCACCGTGCGCTGGACGTTGCAAGGCGACATGGCCGTCACCCTGCCGGATGGCAGCCAACTCACCGTGCGCGGGCAGGCCGACACGTGGTCTACCGAGCGAGGGATCGAGCAACTGCGCTTTGCCGACGGCACGGTGTGGGATCGTAGCGAGCTGGCGGCACGGGCGCTGGCCGCCACATCGGGTGATGACGCGATCGTTGGCGGTTACCAGGACGACACGCTGGATGGCGGCGCCGGAAACGACCGGTTCCAGAACCTGGGCGGCTATGACACCTATCGCTTCGGCACGGGCGACGGGCAGGACGTGATTGAAGCAACTTATGGGCGCGTGCTGTTCAAGCCCGGCATTGGCCAGAACGACATCACATTCAGCCGCGACGGCAACGACCTGATCGCCACCGTCACCGCTTCGGGCGACGCGGTGCGCATCAAGGACTGGCTCAACAGTTGGCAACGCATCGACCGCTTCGACTTCGCCAACGGCGCAAGTCTGAACGTGAACGATGTGCTGGCCAAGCTCAATGTCAGCGAAGGCGCGGAAATCCTCTACGGCTCGCCGGACGAGGATACGTTGGCGGGCACCGAGAAGGACAGCGTGATCTATGGTCGCGAGGGCAACGACGTGCTCACTGGCGGCGCGGGGCGCGACCAGCTCTTCGGCGAAGCCGGTGATGACACACTGGATGGCGGCGCCGACCGCGACTCGCTCTACGGCGGCGCGGGTAACAACACCTACATCGTGGCTCCGGGCACAGGGCTGGACAACGCCATGGGCGCGAGCCTGGCGGTGGCCAACGACACCGTGGTCTTCGCGCCGGGCATCCGGCCCGAGGACGTGTCGGTGCAGTTGGGGGATGCGAGTTGGGGCGGCCAGGCGGGTGATGTCGGCTACACCAACCTGGTCATTGGCATCGGCGGCAACGATGCGTTGGTGCTGAACCATCAGAACTGGGACGACCTGGGGCGCGGCGCCATTCAGCGTTTCCGCTTCGGCGATGGCACCGAATGGACGCTCTCCGACGTGATCGCCCGCGCCGATGGCGGCAAGATGGGCTGGCAGCAGCGCTATTGGGGCGACCCGACCACGATCCTCGGCAGCCAGGCCGATGACGACATTAACGACTACACCGGCCAGTCGGTCACCGTCCAGGCACGCGGCAACGACGACAACGTCTACCTGGCTGCCGGCAATGACATCGTCTCGGCTGGCAGCGGCAACGACAACGTGTACTCGGGTGCCGGCGACGATCTGGTCGCTGGTGAGGCGGGCGATGACCGCATCGACACCGGCGCGGGCGACGATGTGGTCGTCTTCAACCACGGCGACGGCCATGACCGGCTGACCACCGGCGAAGGCACGGACACGCTGTCCTTCGGCGCCTCGGTGACGCCCGCCATGCTCTCCGCCGCCTTGGACCGCGACGGGCGCGTGGTGCTGCTGATCGAAGGTGGTGCAGGCGGCTCGATCACGCTGGACGACACGCGCATCGACAATCTGCCGGGCGATCTGGAACGCATCCAGTTCATCGATGCCGACGGCAAGACGCGCGTGTTCGACCTTGCGGGCTGGCTGAAGGCCAACGCGGGCACCTTGTTGTCGGCAACGACCACAATGCCGCTGGCCTTTGATGGCACGGGCTTCGAGTTGACCGGCACGGTAGCCCCGGCAGGCGGACTGGAGGCGGTGGCCTATGCCCAGTCTGGCGATCTGTTCGCTTCTGCCAACCTTGCGAACAACATCCCGAGCGACGGCGATGACGTGCTCTATGGCACCGCCAATGGCGACACCCTGGACGCGGGCGCGGGCAACGACATCGCGCTGGGCTTGGCGGGCGACGATGCCATCCTCGGCGGTGATGGCAACGACCTGATCCACGGCGGCGAGGGTGACGATGTGCTTGATGGCGGCGCGGGGAATGACACCCTTTACGGTGGTCAGGGTGCAGATACCCTGATCGGCGGCACCGGGGAGGATGCGCTGTATGGCGAGTGGGGCGGCGACACCTACGTGTATCAGGCAGGCGATGGCGTGACAATCATCGACGACGATCACCGCATGTCGGGCTGTGCCTATGAGCCTCAATTTGCCGAAGTAAGTGCAGCGTATGCCTGGGGTGATGGCGATGGCAGCTATTGTGGTGTTGACGATGCGCCCAACATC
Source organism: Lampropedia cohaerens (assembly GCF_001005215.1). Taxonomy (GTDB): domain Bacteria; phylum Pseudomonadota; class Gammaproteobacteria; order Burkholderiales; family Burkholderiaceae_C; genus Lampropedia; species Lampropedia cohaerens. The sequence continues at coordinate 3,640 of NZ_LBNQ01000023.1, forward strand.
CTCAGCTTCGGGCCGGGCATCCGTCCCGAAGACCTGCGTTATTCGGAAGAAAACGGTGATTTGGTGATCGAATTTGCCAATCGTCCGGGCGACAAGGTCGTCTTGCGTGGCTACATGCCCGGACGCGCTACGCAAACCCGTTCGGTGGATGTCATTCGCTTTGCCGACGGGACTGAAATCGTGGCGGATACCATCGAGCCGACCGGCAAGACCGAAACGGCGGGCGACGAAGGCGGCGGGCTTTATGGCACGCCGTTTGCCGACACTCTGGTCGGCGGCGATGGCGATGATGTGATCTACGGCGAAGGCGGTTCGGATGTTCTGGTAGGCGGTGCCGGCTCGGATACCTACAACGTTTATAAGGAATGGGGATCGTCCCCCGTTCAGACAACCATCGTCGAAACTTGGCGGGCGCAAGACAGTAACCGCCTCGAATTGACCGGCGAGGTTGACGCCGATGCTCTGTATCTGGCTTTCGATGGCCGCGATCTGGTGCTGCATCTGAATGAAGAAGGCGACTTGATCCGCTTTGCCGGGTTCGACCCGCGCGCGCCGGGCATGCGGGCGCCCGTTGCGGAAATCAGCCTGCCCTGGTGGGGCATCAACCTGTCGTTCGACGACCTGCTGGCACGCGGGGTTCGTTACGGCGATCACACACAAGATATCTACGACGTCAACATTGGCGACGGCGAGGTCTTTATCGAGGATGTCGCCGCCCCGGATGCCGGCAACGTGTTGCGGTTTGGGCCCGGCATCGATCCGGAAACGTTACGCAATCGCCTGGGCTTCGAGACGGACGGCAATGGCGGCCATGTGCTGCTCATCCCCTACGGCGACGACGGTGACGTAGTGCGGCTGACCGGCTTCGATCCCGATGATGTGTTGGGGACGCGTGCTGTTGATCGCTTCGAATTTGCAGATGGCACGGTATGGGATTACGCAACGTTGGTCGCCAATGGTTTCTCGGTTTTTGGCGACGAGGCATCGAACGACATCGGAGGTAGCCAGCTCGCTGATCGACTCTACGGCCAGGACGGTGACGACATAATCGACGGCAAGAGTGGCGTCAACGAGTTTCACGGTGGGGGAGGCAACGACATTCTGATCGGAGGCGATCAGGTGGATGGTTATTTCTTCCAGCACGGCGATGGTGTGGACACCATCATTGACGGCCCGAGCGACAATTTCATCGTCTTTGGCCCTGGCGTCAGCAAAACGGATATCTCGGTTGCCTGGGATGGCGATACGCTGGTGCTGCGCTACGGACCGGGCGATGAAATCAGAATCCCGGATTTCTTTGCCAAGACGTCGAACGGCACGCCTCCCGTGACGGCCATCAGGTTCGACGACGGGGAAATGACTTCGATCCCATCATTAATCTCGGCTTCATCTACCGTTCAGTTGGAGGCAGGTGAACTGCCGGCGGCCACTGAAGACGCCGTATATCGCCACTCGATTGTGCTGTCGAATTTCGAACAGGCTGGAGCATTCGGGGCTGCGCGAATGCTGAACCTTCGCCAAGCCGATGGTAGTCCGTTACCCGGCTGGCTGACCTTTGATGCTGAGCACGGTTTGCTCAGAGGCACCCCTGTCAACGAGGATGTTGGGCAACTCGACCTGATCGTCGAAGCTTGGGGCGATTATGGACTGTTGGCAACGCAGAGACTGCGCCTATCCGTCAACAACACCAACGACGCGCCGGAAGTGGCTATAGCGCTCACCAACCAGCAAGCCACCGAGGATGCGCCCTTTGCCTTCACCGTGCCGCAGGATGCCTTCCGCGACGTGGATGCGGGCGATGCGCTCACGCTCTCGGCCACCCAGGCCGACGGCTCGGCGCTGCCGTCGTGGCTCCAGTTCGATGCGGCGACGCGCACCTTCAGCGGCACCCCGGTCAACGGCGATGTGGGCAGCGTCTCCGTACGCCTGACTGCAACGGACTTGGCCGGAGCACAAGCCAGCCAGACCTTCGCCATCGAGGTGGCCAATGTCAACGACGCGCCCGAGGTGGGCGTGTTGCTTGGCAACCAGAGCGGCCGCGTCGGTCAGCCCACCCGCTGGCAACTGCCCGAGGGCGCTTTTGTCGATGTCGATGCGGGCGATGTGCTGACCTACTCGGCCACGCTTGCCGACGGCAGTGCCCTGCCCGGGTGGCTCACCTTCGATGCCGCCACCGGCAGCTTCAGCGGCACCCCAGCCACGGCGGGCAACTACGTCCTGCGGGTCACCGCCACCGACCTGGCAGGTGCACAGGCCAGCCAGAGCTTCACCCTGGCGGTCGAATCCGGCGGCGGCAACCAGGCACCGGTCACGGCGCCGGATACGGCAACCGTCATCGAAGATCGCAAGCTGCTGGCCTGGGGCAATGTGCTCGCCAACGACCGCGATCCGGAAGGCAAGCGCCTGCGCGTGGCCGACCCCGGTATCCGGCGCGGCGAATACGGCGTGCTGACCCTGCTGTCCAATGGCACCTACGCCTACGTGCTCGACGATTGCTCGTCCAAGGTGCAGGGCTTGGGTGCGGGCGAGACGGTCACGGAGACCTTCAATTACCTGGCCAGTGACGGCACGCAGCGTAGCAACGGCGCATTGACGGTGACCGTACAGGGCACCAACGACATGCCCGATCTGGTTCGCTGCCTGAGTGATGTGCAACTCGCCAAGGGCAAGGCGTTCTCGTGGCAGATTCCGGCCGACAGCTTCAAGGATGCTGACCGCAACGACACGCTGAGCTACACGGCCACCCTGTCCAACGGCAAGCCGCTGCCCAGTTGGCTCAAGTTCGATGCCGCCACGCAGACCTTCAGCGGCACGGCGCCGGCCTCGGCCCGCGGCAGCATCGATGTGCGTGTCACCGCCAGCGACGGCCATGGCGAATGCTCGACTGCATCGGATGTCTTCAAGATCAGCTTCGGCAACAAGACGGTGGTGCCGACTGTGACCAAGGGCAACGAGGGCGTGGGCAACGGCGCGGATGCACCGCCTCCCGGACACGGTGCCAACATCAACGATGGCGCGGGCAACTCGCCGGGACAGCCGGGCCGCAAACACGGTGGCGACCGCGACGATGATCCGCTGAGCCGTTTCCTCGACGGCTTCAAGCGCGACGACAAGTCCGCCCACTCGCCCCATTCGGCCTTGCCTGCGCTAGATCGCCGCTGGTTCGAGCAATGGGGTGAGCAACAGCCAGCGTCCGGGCAGACCGGTCATGGGCAGGCCAACCACGATGTGGAGCGCCACTGGGCCGAGTTGATCCACGCCCTGAACCGGCTCGATGCTGAACGGCAAGGGGCGGCGCAGTGGCTGGGCAAGGGCCAGGGCGCCGACCTCGCGGGGCTGGCGGGGCTGCTCTCTGGCAACGCGGCGATGCTGCGCACCCATGGCGACGCCGTGGGGCTGGCCGCCGGTGCCCAGCTCAAGGGCTTTGCCGGCCTGAAGGAAGGCGTCACGGCCTTGCGCTGCTGACCCCCATGCCGCGCGTTCTGATCGCGTGGGAGCTGGGCGAGGCCTTCGGTCACCTCGCCCGGTGCCTGCGGCTGGCGCAAGGGCTCATGGCCCGTGGGCACGGGGTGACCCTGGCGCTCAAGGACGTGCGGCTGCCGGCCGCACAGCGCCCGACACCGGGCATCACCGTGCTACCCGCGCCTCTGACCCCACAGGCGGGCGCGGGCAGCAGCCCACCGGTGAACTACGCCGACGTGCTGCGTGTCAGCGGTTTCGCCGATGCGCGGGATGTGGCTGCGCGACTCAACGCCTGGCGGGGGATGTTTGCCCTGGCGCGGCCCGACATGCTGGTCGCCGACCATGCGCCGACGGCCTTGCTGGCGGCACGGCTCGCCAATATTCCCCATCTGGCCATCGGCAACGGCTTTGCGATTCCACCCGCTGTTTCTCCCTGGCCGTCGATCCGGCCCTGGGAGGCGGTGTCCGATCAGGCGCTCATGGCGGCCGAGGAAAGGCTCGACCGGGTGCTGGAGGCCGCGCAGAAAGCACTAGGCCATGCAAGCACAGTGCGTCTGCGCGACTTGTTCGGTGCCCACGACATCCTGGACACCTTTGCCGAACTCGATCACTGCGGCGCGCGGCCGGATGGGCGCTATGTCGGGCCCATCGTCTCGGTGCCCCAAGCCTTGCGTGTTGGCTGGCAAAGCAAGGAAAGCTCACGCGTGCTGGCCTACCTGCGTCCCGCCGTGCCGGGCTTCCAGGCCATCCTGCAGGCGCTCGCCCGGTTGGATACCGAGGTGCTGTGCATCGCGCCCGGCATGAACCCCGAAGCGGCGAAACGGTGCGCGACGCGGCGTTTGCGCATTGCGCTGGTGCCGATAGATCTGCCCCCTTTGCTTCCACATGCCGATCTCGTGGTCGGCTACGGCAACGGTGGCTTCTCGACCCAGGCACTGCTCGCGGGCGTGCCCTTGGCGATGCGGCCTCGGCATGTCGAGCAGGTACTTTTTGCGCATCGGGTGGAGGAACTGGGTGCGGGCAAGTTGCTCAGTGGCCGCATCGATGTGGACAGCGTCACCACATCATTGCAGGAACTGCTCGGCAACCCGACGTATCGGCAGGCCGCCCGCGCGTTCCGGGATCGTCATGCCGATTACTCGCCCAGCCAAGCCATCGAACAAAGCCTGTTCGTCATCGAGCGCGCGTTGCTCGATGGGTGGAACACTGACCGCACCCGCAAGACCCCAGAATCACAAGAGAGTCCCCCGGCATGCTTGCATTGAAATCCCTCCTCCAGCAGGCCCACGGCGACCCGCTGGATTTCCATCCTCCGCTCGTCCGTTTGCAACACCGCGCGCCCAATCCGCAGGGGCGGCGGGTGTTGTGGGCCATCCTGGCGCTGGTCGCCTTCCTCATCGTCTGGGCGTTGCTCGGGCGGCTGGACATCGTGGCAGTGGCCGACGGCAAACTCGTGCCCGCCAGCTATCTCAAGATCGTGCAGCCCTCGGAAGCGGGCATCGTCAAGGACATCCTGGTGCGCGAGGGCGAGACGGTACGCGCCGGACAGGTGCTCATGCGCATGGATGCGTTGATCACCGAGGCGGATCTCGAAGCCATCGCCGCAGAATACGCCCGCAAGCAACTTCAACTGGCCCGTATCGATGCCGAGCTCGCCGGCAAGCCCTTTGAACCGGATGTTCAGGCGCCGGCGGCGCTGTTGCGCGAGACCGCCGCCCAGTACCAGGCCAACCGCGATGCCCTAGCCGCCGCCTTGGCCGAGGAACGCAGCCGCCTGGCCAAGGCGCAGCAGGAACTGGCCGCCGCCCGCCAGCAGAAAGAGCGGCTGGATGCGGTGCTGCCCCACTACCGCGAGCAGGACAAGGCCTACGAGAAACTGGTCAAACACGGCTTTGCCGGAACCTTGATGGGCTCGGACAAGCGGCGCGAGCGCATCGAGAAGGAGCAGGAGCTGGAGACACAAAAGCACCTGATCGCCTCCGCCCAGGCCAGCATCGACCAGTCGCTCAAAAAACTCAGGCAGATCGAGGCGGACTATCTGCGGCAGCTGCACGCCGAGCGCAATGAGGCGCGGGCACAAATCGACAAGCTGGCCAAGGAACTGGAGAAGCAGCAGCACCGGCGCGCGCTGCTGGAACTCAAAGCCCCGCAGGACGGGGTGATCAAGGACCTGGCCACCCACACCGCCGGCACCGTGGTGCAGCCGGGTACCGTGCTGGCCAGCCTCGTGCCTCGCGAAGAAAAGCTCAAGGCCGAGGTCTGGGTCTCCAACGAGGACATCGGCTTCGTGCGGCCGGGACTGACGGTCAAGCTCAAGTTCGCCACCTATCCCTTCCAGAAGTACGGCATGGGACAGGGCACCGTCGAGCACGTGAGTGCCGATGCCCAGAGCGAGGAAGAAGCCCGAGACCAGGGGCTGGCGGGCGGCCAGCGGCCGCTGCGCTACAAAGCCCTGGTGGCGCTCGACGCAAACGCGCTGGAGATGGATGGGGTGCAGTATCCCTTGTCGGTGGGCATGCAGACCACGGCGGAAATCCTGCTGGGCGACCGTACGGTGGCGGAGTACCTGCTCTCACCCGTGAAAAAAGCTTGGCACGAGGCCGGTCGAGAGCGATGAGCAATGCCCGACGGCCGTCGTCACTGACGCAGGCACTGCCCAGCCAGGTACACCGATTGCAGCACGGCGACCCGCTTGTCGCCGTGCCGAGTGGGCGCGTCATCGGTCTGGCACTGGGTGGCGAGATGGGTCTGGTTCATCAAGGTGCGAACGTAGCATGAGCGCCGGTTGCGGCGAAAGTCGTGTCTTGCTCCCACAAGTGGCGTTGGCGTCAGTTCTCAGGCGCGGTATTCGCCAAGCGCACCATTTCTCCGATCCACGCCTGCAACGCCCTCAGTTGCTCGGCATTTTCGTGGCAGGTCCGGTAGTTGGCGGCAACGGTTCCGGCGACGGCAGAGAGCGCAATGCCTGCGGGGGCCGCATCAGCATCTCGGGCGGGCTCGGGCAACTCACCGGCGGCGGCAGCGTCGTGCAGGAGCACAAAGCCACGGTTGATGGTGCAAGCAGCGTCAGCCTGAACGGGCACATAGACGGGAACCTCCTTGATGATGGTGTCGCCTTTCTCGCGAACGACACGAACTCGGTCGACGTATTCGGTGACGACCTTGACGGTGGCCTGCGCTTGTCGCTCGCGGACGGCGGCGGCTTGCAGGGTCTGCTTCTGGACGGCAGCGTCCCACTGGGCCTGAACGTGGCCCGCACCCTTGATCCAGCCGAAGCCGATCAGTGCAGTGGCGAGCAGGACGAGGGCCAGCTAGCGGTACGGCCACGGGATCAAGCTCATGGGGCTTCTCCGATGCACTGGCGGTACTCGGCCTCGCGCCGTGTGGCCAACCCGCCGCACAGGCGCGCATTGGCAGGCAGCGCGCAGTCCTTGCCCTGGAAGAAGCGCCAGCGCAGCAGCTCGGCGCAGGCTCCCGCGTAGTCCTCGGCGTTGAGTTTCCTCACCAGCGTGGACTGGCAGAACGCGCGGCTGCCGACGTTGTAGGAGAAGCTCACCAGCGCGTCGTACTCGTGCTGGGCCAGCGGCACGGCCACGCATTGCTTGAGCGCCCCCTCGAATTGCTGCACGTCGGTAAGTGCCCGAGCCAGCGCCTTTGGCGGCGTGGTGGTGTCGCCCAGCTTCACCCCAGTGGTGGTGCCGAAACCAATGGTCGGTACATCGCCCTTGACGGGGATCACTGCACGGTCGGTGTAGCCCTCGTGCAGCACGATGCCAACTAGGGCGGCGGCGGACAGCGTCAGTCCGGCCACCATCCTGCGCATCGCTGGTGATGGTGGCCGGGTCATCGGTGCATCTCCGGCTGCGCCACGATGCGAGCAACGGTTGCGCCGATGCTGGCGGCAAAGGCCAGCAGCACGAATGCGCCACGCGGCAGCACGTCGCCAAACAGCGGCACCACCACTTCCGCCGCCGTGAAGGCAGCGGCCAGAAGCGAGAAGCGAATGCTCCAGGCACGGCGGAGCACGCATCGCCAGTTGTCGAGCAGGCAGAGCTTGGGCTTGGCGGTCATGACGCACCTCCCATCAGCTTGAGCTTGATGGCGGCACCGACCAGCAGCGCGGCGAGGATGCCGGTGGTGATGACCTTGACGGCGGTCTGCCACGCGGTGCGACGCGCATCGCGCCACGCTTGCAGCAGATCGCGCAGTTCACGGATGTCCTTCGCGGCGTGGCCGTTCTCCAGGCCCAGGTGGGCGAGAACTCGCTCGGCCCGGCGTTCGGCGGCGCGGTCGAGCAGTTCGTCGAAGTCCTCGCGTCGAATGAGCAGCATGTTTTCCACGAGGGCGGCAGGTTGGTGTTCGTCGGTCATTGCAGTCTCCAAAAACGACGAACCCGCCTTGTGGGCGGGTTCAGATGGTTGCGGGTGGGTGAAGATCAGATGGCGAGGCCTGCGCTCCATCCAGTGGACTTGTAGGCCGAGAGGTTGGCCTCGTCCTCAATGAAGCAAAGCCAGCCGATCTTGGGCGTGTGGTACTCCCAGACATCTGCGATGCGTGCGGCGATCAGGTTGGTCTTGCCTGCCCACACGCCGGTGGCAGCGGCAGGAATCAGGTAGCGGTCGCCATTGGCCGGGTTGGCCGGTGGCGTGGTCAGGTCACGGTCTTTCACGGACAGGCCGACCACAGCGCCGAGGCGCTTGAGGTTGGCGTCCATGCCGCTGTCCCAGCCGCTCTCGCCGAGCGTCCAGCCGTAATTGAGTCCAAGGTTCGGATCGGTTGATGACATGGTTTATCTCCAGAGATTCGAGGCTTGACGAATGCGCCGGACAGCGTCCGGATCGCCGGTGCGATGGCTTTGCCGCGGGTGCTGTCGCCAGTGCCGCCCAACGATGGGCAGGTACAACACGCCGCCGCGCTTGGCCACGAGCAGGGTCAGCAGCCAGTCGGCGAAGTTGTTGAGGTCGGTGGTTTCCTTGAGCACGGCTTCGACGGCAGATCGACGCATCACGATCAGGCCGTGCGCGTGGCTGGCGCTGTTGGCGTGTTGCCAACGGCTGTAGGCCAGACGCCGCACGGCAATGTCTTGGCCGTTTTCGTTGGTCAGCGCTTCGTCGGTATAGGCCATCACGGCTTGCGGGCAGGCATCCAGCGCATCGGCCAGTTGTGTGAAGACATTCGCTTCGTACAGATCGTCGGGATCGACGAAGGACATAGGTCCTCAATTTCTTGTTTGCGCTCGGGCGCGGCGCCTTGCAGCAGAGCCTTAACAGCGACGCTTGCTTCAACCATTGCCGATCCCATTGATCGCTGCTTCCAGCGCGCGCAGGCGATCGACGATGGCATCGAAGGTGGGAGGCTCGCCGATGAACATGCCGGCACCGATCATGCGCTGGAAGTCATCGCGCAGCGCGGCCAGTGCGGCATCTTCCGGAATGAGTCTGAGCTGCCCGGCCAAGCATGCGTCGTAGTTGGCGTAGCTCGCGTTGTAGAAGGCCTTCTTGTGCTTGACGACATCGGCGAGCAGAGCGCGATCGGCCAAAGCGGCTTGCCCATGGGCAAGATCGGCCAGCATGGCCAGGTCGTACCAGTGGCGTGACAGGCGTTCGGCACCTGTGCGGAACGCGTCGCGCTGACACTCGACGTGCATCAGCGTCGCTTTTTCCCAGAAGGTACGTGCCGGAGACAGCACACTGACCGTCGATCGAGGGAAATCGAGTTCAGCGACATGTTCCGCGATATCGGGCCGTACCTCATGCTCCTCGTTCGGTTCGGTGATGTTGCGGCCACCGAACTCGATCAGGACGCTGTTGCCCACATAGTCTCCCGTTACCTCCAGCACGCTCGGGTAGTGCATCCGCATCTGCTCGCCGTCATCGCTGATTTCAAGCTGGAACGCTTGGGCATCGAACTCCTCCGCCAGCATTCTCTGGAAGTGCGGCGCCACGACACCGTGGGCATGGTCGCGCACGAAAGACTTGAGATCCTCGCTGAATTTCTTCAGCCGATTGCGTGAGACGCCTTCGGCAAACGGGTCGAAGGCGCCGTCCAAGCCACGGTAGTCGAGCGTGATGTCCACGTCCTCGGAGAAGCGGGCAATGGCGCCGAACACCTTGGAGAGTGAGGTGCCGCCCTTGAAGGCCATCGGCAGTCGGTCGGGCATGGTGAAGAGGGTCTGCAGCACCCAGCAGACCCAGACATCCTTTTCCAGTACGACGGGCGTGCGCGCAAGCTGCGGGGCCAGTGCCCGATAGATTTGGGACTGCTCTTGAGCTTTCAGGTGCAGGAAGGACTCAGGCATGAACGGCCGTCCGCTCGTTGCGGAAGATGGCGTCGCTCATCCACGCGGGCATTGAGCTGGTGGCTGACTTCAGCACCTCGAATTCGCTCGATCCCAGCTTGCGCCGAATCTTCTCGATGAGAGCCGGCGTCACTTCCTTCTTGCCGAGATACCACATCGCCGCAAGCGCGAGCCCGGCGGGTCGTCCTGCCAGGGCCAACTTGCGTTGGCAGACGTGCTGCAGACGGATCTCCATCTTGCCCACGCGGATGCGCTTCGACGGGCCGGATGTCACGAATACAGACTGGGTCGGGACCTGCGTGGTCAGTTCGAGCCGACGCGCCGCTTCAGCACCATGAACCTGGACGACGGCACCTGTGGTCCTTGCAACGGTCTCGGCCACCTTAAGAGGCTCGGGCATCACCTTGCCAACGAAACGGCTGACCTCGGGACGCACAAAGACGCCGCGCGTCACACGCTCGATCGACCCTGCCTTGACGAGGCGGGAGAGGGTCTGATCGACCGACGCACGCGTGCCGCACCCCAGGAATGCTGTCGGGGTGAAAGGCTCCCCGATCGGCATCGCCTCGATGCGCTGGCGAATCAGCTCGGCAGTCTTGGTCGTCGTGTTCATGTACGAAAATATATGCGAGTTTCTGACAAACTGCAAGTGCGATGACTCGCAAGGAAAGTTGCTCGTGTTCCCTTTGCTATCCGATGCTGCAATCCAACCGCTGGATTCGTCCGCGCGCAACTCTTTGATCTGTATGGGTGTGACTGGCGGCCTTTGCGGACTTCGGGCCAGTTTCAGGGAGCGAGGTCGGAGCGAGGAATGGCCAGGAGAGAGTGGAATGTGGCCGCGAGCGGCCAGTTCTGGCGGGCGGCGAAGTCCGCAGGCTTCCGCAGGAACCCCCAACAACACGCGGGAACTGGCGCAAACAGACAAGAAAAAACCCCAACCGAGAACGGTTGGTTTTTTAAATGTTGGTGGAGCTGGCGGGAATTGAACCCGCGTCCGCAAGCCTTTTCTGGGCAGTTCTACATGCTTAGTGGTCTGTTTTGATCTCGCCTTGCAGGCCGCGCAGCCACACGCTGCTTGCAAGGCCAGCATCCTTGGATCTCATCGGCAGCCAAGATGCCCGGCTGTCGACCAGCTGATGTGAATGAACTTGCAGCTACGGCCTTGCGGCCTTCACCCAGCCCATCAGCGAGCTGTTGCAAGTCTCACCGGGATTTAAGCGGCGAGTGCGAAACGATCGTCGTTTGCAGTTAGTTTTTCGAATCAAGATTTACGAGCGTGACTCAAGCTCGGCATGCACCACTCCAGATCTGTACCCGCGTCGAAACCAGGACAGCCCCAGAGAAGCCATTCTATTCGATTCCCAGCAAGGTCAAGAGTTCCAGCGGAGAATCGATATAGTGATCGGCTGGCCACGTAGCTGTGTCGTCGTCTGCAGCAATATATCCATAGCGGGCAGCAACCGTGGTCATGCCGGCGGATTTGCCTGCCAGCATGTCACGCCGATCATCACCGACATAGATGCAGCCTGAAGGGGGCACTTTCAAGAGTGCGGCTGCATGCAGCAGAGGCAGCGGGTGGGGTTTGGCGTGGGCGGTCGTGTCCCCGCCGACCAGTGCTTGGCACTGCGCAAGCGCCGGATCGCCCGCTACGATAGGTCTGGCAAGGCGCTCGATCTTGTTGGTCACGATGCCCCAAGGTATCTGGCCGACGCGCAGAGCGTCGAGCACCTGGGCAACGCCGTCAAAGGGCTGTGTCGCTTCGCCGATGCAAGCTTCGTAGGTATCGAAGAACTCGTCGCGCAATGACGCGAAAGAGGGTGAATCCGGGTCCGCGTCCAGCCCAATGGGCAGAAGCCCTCGTGCGCCGCTGCCGACCAATGGTCGATACTGCGCAATGGGCAATGGGGGCTGCGCGCGCTGCTGGCGCATGCGGTTAACGGCCAGTGCCAGATCCGCGGCACTATCGACGAGCGTGCCATCCAGGTCGAACAATACGGCCTGAGGTGTCATGGTTTGCGCGCCGCGAGCATGTAGTTCACGTCCAGGTTGTCACTGAGCCAGTAGCGTCCAGTGATGGGATTGTGTTCCAGCCCCTTGCTGGCCTGAAGATCCAGCTCGGCACGGCGCAGCCAGCAGGCCAACTCGGCGGGAGTGATGAACTTGGCATGGTCATGCGTACCGCGCGGCAAGATGCCGAGGACGTATTCCGCGCCGACGATGGCAAAAAGCCAGGACTTGGCATTGCGGTTGATGGTGGAGAAAAACAGCCAGCCACCGGGCTTGGCCATTTGTGCGCAGGCGCGAACGATGGACTCGGGGTCGGGAACGTGCTCGAGCATTTCCATGCAGGTGACGACATCGAAGGAGCCAGGTTCACGCTCGGCCAGGTTTTCCGCGCTGATGCACTCGTACCGCAGGTTGTCCAACTTGCCGTCGAGCGCATGCAGAGTGGCCACACCCAGGGACTTTTCCGCGAGATCGATACCTAGCACCTGCTGTGCGCCGCGGCGTGCCATGGACTCTGCCAGGATGCCGCCTCCGCAGCCGACATCCACGATGCGCTTGCCGGCAAGGCTCGCGCAGCATTGGCTGATCCATTCCAGGCGCAACGGATTGATGGCATGCAGCGGGCGGAATGCACCATGCGGATCCCACCACTTGTCGGCCAGATTCGAGAATTTCTGAAGCTCTTGGGCATCCGCGTTGGAGGCGGTGATGGATGAAGTCGTCATGCCGGCATTATGCCAATGCTGCAGTTGGCGAAGGCGGGCATGAAAAAGCCCCTCCGGGGAGGGGCTTTGCCTTCACCAACGAGGGTGAGGGAGGAATTACTGGACGCGCTGCTCGCGAGCCGTACCAACCACTTCGATTTCCACGCGACGGTTCTGCGCGCGGCCTTCGCGGGTAGCGTTGCTGGCGATCGGCTCGAGCTCACCCTTGCCTTCGGTGTAGATGCGGTTGGCATCGATGCCCTTGCTGACCAGGTATTCCTTGACCGCAGCCGCACGGCGCTCGGACAGGCCTTGGTTGTACGCCTCAGGACCGGTGGAGTCGGTGTGACCCACGGCAATGATGACTTCCAGGTCGAAGTTGTCGGAGTGCACGCGCTCAGCGAGTTCATCCAGCTGGGCACGGCCTTCGGGCTTCAGGGTGGCCTTGTCGAAATCAAAGAAAGTGTCAGCCGAGAAGGAGGTCTTCACCCACTCAGGCTCGGGGGCGGGAGGAGGCGGCACGGGTGCAGCAGGAGCAGGTGCGGGGGCCTGGACGACCAGTGCGCCATCGCAGCCGGTTGCTGCAGTAGCGGGAGTCCAGAACGCATTGCGCCAGCACAGTTCGTTTGTGCCATTGACCCAGACCAGCTCTCCGCTGCCGTTCTGCCAGTTGTTGATTGCATTGCCGCCATCGGCTGCTTGTACTTGAACGTTGGCGCCGGTGCCATTGGCCAGGGGTGCTTGCTGAGCATGTGCGGCGGCTGTTGCGAGTGCAGCAGAGGCAAACAAAACCGCCACTTTGTTGAGTTTCTTCATGGTTCTCCTCTTGGGGAAAGGGCCGCAGCCTCGCTGCGAGAGAAATGGACGTGTTGGTAAAGCCACCAAAACGTTGAGGCCAATTGTGCCATAGGGCATGCGGATATCGCCACTGCCAGATGTCAGCCGAAACCAACATTGTTGGAAACGGGACTTGGGTGTTGCAAGAAGGAGACAGGCGGGTGCCGGATACAATGGCTTCTTTTGCTCGCACAGGCCTGCCGGCACCGCACGGCAAGGGCCCGCACACCATGACAGAATTTGCCAAGGAAACTCTGCCCGTCAGCCTCGAGGAAGAGATGCGCCGCAGCTATCTGGATTACGCGATGAGCGTAATCGTTGGGCGGGCGCTGCCGGATGCGCGGGACGGTCTCAAGCCCGTGCATCGGCGCGTGCTCTACGGCATGCATGAGCAGAACAACGACTGGAACCGCCCGTTCAGAAAGAGTGCGCGTATCGTCGGCGACGTCATGGGTAAATACCACCCGCACGGCGACAGCGCGATCTACGACACCATCGTGCGCATGGCGCAGCCATTCTCTCTGCGCCACATGCTGGTGGACGGGCAGGGCAACTTCGGCTCGGTCGATGGCGACAACGCGGCGGCCATGCGCTACACCGAGGTGCGGTTGACGAAGATCGCGCACGAGCTGCTGGCCGACATCGACAAGGAGACGGTGGACTTCGGGCCGAACTACGACGGCTCCGAGCAGGAGCCGTTGGTGTTGCCGGCGCGGTTTCCCAATCTGCTGGTCAACGGCTCGGCCGGTATTGCGGTGGGCATGGCCACCAACATCCCGCCGCACAACCTGAGTGAAACCGTCAATGCCTGCCTGCATCTGTTGCACAAGCCCGATGCGGACATCGATGAACTCATGGAGTTCATCCCGGCGCCTGATTTTCCTACCGGCGGCATCATCTACGGAATGAATGGTGTCAAGGAAGGCTACCGCACCGGGCGCGGGCGGGTGGTGATGCGTGCCAAGGTGCATTTCGAGGATATCGACCGTGGCCAGCGCCAGGCCATCATCGTTGACGAGTTGCCCTATCAGGTCAACAAGAAGACGCTGCAGGAGCGCATGGCCGAGCTGGTCCACGAGAAAAAGCTCGAAGGCATCAGCCATATCCAGGATGAGTCGGACAAGTCCGGCATGCGCCTGGTGATCGAGCTCAAGCGCGGCGAAGTCGCCGAAGTCGTGCTCAACAATCTCTACAAGCAGACGCAGCTGCAGGACACTTTTGGCATCAACATGGTGGCGTTGATCGACGGTCAGCCCCGCCTGTGCAACCTCAAGGACCTGCTGCAGGTATTTCTCGAACACCGCCGCGAGGTGGTTACACGGCGCACCGTGTTCGAATTGCGCAAGGCCCGCGAGCGTGGCCATGTGCTTGAAGGCCTGGCCGTGGCACTGGCGAACATCGACGAGTTCATCCGAATCATCCGCGAGTCACCCACGCCGCCGGTGGCCAAGGCCGAGCTGATGGCCAGAAGCTGGGACAGTCAGATCGTCAAGCAGATGCTCACCCGCGCGCGTGAGGACGGTAGCGTGGTCAATGCCGATGACTACCGGCCCGAGACGCTGGGCAAGCAGTACGGGTTGGGACGCGATGGCCTCTACCGCCTCTCGGACGTGCAGGCCTCGGAAATCCTGGCGATGCGCCTGTCGCGGCTGACCGGACTGGAGCAGGACAAGATCGTTGCCGAATACAAGGACGTCATGGCACAGATCGAGGATCTGCTGGACATTCTGGCCAAGCCCGAGCGCGTCTCCACCATCATTGCGGACGAGCTGACGGCGATCAAGACCGAGTATGGCGATACCAAGCTGGGCGCGCGCCGCAGCCAGATCGAGTACAGCGCGCAGGACCTCTCGACCGAGGACCTGATCACGCCGGTGGACATGGTTGTCACGCTCAGCCACAGCGGCTACATCAAAAGCCAGCCTCTGTCCGAATACCGGGCACAACGCCGCGGCGGGCGTGGCAAGCAGGCCACGGCCACCAAGGAAGACGACTGGATCGACCAGCTCTTCATCGCCAACACGCACGACTACATCCTGTGCTTCTCCGATCGTGGCCGCCTGTACTGGCTCAAGGTCTGGGAAGTGCCCTCGGGTTCGCGCGGCTCGCGTGGGCGTCCCATCATCAATATGTTCCCGCTGGCCGAGGGTGAGAAGATCACCGTGGTGTTGCCGCTGACGGGCGAGGCGCGCAAATTCCCGGACGATCAGTACGTCTTCATGGCCACGGCCAAGGGTACGGTCAAGAAAACCGCGCTGACCGAATTCAGCAACCCGCGCAAGGCCGGCATCATCGCTGTCGGGCTGGACGAAGGTGATTACCTGATCGGCGCGGCGCTGACCGATGGCAAGCATGACGTGATGCTGTTCTCGGATAACGGCAAGGCCGTACGCTTTGACGAGAATGACGTGCGCCCGATGGGCCGCAACGCGCGTGGCGTGCGCGGCATGAACCTGGAGGAAGGACAGAGCGTGATCGCCATGCTGGTGGCGGAGGCCGAAGGCGATCCCTCCACGCAGAGCGTGCTGACGGCCACCGAGAACGGCTATGGCAAGCGCACGGCCATCACCGAGTACACCCGCCATGGCCGCGGCACCAAGGGCATGATCGCCATCCAGCAGTCCGAGCGCAACGGCAAGGTCGTGGCTGCCACACTGGTTGGACCCGATGACGAGATCATGTTGATTACCGATACCGGCGTGCTGGTGCGCACCCGGGTGGCGGAGATCCGTGAGCTGGGTCGCGCGACGCAGGGCGTGACCCTGATTGCGTTGGATGAAGGCGCCAAGCTGATCGGACTGCAGCGCATTGTCGAGAACGACGCCAATGGCATCGACAGCGGGGCTCAGATGGGTTTGGAGGCCGATGCTGGTGGAGCGAACAATGGGGAGGCTGCTCAATCGGGAGCGGCGGATGAAGACAGTAGCCCGACCACTGACTGAGCGGCTCAGACGAACCTGTTCTAGGCCAGTTGCGCTGCGCGGCCTCCGCTTGCGGCGATGCTGTCGGTTCGAATGTGGCGGCACGCATTTGTGTGATGGCGTTGCCGTAGCCGAGGCCGGGCAGTTGCAGCAGGATATTGCGCCGGCTGGCAGCTATTTTTTTAGGAATGTGACACGATGAGCGCGATCAAGCGTCCCTTTAACTTCTCCGCAGGCCCTGCTGCGCTGCCGGAAGAAGTTTTGCAGACTGCCGCAGCGGAAATGCTGGATTGGCATGGCAGCGGCATGAGCGTGATGGAGATGAGCCACCGCGGTGCGGAGTTCCTCTCGATTTACGAGAAGGCCGAGCGCGATCTGCGCACGCTGCTGGCCGTGCCTGCGCACTTCAAGATTTTGTTCATGCAGGGAGGCGGCATTGGCGAGAATGCCATCGTGCCGCTGAACATCTCACGTGGCGGCGTGGTGGACTTCGTGCTTACTGGCGGCTGGACGCAGAAGTCGTTCAAGGAAGCCGGCAAGTACGCAGCAGCCAGGGTTGCTGCCAGTGCCGAGGCCAGCGGATTCACCGAGATTCCCGACCCGGCCAGCTGGCAGATCAGCCCGGATGCGGCCTATCTGCATATCTGCAGCAACGAGACCATTCATGGCATCGAGTACCAGCAACTGCCTGATCTCAAGGCGCTGGGCGCGGACATTCCGCTGGTGATCGACTGCTCGTCGCACATTGCCTCGCGCCCGATCGACTGGAGCCGGGTGGCGCTGGCGTTTGCCGGCGCGCAGAAGAATCTCGGGCCAGCAGGGCTGACCATCGTCATCGTGCGCGAGGACCTGATCGGCCACGCCTTGCCGATCTGCCCCAGCGCGTTCAACTACGAGCTGGTGGCGAAGAACCAGTCAATGTACAACACGCCGCCGACCTGGGGCATTTACGTCGCTGGCTTGGTGTTCGACTGGGTGCTGCGCCAGCGCGACGGCGATCTGCAAGGACTGGCCGCGGTGGAGGCGCGCAACATCCGCAAGGCTGAAAAGCTCTATGCGTTTCTGGATGCCAGCAGCTTCTACAACAACAAGGTTGCACCGGCAGCACGCTCGCGCATGAACGTACCTTTCTTCCTGGCCGATGAGAGCCGCAACGCGGATTTCCTGGCAGGCGCCAAGGCGCGTGGGCTGTTGCAGCTCAAGGGGCACAAGTCGGTCGGGGGCATGCGTGCCAGCCTCTACAACGCCATGCCCGAAGCGGGCGTGGATGCGCTGATCGACTACCTGCGAGAATTTGAAAAGACCGCGGCTTGAGCGCCCACTGCTTTGGCCCCGTCGCACCATGTGCCGACGCCTACCCACGACACGATTTGCCTGACGCACTCGCCCAGCCATGAACAAGCCCCTCGCCGAGCCGGCCGCCACGCCTGAACTGCTGGCGCTGCGCCAGCGCATTGATGCGCTGGACCGCCAGTTGCTGGAGACGCTGAATCAGCGCGCTCGCGTTGCCCAGGAGGTGGGCGAGCTCAAGAAGAAGGAAGGCAGCACCTATTTCCGACCCGATCGTGTGGCGCAGGTGATCGAGAAGATCCAGCGCGCCAACACCGGCCCGCTCAAGAATGCGCATGTCTCCGCGATCTGGCGCGAGATCATGTCGGCCTGCCTGGCGCTGGAGTCACCGCAGCGGGTCGCGGTGTTGGGACCGGCCGGCACGTTCTGCGAGCAGGCAGCCGTCGAATACTTTGGCGGTGCCGCCGACATCGTGTACTGCAACAGCTTCGACGAGGTCTTCCATGCCACCGTCTCCGGCAATGCCCAGTTCGGGGTGGTGGGCCTGGAAAACTCCAACGAAGGGGTGGTGACCCGCTCGCTCGACCTGCTGCTGCAGTCGCCTGTGCACATGGTGGGCGAGGTGATTCTGCAGGTGCGCCACAACCTGCTGCGGCTGCGCGCCGATGCCGAGGAGATCGAGGCGGTGCTCGCCCATCCGCAGGCGCTTGCGCAGTGCCATGCCTGGCTGGCCAAGCACCTGCCGCATGCTGAGCGTCGGCCTGTCTCCAGCAACGCCGAAGGGGCGCGTCTGGCCGCCACCAATCCGGCCTGGGCCGCGCTGGCCAGCGAGCGCGCCGCCACGCAGTTCGGGCTGCACATCGTTGCCCCGGCAATTCAGGACGATGCCTACAACCGCACGCGCTTTGGCGTGATCACGCTGCCCTCGGTC
Source organism: Lampropedia cohaerens (assembly GCF_001005215.1). Taxonomy (GTDB): domain Bacteria; phylum Pseudomonadota; class Gammaproteobacteria; order Burkholderiales; family Burkholderiaceae_C; genus Lampropedia; species Lampropedia cohaerens. The sequence goes on from NZ_LBNQ01000023.1 coordinate 22,090, forward strand.
ATGGCCACGCCCGAGCCCACGGGCCGCGACGCCACCAGCCTCGTGATTGCCGTGCCCAACCGCCCTGGTGCCGTGCACGAGCTGCTGACGCCGCTCAAGCAGCATGGTGTGTCCATGACGCGCTTCGAATCGCGCCCGGCGCGCACCGGCCAGTGGGAATATTACTTCTACATTGACCTGGACGGTCACCCGGCCCAGCCCCATGTGGCGGCGGCGCTGCAGGAGCTTCGCGCGTTGAGCGCCTATTTCAAGCTGCTGGGTGCGTACCCGGTGCGTCACTGAAACCTCCGGCACGGCAAAGGACTACGTGATGGCAATGATGTACAACCAGATGGGCTTGATCGGTTGCGGGCTGATGGGCGGCTCGCTCGCACTTGCGCTCAAGCGCGCTGGGCTGGTCAAGCAGGTGGTGGGTTACAGCAAGTCACCATCGACGACGGCCAAGGCGCGCCAGCTCGGCGTCATTGATGTCGAGGCCAAGTCCGCCATGCAGGCCTGCGCAGGTGCCGAACTGATCGTGCTGGCCGTACCCGTGGCGGCGACGGGCGAGACCTTCAAAACCATCCGCCAGTTTGTGCAGCCCGATGTGTTGACGATGGATCTGGGCTCGACCAAGCAGGATGTGGTTCAGGCGGCGGAAAAGCAGCTGGGCTGGAACGCGCAGTACTTCGTGCCCGCCCATCCTATCGCCGGCAAGGAAGTGGCCGGCGTCGAGCATGCCGATGCCACCCTTTATCACGGCGCCAAGGTGGTGCTGACTCCGACGCCCGCCACTGCCATCGACAAGGTCGAGCAGGCGCAGGCGCTGTGGAAGGCGCTGGGCAGCCATGTGTTCATTCTCTCTGCGCTTGAGCATGACTCGGTGCTGGCGGCAGTCAGCCACTTGCCGCACCTGCTGGCATTTGCCTATGTCAACAGCCTGCTGGGGCGTGATGAAAGCGAGCGGCTGCTGCGCCTGGCCGGACCAGGTTTTCGGGACTTCAGCCGTATTGCTGCGGGCGACGCCACGCTGTGGCGCGATGTTCTGCTCGCCAACCGCGTGGAGATTGCGGGCCGACTGCGTGAGCTTGTGCTGTCGCTGCAGCAATTCCAGCGCGCCATGCACGCTGGCGACGCGGACGCGCTGGAAGCGCTGATTCGCAAGGCCAGTGTCGCGCGCAGCCAATGGCATGATTAGAAAGACCTGCGATCGCCGCGCGGGGCTCGATGCATCACCCGTGTGAACCCTGCCTGCCCCAAGCGCATTTTTCATCTGCCTGAGCCAGCCATGTATTCCATTCCCTTTCTCGACATTCCGCCGCTGGCAAGTGCCCACGGCGTGGTGCGTCTGCCCGGCTCCAAGAGCATTTCCAACCGCGCACTGCTGCTGGCTGCGTTGTGCGAGGGACGTACGACAGTGCTGCGCGGCCTGTTGGCATCGGACGACACGCAGGCTATGCGCACAGCCCTGGAGCAACTGGGTTGTCGCATCCAACAGAACGGTGACGAACTGCACGTAACCGGGCTAGACAGGCATGCCATGCCTGCTGGCCTGCAGCTGCATCTGGGCAATGCCGGCACGGCCATGCGGCCGCTGACGGCCGCGTTGGCCTTGCTGGCGCGCGACGGGCAGCAGTTCACACTGACGGGCGTGGCGCGCATGCAGGAGCGTCCCATCGGGGATCTGGTCGACGCTCTGCGTCCGTTGGGCGCGCGCATTACGTATGAGAAGAATCCGGGCTTTCCGCCGCTGCAGCTGGCGGGGCTGGATACCGCCCGGCTCGACGAAGCGCAGACCATCCGCATCCGCGGCGATGTCTCCAGCCAGTTTCTCTCGGCCATGTTGATGGCCCTGCCGTTGGTGGCTGAGCGACGTGAGCGCGTCATCGAGGTCGACGGTCCGCTGATCTCGCTGCCCTATGTGGCCATCACCCTCCATCTGCTGCAGCGCTTTGGTGTCGCTGTACGCAATGAGAACTGGCGGCGTTTCGTCGTTCCAGCCGGTAGCCGTTATCGCTCACCGGGCGTGCTGCAGGTGGAGCCTGATGCCTCGTCGGCCAGTTACTTCATCGCGCTCGGCGGTATCGCCAGCGATCCTGCGCAGGGGCAGGCCATTACGATCGAGGGGTTGGGAGCGGACTCCATTCAGGGCGACATCCAGTTCATCGAAGCGGCCCGGCAAATGGGGGTGGACGTGCAGGCGGAGTCGAACCGGCTGGTGGTGCGCCGCGGTGCCTGGCCGCTCAAGGCCATCGACATCGACGCCAACCACATTCCCGACGCGGCCATGACGCTGGCCATCATGGCCCTGTACGCTGACGGGCCCACGCGCATCCGCAACATCGGCAGCTGGCGCGTCAAGGAAACCGACCGCATCGACGCCATGCAGACGGAGCTGGCCAAGCTCGGCGCTGCAGTGCAGGCAGGTCCTGACTGGCTGGCCATCACGCCGCCTGCCGCGCAGGCCTGGCGGGCCGCCTCCATCGCCACGTATGACGACCACCGCATGGCGATGTGCTTTGCGCTGGCAGCCTTCAACCCTGCCGGTGTGCGTGTACGCATCGAGGATCCGCGCTGTGTAGGAAAGACCTTTCCGGACTACTTCGAGACGCTGTTTGGGGTTGTGCAGGCACGTGCCGGGCGGGTGCCGGTGATCTGCATCGATGGCCCCAGCGCATCCGGCAAAGGCACGTTGGCGCAGGCGGTAGCGCAGCAGCTGGGCTATGGTGTGCTCGATTCCGGCGCGCTGTATCGCGTGGCTGCACTGGCAGCGCGGCGCAGGCAACTGGACATCGACCCTGCCAATGCGCGGCAACTGGCCGAACTGGCACGCAATCTGCCCTTGTGTTTCGACGGCGAGCGCATTCTGTTGGATGGGCGCGACGTTTCTGCGGAAATTCGTACCGAGCAGGTTGGCCGGGACGCGTCGCTGATCTCCGCAATCGGCGAGGTGCGCGAGGCCTTGCTGGACTGGCAACGCCAGGCTGCCCGCCTGCCAGGGCTGGTTGCCGATGGTCGAGACATGGGCACGGTGGTGTTTCCACACGCGCCGCTGAAGGTGTTTTTGACCGCGAGCGCCGAAAAGCGCGCTGAGCGTCGCTATAAGCAATTGATTTCCAAAGGGAATTCAGCTACACTTTCGACCCTTCGCGAAGAACTTGAAGCTAGGGACCTGCGGGATACCACCCGCGCAGCTGCTCCGCTTAAGGCCGCGCACGATGCCGAGGTGTTGGATAACTCCGAAATGGACGTGCAGGCTGCCACCGAGCAGGTACTGCGCTGGTGGGCTGAGCGGCAGTCCTGACGGATTGGGCTGGAAGCTGCGCCTTGGTGCAACGCCTGCTCATTCATTGATTTCAAGCGGCTTGTGAAGATCCGAGCGCCTGGCTGCTGGCAGCCAGGCATTTGTTCATCAACCCAACTGGCCATGGCCTGCATGACACGCCCTTTGCACGGGCCGCAGCCCTGGCCGCGACGCCTGCCATTCGAGGTAAAAACGTCCAGCAATGGTGCTGGCGGAAGCCGATGGCAGGTCAAGGAACTCCATGTCTGAATCTTTTGCCGCCCTATTCGAGGAATCTCTGCAACGCACCGAAATGCGTCCAGGGGAAGTCATCACCGCTGAAGTTGTGCGCATCGAGCACAACACTGTGGTGGTCAATGCCGGTCTCAAGTCCGAGTCCTACATCCCGCTGGAAGAGTTCAAGAACGATCAGGGCGAAGTCGAAGTCAACGTCGGTGACTTCGTCTCGGTGGCCATTGGCTCCATCGAGAACGGCTACGGCGACACCATTCTCTCGCGCGACACTGCCAAGCGTCTGGCTTCCTGGCTGGCGTTGGAAAAGGCGCTGGAGTCGGGCGAATTCGTTACCGGCACGACCACTGGCCGTGTCAAGGGCGGCCTGACGGTGCTGGTCAACGGCATCCGCGCCTTCCTGCCCGGCTCGCTGGTCGATACCCGGCCGGTCAAGGACCTGACACCCTACGAGAACAAGACCCTCGAATTCAAGGTCATCAAGCTCGATCGCAAGCGCAACAACGTCGTGCTCTCGCACCGTGCGGTGGTCGAGGCCTCGATGGGCGAAGAGCGCGAGAAGCTGCTGGCGACGCTGCGCGAGGGCGCCATCGTCCAGGGCGTGGTCAAGAACATCACCGAGTACGGCGCGTTCGTCGATCTGGGTGGCATCGATGGCTTGCTGCACATCACCGACATGGCATGGCGCCGCGTGCGTCATCCCTCCGAAGTGGTGCAGGCCGGCCAGGAAATTACCGCCAAGGTCCTCAAGTTCGATCCGGAAAAGCAGCGTGTGTCGCTGGGCCTCAAGCAGCTGGGCGAGGATCCTTGGGTTGGCGTCGCACGTCGCTACCCTGCCAACACCCGTTTGTTCGGCAAGGTCACCAACATTGCCGACTACGGTGCCTTCGTCGAGCTCGAACCCGGCATCGAAGGGCTGGTGCACGTCTCGGAAATGGACTGGACCAACAAGAACGTGGCGCCCTCCAAGGTCGTCTCGCTGGGCGAGGAAGTCGAAGTCATGGTGCTCGACATCGACGAGGACAAGCGCCGCATCAGCCTGGGCATGAAGCAGACCAAGGTCAACCCCTGGCACGATTTTGCGCAGAACACCAACCGTGGCGACCGCGTCAAGGGTCCGATCAAGTCGATCACCGACTTCGGCGTGTTCGTTGGCCTGGCATCGGGCATCGACGGGCTGGTGCATCTGTCCGACCTGTCGTGGAACGAGCCGGGCGAGACCGCAGTGCGCAACTACAAGAAGGGCCAGGAAGTCGAGGCCGTCGTGCTGGCCGTGGATGTCGAGCGCGAACGCATCTCGCTGGGCATCAAGCAGCTTGATGCCGATCCGTTCACCACGTTTGCTTCGGTCAACGACCGTGGTCAGACCGTGACCGGCAAGGTCAAGAGCGTCGATGCCAAGGGTGCTGAAATCGAGCTGGGCGAGGACATCATCGGCTATCTGCGTGCTTCGGACATCTCCGCCGACCGCGTCGAAGATGCCCGCAACGTTCTGAAGGAAGGTGACGAGGTCACGGCAGTGATCACCAACATCGACCGCAAGAACCGCAGCATCCAGCTGTCGATCAAGGCCAAGGACGCCGCCGAGCAACAGGAAGCGCTGGAGAGCCTGTCGCAGCAGTCGATGGGCAACGCTGGCACGACCAGCCTGGGCGCGCTGCTCAAGGCCAAGCTCGATACGGCTTCTTCCGAAGAGAAGTAATGCATTGCGGGAATGGCGGCTGCCGGTGCACGGTACCGTCGCTTCCCCGCTGCTGGCTTAGAGCGTAAGCAGGTTCTTGCACCGGCGCCTTCGTGGCGCCGATCTTTATGCGGGCCTTGCCTGACGAGCTGGTTACAACTGCGGCACTGACCGATGCCTGTGTCGCTTTCACTCCGATAGATGCTTTATGACCCGATCCGATCTCGTTGAAGAGCTTGCGGCGCATTTCAGCCAGCTGAGCCAGTCTGATGCCGAGTATGCCGTGCGCGTCCTGCTCGAAGCCATGGCTGATGCGCTGGAACAGGGGCATCGCATCGAGATTCGCGGCTTTGGCAGCTTTACCGTCAACCGCCGGGCGCCGCGCATCGGGCGCAACCCGCGTAATGGGGAAACGGTGGCGGTGCCGGAAAAGCGCGTACTGCATTTCAAGCCGGGCAAGGCCTTGCGCGAGGCGGTGGACAAGGCTGCGCCCAAGTAAGCAGCAACGCAATCGCACTTGCGCAGCACCCGCGCTCTGGCCGTTAGCCGGCCGATGCCGCTGGATTGCCGGGTTATGATGGCCCACCGCATCCCAGTGTTTTGTGTCGGCGCTCTGCCGCTGCTGTTGCGACGCCTTCCTGCCCACAATGAAATACCTGATCTGGCTGCTGCGGGCAGCCTTTTTCTTTGTTCTGTTTGCCTTTTCGCTCAACAATCAGCACCACGTCACTGTGCACTGGTTCTTCGGCATGCAGTGGCAGGGGCCACTGGTGCTGGCCATGCTGGTGGCGTTCGCGCTAGGGCTGGCGCTGGGCCTGGCGACCGTGATCCCGCGCTGGCGCAGGCTACGTCAGCGTGAGCAGGCCTTTGGCGCGCAATTTCAATCTTCTACTACGTCTCAGTCTGAGCAAGGCGAGTAACACATGGATTTCGACTGGAGTTGGCTGTTGCTGGGCCTGCCACTGGCCTTTGTACTGGGTTGGCTGGCATCGCGCATGGATTGGCGGCAGATGCGCATCATGCAGCGCAGTTCGCCTCGCCCCTATTTTCAGGGGCTGACCTATTTGCTCAACGAACAGCAGGACAAGGCCATCGATGTGTTCGTCGAGGCCGTGCAGTCCGACCCGGACACCGTGGAGCTGCACTTTGCGCTTGGCAGCCTGTTTCGCCGCCGTGGCGAATATGACCGCGCCGTGCGTGTACACGAGCACCTATTGGCGCGGGCCGACCTGAGCGCTGCGGACCGCGCGCGCGCGCAGTGGGACCTCGCGCAGGATTTCCTCAAAGCAGGCCTGCTCGACCGTGCCGAGGCGGCGCTGCAGGCGCTAGACGGCACACAGCTGCAGCAGCAGGCCCAGACGGCCTTGCTCTACATCTATGAGCGCACCCACGACTGGCCCCAGGCACAGGCACTGGCCGCACGCATGGTGGATGTGCCCGCCGGCCTCAAGGCCAACGGGCGGCAGGTGCATTACTGGTGCGAGCAGGCCGACGAAGCGATGCGCCGCAAGGACTTTGAGACCGCCTCGCGCCTGCTGATGCAGGCAACTGCGCAGGTGGAGGGCAGCGTGCGACCCTGGATCGAGCAGGTCAAACTGTTGCGCCAGCGGGGGCAGTCGCGCGAGGCGATTGAGCTGGCGCTGCAGGTCGGCGCAGGCACGCCCGATGCCGTGCCGTTGCTGGCAGGATTGCTTGATGATGCGTTCGCGAAGCTCGATCCCCATGCCATGCCGCTGCTGCAGCAGTGGCATGACCTGCTGCGCGCGCATTACGAGGCGCATGGCAGCCTGGACGTGCTCCTGGCGTTGGTGGCGATGGAGCAGCACATGGGACTGCCCCGCGCGGACCACTGGTACGTGACGCATCTGCGCAAGTATCCGTCGCTGGTCGCATCGGCCAAGCTGACCCAGCTGCTGCATCGCGGCGATGCCGCCATTGAGGCCAATCTGGCCAAGGCGGTGCGTCCATTGCTGCGCTACCGCTGTCAGCAATGCGGCTTCGAGACTGGTAGTTACTTCTGGCAGTGCCCCGGCTGCCAGAGTTGGGAGAGTTTTCCACCCCGGCGTGTCGAGGAGCTGTGACGGCGCTTGCCTCGCCCACAGCGTATGTCAGGCGCGCAGCATGCGCTGGATCAGCTCAGCCGTGGAGCTGGCTCCGAACTTGCGCATGAGCTTGGCACGGTACAGCTCCACAGTACGGTGGCTGATGCCCAGTTCCTTGCCGATCATCTTCGACGTCTTGCCTTCCAGCAGATGGGCAGCAACCTCGCGTTCGCGCCCGGTCAGCGAATGCTCAGCCACAGGGCGCTCGGCGCTGATGTCTTCGAAGCTCCAGATGCCAGCGGCGTGTGGTTGGGTGCGATCCAGTGCCCGGCCGCTGACATGGCACCAGAAGTACTGGCCGTTGGCGCGTTTCATGATGCGGCTGTCTGAATACAGGCCCTTGGCGTTGAGAATCGGGGCGATGCGCTGGCCCAGACGCTCGAATTCTTCGGCGCTGGGATAGAGCACCTGAAAGGATGCTCCAGTGAGGCTTTCTGGGGTGGTGAGAAAAATCTCGCAGACCTGCTGATTGCAGGCGATGATGCGGCGTTCGCGGGAAATGACCAGCCCCACGGGGGCCATCTCGAAAGCCTGCTGATAGGCCGTCAGGTCGGACAGGAACATAGGGGTTTTCTTTAGGCAAAACTACGTATGGTGTTACGTAGTATCGTGCGTGCTGGCAGCTGCGTGTGCTGTCACCATTTTTTCTGTCAGGAGAGCAGCCTTGAACAAACTCTACCCTTGCGCCGCAGATGCCCTTCAGGGTGTGGTTGCGGATGGCCAGACGCTGGCCGTCGGCGGCTTTGGCCTTTGCGGTATTCCCGAAGCCCTGATTGACGCGCTGCGTGACAGCGGCGTCAAGGACTTGACGGTCATCTCCAACAACGCTGGTGTGGACGGCTTCGGCCTTGGCAAGCTGTTGGAGACGCGGCAGATCCGCAAGATGATCTCCTCCTACGTGGGCGAGAACAAGGAGTTTGAGCGCCAGTATCTGGCCGGTGAGCTGGAGCTGGAGTTCACCCCGCAGGGAACCTTGGCGGAAAAGCTGCGCGCCGGCGGAGCGGGCATTCCTGCCTTCTACACCAAGACGGGGGTTGGCACGCTGGTGGCAGAAGGCAAGGAAACACGCGAGTTCGACGGACAAACCTATGTGCTCGAACATGCGCTGGTGCCTGATGTATCGCTGGTCAAGGCGCACATCGCCGACAAGGCCGGCAACCTGCGCTTTCGCTACACCGCGCGCAATTTCAATCCGCCGGTGGCCAAGGCGGGCCGGATCACCATCGTTGAAGTGGAAAGAGTCGTCGAGGTGGGGGAGCTGGCGCCGGACGATGTCCATCTTCCCGGCATTTACGTGCACCGTATCGTGCACAACCCCAATCCGGAAAAGCGCATCGAGAAACGCACCATCACCGAAAAGGCAGGAGGCTGACACCATGGCATGGAGCAAAGACCAAATGGCAGCGCGCGCTGCCAAGGAACTGCAGGACGGCTTTTACGTCAACCTCGGCATCGGCATCCCCACGCTGGTCGCCAATCATGTGCCGGACGATATCGAAGTGTGGTTGCAAAGTGAAAACGGCATGCTGGGCATTGGCCCCTTCCCGACAGAGGACCAGGTCGATGCCGACCTGATCAACGCCGGCAAGCAGACCGTGACGACGCTGCCGGGCTCCTCCATCTTCAGCAGCGACGAAAGCTTTGCGATGATCCGCGGCGGCAAGATCAATCTGTCCATCCTCGGCGCCATGCAGGTGACCGACAAGGGCGATCTGGCCAACTGGATGATCCCCGGCAAGATGGTCAAGGGAATGGGCGGCGCCATGGACCTGGTGGCCGGGGTCAAGCGCGTAATTGTGCTGATGGAGCACACCGCCAAGAAGAAGGACGGCACGGTCGATCTCAAGATCCTGCCCGAATGCACGCTGCCGCTGACCGGTGTGGGCGTGGTCGACCGCATCATTACCGACATGGGCGTCATGGACGTCACGCCCGAGGGCCTGAAGCTGGTGGAACTGGCCGATGGCGTGACGTTCGAGGCCATCCAGCAGGTTACGGGTGTGCCGCTGATCCAGTAACCGGGTTGCGGGCCGTGCGCGCACCTGGCACCGGTGCACGCAGCCAATATGTCTTGACCAGCCTTGGTGGCGCCCAGTGGTTCTCTGTCGCTAGGCCTTGGCGCGCAGCCACGCCAGCAACTGCGCGGGCATGCTGCCAGGCTGCGGTGGCTTTGGTGCCGCCAGGCAGTAGTGCGAGCCGTCCTCGACGAAACCAAGCGGGGCGACGAGGGTGCCTTTGTCCAGATCGTCGCGCACTAGGTGCCAGGGGCCGATGGCCACGCCCAGACCCGCGACGGCGGCCTGCAGGCTGAAGTAAAAGTGTTCAAAGGTGTGCGTGGACGTGCCATGCACCGGGTGATTCGCCGCAGCGGCCCATTCCTGCCACGCGTTGGGGCGTGATTGCGTGTCCAGGCGCAGGGCGTGGGGCTTCAACCCGAGGCCCGCTTTTGTGTGGATGAACCATTCGTCTACCTTGTCCGGGCGGCAGACGGGACCGACCCGCTCGGCAAACAACGGCTCGGCATGACAGCCTTCTGGCCACGGAAAGTCGTCTCGGCGAATAGCGAGGTCAATGCCACTGGCAAAGGAGAAAGGGCCGCCACCGGCAACCAGATGCACGTCGGCGTCCTGCATGCGGGCCTGAAAATCGTTCCAGCGAGGAATTAGCCAGCGCATCAGCAGCGTGGGTTCGCACGAAAGGGTCCAGTGCCGCTGCCGGCCGGCATCGGCGCGCAGTTGCACCACAGCCTGCCGCATGCCTTCGAGGCCGCTGTGCACGGCAAGGGCCAGTCTCTGGCCTGCGTCGGTCAGATACACCCGCCGACTGCGGCGCTCGAACAGCGCGACGCCCAGCTCGTCCTCCAGCAGGCGAACCGCGCGGCTGATGGGTCATACGCAACAGCCTGATGCTGTCGCGCCGCGCAGGGGTGCTCACGGCACTGGGCATTGGCCTGGGCGTGCTCGTTCACGTCACCTATACGCTGGTGGGTGTGGGGTTGCTCATCCAGCAGTCGCTCTGGCTGTTCAGCGCCATCAAGCTGGTCGGCGCGGCCTATTTGGTGTTCCTTGGTGTGACGATGCTGCGCACCGGCTCCGCTGTCGAAGCGCCGGACGGGGCGGCGACTGCACTGTCCGACGTGGCGGCGTTGCGCACTGGATTCCTGATCAATGCCTTGAATCCCAAGACAACCGTGTTCATCGTCAGCCTGTTTGTGCAGGTGGTGCACCCCACCACGCCGCTGGGCGTGCAGATCGGCTACGGCGCCTTCATCGCCGTGGCCCACGTCGCCTGGTTCAGCCTGGTGGCGCTGGGCTTCTCGGCAGCAGCCGTGCGCGATCGCCTGCTGGCGATGCGGCACTGGATAGACCGCATCTTCGGCGGGGTGCTGGTTATTTTCGGGATGCTGCTGGCGTTGACGCGCAGCGCTCGCTAAAAAAGGTTGTCAGATCCGCGCGTTGATGACCAGATCGCCCGGTTTGATCCAGCCCAGGCGGCGCAGCACGGTGGCGAAGGCCAGGGTCAGAACAGCTGGCAGCAGGAAATGCAGCAGGCCGATCTTCATCCAGACATCGGCACCTTCCCCCATGGCAGCCAGGGTGCCTACCTGCCCGACAAAGCCGCTGGTGCCCATGCCCGATCCCGTGGGCACGTTCTGCATGCCAAAGCCCAGGGTGGCAATCGGCCCGAGAATGGCAGCAGCCAGCGTGGGCGGAATCCAGATGCGTGGGTTGCGCACGATGTTGGGCAGTTGCAGCATGCTGGTGCCAAGGCCCTGGCTGAGTAGGCCCGAGATGCCGTTTTCACGGTAGCTCATCGTCGCAAAGCCCACCATCTGGCAGGCGCAGCCGACGGTGGCGGCGCCGCCCGCCAGGCCGCCCAGGTTGAGCGAGATCGCCAGCGCCGCGCTGGAGGTGGGGCCAGTCAGAATCATGCCCATGACGACCGCTAGGAAAACGCTCATCAGCAGCGGTTGCAGCGTCATCGCCCACTGGATGGTGTTGCCGGTGACTTCCAGCACATTGCCGATGAACGGCGAGATCCAGTGCGCCACCAGAAACCCGCTGATCAAGGCGGTGGCGGGTGTGACGATGATGTCCAGCGGTGTCGTCTTCGAAACCAGTTTGCTCATTTCGCTGGCGACGGCCACCGCCACGAAGCAGCCCACGGGCCCGCCCATCTTGGCGCCCAGCGCGCCAATGGCGGCACTGGCAAAGATCACGATCGGCGGTGCCTGAAGTCCATAGGCGACGGCCACACCAATGGCCGCGCCCATGCTCTGCTGGGCCATGGTGCCGGCCTCGACCAGGGATTCCAGACCGGTCCAGCCGCCGACGGTCTTGAGGATCAGCCCGATCACCAGCGAGCCGAACAGCCCCAGTGTCATGAAGTTCAGCGCATCAATGCCGTAGCGTTTGAGCGAAAACTCGATATTGCGCGATTGCAGAAAGGCGTGCAGGGCCATGACGGTCTCCGAGGGCTGCTGACAAACAGGTGCGGATTTTATTCTCAAAATGAGTATAAAGTGTGGATGCTTGCACCTGCAGATCGCTGATCGTCAGCGTGTTGCGCAGTTGCCTTGAGCGGGTGTCCTGAACAGGCGTCTACTGATCCAGCACCCAACCGTCGGAATCCGTGGTGGCGGCGCCGGCGCGGACCAGGGCGTCGATGATGCCGTCAAGCCACGTGTGAAACGGGCCAGCGGCATCGGCAGCCTCCAGTACGTGCAGGCGCCGCAGATAGGGAATTTGCTGCGCCCAGTCATGCAGTGCACTGCGCTGAATGCGCCGCCATTCGATCAGCCGGAACTTGACCAGCACCTTGGCGGCAAAGTGGGCGTGGCGCTGCGGATGACGCGCAAAGTGCTCCAGCCGTCGGCGGGCGGCCGCCAGCGCGGCCGGCACATCGGTGAACGGGCTGCCGTGACCGGGAATGACCAGGCGCGGCTGCAACTGCTCAATCAGCGAAAGAGTCTGCGCCATGGGCGCGAAGCCGGCAACACCTTCGATCTCCGGGAAGATGACGCCGATGCCGTTGGGCCAGAGCGCATCGGCGGAGATCAGGATGCGCCGCGTCGGCTCGAACAGCATCAGCATGGCATTGTCGTGCCCGGGCGCGGCCAGCACTTGCCACGAGCCGCTGCCGAGCGTCAGCCTATCGCCTGCCTGCAGCGCCCCATCCGCTACGAAACGCGGACAGTGCTGGCCGGTGCGGCGGAAACTCAGGGCCTCTTCGTCCCAGGCGCGGGCGGCGGTGTAATTGTCTGCGGGCACCAGGGTTTCGAGGTCGGCCATGTGCGCCTGCAGCAGGGCGTTGCCGCCGCAATGGTCGCTGTGCAAATGCGTGTTGAGAATGCGGCGCAGCGTGTGCCCCTGTGCCTGCAATGCGCGCGTCAGCCATGCCTGCGTTGCGTTGGCGTCGCTGGCATAGCCCGTATCCACCAGCGTGGCGCCGTGCGGGCCCGTCAGCAGCACGCAGTTGGCCGACAGCCAGCCCCGCTCGAAGACGGTGATGTCCTCCGGGACGGTACAAGCGCGTGTTGCAGTGCGGCGCATGGGGGCTTAGGGCGTGTGCCGGGCCACCTGTGCGAAGGCCTGGGCGAGGTCGGCCTGCAGGTCCGCCACGTCCTCCAGGCCGATGCACAGCCGGATCACATGGCGGCTGGCCAGGCGGTGGCGCGCGGGACTGCCCTCCATGTCATAAGCCATGACCAGGCTGATTGGCCCGCCCCAGCTGTAGCCGATGCGAAACAGCTGCAGGGACTCGCAGAATGCATCCACCTGCTGCGCATTCCAGTCGGCAGCGACGAACGAGAAGATGCCTGCAGCGGCGCCTGCGTCGTCGTTGGCTGCGCCGCAGACTGCCTGCCAGTGGGCGTGTCCGGGGGCATTGGGCAGGGCAGGGTGCAGCACCTGGGTCACGGCCTCTTGTGTGGCGACAAACTGCGCCAAATTGCGCGCGGCTTGGTCCTGTGCGGCGTAGCGCAGCGCCATGTTGGGCAGGCTGCGCAGGATGGCTTCCACATCGTTCATGCCCACGCTCAGGCCGAGTTGCAGATGGCGCAGTTTGATGGCCTTGAGCAGTTCGGCATCGCAGGTCGTGATGCTGCCCATCAGTACATCGCCGCCGCCGCTGGGGTATTTGGTGAGCGCGTGGATGCAGACATCGAGCTTCAGTGGTGCGCCATCGGGCGTGTGCAGCGCAAACGGCCGGAAGGCCAGGCTGGCGCCCCAGGTGTTGTCCAGCGCGGTGCGTACGCCGCGCGCGTTGCACACCTGCAGCAGTCCGGCCAAGTCGGGAAACTCCATCGTCACCGAGCCTGCGGCTTCCAACCACACGAGTTTTGTCTGTGGCGTGATGCGCGCGGCCAGATCCTCGGCGTTGAGCGGGTCGTAGGTGTCGCAGGTGACGCCGAAGTCACGCAGCGCATGGCGCACGAAGTCACGGCTGGGCTGGTAAACGTTGTCGGGCAGCAGGACGTGATCGCCGCCTTTGAGCAAGGCCAGATTGACCAGCGTGATGGCCGCCAGGCCACTGGGCGCGAGCAGGCAGTAGCGCGCGCCATCCAGTGTTGCTAGCCGCTCCTCCAGTACATAGCTGGTTGGCGTGCCGGCCAAGCCGTAGGTATAGGTGGATTTGAAGGCCCAGTCGCGGTTGCGCACGGCCGCCATGTTCGGGAAGAAGATGGTCGAGGCCTTGTGCATGGGCACGGTGGTACCGGCAAAACCGGGTGGCGGTGTGTAGGGGTGGTGCAGCAGTCGGGTGTTCGCAGCCAGGCCATCGCCTGAGATCGGCGCGGCGGGTGGTGGGGGGAGATTCGGATCGATCATGGAACGTGGTGAAATAGAGGAGCTGGTGCAAACGGCGCAGCGCTGCGCGTCGGTTTCGGCCCAGAATAGGTATTCAACCCTACAGCGTAAAGGAAACGCATCATGGCCAAGAAGATTCTCGTCATCGTCGGCAGTCTCAGCAAGGATTCCATCAATCGCAAGCTCGCCAATGGGTTGGTGGCCCTGGCGCCGGCATCGATGGCGTTCGAGTTTGCCGAGCTGGGTGATCTACCCGTCTATAACCGCGATGACGATGCAAACCAGCCGCCTGCTGCCAAGCGGCTGAAAGCGCAGATCGAGGCCGCCGACGGCGTCATGTTCGTCACGCCCGAATACAACCGCTCCATCCCCGCCTCGCTCAAGAACGTTATAGACCACGCCTCGCGCCCCTCCGGGCAAAGTTCGTGGTTCGGGCGTGCCGGCGCCATCATTGGCACTTCGCCGGGTGGCGTAGGCACGGCGCTGGCGCAGCAGCACCTGCGCACGATCCTCTCGGCGCAGGGAGTCAAGGTGATGCCGCAGCCTGATGCCTACATCCAGTTCAAAGACGGCCTGATTACGGGCGACGGCCAGATTGGCGAGGCCTCGCGCGCCTTCCTGCAGAAGTGGATGGATGCCTTTGTGCAGTGGGTGGACAAGGTGGCATGAGCGGCGCGCTGCGTTGTGCCGGCAAAGCCACGGGTCGTTACGGTCTCGGGCACCTTCCGCGGCAGATCAGCGCCGCGGTCACGCCTTCATCGTTTCAGCGGCCAGTAAATCCTCCAGGGTTTCCCGCCGGCGGATGATGTGGCACGTGCTGCCGTGCACCAGCACCTCGGCCGCCCGTGGGCGAGTGTTGTAGTTGCTGGCCATGCTCATGGAATAGGCCCCCGCCGAGAAGACCGCCAGCAAATCGCCTTGGGCAACCTGCAGGGCGCGGTCGCGGCCCAGCCAGTCGCCGCTTTCGCACACCGGCCCGACGACATCGTAGAGGGGAGCGTCAGGTGGCAATGGCGCAGAGGCTTTGCATACTGGTGCGATGGTGTGGTATGCCTCATACATGGCGGGGCGGGGTAGGTCGTTCATGGCTGCATCGACGATGCAGAAATGCTTGTCCTCGCCAGGCTTTAGATAAAGGACCTCGGTCACGCACGCGCCCGCATTGCCCACGAGTGAGCGGCCAGGCTCAATCAGGAACTGGCGCTGCCCGAAACCGCGCGCGTCGGCACGGGCAAAGAGCTTTTGCCACAGCGCCCCGGCCTGCGGGGGCTGCTCGTCGCGGTACTGAATGCCCAGCCCGCCGCCACAATCGATGTGGCCGATGGCAATGCCTTCGGCTTCGACCGCCTCGACCAGGTCCAGCAGGCGATCCAGCGCATCAAGATACGGGGCTTCGGTGGTGATCTGGGAGCCGATGTGGCAGTCGATGCCCTTGATGGCAATGGCTGGCAGTGTCGCCGCGTGCTTGAACACGCCAAGCGCACGATCATGCGCGATACCGAACTTGTTGTTCTTCAGGCCGGTGGAAATGTAGGGGTGCGTTTGCGGATCGACATCCGGATTCACGCGTAGGCTGACGGGCGCCACCAAGCCAAGCTCTGCAGCCACGCTGTTGAGCACCTCCAGCTCGGCTTCGCTCTCGACGTTGAAGCAGGCAATGCCCTGTTCCAGCGCAAAGCGCATCTCCGCGCGGGTCTTGCCCACGCCCGAGAACACAACCTTGGCCGCATCGCCACCGGCGGCCAGCACGCGCGCCAGCTCACCGCCGGAGACGATATCGAAGCCGCAACCGCGCTCGGCGAAAAAGCGCAGGATGCTCAGGTTGGAGTTGGCCTTCATCGCATAGTGCACGGCCACGTTGCGGCCGGCAAAGCCTGCCAGATAGGCATCCAGCGCGGCCTGCAAGGCCGCCTGCGAGTACACGAATAGCGGTGTGCCATGGGCCTCTGCCAGTGCTCGCAGCGGCACGTCTTCCGCGTGCAGTTCGCCCGCGTGGTAGTGGAAAAAGGGAGCGCCGGGCAGGTTGGTCATGGAGCGGGCAGGGATGAAAGGGGGCGAAAAAGGCTGGCTGGTGCCTGCCTTGCGGGACCGCAGAGGGCAGCTTACTATCGGTGCCAGCCGAGGGTGAGCGAAAGGCCGTTCAGGGCGCAGGCGGCACGTCAACCGTGGTGGTAACGGGCGGGTGCTGGGCGGTGGGGCCATCCGGCAGGTACAGCGGGCCGCTCTGGCCGCAGGCCGTCAGCCCGGCCAGGGCGCAGCCTGCCGCCAGCAGGGAAAAGGCCATGCGTCTTACAATTCGAGCGACTTCAAGCATGGCGCAGATTGTAATGACAGACCTCGAGTACGACGACCTTGCCGACACCGTATTGCTGCAGGTGGAGCAGGCGGTGGACCGCCTCATCGAAACCACCGATGTGGACCTGGATGCACAGCGCGTTGGCGGCATGGTGACCATCACTTTTCCCAACGGCTCGCAGATCGTCGTCAACCAGCAACCGCCGCTGCACGAGATTTGGCTGGCGGCGCGCGCCGGCGGCTTTCACTTCAAGTATGTGGATGGGCAGTGGCAGGACACCAAGGGTGCGGGGGAGTTTTTTGAACTGCTCAGCCGCTTTGCCAGCGAGCAGGCTGGCCAGACGCTGGATTTCACGCCGCAGGCGTGAGCCACGCCTGGCGCTGTGTCGGCATCCGGCACGGCAGGGTGCCTGCAGCAGCAGCGGCGCGTCAGTGTGCGGGGGCGCGTTCGCGCGCGCCACGGAACTGACGCAGCAGCCATGGCACGCAGATCACCAGCACTGACAGCACCCAGAAGGCAATGCTGACGCCGCTGGAAAACAGGATTCCGACATCGCCATCGCTGATGGCCAGCGCGCGACGCAGGCTTTGCTCCATCAGATTGCCCAGCACCACGCCCAGGATCAGTGGTGCCATGGGCATGTTGGCCTTGCGCAGAAAGTAGCCGATCAGCCCGATGCCGGCGACCATCAGCAGGTCAAACCGCGAGGCATTGATGGAGTACACGCCGATGACGCTGACGCAGATCACGCCGGGCACCAGAATCCATGGCGGCACCGAGAGGATGGAGGCAAACACCCGCACCATCGGAATATTCATGATGAGCAGGATCACGTTGGCCACCAGCAGTGAGGCGATCAGCCCCCACACCAGGTGCGGCTGCTGCTCGAACAGCACCGGGCCGGGAGTGATGTTGTAGAGCGTGAGCGCGCCCATCATCACCGCCGTGGTGCCCGAGCCGGGCACGCCCAGCGTCAGCATAGGGATGAAAGAGCCGGTGGCCGCGGCGTTGTTGGCGGACTCCGGTGCAGCCAGGCCGCGCATGTCACCTCGACCGAACTTGGCATTCGGGTCCTTTTGCTCGGTGATGCGCTTTTCGTTGGCATAGGCAATGGCCGAGGCGACGCTGGCGCCCGCCCCGGGCAGCACGCCCAGGCCAAAGCCGGTCAGGCTCGAGCGGATGACGCTGGGCAACGTGAACTTCCATTCCCTGAAGTTGAACAGCTTGCGGCCGCTTTTGGGCACGCGCGCGGAGATGCTGCCTATGGCCTGCTCGAGCATCTGCAGCATCTCGCTGATGGCAAACAGCGCGATCACCACCACCACGAAGTCGATGCCGTCCGAGAGATGGGGCGACCCGAAGGTATAGCGATACACCCCCGAATTGGAGTCCACTCCCACGGTCGATATGCCCAGCCCGATCATCGCGGCCAGCACGCCCTTGGCCGGCTGGTTGCCCAGCAGGCCCGTCAGGCAGCAGAATGCGAACACCATCAGCACGAAGTACTCGGCAGGGCCGAAGGCCAGCGCCCATCTGGCCAGGATGGGGGCAAAGATGACGATGCCGAAAAACGCCACCAGCGATCCCACGAAGGACGCCCAGGCCGACAGGGACAGCGCCACGCTGGCCAGCCCCTGCCGCGCCAGCGGGTAGCCATCCATGGTAGTCATGACCGCAGCCGCCTCGCCCGGGACGTTGATGAGGATGGAGGTGATGCGCCCGCCATACTCGGCGCCGACGTAGACGGCAGCCAGCAGGATCAGCGCCGTCTCCGGCGGCAGATTCATGGCAAAGGCCACCGGAATCAGCATGGCGACGCCGTTGATCGGCCCCAGGCCCGGCAGCACGCCGACGATGGTGCCGAAAAAGGAGCCGATCACTGCCACCAGCAGGTTGGTCGGGGTCAGGGCAATGCCAAATCCCTGCACCAGTGCGCCCAAGACTTCAGTCATAGCCACCCTCCCAGCACACCGACGGGCAGGACCACGTCCAGTACACGATCAAACAGATAGAAAAAGGCGCTGGCGCCAACCACGCCGGCGATGGCCGGCCACAGCCAGCCGCCGCCAAACAGGCGCCCGACCAGCATGGTCATCACCGCCGTGGCGACGATGAAGCCTGCCGATTCGAAAAACACGGCGTAGCCGACGATGACAAGAAACATCGCCGCGATGCGCAGGTTGGCGCCCGAGGGGTTGGTCTGTACCTGGCCGCCGCCCTTGACCACGAGCACCACTCCGCAGATGGCCATCACCGCGGCAATCAGCAGCGGAAAGGCGCGCGGCCCGAGTGGCTCGTAGGAAAAGGGCGCCTCCAAGCCCCAGCCATAGCCCAGCATGACGGCGGCCAGCGCAAGCGCGCCGATGCCGAGAATCCGGTCGTTCATGAACACTCCTTGTGACGGTGCACCGGATCGCAGCCCGCAATGCCGTTGCCAAGCGGGGCTGCAGCTCCGGTGCGGTTGGGACGCGACGCGACTACTTGATCAGTCCGAACGAGCTGGCCAGTTCGCGATAGTCTCTGACCTGCTGTTTGACGTAGGCATCCAGTGCCTCGCCTGTCAGGTTGAAGGGGAACAGCCCCTGCTGCTCAAGCAGCACCGGAAACTGCGCGTGCGCGGCGGTGGTCTCGAATGCCTGCTGCCACCACTGGTAGTCCTCGTCGGAGACTTCCGGCCCAAGGTAAAAGCCCCGGATGATGGGCCAGTCGATGTCGAAGCCTTGTTCCTTGGCCGTCGGAATGTCGGCAAGCCGGCCCGGCAGGCGTTCGCTGTGGAACACGGCAAGAATGCGGATGGGCGCGCCGCCTTCGAGCATCGTGGTGGCCTCGGCCGCGTCGCCCATGTAGGCCTGGATATGGTTGCCGCGCAGCGCGGTAATGCCTTCGCCGCCACCTTCAAACGCCACGAAGCGCATACGCTTGAAGTCCACACCGGCAGCGCGCGCGGTCAATGCCGCTTTCATCCAGTCCTGACTGCCCACCGTGCCGCCAGCGCCGAAGACAACCTGGCTGGGATCGGTCTTGAGCGCGTCCATCAGGTCATTGAGGCTCTGGTACGGGGAATCGTCGCGGACCACGGCAACGCCATAGTCCGCGCCGATGGCGGCAAGCCAGCGCACGTCGTCTTCCGTGTAGCGCCCGAACTTGCCCTGCGCAAGGTTCAGCAGTGATCCGCCCGAGAATGCGACGATCGAACCCCCCTCGCCAGGGCGCTGGGCGACGATGTTGTTGTAGGCCACAGCGCCAACGCCTCCAGGCATGTAGACAATGCGCATAGGGCGCTTGAGGGCGCCGCTGGCCTGCAGCGCCGCCTGAGTTAGGCGGCAGGTCAGATCGAAGCCGCCGCCGGGCTGTGCCGGTGCAATGCATTCCGGGCGACGCGGCTCTGCCTGGGCAGGCGAATGCAGGCCCGCCCACGCCAACGCGGTGGTCGCCAGCAGGCTGGTGGCGATGGCGCGCAGCGGTCGGGCCTGGCGCCGTGGCGTGCGTGCGGGTGACGGTGTGCTTGTCATGCTGTGTCTCCTTTTTCGTGTAGTGGTGGGCTCAGGTGCGGGCCTGCATGTCTTGTCCACCTGTGTGGGACCTTAGCCTGCACAAGCTTTCAGATTGCTTTCAGTCTGCCGGTTCAGGCGAAAAATGCGGGCAAACCCCGAGTCAGGCGCTGCGGGTGAGACTGGATGCGTCCGGCGTGGGCAGGGGCCGCGCCGGCGCGGGTTCAAACTCGAGATCCACGCGCAGCCCGCTGTCTGGTGTGGCGGCCGCGTCTGCGCCGCAGGCCGCGCTGCCCAGGTTGTGCAGCCGCATGGTTCCATGGTGGGCTTTGACGATTGCATCAACGATGGCCAGGCCCAGGCCGGCGCCACTGGTGTTGCGACCGGCGCGCCCGCGCCGAAACCGCGTGCCGGCCTGCCGCATGTCGTCCTCGCTCATGCCTGGCCCGCTGTCCTGCACGCTCACGCGCAGGCGTGCGCCTTCCCGGCTGATGGAGGCCAGCACGCTGCCATGGGCGGGGGTGTACTTGATGGCGTTGTCCAGCACGTTGAGCAAGGCCTCCTGCAGCAGCAGCCGCATGCCGCGCATGGGCATGGCCTGGCCTGTCGGCCGGTCAATGCCGTAGTCTAGCCGCTTGTCCCGCGCAGCTGGCAGCATCATGCGCACGCTTTCCTCCAGCAACGCTCCGAGGTCGAAATCCTGCAGCTCGGAGAACGCATGTGCGCCGATGCTTGCCCCGTGTACCTTGGCCAGGGCCAGCATCTGGTTGGTCACCCGCTCGGCGCGCTCGAGGCCGCCAAGCATCGCCTGCAAGGCACTGCGCATCTCCATGGCATCGCGCTCGCGCAGCGCGTACTCGACATTGGTGCGCAAGGTCGCCAGGGGCGTGCGCAACTGATGGGAAGCATCATCCAGGAACTGGCGCTGCAACTGCGCGTGGCTGGCAAATCGTGCCATGTGGCGATTGATGCTCGCGACCAGCGGCGTCACTTCGGTGGGCAGGCCGGCGCTGACGATGGGGCTCAGATCATCGTCGTTGCGGTGCTGCATGTTGCGCAGCAGACGGCTCAGAGGCATGAAGGAAAACTCGATGCCGGCAACCACAACTGTGATCACGATCAGCATCACCAGCACGTCCTGCAGCGCGACCTGCCACAGCAGCTCGCGGGTGTAGCGCTCACGCGCCTGCAGGCTTTCGGCGACCTGCACGATGATGCGCTGGTTCTCGCCGTGGGCCAGCAGTGGCGGATCCATGGCACGAACCAACATAGCCACGCGCACCGGCTCGTTGCCCATGTACAGGGCGTCGAAGAAGTGCACCTGGTTCTGCGGCGGCATGGTCGCAGGCATGGGCATGGCGGCATGTCCAATCTGCGCAAGGCCGTCTTCGGTGCTGATGCTGTAGTACACGTTGCCGGATGCAGTCAGCTCGAAGATGTCCAGCAGTTGGTAGGGCTGTGTCAGTGCTAGGCCACCGGTGGTTGTGGAAATGTTCAGGTCAATCGCCTGGACGACACCGGCCAATGCCCGGTCATAGGCTTGCTGGGCCTGCAGAGAAAGCAGGTGGTTGGAGCTCCAGATTCCCACGGCGCTGGCGCCGACAAGCACCGGCAGCAGCCACAGCAGCAGGCGCCGCTTGAGACTGACGCCAGCTGTTGACTTCATGGAGGCACCCCTTGCGCATCGGCTTCAAGGCAGTAGCCCAGGCCACGCATGGTGATGATGTGTGCCTGACTGTTTTGCAGTTTCTTGCGCAGCCGATGCACGATGACCTCAATGGCGTCCAGGCTGATGTCGGCATCCTCGGCAGCGATGCGGTCGAGGATGGCCAATTTGCTGACAGGCTCCCCACTTTTGAGGATCAGCACGCGCAGCACCGCATGTTCGCGCGGCGTCAGGGCCAGGGGCTGACTGCCAATGTGAAAGCGCTGACTGCTGAGGTTGTAGTGCAAATCGCCGCAGGCCATACGCTGGAACTCGCGACCACGGCTGCGACGTAGCAGGGCATGCAGCCGCGCTTCCAGCTCTTCGAGTTGGAAGGGCTTGGGCAGAAAGTCATCGGCGCCCTGGTTGAGCATGTCGACCCGGTTGGCCAGGGAGTCGCGGGCCGTCAGTACCAGCACGGGGGTGCGGTCGTCGCGCGCGCGGATGCGGCTCAGCAAAGCCTGGCCGCTGAGGTCCGGCAAGCCCAGGTCGAGGATGACGGCGTCAAATTCCTCACTGGCCAGGCGCCGATCCGCGAGCAGGCCGCTGTCCGCCCAGTCGACCACGAAGCCTGCGTGCCGCGCCAGCGCCTTCAGCAGCGACTGTGCCAAGGCTGTCTCGTCTTCCACCAGAAGTATGCGCATACACCAAGTCTGTGTTCTTCCATTCTGGAAGGGGTTTATACGTCATCTGCTACATCCGGGATGCGTGAAGACGGCCAGATTGATGCATATGCAGGCGTTAACCGAGGAGCCGGCTCGGTAAGTGGGACGGAAATGGCTCAGCGCGGCAGCTCCGAATGCCCCATCAGAAACTCGTCCACCGCACGCGCCGCCTGGCGGCCTTCGCGGATGGCCCAGACGACTAGTGACTGGCCGCGCCGGATGTCGCCAGCGGCAAACAGCTTGGGGACGTTGGTGGCGTAGCCGCCGACGAGATCGGTGCTGGCGCGCACGTTGCCGCGCGGGTCGGTGTCCACGCCAAAGGCTTGCAGCACGCTTTGTACCGGGCTGACGAAGCCCATGGCCAGCAGCACCAGATCGGCCTTGAAGATTTGTTCGCTGCCAGCGATCTCGGTGGGCTTGCCGTCCTTCCAGTCCAGACGCACGGTCTTCACGCCGGTGACCTTGCCGTTTTCGCCGATGAACTCCTTGGTGGAGATGGCAAATTCGCGCTGGCAGCCTTCCTCGTGGCTGGAGCTGGTGCGCAGTTTATTCGGCCAGTAGGGCCAGACCAGGGGCTTGTTCTCCCGCTCCGGCGGCATGGGCAGTAGTTCGAACTGTGTCACGCTGGCGGCGCCATGGCGGTTGCTGGTGCCCACGCAGTCGCTGCCGGTGTCGCCGCCGCCGATGACGATGACGTGCTTGCCATCGGCACGGATCTGCTGCGCCAACTTGTCACCGGCGTTGGCCTTGTTCTGTTGGGGCAGAAACTCCATGGCAAAGTGCACGCCGTCGAGCTCCCGTCCGGGCACCGGCAGGTCGCGGCTTTGCTCGGCGCCGCCGCTGAGCAGCACCGCATCGAACTCCTTGAGCAGGGTCTGCGGATCGATGGTGTCCCTGGACCAGTTGGTGACCTTGCTGCCCTTGCCCAGCCCATCCTTGCCGGCGACCAGCACGCCAGTGCGCACCTTCACGCCTTCGGCTTCGAGCTGTTGCATGCGGCGGTCGATATGGCTTTTCTCCAGCTTGAAGTCGGGAATTCCATAGCGCAGCAGGCCACCGACACGGTCATTCTTCTCGAACAGCGTCACATCATGGCCAGCGCGTGCGAGCTGCTGGGCTGCGGCCAGGCCAGCCGGGCCGGCGCCAACGATGGCGACGGTCTTGCCGGTGCGATGCTTGGGCAGTTGCGGCTGCACCCAGCCTTCTTCGAAGGCGCGATCGACGATGGCGTGCTCGATGCTCTTGATGCCGACCGGGTCGTTGTTGATGTTGAGCACGCACGCAGCCTCGCACGGGGCAGGGCAGATGCGGCCGGTGAACTCGGGGAAGTTGTTGGTGCTGTGCAGGACCTCAATGGCGGCGCGCCAGTCGTGGCGGTAGACCAGGTCGTTGAAGTCCGGGATGATGTTGTTGACCGGGCAGCCGTTGTTGCAAAAGGGTGTGCCGCAATCCATGCAGCGCGCGCCCTGGATGCGGGCCTGCTCCTCGTCAAGGCCAATGACGAATTCCTTGTAGTGCTTGAGCCGCTGCGGAACGGGCAGGTAGCCTTCCTCGATGCGCTGGTACTCCAGAAAGCCGGTGGTTTTTCCCATTTTGAGAATCCTTGTTTCATCGTGTCGGCCAGTCGACTGACGCAGCTGTTGCCACGCCAGCCAGGCCGTTTATTGTTTTGCGCGGGTTATTTGGCAGCGGCTTCCTCGCCCTTGCTGCTCTTGCGGCGGCTGGGTTTGGCGTCAGTGCTGGCGGCAGCGGCAACTTGCGCTCCCTGCTCGCGCAGCACGCGGCGCTCGTAGATTTCCGCCAGCGCGCGCTTGTACTCGCTCGGGAAGACCTTGACGAACTTGCTGCGGGCCTGCTGCCAGTTGTCCAGCAGCTCGCGGGCGCGGCGGCTGCCGGTCCAGCGGTTGTGGGCTTCCAGCAGTGCGTGCAGTTGCTGGTCGTCGGTCTGGTCGCGGTGCCAGATGGCGCGGTCGATCTGCGTCAGATGCTGCTCGTGTGGCAGCACGGGCTCCAGCGCGACGGAGGTCGTGTTGCAACGCGTGGCGAAATCGCCGTCCTCGTCGTAGATGTAGGCGATGCCGCCGCTCATGCCGGCAGCGAAATTGCGGCCGGTCTTGCCCAGGACGACGACAGTGCCGCCTGTCATGTATTCGCAGCCATGGTCACCCACACCTTCGACGACGGCGGTGGCGCCGGACAGGCGTACGGCAAAGCGCTCACCAGCCACGCCGCTGAAGAAGGCCTCGCCACTGGTGGCGCCGAACAGCACGGTGTTGCCAACGATGGTGTTGCGCGTGGCGTCGCCGCGGAACTCGAGGTTGGGGCGCACCACCACGCGCCCGCCCGAGAGGCCCTTGCCGGTGTAGTCGTTGGCCTCGCCGATCAGGTGCAGGGTGATGCCGCGGCAGAGAAAGGCGCCAAAGGACTGTCCGCCAGTGCCTTCGAGCTGGATGTGGATGGTGTCGTCGGGCAGGCCGTCAGGATGGGCGCGCGTGACCACGCCCGAGAGCATGGCGCCGACGGAGCGGTTGACGTTGCGCACGACTTCGATGAAGCGAATGCGCTCGCCCTTTTCGATCGCCGGGCGGGCGCGTTCGATCAGCTTGTTGTCCAGCGCCTTGTCGAGGCCGTGGTCCTGCGACTCGACGTGGTAGCGCGGCACATCGGCAGGCACCTGGGGCTGGGCGAACAGCCGCGAGAAGTCCAGCCCCTGGGCCTTCCAGTGCTCCACGCCCTTGCGGGTATCGAGCAGATCGCTGCGGCCGATCAGTTCGTTGAAGGTGCGGATGCCCAGCTGTGCCATGATCTGGCGCACTTCCTCGGCCACGAAGAAGAAGTAGTTGACCACATGCTCGGGCTTGCCCGAGAACTTCTTGCGCAGCACGGGATCCTGCGTTGCGACACCGACCGGGCAGGTGTTGAGGTGACACTTGCGCATCATGATGCAGCCCTCGACCACCAGCGGTGCGGTGGCAAAGCCGAATTCATCGGCGCCCAGCAGTGCGCCGATGACGACGTCGCGGCCAGTCTTCATCTGACCGTCGGCCTGCACGCGGATGCGCCCGCGCAGGCGGTTGAGCACCAGCGTCTGCTGCGTCTCGGCCAGGCCAATCTCCCATGGGCCACCAGCGTGCTTGATGGACGACCAGGGCGATGCGCCGGTGCCGCCATCATGGCCAGCGATTACCAGATGGTCGCTCTTGCACTTGGTCACGCCTGCCGCCACGGTGCCGACGCCGACCTCCGCAACCAGCTTGGTGCTGATGTCCGCGTGCGGTGCAACGTTCTTGAGATCGTGGATGAGCTGGGCCAGATCCTCGATGGAGTAGATGTCGTGGTGCGGCGGCGGAGAGATCAGCCCCACGCCGGGTACCGAGTGGCGCAACTTGCCGATGTATTCGGAGACCTTGCCGCCAGGCAGCTGGCCGCCTTCGCCGGGCTTGGCACCCTGCGCCATCTTGATCTGGATCTGATCGGCGCTGCTGAGGTATTCGGCCGTAACGCCAAAGCGCCCGGAGGCCACCTGCTTGATACGCGAGCGCAGCGAGTCGCCCTCCTGCAGGGGCAGGTCGACCTCGACGTTTTCCGCGCCGATGACGCTCTTGAGCGTCTCGCCCGCCTTGATGGGGATGCCCTTGAGCTCGTTGCGGTAGCGCCGCTCGTCCTCACCGCCTTCGCCAGTATTGCTCTTGCCACCGATGCGGTTCATCGCAATGGCCAGCGTGGCATGCGCCTCGGTGGAGATCGAACCCAGCGACATCGCGCCAGTGGCAAAGCGCTTGACGATCTCGCTGGCGGGCTCGACTTCCTCGACGGGTATGGCCTTGGCCGGGTCGAAGCGGAACTCGAACAGGCCGCGCAGCGTCATCAGGCGGCGGCTCTGATCGTTGATGATCTGCGCGTACTCTTTGTAGGTGTTGAAGCTGCCCGAACGCGTGCTGTGCTGCAGCTTGGCAATGGCATCGGGCGACCACATGTGTTCCTCGCCCCGTGCGCGCCAGGCGTACTCGCCACCGGCATCGAGCATGTTGGCCAGCACCGGCGCATCGCTGAAGGCGGCCTGGTGCATGCGGATGGCTTCCTCGGCGATCTGGAAGATGCCGATGCCCTCCACGCGCGAGGGGGTGCCGGTGAAGTACTTGTCCACCGTCGCAGAATTGATGCCGACCGCCTCGAACAGCTGCGCGCCGCAGTAGCTCATGTAGGTGGACACGCCCATCTTGGACATGATCTTGGACAGGCCCTTGCCGATGGCCTTGATGTAGTTGGCAATGGCCTTCTCGGCGCTGAGCGCGCCAGGCAGGTCCTGATGCAGGGTCTGCAGCGTCTCCAGCGCGAGGTAGGGGTGCACGGCCTCGGCGCCGTAGCCAGCCAGCACGGCAAAGTGGTGCACCTCGCGGGCGGTGCCGGTCTCGACCACCAGGCCGGTGGAGGTGCGCAGGCCGGTGCGGATGAGATGCTGGTGGATGGCCGACAGCGCCAGCAGTGCCGGGATGGCGATGCGATCGGGTGCGACGTCGCGGTCGCTGACGATGAGGATGTTGGCGCCATCCTTGACCGCATCGACCGCGCGCGCACACAGCGAGGCCAGCTTGGCCTCCACGCCTTCCTTGCCCCACTCGAGCGGATAGGTGATGTCGATCACCGCGCTCTTGAACTTGTTGTGGGTCAGCTGGCCGATGTCGCGCAGCTTGGCCATGCCGGCAAAATCCAGAATCGGCTGCGTGACCTCCAGCCGCATCGGCGGATTGACCTGGTTGATGTCCAGCAGATTGGGCTTGGGCCCAATGAAGGAGACCAGCGACATCACGATGGCTTCGCGGATCGGGTCGATCGGCGGGTTGGTGACCTGCGCGAACAGCTGGCGGAAGTAGTTGTACAGCGGCTTGGGGCGCGCCGAGAGCACGGCCAGCGGGCTGTCGTTGCCCATTGAGCCGATGGCTTCCTCGCCGTTGCTGGCCATGGGCGCGAGCAGGAACTTGATGTCCTCCTGCGTGAAGCCAAACAGCTGCTGGCGCTTGAGCAGTGGAATGGGGTGTTCGCCCGCAGGCGAGGCACCAGCGGGCGCTGCATCGACGCTGTCGAGCTTGACGCGCAGGTTCTCGTTCCACTGCTTGTAGGGCTTGGTGTTGACGATGTTGGCCTTGAGCTCCGCATCGTCGATCATGCGGCCCTGTTCAAGGTCGATCAGCAGCATCTTGCCCGGCTGCAGGCGCCACTTGCGCACGATCTTGGTCTCGGCAATGGGCAGCACGCCGGCTTCGGAGCCGAGAATGACCAGATCGTCCTCCGTCACCCAGTAACGCGCCGGGCGCAGGCCGTTGCGGTCCAGCGTGGCGCCGATCTGGCGCCCGTCGGTGAAGACCACTGAGGCGGGACCGTCCCACGGCTCCAGCATCGCGGCGTGGTATTCGTAGAACGCGCGGCGGCGCTCGTCCATGCTCTCGTGCTGCTCCCATGGTTCGGGGATCATCATCATCATCGCCTGGCTGATGGAGTAGCCAGCCATGGTCAGTAGTTCCAGACAGTTGTCGAAGGTGGCCGTGTCGGACTGGTGCGGGAAGCTGATGGGGTAGAGCTTCTTGAGATCTTCGCCCAGCACCGGCGAGGACATCACGCCCTCGCGCGCGCGCATCCAGTTGTAGTTGCCCTTGACGGTGTTGATCTCGCCGTTGTGCGCCACATAGCGGTACGGGTGGGCCAGTGGCCACTCTGGGAAAGTGTTGGTCGAGAAACGCTGGTGCACCAGCGCAATGGCGGAGATGCAGCGCGGATCGGCCAGATCGTGGAAGTACTCGCCCACCTGATGCGCCAGCAGCAGGCCCTTGTAGACCACCGTGCGCGTGCTCATGCTGGGCACGTAATACTCTTTGCTGTATTTGAGCTGCAGGTTCTGGATGGCGGCGCTGGCAGTCTTGCGAATCACATACAGCTTGCGCTCCAGCGCATCCTGCACGATCACATCGTTGCCGCGGCCGATGAAAACCTGCCGTATGACCGGCTCCTTCTCACGCACGGCGGGCGACATCGGCATCGCGCGGTTGACCGGCACGTCGCGCCAGCCCAGCAGCACCTGGCCTTCGGCCTTGATGGCACGCTCCATCTCCTGCTCGCAGGCGCGGCGCGAAGCTTGCTCCTTGGGCAGGAAGATCATGCCCACCCCGTATTCCCCGGCCGGCGGCAGCGTCACGCCCTGGGCGGCCATTTCCTCGCGGTAGAGCTGGTCGGGAATCTGGATCAGGATGCCGGCACCGTCGCCCATCAGCGGGTCGGCGCCGACCGCACCGCGGTGATCGATATTGATCAGGATCTGCAGCGCCTGCTGTACGATGTCATGGCGTTTGACGCCCTTGATGTGCGCCACAAAGCCCACGCCGCAGGCGTCGTGTTCATGCACGGGGGAATACAGCCCCTGCGCGTGCAGGTCCTGCTGTTCAGACGCCTGGGTCATGGCGTACTCCTTGTATTTTTGAGTCAATCGTGAGGCCTGAGGACGGCGTGAGGCCGTCCAGATCGCAGGTGCCGAGAATACGCCGCAACAACGCCACAAGCAAGAAAATAAATAAGGGTCGGATGCTATTTTTTGTCGACAAGAGTTATGTTGAGAATAAATGGGGACATATTTTTTGGGGCGTCGGCACGGTGTGGCACCATGCTTGCTTGGGCTATATGGGGTCCACTTGCTTGGGCGGCAGCGGAAATCCTGCAATCGCTTGCCGAGCCGTTGGTGCGGATCGCAGCTTGCCATGCGGCCGCGTGGGCTGGGGCAGGCAACGCATTGCGCACTGCGTCGCGCGCCCTGTCACACGTGCCTCCACATTCACTCACTCACAGCCATGTCCACCTTACTTATTCAGCATGCGCACACCATTGCCACCCAGGACGATGCGGGTCATGAATGGCAGGATGCGGCCATTTTTATTGAGGCGGGACTGATTCGCTATGTCGGGCCCCAGGCCGAGCTGCCGCCGAACATGCAAAGCGCCGACGAAGTCATTGATGCACGCCATCACCTGGTCGTCCCAGGGCTGGTCAACACCCATCACCACATGTACCAGAGCCTCACGCGTGCCGTGCCCAGCGTGCAGGATGCCGAGCTGTTTACCTGGTTGCAGGGGCTTTACCCCATCTGGGCCGGATTGACGCCGGAGATGGTGCATGTCAGCACCCAGGTGGCGATGGCCGAGTTGTTGCTCAGCGGCTGCACAACCAGCAGCGATCACCTTTATCTTTACCCCAACGGAGTGCGTCTGGATGACGCCATTGCCGGCGCGCGGGAGATTGGTATGCGCTTTACCGCCACACGCGGCAGCATGAGTGTGGGCCGCAGCCAAGGCGGCCTGCCACCCGATCGCCTGGTGGAGCAGGAGAGCGCCATCCTGGCGGATTCCCAACGGCTGATCGAGACCTATCACGATGCCTCCCATGGCGCAATGCTGCAGATCGCGCTGGCGCCGTGTTCGCCCTTCAGCGTCAGCCAGACGTTGATGCGTGAGTCCGCAGCGCTGGCGCGCAGCTACCGTGGCCTGGGCGTGCGGCTGCACACGCATCTGGCTGAAAACGACCACGATGTGGCCTATTCGCTGGCGCGTTTTGGCTGCACGCCGGCCGAGTATGCACAGGAGCTGGGCTGGACGGGAGAGGATGTCTGGCACGCGCACTGTGTCAGGCTGGACGAAGCGGGCATCGCACTGTTTGCCCGCAGCCGCACCGGCGTGGCGCACTGCCCGTGCAGCAACATGCGCCTGGCTAGCGGTATTGCGCCGGTGCGGCGCATGGTCGATGCCGGTGTGCCGGTGGGCCTGGGTGTCGACGGCAGTGCCAGCAACGATGGCGCCAATCTGCTGGGCGAGGCGCGGCAGGCCCTGTTGCTGGCCCGGGTGGGGCGGGCGATGCAGCCCCCGCAGCAGGAAGGAGGGAAGACCCGCTATGGCTGCGATGCAGGTCCTGCCGAAATGACGGCGCGCGATGCCCTGCATCTGGCGACCCGTGGCGGCGCCCAGGTACTGGGGCGGGAAGATATCGGCAGCCTGCAAGCCGGGCAATGTGCCGATCTGGCGCTGTTTGATTTGCGTGACATTGCCTTTGCCGGAGCCGCCGTGCACGACCCTGTGGCCAGTCTTTTGCTGTGCGTGGCGCCGCGCGCGAATTACACCATCGTGCATGGCCGGGTGGTTGTGCGCAATGGCACGCTGACTACAGTCGACATGGGGCCGCTGATTGAGCGGCATAACCAAATGGCGAGGCAGTTGGTCGGTATGGCGTAAACCGCGGAATTATGTAGCAAACGCACAAAGTCAGAAGCCCGCAAAATCGCGGGCTTTGTGCATTTAATGAGGGGCTGAATCCATCGCAGTCAGTACGTCCTCTGCGAAATAGGCTGGCCCCCGTCTTGGCATGCCAACTACTTGGCGCAGCAGGATGCCAGTGGCTGGCGTACTTGCCTGGCGACAAGCGGTGTCCGCCGCATCGACCAAGGCATCAATCGCTTCCGTCAGTGCGCTCGGAGCCGCATAAGACACCGACAGCATCCCGTGCTTCTCCTTGATGTCCAGCCAATGAAAGCCTTCTCGTAGTTCGCCTTGAATCAGCACATCGACATTGGTGCACAAGGAAGAAATGGCCGACAGCCAGCTATCCGGTACGCTGTTATCGACTACTCGCCCGGCTTTGAACTGCCAAGAATAATGCCGATGAATGTCTTCACGCTCCATGCGATCTCCTTTTGAAGCCGACGATGCTTACTGCAAAAGCTGGCCTACTGTTCGTTGTACAACGTCGGCAATTTCTCGCTTCCAGGCGGGAGCTTCATGTGTTGGTCGCAGGCTGCCGCATTGTTCAAGTAGCTCTCGAATGAGCGCAACATCCACTTGCCCCGAAGCAAACAGCGCTTCAAACACGTCTTTGAACTGCGCCAAGGTAATCGGGATGATATCCAGCCGCATTTTCTCATCGGTATTGGTGTACCAGATACCAATACGGAAGGTTTCAGCGGTGTTGGAGTCGATTCTATTGGCGATGAACAAGCCGTAGACTGGTTTACCGGATTGCTCTTGGTAGAACGCCACGAGATCCGCCACATGGCGTCTTACCGGCTCTCCTTCTGCCGCTTCCTGGCGCGAGTTGGCCGTCAACGTGACTTCCACCACCAGCACAAAATCATCGAACTCGAAGATCAGATCCGGGCCATTGCCTGGAGCAGTACCTACCGGCAAGAAATCCTGATCGATCTTGAAGCGGCGAGCTTCATAGGGTTTGTTGGCCAAGCTGTTGATAGCCAGGAAGGCTCGCCACAGTACCCACTCGAAATATGCTGGAGCCTCGGCCTGTGGTACTTCAATCTCTTCGCCATTAGAAAGGGTCTTCCTGTTGCGGCGTGTGATGATCAGTTCCATGTAAGCAGCGATCTCTTCCCACACTGCTGCTTGCTGGGCTGCGTAGGCTTCTTCGTTCGCCTCAGCCAGAAGCGCCTCGATCTGGTGCCGGATAATCTCAATATCAGCCGGAGTATCGGTCGGTTTGCCACCAACATCGAAAGGAATGCCACGGCGTCTAAGTTGCTGCAACAGATCAGCCAGTACGGCCAGTGCCGAATCCTGGTTGTCTGTTGGCAAGGCAGCACCGTTACACAGCGTGATGAAGTAAGCCCGATCAGACTCTGGCACACCGGTTTCGGCAGTTAGCCGTTCTATGAACAGATGCTTCTCCGGCACTAGCGAGAGGCCACGCCCCTTGCTTTGCACAAGCCCCGTTGCCTTTAGATAACGAAAATTTGCGTCTGCATAGTCATTAAATGTCTGTACCTTGTAAGGCTCCCCATCCGGCTTGAGAATGCTCCGTGCGGTGGCTTCAAGCTCCTCACGATCAAACTTTTTCTTGTTGAGTGTCGAAGAGGCCCTTCTTTCCCGCAGCGCTAATACTTTCTCCGCAATTACAGTCAGATCATCATCAGGGCTTGTGACTTGCACCACCGTAGCCATCTCGATGAAGTTCAGTCGGCTTTCGCCTGTTTTGCGTTCAAGCTCAAGCATTACAGAGAGGACATGCCGCAACGGCGAGAAGGCCGTGCATTCAAACTCATCCTCCAAGACTGACGGAAGATAATGCGCTGCGAGTGCTCGCAAAAAGCACTCCTGCATGGCAGGAACACTTTCGGCTCTAATGAGACGCCAGCCATTCGGTGTGATCGTATCAACCGGACCTACATCATTCTGTGGTATGCCACTCGCTGCTGGTATCTGGGGAAATAAGAATCCTAGCTTAGTGAGTGCTGAGCGCCATTTCCGCCCGACACTATTGGTATTGTCGCTACCAAGGGCAACAATACCGTGCTCACCCAGCAAATTGCGAAATGCAATATCCTGCGCGGAACCCCGCAAATTACCTTGGAGCGAAGAGGTAGACAATGCAACAAGCCCTTCCCGTAACCGGAAAGGGCTGCGAACTGTGGTATTACCCAGATGCCACGGCTTCATACGATCACTTCTCTCAACAGAACGTGGTCATAATAATGCCTTTGAGCTTATCGCGTGAGGGTTTCAAGCCGTTTCAGTCGTTGCTCAAGCTGGGATGCCTGCTGCAATAACTCAATAGCCAGCTCGGCCAACAGCGGATTGTCGGCCTTGGCCAAGGCGTTTAGATCTTGCACCAGAAAACTGGCTGCATGGCTGGATTTCAGCAAATTCTCTTGATCTTGACTGTTTAGCATGGGGCAACCTCAGTAACCTACGAACAAGTATTCCTGTACCGCATTATTGTTGTCGCCAACCTTGTGTCCCTGATTGCCGAAAGAATAGCGGTAGTCCACTGGCACCACCTCAACATGGCGCTTGTGCTTCGCCATGATGGCCACCATCTCGTCCAGAGTTGGCTGGCTATTTGACGAGTAGGACACGACAAGCACGCTATCCCTGAAGCGCTTGAACAGCAGATCAAACGCCTCGGCAGCTCCCTTGCGAGAAGAGAACGGCGTCGGGTAGGACTTGAATTTCTTGGTGACAGTGTGCTCCTGAATCTCGACACCTTGCCAATCACGCGCCAAGCCTTCGACAAAGTGATAGCGACGCACGTATTCGTTGTCTGATAGCGGGGAATAGTAAGGCGGGTCAATATAAACCAGCCCGGATTCCTGTCGCTGCAAGGTCATAGCGTCGCCGTTTCTGGCCTTGTTCTGCTTGCCATTATCGAAGACCGCAGCATTAACCATGTTCACAGCTTCCAAGAATTGATCTCGGAACGACATCAGCAGATCTTTACGTCCGTCATCATAGCGGTGGCCAACATAGGTGAAGATGCCACGCGGGCGTTTCTTCAGGCAGGCACGCACCAGCGAGGACATGGCAATGGCTCGTTTGTACGGGTTTTTAATCGCCTTGATATTGGCACGCAGAATGTCGATCAGACGATTGTCTTCGTCAGAGAAGTACAGCCCCTGGAATTTGGTCTCGACGAAGCGGTCCACCGGCTTTCTAGGCTCAAGCAGTGCCAAGGCTTCGTCCACACCTAGCGTGATGTCGTTGTTTTCGATCATCGCCTTGGCGAAGGTATACGACATGGCCATATAGTCGTTACTGATAACCGCCTTGCCGTGCGATTTCAGCATGTACCCCACGATACCGGAGCCGGAAAACAGGTCTACTGCTGTCTCGAACTCGAACTGAGACGCCACGGCCCAAATCTCCGACAGTAGCTTGTTCTTCGAGCCCATATAACGGGTTGGCGGGTATAGCAATGCTTGTTCAGATAACGGGGCGGGAACCAAGCGAATATCAAAGCGTGGCTTCGGCGGCACTGTCACGATGACATCTTCGCCGGTTCGCCCTTTGCCATTGCAGGAGATATAGCGCTTGGTCTGTATCACTTCGATGGAGAAAGCGCTGTATAGTTCATGCACCAAAGGGTGGTTCGAGTTTGTCAGGATGACATGGCAGCCCAACTCATGCAGACGCTTAACCTCGGCAGCGAGTTCTGCATGATCTTCCTCGTAAAACTGCTCCTTGGTGTAGCGTTTGAAATCGGCGTACTCCGAAACGGGTAGGTAGGGAGGGTCGAGGAAAATGAAGTCGCCAGGTTGCGCCTGCTCCCGCAGCACGTCCTTGTAATCCCCGCAAATGATGGTCGTGTCCTGCAACAGGCGGGAGGCGGCTCTCAGTGCATCCTCATCAAGCACCTTCGGATTCTTGTACCGTCCGAACGGAACATTGAACTGCCCCTTCTTGTTGACCCGGTACAGCCCATTGAAGCAGGTGCGGTTCAGAAAAACGGTACGGGCAGCGGCCTCAACACTTGAGAGTTTCGTCCAGTCTTGGGCACGGACGGCATAAAACACCTCTTCGGTATTCTGATACTGGCGCAGCTGTGCCAACACGCCGTCAACGTCACTGGCCACGGATCGGTACAGATTGACCAATTCCGGGTTGCTGTCGGCGATCACTCCACCGGCTGGTCGCACGGCAAAGAACAGTGCGCCGCCACCAAAAAACGGTTCGATGTAGCGACCATACTTCTTGGGCATCTTTGGAATGATTTCCCCCAGAAGCTGGGTCTTGCCCCCGGCCCATTTCAGAAGGGGACGGCATTCCTGCAAGTCCCCCTGAACGAATAGTTCTTCTTGAGCTAACACGGCATTACTCCATCGGCAAATCTGTTTGCTTGCTGCCGCCAAATCGTCCTTTGGCTGCGCCTCCACGCGGCTTCTTCGGTTCAATCTCGATGCTATCGAGAATGGAACGGAAGTCCACCTTTTTATCCGCCATCGCGCCAAGCAATGCCGCAATCACCGCCAAATGTGACGGAACCTCGCCGAGCTTGGCGTAGTTGGTCACAGAGTTGCGGTGCATTTTTACCAGGTCGGCAAATTCACGGATGGTGAGTCCGGCCTTGCCGATCTGGCGTTGAAATTCATCGTAGGTCATGGCGCGAGAGGATACACGTTTTAATGAGTATAGCACACTTATTTATGCTAACAAAAAACAAATTAATGTTTTTTATTAATAAATTAATTTGCAAGGTCACTTGACGCGAGGGGTGATTTTTACCACAATAGACACATATATTTATGTGCAATAACGATCATGTCACAACACTTCCTGCTCTCCGCCCGAGCTCGCACCCTGTCGCTGCGCAAGATTTTTTCGCTCAGCGACGATCAGGCTTTCGAGATGTTCAAGCAGAGCCGTTGGGGCCATCACGACGCGATCTGCCCGTGCTGCGGCAGCATGGCCAAGCACTACTTCATCAAGACCCGCCGCCAGTGGCGCTGCCGCGACTGCAACCACACGTTCTCGGTCACATCCGGCACGATCTTCGCCAGCCACAAGCTGCCGTTGAAGGTGTACCTGGCTGCTATTGCTATCTACTGCAATGCCGTGAAAGGCTTGTCGGCCCTGCAACTGGCGCGTGATCTGGACGTGCAGTACAAGACTGCCTTCGTGCTGGCGCACAAGATTCGGGAGTCGTTGATGGCTCAGCGCGATGAAACCGAACTGGACGGTGAGGTGGAATTGGATGGGGCGTATGTGAACGGGCATGTGCGCCCGAAGAACAAAAAGGCCGACCGTGTGGACCGTCGCTTGGCCGAGAACCAGAAGGCCGATAAGCGCTGCGTATTCGTGATGCGCTCACGCGCTGAGGCAGGCCAAGGCGGCAAGCGCACCCTGACTTTTGTGATGAAGAGCGAACATCAGGCTGGCGTGCTCAAGCTGGCAGGCCGCTTCATTCGCAAGGGAACGACCGTGTTTGCTGACGAAGCGCCAGCCTACGACCCGCTGCACGCTTACTTCCCAACCAAGCGCGTCAACCATCAGGTCGAATACCGTTCGGACGACGGCGTGACCACCAACATGGCCGAAAGCTACTTCTCGCGCTTCCGCCGCATGCAGTACGGCCAAGTGCACAAGTTCGGCATCATGTACCTGAACCACTACGCCAATGAAGCCGCCTACCGGGAAGACAATCGCCGCATGAGTAACGGTGAGATGTTCTTCGACATCCTGATAAAGTGCGCCGAGACGCGCACCTCGCGGGATTTTGGCGGCTACTGGCAAGGCAACAAGCGCCTGATGGAACATCTGGTTCACTGAGCCAAATCAGCCAGTTTCCACAGGTTGCCGGATTCGTTGCGGCCAACCTTCACCAGCAAGCCAGAACTGGCGGCGCGACGCAGCACCGCGTCCAGGCCATGATGAACAGCCTTGAGTGCATCCTCTTCAAAGCCCTTGCAGGCATGAATGCGCTGGGCAATCTCGCCGGTGCTACCTTGCCCACCCATCTCGCGCAGCGCCTCCAGCATCAGCCGGTGGCACTCACCATTGGCAAACAGCCGGCTGCTCTGCCGTACTTGCTTGGGTCGGATGGTGCGCAAGTCATACTCTGGGTCGAATAGCTTGATGGTGGCGTCGAGATGCTGCATATCGCCCTGTAGCCGAGCGATCTCGTGCTGATAGTGCGAGATCAGGCCGGAGACTTCCGACCGTTTGGCGACCAAGCCAGAAACTACATGTGATTCAGCCATGAAAATACCCCTGTCCGAGATGGAAACAGGGGTATTTTGGTTTGATCGTGGCAGATTAGTCTTGTGCGTTTGCTACATAATTCCGGTAAACCGCGGCCATTGCGGTGTCAAAGCATGGGCGTTGAATCGCACGACGTATCCCGATCACGATGGAAAATGGCGCGCCAAGGCGTGGCTCTGGCAAGATGGCGAACTAATTCCCCACTGCCGCCTGCGAGCCATGTCCGACAAAGAAATCGAATTCAAATTCTGCCTCTCACCCCAGCAGGCATCGACCGTGGAAGCCGCGGTGCGGCGTGGCAGCGTCGAGCGCCAGCGACTGCAGGCGCGCTACTTTGATACTGCCGACAATGTCCTGGCCCGCCATCGCATGGCGTTGCGCCTGCGCAAGGAAGGGGCCAACTGGGTGCAAACCGTCAAGGCCGCGGGGCAGGACAGTCTGCAGCGGCTGGAGCACAACGTCGATCTGGGGCCCGCGCGCGCAGGGGACCGGCTGCAGCCCGATCCTGCTCTGCACGCCGGCACCGTGGTGGGGGAGTTGCTGCAGCAGGCGCTGGCAGCCAGCGATGCGCCGCTGGCGCCTACCTACGAAACTGATGTATGGCGCCTGACCCGGATGCTGCGCGTGCCGGGCGGTTGGGTGGAGCTGGCTTTCGACAAAGGCCGCTTGCGGGCCGAGCGTGTGGACACCGGCAAGCGAGTGACGGCGCCCATCGTGGAACTGGAACTGGAACTGGTGCGCGGCGCGCTGCCGAGCTTCGTGCAGTTGGCCCAGCGCTGGGTGCAGCGCCATGGACTTTGGCTGAGTACCGTCAGCAAGGCAGAGCAGGGCGAGCGTCTGCGTGCCGGGGTGACGCACGTTCCCGCCGTCAAGGCTGGGCCCACGCGCATGCGCTCGGCCACACCGAGCGGGCGCGAAATACTGCAATGCGCCGTGGCATCGTGCCTGGAGCAGATTCTTCCGAATGCGAGTGAAATAGCGGCGGGCAGCGAGGATGCCGAGCA
The DNA here is from genome assembly GCF_001005215.1 of Lampropedia cohaerens. Lineage (GTDB taxonomy): Bacteria > Pseudomonadota > Gammaproteobacteria > Burkholderiales > Burkholderiaceae_C > Lampropedia > Lampropedia cohaerens. Next base: position 59,867 of record NZ_LBNQ01000023.1, read on the forward strand.
GATTCATCAGCTGCGCATCGGCCTGCGCCGCTTGCGCACCGCACTCAGAGAACTGGGGCCACTGGCGCCGGGGCTCGTCGATCCCGAATGGCTGCCGCCGCTGGTGCAGGCATTTCGCGCACTCGGAGAACTGCGCGATGTTGAGGATGTGCTTGCCAGCGCCCAGGCGCAGTTGCTTGCCGCCGGCGGCCCGGAGTTGACGCTGGCGCAGCAGGCGCACACGCAAAACGCTGCAGCCATCGTGCGCGCGTCTGCGCTGCAAAGCGTGCTTGTGGCGTTGATGGGGCTGGTTGCTGGCGCGGGGGAATCCAACGTAGCGCAGCAGCAAGGAGACGGGGCGGATGTGGCCCCTGACGACGGGGCATGGGGTTCGGGGGTCGATGGCCTGCCGCATGTCGAGGCATTGGCACAGCTGAAGGCACGCATTGGCAAGCTGCATGCCGCGCTGGTGCGCGCGGGCAAGCGCTATCGTGTGCTCAGCGCCGAGCAGCGCCATGCAGTGCGCAAGCGTCTCAAACGTCAGCGCTACTTGATCGAATTCACGGCAGAGATGTTTGGTCGCAAACCAGTCGCGCGCTATCTGCAATTGCTGCGTCCAGCACAGGACGCGTTGGGGGAATACAACGACGAAGTCGTGGCCCTGGCGACATGGCGCACGCTGGTTGAAGCCGATCCTCGTGCGTGGTTCGGCGTGGGCTGGTTCACCGCCCGCGAGCCGGCACATGTCCAGGCGTGCCGCAGTGCGCTGCGCCAGCTGCGTACTGCGCCGCGGTTCTGGGAAGACTAAGCTAGCTGTTCAGCAGGCATGTCGCTGCAGCGCAGGCCTGTCGCGCATGCCACGTGGAAGTTGGCACTGCACCACAAGCTGCAGCATCGCGCAGCAAGGCTGCGCAACCATGTGCCGGTGTGCGTCCGCGAGATCGCCGCTTAGTTCACCGGCAGGCCCGCTGCCTGAGCCTGCTCGTCGGCGTGGTAGCTGGAGCGAACCAAAGCGCCGACGGCCGCATGCGTGAAGCCCATTTTGTACGCTTCATCCTCGAACATGCGGAAGGTGTCAGGATGTACGTAGCGCTGTACCGGCAGGTGGCTGTTGGTCGGTGACAGGTACTGCCCTATTGTCAACATGTCGATGTCGTGGGCACGCATGTCGCGCATGACTTGCAGGATTTCCTCGTCCGTCTCGCCCAGGCCGACCATCAGGCCGCTCTTGGTGGGCACGTTGGGGTGCAATGCCTTGAACTTCTTGAGCAGGTTCAGGCTGAACTGGTAGTCCGAGCCGGGCCGAGCCTGCTTGTAGAGCCGTGGCACGGTTTCCAGGTTGTGGTTCATGACGTCCGGCGGCGCGGCCTTGAGGATTTCCAGCGCGCGGTCATCACGGCCGCGAAAGTCGGGCACGAGGATTTCGATCTGCGTGTGCGGCGAATGCTCGCGGATGCGCTGGATGCATTCGACAAAATGGCCGCTGCCGCCGTCGCGCAGGTCGTCGCGGTCCACGCTGGTGATGACGACATAGCGCAGCCTCAGCGCGGCAATGGTCTTGGCCAGGTTGAGCGGTTCATCCTTGTCGAGGGGGTCGGGGCGGCCATGGCCGACATCACAGAATGGGCAGCGGCGTGTGCACTTGTCGCCCATGATCATGAAGGTGGCCGTGCCCTTGCCAAAACATTCGCCGATGTTAGGGCAGCTGGCTTCCTCGCAAACGGTATGCAGCCGGTGCTCGCGCAGGATCTGCTTGATCTCGTAGAAGCGGGTGGTGGGCGAGCCGGCCTTGACGCGGATCCAGTCAGGCTTCTTCAGTGCGGGTCCCGTTTGCAGCACTTTGACGGGAATGCGCGAGAGCTTGTCCGCCGCCTTCTGTTTGACGGTGGGGTCGTAGGCGCGGGCGGGCTGGGGGCTTGCTGGCAGACTCATCGTGTGCAGTGGCTGTGCCTAATAAAAGGTGGGAGGAAGTTGGCTGGGGCGCGCATCAGGTGGCCAAAAGGTGCGTCAACTGCTGCTGCAGAACGGCCTGCACGTCTTCCAGCGCGGCATGCACGCCGATTGTATGCAGGTCGGTGACCGTGAGCGCACTGTAGCCGCACGGGTGGATGCCATGAAAGGGCGCCAGATCCATGTGCACGTTAAGCGCCAGTCCATGGTAGGTGCAGCCGCGGGTCACCTTGACCCCCAGTGCCGCAATCTTGGCCAGTCCGGTGAAATCCGGTTGGGCCGGTGCCTGGGGGGCTTGCTGGCGGGGTGGCCTTTCTGGCGCGCCAGGCAGCGCAACATAGACCCCAGGCGCACCGGCAACCCTGAAGCCGGATACGCCGAAATGCAACAGCGTGCGTATGGCGCTTTCTTCGAGCCGGCAGACGTACTCCCTGACAAAAATGCCGTGACGCTTGAGATTGATCAGTGGATAGGCGACGATCTGGCCGGGGCCATGGTAGGTCACCTGCCCGCCGCGCGTACTGCGAACCACGGGGATGGCACCGGCATTAAGCACATGCTGCAGTTTGCCTGTGATCCCTTGTGTGTAGACCGGTGGATGCTGGCACAGCCATAGCTCATCCGGTGTTTCGTGGCCGCGCGCCTCGCTGAACCGGCGCATGGCTTCGGCAGTGCAGACATAGTCCACCACGCCCAGGTGGCGAACCAGCAAGGGAAGGGCTTGCGCTGCAGGGGCAGGGAGCGCATCGCCCGGCGATGGCCGTTCGTGCAGGGAGGACATCGGCGCAACCGCTGTCAGATCACCCATTTCGAGAGCGGGTGGGCCGTCAACTCCCGGTAGATGGCATCCAGCTGGGTGCGGCTGGTGGCGCGGATGGTGATCGTGACGCTGAGGTACTTGCCCTCGCGGCTTTCGCGCAATTCAATGGTTTCGTGCCGGAAACCAGGATCGTGCCGCGCCGCAATGTCACGCACGGCCTCAACCAGTTCGGCCGAATGCAGTCCCATGACTTTGATCGGAAAGTCCTGGGGATACACAATGGCAGACTGCTGCTCTTCGGGGGAGTGGGTGTGATGTGTCATGGCGCCTGTATATGAAGCCAGAAAGGCAGCTTGCAAGACTACCACTGCCGACGTCGCCTCGCGCGCTGATGGTCTTGCGGGGTCTTTGTCCTACAGCGCATCAGGGGGCCGCATACAATCGCGCGTCTTTGACTTCTGGCGACCGCAGATGCCTGCAGAGGACCCGAGCGATCATATGCGTAAGCCCAACGCCGACGCATTCGCAGACACCAGCGATCCCGCGTGGGAGGATGCCTTTCCTGCGCCGTTGAATGCTGCGCAAGCCGCAAGATGGCGTGCGGGGCACAGGCGGATATCTCCCTTGGCGATCGTGGCCTGTCAAGCGATTTTGGCCTTGCTCGGAGGGGGAATACTTTGGGGAGTTGGCCAGGATTCTGCGGCTATAATCTCGTGGTTTTACGGAGCGGCGGCCATTGCGTTGCCTGCTGCAGGCTTTGCTGCGCTGGTCGTGCGCCAACCTTCGTTGGGTGTGCTTGTCCTTGGGGAGTTGGGCAAGCTGTTGGTGAGCGTGGTTTTGCTGGCGCTGGCTCCGTGGATGCTTGGTGAAGTGGCTTGGTCGATGCTGTTGTTGGCCATCGTACTGACCGTCAATGTGTACTGGGTGGCGCCGATCTGGTTGGCGCGACGCAGAAATGTCTAGAACGATCAAATAGAGTTGACTTATGGCAGCACCCTCTGAAGGCGGTCCTACCGCAAGCGAATACATTGTTCACCACCTTGGCCATTGGACTAACGTCAAGCAGGGTTTCATTGTTGACTTCAGGGTCATTAATTACGATTCCCTGCTGATTGCGCTGTTGTTGGGCTTGTTGACTGTGTTTGTGCTGTATCTGGCGGCCAAGCGCGCGACTGCGGGTGTGCCGGGGCGCTTTCAGGCTGCCGTCGAGATTCTGGTGGAGATGGTGGATGGCCAGGCCAAGGCCAATATCCATAATGCCGAGAGCCGCAAGTTCATTGCGCCGATGGCGCTGACGGTGTTTGTCTGGATTTTCCTGATGAATGCCATGGATTTGATTCCCGTTGATCTTTTGCCGCATCTGTGGGGTGTTGCCCACGAGGCGGTTGGGCGTGACTACCATGATGCCTATCTGCGTGTCGTGCCAACGGCCGATCTCTCGGTGACGTTCGGGTTGTCGTTGGCGGTTCTGGTGCTGTGCCTGTTTTACGCGATCAAGATCAAGGGGGTCGGCGGATTCGCGCACGAGCTGGTTACGGCGCCGTTTGGTACTTCCAAGAATCCGTTCTTTGCTGTGATTCTTGGGGTTGTCAACTTGGTCATGCAGATCATTGAGTACGTCTCCAAGACGGTCTCGCATGGCATGCGGTTGTTTGGCAATATGTATGCTGGCGAGCTGGTGTTCATGCTGATTGCCCTGATGGGTGGTTTTGCGGCGATGTCCTTTGGCGGTGTTCTACTGGGTCTTGGGCATGTGATTGCCGGGACCATTTGGGCTATCTTCCATATTCTGGTGATCACCCTGCAGGCGTTCATCTTCATGATGCTGGCGCTCATCTATCTGGGTCAGGCGCACAACGCGCACTGACGTCAATTTGACGGCACACCTGGGTGTGTTGTCCTTTGGGGTTTCGTTTTTCTTTCCTTTCCCTTTCATCTCAACCTCCACTAACTGAAGGATTTATCATGGAAATCATCGGCAACATCAACGGTCTGGTTGCGCTCGCTTGTGGTCTGATCGTCGGCCTGGGTGCTATTGGTGCGTCAATCGGTATCGCCTTGATGGGCGGCAAGTTTCTGGAGTCTTCGGCACGTCAGCCTGAGCTGATCAATGACCTGCAAACCAAGATGTTTATTCTGGCAGGTCTGATTGATGCGGCATTCCTGATCGGTGTCGCAATTGCCCTGCTGTTCGCATTTGCAAACCCGTTCGTGCCCGCTATCGCCTAAGTTCATTCAACGCCACGAAAGAGAGGTGTTGCAATGAATATCAATTCGACACTGTTCTTTCAAGCCATTGTCTTTCTGATTCTGGTGTGGTTCACGATGAAGTTCGTGTGGCCGCCCATCGTCAAGGCGCTGGATGAAAGAGCGCAAAAGATCGCTGACGGACTTGCTGCCGCAGACAAGGCCAAGACCGAGCTGGCCGAAGCCAACAAGCGGGTAGAGCAGCAGCTGGCCGAATCGCGCAACGAGACTGCGTCCCTGTTGGCTGATGCCGAGCGTCGTGCGCAGGCTATCGTCAGTGAGGCGAAGGCACGCGCCAATGCCGAGGCTGAGAAGATTCTCGCGCAGGCCAAGGCCGATGCCGAGCAGCAGTTGCATGCGGCGCGTGAGGCGCTGCGCGACCAGGTGGCTGTGCTTGCGGTCAAGGGTGCGGAGCAAATCCTGCGCAAGGAGGTCAATGCCGAAGTGCATGCCGACTTGCTAGGATGTCTCAAGACTGAGCTGTAACAAGGGGTCCATATGGCAGAACTGGCCACGATTGCGCGCCCATACGCCGAAGCCCTGTTCAAGGCGACGGGTGTGGCAGGCGCCGAGCAGGTCCAGCAGTGGCTGGATGCCTTTGCCGAAGTTGCGGCGAGCGAGGACGTTCAACGCGTTGCGCAAAGCCCGAAGGTGAGTCGCGAGCAGCTTCTGAGTCTGTTCGAGTCGGTGGTGCAGGGGGATTTGCCGCAGTTGGCGAAGAATTTTCTGGCGACCGTCATCGACAACGATCGTCTACCGGCATTGCCCATGATTGCTGCGCAGTATCGCGGACTAGTGAACGCGCAGCAGGGCGCGGCAGATGCTGTGGTCTACAGTGCCTTCCCGCTCAGTGATGCCGAGCTTGATGGGCTGCGGCCAGTGCTCGAGAAGCGTTTTGGCCGCAAGCTCAACCTCACAGTGCAGCCCGATGCGTCGCTGATAGGTGGGATACGGGTCGTCGTGGGCGATGAGGAGTTCGATACTTCCATCAAAGCCCGTCTGGAACAAATGAAAGCGGCGCTGACGGCCTGACGGCCCGCAAGCAGACGCAATCGATCAAGCAACGAGGAACGAGTCATGCAACTCAATCCAGCAGAAATTTCCGAGCTGATTAAAAGCCGCATCGAAGGCCTGGAATCCAGCGCTGACGTGCGCAATCAAGGTACCGTGGTATCCGTGACGGATGGTATCGTTCGCGTGCACGGCCTGTCCGAGGTGATGCAGGGCGAAATGCTGGAGTTCCCGGCAGACAGCACCGGTGCGCCGACCTATGGACTGGCACTGAACCTGGAGCGCGACTCCGTGGGTGCCGTGATTCTGGGTGAGTACGAGCACATTTCCGAAGGTGATGTGGTCAAGACCACGGGGCGCATTCTGGAAGTGCCGGTCGGCCCGGAACTGATTGGCCGCGTGGTCAATGCATTGGGACAGCCTATCGATGGCAAGGGGCCGATCAATGCCAAGATGACCGACGTCATTGAAAAGGTCGCGCCCGGTGTGATCGCGCGCCAGTCGGTCGATCAACCGCTGCAGACCGGTCTCAAGGCGATTGACGCAATGGTGCCAATCGGCCGGGGGCAGCGTGAGCTGATCATCGGCGACCGTCAGACCGGCAAGACCGCCGTGGCCATTGACGCCATCATCAATCAGCGCGGTCAGGGCGTTACCTGCATTTACGTGGCTATCGGACAAAAGGCCTCGTCGGTCAAGAACGTGGTCCGCGCCCTGGAGCAGGCTGGTGCCATGGATTACACCATCGTTGTTGCTGCCACGGCGTCCGAATCGGCTGCGATGCAGTACGTCTCGGCCTATTCTGGCTGCACGATGGGCGAGTACTTCCGCGATCGTGGTCAGGATGCCCTGATCGTGTATGACGATCTGTCCAAGCAGGCCGTCGCATATCGCCAGGTCTCGCTGCTGCTGCGCCGTCCGCCGGGGCGGGAGGCCTATCCTGGTGACGTGTTCTATCTGCACAGCCGTCTGCTGGAACGTGCTGCACGTGTCAATGCGCATTACGTGGAAGAATTCACCAAGGGCGAGGTCAAGGGCAAGACGGGGTCGCTCACTGCGCTGCCCATCATCGAAACCCAGGCTGGTGACGTCTCCGCATTCGTGCCGACCAACGTGATCTCGATCACCGACGGCCAGATCTTTCTCGAGACCAACCTGTTTAACGCCGGTATCCGTCCCGCCATCAATGCCGGTATCTCGGTGTCGCGCGTCGGCGGTGCAGCTCAGACCAAGCTGATCAAGAGCCTGTCCGGCGGTATTCGTACCGACCTGGCCCAGTACCGCGAACTGGCCGCGTTTGCGCAGTTCGCGTCTGACCTCGACGAGGCGACCCGCAAGCAGCTCGATCGTGGTGCCCGCGTGACGGAATTGCTCAAGCAGCCGCAATATTCGCCGCTGAGCATTGCGTTGATGGCCGCCTCCCTGTTTGCTGTCAACAAGGGTTATCTGGACGACATCGACGTCAAGCGCGTGCTGGACTTCGAGAAGGGACTGCACCAGTATCTGCAGACTTCGCACGGCGCGTTGATCGACAAGCTGCTGGAGAAGAAGGCGCTGGACAAGGACAGCGAGGCCGAACTGACTTCTGCCATTGAATCCTTCAAGCGATCGTTTGCCTGAAGGGCAGAGTCCGGTCGTTCATTGAAAGGAGTTTTCTATGGCAGCAGGCAAGGAAATACGCGGCAAGATCAAATCGGTGGAGAACACCAAGAAGATCACCAAGGCCATGGAAATGGTGGCCGCGTCCAAGATGCGCAAGGCGCAAGAGCGCATGCAGGCCGCTCGCCCCTACAGTGAAAAGATTCGCACCATTGCCGCGCACCTGGCAGCAGCCAACCCAGAGTATCGTCATCCTTTCATGGTGAAGCATGACGACGCGAAGGCCGCGGGTGTGATCGTGGTGACCACCGACAAGGGGCTGTGTGGCGGCATGAACACCAATGTGCTGCGTGCGGTGACCAACAAGCTCTCCGAGCTGCAGCAGAATGGGAAGGCCGTTCGTGCAGTTGCCATTGGTGGCAAGGGACTGGGTTTTCTCAACCGCATCGGCGCACCGGTGGTGGCAGAAGTTACCGGACTGGGCGATACGCCCCGTCTGGATGCGCTGATCGGCCCGGTCAAGGTGTTGCTGGATGCCTATGCCGCTGGAGAGCTCAGCGCCGTGTATCTGAGCTATACGAAATTCATCAACACCATGCGGCAGGAGTCCGTGGTCGAGCAACTGCTGCCGCTGCCGGCTGAGCGCCTGGAGGCGTCCGATGGCACAAAGCGAAGCGGCGATTGGGACTATATCTACGAGCCAGATGCACAGACCGTGATTGATGAGTTGTTGGTGCGTTACGTTGAGTCGCTGATCTACCAATCCGTGGCAGACAACATGGCGTCCGAGCAGTCGGCGCGCATGGTGGCCATGAAGGCCGCCACCGACAATGCCGGTAACGTCATCAACGAACTCAAGCTCGTCTACAACAAGACACGTCAAGCTGCGATCACGACAGAGCTGTCGGAAATCGTGGCTGGTGCGGCGGCCGTCTAAAACATTTTGATTGGGAATAGAAATGGCTCAAGCTCAAGGAAAAATTGTTCAGTGTATCGGCGCTGTGGTGGACGTGGAGTTTGCCCAGGGGTCGGTGCCCAATGTGTATGACGCACTCAAGCTGGAAGGCACGTCCCTGACGCTTGAGGTGCAGCAGCAGCTCGGTGACGGCGTGGTGCGCACCATCGCACTGGGCTCGTCCGATGGTCTGCGCCGTGGGTTGACGGTGGTCAATACCGGCAACCCCATCACTGTTCCGGTTGGTCGCGCCACACTGGGCCGCATCATGGACGTGCTGGGTAACCCCATTGACGAGCGCGGTCCCGTCGATCAGGCGCAGACGGCCTCGATTCACCGCAAGGCGCCGGCCTACGATGAGCTGTCGCCCTCGCAGGAGCTGCTTGAAACCGGCATCAAGGTGATTGATCTGGTCTGTCCGTTCGCCAAGGGCGGCAAGGTCGGCCTGTTCGGCGGTGCCGGTGTGGGCAAGACGGTGAACATGATGGAACTCATCAACAACATCGCCAAGGCCCACTCGGGATTGTCGGTGTTTGCAGGGGTGGGCGAGCGTACCCGTGAGGGCAACGACTTCTACCATGAGATGTCGGACGCCAAGGTGGTCAACCAGGAAAATCTGGCCGACTCCAAGGTGGCCATGGTGTATGGCCAGATGAACGAGCCGCCGGGTAACCGTCTGCGCGTGGCACTTACCGGCCTGACAATGGCTGAGGCCTTCCGTGACGAAGGCCGTGACGTGCTGTTCTTCGTCGACAACATCTACCGCTACACGCTGGCCGGTACCGAAGTGTCGGCGTTGCTGGGCCGCATGCCATCGGCAGTGGGTTACCAGCCCACACTGGCCGAGGAAATGGGCAAGCTGCAAGAGCGCATCACCTCGACCAAGACCGGTTCCATCACCTCGATCCAGGCCGTTTACGTGCCTGCCGATGACTTGACCGATCCTTCTCCTGCCACGACCTTCGCCCACTTGGATTCCACCGTGGTGCTGTCACGCGACATCGCTGCGTTGGGGATTTACCCGGCTGTCGATCCGCTGGACTCCACCAGCCGCCAGCTCGACCCGCAGGTGGTTGGCGAGGAGCATTATCAGGTCGCCCGCGCCGTGCAGGGTACGCTGCAGCGCTACAAGGAGCTGCGCGACATCATCGCCATTCTGGGGATGGACGAACTGGCACCCGAGGACAAGCTGACGGTGGCGCGTGCGCGCAAGATCCAGCGTTTCCTGTCGCAGCCCTTCCACGTTGCCGAAGTGTTCACGGGCGCGCCTGGCAAGTACGTGCCGCTGTCGGAGACCATTCGCGGCTTCAAGATGATCACCAACGGCGAGGTGGATCACCTGCCCGAGCAGGCGTTCTACATGGTTGGCACGATCGACGAAGCCATCGAAAAGGCCAAGAAAGTCGCCTGATCGCTGGCGTGGTGAATCTGTCTGGTGGCACGTGCCCTGGTGCCGGCCACCGCCCGGTTCACTTTCACTGAAAGCAGTTGCAAGGAACGCCAATGAGCACCATACATGTCGACGTGGTCAGTGCCGAGGAATCCATTTTCTCGGGGGAGGCCAAGTTTGTCGCGCTGCCCGGTGAATCGGGTGAGCTGGGCATTCTGCCGCGCCACGTGCCGTTGATTACCCGCATTAAGCCGGGCTCGGTGCGCATCGAGTTGCCCGATGGCAAGGAAGAGTTCGTCTTCGTCGCCGGAGGCATTCTTGAGGTGCAACCTGATCGGGTCACCGTGCTGTCCGACACCGCGGTGCGCGGCGCGGATCTGGACGAGGAAAAAGCCAACCGTGCCAGGCAGGCGGCAGAAGATGCCCTGCGCAATGCTAAGAGCGAAATTGACATCGCAACGGCGCAGGCCGAGCTGGCCGTCTTGGCTGCACAGATCGCTGCGCTGCGCAAGTACCGGCAAAAGCGTTGAGCGCTTGGCCTTCGGGCCTGCATGAAAAGCAGCCGCGGCCCAGCGGCTGTTTGCTTTTTAGGGGTCTGCCGATGGCCTCTTTGCTCGCGGCATCGTTGTACCCCATCCCCGGAGTGCGCTGTTCTGCAATACGTATGCATGCGTCTACACTTGCGCAATGACCACCGCCGCAGAAGAATCCAGACCGGTCGATCCCCTCAATGTGCTTGAGGCGGCTTTGCTGTGTGCCAGCGCGCCGATGCCGGTGTCGGCCCTGCGCAGCCTTTTCGAGCCTGCCTTCGACGAAGGCCAAATCCTTGCCTGGTTGGAGCAGTTGCAGACCGATTGGGCGCATCGCGGCCTGGAACTGGTGGAGGTTGCGACGGGCTGGCGGTTCCAGACACGCCCGAGCGTGACCGGCTACCTCGCAAGGCTGGAAGCGCCACCGCAGCAGCGCTATTCGCGCGCAGCGCTGGAAATTCTTGCAGTCATTGCCTACCGTCAGCCGGTTACACGCGGGGACATTGAGGAGATACGTGGCGTTGCCGTCAACAGCCAGATCATCAAGGCGTTTGAGGAACGTGGCTGGGTGGAGGTCATCGGCCATCGCGAAACGGTGGGAAGGCCCGCGCTGTTTGCCACCACTGCGCAGTTTCTCGAAGACCTTGGCTTGCGCAGTCTGCGCGATCTGCCGGAAATTGCGGCGGTGAGCGAGGCCACCCTGCAGCAGTTGCAGGCGCTGCAACCGCCCTCTGACAAGGTGGATGTGCAGGCCGCCGCACCGGATGCGTTGCCGCAGGCTGGCGAGGAGTCCGCGCCGCCATCGCAGGATACTGAGCGTCAGGAGAGCGTGCAGGAGGATGACACGGCAGGCGGCGCAGTGATGCCTGCGCTCGGTTGCGCAGCGCAGGCAGCGCCCCCGTCGGCTCCTGACGCCGCGCCATCTGCCTGAACGGTAGCGCGCACCTGCTGGTGCGTTCGCATTGCGGATGCCCGCATCGGTGCAACTTGTATCCCGCAAGTCGCGCAGCGGAGGGAGCGGCTGTCCTATGATGCGGCCATTGGAGCGGGGCAGCCCCCTCCTTGCTTTCTTGTGCATATTCATGCCACGCGCGGTGCTGCCGCGCCGCATGCCAACCTAGTGATACGAATGGAACAACAACCTTCACGGCGCCCCGCCAAGGGCATAGGCCGCAAGCCTCGCGATCCGCAGGATGGCGCCCGCCCCGGTGCATCGGCAGCGCGGCGCGGCCCCGCGGCGCTGCGTAAGCAGGCCGCGCCGAAACCCAGGCCCGCTGCAGGGCCGGCGCGGTTACGCCGGCAGTCCGCGCAGGCAGTGCCCGCAGCCGAGGCGCCGGCCGATCAACAGGAACTGGCCCAGCAGCCCGTCGATCTGGACGATCTGGTGACCGGTCGCCTGGACGCTATCGAGGAGGCGGGCGAGGCGCAGGCGTACAAGCGCGTGTTGCAGCCCGATGCCGAGCAACCCAAGCTGCACAAGGTGCTGGCGCAGGCTGGCGTTGGCTCGCGTCTGGAGATGGAGGCGCTCATCCAGCAAGGGCGCGTGACCGTCAACGACCAGCCTGCCCATGTCGGGCAGCGCGTCCAGTATGGCGATCAGATCCGCGTCAATGGCAAGCCAGTGCGCGTCCAGATCGCGCCGCCGCGCCCGCGCGTGCTGGCCTACCACAAGCTGGCCGGCGAGATGGTCACGCGCGATGATCCGCTCAATCGTCCCACCGTCTTTCGCAAGCTGCCACCGCTGTACCAGGGCAAGTGGCAGGCCGTTGGCCGTCTGGACCTTAATACGGAGGGGCTGCTGCTGCTGACCAATTCCGGCGACCTGGCCAACCGGTTGATGCATCCCCGCTATGGGCTTGAGCGGGAGTACGCCGTACGGGTGCTTGGTGCACTGACCGAACAGGAGCGCGCGCAACTGCTCGAAGGGGTCCAACTGGACGACGGCGAGGCGGCCTTCAGCAGCGTCGAGCTGGTGGGTGGTGAGGGCGTGAACCAGTGGTACAAGGTCACCATTTCCGAGGGGCGCAACCGCGAAGTGCGGCGCATGATGGAGGCCGTGGGCCACGCCGTCAGCCGACTGATTCGCATCCGTTATGGCAGCGTCGTGCTGATGCGTGGCCTGCGCCGTGGCATGTGGCAGGAGCTGAGCGAGCGCGACGTTGATCGCCTGATGCAGGAGGCGGGCCTGCCGCAGCCTGGCGCTGCGCTTGGCGGTGCAGGCAGTGGACGCAGGCCAGCGGCTGGCCAGCGGCGTGTCTCGCGCGCCAATCCGGACCGTGGCGGGCGCGGCGGCGTGCGCGGCCGCGCCAGCGCCGGCATCGCTCCCGAAGCCGCACCGCGCCGCGCTGCGCCGGTTGCCGCGAAGCAGGCATCAGGCTATATCGGTCAGGAAGGGGTGCGGCGACGCGCGCCGGGTGGCGCGCGCAAAGGCAATGCCCCGCGCGCGGGTGGTCGCAACCCGCGTCGCGGTCAGTGACGATGGCTGCCGACCATGAGTTCGCGGTAGAATCGCTGGCTTTTCTCAACTAATACCACACGAATACCGACATGGCCATCGAACGTACCCTCTCCATCATCAAGCCTGACGCCGTCGCCAAGAACGTGATTGGTCAGATCTACGCCCGTTTCGAGAACGCGGGCCTCAAGATCGTGGCTGCACGCATGGTCCAGCTCTCGCGCCAGGAGGCTGAGCAGTTCTACGGCGTGCACAAGGATCGCCCCTTCTTCAAGGATCTGGTGGACTTCATGATCTCCGGCCCGGTGATGGTGCAAGTGCTGGAGGGCGAAGGTGCTATCGCCAAGAACCGTGAGCTGATGGGCGCCACCGACCCCAAGAAGGCGGATGCCGGCACCATCCGCGCCGACTTTGCCGACAGCATCGACGCCAACGCCGTGCACGGTTCTGACGCACCCGAGACGGCCCAGGTCGAGATCGCGTTCTTTTTCCCGGCGCTGAACATCTATTCGCGCTGATTGCGAGCCTTTTTGTGGGCGTGACGGGGCGATTGCGTGGCAATCCCCCATGCCCAAAGCCTGCTGACGTGTTTGTTCACGCGCCGGCGCACACCTGACATGGGATGCGTGCGGTGCGCGCCAAGTCGCCGCTGCCGAAGCGATTGATCGCGCGGTGGGGGGTGCAGCTTTTTCTGGAAGGTGCCTGCAGGGCGTTCCCCAGTGAGGCGTTCCGGAAATGCGCGCAGTTGTATGGCCCGCCTTGCCTGGGTGCATGATCGGTGCAGCGGTTGATTCCCGCGTGCGGCGTGCCCGAATGGCAGTACATCGGATGAAAAGATCATCAGCAGGTTCTAAAATGGCCTGATCGCACTTTTTCCTTGTGCGCAAACTGCCGTGCATGGCCTTGTGCCGAGCAATGGTCGCCAGGTTTGTCGGCATGGCGTTGACGCCAGGTTAGCAACCCTTTTTCAAGCGCATGACTTCCACTTCCTCCAACGAAAAGACCAATCTTCTAGGCCTGGACCATGACGGCCTGGTCGAGTGGTGCGCCGGGCTGGGAGAAAAGCGCTTTCGCGCCACACAGCTTTTTCGCTGGATTCATCAGCGTGGCGTGGCTGATTTCGACGCCATGTCCGATCTGGCTAAGTCCCTGCGTGCCAAGTTGCACGCTACGGCGCAGATCCAGCCGCTTGCGGTGCTCTCCGAGCAGGTTTCGCGCGACGGTACCATCAAATGGCTGTTTGATGTCGGGCAGGGTGATGCCGTCGAGTCGGTGTTCATACCCGAGCGAGACCGGGCGACGCTGTGCGTGTCCTCACAGGCGGGCTGCGCCATCGGCTGCCGCTTTTGTTCGACGGGCCATCAGGGCTTTAGCCGCAATCTCAAGACCTGGGAGATCATTGCCCAGCTGTGGTATGCCGAACATGAGCTGCGCCGACGCTTCCAGAGCGACGAACGCATCATCACCAATGTGGTGATGATGGGTATGGGCGAACCCTTGCAGAACTACACGCAGCTGGTGCCAGCACTGCGCACCATGCTGGATGACCATGGCTATGGGCTGTCACGCCGCAAGGTGACGGTGTCGACCTCGGGCATCGTGCCAATGATGGATCGGCTCTCGCAGGCGTGTCCGGTGGCACTGGCGGTGTCGCTGCATGCGCCGCAGGATGCCCTGCGTGATGATCTGGTGCCACTCAACCGCAAGTATCCGTTGCAGGAGCTGATGCAGGCGTGTCAGCGCTACCTGGCCTATGCGCCGCGCGACTTCATTACGTTCGAATATTGCATGTTGGCAGGCGTCAACGACCAGCCCGAGCATGCGCTCGCGCTGGTCGAGCTATTGCTTGGCGAGGGCAAGGGTCCGAACTGGTGCAAGCTCAATCTGATTCCGTTCAATCCGTTTCCGCAATCGGGCCTGCAATGTTCCTCCCCCGAGGCGGTGCAGGCCTTTGCGCAAATCTTGCTGGATGCGGGCCTTGTCACGACCGTGCGCAAGACGCGTGGGGATGACATCGATGCCGCGTGCGGCCAGCTCGCCGGGGAGGTCAAGGACCGTACCCGTGCAATTGTGCGCATGCAGCGCAAGCGCAGTCCGGCACTTGCCACCGCTGACGCATACGTTCAGGAGGTCAAGGGATGACGGTGTACTTCAGCACAGGCGGCCAGCGCGGCAAGCAGAGGCGCTCTGGCGCGCCCGGGCATTGGGTGGCAGTGATGTTCGCCGTGCTGGTGGCGGCATGTCAGACGTCGAATGTCACGACGCCGCTGCATGTGGCAACGCCGGGTGCAGCCGCAGGAGCGTCCGAGCCGGACGTCGAGAAAGCGGTGCAGGTGCGTATGGAACTGGCGGCTGAATACCTGCGAGTGGGACGCCATGACGTTGCAATGGAAGAAGTGGGGCGTGTGCTGGCACTGGATCCCGGGCTGATCGATGCCTACATGCTGCGCGGCCTGATCCACGCGGAGCAGCGCAATTTCGAAGCGGCCGACCGCGACTTTGCGCGCGTGTTGCGTTCGCGTGGGGATGATCCGGGCGTGTTGCACAACTATGGTTGGGTGCTTTGCCAGCAGGGCCGTTATGACGAGGGGCTGGGCTACCTGTCGCGGGTGCTGGCAATGCCTGGGTTTACCACCTCCGCCCGCTCGATGGTGGCCAAGGGGCTGTGTGAGCAGCGGGCCGGGCGGTTGCAGCAGGCCATGGCGACACTGGAGCAGGCCAGCTACATCGATCCCAATAATCCGATTATTTCCTTCAATCTGGCCAAGCTGTGGTACGACGATGGTCAGGTTGCCAGGGCGCAGAACCTGCTGCGGCCACTCAACGCCTCGGAGCTGGCCAACGCGGAGACGTTGTGGCTGGGCATCAAGGTCGAAAAGGCGTTGGGTCAGACTGCGCGGATGCGGGAGCTTGGTGCCATTCTGGCGCAGCGCTTCCCGCAGTCCCGGGAGCTGGCGCTGTATGAGCGAGGTGCTTTCTATGAGTGATACCAATTCTGCCGCAGCCGCCGGGGCGCCGTTGCCTGCGCAGTCAGCGGCAGAGCGAGACCCGTCGGCCACGCCTGGCGCATTGCTGCGGCGCTACCGCGAAGAGCGCGGCGTGGAGCTGCGGGAACTGGCTGCCGTGCTGAAAGTGACGCCCGAGAAGCTGAATGCGCTGGAGCACGACGCCTACGACAAGTTGCCGGACATGGTGTTCACGCGGGCGCTGGCGCAAAGCATCTGCCGGCTGCTGCAGGTGGACGCTGCACCGGTGCTGGCGCTGTTCCCGCAGGTGGGGTCGCCGCGTCTGACGCGCGACTCGGATGGCCTCAACCAGACCTTCAAGAGTACCGACCAGCCGGCGATGGCCGCCAGCGGCTATCGCGGCGGCATTCCGCGCATGGCGTGGCTGATCGGGCTGCTGCTGCTGTTGGCGGCGGCCCTGGTGTTGTTCTGGCCGCGGATGCTGCAGATGGTGGCAAGCTCCGCCTCCGAGGCTGCCGACAGTCCGGTGCTTGCGTCGCCAACGCAGGTGGACGGCGAGGCCGAAGATGCGCCACCTGGTTTGTCGCTGGTGCCGATTCCCGCGCCGTCTCCTGTGCCTCCGGCTACTACCACGGTCGATGCCAGTGCGGCCGTTGCGGACGTGTCGGCTCCAGGGCCTGTGGACGACACGTCGGCGAGGGCGCAGCGCGATAGTGCCGCGCCCGCGTCGCCGGATGACACAGTCGCTGCCACTTCGGCGCAGCTTGCCGCGGATGCAACCGAGCCGGCAGCCTCCGAGGCGGCGTCCGCCCCGGCGGAGCAGGCCGCGCAGGCGGCCGAGACGTTGCGCATCACCGCGCTGGAACCCGTCTGGGTGCTGGTGCGGGATGCCTCGAACACCATTCTTCATCAGAGCACCATGCCCAGAGGGCGCGAGCTGGTGATTACCGATGCGCCCCCGTTGCGCGTGGAGATTGGTCGCGCCGATGCGGTGCAGGTCATGGTCAAGGGAGAGCGCTTTGACATCCAGCCGTTCGCGCGCCGCAACGTAGCGCGCTTTGAGGTCTCGCCGTGACTGAACGCGTGGACACGGATCGTAAGCCGATCGCGCTGTCGCAGCCAGGCCCGCACCGCTCGCGTCAGGCGCGGGTGCAGTGGGGCGAACGTGTGGTGACCATCGGCGGTGGCGCGCCTGT
This sequence comes from Lampropedia cohaerens, assembly GCF_001005215.1. Lineage (GTDB taxonomy): Bacteria > Pseudomonadota > Gammaproteobacteria > Burkholderiales > Burkholderiaceae_C > Lampropedia > Lampropedia cohaerens. The sequence continues at coordinate 76,905 of NZ_LBNQ01000023.1, forward strand.
GCGCATCCAGTCGATGACCAACACCGATACCGAAGATGCCATTGCCACGGCGATCCAGGTCAAGGAACTCGCGCAGGCGGGCTCGGAGCTGGTGCGCATCACGGTCAACACCAGCAAGGCCGCCGAAGCCGTGCCGCACATTCGCGAGCAGCTCGACCGCATGGGGGTTGACGTGCCGCTGGTGGGGGATTTCCATTTCAATGGCCACAAATTGCTCACCGAGGTGCCCGCGTGTGCCGAGGCACTGTCCAAATACCGCATCAACCCGGGTAACGTGGGCAAGGGGGCGCGCCATGACCTGCAGTTTGGCCAGATGATCGAGGCGGCGATGCGCTGGGGCAAGCCGGTGCGCATCGGGGTGAACTGGGGCAGCCTTGATCAGGAGCTGCTGGCCCGCCTGATGGATGAAAACCTGCAGCGCACCACGCCCTGGGATTCGCGTCAGGTGATGTATGAGGCGTTGATTGAGTCCGCCATTTCATCGGCGCAAAAGGCCGAAGCGCTGGGCATGCCGGGTGAACAGATCATCCTTTCCTGCAAGGTCAGTGCTGTACAGGATTTGGTGGCCGTCTACCGCGAGCTCGCGCGACGCAGTGACTATGCATTGCATCTGGGATTGACCGAGGCGGGCATGGGCGCCAAGGGGACGGTCGCATCAGCGGCAGCACTGGCCATTTTGCTGCAGGAGGGCATTGGCGATACCATCCGCGTCTCGCTCACGCCGCAGCCGGGCGAGGCGCGCACCCAGGAAGTCGTGGTCGCCGCCGAAATTCTGCAGGCGCTTGGCCTGCGGGTGTTTGTGCCCAGCGTGACTGCGTGTCCGGGCTGTGGGCGCACCACCAGCACCCTGTTCCAGGAACTGGCCAAGGAGATCGATGACTTCCTGCGTCAGCAGATGCCGTACTGGCGCAGTCGTTACCCGGGCGTCGAGAACATGAAAGTGGCGGTGATGGGCTGCATCGTCAACGGCCCGGGCGAGAGCAAACATGCCGATATCGGCATCAGCCTGCCTGGCAATGGCGAGTCGCCTTCCGCGCCGGTGTTCATCGACGGCGAGAAAGCGATGATGCTCAAGGGTGACGACATTGCCCAGCAGTTCCATCGCATCGTCAGCGACTATGTCGAGCGGCGCTACGGTAGCGCCAAGGTCGATTGAACCACGCTTTGCCGTGTTGAATCCGCTGGTGGCCGGTGTGTAGTGCCGCTGGCATTTTCCCTTTGAATCGAATGACCGTGTCCTCCATCAACGAAACCGAATCCCCTGTTGCCGCCAAACCTGTATTCAAGCCCGTGCATGCCGTCCGCGGCATGAACGACATCGTGCCGCCCGAGTCCGCCCGCTGGGAATGGCTGGAGGAGCAGGTGCGCAGCGTGATGCAGCGCTGGGCCTACCGCAACATCCGCACGCCGGTACTGGAGCATACCGGGCTGTTCGTGCGCGGGCTGGGCGAAGTGACGGACATCGTTGAAAAGGAGATGTACTCGTTCACCGATCGGGCCGACAAGACGGGGGATGCCGATCACCTCAGCCTGCGCCCGGAAAACACCGCCGGTGTGGTGCGAGCCGTAACCGAGCACAACCTGCTGTATGACGGCGGCAAGCGCCTGTACTACATGGCGCCGATGTTTCGCCGCGAGCGTCCCCAGCGCGGCCGCTACCGCCAGTTCCATCAGGTCGGGGCGGAAGCGTTGGGTTTTGCCGGCCCGGAGGTCGACGCCGAAATCATTTTGCTGGCGCATGCACTGCTGCAGCAGCTGGGTTTGCGCGATGTGCGGCTTGAGCTCAACAGCCTGGGCCAGCCGGCCGAGCGCCTGCAGCACCGCGCCGCACTGATCGCCTACTTCGAGGCCCACAAGGACGAGCTGGATGAGGACGCCAGGCGGCGCCTGCACAGCAATCCTTTGCGTATCCTGGATACCAAGAATCCGGCGATGCAGGCGCTGGCGCAGCAGGCGCCCAAGCTGCTCGACTATCTAGGGGAGCAGTCGCTCAAGCACTTTGAACAGGTGCAGGCCATTCTTGATGCCAATGGAGTGGCGTGGCAGATCAATCCGCGACTGGTGCGTGGGCTGGACTATTACAACCTGACGGTGTTCGAGTTCATTACCGATGCGTTGGGTGCGCAGGGTACGATCTGCGGTGGCGGTCGCTACGACTATCTGATCGAGCAGATCGGTGGCAAGCCGGCTCCCGCAGTGGGTTGGGCGTTCGGCGTCGAGCGCGTGCTGGAGCTGCTCAAGGAGCAGCAGATCGCGGTGCCGGCACAGGTCCCGCAGGCGTATGCAGTGGTGGCGGAACCCGCCAGCCTGCCGCAGGTCATGGCCGTACTGACCCAGCTGCGCCAGGCCGGTGTGGCCGTGCAGATGCACGCGCCGGCCGATTCCGCGCAAGGGTTGGGCAGCTTCAAGTCGCAGTTCAAGCGCGCCGACGCCAGTGGCGCGGCCTGGGCGCTGGTGTTCGGCCCCGATGAGCTGGCGCGTGGCGAGGTCACGCTCAAGCCGCTGCGCGGCGGCGAGCAGACGCAGCTGGCGCTTGCGGATATCCCGGCGCTGGCCGCGCGCATACAATCCAGCCTCGGCTGAACCATTGCCGGCCCCGCGCACACGGGACAAACGCGCGGCCGTTCCCCTTGGATGGGGGATGCCGCAGGCCACCGCGATGCGCGCGCACATTGGCGCACAGGATGGGGCGTGCGACCGTGCTGGCAATGGCGCAGCAGCCCTTAATTTGAATTTTTGAATGCTTCATGGCAACACATTACGACTTGCAGGAACAGGAGCAGCTGGCAACGCTCAAACATTTCTGGGACCGCTGGGGCTTGCTGATTTCGCTGGTGGCGCTCGCGGTGGTGCTGGTGCTCGCTGGCTTTTCCGGCTATCGCTACTGGCAGGCGCGTCAGGCCAGCCAGGCCGCGGTGCTGTACGAACAGGTGCGCACGGCAAGCGAGCAAGGGCAGCTCGACCAGGCGGCGCAGGCATTGGCTTCGCTGCAGGAGGCCTATCCGCGCACCGCACAGGCCAGCCAGGCGTCGTTGCTGGCCGGGGCGTTGTTTGCCCGTGAGCAGGACTGGGCGCGCGCAGCGCAGGCGTATGACTGGGTCAGCGAGAAGTCGCGCGATGCAGGCTTTCAGGCACTGGCCGTGTTGCGCAAGGCGTCGTTGCTGATGGAGCAAGGCCAGTTCGACGCGGCACTGACTGCACTCGATAGCTTTGCGTTTCCACAGGCCTTCCATGGCCTTCGCGAGGATCGCCGTGGTGACGTGCTGCAGAAGATGGGACGCGTTGACGAAGCGATCGCGGCGTACAACGCGGCCTATGCGGCACTGGATGCACTGGCGCCATACCGCAGCGTGGTGGAGGCCAAGCTCAATGCGCTGGGTGCGCGGGCTGGACAGTCCGCCGCCAGCGCATGACCGACACGCAGCGTCTCAAAGTAACGTGACAGCCAGTCTCTGTGTTGCGTGTGTAGCAGTTTTCTTCGAGCGGGAGAGCCCATGACGATGGATCGATTTTCCTTTTCTTTACGACCACGTGTGGCTCGCTGGCTGGCGCTGGCGGCACTTGGAACCCAGCTGGTGGCGTGTTCCGTGTTTTCCTCCGGCAATACGCCCGAGCCCAAGCCGCTAGCGCCCATTGAGGCGCAATTTCCTGTCAGCGAGGTGTGGCAGCGCGACATCGGTGGGCTGGGCGATATTCAGTTGACGCCGCTGGTACGGGATCAGTCGGTGACGCTGGCAACGGCCTCGGGTACGGTCGTCAGCCTGCATCCGGCCACCGGTGAGGAGCTTTGGCGCGCTAGCCTGGATGAGAGACTGGTGGCAGGCGTTGGCGGCGACGGCCGGACATTTGCCGTCATCTCCGCACAAAATGAAGTGCTGGCCTTGCGCGATGGGCAGGTGCAGTGGCGTTACGCCCTGCCAGGGCGCGCCTTCACTGCGCCATTGGTGGCCGGCGAGCGGGTATTCGTGGTCAGTGCGGACCGCTCGGTCTATGCGTTGGATGCGGAAAACGGGGCGCTGATCTGGGATCGTCCCGGCCCTGTGGACGAAGCGCTGGCCCTGCAGCATTCGCTGTTGCTGACGGCTGTGCGCAACACGCTGGTGGTCGGCATGTCCGGGCGGATGGTTGGCATCAATCCCGATAGCGGCGCGATCCGTTGGGAAGCGCCGATCGCCATTCCGCGCGGCGTCAATGACATCGAGCGCCTGGTGGACCTGGTTGGGCATTTCAGCCGCGCTGGCGACAGTGTCTGTGCGCAGGCCTTCCAGGCGGCCATCGGCTGTGTCGATGCCGACAGGGGCCTGACGGTGTGGACGCAGCGCCTGGGCGGATCGGCGGGTGTTCATGGTGATGCCGATGCGGTGTTCAGTGTTGACGCGACTGGCCGTCTGCAGGGCTGGGACCGGCGTGATGGCCGTCAGCTCTGGCTGTCTGACAGCCTGCAGTACCGCAAGCTCAGTGGGCCGCTGCTGGTGGGGCGCGTGGTCATGGTCGGTGATGCCGATGGTCTGGTGCACCTGTTCGACCGCACCGATGCGGCGCCGTTGAACCGCCTGCAGACCAATGGTTCGGGGATTCGCCTCGCGCCCGTCTTCGCGAGCAACACGGTGATCGTGATTACCAACAACGGGAAGGTCTACGGCTATCGGCCAGACTGATTTCCCAGGCGCATGCACCTGGTATTGCCAGGCGGCACGCGTTTCGATGCGCGGGGGCCTGCCAGCCGGGCCACCATCGCCACAACGTATCCAGAACTAGGTGTTTGCCATGCTTCCCGTCATTGCCCTGGTGGGCCGACCCAATGTGGGCAAATCCACACTGTTCAATCGCCTCACGCGTACGCGCGACGCCATCGTGGCCGACTTCGCCGGCCTGACCCGTGACCGCCATTACGGCACGGCGCGGCTGGGGCAGCGTCAGTTCATCGTAGTCGACACCGGCGGTCTGGAGGACAGTGCTGAGGGAGCGATCTTCGAGAAGATGGCCGGCCAGACGCAGCAAGCCATTGCCGAGGCCGATCTGGTCCTCTTTCTGGTGGACGTGCGTGCTGGCTTGGCCGGGCAGGATCAGGAAATCGCCCGCTATCTGCGCCGCGTGGGTAAACGTACCCTGTTGGTGGCCAACAAGGCCGAGGGCATGAAGGATGCCGCGCAGCTGGCCGAGTTCTACGAGCTGGGTCTGGGTGATGTGCATGCCGTCTCCGCTGCGCATGGGCAGGGCGTGCGGGATCTGCTGGAACTGGCCGCGGAACTGTTGCCGGCGCCGCAGGAGCCCCTGCAGCCGGATGCGCCGGACGGTGAGGAGCCCGATGCGCCCATTCGCATCGCGGTGGCGGGCCGGCCCAATGCGGGCAAGTCCACACTGATCAATGCCTGGCTGGGAGAGGACCGGCTGGTCACCTTCGACATGCCGGGCACGACGCGCGATGCCATTCGCGTGCCGTTTACCCGCGATGGCAAGCGCTACGAGCTGATCGACACTGCCGGGCTGCGCCGCAAGGGCAAGGTGTTCCAGGCGATCGAGAAGTTCTCGGTGGTCAAGACGCTACAGGCCATCGAAGGCGCGCAGGTGGTCGTGCTGGTGATTGACGCCACCGAGGGGGTGACCGATCAGGATGCGCACATTGCTGGCTACATCCTGGAGTCCGGACGCGCCGTGGTGGTAGCGATCAACAAATGGGATGCGCTCGACCGCTATCAGCGCGAGCAACTGGAGCGCTCGATCGAGCTGCGCCTGGCCTTCATGCGGTTTGCGGCGGTCAAGCACATTTCGGCGCTCAAGCGCCAGGGACTTGGCCCGCTGTGGAGGTCCATGGATGCCGCCTACGCGGCGGCGATGCGCAAAATGCCGACGTCCAAGCTCACGCGCCTGTTGCAAGAGGCGGTGCAATACCAGGCGCCGCGCAAGAGTGGCACGCGCCGTCCGAAGCCCCGCTATGCCCACCAAGGGGGACAGAATCCGCCCATCATCGTGATCCACGGCAACTCGCTCGACCAACTCAGCCAGTCCTATCTGCGTTTTCTCGAAACGTGGTTTCGCAAAGCCTTCAAGCTGGAGGGCACGCCGCTGCGCATCGAATTGCGCACGACCGAGAATCCGTACGCGGATTGAGTCACGTCGGGCCTGCTGACCACCGCGTTGAAGACAAGGTTTTCACTGCCGTGGTGCGGCTGTGTTAAGGTGCATCCCCTTATCCACAACAATAGCCAACACGGAGCCATATCGTGAGCAACAAAGGCCAACTTCTGCAGGATCCCTTTTTGAATGCCCTGCGTCGGGAACACATTCCGGTTTCCATCTACCTCGTCAACGGCATCAAATTGCAAGGGCAGATCGAGTCGTTCGACCAGTACGTCGTGCTGCTGCGCAACACGGTCACGCAAATGGTGTACAAACATGCCATCTCGACGATCGTGCCAGCGCGCCCGGTGAATTTCACCACCCAGCAGCCCGACGCCGCTGCCGACAAGGCAGGCGCCTGACGCGTTGGCTTTCCCCCAATCGTGATCCCCATCGGCAGGAGGCACTGTTGCAGTGTCCCTGCCGTTTTTGCCTTTTGATCGCGCCGCAGGCGCCGGCTCTTGCATGGCTGCGCCGACGCGGCCGGTTGTACTCGTTTTATCTTCGTTGCTATCCCACTTGAGCAAAGACACCCACGCCATCGTTCCCGCCGAAACTCCTACCGCGTTGCTGGTGGGTGTGGATTTCGGCGGCGCACACTTCGACCACGAACTTCAGGAACTAGGCCTGCTAGCGCAAACCGCCGGGCTTGCGCCGTGCGACCGCATCGTCGTCAAGCGCAAGTTCCCCGATGCAGCGCTGTTCATCGGCAAGGGCAAAGCCGAAGAAATCAAGGCCCTGGCCCTTGGGCATGGCGCCAGTGAGGTTATCTTCGATCAGGCGCTCAGCCCAGCGCAGCAGCGCAACCTGGAGCGTGTGCTGGAGCTGCCGGTGTACGATCGCACCTTTCTGATCCTGGAGATTTTCGCGCAGCGCGCGCGCAGCCATGAGGGCAAGCTCCAGGTCGAACTGGCGCGCCTGCAGTACCTCAGCACGCGCCTGGTGCGGCGCTGGTCCCACCTGGAACGCCAGCGCGGCGGCATCGGCGCGCGCGGCGGCCCCGGTGAGACGCAGATCGAGCTGGATCGCCGCATGATCGGCGACGCCATCAAGCGTGTGCGCGAGCGCCTGCGCAAGCTGGAAAAGCAGCGCCACACACAGCGGCGCCAGCGCCACCGCAACAACGTGTTCAGCATCTCGCTGGTGGGCTATACCAACGCTGGCAAGTCGTCACTGTTCAATGCGCTGGTCAAGGCGCGTGCCTATGCCGCCGACCAGCTGTTTGCGACGCTGGACACCACCACGCGCCAGCTGTTCCTACAGGAGGCGGGCGCCAGCGTATCCATCTCCGATACGGTTGGCTTCATCCGCGATCTGCCGCACGGACTGGTGGAGGCCTTCAAGGCGACGCTGCAGGAGGCCGTTGATGCCGATCTGCTGCTGCATGTCGTGGACGCCTCCAATCCGCATTTTCCGGAGCAGATCGGCGAGGTGATGCAGGTGCTGCAAGACATTGGCGCGGGTGATGTGCCGCAGCTGTTGGTATTCAACAAGATCGATGCGCTGGAGGCGCAGCAGCAGCCACGCCAGCCCGTTGACTTCATGGAGGTGGATGGTCGGCAGGTGCCGCGCGTGTTCATCAGTGCCCATACCGGGCAGGGCCTGGATGCGCTGCGCGCGCAGCTGGCGCAGCGGTGGCAGGCCAATCATGCGGACGTTGGCGAGGTTTCGCCAACTGCTGCTGCAACTTACGAGCACGCCGAGAAACCGCCGGCAAAGCCCCTGTAATACCCGACTAAACTTCGACTTAGGCACAATCTGCGGTTGGCTTGCTGTCGGCGGCCGCAGCCCGTAACCTTCTCAGGCGAACCAGGCGTGTGGTGTGTGGTTGCACTGGCTGGTTTCGCCTACCATCTTTTCCTGTTCGAACGAGACTGAGTGAATGACTGTGACCTCTCGCGGCCAAGGCTTGGCGCGCTTTCTCGAGCGTTTGCGCGCGCTGTTCAATCTGAATGATCCAGGCTGGGGGCGCAGCGCGGGCGGCCGCAGCAATGGCGAGCAGCCAGCCGAAGGCAACGCCGGTGCGGACAACCGACCGCCTTCGCCGCCTGCTGCGCCTTTGGGTGGCGATCATGGCCAGCGTCCCCCACCGCCGCCGCCGGGAGGAGGGCAGCAGCCACCGGATCTGGGTGAGCTGATTGCCGATCTCAACCGCAAGCTGGGCGGGCTCTTCGGCGGCGGTGGCAACAATGGCCGTGGGAACAGGCCGCGTCGCAACGGTGGATCCGGCGGGGGCCTCAAGCCACCTGCGATCTCGACCGGGCTGGTCGGCGTGGTGGCAGTGGTGCTGCTGGGATTGTGGCTGGCCTCGGGCTTCTTCGTGGTGCAGGAAGGCCATCGCGCGGCTGTGCTGCACTTTGGCAAGCATGTGCGTTCGGTCGATGCCGGTCTGCGCTATCGGCTGCCGGCCCCCATCGGCCGCCATGAAATGGTGGACATGCGCATCCAGTCGATCGAGATCGGGCGTGATGCGCTGGTGCCCGAGACGGGCCTGACCCAGTTCGCCATGCTGACTCAGGATGAAAACATCGTGGAAGTCCTGTTCACGGTGCAGTACCGCATCGTGAACGCGGAGAACTGGCTGTTCAACGCCGAGCGCCAGACGGACACGATTTCCGCCGTTGCGGCCTCGGCGGTACGGCAGATCGTCGGCAACATGAGCATGGATGACGCCATCGCCCGGCGGCGCGAGGAAATTGCACCGACGCTGCGCCGCCTGATGCAGACGATTCTGGACCGTTATGGCCTGGGCGTTGAAGTAGTGGCCATCAACATGCAAAGCAGCGGCGTGCGGCCGCCTGAATCGGTGCGCGATGCTTTCGAGGACGTGTTGCGCGCCGAGCAGGAGCGTGTGCGCTCGATCAACGAAGCCACCGCCTACGCCAACGACGTAGTTCCGAGGGCCGAAGGCGAGGCCAATCGTATTCTGGAGGAGGCCCATGGCTACCGCCTGCAGGTCATTGCCGAGGCAGAAGGGGACGCCGACCGCTTCAACGCCATATGGCAGGAATACGCGCGTGCGCCGGAGGTCACGCGTGAGCGTATGTACCTGGAGACCATGGAAGAGATCTATCGCAACAGCAACAAGGTGCTGGTCGACGACAGCAGTGGCAGCAACCTGCTTTATCTGCCGCTTGACAAGCTGATGGAGCAGCACCGCCAGCGGCCCGCATCGTCTGCAGCCGCTGCAGCACCAGTGGCTGCGCAGCAGCAGACCGCGCCACCTGCCAGTGCGCCGCTGCCGAGCACCACCGCGCCGCGCCGCCCCACCCGTGACGCGCGCTAATGCCGCGCTGGCTGTGAGAAGAGGAACAAGGACATGAACCGAGTCGGAATTTGGGTTGTTGCGCTGCTGATCGTATTGGCCGCGGGCAGTTCCCTGTTGTATACGGTCGACGAGCGCCGCTATGGCGTCGTCTACCAACTCAGCGAGATCCAACATGTGGAGGAGGAACCAGGCCTGCACTTCAAGCTGCTACCGGCGCCGTTCCAGACCGTGGACTATCTGGACAAGCGGCTGCTGACGCTGCACAGTCCGACGATTGAGCCGACATTGACTGCCGAGAAGCAGTGGGTGGTGATCGACTGGTATGTGCGCTGGCGCATCCATGATCCGGCCGCATACATTCGCGCCGTGGGACGCAATGAAGCGGCTGGCGCGGCGCAACTGGCACGCGTGGTGCGCTCGACGTTCCAGGAGGAAGTCAACCGCCGCACGGTGCGTCAACTGCTCAACGAGCCGGACCGCCTGGCGCTGATGCAGACCGTGCAGCGCGAGGTGGCCCGCAGTGTCGGCAGCCCGATTGATGAGCCGGTCGTCGTCGTGGCCGACGAGGCGTCGCTGACAACGCCACCTTCCGAACTGGGTACGCTCGATCCGGATACCGGCGAACGCGTCGTTTCCCAGACGGACGGCCAGACCGCTGCTGGTGCGGCCCATGATCCCGATCTGCCACCGATGCCTGCCGGTGCATCTGCGCCGGTGGATCCAGGCCTCTCCTGGGGCATTACCATTGTTGATGTGCGCATCACGCGTGTGGACTATTCCCGCGATATCACGGAGGCAGTGTTCAACCGCATGCGCGCCGAACGCGAGAGTGAAGCCAGACTGGTGCGCGCGCAAGGTCAGGCAGCCGGCGAGCAGATTCGCGCCAACGCCGATCGTCAGCGCATCGAAAAACGTGCCAACGCGTACCGCGAGGCGCAGCAGATCCGTGCCCAAGGCGATAGCGAGGCCACGCGCATCTTTGCCGAGGCGTATGGCAAGGACGGCGACTTCGCGCAGTTCTACCGTAGCTTGCTGGCCTACCGCAACAGCATTGGCCAGCCAGGCGACGTGCTGGTGCTCAACCCATCGGAGTCGGAGTTCTTCCGCGCGATGCGGTCGCAGCCGGCAACGGCAAGTCCTGCGCCGCAGCGGCAATGAGCGCGTGCACGGCGCTCAACGATGCTGAGTCGGTCTGCGTGCCAATGATCTGACATGTCCTCGCAGGTGCTTTGGCTGGCCATTGCGCTGGTACTGCTGTTGGAGGGCTTGCTGCCGTTTTTCGCGCCACGCTTGTGGCTGCGCATGATGGACGAGCTGGGCCGACAGGGTGAGCATGCCGTGCGGCTGGCAGGCTTGTGCAGCATCGCGGCTGGGTTGGTGATGCTGTGGCTGGCATGACTGCAGCAGCGCCAGCCGTTCCGGCCGAGACGTGCGTCTTTGGGGGACGAGTTGTGCAGCGTGACAGCCGCTGTAATGCGGATGGATGTGGCTGCACACAGTGCCAGGACAAGCGTTAGCCCGTTTAATCACAATCAGCCCACTGCGCTGGGCGGTCAGACGGACGCCAAGGCATTGGAAAACCCTGCAGCCGCGCAGGGTGCCGCAGAGCGTCCTCGCTGGCGTCAGGGCCGTGTGTACTGCACGAAGATTTCGTTGGGCTTGATCATGCCCAGCTCTTGGCGGGCGATCTCTTCCATTTTTTCACGGCCATCGCGCAGATCGGCAATGTCGTTGGCCAGGCGCTCGTTGTCCTGGCGTATCAGCTCGTTGGATGCACGCTGTACGGCAGTTTCCTGGCGCATGAGCTCAACGCTCGGATAGCTGCCGCGGCCTATCCAGATTTGCCATTGCAGCCACCCCAGCAGCGCCAGCAGGATGGCGGTGGTCAGGTATCGCGCAGGCAGGAAACGCATGAGGGCAGCGGCTGTGTGCCGGCAGCGCACGTAGTGGCAGCAGCCGGTAAGGGTTGGGAAGGACGATCAGCGCAGATTGTAGAACGCAGACGCGCCGGGGTATACCGCCACATCGCCCAGGTCTTCCTCGATGCGCAGCAGCTGGTTGTATTTGGCCATGCGGTCCGAACGCGACAGGGAGCCGGTCTTGATCTGCCCGGCGTTGGTGCCCACGGCAATGTCGGCAATGGTGCTGTCTTCGGTTTCGCCGGAGCGGTGGCTAATGACGGCCGTATAGCGTGCGCGCTTGGCCATTTCGATGGCCTCGAAGGTCTCGCTGAGCGTGCCGATCTGGTTGATCTTGATGAGGATGGAGTTGGCCACACCCTTTTCGATGCCTTCGCGCAGAATCTTGGTGTTGGTGACGAAAAGGTCATCCCCCACCAACTGCACCTTCTGGCCAAGTCTGTCCGTCAACAGCTTCCAGCCATCCCAGTCGTTTTCAGCCATGCCGTCTTCAATGGAGATGATGGGGTAGCTGTCACACCATTGCGCCAGTTTGTCCGTCCATTCGCTGGCCGAGAGCTGGATACCGCCTTCGCCGGCGAGCGTGTAGACGCCGTTGCTGAAGAATTCGCTGGAGGCGCAGTCCAGACCCAGTGCGACCTGCTCGCCCGGCTTGTAACCGGCGGCCTCGATAGCTTGCAGGATCAGCTGTATGGCGGCCTCGTGGTTGTCCACGCTGGGCGCGAATCCGCCTTCATCACCGACTGCGGTACTCATGCCGCGATCATGGATGATTTTCTTGAGCGCATGGAACACTTCCGCGCCCCAGCGCAGGGCTTCACGAAATGTGGGTGCGCCGCTTGGGATGATCATGAATTCCTGCAGATCCAAGCTGTTGTTGGCGTGTGCGCCGCCGTTGATGACGTTCATCATCGGCACGGGCAGTGTCACACCGCCCATGCCGCCGAAATAGCGGTACAGCGGCAAGCCAGACTCCTCGGCGGCAGCACGTGCCACTGCCATGGATACGGCCAGCAGCGCATTGGCGCCCAGGCGCGACTTATTGTCCGTGCCGTCCAGGTCGATCAGGGTACGGTCGAGAAATGCCTGTTCGGCCGCATCCAGACCCAGCACTGCTTCGGAAATCTCGGTGTTGATGTGGTTGACGGCGCGCAGCACGCCCTTGCCCAGGTAGCGACTCTGATCGCCGTCGCGCAGCTCGATGGCTTCGCGCGCCCCGGTCGATGCTCCCGACGGCACGGCGGCACGGCCCATGACGCCCGATTCCAGCAGAACGTCGCATTCGACGGTGGGGTTGCCGCGGCTGTCGAGCACTTCACGGCCTACGATGTCTACGATTGCACTCATGGCTTTCCTTGTGGAGTCTTGAATGGAGAAAATCTATCAGGGAGCGGTCCTCAGACGCCTTCAACCAGCACCATGCGCATGACGGCTGCGCCCTCGCGCGCCTCGCGGGCTCGGGTGTACTCGGGCGAATGGTAATAGGCGCGCGCCGATTCGACATCCGGGAACTTGAGCACCACGGTGCGGCCTGGATCCCAGTCGCCTTCCAGGATCTCGACCTGCCCGCCGCGGATGCAGACTTGCGCGCCATGCGCCTTGATTGCCTCGGTGCTGAGCTTCAGGTAGTGCTGATACTGCACGGGGTCGGTCACGGTCACGGAAGCAATGATGTACGCACTGGGCATGGGCAAGTTCCTGGAATGTTGAAGCGGAGCGCGGGCACAACTCACGGCTCGAACCGGTCTTCGAGAAAGCCGCTGCGCTTGGTGGCCTGATCGAGCGTGACCAGCGTCTCGAGCAACGCACGCATGTGCTTGAGCGGCACGGCATTCGGGCCGTCGGAGAGAGCATGCGCCGGGTCCGGATGGGTTTCCATGAACACCCCGGCGACCCCCACGGCGATGGCAGCGCGCGCGAGCACGGGCACCATTTCGCGCTGGCCGCCGCTGCTGGTGCCCTGGCCGCCTGGCAGCTGCACGGAATGGGTGGCATCGAAGACCACCGGCGCACCCGTCTCGCGCAGGATGGCCAGGCTGCGCATGTCCGAGACGAGGTTGTTGTAGCCAAAGCTGGCGCCTCGCTCGCAGGCCATGAAGCGATCTTCATCAAGCCCGGCCTCGCGCGCGGCCGCACGCGCCTTGTCGATGACGTTCTTCATGTCATGCGGCGCAAGGAACTGGCCCTTCTTGATGTTGACAGGCTTGCCGGACTGCGCCACCGCGCGGATGAAATCTGTCTGGCGGCATAGAAAGGCCGGGGTCTGCAGCACATCGACCACTGCGGCCACTTGCGGCACCTCGGCTTCCGTGTGCACGTCGGTGAGGATGGGCACCTGCAGCTCACGGCGGACCTTGGCAAGAATTTCCAGGCCCTTTTCCATGCCCGGGCCGCGAAAGCTGCTGCCCGAGGAACGGTTGGCCTTGTCGTAGCTGCTCTTGAAGATAAAGGGAATGTCCAGGCTGGCGGTCATCTCCTTGAGCTGCCCGGCCACGTCCATCTGCAATTGCTCGGATTCCACCACGCAGGGCCCGGCAATCAGAAAGAAAGGCTGTTGCAGCCCGATATCGAATCCACACAGTTTCATGCCTGCTCCTTCTGCAGCGCGGGGGAGGCGGCGTCAAGTCGTTGCTGGCGGCGCTGCATGGCCGCTTGGATGAAGGCGTTGAACAGCGGGTGCCCGGCCCAGGGGGTGGATTTGAACTCGGGGTGAAACTGCACGCCGATGAACCAGGGGTGCACCTCCTGCGGCAGCTCGATGATCTCCGTCAGCTGCTCGCGTTGCGTCAGCGCAGAGATTACCAGACCGGCCTTGCGCAGCGTCTCCAGGTACTTGGTGTTGGCCTCATAACGGTGGCGATGCCGTTCGGTGACCGTACTGCCGTAGATTCGGTGGGCCAGCGTGCCGGGCTGCACGTCCGAAGTTTGCGCTCCCAGGCGCATCGTGCCACCCAGGTCGGAGTTGGCATCCCGCTTCTGGATGCTGCCGTCAGCATCCTCCCACTCGTCGATCAGCGCAATCACCGGCTGTGGTGTGCTGGGATCGAACTCGGTGCTGTTGGCCTTTTCCAGCCCCGCCTTGTGGCGCGCATACTCGATCGTGGCTACCTGCATGCCCAGGCATATGCCCAGATAGGGAACGAGGTGTTCGCGGGCAAAGCGGGCAGCGCAGATCTTGCCCTCGACTCCGCGCGAGCCAAAACCGCCGGGCACCAGGATGCCATCGAAGGCGGCCAGCTGCGCCACGGTGGAGGGGGTCAGCGTTTCGGAATCGATGTAAGTGATTTCGACCTTGACATCGTTGACCAGCCCGGCATGACGCAGCGCCTCGTTGACCGACTTGTAGCTGTCGGAGAGGTCGACGTACTTGCCGACCATGGCGATGCGCACTTCACCTTTGGGATGTTCGGTCTTGTAGACCAGATCGTCCCAGCGGCGCAGGTTGGCTGGCGGCGTGTTCAGGCGCAGCTTGTCGCAGATCAGGCCGTCCAGTCCTTGCTCGTGCAGCATGCGGGGCACCTTGTAGATGGTGTCCACATCGGGCATGGAGATCACACCCCATTCCGGCACATTGGTGAACAGCGAAATCTTGGCGCGTTCATCGGCCGGAATGTCGCGATCGGCACGGCACAGCAGCGCATCGGGCTGAATGCCAATCTCGCGCAGCTTCTGCACTGTGTGCTGCGTGGGCTTGGTCTTGAGCTCGCCGGCGGCGGCAATGAACGGGACATAGGTTAGGTGCACGAACGCCGCATTGTTGGGCCCCAGTTTGAGTGCAAACTGGCGCGCGGCTTCCAGAAAGGGCAGCGACTCGATGTCGCCCACCGTGCCGCCTACCTCGCAGATTGCCACATCGACAGCGTCGGGCGTGCCAACTCCCGCGCCGCGCTTGATGAACTCCTGGATTTCGTTGGTCACGTGCGGGATTACCTGCACGGTCTTGCCCAGGTAGTCCCCACGGCGCTCCTTCTCGAGCACCGACTGGTAGATGCGGCCGGTAGTGAAGTTGTTGGCCTGGCGCATGCGCGTCTCGATGAAACGCTCGTAGTGGCCCAGGTCCAGATCGGTCTCGGCACCGTCGTCGGTGACGAACACCTCACCGTGCTGGAACGGGGACATGGTGCCAGGATCCACGTTGATGTAGGGATCAAGCTTGATCAGGGTGACCTTGAGGCCGCGCGATTCGAGGATGGCCGCAAGCGATGCGGCGGCGATGCCTTTCCCCAGGGAGGAAACCACGCCGCCGGTGACGAAGACAAATTTGGTCATGTCTCGGGAAGATGGGGGAAATGACGATTATAGGTGCAAGCGCACAGTTGGCCCGGCAGCCTGATGCGGCGCATCCGTGCGCCCAAGAACCCTCTCAAGCCCGGTCAACGATCGGTGGCTGGCGTTGCCGGCCGGTGGCCAGTGTCAGCGTGACGCACGAATGTGAAGGTTGCCGAGACAGCGCATGCCTGCAGCATCTGCATGGTCACCACAGCTTCTCCGCGCATCTGCGTGGGACTCAGTACGTGCAGCTCGTAGCGCACGCTCATCGGAAGGGCAAAGCCTTGCACCGTCACGCCGTCGGCGGTGGCCACGAAGTGGTTGGCCGAGGGCTGCTGCCACTGCACCTGTTCGTGCGCGATCAACTGGCGGGGATGGAACGGGGAGGCAAACCGAACATGTTCGCCGCGCTGGGTTGGCAGCAGCTGAATCAGCGCCTGGTCGATGCCGGGGACACAGCTGGCGCTGGACTGCGCAGTGCCAACGTCCCAGGTCCAGTAGCCATCCTGTGGCTGGATGCGCGCGGCACCCCATGTCGGCGCTGCCGCTGCATACCCGGCCAGCATCGCCAGAACCGTCAGATCACGCCGCCAGCTGCGGTGCGGCCAGATGGTGGGCGGCAACGTCACGGCGCGCGGCGTCATAGCACTGCGCGCAGTTGTTCCAGCTGCGGGGGGCCGGCGTAGATGTCGCGCGGGGCGTTGCCGGCGTTGGCGTGAGCCTTGCGGAAAGCTTCGGAGCGGGTCCAGTCCAGAAAGTGCTGCTCCGACTCCCATTCCGAATGGGAGATGAAGAGGGTGTGTTCGTCCGTCTGTGCACCTTGCAGCAGGTGAAAGCGCACGAATCCGGGGACCTGGGCGAGGTGGCTGTCGCGATTGCGCCAGATCTCGATGAAGGTGTCCTCATGTCCGCGTAATACGCGGAAGCGGTTCATGGCAAAGAAAGGCATGGCGGGATCCTGAAGCGGGGGTAATGACCCCAATGATAGCCAGCCTGCCATGTTGCAGTCTGTATCCGCCTGTGCGGAATTGGGCCCGCTCAGCCCAGCAGTGCCTGCATGCGCGTCAGGGCGTCTTCGAGATTGTCTCGGGACGTGGCAACGGAAAAGCGCACGAAGTTCTGCGCGCCCTGCGGGCCGAAGTCCTTGCCGGGAGCAATGGCAATGCGGGCGCGTTCAAGCAGCGCGAAGGCGAACTCCCAACTGCCTTGCACGCCCAGTCTGTGTGCGGCGTCGCGGCAATCGGCCCAGACGTAGAACGCACCGTCTGGCTGGACCGGCACTTGCAGGCCCATGGCTGCCAGCGGGGCAGTGAACAACGCCAGCCGCTCACCGAACAGGGCGCGGCGCCGCTCATATTCGGCCAGGCTTTCAGGGTGAAAGCATGCCAGCGCAGCATGCTGCGCAATGGTGCTGGGGCAGATGAACAGGTTCTGGCACAGCCGCTCGATGGGCGCGACCAGCGCTTCAGGCACGACCAGCCAGCCCAGTCGCCAGCCGGTCATGTTGAAGTACTTGCTGAAGCTGTTGATGCTGACGATGTCCTCCCCCAGTGCCAGCGCGGTCTGGCCGAATGCCCGGTCGTAGGAGAGGCCGAGATAGATCTCGTCCACCATGGTGACGCCGCCGCGTGCCCGCACGGCGGCGTGGATGGCCGCCATCGCCTCGGCCGTCATGGAAGTGCCTGTGGGGTTGGCCGGCGAGGCCAGCAGCACGCCGCGCGTATCGGCCTGCCAGTGCGCCTGCACCTGCGCGGCGGTGAGCTGAAAGCGGTCGGCCGCCTCGACAGGCACATGCACGGCGCGGGCGCCTGCGACCTGGACAAATTGCTGGTTACACGGGTAGCCGGGGTCGGGCAGCAGCACCGAATCACCTGGTTGCAGCAGCGCAAGACAGGCCAGATGCAGCGCCGCCGACGCCCCTGCGGTGATGATGATGCGCTCGGGCGCGACAGCAACGCCAAAGCGATCGGCATACCACTGGCTGATGCGTTCACGCAGCGCCGGCAATCCCAGCGCCTGCGTGTACTGCGTATGCCCCTGCGCGATCGCGGCGATGGCCGCCTCCTGCACCAGTGGCGGCGCGGTGAAATCCGGCTCGCCGATGTTGAGTTGGCGCATCGGGGGCGCATCCCCCTGCGAGGCTACCAGTTGCGCGGCGGCCTTGCTCACCTCCATCGCATAGAAAGGATGGGTGCGCTGCGCGCGCTCGGAAAGGCGAAAGGGCAGATCGGAAGGCATGGTGGGAGCGGGTGCGCCGGGGCGTCCCGCCTTGTTGGCTGTGGTTCAGTGTCCGCTGGATGCGGCAGCACCCACTTCTGCGGCACGGAATTCGGCGGCGAGCTTGTGCAGCACGGCATTGACGTACTTGTGGCCATCCGTGCCGCCAAAGGCCTTGGCCAGTTCGACGTATTCGTTGATGACGACCTTCCAGGGCACGTCCAGGGCGTGCCTGAACTCATAGACGCCCATCCACAGAAGGGCATGCTCGATCGGCGAGAGCTCGGATAGCGGCCGGTCCAGCGCCGGTGCGATGGCCGCATCCAGCGCCTCGGCCTCGTCGGCGCAGCCGTAAAGCAGCGCGTCATACAGGGCCGAGTCGGCCTTGTGGAAACCGCTGAGGTTGCGCGTAAACATGTCGATGTCGCGCGGCTCGTTCTTGCCAACCAAGCGCTGGTAGAGCGCCTGTAGGGCGAACTCGCGGGCGCGGCTGCGGGCGCTCTTCTTGCTGCTGGGCGTGGGTTGCTCGGCGTGGCTCATGCCTGGCTCTCCGGCGCGAGAAGCTCGTTGACCAGATTGGCCATCTCCACCGCCACCTGTGCGGCGTCGCGGCCCTTTTCGTGCTGACGCGCCTGTGCCTGCTGCAGGTCCTCGACCGTCAGGATGGCGTTGGCAATGGGCAGGCCGTAGTCGAGGCCCACGCGCGAGACACCGGCGCCCGACTCGTTGGCCACCAGCTCGAAATGGTAGGTCTCGCCGCGAATGATGCAGCCCAGCGCAATCATGGCATCGTGCTCCTTGCGCTCGGCCAGTGCCTGCAGCGCCATCGGCACTTCCAGCGCACCGGGTACGGTGACGTGGGTGATGGCTTCCTCGGCCACACCCAGGCGCAGCAATTCGTCGCGCGCTGCCTGCAGCAGCGCGTTGGTGATGTCTTCGTTAAAGCGCGCTTGCACGATGGCAATGCGCAGTCCGCTGCCGTTCAGCTGTGCGGCAGCGCCTTTGTTTGCACCTTGCATGGTGTCAGTCCTTGTTGATGAATCCGGTGATCTCGAGTTGGTAGCCGGCGGCCATGCTGGGCAGCCGGCGCGGCTGGCCCAGAAGACGCATGCGTGTAACGCCCAGGTCGCGCAGGATCTGCGCGCCGATGCCGTAAGTGCGCAGGTCCATGCGCCCACGTGCCGGCGCATGGGTCGGCGTGGCGCGGCCCTCGAACTGGTCGAGCAGCTGCGCGCCGCTTTCGCCGCAGTTGAGCAGCACCGCCACGCCCTTGCCCTCGTTGTCGATGTAGCGCAGGCTCTCGTGCAGGCTCCATGAGTGCGTCACGCGCTGCGCGTCGAGTATGTCGAGCACCGAAAGCGGTTCGTGCACGCGCACCGGCAGGTCATCGCCATCGGTCCAGCTGCCCTTGACCAGGGCCAAATGCAGCGCGGCGCTGAGCTGCTCGCGATAGGCGTGGGCGGTGAACTCGCCCCAGTGCGTGCGGATGGGGCGGCTGCTGATGCGCTCGATCAGCGATTCGTGGTTGCTGCGGTACTGGATGAGATCGGCAATGGTGCCGATCTTCAGGCCGTGCTCGGCGGCGAACACTTGCAGGTCGGGCAGGCGCGCCATGGTGCCGTCATCCTTCATGATCTCGCAGATCACGGCCGCGGGCGTCAGGCCTGCCATGCGGGTCAGGTCGCAGCCTGCCTCGGTATGGCCGGCGCGCACCAGCACGCCACCGTCGACGGCCTGTACGGGGAAGATGTGGCCCGGCTGCACCAGGTCGCTGGGCTTGGCATCAGGGGCCACGGCAGCGGCGATGGTGCGGGCTCGGTCGGCGGCGGAGATGCCGGTGGTGACGCCCTCAGCAGCCTCGATGGAGACGGTAAAGGCAGTGTCGAATTGCGCGCCGTTCTTGCGCGCCATGGGGGGCAGGTTCAGGCGCTCGCAGCGCTCACGGGTGAGGGTCAGGCAGATCAGGCCGCGGGCATGCTTGGCCATGAAGTTAATGGCCTCCGGAGTAACGTGTTCGGCGGCGAGAATCAGGTCGCCTTCATTTTCACGGTCTTCCTCGTCGATCAATATCACCATCTTGCCGGCACGCAGGTCTTCGATGATTTCCTGCGTAGAGGCAATGGGGGCGGATTCGTGGATAGTCATGACGATAGTAATAAGGGGCCGACAGAAGGATGCTGGCTGGCTATATGGGCTGCGCCTGTATGCGGACTGACGCTGTGCTGGAGCAACTGGGTTGTCGTGGATTCAGCCAGAAGCCGGGCAACACGGTGAAGGTGCTGTATAGCGACGGCCGCAACGCAGCGCTGTCAGCACTGCGTGATTGTAGCGGGCG
This sequence comes from Lampropedia cohaerens, assembly GCF_001005215.1. Taxonomy (GTDB): domain Bacteria; phylum Pseudomonadota; class Gammaproteobacteria; order Burkholderiales; family Burkholderiaceae_C; genus Lampropedia; species Lampropedia cohaerens. Next base: position 97,033 of record NZ_LBNQ01000023.1, read on the forward strand.
GACCTGCCCGCTGCAGGCCTGGCGCAGGCGTCGCTGTCACGCGCCTGCAGCGCGGCCATTCGCGGCGCGTAGACGCTACGCCTGCGCGTCGTGATGATCGTGAGAGGACTCGCCTTGCAGGGCCTGGCGCAGCAGCGGCAGGGTCAAAGCGCGTTGCGCGCGCAGCGCATGGGTGTCAAGCCGTGCCAGCAGCGCCGTCAGGCTGCTGAGGTCACGGCTGTAGCGCGTCAGCAGGTAGTGACCGACTTCCGCGCTCAGATGCAGTCCGCGTTCTCGCGCCTGCATCTGCAGCACCTGCAGGCGCTGCGCATCGGACAACGCCTGCAGGGCAAAGCTCACGCCAGAGCCCAGGCGTGTGCGCAGGTCCTCGCGCAGCGCCAGATCGACCGGCGGCGCGTCACCGGCAGCGATGACCCAGCGCGGCCGACCATCGGGCGGGTGTGCCGCGTCGATGAAGTGCTTGAATGCCAGGCGTTGCTGCGCCGGTGTGAAGTGCTGTACGTCATCGAGCAGGATGGCCTGCCAGGTGCTCTGCCAGTTGTCGTCCGCGGTATCTGGCGTGCTGGTACTGGCGGCGTCATCGCAGTTCGGTTGCCTGCCGCGTAGCCAGCCGACCTGCAGGCCCTGCTGCTCGAAAGCCAGGGCGACGGCCTGCAGCAGGTGGGTCTTGCCGGTGCCTGGGCCGCCCCACAGATACACTGGCGCATTGGCCGCCTGGGCTGATGGCGGTTGGCTGGCCTGTGCGATCTGCCGCGCGACGCCCTGCTGCAGTGCCTGCAGGGCGGCTTCGTTGCCAGCGGGGAGAAAGCGCGCAAAGCTCGCTTCAGGCACGATGCCAATGTCGAGGACCAGTTGTTCCATGCGAGGCAGGGGAAGGTGCGGGCGCAGTGGGAGTGAAGAAGGCGCACCGCTGCGCTGCTGCGGGGCTAACCGTGGCCGGCGCAAAGGCACTGGCCTTAGAATCGCTGGATTCTAGTGCATCGAATCTGCACGTGCGCAGTCTGCCGTGTGCGGGATGCCGTGGCCTGGCAGGTCGTGTAATGCCACTTGCCTTTTCCCTGATTAGCCTTTCATGAGTTCCTCTTCTCAGCCTACGCAGGCGCCAATTACCTACAAGGATGCCGGTGTTGACATCGACGCTGGCGACGCGCTGGTCGATCGCATCAAACCCCTGGCCAAGAAAACCCTGCGCGAAGGCGTGCTTGCCGGCATCGGCGGCTTCGGGGCGCTGTTCGAGGTGCCCAAGCGCTACCGCGAGCCGGTGCTGGTGGCGGGCACGGATGGCGTGGGCACCAAGCTCAAGCTGGCCTTCGAATGGAACATGCACGACTCGGTGGGCATTGACCTGGTTGCCATGAGTGTGAACGACGTGCTGGTGCAGGGCGCCGAGCCGCTGTTCTTTCTGGACTATTTCGCCTGCGGCAAGCTGCATGTGGACACGGCCGCCGCGGTGGTCGCCGGCATTGCCAGAGGATGCGAGCTGTCAGGCTGCGCCCTGATCGGCGGCGAGACCGCCGAGATGCCCGGCATGTACCCGGATGGTGAATACGACCTGGCCGGCTTTGCGGTCGGGGCAGTGGAGAAGTCGCGCATCCTCACGGGGGCGACGATCGCCGAAGGGGATGTGGTGCTGGGGCTGGCCAGCCATGGCGTGCATTCCAATGGATTCTCGCTGGTGCGCAAGTGCATCGAGCGTGCGGGCAGCCAGCTGCCGGCCACGCTGGACGGCAAGCCGTTTCGCGAGGCGGTCATGGCGCCGACGCGCCTGTATGTCAAGAGCGTGCTGGCGGCGCTGGCTGCTCACCCTGTCAAGGGGCTGGCGCACATCACAGGTGGTGGGTTGCTTGAGAATATCCCCCGTGTGCTGCCCGGCCACCTGGCTGCGCACCTGCAGGCGGACAGCTGGCCGCAAAGCGAGCTGTTTGCCTGGCTGCAGGCCACCGCCGGCATTGATGCCCATGAGATGAATCGCACGTTCAACAACGGCATCGGCATGGTGGTGGTCGTGGCGCGGCAGGATGCCGAAGCCGTGGCGGAGACGCTGCGCGCGCACGGCGAGCAGGTATATGCCATTGGTCGCATTGGCCCGCGCGGAGAAGGGGCTGCGGTGACGCTGGCATGATGGCCTGCACGGTGCGCTTTGCCGTACCTGGCCGCATGCGCTCTCCTGAGGGTTTGCGCCCTGCCGGCGCGCCATGGCCAGGACGCTCGCACGGATCCGTTTAGTCTCTTTCTTCTTCTCAAGCATGCCCAGTTCTGTGGATGAAACCCGCGCTTCCCCGCAAGCGCTTTCCGGCGAGGCTGCCATGTCTAGGAGGCGCGCGGCCCAGCTCGACAGCCATGTCTCCTTGCCGATCCGCATGGCCAGTTACGGCCTGATGGCAGCGGGACTGCTGTTGGTGATGCTCGTGGGGGTGCTGCCGGGGCTGCTGGCGGCATGCCTGGGCTTCATGCTGACGCGTTGGATCAACACTTGGCTGGTGCGGTTGGCCCGGCGCCGCTGGCACCATCCGCCCACAGCAGTGCTGCTGTGGGCTGCGCGCGCCGCGTCGATCATCGTGATTCTGGCGCCGCTGCTGATTCTCTTTTCGACCTTCAATCATTACCGCAGCATGCTGCTGACGGCGCCGCACCAGTTCACGGAACTGACCGATTACGTTGCGCGCACGGTGCTGGAGTTCAAGGCGCACCTGCCCGAGGAAATAGCCGACATGCTGCCCGAGGAGGCCGAGGAGGTGCAGCGCACCGTCGCGGTGTATCTGTGGTCCAAGGCGGCGGCGCTGGCCAATGCGGGCAAGGAGTGGGCGGTCGGGTTCCTCTATGCGTACGTGGGGTTGCTGATTGGTTCGCTGGCGGCCGTGCGGGTCCACAACAAGTGGAATGCGCCGCTGACGGATGCGTTGAAGCTGCGCGTCGCGCGTTTTGGCGATGCGTTCCGCCAGATCGTCACGGCACAATTCTGGATAGCCTCGTTCAATACCGCGCTGACGGCTGTATTCCTGTTGCTGGTGCTGCCGATGTTCGATCTGCAACTGCCCTACACCCGCGCGTTGATCACGCTGACTTTTGTGGCGGGGTTGATTCCCATTGTTGGCAACTTGCTGTGCAACGTGGTCATCACGATTGTCGGGCTGTCGGTTTCACCGCTCACCGCGCTGGTGTGCCTGGGTTTTCTCATTCTCATCCACAAGGCCGAGTATTTCATCAACGCCAAGGTGGTTGGACGGCGCACGCACATTGCGGTCTGGGAACTGCTGGCCGTGATGTTCATGAGCGAGGCGATCTTCGGGCCGGCAGGTTTGGTGGCCGCGCCCCTCTTCTATGCGTACCTGAAGAAAGAGCTCGAAGCTGCACATCTGGTGTGAGGTCCACGCTGGCGCTGCCGTGCGCATTGTGCATTGCGGACACTCTGCCCGTTGCAGGCTGCGCGGCCTGCCGCAGGCCCTCTCGAAGCCATGTTTCATATCGTCCTCGTTCACCCGGAAATTCCCCCCAATACTGGCAACGTCATCCGCCTTGCGGCCAACACCGGCTGCACGCTGCATCTGATCGAGCCGCTGGGATTTTCGATGGAGGACCGGCACATGCGTCGCGCCGGGCTGGACTACCACGAGTACGCACCGGTGCTGCGTCACGCCAGTTGGCCTGCATTTCTGGATGCGTGCCGGCCTGATCCGTCACGCATGTTCGCCATGACGACCAAGGGCAGTGCGAGCCTGTTTGCCGTGCGTTTTCAGCCTGGCGATTGGCTGGTGTTCGGCTCGGAAACGCAGGGGTTGCCGCCCGCGCTGCGCGATGGCTTTGCGCCTGCGCAGCGGCTGCGCCTGCCGATGCGGCCGGGCCAGCGCAGTCTCAATCTCTCCAACGCGGTGGCAGTGACGGTGTTCGAGGCCTGGCGCCAGAATAACTTTACGGGCGGAGATTGAGCGCAAGGGCCTCTGGTGCACGCTTTAGCGAGCTGCTGTGGGCGCTGGTGTCTTGGGTTTGTAGTCGCACCAGGTGCTGACGCGGCATTCCCAGCAACGTGGCTTGCGGGCCTGGCAGACGTAGCGCCCCAGCAGAATCAGCCAGTGGTGCGCATGCAGCGCATATTCCGGGGGCACGCGCTTGAGCAGCTTGAGCTCGACCTCCAGCGGCGTCTTGCCAGGAGCCAGTCCGGTGCGGTTGGCAACGCGAAAGATGTGCGTGTCCACCGCCATGGTCGGCTCGCCAAATGCCACGTTGAGTACCACATTGGCGGTTTTGCGGCCCACGCCGGGCAGGGCTTCCAGTTCCTGGCGCGTACGCGGGATCTCGCCGCCATACCGTTCGATGAGCACCTGGCAGGTGACCAGCAGGTTCTTGGCCTTGGTGCGATACAGGCCAATGGTCTTGATGTGCTGCTCCAGCCCTTCCAGACCCAGCGCCAGCATGGCCTGCGGGGTGGGCGCGACCTGGAACAGGCGGCGGGTCGCCTTGTTGACGCCTGCGTCAGTGGCTTGCGCCGACAGCAGCACGGCGGCCAGCAACTGGAAATGACTGCCGTATTCCAGTTCGGTCTGCGGATGGGGATTGGCCGCCTGGAGCGCGGCAAAGAAGTGGGGGATGTCGCTTTTTTTCATGAGAAAGCCAGGTCTTTTAGCGCACGCTGCCGTTGCGGCGCAGCGCTGCGATGGTGTGCGCATCGAACCCCAGGCGCTGCAGGATGGCGTCGCTGTGCTCGCCCAGTTGCGGCGGATTCTGATAGGTGCGCAGGCGCTTGCCGTCCATGCGCAGCGGCAGGAGGGCGGCATGCACAGGCTGCCCAGCGCGGTCGCCGTCAGTTAGGGCCACTTCGTCCAGCCCCTGTGTGGCATGTAGATGCGGGTCGTCCAGCAGCTGTTCGGGCCGCACGATGCGGGCATAGGGCAGGGCATTGGCCTCGAAGATCGCGGCGATGGCATCGGCGGTATGGTCTTGCAGGCGTTCACGCAATGTGGCAAGCAGGCGAGGGCGCGCGCGCACGCGGTCATTGTTGCTGGCTAGATCCGGGTCTGCGGCCAGATCGTCCCAGCCAAAGGCCGTGCACAGCGTCCGCCAATGCGCGTCGCTGACGGCGGAAAGAAAGATCTGCTCGCCATGGGCGACAGTGAAGATGTCGTAGATACCCCATGGCGAAATGCGCTCGGGCATGGGCTTGGCAGGAGTGCCGGTGACTTCGTACTGGAGGATGTGCTGGCCGACGAGAAAGACATTGTTCTCGAACAATGCGGCATCGACTTCCTGTCCCTGGCCGGTGCGCTGGCGCTGCATCAATGCCGCCATCGCGCCGATGGCGCCGAACATGCCGCCCATGATGTCGTTGACGCTGGAGCCCGCGCGCAGCGGATCACCCGGCCGCCCGGTCATGTAGGCGAGGCCCCCCATCATCTGCACCACTTCATCCAGTGCGGTGCGGTGTGCATAGGGGCCGGGCAGAAAGCCAGTGAGGTTGACATAGACCAGACCCGTATTCAGGCGGGCGAGGTTGGCATAGTCCAGCCCGAACTTTCCCAGCACGCCTGGCTTGAAGTTGTGCAGCACCACATCGGCCGTGGCGCAGAGCTTGAGCGCCACCTCCAGTCCCGCAGCATCCTTCAGATTGAGACCGATGCTCTGCTTGTTGCGGTTGAACATTGGAAAGAATCCAGCACCCGCACCCAGCAGGGTGCGGGTGCTGTCGCCAGTGACAGGTTCGACCTTGATCACTTCGGCGCCGAGATCCGCCAGCACCATGCCGCAGGTCGGTCCCATCACCATGTGGGTGAATTCGACGACGCGTATGCCCTGTAGCGGACGGGCGGGGGTTTCGCTGACGGATTCGGTCATGGCTTTGTGCGCAACGGGGAAATCGTGACGGCCGCAAGGCTACCGCAAAAAGGCAAACGCCCATCCGGGGATGGGCGTTGATGGATGGTACGGGTGGGGCGATTCGCGACGCCGCGGTCGCACCTGACCCGCGTTTTCAGCGCAGCACCAGCACCGGGATCTTTGCGCCCGTCAGCACATGTTGCGTCTCGCTGCCCAGCAGCAGCTTGGCGATGCCCTTGCGGCCATGCGATGCCATCACGATCAGATCAGCGCCAATATCCTTGGCGGCATTGAGGATCTGGTCGGAAATGCTGTCTCCGCTGAGAACCTGCACGTCGGTTTCCACACCGGCGGCCTTGCCTTGCTCACGTACCTTTTCCATGGCCTTGCGGGCTTCTTCCTTCCACTGGCGCTCGCTTTCCTCGGCGAACTCGCGGTTGGCGGCAATGCCTCCCTCCATGTAGGTCACCGGATAGCTGGGCGTGACCGTGAGAATGGTCACGCGCGCGCCAGTGAGCTTGGCCAGCTCAAAACCATGGGCGATGGCCTTTTGTGACAGCTCTCCCCCGTCGGTGGGGATGAGAATTTGTTTGTACATGCAAAGCTCCTTGTGTCAGAGAGGAAAGGATGACATGGCGATCTGGCTGACGACCGGATGTCACTCCGGTGCGCGGCGGGAGCCACTTGAAATATCAGTGCATACTGGAAAGAGTATAGGAGGGTGTACGCGGTTGCGCCATATGTTGACCAAATCGTTAACCGGTTGCGATAAGGTTCGGGAACTGTTGCGCAAGCCAGGTTTGCGTCGATCGGGAATGGGTTGAATCCATAGTACAATCTCGCCTTTGTCGGAGCGTAGCGCAGCCTGGTAGCGCATCTGCTTTGGGAGCAGAGGGTCGCGAGTTCGAATCCCGCCGCTCCGACCATTATCCAAGACAACGGGCTACAGTTTTTTTGACTGTAGCCCGTTTTTCTTCGCCCCATGTGCGGGCAGCGCGCAGGCATCAGCAGTCAGCTCACTTGCAGGCTGCCCTTGGCGTGCATCAGCAGGTCGATGACGTCTGCGGCGGTGATGATGGCGTATTCCGGTGCCATGTCTGCGGGCTGCATGCCGTTGTGCTGCAGGCAGGATGCGCAGATCGCGATACGTCCGCCCATCTCCAGAAATTTCCCAAGCAGTGCAGATACGGGATCGAAGGGGGCGCCGATGTCCAGGCCTTTGGTAGCATCCGGTTTGCCCAGTTCCACGGCCTCGACCATCAGGATGATGGTGGCGCTGTGGCCTTTCTTGAGCGCGTTGACGGCCATGGTGAAAGCTACCGTGACCTTGTTGGGGTTGCTGCGGCCATCGAACAGAGTGGCAACGAAATCGGTGGTGGGCATGCTGTTTTCTCCAGATAAGGTGATGAGGATGTCTTGGGATGTGTTCACGTTCCTAGCGCTCCGCATCGTCTGAGTGGTAACGCAGCCAGAACGCTTCGCGACAGCGTGAATCGAAGGTGATGCGCATAGGGTGAATGGCAGTGGTGCGGTTGGAGTGGCGCACCTCCCAGCTGATGTGGCAGACCGGGCCGCAGGGCGATGCCGCAGCGCCGACGGGCAGTTGCGCGGACGCTGCAAGCTCTTCTTCCTCGCAGCAGCGCAGCACGGCGCCATCGGGAAACACGTAGTCCGTGATGGTCTCGCGCCGCGTTGACCAGGCGTCGCCGTCATGCGTCATGGCTACCGGGTGCGCGTCGATTGCGGCCTGCCGGCTGCGAATGGCGCGTACATAGTCGGCCAGAGAGCTACGGTGAGATTGCATGGAGGCGTGGGTGTCTTCGGTGCGGTGGGCTTGCCTCAGGGTGCGGTCGAAAGTTCTTCGTAGGCAGCAATGGCCTTGGCGGCGTACATGACGGAGGGGCCGCCGCCCATGTAGATGGCCACGCCCAGTGCTTCCTCGAATTCCGCGCGGGTCACGCCAAGCCGGATCAGTGCCTGTGTGTGAAAGCCGATGCAGCCGTCACAGCGCGCCGCCACGCCTATGCCCAGAGCAATCAATTCCTTGGTCTTGGTATCGAGGGCGCCGGGCGTGTTGGCCGATTTGCCCAGTGCGTTGAAGTTCTGCATCACGGCGGGGATGCCGCCGCCGAGCTTTTTCATGTTGCCCAGCGTGTCGGTAATCAGTGTCTGGTAGGTGTCTGCTTGCATGGTGTGCGGATGGTTGTGGTGTGGGAGGAAAAACGATTTCCGTGTAGCGGACTGCTCATGGCTCATGGACGGGTTCTTGCCGGTTGCCGCGCGCGGCGGCCAGCCAGCCAGCGATGCTGTAGAGCACGATGGTGGTGCCGATCAGCCCGAGGCCAAACACCAGGCCGATGAGAAACCAGTCTGCCGGGCCACCGGCATCGGTGAAGCCGGAGGACGAGACCTTAGCCATCAACACCAGCGCGAGCGCGCCGCCAAATATGCCGCCAGCCTGGCTGCGCACCAGCCGGGCGGCGACCAGGCGCCGCTCGCGCAGCAGCAAGAGCGCAAAGGCGAGCGTGCCCAGCATGGTCAGCAGTGCAAGCAGTACCAGCAATGGCGTGCCCAGCATTTCCCGGAACACGGCGAGCAGTACGAGAGGATCGAGTTCTTGCATGGGAAGTCTCTGTTTCAAGCCATGGGGGTCAGGCCTTGCCGCGCAGCATGCTGATGTAGGTTGGCTTCAGTGCCATGGTTTTCATGACCCAGCTCACCCACAGTTCTTCCAGTGGCGCAATCACGCCCGGGAAGGAGGGGGTGAGGTTGTTGTGGTAATCGAACTCGACCAGCATGGCCTGGCCCAGGCGCGTGATCAGCGGGCAGGAGGTGTAGCCGTCGTAACGGGCGTTGCTGGGCTTGCCGGTGATGTCGGCCAGCAGGTGGGCCGTGGCAACCGGCACCTGCCATTTCACGCTGGCAGCGGTCTTGCCCTTGGGCACGCCGGCGATGTCGCCCACGCCGAAGACATTGGCATAGCGCAGATGGCGCAACGTGGCGCGGTCCACTTCCATCCAGCCCTCGGCGGCCCAGTCCCCGGTTTGCCACGGCAGCGGGCTGTTGCGTACGATTTCGGGCGCTTTCATGGGCGGGATGACGTTGATGAAGTCATAACCCAGCTCGATGCTCCCCGCGGGCGTGTCGAACGTGGCGATGCGCCGATCCAGGTCGATGGCGCGCAGGCGCCGGCCGTGTTGCACCTGCACGCCGCGCTGAGCGAACAGCATGCGCACCTTCTCCGAGACGATGGGGACGCTGAAGAGTGTCTGGTTGTTGGCGTTGTAAATCACCTCGGAGCGGCTGCGGGTGCCGCGGCGGGTGAGGTAATCCTCGACAATGAAGGTGTATTTGAGGGGGGCGCCCGCGCACTTCATTTCCGTGTCGGGCCGCAGAAACACGCCAACTCCACCACGGTCGACAAAGCGCGACATGGCTTGCCAGGTGGCCATGGCGGCTGCCGGGCTGTGGTAGATGCTGCCCAACCCGTTGCTGCCAATGCGGCCGACATCCATGCCGGCGATGGCGTCATAGTCCAGCGCCATGCCGCTGGCAACGACCAGATAGTCGTAGGGAATGCCGCGACCGGATGCCGTGATGACCTGGCGAGCATCCGGGTCGATCTCCGCGGCATGCTCTTCGATAAAGGTAATACCGCGCGGAACATGGTCGGTAGTGCGCGAGATCGGGTAGTCCACAGGCTTGATGCCTGCTGCCACCAGGGTGAAGCCGGGCTGGTACCAGTGCTCCTTGCGGCCATCAATCAGGGTGATGCGCGCGCCCTCCAATGCGGCCCTCAGGCGCGCGGCGCTGGCCAGACCGGCGGCACCGGCACCCACGATGACGATGCGTGCAGTCGTACGGATTCTGGCAGGCGCGGCGCGGGCCGCTGTCGGCGCGTGGCCGGCTACCGTAATGCCGGCTGCCACCAGCGCAAGCACGTCACGTCGGCGCAGGTGGTGGTCAGGTGAGCGCATGCAGGAAGGGGTGGAGCGTGGCACCTTGATGTCTCCTTGTGTGGCCATTGAATGCGCAGGCCAATCAGATGGACTTGGGAGGAAACCAGCGGTACCACAGGCCATACACAGAGCAGGCGGCGCAGAATGAAAAGGCCCATTCAAGGGTGGTGAAAACCATCAGCACCATGACAGGGATGCGCCAGATGTCGCTGCCCAGGGCGTAGGCGACGATGCTGACCGTGCTGGCGATGAACAGGATTTTGTTAGCGAACATCTTGGCGCCAGCGTTTTCCTTCTTGCCGGCCCAGCCACGCGCCTCAAGGATGCGTACCCAGATGCGGTGCGCGGGGCATTTGTAGTGCCCGAGGAACCCGCGTATGAAACCTTGCGCGACGAGAATGGCCATCAACCAGGGCGATAGCAGCAGCGCTGCCGTGCAGATCAGGAAGCTGATGAACGCTTCCAGCCGTGTGACGTTGGACCACAGGGGCGGGAGATCGAAACGAAGCATGGCAGGACCTCTTGGAAATGACGATGTAAACATATTATTAGAATATTAGAAAAATATAACATAAAAATTGAAGAAGTTGCATGTTGGTGCCGCCTGTGCCTCGCGCGGGGATGACCTGCCCGAGCCAATGCGTGCTTGGCGATAATGTGCGTCTGAAATTCCGGCGTCCCTTCCATGACCAACTCTTCCGATTCGCGCTTTCATTTCATGCGTGAGCGCGCCGCCGAAGCGGCCGGCATGATGCGGCTGCTCAGCAACGAGCATCGCCTGCTCGCGCTATGCCTGTTGCTGGAGTATGGAGAGATGTCCGTCAGCGCGCTGCAGGAGCAGTTGCAGATTGGCCAGTCAGCCCTGTCCCAGCATCTCGGCAAGCTCCGTGCGGCCAACCTGGTGACCTACCGACGCGATGCGCAAATGCTTTACTACCGGATTTCCGATCCGAATATCATCTCGCTCATTGCAGCGCTGAAGAACATCTATTGCCCGTAGCGCTAGTTGGAAGTTTTCTCATGCGCGGTCTTTTGCGGGCAGCGTCAAGAATGCTTCGCCGAACGCGTGAACACGCTGCCAGTCCGTAAACACAATGGGCTGCGCGCTATGTGTTGGCCCTCCGGTCAACCACATGATCAGGCGGATCATCTGGCGGTCAAACGGGCCATAGCGTGCGTAGTCGAGGCATCCTGCAAACACGGCAGCGAGGTCCGGTTTCCAGGCAATGTCCCGCAGCAGCTTGCGCATGTAGGGGTTGCCATCGGGGGTGTCCTTGCCCGGTTTGCGCGCGACCAGGTTGACGCTGAACAGGGCCCCAGGCCGAGATTGCAACAGCGCTTGGTGGCGCGTAATGAAGGACTGCACGCTGTGGCGATGCCTGCCGTAGCGGATGCTGGCACCGATCAGCATGCGATCGAAGCGCTGCAGGTCCTGTGCTGCGAGGCGTTGCAGCGCGTCATCGATTGGCAGCAGCAGCGTTCGATGGCCGTGCCGTGCGAACTGCGCTTGCAGCCTTTCACACACGCTTTGCGTGAATCCATCGACGCTGGAGTGAAGGATGGCGATGCGTTCAGCGCGGTACGAGGCCATGGCAGTGACGGCGTTAAGGCAGTGACTGGCGCAAGGCAGCAGCGCGATGCATAGCTGCTGCCGAAAGCCAGTGGTTCAAGATGAAGCAATAGGTGGCCTGAAAACCGGGTCGGCAGGTATTGTGCAGCACTGGCGAATGCGAATGACCAGGGTCGGTGGCTCAGCCAATCAGTCGCCGGGAGGCCAGAGGGTTTTTGGGGCTGACCGGCGGTGTGTCTCACCATGAAAGTGGATGCTAAGAGCTTGTTTACGATCTTTCCATGCGTCGCGTTGACCCGTTACGGGATGCGATGCGAGGTGAATACCGCAAGTTGGCCTGGGTGCCCAGCGAGGACTTGAGCGGGCGGGTCACGCTGAAGGTCGGCCAGTTAGCAACGCGCCGGGCGTTTTGCCCACTGCGTTTTCGCCTGACTGCGCAACGCATGAGAAGAGCGTGAACAAGTCTAAAGAACCGGAGCATGCCAACCCCGCCCAAGGGGATGGTTGTGGAGCGGTCCACGCAGTCCTTCGCGTTGAATACTGAAGCGCGGCGCGATAAGTTGACGGGCTGAGCTGCGATAAGCCGCGTGGCTTCAGGTTTCAGCTACTGCAACAGAATTTCAGAGTAGGCCCGCTGGTTCTGCATTCCGATCCCAGCTGTAGATCACTATTGATCCGGCCCTCAAATAGTCTCAAGCCGCGTACTTGATTCGAGGGTCGCGGAAGTAGGCGCGGATACGCTCGTGCTGGCGCTCCAGTTGCGCCATGTGTTCGTTGGTCACGGCGCGCAACTTGTCCTTGGTGCGTGCCGGAACACGACTGCCGATGACGTGCTTGAGTTCGGCGTTCAAGCGTTCATCCGGGTTGAGCTCCGGGCTGTAGCTGGGCAGGTAGAACACCTCTATCTGATCGACGTGCTCGGCCAGCCATGCCTTCACCGGCTTGCAGTGGTGGACACCCAGGTTGTCCAGGATCAGGAACACCTTGCGGTCAGCGTCCTTGACCAGTGCCTCGAAGAACTCGATCAGCTTCTCGTGATTGAACGCACCATCGATGATCATCCAGCGCGCCTTGCCCTGGTTGGTCACCGTCGAGATCATCGACAGCTTCTGGCGGGTGCCGCCAATGACCCGGACAACCGGTGTCTGTCCCTTGGGCGCAAAGCTCCTGCCACGTACATCGGTGTTCACCAGTGCCGTCTCGTCACCCCAGTGGATCTCGGCGTTTTCGGCCTTCGCCCGCTTGGCGATGGCGGGATATTCGTCATCGAGCCAGGCCTTCACCGCCTGCGGGGATTGCTCGTAGGCGCGCCGGATCGGCTTCTGCGGCGTGAAGCCCCAGCGCGCGAGGTACTTCCCCACCGAACGCACGTGCAGATGGATCCCGCATTCGCGTTCGATCAGCTGCTGCACCGCAGGCCGACTCCACAGCGCAAAGTCCATCTTCAATTGCTCCGGACGGCGCTCGCAGATCAAGCGCTGGATGTGCGCTTCCTGCTGCGCATTCAAGACACGCTGCTCGCCTGTCTTGCGACCGCGTGTGCGCGGCAGCAGCGACTTCGCACCTTCAGCCTCGTAGCGATCAATGATCTTGCACACGGCTGAATAGCTCAGTCCAACGTCACGGCCGATTTGCCGCTTCTTGATGCCTCGTTTCCAGGCACGAATCACTTGCCGGCGGCGTTCGTGTTGTTCGGCCGGGCTGAGCCGGCGTGCGTCATCATGGTCCATGCCCTATTGGACAACATCAACGGCAATATGTCTCACTTTTTATGGGCCGGATCTATAACATGTGTTGCTGGCTACACAGTGGCTACACGAAACTACCAACAAGAAAAAAGCACCTAGGGCTGTCGCTCTAAGTGCTTGATTTCGATGGTATTCAGTGGTGGGTCGTACAGGGGTCGAACCTGTGACAAACGGATTAAAAGTCCGCTGCTCTACCAACTGAGCTAACGACCCGAAATTTCCAAATCCGGCAGCTTGCCAGAACTGCAGTAAGCCAAAAATTATAGCAATAGATTACTCATGCATCGGGCGCGCTGGCAATTTTTTTCAGCATCCAGCCTGCCGCGGTCATCCCGAAGGTGGCCGTAACAGCGACGCTGGAGCCATAGCCCGCGCAGTTGAGCGAGTTGTCTTGCTGGATCCCGCAGCCATCCGCCGCGCGCTGGATGGGTTCGCGGCTGAATACGCAGGGCACCCGCATGGCCTTGCCCGCCGGGGGAAAGTGGTGGTGTCGCCGCAGGCGGTAGCGCACCTGTGCCAGCAGCGGATCATGCGTCAGATGGCCGAGGTCATCAATTTCCACCTGATGCGCCAGCATGCGGCCACCGGCGGCGCCCACGGAAATGAACAGCAGGCTGTGCTCATGTGAGTGGACGACACAGGCGACCTTGGCGCGAACCTGATCGCAGCAGTCAATCACACCATCGACGGGGTAGGTGCCCAGCAGTTTGGCCACATTGTCCTCATCGAGAAAATCCTCCACCGCATGCACGCGGCAATCGGGATGATAGGCGTGGATGCGCCGAGACATGGCTTCCACCTTGGGTTGCCCGATGGTTTCATCCAGTGCGTGCAGTTGGCGGTTGATGTTGGACTCGGCCACGTTGTCCAGGTCTATCAGGGTCAGCGCACCGATACCGCTGCGTGCCAGTGCTTCGGCAGCCCAAGAGCCCACACCGCCGATGCCAACGACGACGACGTGCGACGCGCGGATGCGTGCGGCGCCTGCTCGACCGTAAAGACGGCTTACGCCACCGAAGCGGCGGTCAAGATCCATGTCAGTACGGGCTGGGGAAACGCTCATGTGTGATTGCCTTGTACAAATGACAGGGCAGGGCCATCGGTTGAGAAAAAAAGTGCGCTCATGCGAGCGCACGGCCACCATCTCTAAGCGATGTCAGCGCAACCGCGAGAGTCGCTCCTGCGCCTCGGTTGCGGCACTGGTATTGGGGTAGACCTTCAGCAGGTTTTGCAGCGTGCGACGTGCGGCAGCCACATTCTTGAGCTCGATCTGCGAGTTGGCGATGGCCAGTGCGGCATCCGCCGCGCGCGCATGGCTGGGCGCCTGCGCGAGCATGCTGTTGAAGGTGTCAATGGCGCGCTGGTATTCGCGCGTGGCATAAAGGGCATTGCCGAGCCAGAACTTGGCAGACGGCACATAGCCGCTGTTCGGATACTGGGCAATGAAGGCGTCGAAGGCATCGCGCGCGGCTGCAAAGTCGCCCGCGCGCAACAGCTCCAGTGCCGCCTCGAAGGCCTGCTGCTCGGCCGGCTGGGCCTCGAACCGGAGACCATCGATCTCGACGGGCTGCGGCTCGAACTGCCTGAGCCGCTCATGTGCCTGCCTCAGTTGCTGGGCCAGCTCTTCGTTCTGACCGCGCAGCGTTGCGACTTCGCTGCGCAGCGTGCTGATCTGGCCCTGCAGTTCCAGCAGGCTGGAGCGCATCTGCTGAATCTCCGACGCGGTGTTCTGATCAACCAGTTGCAGTTGATCGACCCGGCTGCGCAACTCAAGGATGGCGCGGCGTGCCTCGCCATCCTCAAACAACGCGTGGGCCGCACCCGGAAGCAGCATTGCAGCAGCGGTCAGGCCAACGGCAGCCAGGCGATGGTAAATGGAGTTGGATTGCAGCACGGGTGTGATCATTGCGGTCGTATCAACGGTTGTAGCGGATTTCCACGCGGCGGTTCTGGGCGCGTGCCTCCTCGGTGGAGCCACTCACGCGCGGGCGCTCCATGCCGTAGCTGACGGCTTCGATGCGCGAGGCGGGAACGCCCAGCAGGTCCAGTGTCTGGCGCACGGCTTCAGCGCGGCGCTGACCCAGGGCCAGGTTGTATTCGCGACCGCCCAGATCGTCGGTGTGGCCTTCCAGCACGACCGTGTAGTCGGTGTGATTGCGCAGGAAATCGGCATGGGACTGCAGCGTCGACTGGTACTCGGGCTTGACCACATAGCTGTCAAAGTCGAAGTAGACGATATGCGAGACATTGGCAGGCCCCTCGCCGGGAATCGACGATGCGGTCAGGTCGATGCCGCTGATGCCGGTCTGGCTGCCGTCCTGCGGCGAAGTGGGGATTACGCCGGTATCGGCGCCGGCCTGGTCATCTAGCTTGGTGGAGCTGCAGCCGGCCAGCACCAAGGCTGAGACGAGCAGCGTATACGACAGGGTTTTCTTCATTCTCAACATGGATTCACTCCTAAACGCTTGCGCGCAACACTCTGACAAAAAACATCATTACAACAATACCGACACGCTGGCAAGGGGCAACGCCATGCATTGTTGCCAAGGCGTCTGCGCCAGCCACTGTCGCTCAAAACAAGCAAAACCGTCACTTGTGCTCAGCGGACCAGCGGGCCCCATGCGGGTTCGCGCACTTCGCCTGGCTGTGCTGGCAGGCGCATCTTGACGGCACCGTCGGCGGTGGTCGTCATCAATGCGTTGCTCCCGCCTTGGCGGGTCGCATAGATCAACAGCTGGCTGTTGGGGGCGAAGCTGGGGCTTTCATCTGCCGTTGTATCGGTGATGGCCGATGCAGTGCCGCTAGCCAGATCCTGCACGCACAGCTTGTAACCGCCGTCGCGGGAGATGTAGGCGAGCAATGCACCATCGGCACTCACCGAAGGCGAGATGTTGTAGCTGCCATTGAATGTGATGCGCTGCGCGGCGCCACCCGTGGCGCCGGTGCGGTAGATCTGCGGCGAGCCGCCACGATCGCTGACAAAGTAGATGTACTGGCCGTCCGAGGAATAAACCGGCTCGGTATCGATGCCTGAGCTGCGCAGCAGGCGGGTGGGCTCGCCGCCGCTGGCAGCGATGGTGTAGATCTGTGAGCCGCCGTCGCGCGTCAGCGTTACCGCCAGGCGCGAGCCGTCGGGTGACCAGGCCGGGGCACTGTTGGAGCCACGGAAGTTCGCCAGCAGGCGGCGCTGGCCAGAGGCGACGTCGTGAATGTAGATGACGGGCTTGCGCGACTCGAACGAAACATAGGCCAATTGCTGGCCGTTGGGCGACCAAGCCGGCGAGATGATCGGCTCGGGGCTGGTCAGCGCTGCCTGGGCATTCTCGCCGTCAGCATCGGCCACCCACAGGTTGTAGCGCGCGGCCTTGGTAACGTAGGCGATGCGGGTGGAGAAGATGCCGGGCTGGCCGACGATGCGTTCGTAGATGAAGTCGGCAATGCGGTGCGCCGCAAGGCGCAGGTCGGCTGCGGCAACGACATAGCTCTGGCCGCCCAGATCCTGACTGCGGGCCACATCCCAGAGGCGAAAGCGCACGTCGAACCGGCCGTCGCCCTGGCGGGTCATGCTGCCGCCCACCAGCCAGCTGGCGCCACGGTCGCGCCAGATGTTCATGTCCGGGCGGGCCAGCTCGTCCAGGGCGAAGCCGCTCGGATCGACGCTGCGGAAGAACCCGCTGCGCTCCAAGTCGGCCAGCACGATGGTTGACACCGGTTGGGGGGCCTGCTCCTGGCCGCGAAAAGGTGCAACGGCAATTGGATACTGGCGTTCACGCCCAGGAATGCGAATGTATACCCCTTGCGCGAGAAGCTGCGGGGCCGCCCCGGCAGCCACCAGTGCCGTGATTGCGGTGCGCCGGGTCGTGCCGGCGGCGGAGGTGCGCACGCCGGTCGGCGATTGGCGCCAGCCGAACATCGTTGGTTTTGTCATGCGGTCGCTCTCGATCCAATGAGGGTCGTCCAGAAGAAATCCAGAAGAAAGGAACACGGCAGATCACGCGTCGCCGAGCAGAGGAATTGTGCATCAACTGCGTGCGGCAGTCTTGACGTCCAGCGCGCGGCGAAAGGTTTTTTGCAGCTACAACCCTTCAGCGGTCTGATTGGTTGACAGCAGCGTGATTGCCGCAGAGGCAAAAAGGCGCAGCGCGCAGCGCGCGTAGAATCGCCGCCCATGCATCGCAGCGATACTTTAACGTCTGTTCCTAATTATTTGTTGCGCGGCGTGGCAGCCGTCAGGGGTGCGGCCGGGAGCCAGCCGCGGGCTTGCCTGGCTGCGTGATGCACAAGAAGTTTTTATGAACAGCTTTTCAGAGGACCCATCGCAGTCACCTGCATCGGCGCGCGCTGATGCTGCGCCCTCACGTCAGGATGAGGAGCCCGCGCCGGCGCCGCTGCGCGCACGCATCCGGCGTCTGGTGCCTTATTTCGGCAGCCACCGCTGGGCCTGGTTGCTGGCGGTGCTGGCTTCGGTGCTGGCGGCGGCTTCGGAGCCGTTGATGGCCCACGCGCTCGGTCTGATCCTGGATGAAGGGTTCATCGAGAGCACGCTGCCGCTGTGGTGGATTCCGGCGGTGATGGTGGGCATCTTCATCATGCGTGGCATGGCACAGTTTGCGGGCCAGTACGCACTGGCGCGCATCACCAACAACGGCATGTTCCGCATCCGCACCTTGCTGTTCGAGCGCATCCAGCGCGCCGACATGGGGCTGTACCGGCGCCAGTCGGCCAGCAAACTGGCCAACACCATCGTCTACGAGACGCAGAACGGTGCGCAGCAACTGGTTCAGGCCCTGCTGGGCATTTCCCGCGATGGCTTCACGCTGGTGGCGCTGGTGTGCTATTTGCTCTATCTGAACTGGCAGCTGACGCTGATCGTATTCCTGATGGTGCCGGTCATTGCCCTGGTGATGAAGACGCTGTCGCGGCGCCTTTACCGCATTACCAAGCTCAGCCAGCAGGCTACCGACGAGCTGGCCTACGTGGTTGAAGAAAATGCGCTGGCCCATCGCATGATCCGCCTGCATGCGGCGCAGACGCAGCAGTCGCAGCGCTTTGCCGGGCTGAGTCGCCGACTGGAAGGGCTGGCGGTGCGCAGCACCATCGCCTCGGCAGCCATGACGCCGACGACCCAGGTGCTCGCCGCAATCTCCCTGTCGATCATCATCTGCATCGCGCTGTGGCAAAGCCGCACCGGCAGCACCGTCATCACGGTGGGGGACTTCACCGCATTTGCCACCGCCATGCTGCTGCTGGTGGCGCCGATGCGCCGTCTCACCGACGTGGCCAATCCGTTGACGCGGGGTGTGGCGGCCCTTGAGCGCGGCCTGAACCTGCTCGATAGCATGCAGCAGGAGCGCGGTGGCAATCACTGTGTCGAGCGCGCGCGCGGGGATTTGCGCCTGGAGGCCGTGTCTGTCCAGTTCGAAGGGCAGGCGGTGCCGGCGCTGCGCGCTATTCATCTGGAAGTGCCGGCAGGCCAGACGGTGGCGCTGGTCGGCCCGTCCGGCGCGGGCAAGACCACGCTGGTCAACCTGTTGCCACGCTTTATCGAGCCGACGGCCGGGCGCGTGCTGATCGATGGCACGCCGTTGCCGCAATGGGACATTGCCTGCCTGCGCCGGCAGATTGCGATGGTCAGCCAGGATGTCGTGATGCTGCACGTGAGCGTGGCCGAAAATGTGGCGCTGGGTGCGCAGCCGGATGAACAACGGGTGCTGCAGTGTCTGGAGGCAGCGAATCTGGGGGAGTTGGTCGAACGGCTTCCGCAGGGCATTCACACTGTGGTGGGCCACAATGCATCGCAGCTCTCGGGAGGCCAGCGTCAGCGCCTGGCGATTGCGCGAGCGCTGTACAAGGATGCGCCGATCCTGATCCTGGATGAGGCCACTTCCGCGCTGGATACGCAGTCCGAGCGCCTGGTGCAGGAGGCGTTGCAACGCCTCATGCGCGGTCGCACGACGCTGGTGATTGCGCATCGTCTCTCTACCATCGAGCACGCCGATCGGGTGGTGGTGATGGAGCAGGGCCGCATCGTTGAGCAGGGCACGCATGCGCAGTTGCTGCAGCGCGATGGTCTGTACGCGCGTCTGCACGCCGCGCCGGCCCAGGCCCAGACGGAGAACGGCATTGGTGCGGAGGCTGGCTCACCGGTTGCGCCAGCATGATGGCGCGATAATGCGACGCTTGGCGCTTCCGGGATGGGCAACGGGTACCCGCGGCGTGCCAAGCCAAGCTTTCTGAATTTGCATGGCGCCTTCGCAGACGGCGAGGCGTGCCAGACACTGACCTTTGTTATGACAACCACCGCCGACCAACTCTTTGCCGAACTGCAGACCATCGTGGGGCCCGAGCACGCTCGGCGCGACGGCGACCTGAGCGCATTCGAGCAGGATTGGCGCCAGCTTGCCAAGGGCAAGGCGCTGGCTGTGGTGCTGCCCGCCGATACCGCGCAGGTGGCGGCCGTGGTGCAGGCTTGCGCGGCCGCCAGGCGCTCTGGGCTGGCAGTCTCTATCGTGCCGCAAGGCGGCAATACCGGGCTGGTGCTGGGCGGCACGCCCGATGACTCCGGCCTGCAGGTGGTGCTCAGCCTGCGGCGCATGCAGACCATCCGCGCCATTGATCGGCAGAACCTGTCGATGACGGTGGATGCTGGCTGCATTCTGCAGAACTTGCAGGAGGCGGCGGCCGCCGAAGGCCTGCTGTTTCCCCTCAGCCTGGCTGCCGAAGGCAGCTGCGTGATCGGGGGCAATCTGGCCACCAACGCCGGCGGCACGCAGGTGGTGCGCTATGGCAACACGCGCGACCTGTGCCTGGGGCTGGAGGTCGTCACTGCCGATGGCGCAATCTGGTGCGGGCTGTCGGGCCTGCGCAAGAACAATACGGGCTACGATCTCAAGCACCTCATGATTGGCAGCGAAGGCACGCTGGGCATCATTACCGGGGCGACGATGAAGCTGTACCCGCAGCCCGTGGCCACCTGCTGTGCGTGGCTGGCGGTCGATTCGCTGGATCACGCGGTTGAACTACTCGCTCTGAGCCAGAAGCATCTGGCGTCGGGGCTGACGGGCTTCGAGGCGATGGAGCGCGATGCGCTGGCGCTGGTCGAAAAGCACATGCCGCATCTGCGCATGCCGGTGGCCCTGGCCGCCGGTCAGGCCTTCATCCTGCTGGAGTATTCCGACGACGAGAGCCAGGAGCGCGCCCGTACGCGGCTGGAGGGCTTGCTGGAGGCCGCCTTCGAGGCCGAGCTGCTGACCGATGGTGCCGTGGCGCAGAGCATGGAGCAGGCCCAGCGCATGTGGGACATTCGCGAGCACATCACGCTGGCCCAGGCGGCCGAAGGGCTGCACCTCAAGCACGACGTATCGGTGCCGTCCTCGCAGATTCCCGCCTTTGTGCGCAAGGCCAAGGCGGAGCTGGCCAAGGTGCTGCCGGATGCGCGGGTGATCAATTTCGGCCATCTCGGTGACGGCAACCTGCACTTCAACGTCCAGGCGCCCGAGGGGGCCGATGCACGCGACTTCGTGGATACGCAGCAGCGCGTGGCCGAGCGCGCCATCTACGACTGCGTCAATGCCTTCGGTGGCTCGTTCTCGGCCGAGCATGGGGTGGGGCGGCTCAAGCGCCACGATCTGGCGCAGTACAAGGACCCGGTGGCGCTTTCCATGATGCGTTCCATCAAGCAGGCGCTGGATCCGCTCAACTTGCTCAATCCCCACGTACTTTTGCCGGAAGTGGCCGCAACATCCCCGGAGGTCGCGCATGACTGAGCCCGTTTGCTGCCAGTACGAGGAATTGCTGCGCCACGTTTACACGCATGGCACGCCCAAGAGTGACCGCACTGGCACCGGTACGCGCAGCGTGTTCGGCTACCAGATGCGCTTTGACCTGCGTCAGGGTTTCCCGCTGGTGACGACCAAGAAGGTGCACCTCAAGTCCATCATTTACGAGCTGCTGTGGTTTCTGCGCGGTGACCGCAATGTGCGCTGGCTGCAGGAGCATGGCGTGACCATCTGGGACGAATGGGCCCGCGATGACGGGGATCTTGGACCGGTCTATGGCGTGCAATGGCGCAGCTGGCCCACGCCTGATGGTGGCCACATTGACCAGATCGCCCAGGTCATCGAGACGCTCAGGACCAACCCTGATTCACGCCGCATCATCGTCAGCGCATGGAACGTCGCCGAGCTCGACCAGATGGCACTGATGCCCTGCCACGCGTTCTTCCAGTTCTACGTGGCCGATGGCAGGCTCAGCTGCCAGCTCTACCAGCGTAGCGCCGACCTGTTTCTGGGGGTGCCCTTCAACATCGCCAGCTACGCGCTGCTGACGCACATGGTGGCGCAGCAGGCCGACCTGGCTGTGGGGGATTTCATCTGGACCGGTGGCGATTGCCACATTTACGACAATCATGTCGAGCAGGTGCGCGAGCAGCTGGGTCGCACGCCTTATCCCTATCCGCAACTGGTCATCAAGCGTCGGCCGCCTTCGATCTCGGATTACCGGTTCGAGGACTTCGAGGTGGTGGGCTACCAGCACCATCCAGCCATCAAGGCACCCGTAGCGGTCTAGCGGCGCCGTTCAGGCAGCGGTGACCAGTGCCTGCGCCTCCACTTCGGCCAGATGCGGCAGCGTATTGAAGCTGCGCAGTGTGGAGCGGCGTGGGCCGAGCACGATTTCGCTGACGGCGCTGTTGCGCAGCTGCATGTTCAGGCCGATCATGGCGTGCGCCGGGGCCGCCAGGGTCGCTGCCACCAGCGTCGAGATGGGCCCCCCACTGCTGAGGAGCAATACGTTCTGACCTTGATGGGTTGTGCGCAGTTGCTCCAGCGCCCGGAGAAGGGTTGCCTGAAAGCATGTCCACTCCGGCATGCCCGCTGGGGTGATGCGCCCATCGATCCACATGGCCAGCGCCTTGCACAGCGCAGCGAAATGCGCGCGTCTGGTCTGCGCGTCGAGAGGCCTGGGTTGCGCCAGATGGGCTGCCTTCAGCAGCGCCTCGGCGTCATATTCGTCAAGTGCTGGCCAGCGCCTGGCGCGTTGCGCCCAATCGCTGCGGCTGCCGCGCGCCATTGCTGTCAGGGTCTGTGCATGCCGGCGCAGGGTGCCGGAATAGATAGCGTCGAATGTCAGGCCATGTGCGCGCCAGTACGCACCCAGGCGCTCCGCCTGGCGTTGTCCCGTCGGGCTCAGGCAGTCGTAATCGGCGGCGCCCAGGGATGCCTGCCCATGTCGCACGAGGTAGAGGTTGGCCATGCACTGCATTGTGCAAAGCCGATGGGCGCGCGCCTGTCACAGGCAGGACTGGGCGGCAAGTGATCTATGGCAGGCGCGCCAGCCACTGTTGCAGAACCTGATTGACCAACTCGGGCTGCTCCAGCGTGCTGAGATGACCGCAGCGTGGAATGATCGCCAGTTCCGATCGCGGTATCAGCCCGTGCATTTCCTCGGCCAGCGCCGGAGGCGTGAGCGCATCGCTGTCGCCGACGATGATTAATGTGGGGCAGGCGATGGCGGCCAGACCGGCGCGGGCGTCGGGACGCGCGGCGATGGCGGTTTGCTGGCGGATGTAAGCGTCGGAGCCGGTGTCCTCTGCCATGGCCAGCACTAGCTGGCGCAATGTGGCGTCACTGGCGGCTTGCGGATGCACCGAGCGCGGGAAACTCAGCTCTGTTGCCAGTGTCAGCTTGCCCTGTGCTGCCAGTGCAATCATGCGCTGGCGGTTTTCGCGGGACTCTTCGGTATCTGCACGCGCGGAAGAGTCAAGAATTGCCAGCGCCGCGACCCGATGTGGCGCTTGGCGCAGGATTTCGAAACTGATGTAGCCGCCCATCGACAGCCCCATCAAGATGAATCGTGGCGGAGCCTCCTCCAGGATTGCCGCAGCCAGCGCTGCGATGCTGGCATGCCGAGTCGGGCTGGCGATACAGATACTGCCATGGCGCCATAGCACAGGCAACTGCGGCGCAAACAGGCGCGGTGAGCACGCCAGCCCCGGAATGAGAACGATGGGGCAGGCGGAAACGTTGGACCCTGAAGGAGAGGACATGGCGGTAATCGCTATAAAAGAAACACGCGCGACATGACTTCAGGCGCTGCGGGGCGGCAGTTGCGTGGCAATCTCGGCGATGGAATCGAAATAGCCATCGGCAGGTACCTGCTCCACAGGTTGGCCATGGTTGAAACCGTAGCGCATCAATACTACCGGACAGCCGGCGGCACGCGCGGCGGCCGCGTCATTGGCCGAATCGCCAATCATCAGCGCTTGCGCTGGCGCCACCTGCAGCCGCTCGCAGGCCTTGCGCAGTGGCAGCGGATCCGGCTTGCGGCGCGCGAAGCTGTCTCCGCCGTAGAGAAAAGCGATGTAGGCGTCTAGCCCCGTCGCAGACAGTAGCGGTTCGGCCAGCCGGGTGGGCTTGTTGGTGACGACCGCCATCGGGTAGCCCTTGCGGTGCAGGCACTGCAGGCCTTCGCGAACGCCGGGGTACAGTCTGGCAAGCTGGTGCTGCTGTGCCTCGTAGGCCCGCAGGTAGCCTTCCATGGCCGGCGCGTACAGCGCCTGTACGGCCGCCTCGTCCGACGCGCGTCCGTCCTGCTCAAGTGCGCGTGTTAGTACGCTGCGGATCAAGTGCTCCGATCCCTTGCCGATGGTGTGGGCAATGTGGGTGCGATCAGGGCCGGGCAGGCCCAGCCCGGCCAGCATGTCTGCAAGGGCGTGTTCGAATTCGTCCAGGGTATCGATCAGTGTGCCATCCAGGTCCAGGAGGATGGCGTGGGGGCGGTGCACAGTCACGTTGGCTCGGGCAGGAGGTGATTCAGGGCAGGCAGCGAGCTCATGCCACGCCGCACAACGATAATAAGGCAATGGCTGTAACCCTTAATAAAACGCCCTGGTACCGGTTGGTGCTGGGCATGTTTCAACGTTTCGATGGCGGGCTGATCCTGGCCATCCTGTTCATGGCTGCGCTGGGGATGATTGCGATGTACTCGGCCGGCTTTGATTTCACGGGACGATTTGCCACGCACGTGCGCAACATGCTGCTGGCTGCGGGTATTCTGTTCGTGGTTGCGCAGTTTCCGCCGCACCGGCTCATGCAGCTGGCACTGCCACTGTATCTGGTTGGCATCGTGCTCTTGCTAGGAGTGGAATTTTTCGGGGTGATCCGAAACGGCGCACAGCGCTGGATCAACCTCGGCATCGTCATTCAGCCCAGTGAAATCATGAAGATTGCTGCACCGTTCGTGCTGGCATGGTGGTTCCAGCAGCGCAGCGCGCCGCTGCGCGCCTCCGACTATGCGGTTGCAACGGTGCTGTTGGCAGTTCCGGTGGCGTTGATTCTGCGACAGCCAGATCTCGGCACGGCGCTGCTGGTGCTGGGTGCGGGGCTTGCGGTGATCTTTTTTGCAGGGCTGCCGTGGAAGCTGGTGCTGCCGCCCGCTTTAATAGCCGTGATCGGCATCACCTTGATCGTGGCATTTGAGTCGCAGCTGTGCCAGGACGGGCTGGACTGGGTGATTCTGCACGACTATCAGAAAACGCGGGTATGCACGTTGCTTGATCCCTACCACGACCCGCTGGGGCGGGGCTTTCACATCATTCAGGGCATGATCGCAATCGGCTCTGGCGGCTTGTGGGGCAAGGGGTTCATGTCCGGCACGCAGACCCATCTGGAGTTCATCCCCGAGCGCACCACCGACTTCATCTATGCGGCGTTTGCCGAGGAGTTCGGTCTCGTTGGCACGGTAGCGCTGCTGGTGGGCTTCTTGTTCCTGATCTGCCGTGCGCTGATCATTTCCTATCGTGCCAGGACTCTGTTTGGCCGGCTGATGGCCGCCTCGATTGCCATGTCGATCTTTACCTACGCTTTCGTCAACATGGGCATGGTGATGGGGGTGCTGCCGGTTGTCGGGGTGCCGCTGCCGTTTGTCAGTTATGGCGGCACGGCGATGGTTTCGCTGGGCCTGACGCTGGGCATTCTGATGGCGATTGCGCGCGACGCCGCCATCAAGCCGCCAAGCATCGACTACGCTTGTTGGGACAACAGCCGCTTCAACACGCGACGCATGGGCGATGAGGCAGGCGGCGCTATGGTGCGCGGTTGACGGCAGCAGCCCGTGTCGCCTTGGCGCGCAGCGGCTTCCAGCCGGCCTCCAGCATGCGAACGCCCTGGACCTTCTTGGTGGCCGTCAGGAAATAGGTGCTGCCGCACAGCGGCAGGCGGTCTTCGGCGAGTCGGTCAATCCAGGCCAGGCGTTCGTACCACTGCTGCTTCGTAAATGGCGGAATGTGGCAGCCAAACCAAACCTGCTCGACCTCGAAGTTCAGCAGGTGCAGCCAGTCGCGCAGGCGGAGATAGCCAATGGGCTTGCCCAACTGGGTCTGCGACCGGGACGGGCGGCTGGCCAGCCAGAAGCGCGCGGGGTTGAAGCCGCTGACGATCAGCTGGCCTTCCGGGCGCAGCACCCGCGTGGCTTCGCGCAAGGCCGCGTGAGGCTGGTGACACGCTTCCAGCCCGTGGGGCATGACAATGAGGTCAAACTGGTCCGCGCCAAAGGGCAGCGCCTCCGGTGCCGCGTACAGGGCTGGCGGGGATGGTTGCCGACTGCTGCCCGGCTGGGTATGCTCGTGGGTTTGTGTGCTGACGCTGCGCGCATCGGCAGGCCATGTCTCTGGCGTCTCGACGCCGACGCGCCAGGCACCCTGGATACGGCTGGTGCGCAGTGCCTCGATGGTGGCCACGCCAATGTGCAGTGCGTGGTAGCCGAAGATCTTGTCCACGACCTCGTCGTAATGGCGCTGCTGCCAGTCGCGCACGTACTGGCCGGTGGCGCTGCAATCCAGCCAGGCATCAAAAGAAAGTGAGTGTGTCGCCACCATGTCGAAAATGTACCTGCAACCGCTGGCTGCACTGTCGGATAACTACATCTGGCTGCTGCACGATGGCAGCAACGCGCTGATTGTCGATCCTGGCCAGGCGGAACCCGTGCTGCACGCCGTCAGTGAAAGGCATCTGCGCGTGCAGGCGGTATTGGTCACGCATCACCATGGCGACCATACCGCCGGATTGCCGGCGTTGCAACAAACGCTGGCGGTGCAGGCATTCGGGCCTGCGGACGAGGCCATTGCAGCGCTGGATGTGCGCGTGCGCGCAGGCGATCGCGTGCAGGCACTGGGACTGGACTGGCAGGTGCTGGCCGTTCCCGGCCATACGGCAGGTCATATCGCATTCTTCCATCCCAGCGTGCCGCTGCAGACAGGTACGGCGCCGGTGCTGTTCTGCGGAGACACCTTGTTTGCGGCAGGATGCGGGCGCATCTTTGAGGGCACTGCTGCGCAGATGCTGGCTTCGCTGGAAGGGCTTGCCACCTTGCCGGATGCAACCCTGGTGTGCTGCGGGCATGAGTACACCGTGTCCAATCTTCGTTTCGCAGCAGCGGTTGAGCCCGATAATGTTGCTGTTTCTCAGGCGCGCGCGCGCGCGCTGGCATTGCGCGCCGATGGCCTGCCGACCGTGCCGACAACGCTTGCAGATGAGCGCGCGGTCAATCCATTCCTGCGCAGCCGCCTGCCTGGCGTGCGGCGCGCGGTGGCGCAGTGGCTTGGCCATGCGCCTGCCGACGATGCGGGCTGGTTTGCGGCGCTGCGTGAGTGGAAGAACGTCTTCTGACCGAGCCATCGCTGCGGTTGCTGTGGCCCCCTTTGGGGCCGATCTTATTCTTTGCTTTTCCCCATGTTTGTTTCACGCGTGATTGCCGTGCTGCTGTTGGCGTTTACGGTAAGTGGCTGCGCCAGCATCGCCAATGGTGCGCGGCACGCTCCGGATCTGCCCAGCGGCGCGCTGGCACACATCGAATCGCTGGAAGTGGCCACGCGCCCGGTCAGTGGCCTAGAGCCGCCAGCGGACATCTGGGAGCGTATGCGACGTGGCTTCGCGATGCCGGACTTTGACAGTGCGCTAGTGCTGGAGCGGCAGGACTGGTGTGCACAGCGCCCCACCGCGTTGCTGCGCATGACCGAGCAGGCGCGCAAGTATCTGTTCTACATCGTCGAGGAGCTGGAGCTGCGCGGCATGCCTACGGAGCTGGCACTGCTGCCGTTCGTGGAGAGCGCCTACAATCCCGCCGCCGTCTCGAGTGCGAAAGCTGCAGGCATGTGGCAGTTCATGCCGGCGACGGGAACCTATTTCGATCTGACCCAGAACGCCTTTCGCGATGACCGGCGCGATGTGCTGGCCTCGACACGGGCAGCGCTCGATTATCTGCAGCGCCTGCATCGAATGTTCGGTGACTGGCATCTTGCGCTGGCTGCCTACAACTGGGGTGAGGGCAATGTGGGGCGCGCGCGGGCGTTCAATCAAAACCAGGGTCGCCCGACGGGCTACATGGATCTAGTCATGCCCGAGGAGACCCGCTGGTACGTGCCGAAGTTCCAGGCACTGAAGAACATCGTGCGCGATCCTGCCGCATTCGGAGTGCAGCTGGCCGAGATCGGCAACCATCCCTATTTCGACGTGGTGCCGATTGCGCGGGATATTGACGTGGCACTCGCTGCCAGGCTGGCGGGCATCAGCGAGGAGGATTTCAGGCAGCTCAACCCATCGCACAAGGGCCCGGTGATCTTTGCGGCGGTAACGCAGGGGGTTTTGCTGCCGTGGGACAACGCGCGAATCTTCGCGCAGAAACTTGCCGATCAGCAGGATGAGCGCCTGTCAAGCTGGACGGTGTGGCAGGTGCCCAGGCGCATGGCGGTGGCGGAAGTTGCCAGGCGCGTCGGCGCCGGCGAGCGTGCCGTGCTGACGGCTAACGCAATCCCCCGCGGCATGCTGGTTGATGCCGGCTCGACGCTGCTGGTGCCGCGCTCGCCGCAAGCGCAGGGCAATGCCCCGGCACATCTGGTGCAGCGTGGCCATGTGCGGCTGGTCAAGGCCTCGCGTGAGCGGTAGCGCTGCCGCGGTCAGCGCGCGCCAGGGTGCCTGCAAGGCGGCGTGTCAGCCCATCTGGGACTGGAGGTAATTCTCCAGGCCAATCTTCTCGATCAGGCCAAGCTGCTGCTCCAGCCAGTAGGCATGGTCTTCCTCGGTATCGATCAGCTGGCGCAGCAGCATGTCGCGCGAGACGTAGTCGCCGTGCTGCTCGCACAGCTTCATGGCCGCGCGCAGGCGATCGCGCACCTCGATCTCGGTGTCCAGATCCTTGCGCAGCATCTCGGGCACCGTGTCGCCCGGCGTGAATGGCAGAGGGCGCATGTCGGGCTTGCCTTCCAGCAGGAAGATGCGGCGCATGATGTCGTCGGCATGCTGGGTTTCCTCCTCCATCTCATGGTTGAGGCGTTCGTACAACTTCTTTAGGCCGAGATCGTCATAGCGGCGCGAGTGGTAGAAGTACTGGTCGCGCGCGGCCAGTTCGCCACGCAGCAGCTCGACAAGGGTGTCAATGACTTGTGGGTCGCCTTTCATGGAGGTGTTCCTTTCGATGGGCGTGCGCGCCGCAGCCTGGTGCTGCAACGGTCAAGTTGGTGCAAGTATGCGCGCTGTCGGCGCCGCTTCCAAGCCTTGTCCCTGCTGCGCCGCTCTGCATGCAGATGGCTATGCAAAGGCAGCTGATAAGCGTTCCCGTTGGGGCGCAGCCTGCATGCACTGGCCGCTCCTATAATGGCCGCTTTGCCAGATGCAGCGCCTTGCCTGTTTGTCCGGCGCCCTCTTCGTGATTTTTCCCCATGACTCGCAACGACCAAGGACTGACATTGATTGCCCGCGACATGCAGGCCGTCGATGCGGTCATCGACGCTCGTCTGACGACCAGTGTGCCACTGATCGGTCAGGTAGCGCGCTACATCATCAGCGCGGGCGGCAAGCGCCTGCGTCCGGCCATGCTGCTGCTGGTGGCCAATGCGTTGGGCTATCAAGGGCGCTTTCACCACGAGATGGCGGCCGTGATGGAGTTCATCCATACGGCCACGCTGCTGCATGACGATGTGGTCGATGAGTCCACGCTGCGACGCGGTCGGCCCACGGCCAACGAAAGCTTCGGCAATCCGGCCAGTGTGCTGGTGGGCGATTTCCTGCACTCACGCGCCTTCGAGATGATGGTGGAGACCGGCAACCTTCGCGTGATGCAGATCGTGGCGGCGGCGACCAACATCATTGCCGAAGGGGAGGTGCAGCAGCTCATTAACATGCACGATGCCTCGCTCGACGAGGCAGGCTACCTGCAGGTGATTCGCTCTAAGACGGCCAAGCTGTTCGAAGCCAGCACGCAGGTCGGTGCGGTACTGGCTGGTGCCGATCCTGATAGGGAGGCGGCTGCCGCCACGTACGGGCAGGCGCTGGGCGTGGCATTTCAGATCATCGATGACGTGCTTGATTACGACGGCTCAGCCGATGAGATGGGCAAGAATGTGGGCGACGACCTGCGCGAAGGCAAGGCAACGTTGCCGCTGATCGTGGCCATGCAGCGGGGCACGGCCGAGCAGGCAGCGGTAGTGCGTGGCGCCATCGAGCAAGGGTCGACCGAGCAATTGGCCGATGTCATCGCCATCGTGCGTGAGACGGGCGCGATCGAGCAGGCCCGACACGCCGCGCAGACCGAGGCGCAGCGCGGCCTGGATGCCATCGCGATCTTTCCGGATAACGCCTATACCGGCGTACTGCGCAGCCTGCCGCAGCAGCTGCTGACGCGCCGCAGCTGAGCAGCTGCCCTCGGCTTGCGTAGCCTGGATTCGCACGGCGGCGTGTTCTGCCAGTGCGCCGAGTCCGCCCGCCTGGTTTGGCGCTGGCGCATTTTCCTGTTGGGAATGCCGCCCGAGAACGCGCCGGGCAGCATGGTCCCTCTTGTGAGCACGCCCAGCCTGGCTGTGCCAGGCACCCTGCGCGCCACGTCTTCCCGGCCCTGCGTGGTGCGAAAAGGCTTTGAACTATTGCAAACGCCGTTGCTGACGTTGCCGCAAGGTGTGCAAACGTTGATAATCGCACGAATTCGTTTCTATTGATAGGAAATGTAAAAGTGGATATCACCCAGCTGCTGGCGTTCAGCGTCAAAAACAAGGCTTCCGATCTGCACCTGTCGGCTGGCATGCCGCCGATGATCCGCGTCAACGGCGATGTGCGTCGCATCAATGTCGAGCCGCTGGACCACCGCGAGGTGTTCTCCATGGTCTACGACATCATGAGCGATTCGCAGCGCAAGATCTACGAAGAGTTCCTGGAGGTGGATTTCTCCTTCGAGATCGAGGGGCTGGCACGCTTTCGCGTCAACGCCTTCAACCAGAATCGCGGCGCAGCAGCGGTGTTTCGGACGATTCCCAGCAAGGTGCTGACGTTGGAGCAACTGCACGCGCCGAAGATCTTTGCCGACCTGGCCCTCAAGCCGCGAGGTCTGGTGCTGGTGACCGGACCGACGGGCTCCGGCAAGTCGACCACGCTGGCGGCCATGATCAACCATCTCAACGAGAACGAGTACGGTCACATCCTCACGGTGGAGGACCCGATTGAGTTCGTGCACGAGTCCAAGAAGTGCCTGGTCAACCAGCGCGAGGTGGGGCCGATGACGCACTCCTTCACCGCTGCGCTGCGCTCGGCATTGCGGGAGGACCCGGATGCCATTCTGGTGGGTGAGCTGCGTGATCTGGAAACGATCCGCCTGGCACTGACGGCGGCGGAGACGGGCCACTTGGTGTTTGGCACGCTGCATACCTCCAGCGCCGCTAAGACCATCGACCGCATCATTGACGTGTTCCCCGCCGAGGAGAAGGAAATGGTGCGCTCCATGCTGTCGGAGTCGCTGGAGGCGGTGATCTCACAGACGCTGCTCAAGACCAAGGACGGCGGTGGACGCATCGCCGCACACGAAATCATGCTGGGCACGCCCGCGATCCGCAACCTGATTCGCGAGGCCAAGGTGGCACAGATGTATTCGACCATCCAGACCAGTCAGTCGCAAGGCATGCAGACGCTCGACCAGAATCTGGTGGAACTGGTACGCCGCAACGTCATCAGCGCACGCGATGCCCGGCTCAAGGCCAAGATGCCGGAGAACTTCCCGGTCTAGCCGGGCCTTTCATGCCGCGAAGCGAGCCCTGAGATGTGGTGGAACAAGCGTCATCGTCCCCCGGCGGCACGGCCACTGCAGCCGCAGCAGCAGCCCCTGCGGCTGAGTGGGGAGTCGCTGCTATTGAGCCAGTTCGATAGCACGGGCGATGCCGAACTGCCGGTCGTGCCGTGGCAGCGGCGCGCGCGCAGCCTGGGCGCGAGGCCGCTGCGGCCGGAGCGGGGGCTAGCATTGCTGCAGGCGGCATGGTCGCATCAGGGACCGTCCCAGCCGTTCGGGCGCGACGACATGGCGGCGCTGGCCCCGTTTCTTCAATTCCAGCAGGTGCCTGCCGAACGCGAGGTGGTGCAGCAGGGCGAATATGGCGACTTCATGCTGGTGCAGCTCTCCGGGGTGATGGGCGTGGAGCGCCAGGGCGCCGACGGTGCGCCGCAGCGCATGGCCGAAACGCATGTGGGCGATTTCATCGGCGAGATGTCGCTGCTCGACCAGGGGCAGCGTTTTTCCTCCTGCGTCACGCTCACGACCTGTGATCTGGCGGTACTCACGCGTGAAGGGCTCGACGGCATGCTGCACAATCAGCCGCAGTTGGCAGCACGGTTGGTGATGCTGCTGGCGCGCAAGCTGTCGGTGCGTCTGCGCGCCGTCAGTGCCTCGCTGCGTCGGTAAAAACGGGCTCAAGAGACCGCTGCCCACACACCGTACGATTTTTCGACATCAATCAGGAGAGAGCCATGGAGCGTGATCAGGCCAGCAAATTCATCAACGACTTGCTCCGGTTGATGATCAGTCGCAAGGGCAGTGACTTGTTCATCACGGCCGACTTTCCGCCAGCCATCAAGGTCGATGGCAAAGTCACCAAGGTCTCCCCGCAGCCGCTGACGCCAGCGCACACGCTGGCCCTGGCGCGCTCCATCATGAGCGACCGGCAGGCCGCCGAGTTCGAGCGTACCAAGGAAGCCAACTTCGCCATCTCGCCCGCGGGCGTGGGGCGCTTTCGCGTCAACGTCTTCATGCAGCAGGGCCACGTTGGCATGGTGCTGCGGGTGATCCCGCTGCAGGTGCCCACCATCGACGGTATGGGGCTGCCGCAGGTCCTCAAGGAAGTGTCCATGGCCAAGCGCGGCCTGTGCATCCTGGTGGGGGCGACAAGCTCGGGCAAGTCCACCTCGCTGGCAGCGATGGTGGACTGGCGCAACGAGAACTCGTTCGGGCATATCGTGACGATCGAGGATCCCGTCGAATTCGTGCACGCGCACAAGAACTGCGTCATTACCCAGCGCGAGGTTGGGCTGGATACCGAGTCCTGGGAGGCCGCGCTCAAGAACACGCTGCGCCAGGCGCCGGACGTGATCCTGATGGGCGAAATCCGCGATCGGGAAACCATGGAGCATGCCATCGTCTTCTCAGAGACAGGCCATCTGTGCCTGGCCACCCTGCATGCCAACAACGCCAACCAGGCGCTGGACCGCATCATCAACTTCTTTCCCGAGGAGCGCCGTGCCCAGCTGCTGATGGATGTCTCGCTCAACTTGCGCGCCATCATTTCGCAGCGGCTGATACCGCGCCAGGACGGCAAGGGCCGCGTGGCGGCCGTGGAGGTGCTGCTGAATACGCCGCGCGTGGCTGACCTGATCTTCAAGGGCGAGGTTTCCGAAATCAAGGAAGCCATCAAGCAAAGCCGCAACCACGGCATGCAGACCTTTGACCAGGCGCTGTTCGATCTGTTCGAGGCCAACCTCATCAGCTACGAGGATGCGCTGCGCAATGCCGACTCACTCAACGACCTGCGCCTGCAGATCAAGCTGCAGAGCACACGGGCGCGCAACAGCGATCTGGCCGCCGGTACCGAACACCTGTCGGTGATCTGACGCGCGGGCCGTTGCCAAGTAGCGTGGCGCACTGCACTCTGCACTGCATTGATCCCGCACGGCGCGTGTAGAAAAAAAAGTCTGTGGGCAGGTGCATGCCGGACCTTGAATCGCCAGCATGCGGTACCAATTGCTGACAGAATCGGGGTTTTCAATGCTGTTGTTCCGCCGTGCGAGTTGCAGGGCGGGCTGATTGATCGAGGTGTATATCCCATGAGCGCAGCTTCTCCAGCATCCATTTATCCGCGTGCGTACGAAAGCGTTGCTGCCAAGCGCGTGGCTTTCATTGGCCTGGGCGTCATGGGCTATCCCATGGCAGGACATCTGGTCGCAGCAGGCCATAGCGTGACCGTTTACAACCGTACTGCCAGCAAGGCGCAACAGTGGGTCGCCGAGTTCGCGCCTGTTGCGGGTGCCGAGCGCGTGCGCGCAGCAACCACTCCTGCACAGGCAGCGCAAGGGGCGGACATCGTATTCAGTTGCGTTGGCAACGATGATGATTTGCGCAGTGTCACCACTGGCGAGCAGGGAGCGTTTGCCGGCATGGCCTCCGGTGCCATCTACGTCGATCACACCACTGCTTCTGCCGATGTGGCGCGTGAGTTGTACGCCGTGGCACAGCAGCGCGGGTTGCACTTCGTTGATGCACCGATCTCTGGCGGTCAGGAGGGCGCGCAAAAGGGGGGGCTCACCGTCATGTGCGGGGGCGATGCGGATGTGTTCGAGCGTGTTGCACCGGTCATTGCAGCCTATGCGCGCGCCTGCGCGCGGATGGGGCCGGCCGGCGCGGGCCAGTTGACCAAGATGGTCAACCAGATTGCCATTGCGGGCGTCGTGCAGGGTCTGGCCGAGGCCGTTGCATTCGGGCAGGCTGCAGGGCTGGACATTCCCAAGGTCATCGAGGTCATCAGCAAAGGCGGCGCCCAGAGTTGGCAGATGGAAAATCGCGCGGTTTCCATGGCCGAGGGGCGTTTTGACTTCGGTTTTGCGGTGGACTGGATGCGCAAGGACCTGGGGCTGGTGCTGCAGGAAGCGCGGCGCAATGGTGCGCAGGTGCCGGTGACGGCACTGGTTGACCAGTTCTACGCTGAAGTGCAGGCTATCGGTGGCAACCGCTGGGACACCTCCAGCCTGATTGCGCGGCTGCGCAAGCCAGCCAACAAGCACTGAGAACGGGCGAGGGACTTCCACCATGCAGGCCAATGCCCCGACACCGCGCACCGTCATCGTGCTCAATGGCCCCAACCTGAATCTGCTCGGCACGCGCGAGCCCGAGATCTATGGCGCGGCGACGCTGGCCGATGTCGAGGCATTGTGCGCGGAGCGTGCGCGCCAGCACGGACTGCGCGCACTGTGTTACCAGAGCAACAGCGAGGGTGATCTGGTCAGCTGGATTCATGAGGCTGGGCAATTGTACCGGCAGGGGCAACTGGCGGGCGTGGTGCTCAATGCCGGCGCCTACACCCACACCAGCGTTGCCTTGCTCGATGCGATCAAGGGAACGGGCGTGCCGGTGATCGAACTGCACATCAGCAACGTGCATGCGCGTGAGCCGTTTCGCCACCATTCCTACCTGTCCGCGGCAGCCCGCGCGGTAATGTGTGGTTTCGGTGTGGCAGGCTACGGCTTGGCCATCGATGCCATTGCCGGCTGGTGACGTCAGCCTGGGCGGGCACGCAACGGGGCACTGCGGCGCAGTGTCATTAGGCATCACAGGCACTCTGCTGTCGGGGTATAGTGTGGGCAGACTGCGCAAACGTTTGGGTTGCCAGTGTTGACAGTTAGGCGAGCCATGACCAACGAGAACGATACTCCCTTTGAAATCCATGTCCACGGTCAGGTATTCGTGCGACCTGACGTGAATTTTTCCGCCATCGAGGAGGCGCTCAAGCCGATGTGGCGTTACGCCGGTGCCCGTTCGCTGACCGCTGCGGCCGTTGGTTACTATGACGAGGAGCCTGGCATCGAATTCGTGGCCCGCGACCATGTGCTGCAGATGTGCTGGACGGTGCGCGGCGATGACGACTTCCGCCAGGTCATCGACGAGGTCTGCATGAATCTCAATGAGCTGGCCGACCGCGGTTGCGTGATCGAGGTCACCTTCTACGACCGTGCGTTCGACGAGCAGATGGACGAGGAGGACATGTCCGGCCACGAGGATGCCTCGCGCGACGACTTCTTCCTGCTGTTCGTCGGGCCCACCCCCTCGGCCATCATGCAGGTCCAGCGTGATCTGCTGGTGCAGGATGTGGTGTCCCTGATGGAGCGCCACTTCGAGGCCAATGAGCTGACCGGTGTCGTGGCGGAGATTGACCGCCTGTTCACCAACCGCTTCGATGCGCTGGTCAATTCGCTGGAGCTGGGGCGTCCGCCGCGCGGCGAACCCGGCACGGGCGGCCCCGGCCACGGCCCGCGCAGGCCGCGCCACCTGCACTAGTCAGGTGTGCTGCGCCCGACCTTGAAGCGGCCCTTGGCCGCTTCATGCGTTTGCGGGGTGCGCAGGCAGTGCGTCCGGCTCGTCGCCGTGCAGGGCAGCGCCAGCATGCAGGTGGCGCTGCGCCGCGGCCTGCAGGCATGGCAGGCTGCCCGACGTGCGCAGCGTCAGCGGCAGGCGGGCCTGCGCGTTGCCAGCGGCAGGCGGGCGCAGCAACCGCTGCGCCTGTAGCCGCAGTGCGGTATGGCGCGCCACGGCCGCCGCCGAATCCACAAAGCGCAGCTGTGGCGGCGCGAGCCGCTGCAGGGCCGGCAGTACCAGCGGATAGTGCGTGCAGCCCAGCACCACGGTGTCGACCGGCGCAGCGCTCGGGCGCAGCGCCTGCACCAGGAAATGCCTGCACAGACGCTCGATGGCGGCAGTGTCATTGGCTTCGATGGCGCTAGCCAGGCCCGGGCAGGGAATGTCGTCGACGCGCACGCTCGTACTGAGTGACTGCCGCAGCCGCTGGTACTTGCCGCTTTGCAGGGTGCGTTCGGTCGCGAGCACAGCGATGTGGCCGGTCTGCGTGATGCGCACGGCCGGTTTGATGGCCGGTTCGACGCCGATGATGGGCAGGACGGGAAAGTCCTCGCGCAATGCCTCGATCGCCACCGTGGTGGCCGTATTGCAGGCCACCACCAGGGCTTTGATGGCGTGTTCGGTCAGCAATTGCTGCACAATTTGTTGGCAGCGCAGCTGTACGAACGCATCATTGCGCTCGCCATAGGGGGCGTGGCCCGCGTCGGAGAAATAGACAAAGTGTTCGTGCGGCAGTGCCTGCAGCAGCGCATCGAGAATGCTCAACCCGCCGATGCCACTGTCGAACACACCGATGGGAAGATAAGGCTGGGTCATGGCAGGTTCACACAAGGCTGCGATGCTGCGCTCCAATGCCGCGCCAGCGCAGAGGCAGGCATTGTAGGCCTGCAGGCGTCGCTGTGCAGTGACACAACGGATGGGGAATTGGCAATGCCAGAAGTTTCGCTGGATTACTTGAAAAAGCACCCGCCAGGCCAGCCCTTGCGGATTCTGATGGTATGCATGGGCAACATCTGCCGCAGCCCGACCGCCCAAGCCGTGCTGGAGGCCAAGATCAAGGCGGCCGGCCTGGCCGGGCATATCCAGGTGGATTCGGCCGGCACGCACGACTACCACGTGGGCGAGCCGCCGGATGCGCGGGCGCAGCAGCATGCCGCCTTGCGCGGCTATGACCTGAGCGGTCAGCGCGCGCGCCAGTTGCAGGCGGAGGACTTTGCCGCCTTCGATCTCGTGCTGGTCATGGATGCCGTCAATGAGCGCTCCGCGCATGCCCTGTGCCCGCCCGCACATCGGCACAAGCTGCAGCGTCTTGCCCGCTTTGCACGTCGGCACGATGCCGACGAGGTGCCAGATCCGTACTACGGCACGGCCGGCGGTTTCGAATACGTGCTGGATCTGGTGGAAGATGCGTGTGATGGCCTGCTGGCACAACTGGCGCCGCTGCTGGCCAGATAGTGGGCCGGCAAGGCGTCATGGCATCGGCGCGCGCTGCGGGGCGTCCTGCGCTGTCATGGCTGCGCCAGCGGCCAGGCCCGAGCTATGCGCACGCCCACCATGGCACCTGCCGTGTAAGGTCTGGGGCTGAAGGCGAGCAGCTGCTGGCAAGCGTCGGGCAGGGTCAATGCCAGCTCCACCTCGTAGCGCTCGCCCTTGAACACGCAGTCTGTCACGCGGGCTGGCAACGGCGCGTCCTGCGCGCTGTCGACGCTCTCCGGTGACGGGATCAGCGTAACGTGCTCAGGGCGCACCAGCACCTGGCGCTGGGGCCGGCGCGACTCCTGCAGGGCGTGGCGCAGCCCGGTGTGCAGCAGGGCGCAGTCCTCGATGAACCGGCCATCCTGCCACGGCGCGGCCGCCGGCGCCTCGATGTGCAGCACACTGCCCTGGCCGATGAACCGCGCCAGCCAAGCCGTGCGCGGCTGCTGATACAGCCGCTGCGGCGTGGCGCGCTGCACCAGCTGGCCTTCGTGCAGGACGGCGATCTCATCGGCCAGCGCCATGGCCTCGCCCTGGTCGTGCGTGACGTAGAGGAAGGTGGCGCCGCTACTGCGGTGCAGGCGGCGAAAGGCGCTCTCCATGGTGCGGCGCAAGTGGCGGTCCAGGTTGGCCAGCGGCTCATCCAACAAAATGACGCGTGGCGCGGCGGCCAGGCAGCGTGCCAGCGCCACACGTTGCTTCTGTCCGCCCGAGAGCGCATGTGGCATGGCATCGGCCTTGTCGGCCAGTTCGACCTGCTCAAGTGCCTGAACGACAGCGCGTCGCAGGTCGGCGCCACGCATGCCGCGCAGGCGCAGCGCGTAGCCAACGTTTTCGGCCACCGACATGTGTGGCCACAGCGCATAGGACTGAAACACCATGCCCATGCCGCGCAGTTCCGGGGCCACGTGGGTGGATGTGTCGCTCAACAGCCTGCCGTCGAGATGGATGCTGCCGGCATCGGGCTGCTCAAAGCCGGCGATCATGCGCAGCGTGGTGGTCTTGCCACAGCCGCTGGGGCCCAGCAGCGCAAGAAACTGCCCGCGCGGCACGCGCAGATCCAGCGCACGCACGACGGCGCGATGGGCAAAGTTGCGCTGCAGCCCGCGCAAGACCAGATGGTCCGCCGCAGCTGCCGGGGCGGTCTTCAGTTGCGCCATGGGATGGCTCCTCGCGGCAGGTGGCGCCCCAGCCACGCCAGCAGCAGCATGGCGGCGACCACGAACACCACAATCAATACGGCAATTGCTGAGGCCAATACGCTCTCGCCGCTTTCGTAGAAGTTGAAGATCAGCACGCCCAGCGTTTCCTGCCCGGCACTCCACAGCAGAGCCGAGACGGTCAGCTCGTTGAGTGCGGTCAGAAACACCATCAGCGCCGCCGCCCAGCATGCAGGCGCAAGCAGCGGAGCCAGAATGCCGCGCATGCGCCTCACTGGCCCTGCGCCAGCCAATTGCGCGGCTTCCTCCAGTGCAGGGTCGACATCGTGCATTGCGCCCAGCACCGGACGCAGCGCGACGATCCAGAAGCGCGCCAGATAGGCCAGCAGGATCAGCCACAGCGTACCGTACAGGCCCCATTGCAGGCCGGGCAGGGGGCGCGCAAAGGTCAGGATGCACGCGACTGCCAGCACCACACCCGGCAGGGCGTAGGGCAGCTCCAGCAGCCCCTCCAGCCAGCGCAGCGCACGCCCGTGGCGCCGGGTCATCAGCCATGCCAATGGCAGCGCCAGCGCCACCAGTACGGCGGCAGCGGTGGCCGAGAGCAACAAGCTGTTGCGTGCGGCGCGCCAGGTCACGCCCTGCCGTGTGAGCATCTCCACATACGCTGCCGCCGATGCCGTCTCGGCACTGAGCGGCACGCCCAGTGCCGGCACCAGGGAGGCCGCCAGCAAGGCCAGCAGCGGAGCAATCAGCACGACCAGCAGAATCAGCGCGAGCGCGACCTCGGCCAGGAGCCGCCAGCGGCCCAGCGGCCAGACCAGCGGCTTGCCGACGTGGCCCAGCAGCCGGTAGCCAGGGCCGCGCTGCAGCCGCTGATACACCCAGACGCCAGCCAGCGCCAGCGCGCCGGTCAACATCGACAGCGTGGCCACCTGTGCCAGCACGGCCGTGCCCAGGCTGGCCATCTTCTGATAGATCAGTGTCGGCAGGACGTAGTAGCTGACAGGAATACCCAGCAGTGCCGGAATGCCGAAATTGCCAAGGCCCGAGACGAAGGCCAACATGGCACCGGCGGCCACGCCCCGACGTGCCAGCGGCCAGAGTACGTCGCGCAGCACCCGCCCGCGTGAGGCGCCGGCCTGCTGCGCCGCCTCGACCAGATCGGCCGGAATGGCCAGCAGGCTGGCGCGTACGGCCAGGTACACGAGCGCGGCATGCTGCACGCCCAGCAGCAGTGCGATGCCTCCGGCCGAGTACAGCGGCTGCGGGCTGCCCAGCGGCGGCGCCGCGCCAATAGCCTGCAGCAGCGCGCTGGACGGGCCCGTCATCTGCAGCCAGGCCAGCGCTGTCACTTGCGGCGGAATCATCATCGGCAGCATCAGGCCAAACACCCACAGCGGCTTGCCGCGCACGTCGGTCAGTGTCACCAGCAGGGCGAAGCTGCCGCCCAGCAGCAATGCGACGACCATGCCCCAAAAGCTGGTGATAAGGCTGCGCCACATTGCCAGCCAGGTTGCGCGCTCGGCGAGAATGCGCGCTGCGGCGCTGCCATCGGGCTGGAGCCAGTCGGCCACGGCCACGCCGGCCAGCCGCAGCATCGGCAGCAGGCACAGCAGGGCCGCCAGCGTAAACAGCGCCGTGGTGGCGGCGCGTTCGGCAAACGAGGAGGACAAGGCCAAGGCAATGGGAGGCGGAGAGCCACCGCGCCGATGGCGCGCGAGGCAAGTCGCAGGCGTCAACCGGACTTAGTTGGTGGCGTCGAAAATCGCGGTAAAGCGCTCACGGTCGGCCTGGGCATCGCTGAGTGCCTTAGCGGCATCCAGCGGCAGCGTCCTGATCTGCGTGCGCGGCGGAAAGCCCGGCGGCACGTCCATGCCGTTGCGTGCCGGAATGTAGCCCTGCTGCAGCACCAGCTGCTGGCCAGCCTCGGAGAGTAGGAAATCGACGAACTTCTCGGCGGCCTGCGGCTGTTTGCTGGTCTTGAGAATGGCGACCGGCTCTGTCACGACCGACACACCTTCCTGCGGAAACACGAATTCGATCGGCGCGCCCTTGGCCTTCTCGCGGATGGCCAGATAGTCGGCCAGCACACCGTACGGCTTGGTGCCGGTGGCAACGTCCTTGAGCACGCCGCCGTTGCCTCCCTGTACCTGGGCGTTGTTGGCCTTCAGCGCCTCGTAGTACGCCCAGCCGAACTCCGGAAGATTGACCAGGGTCTGCATGTGCAGCATGGCGGCGCCCGAGTACAACGGGCTGGGCGCTGCCACCAGGTTGCGGTATTCAGGCTTGGTCAGATCATGCCAGCTTGTAGGCTTGTGTGGCGCCTGACTGTGGTGGGCGATCCCGGTGGTAATCAGCTTGGTGCTGTAGTAGTACCCATCTGCATCAAACAGGTCCGACGCATAGTGGCTGCGCGCGTTGCTCAGATACGGGCGCAGCAGCTCGCGCTGCTTCAATGACTCCAGCGTGACCATGTCGGCGATCAGCAGTACGTCCGGCTTGATGGCTTCTGCGGCAATCTCCGCTTCGAGACGCGTCATCAACTGGGTTGTGCCATCACGTACCCACTCCACTGTGATACCGGGGTGCGCAGCCATGAATGCATCGACGGTGGCCTGCGCGTCG
Source organism: Lampropedia cohaerens (assembly GCF_001005215.1). Lineage (GTDB taxonomy): Bacteria > Pseudomonadota > Gammaproteobacteria > Burkholderiales > Burkholderiaceae_C > Lampropedia > Lampropedia cohaerens. The sequence goes on from NZ_LBNQ01000023.1 coordinate 137,810, forward strand.
GCATTGGGCTGACTGGTGTAGAGCGTGAGCGTCTCGGCATGGGCGGCGGTTGCGAAGATCGCAGTGGCCATGGCGGCACTGGCGAGCAGACGGGGCAGAGCGTAAGGCATGTGATGGCACCATTTGCAATAGGAACTTCAGCGCCGCGCAGCGTAGAGGGCCTGTGTGACACGACGATGACGCTGAAGGTGCTCTCCGTGCTCTCCGTGCTCTCGGCCTCCAGGGCGTTGTTGTCAAACTGTCATACGTGGCCACTAGCATCGGTATTGCCTGCAACAGTCCGGAGCAATCCATGAGCCATCACCGCCCTCACGCGCACGCCATCGCCCTGGCCGACCACTTCGTTGCGACCATTCTGGAGGAAGATCCGGAGCTGCTGGTCAGCAGCCTCGACGGGTTGGAGGACGAGGAAATTCGCCAGGTTGCCAGGCGCCTTGCGACCTTTCGCCTTGCGCTGGTCGAAGCGCTTTCGCTCCAGCCGCTTGATGCGGACGACGATGACGAATTGGACGGTGACGATGACTGACTGGCATTGCCGCGTGTATTGAGTATTGACGTTCTCGCGTACCCTGAGCCCGCAGGCCGACGTTGCCCGCCGGCACCCTATCTGACACCTGAAACGCGCGTGATGACGCCTTCGCTGGAACTCATTTACATCAATGCCGGTGGCGGGCACCGCGCCTCCGCCCAGGCGCTGCAGGCCATTGCGCAGCAGCAGGGACGCAACTGGGATGTGCGGCTGGTCAATCTCTTCGAGCGAATCGATCCGGGTCAGCGCTTTTACGCCCTGACCGGCCTCAACCCCGAGGATCTTTACAACAAGCGCCTCGCGCGCGGCTGGACGCGCGGCATGGCCCAGGAGCTGTATGTGCTGCAGCAGCTCATCCGGCTGGGCCACCGGCGCCTGCTGCAGCGGCTGTTGCCACACTGGCAGGCCAGCCGTCCGGACATGGTGGTCTCACTGGTGCCCAACTTCAACCGCGTGATGTTCGAAAGCCTGCGCGCCAGCGGCAGTGCGGCGCCGTACGTCACCGTGATGACCGATTTTGCCGACCTGCCGCGCGGCCGGTTCTGGATCGAGCGTGATCTGCCCATCCACCTCGTCTGCGGCACGCGAAAGGCCGTGGAGCAGGCGCGCGCCATGGGCCACCCGCCAGCCCTGTTGCACGAGGTATCCGGCATGCTGGTGCGCCCGGAGTTCTATGCGCCGCCCAAGCAATCGCGCGAGCAGGCCATGCGCCGCCACGGGCTCACGCCAGGCAGGCCCACGGCGCTGGTGCTGTTTGGTGGCCACGGCGGGCGTCACATGCTGCAGATCGCGCGCAGGCTGGGGGACATGCAGGCGATCTACCTTTGTGGTCACAATCAGGCGCTGGCCGAGCGTCTGCAGGCGCTGCCGGCGCAGGCGCCACGGCTGATACAGGGCTTTACCAGCGATGTGCCTGCCTTCATGCATATGGCTGATTTCATGATTGGCAAACCAGGGCCAGGCAGCATCAGCGAGGCGGTGCGCTGTGGCCTGCCGGTGGTCCTGCTGCATTCCGGAGCGACCATGCCGCAGGAGCGCTACAACGTGGAATGGGTGCGTGAAATGGGCGTTGGCATCGCCTGCACCACCTACCTGGAGATTGCGCGCGCAGCCCATGCGATGCAGGCGGACCTTCCTGCCTGGCAACAACGGGTGCGGGCCATCGACAACCGGGCGCTATTCGAGGTGCCGGAGATTCTCGAGACGATTCTCGCTACCGCCGGGCGCCGCCACGCAGTCCGCGATGACCGCGCGCGCAGCCCAGCCGTTCAGTCGGCATTGAGCTGATCCTTGAGCGCATACAGCGTCTGCAGCGCTTCACGGGGGCTGAGGCTGTCCACATCCAGTTCGGCCAGTGCGCGTTCGATGGCGCTGGGCGCAGGCGGCTCGCCGGTTCCAGCGGTAGGCAGTGGCGCACTGAACAGGTCGGGCTGAAGTTGGGTCGCGTCCTGCTGCTCCAGCCGCTCCAGCGTGGCGCGTGCATGCTGGATCAGCGCCGCTGGCATGCCGGCCAGCTTGGCGACCTGGATGCCGTAGCTGCGGCTGGCCGGGCCGGGCTGCAGCTCGTGCAGGAAGACGATGCGGTTGGCGCTCTCCACCGCGGCCACGTGCATGTTGACGGCGTGTGGCAGCTGCGCGGGCAGCTGCGTGAGCTCAAAGTAATGGGTGGCAAACAGCGTAAAGGCTTGTGTCTTGTCATGCAGGTAGGTGGCGATGCTGCCTGCCAGTGCCAGTCCGTCGAAGGTGGAGGTGCCCCGGCCAATCTCATCCATCAGCACCAGTGAATGGGGAGTGGCGCTGTGCAGAATCTGCGCGGCCTCGGTCATCTCCAGCATGAAGGTCGACTGCGCATTGGCCAGGTCGTCGGCGGCGCCGATGCGGGTGTGGATGGCATCGATGGGGCCGATGCGGCAGCGGCTGGCCGGCACATAGCTGCCCATGCTGGCCAGCAGCACGATCAGCGCCACCTGGCGCATGTAAGTCGATTTGCCGCCCATGTTGGGGCCGGTGATGATCTGCATGCGGCGCTTGCCAGCCAGCGCCGTGTCGTTCGCGATGAAGGGCGATTGCGTGGTTTCGGCCAGCCGCATCTCCACCACCGGATGGCGGCCCCGTTCGATGTCGATACACGGCTCGATGGCGAATTCCGGCCGGCACCAGCCCAGCGTCTCGGCCCGCTCGGCCAGCGCGCAGAGGGCATCCAGTTCCGCGAGCGCGGCAGCAATCTGCATCAGCTCCGCAACCCGTGGCTGCAGCTGTGCGAGCAACTGTTGGTAGAGCCATTTCTCGCGCGCCAGTGCACGCTCTTGCGCCGAAAGCGCCTTGTCCTCGAAGTTTTTCAGTTCGGGGGTGATGAAGCGCTCAGCATTCTTGAGGGTCTGGCGGCGCTTGTATTCGGCGGGCACCTTGTCGGCCTGGCCTTGCGTGACCTCGATGTAGAAGCCATGCACACGGTTGTACTGTACTTTGAGGTTGGCAATGCCGGTACGGGCGCGTTCACGCGCTTCGAGCTCCAGCAGGAAGTCGTCGGCATTGGTCTGGATGGCACGCAGTTCGTCAAGCTCCGCGTCAAAACCCGTGGCAATTACGCCGCCATCGCGCACCAGCACGGCGGGCTCGGGCACGATGGCCGCATCCAGCAGGTCAATGACGCCGTCGGGCGGCGTCAGGCTCGCCAATAGCGGTGCCAGACCCTGTGGGCCGTCCTGCAGCAGCGCCGTGCTTTGCGGCGCCGTAGCGGGCAGTTGCTTCGCCAGCGAGGCGGCACGCTGCAGCGTGTGCTTGAGGGCCACCAGCTCGCGTGGGCGTGCCTGGTCCAGTGCAATGCGTGCAGCGATGCGTTCGACGTCGGCCACGCCCTGCAGTTGGTGGCGGTAATGCTGCCAAAGCGCTTGCGCGCCATCGTGCGCATGCAGCAGGGCGATGTGTGTTAGCCGCGCGCTGGCTATCTGGCGATCGCGCGGGGGATTCAGCAGCCAGTGACGCAGTAGCCGGCTGCCCATGCTGGTGACGCAGGTATCGAGCAGGGAAAACAACGTCGGGCTGGCTTCACCGCGCAACGTCTGTACCAGCTCCAGGTTGCGCCGGCTGGTAGCGGGCAGGGCGATGACATCGCCCTCGCGCTCGACGACAAGGCGCTGCAGATGCTGCAGCTCGCGCCCTTGTGTGTGGGCCGCGTAGTGCAGCAATGCGCCGCTGGCGGCATGTGCCAGCGGCAGCGCTTCGGCACTCCACGCCTGCAGGCTGGCAGCCTGCAAGGTGTCCATCAACTTGTTGCGGCCCAGCTGGGCGTCGAACTGCCAGGCGGGCACAGGCGTGAGCGCCCCCGCAGCGGCGCCGCTTTGCTGGCGCGTGCGCAGCAGCGTCTCCAACGTTTCGGATGCGCCTGCGCCAAACAGCGTCTCGCTGGGGGCAATGCGCTCAAGCCAGCCCGGCAATGCGTCGGCTTCGCACTCGGCCAGATGCAGCGTGGCCTGCGTCAGGCTCATCCAGGCCAGCCCATAGCGGACTTTCCTGCCACGCCCTTCGGCGATGGCCAGCAGCACGGCTTCCTGCTTGTCCTGCAGGAGCGCGGCGTCAGTCAGCGTACCCGGCGTGACCACGCGCACCACCTTGCGCTCGACCGGCCCCTTGCTGGCGGCGGGATCGCCAACCTGCTCGCAGATTGCAACCGATTCCCCCAGCTTGATGAGACGCGCGAGATAGGTCTCCACCGAGTGGAACGGCACACCCGCCATGGGAATGGGCTGTCCGGCGGACTGGCCGCGCTGCGTCAGCGTGATGTTCAGCAGCCGCGCGGCCTTTTGGGCGTCCTCGTAGAACAGCTCGTAGAAATCGCCCATGCGGTAAAAAAGCAGCGTGTCCGGATGCTGGCTTTTGAGTTGCAGGTACTGCTGCATCATGGGCGTATGGCCGGATAGGTCGACTTCCGCAATCCCTTGATGTGCGCTGGTTTTTCTCGTCATTTATTCAGTAATCAATCGGTGGCCTGGCGCGGGGGGACACTGCGCTTCCAGTGGGCCCCGCCCCGCACGGTGCCAAGCCGTGTGCCCGGCGATTACGCGGGCGACGGTCTGGAAATGTCACGCCACGCGGGTGCATCGGTGGTAGTGTGCGCTAGCAGCGCAAACCCGCACCGCCGGCGAACCCGTTATTGTGAACGATGCAGCCGCCGCAGCCTGCGTGCAAACGCTGCATCGACAGCGAGGAGCGCACGGCAGCGGCGAGCGCGGAACTTCAGCAGATGCGAGGCCGATTCGGGCGGCAGGCATTGCGCGCTGGCGCAGTCAGTCCTGCCGGTGGGGCCGGGCGAGCCTGCAGTCAGCGCACTTTCAGGCGAAACAGCGGCGTAGGCCAATGGGTGCGCGAAACGCCGTTGTGCAACATTGGCGCCCAGCCCAGCTGTGCGATAGGCAACCAGAGGTAGCCGTCGGGTATTAGTCATGGCGTATCGGCCCAGCGCAGCCGATCGTCCTGGAGTGCGCCACACGGGCGCCTGCAATAAGGAATTGCTGTGGCGGCATCCGGCACTGCCGTGTGGCGTGGCGGCGCCCCGCATGGGCGGGCCATTACCGCCGAGGCGCGCCGCGCTGCAGGAACGCCTGCTGGTGCACCAAGGCATCGGTGGTCTGCTGTAGCAGGGCGAGGTCCACCTCGCTTGTGCCCGCCAGCACTGTGCTGGCGCGTCGCAGGGCACGTGCCGCCCGCGCCGGGTCGGCGCCAAGGCGGCCCAGCCGGGTGCGGGCCGCCTGCAGGCGTTTGGAGGCCTTGACGGAAAGATCCGTGCGGCCCTGCAGTGCGTCCATGTGCAGTAAGGCGCGGCCCACCATCAGTAGTGCAAAGCAGCCGTCCAGGGCCAGTTGGCTGCTTTGCCCGGCCTTGTCGCACCAGCGTACCAGTCGCAGCATACGATGGCGCAGGCGGGCCTGCCACAGGCTGCGCTGGGTGGCCGCGTCCGGGCGCGTTGCCATGGCCTCAATTTCCTGCACCATCATGTCCCGCAGGGCATCAAGCCGGCGGGCGGCCGTGACGGGAAAGATCAGGCTGTAAGCGCACAGTGCGATCAGCGGGCCGAGCACCACCGCCAGCGCAGCCGACAGTCCCGAGGACAGATCTCCCTGCAGCGGCCAGAGCGGCTGCAACAGCAGCAGCAGGACCATGTTGTAGTCAAAGCCGATGACGGCGCTGCGACGGTGTGCGGCAATGAGCGCACCCAGCAGAATGAAGGGCATCATCCAGAGGATCAGCCCGGCCTCGCTGCCAGCCAGAGGCCAAGCCAGCCAGCGGCACGCCAGGGCGCCAACGGCGCCTACGGCCTGGCCTACCGCGACGATGCGCAGCGTCTTGAGCGGGTTGTCGACATTGGCGAACACGGTGGTCATGATGGTGGTGCCCAGCATCATGAATGCGCCAGCGCTCCAGCCCGAGGCCAGCCACGCCATGCCCACCAGCAAGGTGGTGCCGCCGGCGCGCACGGCGGCCTCGCGGGCGCCGATCCAGTCACGGTGCAGCGCCAGCGGCACATTGACATGCACGCCCGCATCCCCGTCGGGGCTAACGCCACCATACTCGCGCAGCGCCCGCACCAGTTCCTGCAGCACGTAGTGCAGTTCCTGGTCCGCAACGGCGCACTGCTGCAGACGCCGCAGCGCCGCGTCGAGCCGGTCGCGCGCGTGGGCGTCAAGGGCCGCGATGGCTTCGCGCAAGGTCTGGCAGACCACGAGATCGGCCGCACCACCGCCAGCGTGCGGATGGCGTTTCAGCCACAGCAGTGCCGCGACCTGGGCCGAAAACAGCTGCCGTATGGCGCGTGTGGACTGGCGCGCCCGCAGCGATCCCGCCGCAAAGGTGTCGAGCTCGTCATCGATCTTTGCCATTTGCGTGAGCAACCGCTGTGTCTGCTCTGCGGTGGCCTGGTCGCGCTGAAGGGCTCGCGCCATCGCCTCCAGCAGCCGCGCAGCCAGGTCATCCACCTGCAGCGTCAGCTGGCTGCGGTCCATGTCCTTGCCCAACAGCCAGCCAAAGGCCAGCGCCACCAGCACGCCAAGCCATACGGTCAGCATCCGGTCGATGCCCAGGGTGAGCACGCCACCGCCGCTTGGGCTGTGCAGCAATGCCACCATTGCGGCCGAGTAGCCGGCCAGCATCACGCCGTAAGAGGCAAAGCCACGAATCAGGCTGCAGGCGCCGGCGCACAGGCCCACCCAGGCCGACAGCCCGAGCACCAGTACCCACTGCTGCCCGTTGGCTGTGGTCAGCAGGACGATGCCAAAGAGCGTGCCGACCACGGTACCGATGATGCGAAAGAACCCCTTTTCCAGGAGATGGCGGCGCATGGGCTGCGAGGCCGCCCACACCGTCATGCCGGACCATTGCGGATGCTCCAGCCCCAGCAGCCATGCCAGCGCCACGGCACAGCAGGCGGCCACGGCGGTGCGCACGGTATAGGGCAGCGCCGCAGGAGAGAAGCCCAGGCGTTCAAGAACGAGACCGGCGTGCGTCACAACGCGGATCCCTGCTGTTCGCGCACGATGGCGATGCGCCGGTCGATCTGCTCCAGCGCGTGTGTGAGCTGCTGCAGTGTCCGTTCGTCAATGCCGGCAAGCAGTGAGGACTCGACCTGCAAGAGGCTCTGCTGTATCGCGTCGACGAGCCTGCGGCCTGCGGGCGTGAGTTTGAGGCGGTTGGCGCGGCGGTCAGTGGCATCCTGCTGCCGCTCCAGCAGGCCCTTGCTGGCGAGGATGTCAATCAGTCGCACGAGGCTGGAGCCATCGATGCCGATGCGCGCGGCCAGTTCTTTTTGCGACAGGCCTTGCTCGGCCCGCGCCACATGCAGCAGCGGCGCCCAGGTGGCATCCGACAATCCTTGGGCTGCAAGGTGCGCATCGACGGCAGCGCGCCAGCGGCGCGCTGTGCCAACGAGCAGCATGCCAAAGCCGCAACGTTCGGAATATGTAGTTTGCATGGATATAGATTGTATTCAAATCATTTTATTTAAAACATTTCCCTGCGCGTGTGGCTTTGCACGTCACTGGCTTGGCGAGGCGACACTGGCTGCCGCAGCATGTGGCCGCGCGGCAGAGCTTTCCGAGGCATTACGGGCCGCTGCCCTGCGTTGCGACCGCACGTGGAAGCGGGAGGCGACGCACCGCAGCGACTTCTGCGGCAGCTCTATGAAGACGTCGGGAAGACTGCGCCGTTGAAAACTTACCGGTGATAAATGGGAGACGGTGCGAGCACTCACGCCCAAGCACCGCGACCGATTACTTACTCAACCGTGACGCTCTTGGCCAGGTTGCGAGGCTTGTCCACATCCGTGCCCTTGCCCAGGGCGGTGTGGTAAGCCAGCAGCTGCAGCGGCACGACGTGCAGCAGGGGGCTGAGATCGCCGTAGTGCTCGGGCATGCGGATGACGTGGGTGCCCTCGCTGTTCTCAATGCGGGTGTGGGCATCGGCCAGCACGTAGAGGACGCCGCCACGCGCGCGCACTTCCTGCATGTTGCTCTTGAGCTTTTCGAGCAGTGCGTCATTGGGCGCGACCACCACCACCGGCATGGCGCTGGTGACCAGCGCCAGCGGGCCGTGCTTGAGCTCGCCTGCAGGGTAGGCCTCCGCGTGGATGTAGCTGATCTCCTTGAGCTTGAGTGCGCCCTCAAGCGCGATCGGGTAATGCATGCCGCGGCCCAGAAAGAGCGCATTCTCCATCCGGGTGAAGGATTGCGCCCAGCTGATGATCTGCGGCTCCAGCGCCAGCACCGCCTGCACGGCTGCGGGGATGTGGCGCAGCTGCTGCAGGCGCGCGGCGATGGCAGCGTCATCCAGGGTCTCGCGCGTCTGTGCCAGTGCCAGCGTCAGCAGATAGAGGCTTGCCAGCTGTGTCGTGAAGGCCTTGGTCGAGGCCACGCCGATTTCGACGCCGGCGCGCGTGATGTAGGCCAGCGCGGTTTCGCGCGCCATGGTGCTGGAGCCGACGTTGCAGATCGCCAGCGTATGGGAATGGCCCAGCGCCTTGGCATGGCGCAGCGCCGCCAGCGTATCGGCGGTCTCGCCCGACTGGCTGATGACCACCACCAGCGCGCGCGGGTTGGGCACGGAGTCGCGGTAGCGGTACTCGCTGGCGATCTCCACCTGCACGGGGATCCGGGCAATCGCCTCGATCCAGTACTTGGCGACCAGCCCGCTGTAATAGCTGGTGCCGCAGGCCAGGATGAGCAGCGAGTCTACGTCCTTGAAGTGGCGCCAGGCGCCATCGCCGAACAGTTCCGGGGTGATGCTGACGACATCGGTCAAGGTGTCCGCCAGCGCACGCGGCTGCTCGAAGATTTCCTTTTGCATGTAGTGCTGGTAGGGTTCCAGCTCGGCTGCGGCGGCGAACGCCTGCACGGTGTGCACCGGCCGCTGTGCGGGTGTGAGCGAGCGCCCCGTGCTGTCGCAGATCCAGTAGCGGCCTGCCTGCAGGTCGACCAGGTCGCCTTCTTCCAGGTAGACGATCTGGTCGGTCACGCCAGACAGTGCCATGGCGTCGCTGGCGACATAGTGTGCGGCGCCGGCGCCGGGCACGATGCCCAGCACCAGCGGCGAGCCGGCGCGAGCGCCGACGAGCCGGTGCGGCTCATGGCGGTGCATCACTGCCAGCGCATACGCGCCCTGCAGGCGGGCCGTCGCCTGACGCAGTGCATCGAACAGATCGCCGTCGTACAGGCTGTCAATCAGGTGCGCGACCACCTCGGTGTCCGTCTCGCTGCTGAACTGGTAGCCCTTGGCCTGCAGCTCGGCGCGCAGGGTCTCGTAGTTCTCGATGATGCCGTTGTGCACCAGCGCCACGCGGGCGCTGGATTCCGGCAGCGCGGCGCCTGGCGCGTGTGGGCCAAAGCTGAAATGCGGGTGCGCGTTGTCCTCGGTAGGTGCGCCGTGGGTGGCCCAGCGTGTGTGGGCGATGCCGGTGCCGGCGTGCAGCTGCTCCTGGGCCACCTGGGCACTGAGCTGCGCCACACGTGCGGTGCTGCGCGTGCGATGCAGGCCTGCGGGTTGTGAGGGGTCCAGGCTGCCCATGTGTACGGCCAGGCCGCAGGAGTCGTAGCCGCGGTATTCCAGGCGCTGCAGGCCTTGCAGCAAGGTGGGCACGACGTCATGGGTAGAGATGCCGGCAACGATTCCACACATAGTCAATCCTTGTGGTCAGTAAGAGAAGGAAACAGGATCCAGGCCGGTCTCGGTCACCAGTTCCATGGCCTGGATGGGCTTGCTGCCGCGCATCCTAGCCGGTGTGCAATGAATTGTGATTGTGTTGTAATGCTATATATGATTGAAAATTTCACGTTTATGTTTTAATTGACGTTTGTATTTTTTATCTGATAAGAATGAACAAAAATTTCGACGAAATCGACCGGCAGTTGCTGGCATTGCTGCAGGATGATGCGTCGCTGACCAACGTGGCGCTGGCGCGCAGGGTCGGCGTGTCCCCGGCTACGTGCCTGCGGCGTGTGCAGCGTCTGCGGGAGCTGGGCGTGATCGAGCGGCAGGTGGCCATCGTCAATCCGTGGGCGCTGGCTGAAGCTACCGGACAGCCTCCCGGCCTGATGTGCGTGGTCGAGGTCAGCCTGGAACAGCAGGCAGCGGAACATCTGCAGGCCTTCGAGGCACTGGCCGTGGCGCAGCCACAGGTGCAGCAGTGCTGGCGCGTGGCTTCGGGCCCGGACTTCGTATTGGTGGTCCAGGCGCCGACCATGGCGCAGTACCAGGAGTTTGCCGAGCGCGTGTTCACACAGCATGCCAACGTACGCAACGTCAAGGCGTTTTTCGCCACCCGCCGCGCCAAGTTCAGCACCGCAGTGGCATTGCCGCAGTAGGTGCGGGAGGCCGCGGCAAAGGCGCGTCAGGGCCATGTTGTGCAACGCCGGTACAATACGTTTTTTAACAGCCTCGCCTTCCTTTGCCATGTCTGCCTGGGTGCTGCCCGACCACATCGCCGATGTCTTGCCGTCTGAGGCGCGCCATATGGAGGAGCTGCGGCGCAGGCTGCTCGATACCGCCACCGCGCATGGCTACGAGTTGGTCATCCCACCGTTGCTCGAACACGTCGAGTCCCTGCTGACCGGTACCGGCGAGGCGCTGGATTTGCAGACCTTCAAGACGGTTGATCAGCTCTCGGGCCGCACGGTCGGCATCCGCGCCGACAGCACCCAGCAGGTGGCGCGCATCGATGCCCATCTGCTTAACCGCGAGGGCGTCACCCGCCTGTGCTATTGCGGTCCTACCCTGCACACGCGCCCCGAGCGGCCCTACGCCTCGCGCGAGCCGCTGCAGTTCGGCGCGGAAATCTATGGCTATGCCGGCCAGCAGGCTGATCTCGAAGCCATTGAGCTGGCGCTTGCCTGCGTGCGTGAGGCTGGCGTGGTGCGGCCCGTGGTGGTGATGGGGGATGTGCGCATCGCACGTTCCCTGCTCGGCGGGGTACTGGCCAGCATGGAGACGCTGCGCGCCGTGCACGTGGCACTGGCGGCCAAGGATGCCAGTGCGCTGGCGCAGGTCAGTGCGGCCTTCCCGCCGGCTACGCGCAAGGCACTGGCGGCACTCTTGCAGCTCTACGGCGATGCCCAGGTGCTGGAGCAGGCACGCGCGCAGCTGGCGGCGTTTCCTGCTGCGCTCAAGGCCATCGGCGCGCTGCAATGGCTGGGGGCGCAACTGCAGGTGCAGTTCGGCGCCGATGTCGAGCTTGCCTATGATCTGGCCGACCTGCGTGGCTATGCCTACTACAGCGGCATGCGATTTTCCATCTATGCCGAGCGCTGCAACGATGCGCTGGTGCGCGGTGGGCGCTATGACGAAGTTGGCGCTGCATTTGGCCGCAATCGACCGGCGGCGGGCTTTAGCCTCGACATCAAGCAATTGGTAAGCGTCGCGGCGCAGCGCCCGCTGCAGAGCGCTATCCGTGCGCCCTGGGCGGATGATGCGGCCTTGCGCACAAGGATCCGCCAGCTGCGCGCGGCTGGAGAAGTCGTCATCCAGGACTTGCCGGGCATGCCCTCGGAAGTCGACGAGTTCGCCTGTGACCGGGCGCTGGTGCTGCAGGACGGCCAGTGGCAGATCGTGCCCTTACAGCCTGACAGCCCCGGTCACGCGCAGCCTGCCGGGGTGCGCGTCACCGCATGAGCTGCTGCATCTGATGCGCGGCGTGTTGCCGCCAGATTGCGCGCGCCGCGGCCGGAGCACGGATTTTTTTCATTTAGTCATCGCAACAGGAAGTCGGCAATGAACACTTCGACAAACACTGCACGCAATCAGGGCCAGCGCCATGGCCGCAACGTGGTGGTGGTCGGTACGCAATGGGGCGACGAGGGCAAAGGCAAGCTCGTCGACTGGTTGACCGAGAGCGCCCAGGGCGTGGTGCGCTACCACGGTGGGCACAACGCCGGCCATACGCTGGTCGTCAATGGCGTGCGCACGGCGCTGCACCTGGTGCCAAGCGGCATCCTGCGCGAGGGCGTGACCTGCTACATCGGCAACGGGGTGGTGGTGTCGGTGACCAAGCTGATGGAGGAGGTCGCCGGGCTGGAGGCCGCTGGCGTGAAGGTGCGCGAGCGCCTGCGCGTGAGCGAGGCCAGCCCGCTGATACTGCCTCAGCACGCCTGGCTGGACATCGTCCGCGAAGCCTTCCGCGAGCGCGGCGGCAGCGAGAAGATCGGCACGACCGGGCGTGGCATCGGCCCCGCCTATGAGGACAAGGTCGCACGCCGCGCGCTGCGTGTGCAGGATCTGCTGCATCTGGACCGCTTCGAGGCCAAGCTGCGTGACCAGCTCGATCTGTACAACCACGTGCTGGTGGGCTTTCTGCATGCCGATGAGGTGCCGGTGCCCGAGGATCTCAAGCCCTTCGTGCAGGGCGGCAAGCTGGCGGCCGAGCCCATCCTGGAGGCCGCACGCCAGCAGGCCGAGTGGCTCAAGCCGATGATCGCCGACGTCTCCGCCGAGCTCAACGCCGCGCATCGCCGGGGCGATAACCTGCTGTTCGAGGGCGCGCAGGGCACGCTGCTGGACATCGACCATGGCACCTATCCGTTCGTGACCTCCAGCAACTGCGTGGCTGGCAATGCCGCCGCTGGTGCCGGCGTGGGGCCGTCGTTGCTGCACTACGTGCTGGGCATTACCAAGGCCTACTGCACGCGCGTGGGCAGTGGGCCGTTCCCGACCGAACTGGACTGGGCCACGCCCGGCACGCCGGGCTACCACATGAGCACGGTCGGTGCCGAAAAGGGCGTAACGACCGGGCGTTCGCGCCGCTGCGGCTGGTTCGATGCCGCGCTGCTCAAGCGCAGTGCGCAGGTCAATGGCCTGACCGGCCTGTGCATCACCAAGCTGGACGTGCTCGACGGGCTGGAAAAGCTGCAGATCTGCGTGGGCTACGAGCTGGAAGGCCGCCGCATCGACCTGCTGCCACTGGGCGCCGAAGACATCGCCGCCTGCAAGCCGATTTACGAGACCGTTGACGGCTGGAGCGAATCCACCGTGGGCGTGACCGAGTATGACCAGCTGCCGGTCAATGCGCGCAGATACCTCGAACGCATCGAGCAGGTCTGCGGCGTGCCGATCGCCATCATCTCGACCAGCCCGGACCGCGACCACACCATCTTGCGCCACAAGCCGTTCGAGTATCCGACGACCTGCGCCTGATGCGCGCCGGCAGCCTTTTCGATCCACCGCCCAACCCGACACGAGAACCCATGCTTACCGAAGACGGCCAACACCTCTACGTCAGCTATCACGAGTACAACAGCCTGATCGAAAAGCTGGCCCTGCTGGTCTATCGCTCCGGCTGGGAGTTCGACACCATTCTCTGCCTGGCCCGTGGCGGCATGCGCCCGGGCGACATCCTCAGTCGCATCTTCGAGAAGCCTTTGGCCATCATGTCCACCAGCTCCTATCGCGCCGGTGATGGCACGGTGCAGGGGCATCTGGATCTGGCCAAGTACATCACCACGCCCAAGGGCGAGCTGTCCGGGCGCGTGCTGCTGGTCGATGACCTGGCCGACACCGGCAAGACACTGGCGGCGGTCGTCAAGACACTGCGCGAGAACTATCCGCCCATCACCGAGCTGCGCTCGGCGGTGCTGTGGACCAAGGGGCATTCGGTGTTCCAGGCCGACTATTCGGTCGAGCAACTGCCCACCAATCCCTGGATCCATCAGCCTTTCGAGAACTACGACAGCATGCGTCCCGCCGAGCTGGCGCGCCGCTGGAGCGTCTGAGGCGCGGGTGCATGGTAGCCACCGCGGCGCCCGATCATGCTGCCTTGTGGCCAGCGCCATTGCCCTGTCCGTCCTGCACCAGCGCGATGGAGGCGCTGCGTATTGAATCCCATCAGGGCAAGCCTGTCGAGCTTGATCTGTGCTTTGCCTGCCAGGGCATCTGGTTCGACCACCGTGAAAGCCTGCAGTTGTCCACGCATGGCACGCTGGCGCTGTTTCGCAAGCTGCACGCGCACCGCGACGATCCCCATCTGCCGCTCAAGCAGCAGCTGCGCTGTCCGCGTTGCCGCCAGGCACTGCAAAAAGGCAATGATCGCACCATCAGCGGTGCCTACACCGTCTACCGCTGTGCAACGCATGGGCGGTTCAGCACCTTTGCATCGTTCATGGTGGAGAAGGGGTTCGTGCGCCATCTCGGGCCTGCTGAAGTGCGCGCATTGGCCGAGAAGGTGCGCATCATCCACTGCAGCAGCTGTGGCGCAGCGGTTGACCTGCGCCGCGACCACGCGTGTCCCTACTGCCGCTCGGCCTTCTCGCTGCTTGATCCCCATGCCGTTGAGCGGGCCCTCGCGCGGCTGCAGCAACGCACGCCGGCAACGGCTGCGCAGGCAGATTTCCCCGAGGCCGCCGCACAGGTGCTGATTGCACAGGAGCGCATGCGTCAGGACAATGCCCGGCGTGAGCGCGAGCGGCGCAGCGAGGCGTTGGAGATCAGCGGTTTTGCCGACGAACTCTGGTCCGCAGGGCTGAGCCTGCTCGGTCGCCTGCTGGGACGCTGACGGGGCTTTTTTCGCAGTGAATCTGGCAGCCGCAGGTAACGCGCCGCTATGATGCAGCGCATGCAACTTTCCTCGACCAGCGCGATGTTTTATGGAATCAGTCACCTGCAGTGGCCCACCACCGATCTGGAGCGCAGCGTGGCCCTGTGGCGCGATGCCATCGGCCTGATCGAGGCGCGCCGCGGCGAAGGTTATGTGGATCTGGATTCGGGCAACGTGCTGCTGCGCTTGATGCAGGTTCCGACAATCGAATCGGCTGTGTCGCTGCGCTTGTCGGTGCAGGATGTCGGCAAGGCTTACGAGGCGCTGCTGGCTGCCGGTGCGGCTGCGCGGTACGCGCCCATGCGCACGCCTGAACTGGAGGAAATGGCCTGCGTCAGCGATGCCAACGGCCATGCCATCGTGCTCTGGCGGGCCTTGAGTGAAGATGAATGGGGCTTCGTGCCTGAACTGCCCAAACAGGGCGAATGGCAGCCAGATGCCGAGGAGCTGCTCAAGCGCCTGCTCGCCCATGTGCCCGCACTGTTTCGCATGCTGGTGCGGCGCAAGACCACGCGCGTGATTGAGATGATGGCTGCCGAAGCAAAAAGCCCGGTCACACGTGAGCTGGTGATCCGCGGCTACATCACATCGTCTGCCAAGGCCACGCGCTTTCGCCTGATTGCCCCGCTCAAGGCCGAGGGTATCAACCCCGACGATTACAAAGAAGATTTTGATTTCGAGGGTTGAAAAGGCTTGGTGCAACGTTTCCTACTCTGTTCAAAACTTATTTTTTTCTTCATGTGGCCGGGTAAACGTGCAGTGAGCCGCCCTGGGTTTTGAGGAAGCTCTTTTCCCAGAGAGGATAGAGCCATGAGCAAGAAGTCGAACCAGTTTTCACCCGAAGTGCGCGAACGAGCTGTTCGCATGGTGCTGGAGCACCGTGGCGAGTCCCCATCGTTGTGGGCCGCCATTGATTCGATCGCGCCCAAGGTCGGCTGTGTGCCGAAGACCCTGCACACCTGGGTCAAGCGCCAGGAGATCGACGGTGGCGTGCGCAAG
Source organism: Lampropedia cohaerens (assembly GCF_001005215.1). Lineage (GTDB taxonomy): Bacteria > Pseudomonadota > Gammaproteobacteria > Burkholderiales > Burkholderiaceae_C > Lampropedia > Lampropedia cohaerens. The sequence continues at coordinate 153,403 of NZ_LBNQ01000023.1, forward strand.
GGCGTCACCACTTCCGAGCTGCAGCGTCTGAAGGAACTCGAACGAGAGAACAAAGAACTGCGCAAGGCCAACGAGATCCTCAAGCTGGCCAGTGCGTTTTTCGCCCAGGCGGAGCTCGACCGCCGTCTGAAGTCCTGAAGGGCTTCATCGATCAGCATCGACAGGCCTACGGGGTCGAGTCGATCTGCAAGGTGCTGCAGATCGCCCCGCCAGGCTATTGGCGCCACGCCTGCGAACAGCGCAACCCCGAGCGACGCTGATCCAGAGCTCAACGTGACGATTTCCTGATGCCGCACATCCAGCGCGTGTGGCACGCCAACATGCAGGTCTACGGCGCCGACAAGGTCTGGAAGCAGCTCAACCGCGAAGGCATTGCCATTGCGCGCTGCACGGTCGAGCGGCTGATGCGGCGCCTGGGCTTGTAGGGCGTGTGCAGTGACAAGGTGGTGCGTACTACCATCAGCGATGGCCGGGCGCCGTGCCCCCTGGACCGATTCAACCGAGTGTTCAGAGCATACCGACCCAACCAACTGTGGGTCTCGGACTTCACCCACGTCTCCACCCGGCAAGGCTGGCTGTACGTGGCCTTTGTGATCGACGTGTACGCACGCCGCATCGTGGGCTGGAGGGTGAGCAGTTCGATGCGCACGGACTTTGTGCTTTATGCCCTGGAGCAGGCGCTGTACGCGCCAACCCGAGCGCGACGGCAGCTTGGTCCGTCACTCCGACAGGGGGTCTCAGTACGTCAGCATCCGCTACACCGAGCGACTGGCCTAGGCTGGTATCGAGCTATGGGTGGGCAGCAAGGGCGACAGCTACGACAACGCCTTGACCGAGCGATCAACGGGTTGTATCAGGCCGAATTGATCCTCCGATGAGCGCCCTGGAACACCAAGGAATCAGTGAAACTGGCTACTCTCGAATGGGTGTCATGGTTCAACCACCATCGGCTGCTCGAACCCATCGGCTACATCTCGCCCGCCGAGGCTGAGGCAAACTACTAACGGCAACTCGCCAATCAGGTCACAGCACCGGCCTGACTTAAACCAACCGGCCTCCATGATTCCCGCGGCGGTTCAATTGATGTACCGGACACGGCCCATGTGACAGAGCTGTGCCCTGCTAACTAACCCTATCCGATCTGGCGACCACTTCGGCACAACTGCTGAGTGGTCGTTTTGTTTGTCCTACTTCAGTCATGATTCAGATCGACAAGAAATCCTTAGCGCAAGCGGCGCGGCTTGCGCTGGCCGCACGGGCTGCGTTCGCCCTGGCCTCTGCCTTGAGCATTCAACACGCCTTCTGGGCCTCCATGCCAGTCTGGGTTGTGGCGCAGCCGTGGCGCGGAGTAGTGTTTGAGCGCGCACTGTGGCGCCTGCTTGGCACCGTCGTGGGGGACGTGCTCGGGTTGGGGTTGCTGCAGCTGTCTCCTTCCGTGTGGTGCTCTGCGTTGTCGATGGCGGCCCTGATGGCATTGGCCGCTTTTTTTGACGCATTACTGGCAAAGCGTGAAGAGCTACATCCCGCTGATGAGCGGCATTGCCGTAGCCGTGGTGGTCATTCCCGCGATGATGGAGCCGCAACTGGGAATGGCACTGGCAGTGGATCGGCTGGCCTGTACGTTGATTGGTGGGGTTTGCGTTGCCATCATCGTAGGCCTGTTCACCCCGAAGGCGCAGCAACAGAGCTTCCAGGATGAAGTGCGCGCCTTCGGGCAGGATGTTGAAACAGAAGCACAAGCCATTTTGCAAGGTGCGGCTGGCGCGCAAATCAGCCGCCTGATGCACCAGACCGGTGAACTGGAAGCGCGGGCACGCCTGATCGCCGCGGGTTTCCGCACCGGCTAACGGCGCATGTCGGCGACGGACGCTGTGATCGCCGCAGGCATTTCGCTTCTGGAGGCGTCGGAGGCCTGGAAGATCACGCACAACGACACGCCGCATAGCGCGCAACGCCCCTTGGTACCGCCATCCGATGGCGGCTTGGGGCCCGCAAACCGGATGCAGGTAGCTGCGCAGATGCTGCGCGATGCCCTGCAATGGTTGCGGCGCGACGATGGCGTGGCACTGCCTGCAGATGCCGGGATCTGGCGCCTGCGGGCGCCCTCCAACCCGCAGCGATGCGTAATGGCAGCCATGATGGCGCTGATCAGCAGTCTGGGAGGATCTCTGGCGATCATCCTGACGGGGAGTTTTTCTGCCGAGTTGACCGCCTTTTCGATGGCCGTGTTCGCGCTGGTCATCGGCTCCATGCCACTGCCGCAGGCACTGACACCCAAAGTGGCAATTGGCGTCATCGCCGATGTCATCCTGGGCGCGCTTTATCGCATCGGTGTACAGCCCTACACATCTGGCTGGTTGATGTTGGTGCTGGGCATTGCTCCTTTCATGATTGTGGGGGCGCTGGCCAAGGTACCCGGCGCACGGCCGTGTATGCGCTAGATGCCAATATGTGCTTCATGCTGGCCAGTCAGGCAGGGGAGCTGCCGCGCCCGGCCGGTGCCGTGATGGTCGATTCGGTGTTCATGGCGTTGGGAACCATCGTGATGGTGTGGTGCTACATGTTATTGCCACGACCAAGCCGCAAGCTGGTTGCCGTAACCGCCGAGCACCTTCTCAAGGATATTGAGCAAATGTCTCGGCGCCCGTCCATTGCCAACGAACGCTGGAATTCCATGGCTGGTCGGCAGCTGCTGACTCTGGCGTAGAACTGGACAAAGTCGGCGAGATGATGCCGCGCAGTCTGCTGGCCTTGATCGGACTTGGACATGCGAAAAACGACGTGCGCCAGCAGGCACAACGCGAAGGCAAACTGGCCGAATGCGATGCCTGGCTGCTGAAGTTGGTGATGCCGACACCATGTCCGATCCACCTTTTGAGGGCCGCATGGACGTGGTGCAGCTGGCCCGATTCAACTTTACGCAAGTCAGACTTTGAGAACCAGCATAACCGGCAAGCGCTGGCAGGAGAGCCTGCCGGGTTTGCCGGTTTCGTCTTCAATCCAGATGGGTTGATGGTGCATCTAGGTGCTCGATGATCATGCCCTCTACACCCAGCACTTCGTTGCTACGGGAATAAATGCCGTGTCCGATTTCCAGAACCTTGCGGACGCTGCCATCAGCGCAGGTAATGGCATACCAGAGTCTGAACGCGCGGTGATGCAGCAGGGCTTCTTGCACGCCATGCCACACGTAGTCGGCATATTCAGGCAGGATCAGTTGCGAAAAATGCAGGCGCCCGCCCACTTCTATATCAGTGGGCGCATAGCCAGTCAGCAGGCGGCAGCCTTCACTAACCATTTCCATGCTCCATTCCCGGTCGTTGCGGCCGCGGTAGAACATGGCTGGAATGCTGTTGAGCAGACTTGACAGCCCGCGGGAGCTTGCCTGCAGCTGCGCTTCGCGTCGGTGGTAGCGCGTGACGTCGTAGGCAATCATGCAGACGGTATCTGCGCTCTGCTGCAGGCAGATCTGACACCATGCGATACCATGCTGCGGCAATAGCAGGCGCATCTCCTCATCCGCCTGATTGGGCAAGACCATGCCTGCGGGATGCCCTGGTGGCAATGGTGCATGCAGACAGGTCGAAAAGCGCTTCAACCAACGCTCTCGGTCTTCCGGATGCAGTAGGCTGGAGACGTTACTGCCAACGTGCAAGGTTCCCATCCAGTGCTGCCACGCCGCATTGCCGGCCAGGATTTTGCCTGCACGGTCTAGCTGCAATGCGGGGATGGGCAGGTTGGCAAGCCATGCAGGTGGTTGGCTTGGCATTGCCTCGCGTGTCATGTCCGCTTCATCGGAGGCGCAGGACGGTGTCACTCTGTTGATCATGTCAGGAGTCCTTCGGGTTCATGCCGGTGCTCTTATAGACCCATACCGCAAGTTCCAGTCGCGAGCGCATGTTCAACTTGCTCAGCAGGCTTTTGACGTACACCTTCACCGTGCTGTCGCTGATGCCGATTTCGCGAGCAATTTCCTTGTTGCTCAGACCTTGGGCAATCAATGCCAAGGTCTGGCCCTCGCGGGGTGTCAGGGTGGAGAGCAGTTCGGCGGAAGGGGCTGATTGCGACTCATCCGGATGGGCCAGCAACGCCACCATTTCTTCGCTCAGTGCGATCTCTCCATGGCGGCAGCGTCGAAGATGCGCCAGCAGCATCTCCGGATCGGCATCCTTGAGTATGTAGCCGGCCACACCCAGCTGAAGTGCAGACAGAAACTCATTGCGATTGAGTTGTGCAGTGAGAATGACGGCCTGAATCGGCAGCGCTAGCTGGCGTAGCTCGTCGAGCACCTGCAGACCGGAGAGGCCTCCAGGCATATGCTGGTCGAGAAGAATCATTTCCGGCCGTAGCTGGCATGCGACTTTGATGGCTTCACGGCCACTGGATGCCTCGGCAACGACTTCGAAATCATCGGTGCTTGCGAGAAGCTCTACGATGCCGCGTCGCATCAGCGGGTGGTCGTCCACCAGGAGGATGCAGGAGCGGTTGCTCATGGTGCGAGCTTCCCCATTGGAATCTGCAGCAGCACCTGTGTTCCGGGTCTGCCTGGTGAGGTACTGCCGCTGCGCGATGACGAAGTGGCGCACCCGACTGGGGCACTGTGCACCGAAAGAGTCGCTCCGATGGACTGCGCGCGCTCCTGCATGATGAGCAAGCCGTAGTGGCCGCCAGTTGTGCCTGGCTTGGGACGCAGGCCCACGCCGTCGTCGCTGATCAGGACTTCAACGCGCTCGTTGTCCTCATCCTGCCAAAGGTGAATGCTCACGTGCCGGGCTTGCGAGTGACGCACAGCATTGGCCAGCGATTCGCGCACGATCTGCAGAACCTGCAGCTTGACGGCCGGTGAAAAAATGCCGTCGGGCAGTCGATTATCCAGCTCGAAGACCATGCTGGTGCGGCTGGAGAATTCTTCCACCGCCCTGAGCAGTGACTCTCGCAGCGAAACGTCCTGCAGTGTGGTGCGCACGCCGGTAATCATCTCACGTACCTGCTTTTGCACTCGGCGCAGTACCAGGCGCATCTCCTTGACCATTGCCTGTGCGTCAGGCTTGTCGTTCAAGAGCCTTTCCACCTGCAGTGCCTGAAGCGCAACAAAGCCCAGCTGCTGCGCAACCGAGTCGTGCAATTCGTGCGACAGCGCTTCGTAGCGCGAATCGCTGAAGAAACCTACGTGATCGCAAGCAGTCGCAGAACCATTTGCTGTGCTTGCATCGGGTACTAAATTCGTGTGGTCACAACCTTTCATGCTTTGCTCTTCTTCGTTGCCACAGCTTGGGTTGCGCCAAGCTGGACATTGCACACGTGCGGCTTAGTCCGAGGCCATTGCACTGAAAAAGTGCAGCGGCTTCGAGAAAGTTGCACAAGTGCATTGGTAGTGATCCCGACGGGGCATATGGAGCAAATTTCATGCCTTTTTTGCCAGGCTGTGGCAGGTCAGCATGCAGGATGCGCGCAGTCGGAGGGGCTGGCCATCGGGTCCACGAGGGAATACCCCTTTTGGTTTATTCCTCCCGAGCAATTGAGGACAGGCGCATGCGATTCGATACTGAATTCATCAGTGCTCGCGCTGGTTCACTGCTGCATCTCAATTTTGAAAGTTGAAAGGATTCACCACATGACCCGTATCGCAATCATTGGCGCAGGTCCGTCCGGTATGGCGCAAATGCGCGCATTCCAGTCCGACGCCAGCAAGGGTAACTCCATTCCAGAAGTCGTTTGTTTCGAGAAATGTTCCGAGTGGGGCGGACTGTGGAACTACACGTGGCGCACAGGCCTTGACGAACATGGCGAGCCTGTGCATTGCAGTATGTACCGTTACCTGTGGACCAATGGTCCCAAGGAAGGGCTGGAATTTGCCGATTACACCTTTGACGAACATTTCGGTCGTCCAATCGGTTCGTATCCGCCCCGCGCCGTGCTGTGGGATTACATGAAGGGCCGCGTGGAAAAGGCCAACGTTCGTCCATGGGTGCGATTCAGTACTGCCGTGCGCAATGTGCGGTTCGACGCGCAGACGCGGTTATTCACGGTGACTGTCCATGATCTGGAAAATGACCGCATCTACAGTGAGACATTTGACTATGTGGTCGTGGCGTCAGGCCACTTCTCCACACCCAATGTCCCCAGTTTCGAAGGCATGGAAACTTTCCATGGACGAATCTTGCATGCGCACGATTTTCGTGATGCCCGTGAATTCAAGAACAAGAACGTCTTGCTGATAGGTAGCAGCTATTCGGCAGAGGATATTGGTTCGCAGTGCTGGAAGTATGGTGCCAAGAGCATTACTACCAGCTACCGCAGCAAGCCCATGGGTTTCAAGTGGCCAGAGAACTGGGAGGAGAAGCCGCTTCTGATGCGCGTGGAAGAAAACACCGCATATTTTGCCGACGGCACTAGCAAGGAAATCGATGCCATTATTCTGTGTACTGGTTATATCCATTACCTGCCATTCATGCCCGATGATCTGCGCCTGAAAACCAACAACCGCCTCTGGCCGCTGGGCTTGTACAAAGGCGTGGTGTGGGAAGAAAACACCAAGCTGTTCTATCTGGGCATGCAGGACCAGTGGTTCACCTTCAACATGTTCGATGCGCAGGCATGGTTTGTACGTGATGTGATTCAGGGCCGCATCCAGTTGCCAAGCAAGGCAGAGATGAAGGCCGACAGCCAACGCATGCGCGAGCTGGAAGAGGCCATCACCGACGATGCCAGCAGCATCCGCTTCCAAGGGGAATACGTGAAGGACCTGATTACCTACACAGACTACCCCAGCTTCGATATCGACGGTGTGGTCGACATCTTCCTCGAATGGAAGAAGCACAAGAAGGAAGGCATCATGACGTTCCGTGACCATGCATACCGTTCGGTCATGACCGGGAAGATGTCACCGCTGCACCATACGCCCTGGAAGGATGCGCTGGACGATTCGCTGGAAGCCTATCTGGCCAATTCGGCGCCCAGCGAATCCGAGCAATATGCTGCCAACGAAAAAGGCATTGGCGAGTCTGCCAAGGCTGGTGTGCGCGAAGCCAGCATGGCAGGGAGCTGAAATGCTGGCCGCGCCGCAACACAGCGCATTGCGCGAACCAGGGCTGCAGGCATGGCCAGCCGGTGTCGATCGCTATCTCGTGCCTGGCAGAGGCGTATGTCTGCTGGAGATTGCCGCAGGCGAGTGCCTGGAGCTCATTGATCCGGAAGGTGGCCAGCCCTGCGAGCTGATGCTGTTCGACAAAGATGGCCGATGCCGCAGTACTGAGTGGGTTGCCTCTGAGGGGCAAGCCCCATCGCCATTGCATGCGGAGGCTGCACGTGGCTTGCAGACACTGCTGCAATTGCGTGAAGAAAGCGACGCCTTGCAGCGGGCCGGTGCTGCGCTGCAAGCCAACGGCATTGACGTAGCCAATGCGCAAGCGCTGCCAGTATTTGATACACAAGGGGCGCCGGGCGCGCAGGTGCGCTACCAAAGCCCCATTGACGGCTATGCCGTGATTGCCGTACCAGGGCCGGTCATGGATGTGACTACCCAGGAGACGACCACGGCCATTGAATTACGCCGCTATGTCCGTCCGACGGTTGATGGTGTGATGCTGCGCAAACCACCGGCGCCATTGGCCAAGCCGCTGCAGGACATCCACATTCCACCAGGCACTGCCAGTGCCTATGTGGTGCGTGCGGGTGAGTACATCCAGGTGCTGGACATTCAAGGGCGCCAGTGTTCTGACTTTCAGGCGTTCTCGCTGGCGGCTTTGAAGGAAGGGCGTGAATCCGGCATTGATGCCACGGTCACCCGCACCATGCTGGGGCAGGCCTATCCGACGCCGGGCTTGCCCTCCAAGGGTTTTTCGCGCGACATGGAACCCCTGGTACAGGTTGTGCAAGATACCTGTGGCTGCCATGATGCCTTCAACACCGCCTGCAATGCCCGCTACTACGATGACTTGGGCTATCCGGGGCATGTCAACTGCTCGGACAACTTCAACCGCGCGCTCGAACCCTATGGCGTCAAGCCACGTCTGGCTTGGGAGGCGCTGAACTTCTTTTTCAACACCTGCGTGGATGCTAGCAACAACGTGATCACGGAAGTGCCGTGGTCACGCCCTGGTGACTATGTGCTGCTGCGCGCGCTCACCGATCTGGTCTGTGTCAGCTCATCCTGCCCGGATGACATCGACCCCGCCAATAACTGGGAACCGACCGACATCCAGGTGCGCGTGTATGCCGCTACCGAAACATTCAAGCCTGCCTTTGCCATTCGTATGAGCCCAGAATCCATTCCGCAGTTGACTCAAGAGAGCGCCTTCCATCCGCGCACCAGCGCCTTGACGCGCTCTTTTACGGAATACCGTGGCTTCTGGCTGCCCGAGCACTTCGATACGGTCGGCACTTTGGGCGAATACTGGGCCTGCCGTCAGAACGTGGCGGTGATGGATTTGTCGGCACTGCGCAAGTTCGAAATCACCGGACCTGATGCAGAAGCACTGCTGCAATGGTGTCTGACGCGCGACATGCGCAAGCTTGCCATCGGCCAGGTGGTCTACACCGCCATCTGCTTTCCACATGGCGGAGTGCAGGACGATGGCACCGTGTTGCGCATGGGCGAACATGCGTTCCGGCTGGTGTGTGGAGAAGATGCAACCGGGCAATGGCTGCGTCAGCAGGCCAGTGAAAAAGGCTACCGTGCCTTTGTTCGCAGCTCCACGGCGCAAATGCACAACATCGCCGTGCAGGGGCCCAAGTCACGGGAGCTGCTGCAATCCATCATCTGGACGGCACCGGCCCACACACCGGTCGCGCAACTGGGCTGGTTCCGTTTCGTGCTAGCGCGCATTGGTGGATTTACCGGCGCTCCGGTGGTGGTTTCCCGCACCGGTTACACCGGCGAGCTGGGCTACGAAATCTTTTGCCATCCCAAGGATGCACTGACGGTCTGGGATGCTGTCTGGGAAGCTGGCCAGCCACTGGGCCTGCAACCCCTGGGCATGCACGCGCTGGACATGCTGCGCATCGAGGCCGGTCTGGTGTTCGCCCAGCATGAGTTTGACGATGGTACCGACCCTTATGAGGCCGGTATTGGCTTTACCGTGCCGATCAAGAGCAAGGAGGTGGACTTCGTCGGCCGGGAAGCCATTCTGGCGCGGCAGGGCCATCCAAGGCATGTGCTGGCAGGTCTGGAATTGCAAGGCCATGACGTAGCCCAGCATGGTGCAGGCGTTTTCATTGGCCGCGCCCGTGTTGGGGTGGTGACCAGTGGCTGCTACTCCCCCATTCTGCAAAGGAGCATTGCACTGGCCCGTCTGGAGCCCAGCGTCGCAGCCATCGGCACGGCCATCGAGATCGGCGCGCTGGATGGCCATCAGAAACGCCAGCCGGGCCAAGTGGTGCGTTTTGCGCATTACGACCCGGACAAGACCCGCGTGCGGGCCTGATTCGCTAGCGCAAGCAGGAAATGGCAACCGAATGGCACCCCAAACCAGTTGCGATGCCATGATGCCGAGCGCCTCGCCATACCGGCAGGGCACTTGCGGTTTCCCCAAAAGCAGGAAACACCACCATCTTCATGTGCGCCCTATTCCATGCGGAGACGGTCCATTTCGGCGCAACCAAGCGGCGATGGATCGCCTCCGCTTTTTCTTTGTTGGCGCACGAATGGCATATAGGCCTTGGTGCGGCGTTGCGGTGGCGCAAAGGCCAGTGCTTTCGCCCCCGCTGCTAATCAACTGGATGCCTGACAGCGCAAAGCGCATCGCACTTGCTGAACCCCGTTTTTGATTTATCGACAACCTGCTGGAAGGATAGCTGCCCCATGAAAACACGACTACGTCTCAAACACTCGATGAAAAACGAGCCACCAGTCTCCGGCTGCCGCGCCGCAGGACTGGCAGGTGCGCTGGCGACGCTACTGCTGACAAGCGTTCCCGCGCGCGCGCAGGAAGCTATGACTCCTGTCCTAGATAGCGGCGACACCGCATTCGTGGCGGTCTGCGCCCTGGTGGTATTGCTGATGATGCTGCCGGGCTTGGCGTTGTTTTATGCGGGCTTGGCGCGTAGCAAGAACGTGCTTTCGGTGCTGATGCAGGTGTTTACCGTCGTCGCGTTCATGTCTGTGCTGTGGGCCGTATTTGGCTATAGCCTGACCTTCGCCGATGGGGGGAGCTTGCAGCCTTTCATTGGCGGTATGGACAAAGTGTTTCTGATGGGAATTGATGGGGATGCACTGGTTGGCACCATTCCTGAGTATCTTTACGTTTTTTTCATGATGATGTTTGCGGCAATTACCCCACCCATCATTGTTGGCGGTTTTGCCGAGCGTATGAAGTTTTCCGCCGTAATGGTGTTCATGCCCATCTGGCTGTTAATCAATTACATCCCGATGGCCCACATGGCTTGGGGCGGTGGCTGGGTGTTCAACCTTAGCGTGCAGGATTTCGCCGGTGGTAACGTAGTGCACGTCAATGTCGGCATTGCGGCGCTGGTGGGTGCTGCCATGATCGGGCGCAGGCAAGGCTGGGGCTCTGCCGCTGTAGCCCCTCACAACATGACCATGACCATGACGGGAGGCTCCATGCTGTGGGTTGGCTGGCTGGGTTTCTGTGGCGGCTGTGCGCTCGCCGCGAACGGCTTTTCTGCCCTCATCATGCTCAATACCATGCTGGCCAGTGCTGCAGGTACGCTCGGCTGGCTCTTCGTCGAATGGCGTCAGCGTGGCCGCCCCAGCATGTTGGGCGCGGTATCGGGCGCGATTGCGGGTCTGGTGGCCGTGACTCCTGCTTGCGGCTTCGTCGGCCCCATGGGCGCCATCATTCTGGGCTTGCTGGCCGGGCCGGTCTGCCTGTGGGCGGTGGAATGGCTCAAGCCTCGCCTGGGCCTGGACGATGCCTTTGATGTGTTTGGCGTGCACGGCGTAGGGGGCATTCTCGGCGGTCTGCTCACCCCTTTGTTTGCACTGCCTGCACTGGGCGGCCTCGGTTTTGCCGAAGGCCGCGGCCTGCTGGAACAAACCGGCATCAACTTCGGCGCATTGGTATTCAGCATCCTCTACGCGGCCGTCACGGCGTGGATTGCCTTCAAAATTGCCGCTGCCTGCTGCAAGGGCCTGCGCGTCGATGCCGATCAGGAACGCGATGGGCTGGATCTCAACGCGCACGGTGAAGTGGGCTATCGGGATATTGGTTGAGCCTACTCGCGCTGCGCCTGATTAGGTGCCTTTGTTCTTGCCTGCCTCTGCAAAAGAAGTTCTTGCTACCTTTCCATGTGGGCGCAAGCCCGGTCACTCGCGCAATGCATGGGTGCTATTTCAGCTGTGCAAATTGTGCTTCCATAACCACATCAGGCAGTGTCCAAAGCGCAAAGCGCCAGCCGGAGGCTGGCGCTTTGCTTTGGCAGGCCCCTTGGGGAGTCTGCAGTGTTTTATCAACTCACATTCCCGCTTGCATGCGAGCGGCTTTGACAGTGTTGGCCATCAGCCCAGCAATGGTCATCGGGCCCACACCGCCGGGCACAGGAGTGATAGCGCGGGCGATGGGGGCGACAGCGTCATAATCCACATCGCCGACCAAGCGGGTTTTGCCTTCAAGGGTACTGATGCGGTTGATGCCCACATCGATCACCACTGCGCCGGGCTTAATCCAGTCCGCACCAATTATGGCGGGGCGACCTACGGCGGCGATGACGATGTCGGCTTGGCGGCACAGGGCGGACGCATCCTTGGAGCGCGAATGCAGCACAGTGACGCTGCAATCGGCTTGCAGCAGCAATGCAGCCATCGGCTTGCCGACAATGTTGGAGCGGCCCACGACCACTGCGTGCAAACCGCGCAGACCATCCTGGCCGAGCACTTTGCGCAATAGCAGCATGCAGCCAGCAGGCGTGCAAGGCACCAGCGTATCCTGGCCCTGCGAGAGCGCGCCGACATTTTCCTTGTGAAAGCCGTCCACATCCTTGCGCGGGTCGATGGCTTGAATCACGGCCGCTTCGCTGATGTGCTTGGGCACTGGCATCTGCACCAGAATGCCGTGCACGCTGGCATCGGCATTGAGGTCCTTGACGCGCTGCAGCAGCTCTGCTTCGCTGGTGCTGGCTGGCAAGCGGTATTCGAGCGAGCGAATGCCGACGTTTTCTGCCGCACGTACCTTGTTGCGCACGTATACGTCGCTGGCCGGGTCATCTCCCACCAAAATCACGGCCAAGGTGGGAAGCACGCCGTGCTTGACAACGGCCTGCACGTCTTCCTTGACCTGCTCCAGCAGTTCTGCTGCTGCTGCCTTGCCGTCGATGCGCAGGCCTTGTTCAGTAGCTACCGTGCTGCTCATCTGAAGACCACCGTCTTGGCCTGGTTGAGGAACACGCGGTGCTGCGTGTGGTATTTGACGGCGCTGGCCAGGGCCACGGTTTCGGTCGCGCGGCCAATTTCCACCATGTCGTCGGGACGGAAGGTGTGGTCAACACGCTGCACGGCCTGCTCGATGATCGGGCCTTCGTCCAGATCCGCGGTGACGTAATGGGCCGTTGCCCCGATGAGCTTGACGCCACGCGCGTGCGCCTGGTGGTAGGGCTTGGCGCCTTTGAAACCGGGCAGGAAGGAGTGGTGGATGTTGATGGCACGGCCTGCCAGCTGGGCACACAGATCGTCGGAGAGGATTTGCATGTAGCGGGCCAAGACGACCAGTTCGGTCTTGGTTTCTTCCACGATCTTGAGCAGCTCTTTTTCTTGCTGGGCCTTGTTGTCCTTGTTGACGGGCAGGTACACGAATCGCAGGCCCTCGCGTTCGGCCATTGGGCGCAGGTCCAGATGATTGGAGACGACGGCGGTGATGTCCATGTCGATCTCGCCCTTGCTGCGACGGTACAGCAAGTCAGCCAGACAGTGGTCGAACTTGCTGACCATCAGCAGCACCTTCATTGGCTGGGCGCTGCTAAAAATGCGCCATTCCATGCTGAATTGCTTGGATGTCTTGGAAAAGTCACTGCGCAGTTTCTCGATGTCACCGGCTTGCCCAGTGAAGTGAAATACGCAGCGCATGAAAAATCGCTGGGTATCCTCGTCATCGAATTGGGCCAGTTCGCTGATGTAGCAACCACGCTCGGCGAGGAAGGAGGAGACGGCAGCAACGATACCTGTGGTGGCGGGGCAGCTGATGGTGAGAATGAAGTTTTCGCGGGTGTTGTCCATGATGAGAGCGAATAGGCGCCAAGGAAAGCCCCACGTGCGACGCACGCGGTGGGGCTATTGAGACGTGAGAAGGCTTGGCTGGCTGCGGTGCGGGTTCAGCCCTTGACCGTGCGCTTTTTCTTCTCCGGGTCGTCAAAGGGCATGGTCTCTGCGGTGGCGGCTGCCTCGATGCTGCCCTTGACCTGCAAAGGCGTTCCTGCAACTGCCGCGTCCACGTTCATACGCGCAATCGCCAGGTTGCGTTGGGTCAGGGGAGAGAACACACCAGCGGTGATCATGCCAACTTGCTGGCCATCGCGCCACAGCGTATCGCCGCCGGCCGCCGGCTGCTGGGTCCCCTGGATCTCCACACCGAAGATCTTGAAGCGCTCCTTGCCCTGCAGGCGGTAGTGCTCTTCCGCGCCACGAAATTGCTTCTTGCCGGGTGAGACGGTGAAGTCCAGCCCCAGCTCCCACAGCGTATCGCCCGCCTTCTCATCGGCAAAGGGATACATCTCAGAGTTGTCAAACGGGAAAAACAACAGTTGGCTTTCCACGCGCAGCCAGTCCAGCGTGGCGAAAGAGCAAGGAATGATGCCGAATGCAGCGCCATTCTCAAGAATGGTGTCCCAGATCAGGGGCGCATCGGCGGCCTTGCAGAAGATTTCATAACCTCGCTCACCGGTGTAGCCGGTGCGCGAAATCATCACCGGACGGCCAAACAGCTGCGTCTGCATGTGATGGAAATAGTTCAGGTTGCGGATCCCCGGTACATGCTCGGCGAGAAAGTCCACCGCTGTGGGGCCTTGCAGGGACAAGTCATGCAGGTCATCGTCAAACAGCACGGCAACTTGCTTGCCCTCAATGCCGCGGGTGAGCATTTCGTAGCCGGTGCCACCACCGTGCACGACCATGAAGGCATTCGGGCCGGTGCGATAGACGATGCCGTCATCGACGAATTTGCCTTCGTCGTTCAGGAATGTGACATAGACCGACTTGCCCGGGTAGAGCTTGTCGATATTACGCGTGGTGGCCCAGTTGAGCAGGTGCTCGGCGTGCGGGCCGACATAGTGAACCTTCTTCAGGCCCGAAACATCCATCAGGCCGGCTTTGGTGCGGATGGCCTTGTAGTGTTCGCTGGTGTCGACGTCATAGGTCCAGGCCGTGCCCATGCCGAGCCAGTCTTCCAGGTTCGAGCCGAGTGCGCGGTGTCTGCTTTCCAGCGCGGAAAAGCGCCATTGAGTGGCCATTGTCAGGTTCTCCAGTTGGTTGTGATTAACGGGCAAAGGGTTTTCAGGAATGGCTGCTGGCATGCAACGCTGCCGCATCGGCGGTGGCTGCAGCAGCCTGGGCGGGGGTGCGCACTGCTTCGTCGAACTGGCTAAGCCATTGCACGAGCTGCGGGCGATAGCGGGTAATGCCTTTGTAGTCAGCCAGCGCATCCGGCAGATCGCGCATCACTCGGTGCAAACGCTGGCCCCAGCCGGGCTGGGTGACCAACTCGTTCATACTGGCCAGATAGGTACGGATGCCAAAGTAAAGCGCATTGCTGCGGGGCAGGCGTACCAGCAGTTGCAGCTCGACCCGCAGATGCACCTTACTGCCGACGTTGTCCACGGTGACAGTGCCGCGGTCCTTGCCCCATTCATGATAGGTTTCTGCGGACGTGTCCATGCGCGGATTGATGGTCAGCGTCCAGTTCAGGCGGCGCACAGGGTGGCCGACCTGGATATTGAGCAGATACTTCAAGGCGCGATCGAAAATACCCATCTGGTGCGCCAGAGGCACAGGCGCATGCCATTGCTTGAAGCTCATGCCCACATCAAATGCCAGTGACCAGTCCGCTGGGCAGGTGACAACGCCTGCATCCATGAACAGATCGCCATCGCGCTGGTCCAGCAAGGCGATGTCGCCCTGCGTTTGGCGTGCGATGTATTCAAGTGGCTCGTAGGGCAGAGTGTCTTCCTGGCCGACAATGAATTCCTGGCGGATGTCCAGTGCCTTGTTTTCCCACGTCCAGGCGTTGCCATTGCGCTGTAGCGTGAACCATTCCGGGTAATCGCGGCTGAAGCTTTCCATCACCAGCTCCAGCGTTTCCCAGGCGGCTTCACGCATGTGTGGCAACACCATGCTGCGGCGTGGGTCCTTGTCCAACACCAGGGCCCGTTCGGCCATTTCGGAGCGGTAGTGCTCATCGACGTCGAGCAAGTGTTCAAATACCGTGCCGGGACGCGGCGTGGCAGGCTCGATGTTCACCGAGTACATGTAGGAGTCTTCGGGAAACGGCAGCGGAAAACGCTTGATGGCTTGCGGGCTATTGCGGTAGGTGAAGTCGTCACGAAACGATTCGATGATTGGAGCAAATTGCAGGGGCATGGTGCGGACTCCTTAGAGATCAAGCGTCAGGGTGCTGTTTTTGCGGCAGCGTGAGACACACGGCATGAGCATGTGCTGGCGGTCCTCCGCGGAGAGGAAGTGGTCACGGTGATCAACATCACCGCTTTCGTAGCGGGTGGCACATTGCCCGCATACGCCGCCCCGGCAAAGGTTGGCCACCTCAATGCCCACGCCTTCGAGTGCTTCCAGCAGGCTTTCGTCGGCGCCGACGGTGATGGTGGTGTTGCTGCGCAGCAGGCGTGCGGTGAAAGGCTCACCGGGTTCAGGAGCGGCAAAGGCTTCGAAGTGCACGCGGGCATCCGACCAGCCCAGGCTGCGCGCTGCGTCACGCACACCGTCGATCAGGCGCTGCGGGCCACAGCAGTAAACGTGGGTGGTCAGGCTCCGCTCGCGCAGCAGTTGTGTCAGCTCCAGTGGCGTGTTGCGATCGGCGTCATAAACGTGCAGGCGCTCACCCAGACGCTCACGCAGCTCCTGTTCATAGGCATTGGTCAAATCGGAGCGGAAGGCGTAATGCAGCTCGAACGACAGGCCGCGGCGCTCAAACTCATGGATGTAGGCCATAAAGGGGGTGATGCCAATTCCGCCTGCTACCAGGATGTGGTGCCCGGCACGTGAATGTGGTGCAAACAGGTTGGCGGGGGAGCCAATGACCAGTTGGTCGCCCACTTGAACCTGTTCGTGCATGTAGCGCGAGCCGCCACGCGAGTCATCCTGCCGGCGCACGGCAATGCGGTACTGCCGGCTGTCGCCGGGGTCGCTGACCAACGAATAAGCGTTGCGCAGCAACCGCGTGCCATTGGGAATCTGCACCTGGATGTGGCTGCCGGCGGAAAAGCGTGGCAGAGCGCTGCCGTCGGTGGCGGTGAAGGTGAATTCGCGAATCAGCGGCGTCAAGGCGCGCGCGGATGTGACGGTGACGTCGATGGTTGTGCGGCTCATGCCTGCTTCCTTCCAAAAGGTTGATCGGCATCGGCAACTACTCCAAGGTAGGCGCCATGGATGCGGGAGAAGTGCTGGCGCACCTCCAGCACCACGCCGCAGGAGGCGCAACTTGGATGTTCCTCGCTGCGGTCAATCAATTGCTGCGTGCTGCAATGCACGCAATAAATTGGAGTCAGGGCCTCCTCATGCCGGAACATGCTGATTTCCTGTGGATGCATACCCACCGCAACGGCCGCGTTGTACAGTTTCCAGATTGCGTGTTCTGTGCCGCTGAGGTAAAGGTGCGTGCCGACACACGCTTTCTGTAGCATCGCCTGCAATTGCGCCTGCGCGCTCTCTATCGACTGGCCCGCCAGATTCAGTATCTGAAAGCTGCCCGGTGCTCTTGCCTTGAGTTGCTGTTCAAATTGCAGGTCTTGCGCATCGGGCGTGTCCGACCGAACCACCAGGTGATGAATGGCGTTTTCCTGCAGCGCACGGTTCTGGTAACTTGGCAGGCTCGCAGGGCGTGTTGCATAGCTGGCTGGGGTGGCTTGCATGAGAACTCCGGGTAAGAGGGGCTGTGTCTGCTTCTGGGAAAATTCTCTGCGCTGGCGTTTGCCGGCTCAATCCCGACAAGGTGATACCACCTAAGGAGTAGTTACTGCGCCGAGGTCGGTGCCTACAATCGCCGCCCGCACCGGGTGCTTTCGCCTCGGGCACGAAATCCGATGAGTCTGCCCACAGAGCCTGTGACAGTGGTTGTCATCGACGACCACCCGATGTTTCGAAAAGGATTGGTCATGCTGCTGGAAGGCAGCAGCATCTGGCGCATCCTTGGCGATGTCGACGGCGGTCGCGAAGGGCTGGCCTTGATCCGCGAGCAACAGCCCCAACTGGTATTGCTGGACTGGCACATGCCAGCGTTTTCTGGCATGCAGGTGCTGGAGGAGATCCGCACTTTGTCGCTGGAGTGCAAGGTGGTGGTTCTGACGGCATCGCAGGACCGTGAAGATCTGCTGCTGGCGTTGCGCCTTGGTGCCAACGGTTATTTGCTCAAGGACACGGATCCAGATGAGCTGCAGGACTATTTGCTGCAGTGCTGCTCGGCCGAAGTGGTGCTCAAAGGACAGATGGTCAGCCTGCTGCTGCAGCCAGAAGGGGCACAGGGCTCGCCGCCGTTTCCCGGCCAGATCAACCTGACGGCACGCGAGACGCAGACTTTCGAGCTGCTGGCGCGGGGCTTGAGCAACAAACTGATTGCCCGCGAGATGGGCATCAGCGACGGCACGGTCAAGATTTATGTCAAAAGTCTTCTGCGCAAGTTCAAGGTGCGTTCGCGCCTGGACTTGGCCGCCAGTTTCCATCGCGTGCCTGCCCCCTGACAGTCCGGTCACGATCTTTTCATGCGCTACGCTGTCAGGATGCACTGCAGTGGATAGGCCACCAGTAGCTAGGTGCGCTTTCGCCCGACGGTCCTAAAGGTTGCGCCGCCAACGTTTCTGAATACAGCGCCTGGGCTGCTGGCTGATAAAAAAGCGCGCGTCTGTTATCGGACCGGCGCGCGTCATGCTACAGATGTCTGGTGCCGGGCTCCACTGCATTGGCAAAGGCCATCAAGTCAAGCATGACGGCGTCTGCACCCGTGCCAGCGATGCCAGCCCTGCAGCAATAGCGGCCGTCCACGCATGAGGGGCGAGCAGGAAAGCACCGCTTGGTGAGCGCGTCAAACAGACTCTGCTCCCCGTTCCCCCGTGCGGATGCGCACGGATTCCTCCAGACTTTGCACAAAGATCTTTCCATCGCCGATCTTGCCGGTGCGTGCGGCGCTGGTAATGGCTTCAATGACCGCATCCAGCACGTCTTCGGCCACGGCCAGTTCCACCTTGACCTTGGGCAGGAAGTCCACCGTGTATTCGGCGCCGCGGTAGAGCTCGGTATGGCCTTTCTGGCGTCCAAAACCCTTGACTTCGGTGACGGTCAGTCCGCGGACATTCAGCGCCGAGAGGGCTTCGCGTACTTCGTCGAGTTTGAATGGTTTGATGATGGCGGTGACAAGTTTCAGTGACATGGTTGGAACTCCGAAGGGTGAAAGATTGGATGGGGACCGTCCAGATATGGCGCCAATCAGCTGATCGACACTCGGCCGGCCCTTGTTGGGGCAGCGGCAGGCGACTCAGGCACTGAGCTTGTAGCCGACTTCGCCATGCTCGGATGGATCCAGGCCGATTTCCTGCTGCTCATCGCTCACGCGTAGGCCGCCACAGGCGATGGAGGCGATCTTCAGGGCGATGTAGCTGGTGATGGCGCTGAAGATGATGCTGAAAACAATGGCTCCAATCTGGACAAGCATTTGCGCCCCCAGGCCCCGGCCTTCCGGCAATCCTTGACCCGCGAAGACCGACAGGGCGAACACGGTCGTGAGCAGGCCGCCAATGATGCCGCCGATGCCGTGAATGCCAAAAACATCCAGCGCATCGTCCTGGCCCAGCATGGGCTTGAGCTTTTCAACGGCGAGGATACAGACAGGGGTGGACAGGACACCGACCAGGATGGCGCCGACGGGCCCGACGAAGCCGCAGGCCGGCGTGATGGCCACCAGACCGGTAATGGCACCGGAGGCAATGCCCAGCATGCTGGGTTTGCCACGATGCAGCCATTCGATGAGCATCCAGGCGGTAGCGCCACCGGCCGAGCCAAGCATGGTATTAAAGACCACGAGCATCGAGTAACCGTTGGCCACGAGGGCACAGCCGCCGCAGAAACCCAGCCAGCCGACCCACAGCAGGGAGGCTCCCGTCATGTTCATGGTCATGTTGTGTGGCGCCATGGTTGGTTCCAGGCGCGGCCCGACCATCCAGGCGGCCACCAGTGCCGCAACGCCGATGTTGATGTGCACCACGTTTCCGCCCGCGAAGTCTTGCGGGCCCCATTCAAAGACCCAGCCACCGCCCCAGCCCATGTGGGCCATCGGGATGTAGTTGATAGTGAACCAGATCACTGTGAACAGCATTACCGCGGAGAACTTCATGCGCTCGGCAAAGCCTCCGACGATGAGGGCTGGCGTGATCGCGGCAAACAGGCCCATGAACAGGATGTAGAGCAGTTCGGGAATCTCGCCGACCAGGGATTCCGTATTCACCCTGCGCAGAAAAACCTTGTCCAGCCCGCCGATGAAGGCCTGCAGGCTGCCGCCATCGGTGAAGGCAAGGCTGTAGCCATACAGCACCCAGAGGATGCTGATGACCGAAGTCGTGGCAAACACCTGCATCAGTACCGAAAGCACGTTCTTGGCGCGCACCAGACCGGCATAGAACAGGGCCAGCCCCGGAATGGTCATCAGTAGCACCGCCAGTGCACATGCGAACACAAATGCCGTGTGACCGGGGTCGGCCAGGGCCGTGGTTGTTTCCTGTGCCCAGGCCGGCATTGCGAGCAAGGCCGTGCCAAGCGTGGGTGCAACGAGTAGACTTGACTTGAGCTTGCGATCAGTAATTGTCGGGTGCGAGGGTAGAGGGAGATTCATGGCAGTCCTTCATGAGTTGAGCGAATGCGAAAGGAAGGCCGCCAACGTGGTGCAAATTGTGTGCCAATTGTTCCTTTTGGGAATCAAATATTCCTTACAAGAAATTATCAACTGGCGTCAACAATGCGGGTTGCGGTACCGCCAAATCTGGTTCGGGGCTGCCTCGCGTTCCTTGACCGCAGATGGCGGTCCTGTCTCACGCGGGAGGGGGGACAACAAATGTGCAGGGAATATCAGCAGAAGATTTCCAGGCCTTCCCTAACGCGAACACCCGTCGATTTGTGTCAGCGAGTGGCCAGGTAATAGCAGTGTCACTGTGTCTGAATGCGGCTGGCGGTGCGCAGTACTGCGCGTACATAGGCTCGGCGCGATCAATGTGCCCCGATGGTGCGGGCCGGGCCCGTTTTGAATACGCTCGCTGCCAATGTTGGTGCGCGCACAGCCTGAGATCGCTGCTGCGCGTACGGACGGCCGCTGCCGCACGGTGCTATTGCGTTGCGTCCGGCCCAAAACGTGGCCGCCACCTGATGGCTGGCCGATGCGTCTCTGCCACCGCACCGATCTTGTACCGACAGAGATGACATCTACAAGGCGCTCAGCGCGATTCTTGTTCGTATTCCTGCATCGCTTCACGCGCCAGTCGGAAGCTGTCCACCGCTGCGGGCACACCGCAGTAAATGGCTACTTGCAGGAGCACCTCGGATATCTTCTCCTTCGACACGCCATTGCGCAATGCGCCCTTGACATGCAGCTTGAGTTCGTGCGGACGGTTCAAGGCCGAAATCATTGCCAGATTGATCATGCTGCGTTCGGCAGGCTCCAGTCCCGGTCGGCCCCACACCGCACCCCAACAGTATTCAGTCACCAGCTCCTGCAGCGGGCGGTTGAAGGCATCGGCTTTGCCGATCGACTGGTTGACGTATTCCTCGCCCAGCACTTGCTTGCGAATGGCCAGGCCCTTTTCAAACACTTCATTATTCATGCGGAAATTCCTCCAAAGAGACTGTATTTGATCTCAAGGTAATCTTCGATTCCGAATCGGGACCCTTCCCGCCCGAGGCCGGACTGCTTGATCCCTCCAAAGGGCGCGACCTCGGTAGAGATAGTGGCCTTGTTGATGCCTACCATGCCGTATTCCAGGCGCTCGCTCATGCGCCATGCCCTGCCCAGGTCGCGGGTATAGCAATAGGCGGCCAGACCGAATTCCGTCGCATTGGCCAAGGCAATGGCCTGTTCTTCGTCATCGAAGCGGAACACGGCCGCTAAGGGGCCGAATGTTTCCTCCGTGGCGACATCCATCTGCGCGGTGACTTCGGTAATCAGAGTAGGCTCGAAGAAGAAGCCACCTGACGCATGTCGCTTGCCTCCGTGCACCAGCTGCGCGCCTTTGGCCAGGGCATCTTGCAGATGCTTTTCAACTTTCCTGACTGCGTTTTCATTGATCAAGGGCCCGATGTCGACGCGTTCTTGCATGCCATCGCCAATCTTAAGGCAGCAATGCGGGCCTGAAATTGGCGCACAAACTGATCGTGTACGTGTGAGTGCACCAGAAACCGGTTGACGCACACACAAGTCTGCCCGGCATTCCTGAATTTAGCCAGCAAGGCGCCCTCGACTGCGGCGTCAATGTCGGCATCCTCGAACACAATGAAAGGGGCGTTGCCACCCAGCTCCAGAGATACCTTCTTGAGCGTCAGTGCCGCTTTCTGATAAAGCATGCGCCCGACCGGCGTTGAGCCGGTAAAGGTGAACTTGCGCACCAGCGGACTTGCAAAAATCGCCTCGCCAATTTCCGCAGCATCGCCGGTCACCACGCTGAACACATCCCCCGGTACCCCGGCACGCACCGCCAGATCGACCAGTGCCAGCGCCGTAAATGGGGTTTCAGGCGCGGGCTTGAGCACACAGGGACAACCCGCCGCCAGTGCAGCAGCGACTTTGCGTGTAATCATCGCCGCGGGGAAGTTCCACGGCGTGATTGCCGCGACCACGCCAATCGATTGTTTGCTGACAACAATCCTGGCATCGGCATAAGGGCTGGGGATTGTTACGCCGTCGATGCGCCGCGCTTCTTCCGCGAACCATTCCACAAAGCTGGCGGCGTAGAGAATCTCGGTGCGTGCCTCGGCCAAAGGCTTGCCTTGTTCGGTGGTGAGAATCCGGGCCAGATCATCGGCGCGCCCGATGATCAGCCTGAACCAGGCTTTCAGAATATCGGCTCGCTCCTTGGCAGGGCGTGCACGCCAGGCGGGCCAGGCCTGTGCGGCGGCGGTGATGGCCTGCTGCGTTTCCTGCTTGCCTAGGGCCGGTACGGAGCCGATCCGGGCCTGGGTTGCAGGGTTGATGATGGTGCTTACTTCGCCATTGGCAGCGCTGCGCCAATGGCCAGCCACAAAGGCCTGTTCGTGGAATAGATCGATATTATGTAAGCTCATGATTTTCTATTAATGTGTGCTGACTATGGGGATGGGCAGTGCGGTCAGTTGGCACGCTGTGGCGCTGACAGCGAAGCGCTCAGGCCAAGCCGGCTGCTGTTCAGTACCAGATACACCACTGCGGTTACCAGCAGGCCCACCAGCCACGACACATCAATGTCACCTAATGCGCGTGACCAGCTGCCTTCGAACCATGCGTTGCGGATGAATGGCAGCTGCACACCGATGCCCACGAAATAGGCAGTCATTGCGCTGACGTTGAATTTGCCGTAGACGCCCCCGTCCCTGGCGAAAATCGAAGCAATGTCATAGCCAGCACGGTTGATCAGATAGAAGTCGATCAGGTTGATGGCTACCCAGGGAGCCAGGATGAACAGCAGCGCAAATACCGCGCTGATAAAAATGCTGATGAAGTCGGCCGATGCCAGCAGCGCCCCCCAGGTTGATACGATCAGCACGGTAACGGACAGGGCGATGCGTGCTTTGCGGCCCGGACGCCACTCGATCGAGAAAGTCTGTATGGAGGTGATACAGGACAGCACTGCGCCATACAAGTTCATCGCGTTGTGGCCGATGACGTTGGCGAGAAACAGCACCATGATGGCAAAGCCCAGTATCCCCGTATGCTCTTTTACCGCCAGCATGGCGTCGCTGGTATCGGTGATGCTAACGGCCAGCACGCCAAACAGGAAGGCGCATATGGTGCCCAGCGCCGCGCCAAGATAGGTGTACAGGAATGGCTTGAAAATACCGGTTGATTTCGGCAGATAGCGTGAGTAATCCGAGGTATATGGTGAAAAGCTGATCTGCCACACCGCACAGATCCCAAACACTGCAAACCAAGCGGAGGCACTGAACTGCCCTTGCTGCAGCATGGCCGGAGTCAGCTGCGGCAGCATGATGGCGGTGCCCAGCAGCAGAGCACCGCCCATGAACCACGTACCGAGCTTGTTGATGCGGTGTATGAAGTTGTAGCCAATGACGCCAATCAGCGTTGCCAACACCGCGCCGATAACGGTGGCAGCCGACAGAGGAATCGCCGGAGCCACCGTGTGCAGGGTTTTGCCGGACAGAATGATGTTGGAGATGAAGTAGCCAAGGTAGATGATGGTGGTGAACACCACGACCAGCAGCGAGCCGTAGCGCCCGAACTGGGCGCGACTTTGGATCATCTGCGGAATGCCGACTTGAGGTCCCTGCGCCGAAGTCAGGCCCAGAATCAGCGCGCCAAAGAAATGACCGAAGCAAATTGCCAACACCGCACTGACAACGTCGAGCCTGAATGTTACAATCGCAGTCGCGCCAGTGATGACGGCTAGCGGCGCAATATTGGTACAAAACCACAGCGTGAAGAGATCCTTCGGGTTGCCATGGCGCTGCTCGGGCGGCACGTAGTCGATGGAATTGCTCTCAATGGAAAACGCGCCTTCAGAACTGTCTGCTTGTTTCATTGCCTTGTGCCTTCAAGCTGTGGTTGTGGGTTGCGATGCGTCAAGTCGATACCAGCCCTGCCAAGCGCACGCTGGCATGGTTGTGTTCGTTTGACTCGGTGTGTTTGCAGGGCGGGCTTGTCGCTCCTCCCTTGTGTTCACAGCAGATCCACCTCGGTATGCAGTGGGGTCTGCTGGATGCAGCCGTTCGGTGCGCGATTAGCGCATCATGAACGGATCGCCAATCGGCGTATCGGCGGTTCTCAACCAGACCGTTTTGGTGGTCGTGTAGTCGAGTACGGCGTCAGCGCCACCTTCACGCCCGTGACCAGAGAGGCCAAAACCACCAAATGGCGCGAGTGGTGAGATGGCCCGATAGGTATTCATCCACACCACCCCGGACTTGATCGCCTTGACCAGTCGGTGTGCCCGCGTCAGGTTGCTGGTGAAAACGCCCGCAGCCAGGCCGTACGCGGTTTTGTTGGCCTTGGAGATTGCCTCTTGTTCGCTGCGAAACACATCCACCGACAGTACCGGGCCGAACAGTTCGGTGAGGACGCATTCGGCATCCGGTGCGGCGCTGCAGTCCAGAATGGTCGGGGCGTAGTAGTAGCCTGCTCGATCCAGGCGGCGACCGCCGGTAATCAGCCGCGCGCCCTGCGTCAGCGAAGTCGCCACCACTTGCTCGATGTGCGTGAGCTGGCGGGCGGTGCAAAGTGGGCCGAATTCGGTGGCCATGTCATCGGGTAGGCCGACCCGAATGGCCTGAACCTTGGCAAGCAGGCGCGCGACGAAAGCGTCCTTGATGCTCTCCTCTACCAGCAAGCGCGAGCCGGCAACACAGCTCTGGCCGCTGGCGGCAAAGATGCCGGCCAGCTGGGCGTTGACCGCGCTGTCGATGTCGGCATCGGCAAACACCAGAATCGGCGATTTTCCGCCCAGCTCCAGCGATACCTTGGCAAGGTTGTGCGCACTGTTGTTAACAATGTGCCGCGCCGTTGCCGGCCCGCCGGTAAAGGCAATGTGATCAACCTGCGGGTGGCTGCTCAACACCGCACCGCATTCGGCGGCAAAGCCGGTTACGACGTTGACCACGCCGGGCGGAAAGCCGGCCTCATGCACCAGCCGGGCAAATGCCAGCAGCGGTGCCGGTGCATCTTCCGAGGCTTTGAGTACGACTGTGCAGCCAGCCGCCAGTGCTGGTCCAAGCTTTACCGCAGACAAGAACAGCTGACTGTTCCAGGGAACAATGGCGGCCACTACGCCGAGCGGCTCGCGCGTGATCCAGGTTTGCATGTCTGCCTTGTCGATTGCGACGTGACGGCCATCGATCTTGTCGGCGATGCCGGCGTAGTAGCGGTAGTACTCGGCGATGTAGGCAATCTGACTGCTGGTTTCCCGGATGATCTTGCCGGTATCGCGGGTTTCTACTGCGGCAAGCTCGGGGGCGGCGTCTTCCAGCAAATCGGCCAAGCGCGCGAGCAGCTTGCCGCGTTGGCTGGCGCTGATGCCTGCCCATGCCGGGTCAGTGAAGGCGCGCCGAGCCGCAGCCACGGCACGGTTGACTTCGTCCGAGCGCGCCTCCGGCATCTGCGCCCACACTGCACCGGTGGCAGGATCAATGCTGCCAAATGTCGCCGCACCTGGCTCGAACTTGCCGTCGATGTACAACTCGAATTCGGAGATCATTTTCTCTCCTTAGGAAAAGGCAGGCATCACTTCATTGATCATGCGGAGCAATGACGCCTTTTTGCGCTCGAAGCTCATGCCGGTGTCAATCCAGAAAGAATATTCGTCGTAACCCATGGCTTCATAGGCCTTCAGACGATCGATGACTTCCTGCGGCTCACCGATGACGTTATTTCTGCGCATCAGCGCTGGTGAATACAGCGGATGTGCCTTGATTTCCTCTTCGCTCAAGGGCTCGATCAACCCTTTGGTGATGTTGCGTTCATTCTTGAACCAGGCGCCGTAGTAGTTGTAGAAGACGTTGATTTCTTCTGCGGCGCGCTGTGCATCAGCTTCGCTGTCGGCCACGTAGGTGTGACGCAGCAGCATGATTTCCGGGCGCGGTACTTCGGTGAATTTCTGACAGGCAGCCTGAAAGTGCCCCATCAGTTTCTCGACTTCCTCATCGCCCAGGAACAACGGTGTGACCTGCACGTTGCAGCCATTCTTGACGGCGAATTCATGGCTATTGGGGTCACGTGCGGCAATCCAGATCGGTGGATGTGGCTGCTGTACTGGCAGCGGCGATGAGGTGGTTTTGGGAAACTTCCAGAATTCGCCATCATGCGTGTAGTCGCCTTTCCACAGACCTTTCAAGGCCGGCACCATTTCCCGCATGCGTTGCCCGGCCGTCCAGGCATCCAGGCCAGGCATCATGCGTTCATATTCGAACGAGTAGGCTCCCCGCGCAATACCCAGCTCCAGCCTGCCATTGGTAATGACATCGGTCATGGCCGCTTCACCGGCCAAGCGGATCGGATGCCAGAACGGCGCGACAATGGTGCCTGTGCCTAGCCGCACCCGTTTGGTCTTGTTGGCAAGGTCGACCAGGTTGATGAAGGGATTGGGAGCAATGGTGAAGTTCATCCCATGATGCTCGCCAGTCCAGATCGCGTGCATGCCACCCTCATCGGCGATCTTGCACAGCTCGACCATTTCCTCGTACAGTTGCTTTTGTGGCTCATCTTCCGAGAGCCGTTCCATATGAACAAACAATGAGAAACGCATATCAGCCTGCCTTTTTGAAAAGTTCACGGATTACGCCTGCGCTGTTATTGCCGTAATACAGGCCGTAGTTTTTCAATTCATCCTCTCGCCGGTATCGCTCCAGCATGCGGAGGACCGCAACGTCCTCAAAATTGAGCGTGTGCAGGTCGTCGAGACTGACGTATTGGCCAGCGAGCGGCTCGCTGACTGGCGAACTGCATAGGAACGTGATGTGCTGGCACCTTTTTTCGCTGTCGGTATAGACGGAATAAACGAAGTTGGCGCTGGCATCGGGCTGGAATTGATTGAAGAGCCTTGTGATCGCCTTGTCAGTGCCCGCCAGGTCCGTTGCCATGGCAGGCAGGGTCCAGCGACCGTTGGAAGCGGGAATCAGCAATACCTTTCCAGCGTGGCCAATGATGGCGCTGATGATGGTCTCTGGCGCCGTCTTCACTTCGGTGAACATTTTGTTCGGGGTAAAGTAGCCGCCTCTGTAATACCCCAATCCGGCAGGGCCGGCAGAGTGAAAGTTCTCCACTCTTCCGATCAGAATCGAGTGGTCTCCGGCGTCGATGACCGCATGCATGGCGCAGTCGAACCATGCGCTCACGCCCTCCAGTAGCGGACTGCCGCAGTCACTGAAGTGCCATGCCACATTGGCGAAACGGTTTTCGCCGGGGCGTGCGAAGGTATTGGATATATCCACCTGATCCTCCGCCAGCACATTGATCGCAAAATGCGAGGCATTAATGAAGCTCGTATGGTTTCTCGAAGACTTGGCGATGCTGATTTGCAGCAAGGCCGGCTCCAGCGAGACGGACGAAAACGAATTGGCGGTAAATCCGATTGGTCCGATCTCCTGCACATGGGTGGTTGCCACCGTCACTCCAGTCATGAAGGTGCCGAACGCCTCGCGCAGTTCCTTGGTCGTGTGGCTCATGTACTTGCTCCCAACGATTCTTCTGACGGCGCCAACGCGGTTATTTGCATCCAGTCGCTGAGCGCCTGATTCACCGCGTCCGGCGCGGTGAGATTCACCATATGTTTGTGACCGTCTATAACTACGGCATAGGCCTGCTGACCTAGGCTTGCCATGCGAACCGCCATTTCTGCTGTGGAGTTAGGGTCTTGTGCGCCAGTCAGCACCAAAGCCGGGCAGGCAATTTCGGGCCACCGGTCGGCATAGACTTCGTCACCCAATGCAAAAGCCCGATAAGCTGCTGCGTAACCTGCCAGGTCCACGCTCTCCAGCCAGCCTCGAACGCGATCTACCACTACTGGATCGTCCGTAGGGTCAAACCAGCGCGACAGCGGCGCCTGCACATCGAGACCGCCGGTCTGCAACTGATGTGCACGTCGGAGCACTGCGGCGCGCGCCTCTGGGCTGCGCCTGTGTACGCCATTGACGGCAGCGACGCGCGTGACGAGCTCCGGCCGCTCGATGGCCGTTCCCACTGCCACCAGGGCCCCCATCGAGTGCCCGGCAAGGCTGACTGGCCCGACATCCAGACGCTCAATGCATTCGGCCATCCACCGCACATAGTCCTGCAGACCGACTTCGCCGGCGAGACCCTCGCTTGCTCCATGTCCCGGCATGTCCACCGCAATCACGCGATAGTTGTTGGACAAAAATTCAATCTGGGGATGCCATGCCAGCGCCTGCATGCCAACGCCGTGGACCAGCAGCACCGGCTCGCCGCTGCCGCTGTCCAGGTAGTGCACCAGCCGATTACTTGACAGCCGCAGGGTTCGAGAGGTCATGGCCAAGTTCTTTCAGATCGGTATAACGATCACCAATGCGGTGGTGCGGGCGTCCGGCAGTTGCTGCGCCCAGCACCACAACGATCTCATCTGCTGCTGGGGCGTCGGCAATGGAGAACTGCAACGTCAGGTAATGAGAGCGGCGCCCTTCGTCGTTTTTGTCCATCATCGGCACCTGAATGGGTGCAGCTGCCGGTCCGCGCGTGTTGGTGAAGGCCAGGTAGCTTTTGGCGCCGACTGCCTGGCGATAGATGTTGCCGAAATGCAGCGTGTGAATCAGCGCCGAGGCATGCTCAAGCTCGCCATCAAGGCCGACCACAGCGCTTTTTCCAAATGCCTCGACTGCTTCCCCCGAGCCTGCGGACTCAAGGATGAGGGGTGTCAGATGCGCGCTCAAAGTTGGCGCCACTGCACGAATTTCAGCAGAAAGATCGTCGACGAATCCGCGCCCCGCCCAAGGGTTCCTAATGACTGCTGCGGCGCCGATCATCTTTAGTGGGCGAGTCCCCTCGCGCCCCCCGTCAACATAGACGGTTTCAACATACACCACTGTTTTTCGAATCAGACTCATTGCCATTCCTTTGGAAGAAAACATATCCTAAATACAGGAATATGAATTATGGTATTCAGTATGTTGGTATACCAATAGGTGTATACCCCAAGCTGCTGCTCGTGGTTTAAGCAATATGCATGCCATCGCTCTTTGCGTGGAGCCATTGCAACCGCCGCAGGGTGGGTGCAATGGCTCCACTACTTTACAGTGCGTGCAGGGCACCCGATTGGTGAGTGTTTTGCCATGCGCTCACCGCAGTGGTGCAATCTGGTGTAGCAATCGTGTGGTGCTGGGATGCGTGGAACGTTAGAACCAGAATGCTGTTGGCGTTAGGGCCAGCAGCATTGAAAGGATGAGCGAAGAACTAATTTTTCAGACCGCTTTGAACCGCCCGGGGATTCCTGGAGGCTCCAACTCTTGAGAGGATGGAGTCATGAGCAAGCCAGTGAAGTATTCCCCGGAAGTGCGGGTGCGAGCGGTGCGGATGGTGCTGGAGGCACCAGGACACGCACAGTTCACAGTGGGCGGTGATCGAGTCGATTGCCGGGAAGATCGGTTGCACGACCGAGACGCTGCGCAACTGGGTGCGGCGAGCCGAGCGTGACCAAAGGCTGCGGCCAGGGCTGACGACGGACGAGCGGGCGCGGATGAAGGCGCTGGAACGCGTGGTGCGGGAACTGCGGCAGACCAACGAGATCCTGCGCAAGACCAGTGCGTATTTCGCCCAGGCGGAGCACGACCGCCGCTTCAAGCCATGATCGGGTTTGTCGCCAACCATCGCGACGCCTACGGAGTCGAGCCGATCTGCCGGGGACTGGAGATCGCTCCGTCGACCTGTTACAGCCATGCGGACCGGGAGGCCGATCCCGAGTCTCGTCCGGATCGGTGGTGGCGAGATAGAGCGCTGGAGGTGGAGGTCCGCCAGGTGTGGGACGAGAACAAGCAGGTGTACGGGGCGAAGAAGGTCTGGAAGCAGTTGCTGCAGGAGGCTGGCAGGTGGCGCGTTGCACGATGGAACGGCTGATGCGGCGGCTGGGGTTGCATGACGTGATCCGTGGCAAGCCGGTCAAGACCACGATCAGCGACAAGGCGCAGCCGTGTCCGCTGGATCGGGTGAACCGGCAGTTCCATGCCGACCGGCCGAACGCGCTGTGGGTGAGCGACTTCACCTACGTCTCGACCTGGCAAGGCATGGTGTACGTGGCGTTCGTGGTGGACGTGTACGCGCGCCGGATCGTCGGCTGGAAGGCGTCCAGTTTGATGGCGACGGACTTCGTGCTCAATGCCCTGGAACAGGCGCTGCACGCCCGGTGAGCGCAGCTTCGCGCGTATCGACCGACCCGATCTCGTCTTCTTACCCATCAACACCTCCATTCAAGAATGTGTTGCGACGACGGGTTGAATCCACCCAATACGTATCGATCCGCTACAGCGAACGCCTGGCCGAGGCCAGGATCGAACCGTCGGTGGGCAGTGTGGGCGATTCGTACGACAACGCGCTGGCCGAGACGATCAACGGACTGTACAAGGCCGAGGTGATCCGCCGCCGGTCATGGCGCAGCCGCGAGCAGGTGGAACTGGCCACGCTGGACTGGGTGCACTGGTACAACCACAAGCGGTTGCTGGAGCCGATCGGGCACGTCCCGCCAGCGGAAGCCGAAGCGGCTTACTATCGGCAACACACCGGTCAGGCCAAGGCGGCCTGACTCAACCCAAACGGTCTCCAAGAAAGCCGGGGCGGTTCAGAGACTGTGAACAGGTTCTTAAACCGTTATGCCCGAACGCAAGAATCATGTTGGCATGATCGCGCACGCGACAACCGCCTGTTCGTTTGAGCGGTGCCGTACCGCTACCGAGCTGGCATTGCTGGGTATCTGGTTAGCCGGAAAGTTGCGACGATTTGCGTGTTGTCCCATGTCAGTTTCCCTGCTGGCGCCGCTGGGGCGTCTGGGGCGCGCATTCCGGGCGCGGGCGCCGACAGCTTGTGCTTACATTGCGTTTTCAGTGGTGGCACTGAGGCGGGTTCGGGCGACAGTGCATGGCAGCAGCGGATAATGCCAAGCGGTAGCAGACGGTCGCTACACTTACTCGGACAGTTTTGCCATGGACCTGAAAATTCAACACTCACCAGTGACACTGCGCGAGATCTGCGTGGACAAGGTGCGCAAGGCCATCATCGCGGGCTACTTCACTTCAGGTACAAGGCTGGTCGAGCGCTCATTGTGCGAGGAGCTGGGCGTCAGCAGGACTGTCGTGCGTGAAGTGATTCGATACCTGGAAGCCGAAGGACTGGTCGAAATTCTACCCAACAGGGGACCGATCGTGGCCCGGCTCGATTGGGATACGGCGCGCCAGATCTACAGTATCCGCTTGCAGTTGGAGCAAAGCGCCGTGGCCGAATGCACCAGCAAGCTGACCGATCAGTCGGCCAAGGCGATCCAGTCTGCGCTACTCAGCCTTAAAAAAGCGCTCAAATCGAATGACACCGGCCTTATTACCGATGCGTCCGCCAAGCTGTACGAAACGATATTTCTCACCGCCGAGCAGAATGTCGCTTGGGAAATCGTGCAGCGTCTCAACAGCCGTATCAGCCGGTTGCGTGCGATGACCATGAAGTCCACGGATCGCGAGGTTTCAGGCTATGACCGGATCAGGCAGATTTGTGAGGCCATCTGCGTACATCGCGACGCTGAGCTTGCCAAGCAACGCGTGGCCGACCACATCAATGAGGCCGCTTCCATTGCCAAAGCAATTCTTCACACTAATAAAAGGAGTTGATATGCCTGCCTATTGGATTGCACATGTAGATGTGCATGATCCACAACAGTATCGCAACTACACCGATCTCGCGCCTGAGGCCTTCCGCAAATATGGCGCGAAGTTTCTGGCACGTGGCGGTAAGTCGCAGACCTTGGAAGGGCCGGCGTTCGAACGCAACGTGGTCATAGAGTTTCCCGACTTCCAGGCTGCGATTGACTGCTACAACTCTGCTGAGTACCAGCTTGCCAAGACCAAGCGCATTGGTCACGCCGTATCTCAGGTCACGATTGTCGAGGGTCTGCAGGCTTGAGTCTGGTATTGGCAGGCGCATCACGTCTGCCAATGTCAACACGCGCGGCTGACACCCTTTGGGTTGGAATCATCGGGTGTATACCACATGACTGTCCAAATGCCAGTCAAGCCACTCGCTTGACCCCGTGTGCAATTGGCATTGCATCGCACGGCAGCACTCACAGGTGTCGGATACAAGGGCTCTTGAGCCGGAGCTCCCCGGACTCGCCTGCTCAGGGCGCCTTGACTTGCGCCAGTGCACTGCCCAGCATGGTCTTGAGCAAGGGCTGAACATTCTTGGCCAGATCGGGACGATAAGCGAATGGCGCCGTCTCATTCATGTACAGGCATTGCGCCATTTCAAGCTGAACGGCGTGAAAGCCTTGCTGTGGCTGGCCGTAGTTGCGGGTGATGTAGCCGCCCTTGAAGCGGCCGTTGACCACATGGCTGAATTGCACGTCTCCGCTTTGTTGATTCAGGGTTTGTTCGATGGCAGCAAGGACTTGTGGCGCACAGGATGCGCCTGAGTTTGTGCCCAGGTTCAGATCCGGCAGCTTGCCTTCAAACAGTCGCGGCAGCACGCTGGCAATGGAATGGGCTTCCCACAACAGTACCTGCCCATGCTGTGCCTTGATGCGATCGAGTTCGCTGCGCAACGCATCGTGATAAGGCTGCCAGTAGGTCTGACGACGGCGTGCGATCTCGGCATCGTCAGGTTCCTTGCCCGGCTGGTAAAGCGGTTGTCCTTTGAATGTTTCCGTCGGACACAGACCGGTGGTCGTCTGGCCGGGGTAGAGGCTTTCTCCGGTAGGAGGACGATTCAGGTCGATGGCGTAGCGGGAGACTTTCGCCTGCAGCACGGAGTAGCCCAACTCCTTGGCAAAGGCATAGAGCTGGTCGAGATGCCAGTCGGTATCGGCTAGGACGCGCGCCTCCTCGGTCATGGTGGCGAGGATTTCCTCAGGCAGACGTGTGCCCAGATGAGGAATGGAAACAAGCAGCGGTTGATTGCCCTGATGCAGTTCGTAGAAGTCAGTGGATGGCATGGTGTATGGCTCCGCAATGAAAAAAGTTGGACAGGAGTTAGGAGAAAGAGGCAGCGCTAGGCAGGCTCACGACGTCTGTGCCAAGCGCTGGCATGGCACGGCGCAGATCGGGAATGACGTTTTGTAGCAACACCCGGCGAGTCAGGGTGGCAATCTCCTCGGCGCTGGCGGACCATTGGCGCTCGCGGCACAGCAAATGGAAATCGCGCTGACCTAGCCGTGTGGCAGGCAGGCTGACCACCTGAACCTCGTCAAGCCAGGCACGTGACTGCCACAGACATAACGGGGTGCTGATAGCCCAGCCAAGGCCGGCGGCCACCATGCTTAGCAGTGGATCGGTGGCATCGAAGGCGTAACGCTGGGGAAAGCTCAATCCCAGGTGTCGTATGAAGCGTTCGATTTGCTGGCCAATCACCGAGCGCAGGGTATAGCGGATCAGGGGCAGTTGCGGCAGTGCCTGCAGTTGCGCACGCAGGCGTTTGGTGTCGTTGTCAACGCCTTGTTCCATGAGGGGTCCACTGACATTTTTCGGGAATACCGCCACCCAGCTCTCGGACAGCAGCAAGTGCTGTGTCACGCGCGGATCGGTCGGGACCTCGGTGCAAATGGCCAAGTCCAGATCGCGAGCCAGCAATTGGCTGTTGAGGCCCGGCGTCAAGCCAGACCAGAGCTGCAATTCGCGTGCGGAACCCGACAGCGCGTGAATCAGTGCTGGGCCGACGGTGGCGGCAAAGGAATCCACACAGCCGAGACGAATCTGCGCATGATCCTGGCGCACGCGCTGGCGCAATTGCTCGGCCATGTCACGCGCCTGTGTCAGCAAGGCCTCGGCCATTTCCAGCAGGATGCTGCCTGCTGGTGTGGGGCGTGCTGGCCGCACTTCACGATCCAGCAGGGCAACGCCATACGTGTTCTCCAGCGTCTTGACCATCTGGCTGACCGCGCTCTGACTGACACCCATGTGCTGCGCTGCCAGAGACATGGACCCCGCTTCGCACACCGCCAGAAAGGTCTCCAGCGCGTGCAAGTCGGGGAGCGAGCGCTCGTGGCGAAGGGCAAGAGAAGAAGGTGTCATGGCTAGCCTGTGATGAATATGGTCCGAGATGTTGCAAGGACCGTACAAATATGCACAAAAACTAATACTGTCAATAAGTATTACTTAAGCAATGGCTGTGCCACGGCGGCGTTCGTAAGCTTGCGGCTCATCACCTCATTTCGAGCTTGGAGTCCTTTATGGAAAAGTACGACGCAATCGTTATCGGTGCCGGAGTCATTGGCACTTCGGTGGCATTTCATCTTGCCCGGCTGGGCTGTCCCCGCGTGCTGGTGCTGGATCGCACGCTCATTGGAGCTGGGACGACCTCGCAATCCAGCGGCATTTTGCGCACGCACTATTCAGTGATCGAGAACGTGCGCCTGGCGCAGGCATCCTGGGCCGTATTCAATGACTTTGCCAACTACTTGGGCGATGGGGAGGCTTCAGCCGGCATGGTCAAGTGCGGCTACATGATTGCTGCGCCGGAAGGACCCAAGCTCGCGCCGTTGGCAGAAGCTCTCAAGGCGCAGCAGGCCCAAGGCATAGAAGTGCGCCTGCTGGGGCGCAGCGAGGCGACCAGCCTGCTGCCAATTGCGCGCTTTGACGATGCCGCCTTGATTGGCTACGAGCCGGAGGCAGGCTTTGCCGATGCCTACCTCGTCGCCACCAGTTTTGCGCGTGCGGCACGCCATCTGGGTGTAAAGATCATGGAAGGCGTAGAAGTCGAGGAACTGCTACTCGCCGACGGCAAGGTCAGTGGTGTACGCACCTCGCAAGGGGTATTCCATTCCGACACTGTGATCAGTACGCAGAACATCTGGGCCAAGGATATCGAGCGCTGGACCGGCATACCAACCCCCGTCGTACCCGAGCGCCACAGTGTTCTGGCGCTGGAAGGCCCGCAGGCCTATACCTTCAAGATGCCGGTCTACAAAGATCTGGGATCGCCCGGAATGCTCTATTGCCGCAGTTACGGTGGCACTCAGATGCTGGTCAGCGAAGGCATCGTTGGTGAAACCCTGCCAGAGCCGGATAACGAACAGGGCGATATCAGCATGGATTACATGGTCGATATCGGTGAACAGGTGGCACAGCGATTTCCCAGCTTTGACGAAGCCGGCGTGGCCTCGTCATGGACAGGCGTCTATGACGTGACACCGGACTGGAATCCGGTGCTGGGGCGCTTGCCCGACGTCCCCGGTCTGGTAGTGGGCTACGGCTTCTCTGGTCACGGCTTCAAGCTCTCGCCAGCGGTGGGACTGGTGCTGGCGCAATGCGCGCTGGGACTGCCGACCGAGGTGGATATTACGCCTTATGCGCTGGAGCGTTTCCGCGAAGGCCATCTGCTGACCGGCAAGTACGGCCTGGGCGCGGTGTCCTGATTGCTCAACGATTGAGGAGATTGAATCATGCATGTTCTCGTATCTGTCAAACGCGTGATTGACCCGAACGTCAAGGTTCGCGTCAAAAGTGACGGCAGTGGCGTGGAAACCAGCGGTGTCAAGATGTCGCTCAACCCATTCGATGAAGTGGCGGTTGAACAGGCAGTACGCCTGAAAGAACAAGGCGTTGTAAGCAAGGTCACGGTGGTGGCCATTGGAGCGCCGATCTCGCAGGATGTGCTGCGTACCTGCCTGGCCATGGGGGCGGACGCTGCGGTACTGATCGAAACCGATGGCTCGCCACTGGAGCCGGCGCAGACGGCAGCGTTGCTGCAGGCTTACCTGGCTCGTGACCCGGCTGATCTGGTGCTCTGCGGCAAGCAGGATATCGACGATGACCTGGGTGCCACAGCCCCCATGCTCGCGGCCCTGCTGGACTGGCCGCAAGCTTTCTCGGCTAATCACCTGAGCGTGGAAGGTGGACAGCTGGAACTGAGTTGCGATGCCGACCAGGGCACGCTGCACCTGTCCATGCCACTGCCGGCAGTGGTCAGCGTGGATCTGCGCATGGCCGATCTACGCCACATTACCTTGCCTGCGATGATGCGCGCCAAGAAGGCCACCATCACCACACTGACGGCCGACCAACTGCAGGCCATTGCCGCCGCCAGCGTGCAACAGTTGCATATCGGCGAACCGCCTGCGCGCAGTGCCGGTGTGCGGCTTGACAGCGTAGCGGCACTGATTGATCGCCTGCGCGCCCTGCCGGTCATGCAGAACTGATGGATTGCACACAAGCCAAGATACAGCGCCTGTACAGGTTTTCGTTCACTCGCCATGCCTGTTTCCACACTTGCCGCTCGGTAACGGACATGCTGCGCACAGATTTACAGAAATTGCCATGAAAGCTCTCATCATCGCCACACACGACGGCCAGCAATTGGACCCGACTCTGGCCAATGTCATTACTGCTGCTCTGCCATTGGCCACTGATGGCGTGGCGGTGCTGGTGGTTGGCCACAATGTTTCCGCGCTTGCACAACAGGCCGCAGCCCTGGCTGGCGTGACCAAGGTGTTGCAGGCAGACGCACCGCAGCTGGCCCATCCCAATGCCGAAACGTTGGCACGTCAGGTCACCGCACTGGCTGCCGGCTATGACTGGGTACTTGCCGCGCACAGTCTGGTGGCGCGTGCTGCCCTGCCACGCGCTGCCGCACAATGCAAGGCGGCCTGGCTGACCGATGTGATTCGCACGGCCGCTGATGCGCTGGAGCGCCCGGCCTATGCAGGCGCCGTGATTGCCCGTGTCAAGCCGTTGGGTGCGCAGACCTTCCTGACCGTGCGTGCCAGTGCCTACAGCGCAGCAGAAGTGGCTGCGCAGGCTGCGCCAGTTGAGGCCGTGGCGGCGGTGGATGCCGATACCCGCACACAAGTGCTTGGCACGGAAAGTGCGTCAAGCACCAGGCCGGACTTGGCCCGTGCCCGCATCATCATCTCGGGGGGGCGCGGCGT
The DNA here is from genome assembly GCF_001005215.1 of Lampropedia cohaerens. Lineage (GTDB taxonomy): Bacteria > Pseudomonadota > Gammaproteobacteria > Burkholderiales > Burkholderiaceae_C > Lampropedia > Lampropedia cohaerens. Next base: position 190,318 of record NZ_LBNQ01000023.1, read on the forward strand.
TGGTTCAGCCGAGAACATGACCAAGCTCGAGGCACTGGCCGATCACCTCGGCGCCGCTGTCGGAGCGTCGCGCGCGGCAGTCGATGCAGGGTTTGCGCCCAATTCAGTGCAGATTGGCCAGACCGGCAAAGTCGTTGCCCCCGAGCTTTATGTGGCACTGGGCATCTCGGGCGCGATCCAGCACCTGGCAGGCATGAAAGACTCCAAGTGCATCGTTGCCATCAACAAGGATCCGGAGGCGCCAATCTTCCAGATCGCCGACTTTGGCGTCACCGGCGACTTGTTCGAGGCCCTGCCGCAATTGCAGTCGGGCCTGCCAGCAGCTACTGCTTGAGCCACTTCCTTCAGGAGCGCTTGCCATGCCAGAGACCAGAACGATTGAGACCATCAACCACTTCAATCTGACGCAGCTGCCGTTGCAACCGTGGCAAAACGGGGGCGGAAAGACACGCGAGATTCTGGCCTGGCCTGCTTCATCGCAGTGGCAGTGGCGCATAAGCCTGGCCGAGAACACGCAGGCAGGTGCGTTTTCCGAGCTGCCCGGTGTGGATCGCACGGCGATGCTTTTCGAGGGCGGTCCGTTGCAATTACTGGATGCCACCGGGCAGGTTGTCTTCAATTTTGACAAGCCGGGAGCCCTCCGTTCCTTTGCTGGTGAACTGCCCTTGCGCAGCCAACGGCCGCAAGCCCCCGCGCAACTGCTAAACGTGATGACACGCCGCGGCCAGGCCCGGGCGGAGGTGGTTTGGCACGGCGATCGCAGTGGCACCTTTGTGCTGCAAAAACACTCCGACTGCGTTTTGCTGGCAGCCAGAGGCAGCTGGCAAGTAAGCCTGCAGCCGCATGATTCGGCGGCTTTGAGTGCCTCCTATATCCTCAAGGAACGCTGCGGTCTGCGCATCCGTGGCGCACAGGGGCGCGTGCGGCTCCAAAGCACGCAAGCTGAAGGGGCTCTGGCACAAGTGGTTCTGGAGCCATTGAACAAGCCCTAGACGCAATCAGCAAGATCCCGTGTGTGGCAAGGCGCGCCGCTGTCGTGGACAGATACGGCACACGACGGCAACCCCGGACCACATATGGCGATGCGATTGCCCGCATGGTCTGCGAGGTGAGCCACCGTCGTGTGACGGGCACCTTCCAGTCCTTTCCCAGGCCCGCAAGCCCTGTGGCTGGGCCCTCTCCCACATGAAGAAGCAGACTGTCCGCGCCACTGAGTCGGCGGTTTGGCACCAACACCAGAACAAGATGACCCCGCAAGAAATCCTAGAGCAGTACGGCCCGCGTGAGTCGATGGAATACGACGTGGTGATTGTTGGCGCCGGGCCGGCCGGGCTGGCTACGGCGATCCGGCTCAAGCAGCTGGCAGCCGAGAAAGACCAGGAGATCAACGTCGTCGTGCTTGAGAAGGGCTCCGAGCCCGGTGCGCACATCCTCTCGGGCGCGGTGATGGACCCGATTGCGTTGAGCGAGCTCATCCCCGACTGGAAGGACAAGGGCGCGCCGCTGAACCAGCCTGTCACCGCCGACGAAGTGCTGCTACTCAGCGAGACTGGCGCTACCAAGACGCCTGCGGCACTGGTGCCCGACAACTTTCACAACAAGGGCAACTACGTCATCAGCCTGGGCAACGTCGTGCGCTGGCTCAGCCAGCAGGCCGAAGCACTGGGCGTGGAAATCTTCCCCGGCTTTGCCGCCACCGAAGTCGTCTACAACGAAGACGGCTCCGTCAAGGGCATTGCCACCGGCAACATGGGGCTGGGCAAGGACGGCCAGCCCACGGCCGAGTTCCAGCTCGGTATGGAACTGCACGGCAAGTACACCATCTTTGCCGAGGGCGCGCGTGGCCAGCTCGGGCGCCAGCTGCTGGAGCAATTCAACCTCCAGTCCGACTCGGCGCCGCAGAGCTTTGGCATCGGCATCAAGGAGCTATGGGAAGTGCCGCCCGAGAAGGCGCAGCCTGGCCTGGTGGTCCACACAGCCGGCTGGCCGATGGACAAGGAAACCTTCGGCGGGGGCTTTCTCTACCACATGGAAGGCAACAAGGTCACGCTGGGCTTTGTCATCGGCCTGGACTACAAGAACCCGTGGCTGAGCCCGTTTGAGGAGATGCAGCGCTGGAAAAAACACCCAGCCATTCTCAAGCACATCGAAGGTGGCAAGCGCCTGGGCTACGGCGCGCGGGCGATCAACAACGGCGGCATCCCCAGTCTACCCAGGACCATCTTCCCCGGTGGCGCGCTGGTGGGTTGCAATGCAGGCTACCTCAACGCCAGCCGCATCAAGGGCAGCCACGCGGCGATCAAGAGCGGCATGCTGGCGGCCGAGGCGGTGTTCGAGGCGGTACAAGCCGGGCGCCAGCACGATCTGCTGAGCGCCTACCCGCAGGCGTTCGAGAAGAGTTGGCTGTACCAGGAGCTCAAGGCCGCCAGCAACTTCAAGCCATGGTTTAAGAAAGGCCGCACCGTTGGCATGCTGATGACCGGCATCGAGCACTGGCTGCTGCCCAGGCTGGGCATCAAGACACCGCCGTGGACGCTCAGGAACCCCGCGCCCGACCACACCTTCCTCAAGCCAGCGGCGCAGTGCGCCAAGATCGACTATCCGAAACCCGATGGTGTCATCACCTTCGACCGGCTCTCGAGCGTATTCATCAGCAACACCAACCACAGCGAGGACCAGCCGGCGCACCTGACGCTCAAGGATGCCAGCGTGCCGGTGCAGGTCAACCTCAAGCAATACGGCGGACCCGAGGCACGTTACTGCCCGGCGGGCGTGTACGAGTTCATCGACGATGCAGCCAGCCCTCAGGGCAAGCGCCTGCAGATCAATGCGCAGAACTGCGTGCACTGCAAGACCTGCGACATCAAGGACCCGACCCAGAACATCGTCTGGGTCGCCCCCGAGGGCGGCGGCGGGCCCAATTACGTCGAGATGTGATTCACAAGGTCGCCCCG
>NZ_LBNQ01000024.1 GCF_001005215.1 Lampropedia cohaerens
ATTCCGAGCCATGTTTCTTCGTTTTCCATTCGCCTTCGCCCAGCATCTTCACGCCGGTGCTGTCGACCAGCAGATGCAAGCCACCACGACTGGGGCGATAGGGGATGTTCACGGTCAGCGTTTTCTGGCGGCGGCAGACCGTGCTGTAGTCAGGCACGGGCCAATCCAGGCCCGCCAGATGCATCAGGCTCTGCACGAAACCGATGACTTGGCGCAACGGCAGGCCGAACAGCCCCTTGATGGTCAGGCAGAACTGGATGGCGGCATCGCTGAACGTCGGTGATCGACCGCGACGACCGGTGGGCTGGCCGTGCCATTGCATGGCACGATCCAGCCAGACCGAGAGCGAGCCTCTGGCCTTGAGGGCTGCGTTGTAATCTTTCCAGTTGGTGGTGCGGTATTAGGCGGCAGCGGGCTTGGTCATGGGTGCGCTAGCCTGCAGACTCGGGACGTTTGTGCAACAACGCCTCCGAGAATGACAATGCCGGATCGAATTCCATACGCCCCCGCCAGTATCCCCCTTTAAAGATACGCCGGCAGCTTCGCCTTCCATTCGCTCATGAGGATCAAAGTACCTTCCACGGTCTCACCGTTGTTGACCAGCTCCAGTTCGCCGACTGGCGTTGCCTCGTCCCACTGGAAATGTTCCGAGAGGAACGCCAGCGCTTCACGCTTGTAGGCCGTGTCGAGATTGTCGAGCTGATCGCCCTTGGTTTCGAGCACGGTGATCCGCTTGGCCTCGCCCTGGCGCTGCACCGCAAAGATGAAGTCCGGATAGATTTTGGCCTTCTTCCACCCCTGAATGCCGTACTGCGTCCGCGCCACATTCCGATGCCACCAGGCGAGCGTCTTTTCGCCATCGAGATAGACAGCCACATCCCGCTCGTCGCTGTTCAGCTCGTTCTCATAGACTGGAGCGAACAGGCTCTTTTCGAGCGGCCCGCCCGCGCGGTTGAGAAGCTGGCGCGCATTCTCCGGTTCCGTCGTTTCGATGCTGAAAGGCATCCGCCAGTTGCGGCCATCGAGCCGCAGGCGGAACTGGATGCGCCCCGCCGCGACCTCCGCCTTGAACAGGGCTTCGGCGCGGGTATTCCGTGCCGCATCGAGGCCCTTGCGCAATTCCCCCACGATGAGGCTGGCGAGTAGGCCGAGCTTCGCATCATCGAAGCCCCGCGCTCGCAGGGCGGCGAGCGTTGCGCCGACAATCTCGCGCCCGACAAAGGGGTTGGGCACGATGTCGGAAATCATCCGCACCGCATGCGCCGGATCGAAGGCCAGCACCTCGGTGCTGGCGGCGACCGTTTCACCGACAAAAAGTTCGTCGCCGTCCTCGGCAAGCCTGATCCGTTGAAGCTGGCTTTCCGCCGCCTGTGCGTTCTCGGGAATGCGCTCGGCAATTTCCTTGGGGTCAAAGCCGCGCCAGTCTATCGCCGCGAGCACATCGGTTTCGTAATCCAGCTCGCGCGCTTCACCGTCCTCCACCACCATCACCTTGGGCAGGTAGATTTCCGTGGTGGCGAAGGCGGGACGCCGTTTGATCGTCCGCGTCGCCTTGCCCGATGCGCTCTTGTCATCCTGGGTGACGCGCAGGACAAGATCGCCAAGGCCGTCCTGTTCAAGGCCGTCCTTGATCGCGCCGACGACCGTGGCGGTGTCGGCGTGATGCGTGATGACGTGGCATTCGTCGAGCGCTTCAACGCCCGTCTTGAGCGCGCCGGGTTGCCGCAGAATGCGGCCAACGAGCTGTGTCATCGCCTTGAGGTTGGCGCTGGCCGCGAGGCTGCACAGCACATAGGCGAAGGGGCAATCCCAACCTTCTTGCAGCGCCTGCTTCGTGATGATCGCCCGTACCCGATTGGTCGGAGACAGCAGGTCCTGATTTTCCGGATCGTTCAGATCGTTTTGCTGGGCGGTTTTGATCGCGATTTCCGCCTGATCGAAGCCCGCCGTCAGAAGCCAGTCCTTCACGTCCTCGGCGTGGATGTGGCCGCTTTCGCGCTGGTCCGCACCCGTGCGCTCGACCTGAATCAGCATGATCGGTCGAATATAGCGCCCGGTATCGGCGCGGAGCTTGCGGGCCTCCGCATCGAGGGCATTGAGCTTGGCAAGCGCCGCGTTGAGCGTCGCCTTCCAGTCGTTGCCCTGCCGTGGGTCGAGGTTGAGCGGCATCTTGATCATTTCCTCACGATCAAGCTCGCGCCCGGTCACTTCAACGAGCACATTGGCGTAGCGGCCTTCGCGCGGATTGCGGCCACCACGCGGCTGAACGTCCTGCGGTGTTGCCGTCAGTTCCAGCACAAAACACGGGTTGAAACCGTAGAGCGTGCTGAAGGCGAGATCGGAAATGGCTCTATGGCCTTCGTCCATCACGACCACGGGCCGGATGACACGAAGGGCGTTTCCGAGGGAGTCCTTCACCATCGGGAACATGCCCGTATAGGCGGAAAGGTTCGGGGTGCGGTCGATTGCGGCCTGATGCGCCTGTTGCTCGCCTTCGGGCGGGAAGAAGCCGTGCACGTCGCCGCGATCCTGAAACATCTTCAGGGAATCCTGCGTCTCGCGGTTCGCGGATTGCAGCATCAGCAGCATGACGCACAGGTTCGTTTCCACGTCCCGCGCATCCAGCCTGTCGGTTTTCTCCATGATCTTCACGCGGCCTGCCGCCGCGCGGTCGAGCGCCTGACGGTAGGGATGCTGGCGGTCCTTCAGGTGCTTCAGCGTTTGCGTGTAGATCGCCTCGTTCGGCACGATCCACAGGACAAAACCGGTATTGCGGTCGAGATAGCGACCCATTACCCGCGACACGGCAGAGACGGCAAGCCAGGTCTTGCCCCCACCGGTCGGCACCTTCAGCACCGCGTTGGGCACGGGGCGTCCGCAACCGTCCACGCGGGGCGAGAACGGAATCGCGGCGCGGGAAGCAGGCAGCTTGCCCGCCGCCTTCATCGCTTCCCAAGCCTCTTTCGCGAAATCCGGAATAGCAAGGCCAAGGTCCGGGTCCTGCGCGGCGAGCGTCGCCACCTTGTCGGCACGCGCCTTCTTCTCCTTCAGCAGGTCCAGATAGGCATCGAGCGTGGACAATACGCGGTCCTGATAGTCGAGCTGGCGAAACATGGCGTCAGCTCCGATCTATCCGGTACAGCGCGAAGGGCAGCGGCACGAACTCCACGGGAATGTTCTGTTCCGCCAGCATCTTCTGGCTCACGAAGCGTGCCGGTGCGAAAACAAGATGCTTCTTGTCCGGATCAGACGCGGCGAATGCCTTGGCCCGCGCCAGCGTCAATGCAGCTTCTGGCGACTTCAGCCAGTCGAGATCAGGCTTGTAAATCAGCCAGACGTGCTGGCCTTCCGTCGCGCCAAGATAGAAATCCTCCTCGCGCACGGTAGCGGGATCGAGCGCATGGTTGGTCGCCATATGGAACAGCGCTGCGCCAAGCCCAGCATAGGGCGGCAGGGTTTCACCGCTCAGCACCTTATCCAGCTCGACGGGATCACCGAGCGTGCAATAGGTGAAGGTGCCGCCAAGACCTTCGGCGCGTTCCGCCACCGTCTTTTCGCCGGTGACGATCAACTCGCCATCCTTCACTTCCTTCTTGATGCGGTCGTATTCGTGGCCATGCAGGTTTTCGATGCCCTGCACCTTATGTACCAGTGCGTCCGCCTTCTCGATGGCACGCCAATTCAACCGCTCGCGCAGCAGTTCGATCTTCTGCGTGCCTTTGAAGTCATAGCCGTTGATGACGCGACGGACGCGCTCCGCCGTTAAGCGGTCGGCATAGTCTTCCATTTCCACGAGGATGAAGCGGCGGTTGCCGCCATCCTTCTTGTTGGCGGCCAGCACGGAATGAGCGGTGGTGCCGGATCCAGCGAAGCTGTCGAGATAAATAGCATCACTTCCACTTGAAAGCTCAATAATTCGCTGAATGAGCCTTCGTGGTTTCGGTGTCAAGAATATCTCGCTTCCCTCTTCCGAAAAAATAGAAACTATTTCCTTTTTTGCTTCTTGCGTGTGACCAACATCGGACCAATGCCAGATAGTTTGAGGCACTCGTCCCTCGCGCACCTCAGACAGAAAGATTTTGGGTGCGGGAACATTGTTTCCATCCTCGCCCCACCAAATTCGTCCATCTTCGTGGAGTTCCCAAAGCTTCTCTTCCGAAATACGCCAATAGGAGCCTGGGGGCGGCCCTGGAATAACTCGGCCACCCGGGCAAGTAATAGAGTAAGTCCCCTTACTGTAATAATTTCTGGCAGCAAGATTGTTGGGGCGCCAACGACCACGCGGGTCATTGTCTGGATTCTTGTAAACCTCGTCCTGATCCGCAGTTCGACGAAGCAGATTAGGCTTCCATTTATTTATATCTTTGGCGTAGACAAGAACATAATCGTGATCAGAAGAGAAATATTGAACGGTTGCCTTTGGGGCATAATTTTTATGCCATATGACAGTGTCGACGAAATTTCCTTCTCCGAAAACTTCATCCAACATCATCCGTGCCCGCTGGATCTCGTTCTCATCTAGCGTCATCCAAAAAACGCCATCATCCGCTAGAAGCTCATGCAACAGCCGCAAGCGCGGCCACATCATGGCGCACCATTTGTCATGGCGCAGGCCATCCTCGATGCCGATGGGGTTGGAGTCCAGCCACTCCTTAATCATCGGAGCGTTGACGTTGTCGTTGTAGCACCAGCCCTCGTTGCCGGTGTTGTAGGGCGGGTCGATAAAGATGCAGTCCACCTTGCCCGCGTAGAGCGGGAGCAGCGCCTTCAGCGCATGCAGATTGTCGCCCTGGATGATGAGGTTGCCGTCCAGCGCAACGGGGCCAATGCCTTTCTCCGGGTGCGGAACAAGCGGGCGGAAGGGCACCGCCAAATGGTGGTTATAGACAAACTCCTTGCCCTTGAAGACCAGTTCCGTCATACCTGCCCCTTCTTCGTCATTCCCGTGTATCGCTCGACCTTGATTTCCGCTTCCCGCTTGCGGGCCTGCGCAATGTCGTAGCTGTTCTGCATGCGCATCAGCGTCTCCATCGAAACGCCGAACGCTTTTTCAATCCGGATCGCCATTTCAGGCGATAGTTGCGCGCGCTCGTTCAGCAGCGCTGACAGAGCCGGCCTTGTTACACCCAACACGGCCGCCGCCCCCGTCACCGACAAGCCGAGCGGTTGCAGCACCTGGTGCTTCACGTATGCGCCCGGATGCGCTGGCATATCAATCCGACTCTTATCCTGATGCATGCCTCGCCTATGCTTGTCTTTCACCTAATCCAAACTTAGCCAGCATTGTATGCTGTAAAGCCACAGGCTACAATAGAGCCAATCTTGTTCTTGCGACATGGACGATTCTTGGCGGTATGGCCTTACCTCTCTGGGACTGCCCGTCCATGCTCTGATGCAGCACAGCCTGTACCGCGTGGCTTTCGACCGCGGCCCGTTCCTCGAGTGTGATCCAAACCTTGTTTCGCGGCACCTTCTGCCGTGGTTTGGTGGATGCCATCCAGTTCGCCTCACCAGCCACCATCGCCGCGCCTTTGCCTTTTTGGTGCCTGCCAGTCGCGGCAGCGACCGTGTGCCTCGCAGAGCAAAATGCCGTCGAGCCGCAGGCGAGTAAGGGGCGGTGGTGGAGGCCATAGCTGCAAAGCAGCGTAGGCCTACAACACACATCTTGCCGTCAAAGCCACTGCGAACTTATGCGTTTTTTCGCGATCGACGCGCGAAATCAACGATGAATCGCACATCTCCGCGCATCATCGCGTTTCGTCGCGTACGTTCGCGCTTCGTCGCATTGAATCGCACATGTTCGCGCAACATGCACCTGCCCGAAGCCGAAATTGGCACCAAAAGGAAAAAGGCAGTTCGTTAGCTTTCCCCTCTCCTTCAGTTCACAGGCACTGCACACGCCTGTCATGTCGTCCGGGCCAGAGACAGCCAATGGCAACACTGGTGTTGGGCTGCTCCTGAACGCAGGTGCCAACAGGTTACAGATGCCCTTCCCGGCCCTTGTTTCCTTTGGTGCCCTGAAAGAAGGCAAGGCCTCGGCCGCGCAGCGGACGAAGGCCGCGCTTAGTGGATCATCCTTATGGATAATCTTGGATGGAGCCGGAACAATCGACATAAGTCTTTGTCCTGTAATGAATTTTCCAACACGTTCGGTTACCGTTAGGACGGGGGTTGGTTACCGAAAAGACGGGGGTTGGCTACCGTTAAGAAGGGGATCTGGTGGTGACGCCCTTAAGCCGGGCCGCCCGATCTCCCACTTGTCCTTCACGTACTCTCGTAGCCTCCACCGTAGGCCTGCCAGCTCAGAGAGAGCCAGCCGCGCTGTGTGGCGGCGCTTCTTGACCGCAGCCGTGCTGCCCGTCTCCGTCGGCCAGACGTAGCCACACAGTGTGTCCGTCTCCACCCGGCCCCATTTCCCGGGGTCGATCCAGGCACACAGGCGCTGGTGGATGAGGCGTGCAGGATCAGTCCGCAGGGCCCGCACCTCTTCCATGCTGATCCTCACATGCTGCCCGCCCATGACGGCACTGGCCAGGCGCGGGTTCAACGCGACGTAGAGCTTTCCCTCGTCCTCGTCGCTGGCGTACTCGGACAGCAGGCGGAACCCCATGCGCCGCCTCCCCTCCTGCACGATGACCGACACCTTCCAGAGACGTTCGATGCACTCGCGGATCGGTTTGGTCTTGTCTATGCTGGCGTATCCGACTTCACGGGCCAGTGCCCGGTAGCTCCCCCTGACAACCAGCGCGTCGCTCAGGATCGCGTCCCACTTGGGTTCAAGGAACAGCCGAAGCTGCCGGCCCGCCTCCGTTTGCGGCTCGGGTGAAAGCACCAACCCAGCCGGCCCCGCCATGGCCACCAGGCCCTGCAAGATGCGCAGATCGTCCGCCCCCAGCGGTTCGGGACCGCTGAACTCCACCCGTCTGCCGTCGCCGAAGTCATAGACGACATCCAGCTTGGCACGCTTGCGCTCGCCCTTCTGGAGACTGCGGAAGAGACCTGGAGCCAGGCAATGGATCGGGTCGTGACGCGCGTGCGTCAACTCAGGCATGTGCACGATGCGTCCCCCTTCTGCGGCCGCTCAATTCCGAAGCCGACAACGCTGCCGGTAGGAGCACGCCATGGCCGTCCCGCGAATACCAGCGGTCCGGCGGCGCACTCCCGTAGTTCTGTTTGGAGACGCCAAAACGGACGAAATGCTTGCGGCGCGCCTCGCCGATGGGTGGCACGCCCTTGGGTTCTTTTCCAAGGCGTGAGGCCTCCTCCGCAGTCATGGGCGCAATGAACCCGCACCACCGGGCATTGTCGATGAGCGCTGACGCGCCCCGTGCGGCTCCTTGATGATCGGTGGCCCCCTCACGTGCGCTGCCCTTGCTGACGTGGTGCAGGAACAAGACGGACGATCCCGTCTCCAGTGCAAGGTGCTCCAGACTCCCTTGCAACACCATGCGTCGTGCGCCCTGCTTGAACCGAAGAGACCACCTTACAAGTCAACAGCTTACGGGGACGTACCCATGGCACGGCCATCGTGACGCACACGCTTCACCGGCCATCAATACCATGCCCGAGAGATCCCACTCGGAACGATAAAAATTCGTTTTATATCAATCAGTTATATGATTCCGATACCATGACCTCCCGGAAACGAGGCGCATGGCATCGGCGGCTAGGCATGGCACAGGGCCGGTTTCGTGCCATCGACTATGCCATGAAAAATTCGTGCTTGGCCATACCCCAGGCTGCCAGTCCGTGCCAGGTTGGAAGCACAAAAAAGCCCGCAGTGACGCGGGCTTGGGTGTGTCTGGTGCCTGATCCTGCCAGCGGCTGCCGGACGTGGAATCACTCCCACTCGATCGTTGCCGGCGGCTTGGAGCTGACGTCGTAGGTCACCCTATTGATGCCCCTGACTTCATTGATGATTCTTGACGATACTTTCTTCAAGAGCGCATAGGGCAGTTCGGCCCAGTCAGCGGTCATGAAGTCACTGGTCTGCACTGCGCGCAGGGCAACGACGTAGTCATAAGTGCGCCCATCGCCCATGACGCCGACCGACTTCACCGGCAGGAACACGGCAAAGGCTTGGCTGGTCAGGTCGTACCAGCTCTTGCCGCTGGCTTCGTCGCGGAAGTTGCGCAACTCCTCGATGAAGATGGCATCGGCCTCGCGCAGCAGGTCGGCATACTCTTTCTTGACCTCGCCCAGGATGCGCACGCCCAGGCCGGGGCCGGGGAAGGGGTGGCGGTAGACCATGGCCGGTGGCAGACCAAGCGCCACGCCGAGCTCACGCACCTCATCCTTGAACAGGTCGCGCAGCGGCTCCAGCAGTTTCAGGCCGAGCTGTTCGGGCAGGCCGCCGACGTTGTGGTGGCTCTTGATGGTCACGGCCTTCTTGCTCTTGGCACCGCCCGACTCGATCACGTCCGGGTAGATGGTGCCTTGCGCCAGGAAGGTGGCACCCTTGTGGCCGTTGCCACCCGCCTTGAGCTTGGCCGCCTGCGCCTTGAAGACTTCGACAAACTCGCGGCCGATGATCTTGCGCTTTTGCTCCGGATCGGCCACGCCCTGGAGGTGCCCGAGGAACTGCGCGCTGGCGTCCACGGCGACGATGTTGGCGTGCAGCTGGCCCGCGAACATGTCGATGACCATCTTGCCCTCATCCTTGCGCAGCAGGCCGTGATCGACGAATACGCAGGTGAGCTGCTCGCCGATGGCGCGGTGGATCAGTGCGGCCGCGACGGAAGAGTCCACGCCGCCGGACAGCCCGAGGATGACCTCCTCATCGCCGACCTGCTCGCGGATGCGGGCAACGGCCTCGTCGATGTAGTTGCCCATAACCCAGTCGGGCTTGGCCGCGCAGATATCGAGCACGAAGCGGTTGAGGATGGCGCGCCCTTGCACCGTGTGCGTCACCTCCGGGTGGAACTGCACGCCATAGTAGTGGCGCGTCTCGTCGGCCATGCCGGCGATGGGGCAGCTGGGTGTGCTGGCCATGACCTTGAAGCCTGGCGGCAGCGCGGTGACCTTGTCGCCGTGGCTCATCCACACCTTGAGCATGCCGTGGCCTTCGGCGGTGCGGAAGTCCTCGATGCCCTGCAGCAGCCGCGTATGGCCGTGCGCACGCACTTCGGCGTAGCCGAACTCGCGCTTGTCACCGCCGGAGACCTGGCCGCCCAGCTGCTGGGCCATGGTCTGCATGCCGTAGCAAATGCCCAGTACGGGCACGCCCAGCTCGAACACGGCATCCGGCGCCTTGTCGTCGACTTCATAAACACTGGCATGGCTGCCCGAGAGGATGATGCCCTTGAGCCTGCCACTGGCGGCGAACTCGCGCACCCATGCGCTGCTGACGTCGCAGGGATGCACCTCGCAGTACACATGCGCTTCGCGCACACGTCTGGCGATCAGCTGGGTGACCTGGGAGCCAAAGTCGAGAATGAGGATGGTGTCGTGGAGCATGGGACCTCGGGCGGGATCGGCACGCAGCCTGCGCGCGCTGGGCGGCAGGCAGGCGGGGCTTCAGTCGGGATCGTTGAACAGCTCAGGCCGGTAGCGCTCGCGGTGCTTCTTGAGGTGCCACAGGCCAAAGACGAAACTCAGGATGGCAAGCAGCTGGCAAACCTGCCAGGCAATCGCCGGCCATTGCCTGGTGCCGCCGCTTGCGAAGGTGTAGGCCAGCGCTGCGATGGATGCCGCCAGCATCGCCAGCGCCAGCACGAAGCCTGCGATGGCAAGGCGCCGATGGCGGCAGCCGTGGGCAGGGGATGGCGGCATCACGGGCGTGGCGGCAAACAGCGCTGACGGCGGCTGCATCAACCGGCGCGGTAGTTGGGCGCTTCCTTGGTGATCTGCACATCGTGCACGTGGCTTTCTCGAAAGCCTGCCGAGGTGATCTGCACAAACTCGGCGCGTTCGCGCATTTCCTCGATGGTCGCGCAGCCGCAGTAGCCCATGGAGGCGCGCACGCCGCCCGCCATCTGGAAGATGATCGCCACCAGCGAGCCCTTGTAGGGCACGCGCCCTTCAATGCCTTCCGGTACGAGCTTGTCGGCGTTGGCGTTGCCGGTGGTGGCTTCCTGGAAGTAGCGGTCGGCACTGCCTTGCTGCATCGCGCCGATGGAGCCCATGCCGCGGTAGCTCTTGTAGCTGCGGCCCTGGTAGAGCACGATCTCGCCGGGCGCTTCCTCGGTACCGGCAAAGATGCTGCCCATCATCACCGTATGCGCGCCGGCGGCAATGGCCTTGGCGATGTCGCCGCTATAGCGCACGCCACCATCGGCGATCAGCGGCACGCCCGTACCCTGCAGCGCCATGGCGACGTTGTCGATGGCGGTGATCTGCGGCACACCGACGCCGGCGACCACGCGGGTGGTGCAGATCGAGCCGGGCCCGATGCCGACCTTGACCGCGTCGGCGCCCGCATCCAGCAATGCCTTGGCGGCTTCACCGGTGGCGATGTTGCCGCCGACCACATCAATGTGCGGATAGTTCTGCTTGACCCAGCGCACGCGCTCGATCACGCCGCGGCTGTGACCGTGCGCGGTGTCGACGACGATGGCGTCCACACCAGCCTTGACCAGCGCCTCGACACGCTCTTCCGTGCCGGCACCTACGCCGACCGCGGCGCCCACGCGCAGCTGGCCGTCGCCATCGCGTGCAGCATTGGGGAACGTGGTTTGCTTGGTGATGTCCTTGACGGTGATCAGGCCGCGGATTTCATCGTCGGCGTTGACGACGACAAGCCGTTCGATCTTGTGCTTGTTGAGCAGCACCTTGGCGTCTTGCAGGGAGGTGCCTTCGGGGACGGTGATCAGGCGCTCGCGCGGCGTCATGATCTCGCGCACCGGCAAGTCAAAGCGCGTCTCAAACCGCAGGTCCCGGGCGGTGACGATGCCGACCACCTTGCGGCCCTCGACGACGGGAAAGCCGGAGATGCCCAGCTCTTCGGACAGGTCCACCACATGGCGTACGGTCTGGTCCGGCGAGATCACCACCGGGTCGCGCACCACGCCCGATTCGTGGCGCTTGACCTTGAGCACCTGCGTCGCTTGCTCCTGCGCGGACATGTTCTTGTGCACAATGCCCATGCCGCCCTCCTGGGCGATGGCAATGGCCAGCCGCGCCTCGGTCACGGTGTCCATCGCGGCCGAGACCAGCGGCAGGTTCAGGCGGATGTTGCGGGAAAACTGCGTGGCCAAAGAAGTGTCTTTGGGAAGGACCTGCGAGAATGCAGGCACGAGCAGCACGTCATCGAAAGTCAGCGCTTTGCCAAGAAGTCGCATGGGGGTTTGCTCCAAAAGACGGATTGTAGCCGCTCTGCTAGGAGTAGGCTTGCGCCTGTGGGCACCGTTGTTGCAGTCTTGCTTGCACAACATACGGTTACACTTGGTCCGTATGACCGCCCGACGGGCTCTCCTTCGAAGACATCATGCGCATCACGCTCACAACTTCCTGGATGGTTGCCATCGCCCTGGCCGGTTTTTCGGCCAGTGCGCTGGCGCAGTGGCAATGGATCGATGGCGAAGGCCGCAAGGTGTTCAGCGATCGCCCGCCACCGCCTACGGTGCCGCCGCACCAGATTCTGAAGGCGCCGCGGGGTGCCGCGCAGGCGGTCCCTTCTGCCACCTATGGGCCGCCACCGCAGGTGCGTGAAGACGAGGAAGAGGCAGCAGGTGACAATGCCGTGCCTGCGCAGGCCGATGCGCCTGCGCAGGAGCAGGCTCAGGTACAGCAGCGTGCGGCGCAGGAGGCCGAAGCCGCCCAGCGCGCCGAACTGGAAAAGCGCAATGCGGAGATCGAGAAACGCAATGCCCAGGCGCGCCAGGCCAACTGCAGGAACGCGCGGGAGCGATTGGCGCAACTGCAGCCGGGGCGGCGTGTGAGCACGGTCGATGCGCAGGGCAATGTCGGTTTCATGGACGATGCCACGCGCGCGGCCGAGCGCGAACAGGCGCAGCAGGCCATTCGTGCCAACTGCAACTGATGCGCGGCTTGCGCCGTGACGAGTGACGCATTGACACAGCCCGCAGAGGCTCCGCTGCCCCTGCGCCTGCCGTTGCGTGGCAGCCGCCTGATCGAGGCTAGCGCCGGCACGGGCAAGACCTGGACCATCGCCGCGCTGTACCTGCGTCTGGTGCTGGGCCATGGCGCTGCCGCGCCGGGGGAGGTTGCCGATGCGCCGGGGGCCGCCTATCACCGCCCGCTGACACCGACCGACATTCTGGTGCTGACCTTCACCCGTGCCGCCACGCAGGAGCTGACCAGTCGCATCCGCCAGCGCTTGACCGAAGCTGCCGCGTGCTTTCGCGATGCGGGCGAGGGAGACTATGACGCCCTGCTCGTGCAGTTGCGTCAGGCCTACACGCCGGGGGAGGCCCGCGCGCACGCCGCCTGGCGGCTGGAGACGGCCGCGCAGGTCATGGACGAGGCAGCCATCCACACCATCGACGCGTGGTGCTGGAAGGTGCTGCAGGGCTATGCCAGCCTGACCGCAAGCCTGGGCGAGCTCTCGCTCGATGGCGATGTCGAGGCGCTGTGGCAGGCAGCGGCACTGGACTTCTGGCGCAACCACGTCGTGCCACTGGCGCCAGCGCAGCTGGAGGTGGTGCAGTCGCTGTGGCCGGATGGCCAGGCCTGGCTGGATGCCAGCGCAGCGTTGCGCCACGTTCAGGTCCCCGCAGCGGACACGGCCAAGCTGCAGGAGCCACTGCATGCGGTCATCGAGCAAGCCGTGCAGGCGCGCCGGCAGCGGCTTGCTGAACTGGCGCAAGGCTGGCAGGAGCGGGTGGAGGCTATGCGTAGCTGGCTGGATGCGCAAACCGACAAGGCAGGCCCCACGGCCAAGCACTGGGATGGCCGGCGCCTGCGCGCGAGTACCTACGGCCCGTGGCTCGATGCCCTGCAGCGCTGGGCCACGGACCCACAGCCGCAGATTGCCGGCTGGACCGATGCCGCCACGGCGCGCCTGCAGTTCGAGGGACTGCGCAATGCCCGCAAGGCCGACGCGCCGCCGCTGGCGCCGCAGGACCTGCCGACCGCGTTTGCCGAGCTGCCGGCACTGCTGGACGCGCTGGCCCACCTGCCGGATGTGCATGGCGCCATCGTGACCTATGCCGGGGCCGTTACGCGGGCGCGCTGGCAGGCACTGAAGGCCCAGCAGGGGGTCATGGATTTCGACGACCTGCTCCAGCGCGTGCAGCAGGCGCTGACCGGCCAGCATGGCCAGACCCTGCGTGCGCGGCTGCTGGCACAGTATCCGGTGGCCATGATCGACGAGTTTCAGGATACGTCGCCGGCGCAGTACGCGCTGTTTCGCACGCTGTACGCGCCCGAGCGCAACGATCCGCAGCATCTGTTGCTGCTCATTGGCGATCCCAAGCAGTCCATCTACGGCTTTCGCGGCGCGGACATCCACAGCTATCTCCAGGCGCGCGCAGCCACTGCAGGCCGCCATGAGGCGCTGGATACCAACTTCCGCTCTACCACGGCGATGGTGGCGGGCGTCAATCGCCTGTTCCTGCAGGCGGAGCAGCGCGCTGGCGCCGGCGCGTTTCGCTTTCGCACAACGGATGCGGGGGGGATGGCTGATCCGGTGCCGTTCCATCCGGTGCGCGCGCAGGGGCTGCCTCTGGTACTGCGCCAGCCCGGTGGCCAGCCGGTGCCGGCGCTGCAGTTGGTCACACAGGAGCCGGCGCTGTCGCGCGCCGATGCCGAGGACTGGTATGCCGAGCTGTGCGCGGAGCAAATCGCCACGTGGCTGCAGCCCGCGACGCAACTGGTGCTGGACGCCGTCGATGGCCAGGCCGAGCCACCGCGCGCGCTGCGCCCCGGTGACATTGCCATCCTGGTCTACCAACGCCAGCAGGCGCAGCGCCTGCAACGCGCGCTGCGTCGCCGCAGGCTGCACGCGGTGTATCTGTCCGACCGCGAATCCGTCTTTGCCAGCGGCGAAGCGACCGATCTGGTGCACTGGCTGATGGCCGTGGCCGAACCCGGCAATGTGCCACTGGCGCGCACTGCCTTTGCCACGGCGTTGCTGGCCACGCCTCTGCCGCAGTTGCAGGCGGAGGTTGAAAGCGAGGCAGCGCTGGAGGCGCAACTGGAGTTGCTGGCCCACCTGCACGCAGTGTGGCAGCGCCAGGGCGTGTTGCCGATGCTGCGCCAGACCATCCACCGGCTCGGGCTGGCCGCGCGCTGGCTGGCTGCCGCCGACGGGCGGGGCGAGCGCAAGCTCACCAACGTGCTGCATCTGGCCGAGCTGCTGCAGCAGGCCAGCGCCGAGCATGCGGGCGAGCAGGGGCTGATCCGCTACCTGGTGCAGCACACCCACGCAGCCAGGCAGGGCCAGGGTGGCAGCCTCTCCGCGGAAGAGCAAACCGTGCGACTGGAAAGCGATGCGCAGCTGATCCAGATCGTCACCATCCACAAGGCCAAGGGGCTGCAGTATCCGGTCGTGATGGTGCCGTTTGCCACGCATGCGCGCTTTGTCAAGGACGCATCCGGCGAAGAGGAGGGCGGGGATGACGGTACCACGCCGCAAAGCTGGAGCGACGAGGACCGCCTGCGCGAAGACCTGCGGCTGCTGTATGTGGCGCTCACGCGCGCGCAGTACGCCACCTGGGTAGGCGTGCCGCTGCACAAGCGCGCAGGCAGCGCGAGCGTGAATCAGCTGCACCGCACCGCCATGGGCTATCTGTTGAGTGGCGGCGCTGCGCTGGCCGATGAGGCATGGTGGCCGGCCCTGCAAGCGCTCGCTGATGGCGTTGCGACCGATGCATTGCACGTCTGCCATTACGATGCTACCGCACCGGTCACCTGCACCGTGCACCAGCCTGCGCAGGATGACGAGGCGTTGCGCCTGCCTGCTGCAGATCCGTATCGGGGCCGGATCGACCAGACCTTTGCCATTGCCAGCTTCAGCGGACTCGTGCGCGGCGCGCTCGCGCACGAGTCCACCGAGGACGCGGCTGCCTTGCCTGTGGCGACTGCGCAGCCCTTCATCTGGCAACCCGAGGCAGGGCCTGCGGCCGATGAACCACCAGAGACCAACCTGCCTGCGCCGCAGGCGCAGCGCTGGCATGCCCTGCGTGGTGGTGCGCGTCTTGGCGACTGGATGCACAAGGTGCTCGAATGGCTGCAGGGCGAAGGCTGGCCGACGACGCTCGCGGCGGCGCAGCGCCAACGCGTGCAGCGCATGGCCGAGCTGGCGGGCTACGGTGCAGAGGCGCCCACCCTGGTGGCCTGGGTCGACCAGTTGCTGCAGGCGCGCCTGCCGCTGCCAGTGGCTGATCCGACCCGTCCGTCCATGCGCTGGCAGCTGCCGCAGGCTGAGGCTTCGCTGGCGGAAATGGAATTCTGGCTGCCGGTGGAGGGTGCCGATGCCAAGGCACTGGATGCCGCCTGCCGTGCGCACTTGTGGCCCGGACAGCCGCGCGCCGCGCTGGCGCCGCGCCAGTGGCAGGGCCTGCTGATGGGGTTTGCCGACCTGATCGTGCAACTGCAGGGGCGTTACTGGGTGCTCGATTACAAGACCAATCGCTTGGGTATGGCCGCGGATGATTACCATGCGCCTGCGCTGCAGGCAGCAATGCTGCAGCATCGCTATGACGTGCAGGCGGCCATTTACCTGTATGCGCTGCACCGCCACCTGCAGGCACGCCTGCCGCACTACCAGCCGCAGCAGCATCTTGGCGGCGCGCTGTACTGGTTCGTGCGCGGGGTGGAGCATGCCAATGCGGGTCTGCTGGCCGTGCCGCTTCCGCCCGGTCTTTTGACGGCACTGGATGCGGTGCTGGGCCAGACGGCCTGAAGCTGCGGGAGAATTGCCTGTGCATAACCCATTCCTCCTGGCAATTGCAGATCGGCATCATGCTGCCGTGGTGCAGCTGTGCGAGTGGGCGGAGGCGGGCTGGCTGCGCTGGCTGGACGTGGCGCTTGCCCAGTGGTGCGTGCGTGCCGACCCCGGTTGCGACCGGCGCCTGCCCTATGTCGTGGCATTGCTGGCGGCGCTGGAAGGGCGCGGCCACGCTTGCCTGCCACTGCAGCAGATCGACCTGCAGCTGCAGGCCTGGCTGGGCGATGCAGCGGCAGATCCTGTCGCTGCATCACCTCTGACGATAGGCACGCGCGCTCAGGCGCTGGTGCAGTGGCGCCGCCAGCTGCCCGATGATGCAGCCGACTGGCAGGCCGTGCTGGATTCGCCGCTGGTCCAGGGGTATGACCCGCTGGCACCGGACACTTGCGACACGGCAGCCGACGAGGAGGCGCCGCCGTTGGTGGTGCATTGGGGTGGGCAGGGGACGACCCGCCAGCCGGTACGGCTGTATCTGCGCCGCTACCACCGCTACGAACGCACGGTTGCCACCGGACTGCTGCAGCGTGTTGCCCCGCTGGCGGAGGCTGCCACGGCAGCGTTGCCAGCGTCTCGCATTGCTGCAGTGCTGGACGCGCTCTTTGGCGGGACGCCCGCTGCCGCCTCGCAGACGAGTCAGACACCGAACTGGCAGAAGGTGGCCTGCGCGCTGGCCCTGCGCCAGCGCCTTGCAGTCATCACTGGCGGGCCGGGTACGGGCAAGACGTATACGGTTGCGAGACTGCTGGCTGCGGTGCTTGCGCTCGCGCCCAAGCCGCATGCGCTGCGCATCCAGCTGGCAGCGCCGACTGGCAAGGCTGCCGCGCGGTTGAGCGAATCCCTGCAGCAATCCCTGCATGCGCTGCCACCTGCCATCACCGCGCTGGATGGTGTGCAGGCGGCCCTGGCGGCCATTCCCGCCGCGCGCACGTTGCATGCACTGCTGGGCGCGCAGCAGGGCACGCGGCGACTGCGGCACGACGCGGCCAATCCACTGCAGGTGGACTGGTTGGTGGTGGACGAGGCGTCCATGGTCGATCTGCAGATGATGGCGGCACTGCTGGCCGCATTGCCGCCGCAGGCGCATCTGGTGCTGCTTGGTGACAAGGACCAGCTGGACTCGGTCGAGGCCGGTGCGGTGCTGGGCGATGTCTGTGCCCAGGCCGAGGCAGGCCGCTATGCGCCCGCTACCGCCGCCTACGTTGCAGCGGCAACGCGTGAACAGCTGCCTGCGCACTGGCAGCAGGCCGATGCGCCCCCGCCGCTGGCCCAGGCAACGGTGATGCTGCGCGAGAGCCGGCGCTTTGGCGGCCCCATCGGCGCGCTGGCCGCGGCGGTGCGGCAGGGCGACGACGCAGCCATGCAGGGCATCCTGCGTGCGCTGGCCGAAACCCCTGCCGCCGAGCGCGAGGTATTCTGGAAGGAGGGGGCGACACTGGCGGATGCGCGCCGTATCGTCAGCGCGGGCGCGGCAGATGCCGGCGCTACAGCTGCGGATGGCTATGCGCCGTTGATGGCCTTGCTGGCGCGACCGCCCCGCTGGCCGGGGGCAGGTGCTGCAGACGCAGCATGGCTGGCTGCCCACGACGGCTGGGTGCAGGCAGTGCTGGCCGCGCTGGCGCGCTTTCGCATCCTGTGTGCCACCCGTGCCGGCGACTGGGGCGTGGATGGCATGAACGCGCTGGTGCTGCAGGCCCTGCGCGCGCAGGGCGTGCCGGTGCGCGCCAGTGGCTGGTTCGCGGGTCGGGTGGTGATGGTGGTGCGCAACGACGCCAGCCTGGGCGTCTTTAATGGCGATGTGGGCGTGGCGCTGCCCAGCGCGCAGGATCGCCAGCGCTTGCGCGTGTACTTCCCGCAGCCGGGGGCGCAAGCAGGCGCGAGCCGCTCCGTGTCCGTCAGTCGGCTGCAGCATGTGGAGACCGCCTTCGCGATGACCGTGCACAAAAGTCAGGGCTCGGAGTTCGAGCACGTTTTGCTGTGCCTGCCGGCACAGGCCAGTCCCCTGCTCACGCGCGAGCTGCTCTACACCGGGCTGACGCGCGCCAGGCGGCACTTCAGCTACCTCGCGCCGGAGCCAGGCATGTGGCAGCAGGCGATGGCGCAGCGCACCCGCCGAGCCAGCGGACTGGCCGAGCAGCTGGCGCTGCAGCCCGCAGCAGAGGTGGCTGAGCGGTTGCGCTGACGCTGCGCGCAAGGCGCTCGCTGGCTCGCGGCAGCGCTGTGCCACAATCTGCGCCCATGCTTTTCACCGACATGCTTGCGCGGGCCGCCCGCGCCAACGATTCTCTGCTGTGCGTGGGGCTGGATCCCGATCCGACCCGCCTGCCCGAGCCCTGGCGCGGCGACGCATCGCGCATTTTTGATTTCTGCGCAGCGATCGTGGAGGCCACGGCGGATCTGGTCTGCGCGTTCAAGCCGCAGATTGCCTACTTTGCGGCGCAGCGTGCCGAGGACCAGCTGGAGCGTTTGATCGCCCACATCCGCGACGTTGCACCCCAGGTTCCCGTGATCCTTGATGCCAAGCGAGGCGACATTGGCTCCACCGCGCAGCAGTATGCGCGTGAGGCGTTCGAGCGCTATGGAGCGGACGCGGTGACGCTCTCGCCCTTCATGGGGTTTGATTCGCTGCAGCCCTATCTGGCCTATAAGGGCAAGGGGGCGTTTCTGCTGTGTCGCACCTCCAACCCCGGTGGCGACGATCTGCAGGCACAGCCACTGGCGGCTCTGCCGGGCCAGCCACGTCTGTTCGAGCATGTCGCAGAGATGGCGCAAGGGCCATGGAACACCAATGGGCAGCTCGGTCTGGTGGTGGGCGCCACGCGCCCGGACGAGATTGCAGCGGTCCGGGCGCGCGCACCGCGCCTGCCGCTGCTGATTCCTGGCGTGGGCGCGCAAGGGGGCGATGCGCAGGCCACCGTACGCGCCGGCTACGCCGGCTGCGGCACGGCGGTCATCAATTCGTCACGCGCCATCCTGTACGCCAGCGCCAGCAGCGACTTTGCGGCGGCGGCGCGGCAAGAGGCTTTGCGCACCCGCGCGCAGCTCAACGCAGCCCTGCCTGCGGCACACTGATGCAATGCCGGCAGAGGTACACTTGGGCGCCATTTGTCCAGGCGCGGTCACGCAAGATGCAAGACGTGTGCGCGGCCTGATCCATTGCAATGACATTTCTGCCGGATTGATCCTACGCGCATGGCTGCCGAACCCAATGCCCCGACTTCCGTGAACGGCAAAGCGCCGTTCGAGCTCAAGAGCGCCTCCCTGCCCGTGGTGGCGCTGCTGCTGCGCACCACCGACACCTATGCGGTGCGCCAGGCGCTGGCCGAGCGGTTCGTGAACGAGCCGGACTTTTTCGACAACGACCCCGTGCTCATCGACCTGTCGGCAGTGCGGGAGGACCCCGCCGCCATTGACTTCACCGGGCTGATCGGCACCCTGCGCGGACTCAAGACCATTCCCGTGGCGGTGCGTGGCGGCAGTGCCGTGCAGACCGAGTTCGCGCGTGCGGCGGGCCTGTCGGTGGCGCCGGAGGCCGCGCCCGTGCGCGCGGCGGCGCCAGCTGCGCCGAGCGTGGAGATTCGCGAGGTGGTGCGCGAGGTCGAAGTGGTGCGCGAGGCGCCTGCAGCCAAGACGGTGCTGATCGACAAGCCGCTGCGCTCGGGCCAGCAGGTGTATGCGCGTGGCGCCGACCTGATCGTCACGACGGCCGTCAACTTCGGTGCCGAGGTGATTGCCGATGGCAACGTGCACGTCTATGCCCCACTGCGGGGGCGGGCCATTGCCGGCGCGCGTGGGGATGTGCAGGCGCGCATTTTCACGCAGTGCCTGGAGGCGCAACTGCTTTCGGTGGCTGGCATTTATCGCACTGGTGAGACGGATTTCCCCAAGGAAGTCGCGAGCCGTCCGGCGCAGATTCGCCTTGAGGGCGAGCGCCTGGTCATCGAACCATTGGCTGCGCACTGACAGGACAGCCGGTTACAGCTTGGTACGCTCGGCACAGCTGGTACATTGCTGCCGGTTGGGCGAATCGGCACAATAGCGTCAGGCGCTGCGTGTGGGACGAAGGGCCCGAACAAAAAATACTCATTTCTGACAGGATGAACTGAATGGCGAAAATCATCGTTGTGACCTCGGGTAAGGGCGGGGTTGGCAAAACCACCACCAGTGCCAGCATTTCCTCGGGACTGGCCATGCGTGGCCACAAGACCGCCGTCATCGATTTCGACGTGGGCCTGCGCAATCTGGACCTGATCATGGGGGCCGAGCGGCGCGTGGTGTACGACCTGATCAACGTCATTCAGGGCGAAGCCAACCTGCATCAAGCCCTGATCAAGGACAAGCAGCTGGAGAACCTCTACATCCTGGCTGCGTCGCAGACGCGCGACAAGGATGCGCTCACGGAAGATGGCGTGAAGAAGGTGCTCGACGATCTGGTGGCGATGGATTTCGAATTCATCGTCTGCGACTCGCCAGCGGGTATCGAAAGTGGGGCCCTTCTGGCGATGCGGTTTGCCGATGAGGCCATTGTTGTGACCAACCCGGAAGTCTCCTCGGTGCGCGATTCGGACCGCATTCTGGGCATGCTGGCTTCCAAGACCCAGCGCGCCATCGACGGGCGTGATCCGGTCAAGGAACATCTGTTGATCACGCGCTACAACCCCAATCGGGTGGAGGGCGGGCAGATGCTTTCGCTCGATGACATCCAGGACATTCTGCGTATTCCGCTCATCGGCGTGATTCCGGAGTCCGAGTCGGTGCTGCAGGCGTCCAACCAGGGGGTGCCTGCCGTGCACATCAAGGGTTCGGACGTGTCCGAGGCTTATCTCGACGTGGTGGCGCGCTTTCTCGGCGAGGAGCGCCCCCTGCGGTTCATCGAAGCCCAGAAGGCGGGCTTTCTCAAACGCATCTTCGGCGGGAGGTAACCGCCATGGCCCTGATCGATCTCCTCTTTGGCGGCAAGAAGAAGACCGCTTCGGTCGCCAAGGAGCGTCTGCAAATCATCCTCGCGCACGAGCGCAGTGACCGCACGACGCGCAAGCCCGAGTTCCTGGCCGATCTGCAAAAGGATCTGGTACAGGTGATCTCCAAGTACATCCAGATTGACCCGCAGGACATCAAGGTCGCGCTGGACAGGCAGGACAATCTCGAAGTGCTGGAAGTCAAGATCGAGCTGCCTGAAGCGGAGCTGCGCAACAGTCGCTGAGGTTGGCATAGCACTGCGCAGTGCAGGTGCCACTGGCCTTGCGTGTGGGTCAGCTCAGGCCTGGCAGGGGCGTGCGCGCAAATGCCATGGCCGTCACCGATGCTGCGCCGCGTGCTTGCAGCAGGCGCGCTAGCGTAAACAGCGTTGCGCCGGTGGTCATGACGTCATCGACCAGCAGGATATGCTGGCCACGCACTTGCACATGACAGGCAAAGGCGTCGCGCAGGTTGCGCAGGCGCTGCACCCGACTGCTGCCGACCTGATGCCGCGATGTGTCCCGGCGGCTGAGCCACCGCGCGTGGGCCTTGCGGCGAACGCCGCAGGCCCTGGTGAGGGCGCAGGTCAGCTCCCACGCTTGGTTGTAGCCACGCTCGCGCAGGCGCGCCGGGGCCAGCGGCACGGGCAGGATGGCGTCTGCCGCGCGCAACAGGGGTGGACCGTCGGGGTGCTGCAGCAGCCAGTCGGCCATTGCATGGGCCCAGGCATGGCCCTGCTGGTACTTGAACTGGTGCAGCACCTGTTCCCATGGGTAGCCATAATCCACCGCCGCCACACAGTGTGCCAGCGGAGAGGGCATCTGGGCGCAGGCTGGGCATGGAGCGTTCGCCAGTGTGAGCGACAGCGCGCAATGCCGGCAGCGTGGTGGGAATTTGCGCAGGTGGCGACGGCATGCATCGCAGATGCCGCCTGCGGCACCGAATACCGGCCAGGCATTGCAGAATGGGCATTGCGACGGCAGCAGGCGACGTAATTGGTGGAACATGGCGGCATACTCTCACGCAAGGCTTTGATCCGGCGGTGCCGGGTTTGGGCGCAGTCCAAGCGCCGCGCCAGCATCCGCACGGATTGGCACTACTGATTATCATCGGCGTGCATCAGTGGCAACGGTCCGGCGTTGCCGGGGTGGCCTTGGAACAGGTTTTGAGACGCCGCTGACGATTCTTTTGACTGACCGCATTGCCCGGCTGTGGCGGTGCGTACAAGGCGATTTCCTCATGACAGCGGGCATTACCGGTACCTCTCCTCCCACGCTTGATGGCCAGGCCCTGGCATGCTGGCTGGCGCGTGCGCCAGCGCGCAGTCCGTGGCTGCACGAGGAGGTCGGGCGCCGCATGGCGGAGCGGTTGCAATGGTTCGTCAGGCGGCCCAGGCGCTGGCTGGATTGGGAGCCGGTGCGTGGCGGCGCGGCAGCGCATGCGCTGGTCGCACAGCGCTATGGCGATGCCGAGTGCTGGCTGTGGCACGGCAATCCATTGCATGCGCAGGAGGCGCTGCGCCGGTGGCGCCCATCGCTTTGGCGACGTCTGCGTGGTGGGCCGGTGCATTTCGAGGCGCCACCGTCGGGCTGCCTGGACATGGTCTGGGCCAACATGGCGCTGCATCTGGCGCCCGATCCTGCCGCGCTGATGCGGCAGTGGGGCCAATGGCTGGGCGACGAAGGCTTTGTGATGTTCTCGACGTTCGGGCCCGATACCCTCATCGAACTGCGCGGCCTTTATGCGCAGGCCCGGTGGCCCGAACCGGCGCAGGCCTTTACCGACATGCACGATCTGGGCGACATGCTGGTCGCCAACGGGTTTGCCGAGCCGGTCATGGACATGGAACATATCCGCTTGCAGTTTCCCAGTGCCGAACGCGTGCTGGTGGAGCTGCGCGAGCTGGGGCGCAATCTTCACGTTGATCGCTTTGCTGGTCTGCGAGGCAGGCGGTGGCACCGCGCGCTGTGTGAAGCGCTGCAGCAGCTGACAGCGGCCGATGGGACGATCACGTTGACCTTCGAGATCGTTTATGGCCATGCCTTCAAGGCCCGCCCGCGCGCTGCTTCGGCACAGCACTCGGCCATTCCGCTGGGGGATGTGCGCGCTGCGTTGCGCCGTGCCAAGGCGCCGTCCGCGCTGCAGGACGGGGATTCGGATTAGGTCCGATCATTGTCTGGCTGCGGGCTCCAGCGCTCTTCGCCGCGGCCGGATGTTCCTGTGATTCGTGCGGAGATAGCGCTTGCGGCAAAATAGCGGGTTGGCCGATTTTCATCGCCATCAAAAAATGACTGGCCACGATGTGCCTGGCGCGCCGGGTTGTCTGCCAGGATGGAGCGCGCGGATGACGCATAGCACGATATCGCATGGGCGAAAAGACCTTGTGGCTGCCCTATTAAGGGTAAGGGCAGGCGCTGCGCTGCTGTGGGCGTTTGCGACGTGCACGGCGCGCCATCCTGTCAATGGCGGAGGCGCGGCATGAACGCGCAGGTGGCCCTGTACGACTGGGCGCCACTTGTCGAGCTGCTGCTGGTCGGAGTGTTGGTGGCGCTGGTGCCGCTTGTTTGGGTGTGGCGGCGCAATCGCCATCGCGGCATGCGCGGCTTCCTGCATGCTTTGGTCGTGGCAACGCTGGTGCTGACCTTCGATCTGGTGCTGTTCGGGGCGTTCACGCGCTTGACCGATTCGGGACTCGGCTGCCCGGACTGGCCAGGCTGCTACGGCAACGCCAGCCCTGTCGGTGCCCATGCAGAGATTGCTGCTGCACAACAGGCCATGCCGGATGGTCCTGTCACGCACGGCAAGGCGTGGATCGAGATGATCCACCGCTACCTGGCCACCGGGGTCGGTGCCTTGACGACTGTGCTGACGGTATTGGGTTGGCACCAGTGGCTGCGGTGGCGCCGCAGTCAGCGGCAGCAGGCCGCGCAGGCGCCTCCCTTGCATCCGGTGTGGCCTACGGTGACCTTGCTGTGGGTGCTGCTGCAGGGCGCATTCGGGGCGTGGACGGTGACGATGAAGCTGTTTCCCGCCATCGTGACGCTGCATCTGCTGGGCGGCGTGGTGCTGCTGGCGCTGCTGTGCGCGCAGGCGGTGCGGTGGCGGCAGATCACGGCTGCCGCAGCGCCCCATGCCATCGGGCGTGGACTGCGGATGCTGGCCTGGGCTGTCTTTGCCGTCGTGCTGGTGCAGATCGCGCTTGGCGGCTGGGTCAGCACCAACTATGCAGTGCTTGCCTGTGCGACGTTTCCTGACTGCAACGGTGCGTGGTGGCCGGAGATGGACGTGCGCCAGGGCTTTACCCTCTGGCGTGAGCTGGGCCACCAGGCCGACGGCAACCTGATAGAGTTCCCGGCATTGGTGGCGATTCACTATGTGCATCGCCTGTTTGCGCTGGTGGTGGTGGCAAGTGCTGCCTGGCTGGCAGTGGCGCTGTGGCGTCGAGGGGGGGCGCTGCGGCGCGCTGGCCAGCGGCTGGCCATACTGGTGGCAGCGCAGCTGCTCACGGGCCTGTCCAACGTCGTGCTGGGCTGGCCGCTGCTGGCGGCCATTCTGCACACCGGTGGCGCGGCAGCGCTGGTGGTGGTGCTGACGCAGTTGCTGGCTGATACCCGGGTGCGGATGTCGGGTCGGTCAACCGAATTGATTACGGAGTCGAATTTGTCGCGATACGTTGATACGCATAGCCGCTGGTCAGCAGGGCCAGGCAGGAGAGTATCCTCATGAGGCAGGCTGCTTTGCCCATGGATCTGCGCACCCGCTGGATGCAGTTCTGGGTTCTGACCAAGCCCCGCGTGGTGCAGTTGATCGTGTTCTGCGCCCTGATTGGCATGGTACTGGCCATTCCGGCGGTGCCCAGCGGTCCGCAGATGCGGCAGATCCTGCTGGCGTGTTTTGGCATCTGGCTGGTGGCCTCGGCGGCGGCGGCGTTCAATTGTCTGGTGGAGAAGGCCATTGATGCGCGCATGCGCCGCACGGCCTGGCGCCCCACCGCGCGTGGCGAGCTGCCCGATTGGCAGGCGCTAATGTTCTCGGGCCTGCTGTGCTCGGCGGGCTGCCTGCTGCTGTACTACTCGATCAACCCGCTGACGATGTGGCTGACGCTGGCCACGTTTGTGGGGTATGCGGTGATCTATACGGTGGTGCTTAAGCCGCTGACGCCGCAGAACATTGTCATCGGTGGCGCATCGGGCGCCATGCCCCCTGTGTTGGGATGGGCCGCGATGCAGGGCAGCCTCGCGCCGGAGGCGTGGCTGCTGTTTCTCATCATCTTCCTGTGGACGCCCCCGCACTTCTGGGCGCTGGCGCTCTACAAGGTGGAGGAATACCGCGAGTCCGGCTTGCCGATGATGCCCGTAGTGCGCGGCCAGCGTTACACCAGCTTGCAGGTCTTTCTCTATACGCTGGTGCTGTTTGCGGCCTGCATGGCGCCGGTGGCCTATGGCATGAGCAGCTGGTTCTATCTGGTGGTGGCAGCGGCCCTCAGCGGCGTGTTCTGCTACTACGGTTGGTGGCTGTGGCGCGACTACTCCGACGCGCTGGCGCGTCGCACGTTCCGCTGGTCGCTGTGGCATCTGAGCGGCGTGTTTGCCGCATTGCTGATCGATCATTACCTGAGAATTGGAGGACTGGCATGACCCTTCCCGCTGCTCTTACACGCCGCGCCGCCTGCCTGGCGCTT
This sequence comes from Lampropedia cohaerens, assembly GCF_001005215.1. Taxonomy (GTDB): domain Bacteria; phylum Pseudomonadota; class Gammaproteobacteria; order Burkholderiales; family Burkholderiaceae_C; genus Lampropedia; species Lampropedia cohaerens. The sequence continues at coordinate 25,488 of NZ_LBNQ01000024.1, forward strand.
GTTGGTGCCGCAGCCGCAGGTCTGGCTGCGTGCAAGGAAAGGACGCCGCCTGCGCCGGCTGTGCGCTTTAACGCCATTGATGTCACGGGTGCCGAGTATGGGCGCAACTGGCAGATGCCGGATGCCGACGGCAACATGCGCACCATCGCGGACTTTGCCGGCAAGGCCGTCTTCATTTTCTTTGGCTTCGCGCAATGCCCGGATGTGTGTCCCACCACCATGCTGGAGCTGGCGGAGGTGAAAAGGCAACTCGGTGCCGACGCTGATCGGCTGCAGGTGCTGTTCGTCACCGTGGATCCCGAGCGTGACACCCCAGAGATCATGCGGCAGTATCTGGGCAGCTTTGATGAGAGCGCCATTGCCTTGGTTGGCAGCGCCGAGCAGCTGGCGGCGATGGCACGCGAGTTCAAGGTGGTCTACCAGAAGGTACCGGGTGCCACCGAGGACAGCTACACCATGAATCACACCTCGGCGGGCTATCTGTTCGACCCACAAGGCCAACTGCGCCTGTATGTGCGCTATGGCACACCGGTCGACCAGCTGACGGCGGATGTGCGGACTCTGCTTGAGGAAAGCGAGCGGCTGGGGCGCAGCTGAGAAGGCCCCTGCGCGGAACTTGCTGACTGCCCGCAGGGCGGGGCGTAGCGGTGCAAGCGCGCTATTGGCGATCAGGCGGCCGCAAGTGCTGGCACCATGGCCTTGCGCATCTTCTTCATCGCAGCCACCTCGATCTGGCGGATGCGCTCGGCGCTGACGCCGTATTCCTCGGCCAGTTCGTGCAGAGTCATGCCGCCTGAGCCGTCATCATTGACGTTGAGCCAGCGCTCCTGCACAATGCGCCGGCTGCGTTCGTCCAGCGTCTGCAGTGCCATTTGAATGCCGTCGGTGGCCAGGAAATTGCGTTCCTTGGCTTCCAGCACCGCAGTCGGCTCATGCGTGTGGTCGGCCAAATAGGCAATGGGGGCGAAGTGGCCCGCTTCACGTTCCTCGTCAACCGGCGTCGGATCCAGTACGACGTCGCCGCCCGACAGGCGCGTTTCCATCTCGATGACTTCCTCGCGCTTGACGTTGAGCTGACTGGCGACCTCGTCGATCTCGCGGTCAGTGAGGCTGGTGCGGTACTGCTCGCCCTCCGTCATGGCGTGACTGGCCTTCAGGTCGGCCTTGAGCGAGCGCAGGTTGAAAAACAGCTTGCGCTGCGCCTTGGTCGTGGCCACCTTGACCATGCGCCAGTTCTTGAGGATGAACTCGTGGATCTCCGCCTTGATCCAGTGCAGCGCATAGCTGACCAGACGCACACCTTGCTCGGGGTCGAAACGGCGCACGGCTTTCATCAGGCCCACGTTGCCTTCCTGAATCAGATCACCCTGCGGCAGCCCATAGCCCAAGTATTGGCGGGAGACGGCAACGACCACCCGCAGGTGTGACATCACCAGCTTTCCGGCAGCCTCGACACTGTTGTGATCGCGCAGTTCGCGCGCATAGCGCAGCTCTTCCTCGGCGGTGAGCATGGGCATGCGGTTGACAGCGGAAATGTAGGCATCCAGGTTGCCCAACGCCGGCAGCGCAGGCCACTGCGCCGAAGCGGGAGTAAGTGCGTGTACGGTGGTTTGGCTCATGGATGAATTTCCTTTCAGGGCGAATGGCGCCAGGCTGGCCAACAGCGAAGGACAAATCGGCGTGGCTGCCTGGCGATATTAGCACTCTCTTTGATAGAGTGCTAATGTAGAAGTTCCACCGTCGTTCAGGCCGATTCGAGTCGGCCTGCGCAGTAGCGCAATGGTAGATCAGTGTGAGCGGATCATGGTTCCGTAGGGGGTATCCGTAAGAATTTCCAGCAGCATGGCATGCGGAACCCGGCCATCGACGATGTGCACGGAGTTGACGCCGCTTTTGGCAGCATCCAGCGCGCCACTGATCTTGGGCAGCATGCCGCCGGAAATGGTGCCATCGGCAAACAGGTTGTCGATCTCGCGCGCCGAAAGATTGGTCAAAAGCTTGCCCTCCTTGTCCAGGACTCCGGGCGTATTGGTCAGCAGCATCAGCTTTTCGGCCTTAAGGACCGAGGCGAGCTTGCTGGCGACCACATCGGCATTGATGTTGTAGCTCTCGTTCTGGTCACCGTAGCCAATGGGGCTGATGACGGGGATGAAGGCGTCATCCTGCAGCGCCTTGACCACACTGGGATCGATGCTGACGATGTTGCCGACCTGGCCCACGTCATAGAGCACGTTCGGGTCCTTGTTGTCGGCCATCTTGAGCTTTTCGGCACGGATGAAGGCGCCATCACGCCCGGTCAGACCGACCGCCTTGCCACCGGCCTGGTTGATCAGACCGACAATGTCCTGCTGCACTTCACCGGCCAGCACCCATTCCACGACCTCCATGGTCTCGTCGTCGGTCACGCGCATGCCCTGAATGAACTGACCAGTCTTGCCCAGCCGCTTGAGGGCCGATTCGATCTGCGGGCCGCCACCGTGCACCACGACGGGGTTGATGCCCACCAGCTTGAGCAGCACCACGTCCTCGGCAAACGCAGCTTGCAGCGCCGGTTCGGTCATGGCATTGCCACCATATTTGATGACCATGGTCTTGCCATGGAACTTGCGAATGTAAGGCAGGGCCTGCGAAAGAATGTTGGCCTTGTCCTGGGGGGTGATGCTGGAGTGTTGTGTCATGGCTGGAAAAAGGCGCGGTTGAAAGGCGCGTTTTTACAAAGCGGGCAATTGTGCATGGGCAATTGTGCATGAATCGGTAGCGATGACACGGGTTACAACCAGCGCTTGTTGGTCGTTTGACCATCTTTTATGAACGCGCTAATTGGTAGGGTGTCTATTTGCTTTGATGAAGCCTGGGTCAAGGCAGTAGAACTGCGCTTTGCAGTCGATGCTGTGAATTGGAAAAGTGTTTGTCCAGCGCTGCAGATCGGCTGGATGCTAAACGCGGTGGACGGGGCACTTCTACAATGTCGCCATGACTACCAACCTGATTCTTGATGTGTCGCAGACACTGCGGCACGATGGCGCAGACCCTGCGCAGGCCACCGCTGCGAGCACGACTGATCGATTGGCATTGGCGCAATCCATCCTGCTGACCCCGTTTGGCCTGAGCGAGCAGCATCTGCAGCAGGCGCTGGCGCACATTCGCAAGCGTGACGTGGACGACGCGGACCTGTATTTCCAGTACACCCGCCATGAGGGGTGGAGCCTGGAGGAAGGCATCGTCAAGACAGGTTCATACAGCGTCGACCAGGGTTTTGGCGTGCGAGCGGTTTCCGGCGAGAAGACCGCCTTTGCGTACTCCGACGATATTTCGCAGGCTGCACTGATGGATGCCGCAGCGACCGTGCGGGCCATTGGCAATGGCACTGCGCGGGGTGGACGTGCCAAGGTTGGGGCCCGCAGAGTGGCGCCAGGCCGCGCGCTCTATCCCGCGCTTGATCCGATCGAGACACTGGACAGTGCTGCCAAGGTGGCCTTGTTGGGTAGGGTGGAAAAGCTGGCGCGGGCGCGCGATCCGCGCATCGTGCAGGTCATGGCCGGGCTTGCCAGCGAGTGGGACGTGGTCCTGGTGACGCGCGCGGACGGCACGCTGGCAGCGGACGTGCGTCCGCTGGTGCGGCTGTCCGTGACGGTGATCGCCCAGCAGGCAGGCCGGCGCGAGGTCGGCACGGCCGGTGGAGGCGGGCGCTTTGGACTGGCCTATTTCGACGATGCACGGATTACGCAGTACGTCGAGGATGCGGTCCAGAACGCGCTGATCAATCTTGAATCGCGCCCGGCGCCGGCCGGCGAAATGACCGTGGTGCTCGGGCCTGGCTGGCCTGGGGTGCTGTTGCACGAAGCGGTCGGCCACGGCCTGGAAGGGGACTTCAACCGCAAGGGCGCCAGTGCCTTCAGCGGCCGTATTGGCGAACGCGTGGCGGCCAAGGGCGTGACCGTGCTGGATGACGGCACCCTGGCGGGCCGCCGCGGCTCGCTCAACATCGACGACGAGGGCCATGCTACGCAGCGCAACGTGCTGATCGAGGACGGAATCTTGGTTGGCTACATCCAGGATGCGATGAATGCGCGCCTGATGAAGACGGCACCTACCGGCAATGGCCGACGCGAGAGCTATGCGCACATTCCCATGCCGCGCATGACCAACACCTACATGCTGGGGGGACAGTACGAGCCCGCCGAGGTCATCGCCAGTATCGAACGCGGGATCTACGCCACCAACTTCGGTGGCGGTCAGGTGGACATCACCTCCGGCAAGTTCGTGTTTTCTGCCAGCCAGGCCTGGTGGGTGGAAAAGGGCAAGCTGCTGTACCCGGTCAAGGGCGCGACGCTGGTGGGCAACGGTCCGGAGGCGCTCAAGCATGTCAGCATGATCGGCAATGACCCGCAGCTCGATACGGGCGTGGGCGTATGTGGCAAGGAAGGGCAGAGCGTGCCGGTCGGCGTGGGGCAGCCCACCTTCCGCATCGAGGGGCTAACCGTGGGCGGGACGGTCTGATCTCGCAGCGGCTGCTTCAGCGCGGGCCGCTGTCGACCGTGTCCGTCACTGGTACTTCTGGGCCGCATCAGTGACCACAGACGTCCATGCGCCTTCTGGAGCCTTGGTGATGACCGGCGTGGAGCCGCCCGAGAGCAGGATGTCAACCGTGCGCTGGTAATCCGCTTCGGCCAGGGCGCCGCCTGTGCTCAGATCGATCAGCTTGCCCACTTCGACCAGCATGCGCCGCTGGTGCTCGGCGGTCTGCGCGCCGGAGGCGTCTGCATCCAGGATGATGTCGACGGCTTCGTCGGGATTCTCGATGGCGTACTTCCAACCCTTGTTGGTGGCCGCGACAAACTTGCCCAGACGTTCGACGTAGGCCGGGTCCTGCAGCTTGGCCTCCATCGCGTACAGGCCATCTTCCAGGGTGGAGACGCCCTGGTCGGCATAGGAGAACACCACCAGCTGCTCGGGGGTGAGGCCGCCGTCGATGACCTGCCAGTATTCGTTGTAGGACATGGTGGAGATGCAGTCGGCCTGCTTTTGCAGCAGCGGATCGACGTTGTAGCCCTGCTTGAGCACCTTGACACCGTCATCAGCGCCCACTTCCAGGCCAAGCTTGGCCATCCAGGCCAGGAACGGGTATTCGCTGCCGGAATACCAGACGCCCACCGTCTTGCCCTTGAGGTCTGCGGGCGAGCGCACGCCGGAGTCGGCGCGGCAGGTCATTTGCATGCCGGAGCGGGCGAAGCTTTGTGCAACGTTGACCAGCGGCACGCCACGCTCGCGCGCAGCCAGTGCGGTGGGCATCCAATCGACGATCAGGTCCGCGCCGCCGCCAGCGAGCACCTGTGCCACCGAGGTATCCGGCCCGCCCGGCTTGATCGTCACATCCAGATCCAGCGCACGGTAATAGCCCTTGGCCTGCGCCACATAGTAGCCGGCGAACTGCGCCTGCGCGACCCAGCGCAGCTGCACCGTTACAGGTTCGGTGGCATGTGCCGCTAGCTGGCAGGCGGCCAGCACTCCCGCCGCCAGGGCGGAGCGCGTCAGGCGAGAGGCAAGAGCGGGCAGGGCGAGGGTATTCATGGCGAACTCCTTGTGAAACGGGAAGGGGGAGGGTGGAGAGAACTCAGGTCCGCAGCGACGGGTGCCAGAATGTCAGGCGGCGCTCCAGCGCGACCAGCAGTGCCACCAGCGCCATGGCGATCACCGCGGCGACGACGATTTCGGCCCAGACCATCGGCATCGCCATCTGGCCCAGCGACACCGACATGCGAAAACCCATGCCGACGATGGGCGTGCCGAAGAACTCGGCCACGATGGCGCCGATCAGGGCCAGTGGCACGGTGATGCGCAGCCCGTTGAAGATAAAGGGCAATGCTGCAGGCAGGGTCAGCCAGCGCAGCGTCTGCATGGGTGATGCCGCATACGCGTGCATCAGGTCACGCTCCATCGCCCCCGCCTGTTGAAGGCCGGCGGCGGTGTTGATCAGTACCGGAAAGAACGTGACCACCAGCGCAATCGCCGCCTTCGAGGGCCAGTCAAAGCCAAACCACATCACGAAAATGGGCGCCAGCCCGACGATGGGCAATGCCGCGATGAAGTGGCCCAGTGGCAGCAGTCCACGGCGCAGGAAGGAAAAGCGATCGCACAGAACCGCAGTGACGATCGCCAATGCGCTGCCCAGCAGCCAGCCCGGCAGCATGGCGCGCACGATGGTCTGCATCGCATCGGCCGCCAGCAGCTGGCGCTGGGCCCAAAGCGCCTGCACGACCTGCGAGGGCGCGGGCAGCAGGATGGCTGGAATGCCCAGCGCCACGCATGCGAACTCCGCGGCATAGAGCATCAGCAGGCCCAACCCCGTTGCCATGAGCAGCCGCAGGCCGTGCGGTTCGGGCCCGTCGCCGGCAGGCGCATAGCGTTGACAGGCGTACTGCAGCAGTACGCTGCCGCCAGCCAGTACCAGCGCACCGGCCAGCCGCAAGGCGGTGGAGGCGTTGCCAAAGCCAGCGCGATGCGCCAGCCAGAGCGTAATGGCCGCCGCTATCGACCATGCCATGGTCAGCACGGCCAAGCGTGTGGCGTGTGCGCCTGTTTTCAGGCCCTGCGCAGAGACAGGCGCGGCCTGCTGGGCGCGCAGCACGGCGGTCATGGCTGTCTCCTTGTCGTAGGTGATTGACCCAGCAGGCGGCTACTCAGCCACGCCAGCACGTCGACGGCGCCGACCAGCAGGGCCGCCGTAATGCCTGCGGCCAGCAGGGCGGACCAGATCTGCAGCGTCTGCCCGTAGTAGCTGCCACTGAGCAGCCGGGCGCCAATTCCGGCGGTGGCGCCGGTGGGCAGCTCGGCGATGATGGCGCCCACCAGGCTGATGGCCATCGCAACCTTGCAGCTGGCCCACAGCATGGGCATGGCAGCGGGCAGCCGCAGCAGCCAGAAGACCTCCCGGCGAGTAGCGCTATAGGTGCTTAGTAGCTCCAGCTGCAGCCGCTCGGGCGACTGCAGCCCCTTGACCATGCCGATGGTGATGGGGAAAAAGCACAGATAGGCGGAGATCAGGGCCTTGGGCAGCAGGCCGGTCAGGCCCAGCGCGCCCATGATGACGATGACGATGGGAGCCACGGCCAGAATCGGCACGGCCTGCGAGGCCACCAGCCACGGCATCAGCGACAGGCGCAGCACGCGCACGTGGACGATGGCCACGGCCAGTGCGATGCCGATCAGCGTGCCGATGGCAAAGCCTGTCAGGGCGGCGCTGGCGGTCACCAGCACATGGGTGACCAGATTGCGCGGGTTGAGCATGCGCGCATCCGCTTGGCCCGGAGCGGCGCGCCACAGGGGCGTGGCAAAGACTTCCCTGTGGAAGGTCTGCACCACCTGATGGGGCGCCGGCAGGATGGGCCGCTGCAACGACCAGCTGACCCTGGCGCGCTCGGTCAGGCTGGCGTGCTCGGTCAGCAGGTTGGCCGTCAGCACACGGTTCATGGGCAGCGCCGCGGCATACCAGAGCAGTAACGCCAGCGCGACCAGAATGGCTACCGGGGCGGCGCGTGAGCGCTGCCACCAGCGCCGCAGCAGGGTCTGGCGGCACGCATCTGGCGGCGGCGCGGCAGCCGTAGCGCCAGGCGGGGAGGAGCCTTGCGGCAATGCCATGGAGCGACCGTTCATTGCAGCATGCTCGCCTGACGCAAGCCTTCCCGCACGCGCTGTGCGAGCTGGATGAATTGCGGCGTTTCGCGCACGTCGAAGCCGCGCTCGCGCGGCAGATCGGAGTCGATGACGTCGATGATGCGCCCCGGGCGTGGCGACATCACGACGATGCGCGAGGACAGAAACACCGCCTCGGAAATGGAGTGGGTGACAAACACGACGGTCTTGCCGGTGCTGCGCCACAGCTGCAGCAACTGCTCGTTGAGCTGGTCGCGCACGATCTCGTCGAGCGCCCCGAAGGGCTCGTCCATCAGCAGCAGCGCCGGCTCAAAACTCAGGGCGCGGGCAATCGAGGCGCGCTGCTGCATGCCACCAGAGAGCTGCCAGGGGTACTTGCGCTCGAATCCGGCCAGGTTGACCTGTGCCAGGTAGTGCGCCGAGCGCTGCTGGCGCTCCCACCTGGGCATGCCGAAGACCTCCAGCGGCAGCTCCACATTGCGTGCGATGGTGCGCCATGGGTACAGCGCCGGTGCCTGGAAGACGAAGCCGTAGTCACGCCGCAGCCGCGCCTGCCGGGGCGTGACGCCATTGACCAGCAGTTGTCCGGATGTCGGCTGCTCCAGATCGGCAATGGCGCGCAGCAAGGTGGTCTTGCCGCAGCCCGACGGGCCGATAAAGGAGACGAAATCACCGCGGCGTATCTGCAGGTCCACATGCGCCAGCGCAGTGACCGGACCATCGCTGCTGGGGTACACCAGCGACAGGTCGCGCACGTCGATGCTCAGATCGGCGTGCCTGGCAGGCGACGCTGGCAGCCCCATCGGGGCGCTGGGTGCAAGTGCTGATGCGGAATGCATGGGCCTTCCCTGCTGAATCGGATGGCGTGCTCCGAAGCAACATGCATGCCATCCGAAGGGAACGGGCCGATTCACCGGGCAACGGGCATACCGTGCGAGGGTTGCCGCATGGGAGAGACGGCTTTCGCACTCCTGCTGACAGCGTGGCGTAGGGAAAGCCTGTGGCAGGCTTAGAACCTAAACAGGTTCTGATGGACCATTTGCTCCAAAAAGGAGCATTTGCACCGCAGCCGGGATTGTCGTGGTGCATGCGCGGCTGCAGCGCGGCGACATCGGGACCCGAGCCGCGACACCGGGCCAGTTGATGGTGGTCCCCATCTGTGGTGGTCAGCGCGTGCGCCGCCCGGCGCTGGCCATCACGGCAGAACCCCTGCCAATACCAGCTGCTCGATGCTGGCAGCCGTTTCCTCGAAGAATGCAGGGTCCTCCAGGCCCTTGCCGCAGATCGACTGCACCTGCACCGAGAAGTCGGCGTAATGCTGCGTCATGGCCCACAGCGAGAAGATCAGGTGATGCGGCGCAATGGGCCGCAGCACGCCTTGTTCAATCCAGGCGTGGATGACCGCACGCTTGCGCTCGACCAGCTCGCGCAGCTCGCCCTCCAGCGTGCTTTTGAGCAGCGGTGCGCCCTGGATTACTTCCAGGCAGAACAGGCGGGATGCCTCGGGGGCGTCGCGCGAGGCGGCGAGCTTGGTGCGGATGTAGCGCGATAGCGCCTCGCGCGGCGCCTGCTCGGCACTCAGCGCATGCAGCGGCTGCAGCCATTGCGTCAGCAGATTGCGCAGCACGGACAGGTACAGCGCTTCCTTGTTGGGGAAGTAGTAGAGCAGGTTGGTCTTGGAGACGTCGGCCAGTTCCGCCACCGCATCCAGGCTGACGCCGTGCATGCCATAGCGCGAGAACAGGGTCAGCGCGGCAGCGAGGATGCTGCCGCGCTTTTCTTCCATCTTGCGCTGGCGGCGTTGCTGGCTGGCGGCGCGGGCGCGCTCACGCGCGGCAGGGAGGGCAGACGCCGCTGCGTCCGCCACTCTGGCGGCGCGGGGCGCGGCGGTCTTGCGTGTGGGGGATGGCCTGGCCGTGACGGTGCGCAGTGGCGCTGGCTCGCTCATGGGATGCTCCTGCTGCTTGGGAAAAAGAAATGCGCTGCGGCCTATTTTCATGCAGGAGCGAAGCGGCCCCGCTGCAGCGTCAGAGATGGTGCGTGTCCGCACCAGCATGGCAGACGTATTACTGCGCAAATGCTCCAATTTGGAGCAAATGGTCTGAAATCACCCCAGGTGATGCGTAACTGTATGAATTGAAAGGCCTATGTGGCTTGGCATCAAACCTGCTTGAGGAGTCTGAAAAGCCTGCAGTTCGTCCCTTTTGCAACGGAGCATCGCCATGAAAGTCGGAGTCTTCATCCCCATCGGCAACAACGGCTGGCTGTTGTCGGAAAACGCGCCCCAGTACAAACCCACGTTTGCCCTGAACAAGGAAATCGTGCAGTCCGCCGAGCACTACGGCATGGATTTTGCGCTGTCCATGATCAAGCTGCGCGGTTTTGGTGGCAAGACGGAGTTCTGGGACTACAACCTGGAATCCTTTACGCTGATGGCTGGCCTGGCGGCGGTGACCAGCAAGATCAAGCTTTTTGGCACCGCGGCGTCGCTGGTGATGCCACCAGCGATTGTTGCGCGCATGGCGGTGACCATCGACTCCATCTCCAATGGCCGCTTCGGTGTCAATCTGGTCACCGGCTGGCAGCGGCCGGAGTATTCTCAGATGGGCATGTGGCCGGGTGATGAATTCTTTGCCACGCGTTACCAGTATCTGACAGAGTATGTGCAGATCCTGCGCGATCTCTGGGAGACCGGCCAGTCCGACTTCAAGGGGCAGTACTTTACGATGGACGACTGCCGGGTCAAGCCGTTGCCCAGCAAGCCGATGGAGATCATCTGTGCCGGCTCCAGCGATGCAGGCGTGGCGTTCTCGGCCAAGTACGCAAACCACAACTTCATCTTCGGCAAGGGCATCAACACGCCCAAGGCCTTTGCGCCGCAGGCCGAGAAGCTGCTCAAGGCCACGGCGGAAACCGGCCGCAAGGTAGGGGTGTTCGTGCTGACCATGGTGATTGCCGCCGACACCGACGAGGAGGCGCGCGCACGCTGGGAGCACTACAAAGCCGGCGCGGATGAGGAGGCCATCCAGTGGCTCGGCGCGCAGGGCGCAGCCGATACCAAGTCAGGTGCGGATACCAACGTCCGCCACATGGCCGATCCGACCTCTGCGGTCAACATCAACATGGCCACGCTGGTGGGCTCCTACGCGAGCGTGGCGCGGATGCTCGACGAGATGGCCGAGGTACCGGGCACCGAAGGCGTGATGCTGACCTTTGACGACTTCGTGGCTGGTGTGCGCAATTTCGGCGAGCGCATCCAGCCATTGATGAGGGCCCGCATCGACGCGGATACGCCAGTGCCGTCGCAGGTGGCCGATGCCGCCGCACGCCAGTTCGCCTGAAAGGTTTCAGCCATGCGCAAGAACAAGACCATGACTTCGTCGGTGCCCGCCGGACTTCCCGACGATCCCGCCCATCCTGCGCTGATCGTGTCCGCGCGCCCCGAGCCGCTGCGCATCCGTGCCACCGACACCGCGCTGATCGTGGTAGACATGCAGAACGCCTATGCGTCGCTGGGCGGCTATGTGGATCAGGCCGGCTTCGACATTTCCGGCGCGCAGGGCACCATCGGGCACATCCAGCGGGCCATCGAGGCCGCGCGTGCCGCTGGCGTGCTGGTGGTATTCCTGCAGAACGGCTGGGATGCCGGTTACGTCGAGGCTGGCGGCCCCGGCTCGCCGAACTGGCACAAGTCCAACGCGCTCAAGACCATGCGTGCCAAGCCCGATCTGCAGGGGCGCTTCCTGGCCAAGGGTGGCTGGGATTACGCGCTGGTCGATACATTGCAGCCGACCGCGGGCGACATCGTGGTGCCCAAGACGCGCTACAGCGGCTTCTTCAACAGCACGCTCGATAGCAGCCTGCGCGCGCGCGGCATCCGCAATCTTGTCTTTACCGGCATTGCCACCAACGTCTGCGTCGAGTCCAGCCTGCGCGATGCCTTCCATCTGGAGTACTTCAGCCTGCTGCTGGAGGACGCCACCCACGAGCTCGGCGGGCCAGCCATCCAGGCGGCGACGGTCTACAACGTCGAGACGTTCTTTGGCTGGGTCAGCACCGTCGATGCATTCTGCACCGCGCTGGGCCAGCCCCCTTCCACTACTTGCGCGACCAACGTTTCAGGAGAACTGCACCATGCCTAAACAAGTCATCATCCCACCGGGTTCCGGCGTGCCGCTGGCCCCTTACGTGCCCGGCACCCTGGCCGATGGCGTCGTCTACGTCTCGGGCACGCTGCCCTTTGACAAGGACAACAACGTCGTGCATGTCGGCGACCCCGCCGCGCAGACGCGCCACGTGCTGGAAACCATCAAGGGCGTGATCGAGGCCGCAGGCGGAACGATGTCGGATGTGACGTTCAACTCCATTTTCATCACCGACTGGGCCAACTACGCGGCGATCAACCAGGTCTACGCCGAGTATTTCCCCGGCGACAAGCCCGCACGCTTTTGCATCCAGTGTGGCCTGGTCAAGCCCGATGCGCTGGTGGAAATTGCCACCATCGCCCACATCGGGAAGGCTGCCTGATGACCGATCTCATTTTCGACGTGCATGCGCCGCTGGCGCCCGCCAATGGCAAGACGGTGCTGCTGTCGTCCGGTCTGGGCGGCGCTGCCGGGTTCTGGAAGCCGCAGCTGGAGGCACTGCTGCAAGCCGGTTACCGTGCCATCGCCTATGACCAGCGCGGCACCGGGCGCAGCCCGCGCGCGCTACCCCAGCCCTACTCCATTGCGCACATGGCGGCGGATGTGCTGGAAATCCTCGATGCCACGCAGACTGAACGCTGCCATTTCGCAGGCCACGCCCTGGGCGGGCTGGTCGGGCTGCAACTGGCGCTGGATGCGCCGCAGCGCGTGGCCAGCCTGGTTTTGGTCAACGCCTGGGCCAGCCCCAATGTCCATTCGGCGCGCTGCTTTGCGGCGCGGCTTGCGCTGCTGGACGCATGCGGTGTGCAGGCTTATGTCGAGGCGCAGCCGATCTTCCTCTATCCCGCCGACTGGGCCGAGGCCCACCATGAGCAGGTGCAGGCGGAAGTTGCCCACGCCGCCGCCCACTTCCCGGGTGAAGCCAACATGCGCGCGCGCATTGCCGCCCTGCAGGCCTTCGACGTCGAAGAGCATCTGGGCGCCATTGCCGCGCCAGTGCTGCTGATGGCCGCTGCCGACGACGTGCTGGTGCCCTGGACGCGTTCGCAGCGCCTGCAGCAGCGGCTGCCCCATGCGGAGCTGGACGTGGTGCCGCATGGCGGCCATGCGCACAGCGTGACCGGGCCCCAGGCCTTCAACGCCCGGCTGCTGCAGTTTCTGGATCGGCAGTAGGCCCGTCGATTGTGGTGCGCACTGATTCAGTGTGATGCATTGGCAGATGTTGCTGGAGAAGAAGTCCATGCTTAGCCTATCCCCTTTCCCGTCATGGCCCGAGGTGCCGCCAGAGGCCTGGCCGACTTCTGAAATCGCGCCGCCAAGCGCGCAGCAGTTTCGCGACGGCATGGCGCGTGTGGCCGCCGCGGTGCACGTCATCACCACCGATGGGCCGGCCGGCAAGGCCGGCTTTACCGCCTCGGCAGTCTGTAGCGTCACCGACACGCCGCCTACCTTGCTGGTCTGCCTCAACCGCAGTGCTTCGGTGTACGAGGCCTTCCATCGCAACCATGTGCTGTGTGTGAACACGCTGGGCAGTGACCAGCGCGATCTGTCCAACCTGTTTGGCGGCAAAACGCCGATGGCGCAGCGTTTCGCTGCAGCCAACTGGCGCGAGGGCGTCAGCGGCGCGCCGGTGCTTGCGGATGCGGTGGTGGCCTTTGAATGCCGCATTGCGCAGGTACAGCCCGTTGGCACACACGACGTGCTGTTCTGCCAGGTATTGGCCGTCACGCAGGCGGACGTGGCAGAGGGACTGATCTACTGTGGCCGCCAGTACCACGATGTGGCGGTGACCGGCCACAACTGAATGGTGCACTGACAGCTCCGGCGCCGCCTTGTTCGCGCGGGCGCCGGAGTTGGCGCGTCCATCGCGCGCGCCAGCGCCTTTGTTGTGTCGCCTACCGCCAGCGTGCCCGGCGTGGCAACCTGCGCGACGCGCTGCAGTCTTTGCGGCTTTCTGATTGAATGGCATGCTTTGCATGAAGCACCTGTGCGCCGCTCCTCCCGCGCGTGGTCCGGCAAGGGCGGCAGACGAGGCTTCGCATTGGAGGTACTTGCATGGCATCCATTTCTACACTTCCTCAGCTGTCGCTGCTGGACCTCGTCTCGGTTCGGCAGGGACAGTCCATTGCCGGCGCCATCGACGCCGCAGTGCGCACGGCCCAGCATGTCGAGCGACTGGACTTCGCGCGCGTCTGGCTGGCCGAGCACCACAATATGCCCGGCATTGCGAGCTCGGCCACAGCCGTGCTGATCGGCCATGTGGCAGGCAAGACGCAGCACATCCGCGTCGGCGCAGGGGGCATCATGCTGCCCAACCATGCGCCATTGGTAGTGGCTGAGGCTTTTGGCACCCTGGAGGCGCTCTACCCGGGCCGCATCGACCTCGGTCTGGGCCGCGCGCCTGGCACCGATCAGCCGACCATGCGCGCGCTGCGACGCGGGCGGCGCGAGACGGAAGATGATTTTCCGCGCGAGGTGCAGGAGCTGTTGATGCTGCTGGATGATCCGCAGCCGGGCCAGCAGCTGGTCGCCACGCCCGGCGCAGGCAGCCACGTGCCGATCTGGCTGCTGGGCTCCAGTCTGTTTTCGGCGCAGCTGGCCGCGCAGCTGGGACTGCCGTACGCCTTTGCCTCGCACTTTGCGCCGCGCTTTCTGCACCAGGCGCTGCGCCTGTATCGTGAATTGTTCCAGCCGTCCCGGACGCTGGACAAGCCCTATGTCATCGTCGGCGTGCCGGTCATCGCTGCGGACTTCGACGAGCAGGCCGAGTTTCTCGCCAGCAGCACCTATCAGCGCATCTTCGGCATCCTGACCAACCAGCGTGCCCTGCTGCAGCCACCGGTGCCTGGATTCATGGAGGCGTTGGATCCGGCTGCGCGTCAGGCCATCCGTGATTTTCTGGCCATCGCCGCCATCGGCGGCCCCGCCGCGGTGCAGCGTGGCCTGCAGGCCGTCATCGATGCCACACAGCCCGATGAGCTGATGGTGGTCAGCGATTTCTACACGTTGGATGATCGGCTGCGCTCGCTGGAGATCACCCGGCAGGCGCTGGCGGCCTGCCGGCCTGCTGCGGGTTGACGCGCCGGCAGCGGCACTATCATTGGCTGTTTGTTTAGCCGATGATGGCAGGTGCGCGGAGAGGGGCACGCCTGCGCTTGTCTTTCTTCCGATGGTAGTGCGCCAATGGCTCCTGACTCGCTTCTGACCCGCCTGACAACGGGCCATCGCCAGCCCTGGCTGCGGCGCCTGGCCTCCGTAGTCCTGACGCTTGGCATAGTGCTGCTGGTGGTGTATGCCCTGCACCACGCGTTGGGCGAGGTGGACTACCAGCGCGTGCTGCACTACATGGCACGCACGCCGCAGGAGGCGTTGTGGTTGGCCGTGGCGGCCTCGGCGGCGAGCTATCTGGTGCTGACGGGCTACGATTTTTCGGCGCTGCGCTACCTGCGCCTGCAAGGGCGCTTGCCATGCACGGCCGTCGGTGTAACTTCCTTCATGGCTTATACCCTGACCAACACCGTGGGCCTGGGGGTGTTGGCGGGAGGCGCCGTGCGCATGCGCATGTTCACCCAATGGGGGCTGACGCCGATGCAGGTCACGCGCCTGATTGCCTTCAATGCCGTGGCCTTTACCGCCGGGCTGACGCTGTATGCAGCGGTGGCCGTGCTGATGGAGGCGCAGGCCGTGGCCGCGTTGGCGTGGCTGCCGGCCGACTTGCTGCGGGGGGGGGCGCTGGCCGTGCTCGCAGTGGCCGTGCTGTTGCTGGTCGCATGCGCACGTGGCAAGGTGTTGCGCTGGGGAAGCCTGCAGCTGGCACTGCCGTCCTTGCCGTTGGCGCTCAGGCAACTGCTCATCACCGGGGCGGACACGCTGTTTGCTGCGCTGACGCTCTGGTTTCTGCTTCCGGGAGGTGATCTGTCATGGTGGACGTTTTTCACCTTCTTCATGCTGGCGCTGGCTGCCGGGGTCATCAGCCACGTGCCGGGCGGACTGGGGGTTTTCGAGGTGGTGATGCTCACGGGACTGGGCGGTGCGCTGTCGGCGTCCTCGCTGGCTGCCGCGCTCGTGCTGTATCGCGTGGTTTATTACTTGCTGCCCCTGGTGGCAGCCTCGATGTTGATGGGCGGCTACGCGCTGTGGCTGCGCGTGGCCAGTCGCTCCGGACGTGGCGCGGAGGTGGCGCGGCGCCATCCGACCAGTCTGGGCATTGCGCAGGGCCTGGCCTGGGTGGCACCGCTGCTGCTGGGGACATTGACATTCACCGCCGGAGTCGTGCTGCTGGTATCGGGAGCGATTCCGGCCAGTCAGGGGGCCGAGGGGCTGCGCGCGCTGCATGTGCCGGAATTCATGATCGAGGCGTCGCACCTGATCGGCAGTATCTGCGGCCTGCTGCTACTGGTGTTGGCGCGCGGCATTGTTTACCGGCTGGATGCCGCCTGGTGGCTGGCACTGATGGTGGCCGGCATCGCATTCTGGATGACCCTGCCCAAGGGATTTCACTGGGTGGAGCTGAGTCTGTTGGGCGCGCTGTTGGGGCTGCTGCTGCTGTCGCGGGGAGCCTTCAATCGGCATTCGTCGCTGGTGGCCATGCGGTTCGAATACGGCTGGCTGGTGGCCATTGCCGCGACGCTGGCAGCGACCGGCTGGATCGTTTACTTCACACTGGAGCACGAAGCCTGGAGCCACGCGCAATGGTGGCAGTTCGCGCTGGATCCGCAGGCTCCGCGCGGCTTGCGCGCCGGCATGCTGGTCGCCATTGCCGCGCTGGTGTGGGGCAGTTGGCAGCTGCTGCGCAGGCCGCCGCGGACGGCATCCGGGCAGGTCGTCGAACGCGCCCCGGAGTCGGCGGATAGCGGCTTGGACTGGCGCCGGGCTGCGACGCGGGTGTTCCATGCGCCGGACGGCCAGGTTTGTTTGCATTACCGGGTTTTCGGTCGCAGCTGGGTGGTGCTGCGCGATCCGGAGGGTGTGCAGGATGCCTGGCCCGATGCGCTGCGCGCGTTCATCGACACGGCGCGCAGCGATCGGATGCGACCGGCCTTTTTCCAGCGCCCGTCGGCACGGCCTGATTTATTGCTGGACGCTGGTCTGCAGTTGCGTACCGTGGGGCAGGCGCTGGTGCTCGATCTGGGCGGGCCGGCAGCGCCTCGGCAGCCCGCGTCGCTGCCGTCCGGCGTGACCGTCGAACTGCTGCATGGCGATGCGGTGGAGGCAAGCGATGCGTCGCTGCTGGCGCAGTTGCAGTCCATCTCCAGGCAGTGGACGCAGGCAGTGGCTGCCACGCGCAGGCGGCTGAGCCCGGCTCCGCTGGATGCGGCACATCTGCGCGAGAGTCTGGTTGCCGTGCTGCGTGAACAGGGACAGGTCGTGGCATTTGCAACGCTGTATGCCGATATTGCCGATGCGCCAGCACAGGCATCGCCACAGCCGTGGCAGGCGGCATTGACCCTGGTACGCAGCCTGCCGGGGGCCGATGCGGCCTCCGCCCGGACCTTGCAGTTGCTGCACGGCCTGCTGCCGCAGCTGTCGCATTTAGGGTGCAGGGCGCTTGATCTGGGCCTGCTGCCATGCCAGGCCGAGGAGGGCGACGAAGCGTCTTCGAACTGGCAGCGCACGGCGCGCGAAGTGCTGCACCATGGCGAGCTGTTCTATCAGCTCGATCCCGCCCAGTTGCCAGCTGACTGGATACAGGTGCGGCAGCCGCGCGAGCTCGCGGCGCAGGACAGTGTGTCCGGCTGGCTGGTGCTGGCGGACCTCGCACCAGTAGTGCGCCGCAAGCGTGCGTGAACGCCTGCGGGCAAGGCGCTTTAGCGCCGGTTGCCGCGATGTTGTGGGCGTGGCGCGCCGCCGGCGCGTGGCTCCAGGTGACGGAACGTGATGCGGCCCTTCGTCAGGTCATAGGGCGACATTTCCAGCGTGACCTTGTCGCCCGCGAGAATGCGGATGCGGTGCTTGCGCATCTTGCCGCCGGTGTAGGCAATCAGTTCGTGACCGTTGTCGAGCGTGACGCGGTAGCGCGCATCGGGCAGGACTTCGTCGATCTTTCCGCCCATTTCAATCAGTTCTTCTTTTGCCATGTATGTGGTGTCCTCTGCAATTGGAAAGCGCACGCATTCTTTGGCGATGCGTGGCAGCAGCCGGGCGTTGGCACGGCTGCCTGAAACAGGTCTGTCGGCAGGGCAGACCCTGGAAAGCCGCGCGAGCGCCGGGTGCAACCCCTTGGGCGCCAGAGAAGCGTTGGTCAACAGCGCAAGGGGATGTGGCGGGCTTTAGGGACGCAAGGCATTCATCCGATGCGGGCGCCTGGCCTTCACGGATGTCGAACCCAAGGCCAGTCGGTGGCCATGGCCTCGGATACGGGGAAAAAGGCTTGGAGCTTGCGCCGGGCGGCCCCTCAAAACGCTGGTTACGCAGCAGGTCGTGCAATCACTCCTGCCAGGCAGAAGCTGAGAACGAAAATGGGGGCGTTGCGCGGGAAACGCAGCATTCTAACACCTGGGCACGGTCTGTGAAATCCGCCTGCGTATTGCCTGCGTTGCAGTGCGGGACGTAGGAAAAGATGGTGACCAGGCACTGCGTGGACTGGGGGCGGCACTTTCAGGGCGCTTCACAGCAGTCGTGCTGGCAGTGCGCCCCGCAGGCTGTTGGTAACGAGGATGGCACGAGCTGCCCGCAGGTCCTCCAGGCGCAGCTGCTGCTCGCGCGTGGGCCATGCGGGGTCATCGAGCAACACGCTGCGCATCACGCCAGGCAGCACGCCGTC
This sequence comes from Lampropedia cohaerens, assembly GCF_001005215.1. Taxonomy (GTDB): domain Bacteria; phylum Pseudomonadota; class Gammaproteobacteria; order Burkholderiales; family Burkholderiaceae_C; genus Lampropedia; species Lampropedia cohaerens. Next base: position 44,049 of record NZ_LBNQ01000024.1, read on the forward strand.
GGACAGCGGCGGCGTCAGCCACGGCGCATCTGGACCATCCTCCATGCGCACGAACACATTGCTGCGCGCGCCCTCGGTCAAAAAGCCTGCTTCGTTGAAGAACAATGCGTCGAAGGCGCCCTGCGCCATGGCCTGCCGCAGTGCCGCGTCGTAGTCGGCGCGTAGTGTCGTCTTGTGACGGCGCAACCAGGCGGGCACCCGGCTGGGGCTCGGCGCAATGGTGAGGGAAACGGGACCATGCGGCAAGGGATCGAGCACGGCGTGCGTCAGCGCCAGCGTGCCGTCTTGCTGCAGCGCCATGCGCAAGCGCCAGGCGGGTCGCGAGGTACGCTCAGCGTGGTGCCGGGCGATGTAGGCCTGCACGGCCTCCTCCCAGCTGCTTAGCAGCGCGTGGCAGAAACCCAGTTCCTGCGCGCTGGCCGTCAGCCGCGCGCAGTGGCGGTGCCAATGGGCAGGAAGTGCGGCGCCTGCTGGCAGCAGCATGGTCTCGAATAGGGCAAAGCCGGCCATGGCATGCTGGGCGAAGCGGGCCTTGAGATGGCACTCGCGCCATTCGTCCTCGGCGCGGCTATCCCATGTGATGCCGGCACCGACCGGCAGCCTGGCGCGCCGCGGCTGATCCGGCCGCTCTGGCTGATCGAGAAACAGTGTGCGAATGGGCACGGACAGGCAGTAGTCGAGCGTTGGTTTTTGAGGGTCGCCACGTGTGTCATGGTCATGCGCGCTCAAGGCAGCCCAGCCAATGGCGCCGGTGTAAAGGCCGCGGTGATAGGGCCGCGCATCCGCTGCACTGCTGCCGTGCCCCTCGATCTGCGCAATCAGCGCCATGGTCTTGCGTTTGGGCGCTCCGGTAATGGAGCCGCACGGGAAGGTGGCGCGCAGCACGTCAGCCAGATCCACGCCCTCGCGCAGCTCGGCCTCGATGGTGCTGGTCATGCTGAGCACGCCGTCGTTGCGCTGCACCGCAAACAGCTGCGGGACATGGACGCTGCCGGTGCGCGCCACGCGGCCCAAGTCGTTGCGCAGCAGGTCGACGATCATGACATTCTCGGCGCGATTCTTGGCATCGCTGCGCAGCCAGTCGCAGCTGGCCTGCATTTGCTGCGGCGTGTGGCCAGCCGGGGCCGTGCCCTTCATCGGTCGTGCAGTGATGCGCCGGCCCTTGACCTGCACAAATAGCTCGGGCGAGAGCGACAGCACCCACTGCGCGTGCGCGCTTGCATGGGGCAGGTGCAGCAAGGCGCCGAACTCCGCGCGCTGGCGGCTGCGCAAGCTGCGATAGAGCGCGATGGGCGAGCCCCAAGCACGCCCCTCAAAGGCAAAGGTGTGGTTGACCTGGTAGGTGTCGCCCCGCGCGATGGCCGCGTGTATCTCCGCCAGCTGCGCGGCGTGCTGTTGCTGGGAGATGCCGGGGCGCCATCCGAGCAGGCCTGCGTCGGCCTGATCGTGCTGTGGCGGGCACTGCGCGTTCAGCCAGGCACTCACCTGCGCCTGACGCAGCAGCTGTTGTTGTTCAAACAGTTCGGCGCGCAGCTGCGGCCGCGTGGCGTCGCCCTGGGGCGTGGCCGCTGTCAGGCCGTGCAAGCTCAAGCCCCATTCGTAGTCGGCCAGCAGGACGGCGTGCAGGCCCTGTGCGAGTGCGGCATGCAGGCGCGCCTGCCACTCATCGAGTTGCGTAGCATCGTCACAGCAGAGCTGGCCCTGCCAGCGGGTGTAGAGTCTGCTGGCGGCCCGTTCGGCGGGCGCGTGGTGGTCGTCCAGCAGCGCGAAAGCCGGATGTGTCACTGCAGCATTGCCTCAATGGCTGGCCAGACTGTCTCAAGGATGAGCGGCTGTGCGGATGCATTGGGATGGATGCGGTCAGGCTGGAAGTAGCGCTGCAGATCGGCCGGATCCGCAATGGCCTCCAGCATGAACGGCACCAGTGCGACGCCGGGTAGTTGCGCGACGTCCTCGAACACTTGAGCGAAATCACGGCTGTACTGTGCGCCGTAGTTGGGTGGCACCTGCATGCCCAGCAGCAGCACATGGGCACTTGCTGCCTGTGCGGCTTCAACCATGGCCTCCAGGTTTTCGCGCGTGCTGGTCAGCGGCAGGCCGCGCAGCGCGTCGTTGCCGCCCAGTTCGATGATGATGTACGCTGGCTGGTGCGCCTTGAGCAGAGCCGGCAGCCGGCTGCGGCCACCGGCAGTGGTTTCGCCGCTGATGCTGGCGTTGATGACCTCAATGGCGTGGCCCTGCTGGCGCAGGCGCTCGGCCAACAGGGCCACCCAGCCCTGTCCGCGCGCCAGGCCGTATTCGGCACTGATGGAGTCGCCGACGATCAGCATGCGTGCAGCGCCTGCGCCCGGCTGCGCCTGCACCTGCCGCATCGGCAGCAGGCACAGCGCAGTGGCCAGCAATAACCCCCCGCACGCAAACAGCATCCGGCGGGCGCTAAAGTCCAGAGAATGAAAGATACGCATCACGATGTGGCTCCGCAGGCAGAGGCCATGATTATCACGGAGGGACTGGGCAAGTCGGTGACGGATTCGACCGGCACGCTGCAGATTCTGCACGATGTCAATCTGGTTTTCCCGGCGCGGCAGACGGCGGCCATCGTTGGTGCCTCCGGCTCGGGCAAGAGCACGCTGCTGTCCATCCTCGCGGGGCTGGATACGCCCACCCAGGGCACGGTACGGTTGGCCAGGGAGGATTTGTTCGCGCTGGATGAGGACCGCCGTGCCGCCCTGCGCGCGGCAAGGACCGGCTTTGTGTTTCAGAACTTCCAGCTGCTGGCGAGCTTGACGGCGCTGGAGAATGTGATGCTGCCTCTGGAGCTTGCGGGCCGACGCAACGCACGCCAGCTGGCTGCCGAAATGCTGCAGCGTGTGGGCCTGTCAGCGCGGTTGCACCAGTACCCCAAAGTGCTCTCCGGGGGCGAGCAGCAGCGCGTGGCACTGGCGCGGGCGTTTGTTGTGCAGCCACAGGTGCTGTTCGCCGACGAACCCACGGGCAGCCTCGACTTTGCTACTGGTCAGGCAGTGATGGAGCTGATGCTGCAACTCAATGCCGAGCTGGGTACTACCCTCATCATGGTCACCCATGACCGGGCGTTGGCCGCACGTTGCGCCATGCAGGTGCGCATTGAAGCGGGCCGAGTGGCTGAAGTGACTCCGTAGTGCGCGTGGGGGCAGTCGGCTTGGCAGTGGCAGGCAACTTTGCACAGCTTCACGTCCGAGTTGGGAACCAGCCACGCATCGCTGGACTCCAAACCCTACAATGCGTCAGATTGCGATAGCAGCGGCGCTTCGCATTCATTCACTCACTAGAGGATACCCACCATGCGTATTGTGCACACGCTTGTTGTTGCTGCCCTGGCCGCCTTGGTGGCCGTGGCCGGCAGTACCTGGGCCGAGTCGCTCAAGGGCCGTGTGGAGGCGGTGGATGCGGGCAGCGGCACGATCCGCCTCAATGGCATCACTTTCCAGACCACGGCGCAGACGCGCTTCAGCGGCTATTCCGACCTTCGGGCCATTCAGCCCGGTGAGCGCGTTACCATTGAGTTTTCGCGCGATGGTGCGCGCTACGTGGCGACGGCGGTTGCGCAGGAAGACTGATGGCGCTGCTGCTTGGCACTGTGCGCGCTTATTCGTGACTATGGTTTTTACCAAGGCAGGCATTCCATGATGACATTGATGCGCAAGGGCTCGCTGGCTGCATTGGCCACGGTGGCGCTGGCTGCGTGCGCGACGACCAGTTCGTTTGCCGAGACCCTCAAAGGCCGCGTGGACGTGGCCAACCACAGCAACAAGACACTGGTCGTGGCGGGCATCACCTTCCAGACCGGCGCCGGGACGGTGTACATCGAGCCGCTGAAGTCTTTCGAAGACATCCGGCAGGGCCAGAAGGTCAGTGTGGAGTTCGACCGCTCTGGCTCCAACGTCTATACGGCAACGAAGATCAGCCTGGAGAATTGACGCAGCTGCCGTTTCCTTGTGCGCGCCAGACGGCGTGTGCGGTGCACCGCCTCATCGTGAAAAAGACCACTGCTTCAGTGGTCTTTGTTTTGCCCGCAGTGCATGCGGGCCGTAAACAGATTCTTAGCTGCGTTCAGCCACCCACGCCTGCACCGATGCCAGTGCCTGCGGCAGTGCGGCAGGGTTGTTGCCGCCGGCCATGGCCATATCGGGCTTGCCGCCGCCCTTGCCGCCCAGTTGCGTGGCGACGAAGTTGACGAGCTCGCCGGCCTTCAGCGTGCTGGTGCGATCTCGGGTCACGCCAGCTGCCAGCTGGACTTTGTCGCCATCAACAGCGGCCAGCACGATGGCGGCGCTGCCGAGCTTGTCCTTGAGCTTGTCCACCGTCTCGCGCAAGGTCTTCGCATCGGCACCTTCGAGCTTGGCAGCCAGCACCTTGATGCCGTTAATGTCGGAAGCCTGTGCGGCGAGATCATCGCCCTGGCTGGAGGCAAGCTTGCCTTTGAGCGCGGCAATTTCCTTTTCCAGCGCCCTGGCATGTTCCAGCTGGGCTTCCAGCCGGGTCTGCAGTTCGGAAGGGGTGCTCTTGAGCGTGCGCGCGGCCTGGGTCACAGTGGCCTCAAGTTGCTGTATATAGCGCACCGCCTTGGGACCGGTGATGGCTTCGACGCGGCGAATTCCCGCGGCCACCCCGCTTTCGGCCACCAGCTTGAACAGGCCGATTTCCCCCGTCCGATTGACGTGCGTGCCGCCGCACAGTTCGCGCGAGCTGCCGATGTCGACCACGCGCACGGTTTCCCCATACTTTTCGCCAAACAGCATCATGGCGCCAGTCTGCTTGGCGGCTTCGATGTCCATCACGCGAATCTGCGTGGGCGCATCGGCGATGATCTCCGCGTTGACCAGCTGCTCGATGCGGTGCAACTGCTCCTGCGAGATGGGGCTGGGCTGCACGAAGTCAAAGCGCGTCTTGTCCTCATCGACCAGCGAGCCCTTTTGCTGGACATGCTCGCCCAGTGTCTCGCGCAGGGCCTTGTGCAGCAGGTGGGTGACGCTGTGGTTGCGCGTTGTGGCGGTGCGCAGCTCGGCATTGACCTGCGCGCGTATGCGCTCGCCTACGCGCAGCGTGCCGGTTTGCAGCACGCCATGGTGGCCGAATACGTCGGCCTTGATTTTCTGCGTGTCCTGCACATCGAAGACGGCCACTTCGCTGCGGATTGTGCCGCGGTCGCCAACCTGTCCGCCGGACTCGGCGTAGAACGGCGTGACGTCCAGTACCACCACGCCGCTCTGGCCGGCCGTGAGTGTCTGCACGGGCTCGCCATCGGCATACAGGGCGAGCACCTTCGCGTCCTCCTGCAAGCTGTCGTAGCCGGTGAAGGTGGTGGGCAGGCCGTCGTACTGCAGGCCACGTTCCATCTTGAACTTGCCGGCGGCACGGGCGGTGGATTTCTGATGCTGCATGGCTGCATCAAAGCCCGCCTCGTCAACACTGACGCCGCGCTCGCGGCAGACGTCCTGCGTCAGGTCGAGGGGGAAGCCGTAGGTGTCGTGCAGCTTGAAGGCCACGTCCCCCGGTAGCACCTGGCTGCCATCGGCCAGTGCGCTGTCGAGGATGTGCATGCCGTTGGCCAGCGTCTCGAAGAACCGCTCTTCCTCCAGCCTGAGCACCTCGGTGATGTGCGCCTGCTGCTCCTTGAGCTTGGGGTAGGCCGCGCCCATCTGCACCACCAGATCGTCCACAAGCTTGTGAAAGAACGGCGTTTTCTGGCCCAGTTTGTAGCCATGGCGAATGGCGCGGCGGATGATGCGCCGCTGCACGTAGCCGCGCCCCTCATTGGAGGGCAGCACGCCGTCAGCCACCAGAAAGGCGGTGGCGCGGATGTGATCGGCAATCACCTTGAGCGAGGGGCTGTCCAGCTCGGTGGAATTGGTCTCGCGCGCGGCAGCCTGAATCAGCGCGGCAAACAGGTCAATCTCGTAGTTGCTGTGCACGCCCTGCAAAATGGCAGCCACGCGCTCCAGCCCCATGCCGGTATCGACGCAGGGTGCCGGCAATGGCTTGACCGAGCCATCGGGCTGCATGTCGAACTGCATGAACACGTGGTTCCAGATCTCGATGAAGCGGTCGCCATCCTCGTCGGGGCTGCCGGGAGGCCCGCCAGGGATGTGCGGCCCGTGGTCGTAGAACACCTCCGAGCAAGGCCCGCATGGGCCCGTGTCGGCCATCATCCAGAAGTTGTCGCTCTTGTACTTGCCGCCCTTGTTGTCGCCGATGCGGATGACACGCTCGGGCGGCAGGCCGATTTCTTTGGTCCAGATGTCGTAGGCCTCGTCATCCTCGTGGTAGACGGTCGCCAGCAGCTTTTCCGGCGGCAGCAAGAAAACTTGTGTCAGCAGCTCCCAGCCCCAGTGGATGGACTCACGCTTGAAGTAGTCGCCAAACGACCAGTTGCCCAGCATCTCGAAGAACGTGTGGTGGCGCGCGGTGTAGCCTACGTTCTCCAGGTCATTGTGCTTGCCGCCTGCGCGCAGGCAGGTCTGCACCGATGTGGCGCGCACGTAGGGGCGCTTGTCCGTGCCGAGAAACACGTCCTTGAATTGCACCATACCCGAATTGGTGAACATCAAGGTCGGATCGTTGGCCGGCACCAGCGAACTGGACGGCACCACGGTGTGGCCGCGTGCGGCAAAGAAGTCCAGAAAGCTCTGGCGGATTTCAGCAACGGTAAAGCGGGGAGTGGTCATGGTGTGAGGTTCGCGGGCCCATCTAGGCAACAAGGTCGCGCAGGCAAGCCATGACGCAAAGCGCCGCTGCGGGCCAAGCATGCTTGCATGCAACAGGCCATTATAGTTTTGCGCCGCAGCTGGCGTGCCGTCGCCAGCCCACGGGACTGCAAGCGCGCCTATATAATGCGCTCCTGCCTTGCTGCGGCGCCCCTTGCGCCAGCTGTCAACAGCAAGCGCGTCAATCTGCGGGTGTAGCTCAATGGTAGAGCAGAAGCTTCCCAAGCTTACGACGAGGGTTCGATTCCCTTCACCCGCTCCACTTCAACTTTCCAGGGTGTTCCAAGGATGTCCATGGAGGGTTGCAAGTCATTGTCACGATTCGATTTTTTCAAAATCTTCGATCCAGTGACGTCCAGCGAAATCCACTGACAGCCGGTCCAAACTGGTACAAAAAGTGGCCCAAACAATGCGCGAGCTTCCCTTGCCGCATTGTTGCTGGGGGAGCCGGGGCTCGATGGGGAACATGGCACTCAACTCGCTTTCATGGAGTTGGGATCATGCTTTCAGACCTCATGGCCCGGCAGGCCAAGTCCACCGGCAAGCCATACGCACTGGCCGACTTCGACGGCCTCTATCTCTACGTTTCCGCCATCGGCACCAAGGCCTGGCACTTCCGCTATTCGTGGTTTGGCAAGCGCGAGCGCATCACCCTCGGCAACTACCCGGCGCTCTCCCTGAAGGACGCCCGTGCGCTTCGCGATGAAGCCCGCTCGCTGCTCGCCAAGGGCGTCAATCCCCACAGCGAACGCAAGCGCAAGCGGCATGCGATCGTCCTGGCCGGCGAGCACACCTTCATGGCCGTCTACGAGCAATGGCTGGCCCATCGCCGGCTCTCGCTGGAGGAAGGACGGCAGACCAGCCTGGAACAGATCGGGCGCGTCTTCAAGAAAGACGTGTTCTCGTCGCTGCGGCACCTGACCATCTACGAGATTACCCGCGCGCACCTGCTGGACATCATCGGCAAGGTGGAAAAGCGCGGCTCGCTGTCGGTGGCCGAGAAGCTGCGGACCTGGTTCACCCAGTTGTTCACGTACGCCACGGTGGCGATTCCCAACATGGGCGAGAACCCGTCCAGGGACCTGGAAGTGGTCGCACTGCCGTTGCCGCCGGTCGAACACAACCCGTTCCTGCGCATGCACGAACTGCCGGCCATGTTGCAGACGCTGCGCAAGTACCGCGGACGCCTGAACACGCAGTTGGGTTTGCGGCTGCTGATGCTCACCGGTGTGCGTACCGGCGAGCTTCGCTTCGCCACGCCCGATCAGTTCGACCTCGACCGGGGCCTGTGGATCATCCCGGTGGCCAGGCTCAAGCAGCGCAAGCTGCTCACCAGGAAGAAGCGCAAGCGCCTGATCGACATCCCGCCCTACATCGTGCCGCTGTCGGTGCAGGCGCAGGAGATCGTTCGCCACCTGCTCGACAACTTCAAGCCGGCCCAGGTTTATCTCATCCCCGGCGACTGGTGCCTGAAGAACCCGATCAGCGAGAACACGCTCAACGCCGCGCTCAAGCGCATGGGCTACGAGGACCAACTCACGGGGCATGGCATCCGGGCAACGATCTCGACGGCGCTGAACGAACTCGGGTACCCGAAGAAATGGGTGGACGCCCAGCTCTCGCATGCCGACCCGGACAGGATCAGCGCGACCTACAACCATGCCGAATACGTCGAGCAGCGTCGCGTCATGATGCAGGACTGGGCCGATCGCCTGGACCTGTTCGAGCAGAATCAGGCCGAGGTTGCCAGCCGGCATCTGACCATCACGCTCCAGGGTCTGCCGACCATCGCCGGCCAGGCGGCCGTGCAGCCGCCGGTGGTCGACCTCACCGCGCCGCAGCTGATCGTGACCGCGCCGACGTCCAACCAATCCGAAGCGCCGGCATCGGTACAGCGGCTGTCGGCCGTGCGCATGCCCGAGTACGCGCGGCCGCGCCTGTCGGAGGTGCAGCGCGAACGCCAGCAAGTGCTGGAGACCTTCGAGGCGCCGCACAACCTCTCGGTGGCGGACTACGCCAAGCTCGCGGGCAAGTCGCGCCGCTGGATCACCTACGAGATCCAGGCCGGCAACCTGCTGTCGATCCACATGGGGCACCGCGGGCAGCGCGTGCCAGACTGGCAGCTCGATCCGCTCAAGCGCAGGCTGGTCCAGTCTGTCCTGAAGCAACTGCCACGGGGCGTCGACACCTGGGACATCTACCACGCACTCCTGCGCTCGTACGAGGCTCTCGGGACACGGCCGGCCATCGAAGCCGTCAACCCAACGAACCTGCACCTTGCCGCGCGGTTGGTGGCCGCACAGTGCATGCAGGCGAGCGAGCCAGTCGTGACGACCGAGTTCCCTGAGCAGGTCCGGCAAGGCGTGCAGCGGCTGGTGCGCGAAGCCGTCGCTGCCGATGCCGCCGAAGCGACGGCCGGAGATTGATCAAGCCAGGGTCGCGCCGAGGTTCGGTCAGGCGCTTGCCTGGAGCGCTTGGAAGAACTGCTCCAGGCGGGTGCTGTCCGTATTTCGACGGCTCAGGAAGTATGTGGTGAGCGTCAGCGCGCCCTCTTGCAAGGGACGCTGGACAACGCCAAGGGCACGATGGCCCTCGATGCGGGCGGCGGGTGCCAGGCAGACACCGTAGCCGGCGGCCACCAAGGTCATCATCAACCCGAACGAGGTGGCCGTCGTGACGTCCAAGGGGAAGACGCCGGCCGCCGTCAGCAGCGTGTCGATCTGCCCGCAGTAGCCCACAAAGTCGCGGGCATCCAGGGCGATCCACGGGTTGTCGGCGGCCTGCTCCAGGGACACTGACGCGAACGCCAGCAAGGGGTGGTGGGCCGACACGGCCAATGCCAGCGCGTCTTGCCAGACGGGGCGGACATCGATGCCTTCCGGTGCTGCGGGCGACTGGCAGAGGCCTGCCTCGAAAGCCCCCGCGAGCAGTCCTCGATGCTGATCCTCCAGGCGCTGTTCGTGAAGACGAATCGGGTTGTCCGGATGGCGCCGGCGATGTTCCGCCATCGGCACCGACAACCGGGGATAGGCCAGGCAGTCCGACAGGGCAATGTTCAAGGGATCGGGAGCGATCATCGTGTCACCTGCACAACGCCGACACTGGAAAAAACCGGGCGCGACCGGTCGATGAGATAAGTTTAACGTGGTTTAGATTCGCTTTGCGCGTGACGCTTCTGTTGATGCAGAAGCGATCGGTGCAACGCGGGAGACCCGCAGGGACAAGAACCTATGAAAGCGAGCCAGCGCGCGCTTTCGGCGTTGCCGTGCGCGAGGCACGGACTGCGCAGGGGCTTGCCCAGGAGGTGCTCGCGGAACAGGCGGGCATCGCCCGGTCGCACATGGGCAAGATCGAGCGCGGCGAGCACATGCCCACGCTGGTGTTGATCCTGCGGATCGCGAAGGGGCTGGGGTGCTCGGCCGCGACGCTGATGGCCGCGACCGAGGCGCAACTGTCCGAGGAAGAGAGCGGCACCGAATAGCCATGCCGTCGTGGCGGTGAGGTGTCAACAACGTTCTTGTACGTCAAGGCTGTGACTTGCCAGGTGTTCATTGCCACCTCGCATTTGACACGCGGCCTTTTTCGTAACATCATTTGTTTCATGAAAAGAGACAGCCGCCTCTCGTCTGTCCTGCATGCGCTGCTGCACATGGCCGAGCAGGATGGACCCGTTACCTCGGAAACCTTGGCGCTGTGCCTGGGAACCAACCCGGTCGTCGTTCGACGCACGATGGGATACCTGCGGCAAGCGGGAATCGTCACCTCCGAACGAGGCCACGCAGGAGGATGGCGTATCCACGCCGACCTTGGCAGCGTCACCCTGCGTCAGTTGCACGAAGCCCTGGGAGAGCCGGCGACGTTTGCCATCGGCAACCGCAACGAGACACCGGAGTGTCTGGTCGAGCAGACGGTCAATGCGGCACTCGAAGGCACGTTTGCCGAAGCCGAGGCGCTGCTGCTCACGCGGTTTTCGGAAATCACCCTTGCCGATCTGGCCTCTGACTTCGCACGCCGGCATGCGGCCTTACGACACTCAAGGAATAAATCATGAATCACGACGTGATCGTCGTCGGCGGAAGCTACTCAGGCATGGCCGCGACCCTGCAACTGGTGCGCGCACGCAGGTCAGTGCTGGTGATCGATGCGGGCCAGCGGCGCAACCGCTTCGCCAGCCATTCACACGGATTTCTCGGCCAGGATGGTGTGCCGCCAGGTGAAATCGCTGCAAACGCACGCCGCCAGCTCGAGGCCTATCCAACGCTGACCTGGCTTGAAGGTCGGGTGGAAGCGGTCGCCGGGCAGGCGGACGAATTCACCGTCACGACGGCCGATGGCGAGTCGCACCTGGGGCGACGCATTCTATTGGCGACGGGGGTGACCGACCAGCTTCCAGCCATCGACGGACTCGCGCAACGCTGGGGGAAGACGGTTTTTCACTGCCCGTACTGCCATGGCCATGAACTTGGACAGGGACGCATCGGCATCGTCGGTGCCAGCCCGATGTCCATCCATCAGGCTGAGCTGCTGACGGATTGGGGGGATGTCACCTTGCTCGTCAACGGTGCATTGGAACTCAACGAGGAAATCAGGTCCACTTTGGAACGCCGAGGCGTGGTCATCGACGAGGCCCGCATCGACAGGATCGAGGGACATGCCGACGTGACGATGGTGGATGGAAGGCGACTGAGCTTTGCGGGCCTGTTTGTTGCAACGCGAACCACCCCCTCCAGCCCTTTGGCCGAGACAATCGGCTGTGCACTGGAAGAAACGCCCATGGGCATCCAGATCCGCACCGATGCCGAGAGCAAGACATCGGTGCCTGGCGTATTTGCCTGCGGCGATGTCGCGCGGGCACTGCATTCGGTGTCGCTGGCCGTGGGCAACGGTGCCATGACCGGCGCCCAGATTCACCGATCACTGCTTTGGCCCGAGACGATCGAGCCAGCGCAAGCGGAAAGCCGCGCTCTATGACGTCGTTCTCCGACCCGGCGGCTGTATCGGGCTATGCGGAGAGAACCGCAAGGATCGTACCGGGCCTTCGCGACGTGCACCGGATGGCGTGCGTGCTACTGGCCGAATGCGCGCCTTCAGACGCGCGCATTCTGGTGCTCGGCGCCGGCGGCGGGCTGGAACTGAAGGCCCTCGCCGAGATGCAGCCCGGCTGGCAGTTCGACGGCGTTGATCCCTCCGCAGAGATGCTCGAACTCGCCCGCACGATCCTGGGCCCGATGGCGCCTCACGTGCGCTTGCATGAGGGCTATATCGACAGCGCCCCCAAGGGGCCCTTCGATGGCGCGGCCTGCCTACTGACATTGCATTTCCTGCCGCCAACCGAGCGCCTGAAGACGCTGCAGCAGATGCACCTGCGACTCAAACCCGGTGCGCCCCTTGTCGTCGCGCATCACACTTTCCCGGCGAAGATCCCGGTCGGGACAGATGGCTCTCGCGCAATGCGGTGTTCGCGGCTACTTCCGGCGTACCCGTGCGTCAAGCCGAAGGCAGCATCGCGGCGATCAAGGAACGGCTGCCCGTGCTTTCGCCCGTGCAGGATGTCGATTTGCTCCGCGAGGCTGGATTCACGGACATCGACCTTTTCTATTGCGCGTTCACCTTCAAGGGTTGGGTCGCCCATCGAGCATGAGGGGGTATCGACGATGCAAGACATAGGGTCGGCAGGTGCGCTGTCCGTGTGTAGCGAGGAGGCTCCTAGCCGTGCGCCAGGGACAGGTAGGGGTTGTCCGGCGGGACTTCCGCGAACAATGCCGAAGGCGCCGCCAACAGATAGCCGTGCAACCGCCGCGATTTGCGCGGTCCGGTGACCTCGCAGGTCCAGATGTTCAGGCCGCTGCCCTGTTTGCGGTGCAGCCCCAGCTTCTCGAAGCGCTTCTGCACCCATTGCCAGTCGTGCAGATCGTCCTGTCGGGCCAGCGCCTGGATCTCCGGATGTTCCTGCACGTAGCGCTGGAAGACGCCGGGGCTGACCAGATACGCCGTGCCATCGACGGTATGCACCAGTGCCTTCGCGTCGTTGATGATGAGCTTGCGCGACTCGATGCCTTGCTTGAGCCAGGCGATGAAGGCTTCCCCGGACGGCATGGCCTTCGCGGGATCCGGCATGGTGGCAGGACTGGTTGGCGTCAAATGGGGCAAAGACGCAGTTGCTGTGGTGGATAGCGACGGCGGTTCCGCGCTGGCGGACGATGCACCGGCGGTGGCTGCGTCGGACGCATCGAGCATCGACAGCAGATCGGAGACCGGGTCCGCGGGCCCGGCCGGGCAATCCGCCACCCCAGGGGGCGGTGAGGTGGCCGGGATGCCGTCGGAGCCCGGCGCTGCCTCATCGCCAGGGAGGGGCTCTTCCGTCGTGACCGTGCCGGCGAACGGTGCGGGACGCTCGCCCGACTCCCAGATCAAGGCCGGCGACAGGCGCAGGAAGGTAAAGCTGTGCGACCAGCCGGTGCCGCTCGTGACGGTCGCCCGCCAGATCGCCTTCCCATCCGGGGCGGGCTGCACGATGCCATGGTCCTGGAGCACCGTGAAGACGGCGGTGTTGTTCGATGGATTGCCTTCGATGCCCTGCGACAGGAGATGCGCGCGCAACTTGTCGCTGACCGTCTTGCTGACGAGCCAGAGTGCGTCCTGGGTCAGCCATCCATCCGATGGGCCGCCGGGCTGGTTCAGCTTGAACTCCTCGCGCAGCAGGTAGCGCAGGCCATCCAGCAGCTTGCGCTGCAGCGCATGCTTCGGCGCCGCCATGGCCCTGGCCGGATCACCGCCGAGCGCCAGGGCCACCGATGCCTGGTCGGCCTTGACGACCAGCTCGCCCAGCGTGCCGGCATGCTCGTACTACGCCATGCCTGGCAGCAACAGCATCTGCAGCCGCTGGTCTGCCGGGAGACGGCCAGTGAACTCCTGCGCGTCCTGGCCTTTCCCAAGTTCAAGCTGTCGAACTTGGAACAGCAGGAGTTGCTGGCGGACTTTCTGCCCTACGCCGATGTGGTGGAACTGCCGGCGCCATGGCCAGACCTGCCAGTCTGCCGCGACGAGAAGGACCAGGTGTTCCTGGTGCTCGCGCATGTCGGCAAGGCGGATGCGCTGATCACGGGCGATGCAGACATTCTCGCCATGCGAGAGGACTTTCCCGGCTTGATCATGACCGCCGAAGCATTCGCGGCGCGGCGGGCATGAAGGAAACCGGCATCACCTTGCCCAACGACCGTGGAACGACCATGAGGTAGCCAACCATGAAGCACACCGCACGCATGACCACCGCAGCGCGACTCGGCCGCTGGCTGGGCGGTGTATGGGGCGGTTGCCTGCGCGCGGAGCGTCGGACACATCGGTGGCTGATGGCGCAGGGACTGCCGGCGGGCGGTGCAAGGGTGCTGATCTGGGTGATCAAGCTGGCGATCCTCGGAGTGTTGCTGTACGTCGCGGTCTGGGCGGCGCTGTTGCTGGTCGCCGTCGTTGTGGCTGCCAGGATGGCGGAGCAGACGCCGGAGGGCGACGACGATTTCGATCTGCAATTTCCTGCGAGTCTGGATGAACTACGTCAAACGCCTGGCTACGATCCAAACCTCTACAACGACACCTCTCACGAGATGTACAGCGAAGACGATTGAAGCCGTTCATCGCTGAGTCATTTCAGCTTCCTCGACATGACGCCTGGCCCCTTGCCGCCTGCGTTGCCCGCGTCTTTGGTGCCTGCCGAGAACGCGTTTGCGACAGTTCCGGCCCGAATCCCTGCCCAAGTCAATGCGCCAATCCAGAATGCCGGGAGCACCAGGAACATAGTCGCCATCACGAAGTTCAGCAGCATGTCCCCGAAGGTGTTGTTGAGGCCTACCAGCGGATCGAAGTTCGTGTGCGGCCGGTTCCAGCCCCACCCCCAGCCGTAGAGCGCATCGAGGATCGTCGAGTCGATCCAGCGGGCGAGTTGGAACCAGAAGTCGGTGAAGAACAGCGCGAACTGCACCACGCTCACCGTGACCACGGTCTTGAGGTCATAGGTGCCGATCAGCAGCACCAGCGGGATGCAGATGACCAGCGCCATCTTGAGCAGGGACAGCACCATCGGCAGCGCCTGCCGCACCACGTCCATCGCCGGGAAATAGCTTAGTGATCCGACGGTCAGCCCCACGTCGCTGGCGGCGCGGGTGACGATGTTGGGCAGCGTCATGTCGATCTGGCCACCGTAGTCCGTGTAGACCGCCCCCTGGTTGAGCTTCTGCTGGCGAGGGCTGGCGACGGCGCGGATCACCGAGTCGTTGATCTCGGCCTGGCTCAGGAAGCCCGCCCAGCCGGCCAGTCGCGTCAGCAGGCTGGGATCGACCTGGGCCAGCAGTCGTGCCCGCAGGCCGTGGCCGCCGTCGGACCACCACTGCCGGCAGGTCGGGTAGCCGCCCCCGCCGGGCACCTGGGCCAGGCCGGCGTCGCGCGTGGCGTCGAACGGCCAGGCATCGCGCGGTGTCCTGGAGCGGTAGCTGTCGTAGAAGCCGGCGGTGCCGACGAAGTAGCTGGAACCGATCCAGGTGACGTCGTGCATCTGCACCTCGCTCAGGCTGGGCCGGGTCATGAACAGCTTGGCGCGGGCGGGGCCGTAGCAGTCGCGGGTGAAGTCGCTGACCTCCTGGGCCAGCACCGGGTCGTCGATGCGGGTCGCGTCGATGTCCATGCGGATCTGCCGCAGGTCGGTGCCGCAGGGAATGGCCGCGACCGAGGCGCCGGTGATCGCGCGCGAGATCGCGTGCATGGCGAACCACCACACGGGCACCTTGGCCGATTGGTTGTTGATCGTGCTGAACGATTGCGACCAGCCGGTATCGGTCGGCTCCGGGACATTCACCTGGCACTGGGTCGAACGCGAGCGGTCGTACTTGATGGTGTTGAAATCGACATCAATGAAGGGAATGCCCGCGAACATGATCACCACGATGGCGACGAAGACGCGGTTCTCGATGCGGGCCGAGGACAGCACGCCCTTGTTGCCCTCGTCGGCGCCTTCCGCGCGGGCCTTCAGCCATTCCTGGATGATGATCGCCAGGAACGGGACGGCGAACATGCCGCTGGCGACCAGCACCGACCAGATGCCGTTGTGGACCACCCAGGACACCAGCGTCAGGTAGTACTCCAGGTAGTCGGTGGTGAACAGCGTCATGGCGACCCCGCGCTACCGTGCCTGCATCAGCAGGCCGGCTTCCAGCACGATCACGGCGACGATGGCCGCAACCTCTGCGCGCAACAGCCGCTGCCCGGCAGCGCGCTCCGGTTCCCGAGCGCGCAGGCGACGGCGCATCCAGAGCCAACCCCAGGCGGTGACGGCGTAGAGCAACAAGCGCCAGGCCAGGAAGGCCCCGGATTGCGCCGCCATCCAGCGCTGCCAGCCCTCGATGCCACCCGCGATGTGGATGCCGACCACATTGACGGCGATCAGCAGCGACACCGCCCATACCAGCACCGGGATGGCACGCCGGCGGGACAGCCAGCGCAGGCACCGCCTGGCGGCACTCATGGATGGCTTCCGCCGGACGGCGGCCGCTCGCGGCGGCATCGGGCGAACTCCAGGTCTGGCATGCCAGGTTGCCGCTGCAACTGGCTTGCGGGATAGAACTGGCATCGCCGACGCCACGGCCATTGAGCAGGTTGTAGCCGGCGCGGGTCACGTCGCCGACCACGCGCACCGGGCGTTGGCCCGCGCCGCCGGCGTTGTCTCCGCCGACCCACGGAACGCCATTGTTGCCACGGTTCGCCTCGGCGTCGTCGATCGCCGAGACCGCATCGGTGCTCGCGAGGGCCTGCTTCAGCGCCATGCCTTCGGCAAGCTGGTCCCAGCCGAGCTGTCCACCCGCCATGTCGGCCATGCGATTGGCGATGGCACGGCAGGTCAGCTTGCTGCGATCGAAGTCCAGCCTGGCTTGCAGCACCCCATTGGTCAACAGGTTGTACAGCCCTGGATCGGCGCGCTGGATGATCAAGGCGGGCAGCGGTTGGTAGACGTGGATCTGGTTGCGGCGCGTCACGATGTCACCCGCGCGCTGGGCGACCACGGCTGCGGCCTTGTGGTCATCCACCTGGTGCAGGAAGCCGCCACGCGGATAGACGTTGCCCCAGAGATTCAGCCCTGTGCGCGTGCCGATCTCGCGCCGGCCGGGAATCAGTGCTTCCGGATACAGCGCCTCGGGGATGTTGTAGCGCCATGCCAGCGTGTCGAGCGTGCTCAGCAGATAGGGCATGAAGGCGGTGCCGGCGCCCTCGCAGGTGTAGCCGGAGGCGCTGGCGAACTGGCTGAACACATGGCCACCGGGATGGTCGATGACGTCGACGTTCTTGAACTTCGCCAGGTTGTTCTCGTGATCCTCGTTGGTGGTGCCGTCGCCGCCGGCCTTCGCGGTCGGGTTCGGCAGGCTCATCGCCCGCACCTCGACCCAAGGGTTCTCGCCGGTGTTCGAGTAGCTCGACACCACGGCATCCGGGATGTAGTGGCGCACCTTGACCGAGGTGCGCACGGTGCATCCCGTCTAGGTGCAATAGAGCCAGTAGCAGATGCCGGTGACGCGGTATTCCAGGCAATCCGGCGACAGGGTGGAGGCCACGATGGTGGCGGTGTTCAGTGCAAAGGACGATGCGGAACACCCCAGCAGCAGCGCTGCGATGGCCAACCGCTGGCGCCGGGATGGTGCGAACGGACGCCTCGTCATGGCCGCGTCCTCCGGTATTGGTCGATGCGGGCAACCGCGCGGGCCACGTCCGTCTCGCCATAGACCACGTATCGGCGATCCACCACGATGGCCGGAACCTTGGTGACGCCAAGGCTCCAGGCATCGGCAATGCCCTGGTAGGCGGCGCCGATCCTTCGCTGCAGTTCTGTACCACCCTGCTTCAGGCGTTGCCGGACGATGGCGCTGGCACGTTCTTGATCGGCGGGCAGGTTGGCGGCCAGTTCCGCTTCGAGCACCGCGCCCGCGTCCAGGATGACGTGTCGGTCAGCCTGGCCAAGGACCGGATGATGCGAGTCGGTAACGACCCAGACTTCCGCAGCGGCGGCGCGAGTGGCCAACGCCAGGATGGCGATGGCCGTAGCAATCCATGCTGGGCGAGTGCGAGCGGCATGAGGAACAGCGCGAGAGTCCATGGGACAACACCGGAGGGAAGCCAATCCGGTGACAGTCGAACCGAAACCAGGCCTCGACGCGACAAACAAACCGGAGACCGCGCCGCCCCGTTTTCACCATCCTTGTCTGCCCCGACTCGCTGATCCGGACCTACGCGCGTGCCATGAGCTGACTGTGTGCAGTGGATGGGTATGGGCCGATCCAGCCCCGTGGCCCACTCTGTTCACGTCAGATGCCGACGCAGACATGATCGGCCTTCAAAGCCGTTTTCAGACCAGAGTCGCCTGAAAATTCCCATGCTTGCCACGCCTCGGATACACCTTCCCCATCATCACCAACAATCGCTTGCGCGCCATCCACAGGTTCGACAGCGCGAACAGCACGTTCAACTGCCCGGCATTCTTCGCCAGCCCCCGGTAGCGCACCTTCGTGTAACCGAACTGACACTTCACCACACGGAACGGATGCTCCACCTTTGATCGCACCTTGCCAATCAGGTGCGCGATGAACTCGCTCACGTCCTTCAACTCGCCATCGGGCAACGCCCTGATCCGGCTCCGACGCTCGGCTATGTGCCACTGAACCCGCTTGTCCTTCAGCTCCTCGCACTTGTCCGCACCCATATAGCCGGCATCGGCATAGACCACCTTCTCCTTGCCATGCAGCTGTTGGCCCGCTTGGGTCACATCGGCCACGTTCGCCGCAGTACGTACGACCTCACCTTCTCTGCCGGCCCGTATCAGTCCATCAGGTACCGCCACCTCACCATGCGCTCGCCCAAGTCGAGCGTGTCGCCATCGACGCTGAAGCGGCCATCGCCCTGATGATGGACCAACCGCGTTTCCTTGCGTGCCGTATCAATCCAGACACGTTGGACCTCCAGCACCCACAGGTTGTAGCGGCGTGTCCAACCGTCATCGGCGACGCGGCACTCGAGGTTGGCCCAGCACTCGCGCACCAGCGGTGCCTCCACGGTTTGCGCGGATGCGGGCGTCAGGCCGAAATGGGCGAACTTGTCGAGCGCATCGCCCGAGCAGTTGCCGATGTCCACCACCGTCTCGGCCAGATCCACCGTCGGCACCGCCAGCACGCATTCGCCCGTGTCCGACAGTGCACGATGGCTGTAGTCCCACGGCCCGATGATCGCACCGACCAAGGGCGGCTCGTGCTGCATCATCATGTGAAAGCCCATCGTCATCAGATTGACCCGGCCATCGGTACCGCGCGTGGACACCATCACGATGGGACCGGATTCGAGGACGCGATAGGCTTTTTCTGCTGGCAATTCATTGAGCATGGTGTGATCTCCTGATGCACCGCAGCGGCACGCAGCACCTAGCCACATGCCCGCCCTCGTGCGAATTTACTCCGCGAAATCCGTGGCATCGGATGCGCCACGCCATGCGTCCAGGTCCTTGCGCACCGCCTGCATCTTCTGCTCGGCCAGCGTGTTGGCGATCTTGCCCGCGAACAGATGCACGGGCGGCTCGGCCACCGCGGCGGCTTGCAGAATCAGCGTGGCCACTTTCTCCGGGTCGCCGGCCTGCTTGCCGTCCAGACCGTTCAAGTGCAGATCCAGCGAGGCCTGCGCCTCGGTGTAGTCAGCGATCGAACGCTTGGCCACCACCAGTGTGTCCTTGGACAGGAAACCAGTGCGCACCGGGCCGGGATAGACCACCGTGGCCTTGATGTTCAGTTCGGCCAGCTCGGCTGCCAGGGTCTCGGTCAACCCGGCCAGCGCAAACTTGCTGGCCACATAGCTGCCCCAGCCCGCATACCCGCCCTGGAAGCCGACGATGGAGGCCACGTTGAACACATGCCCCCTGCGCTGGGCGCGCAAGTGCGGCAGCGCGTGGCGCAGCACATGCAACGGCGCGAACACGTTGACGTCGAAATTGCGGCGCAGTTCGGCATCGCTCAGTGCCTCGATGGTGCCTTGCTGCCCGTAACCGGCATTGTTGACCACGCAGTCGATGCGGCCGAAGGTGGCAACGGTCTTGTCGATGGCGGCCTGTACGCTGGCTTCATCGACCAGATCCACCTCCAGCGGCAGCAGCAGTTCGTGCTTGTCGCCGAACGCCTGTTGCAGACTGGCCAGCGTGCGCGAGGTGGCGGCTACCGCATCGCCCTGCGCCAGCACCTGACGTGCTAGCGACAGGCCAATGCCGCGCGCGGCGCCGGTGATGAACCAGACTTTGGAAGGGTTTGCTTGTTGTTGCATGGATAAAAGCTCCTATGAGGTTGAAAGCGGATGAATTACTGGATGGCCACGCTCATGCCGCCGTCGGCCATGACCACCGCGCCGACGATGTAGCTGGCCTGGCCCGAAGCCAGGAAGGCTGCGACTTGCGCGATTTCTTCCGGACGCGCAGCGCGACCGATGGGCGCTTTGCGGCCGTGTTCGGCCAGATAGGCCTGGCCATCGGGCTGGATGGCGTTGGTGATGTTGGTGACGGCATCGCCCGAGCCGACCGCGTTGACGCGGATGCCGTGGCCGATGGCCTCCAGCGCCAGCGTGCGGGTCAGCTGCGCCAGCGCGCCCTTGGAGGCGGCGTAGGCGGCAATGCCCGGAAAGCTCTGGTAGCAGGCGTAGGAGCCAATGTTGACGATGGCGCCGGAGCCTGCCGCCATCATCGGACGCATGGCGGCACGGGAGAACAGGAAGGCGCCAGTGGCATTCACCGACAGCACCTGGTTCCATTCCTCCAGGCTCATCTCGGCGACAGGGCGATTGATGATGATGCCGGCGTTGTTGACCAGAATGTCCAGGCGGCCAAACTGCCCGATGGCTGTCTGCACGGCCAGCTCGGCGCTGGCTTCCTGCGCCACGTCGGCCACCACGGGCACCACGCCCTCGCGCGCCAGGGCGTTGACGTTGTCACCACGGCCCACCGCGACGATGCGCGCGCCCTGGCGATGCAGCAATTCGACCGTTGCCAGACCGATGCCGCTGGCGGCGCCGGTGACGATGGCAACGCGGTCGGCAAACGGCAGGGTCTGTGAGGCAATGTTGGTTTCGGACATGAAAACTCCCTGGAGATACATAGATTTCGGGATCAATACGGACTGGCCGTGGGACGCACGATGATTTCGCTCACGTCCACGCCATCGGGCTGGGCAATGGCATAGGCAATCGCTTGCGCCACGGCCTGCGGCGGCAAGCAGATGCGGCGGAAGTCCCGCATGGCCTCCCGTGCGCCGGGATCGGTGATGTGGTCGGCCAGCTCGGACTCGACCACGCCGGGGCTGACCAGCGTCACCCTGATGGCATCGGTCTCCTGGCGCAGCCCATCGGAGATGGCGCGCACTGCGAACTTGCTGGCGCAATAGACCGCAGAAGACGGCCACACCTGATGCGCGCCGACCGAGGCGATGTTGACGATGTGCCCATGGCCTTGCGCCTGCATGATCGGCAGCACGGCGGCAATGCCGTGCAGCACGCCGCGCACGTTGACGTCCAGCGTGCGGTTCCACTCCTCGATCTTCAGCGCGGCCAGTGGCGATAACGGCATGACGCCGGCGTTGTTGATCAGCACATCGACGCGGCCATGCGCGGCATGTGCTTTGGCGACGATGGCTTGCAGATCTTCGAGGCGCGTGACGTCCAACTGCACCGCCTCGACATGGCCGCCCTCGGCGCGCAGTTCGTCCTGCAAGGCGGTGATCCGGTCCAGGCGCCGCGCTCCGATGTAGAGGTGGTGTCCTTGCCGTGCCAAATGGCGGGCCGTGGCCTCGCCGATGCCGCTGCTGGCGCCAGTGAGCACGATGACCTTAGTAGTGTCCGGTGTCGTGGATAGCATGATTTCTCCTTGTGCTGTCTTGGCTGGCGCGGAGGCAAGCCAAGGCATTGCAAACAAGGTGAAATCGTAGGCAGGACCGCCTGGACGAACTAGGTCGATATCTCTTGCATCATTGCCTGATCCTATTCATGATCGACAATAACTACGGTAGATAGGGTAGAAATATAGCCATTTCATTGTTCCATGATGGTGAAGCCATGCCCGACCCACAACCCGACCTGTCACGACAGGCGGAAATGGCCGAATTGATCCTGCAACTGGCCCCGCACGAAGGCCACACCCGCTCGCTGCTCGACGGCGTGCGCCTGATGCGCGCCGATCGCCCGCTGGGACGCACGCCCGTGCTGTACGAGCCGAGCATCGTCATCGTCTGCCAGGGCCACAAGCGCGGCTACCTGGCCGATCGCGTCTACCATTACGACCCGCAGCACTATCTGGTGCTGTCGGTGCCGCTACCGTTCTCGACCGAGACCGACGCCAGCCCGGAGGAGCCCTTGCTGGCCGTATCCGTGCGCCTGGACAAGACCGCCGTGGCTGATCTGATCGTGGAGGTCGACCAGCAAACCAGCCGCGTCGCGTCCGCCCTCGTGCCGGCCGGCATCGTCTCCACACCGCTGGACGAGGCCCTGGCCGACACCACCCTACGCCTGCTGCGGGTGCTGTGCTCGCCATTGCAGGCGCGGGTGCTGGGGCCGGGCATCGTGCGCGAGCTGTGCTTCCGCGTGCTGATCGGCGAACAAGGCGGCGCCATCCGCGCGGCGCTGGCTAGCCAGGGCAGCTTCGAGCGCATCGCGCGGGTGCTGCGGCGCATCCACCACGACTACGCCCAGCCGCTGGACGTGGCGACCCTGGCCGACGAAGCCGGCCTGAGCGTGCCGGCCTTCCACGCCCACTTCAAGGCCGTTGCCGCGACCTCGCCGATCCAGTACATCAAGTCGGTGCGGCTGCACCAGGCGCGGCTGATGATGATCCGTGACCGCGTCACCGCCGCCGGCGCGGCCGCGCGCGTGGGCTACGAAAGCCCCTCGCAGTTCAACCGCGAGTTCAAGCGGATGTTCGGCCGCAGCCCGGGCGAGGAAGCGCGCGAAATGCGTTCGGCCTTCGCGCTGATAGAACCTGCCCAGCTTGAGGTCGCTGCCGTTACGCACTGAACGCAGGCGCATCCGGCCCGAGAGCGCGCAGCATCCAATCCACAAAGGCGCGGAGCTTGGGCGTCATGCGGCGGTCAGCCGCGTACAACAAGTGCATGGGGCGGGCCGGCAACTCATAGCCCTCCAGCACGCGTACCAGCCGGCCAGCCGCCAAGTCGGTCGCCACCGCACGCTCGTAGCCGAACACGATGCCATAGCCGTCGAGCGCGGCGGCGTACATCGCGCCCCAGTCACTAAGGTTGAGCCGGCTGCCCACCGCCACCGCGTGCTCGGCGCCATCGCGTACGAAACGCCATTGCCGGCTGAATGCCGACGGCCATGCCGGAAAGCCCACACATTCGTGACCGGCCAGATCAGCCGGCTCGCGGGGCGTGCCGTGCCGAAGAACGGCAAGCGAGGGAATTTCCAGGCGATTCCGGCTTGAAAGGGCCAGTGGAGGCAAGTGGATGGGCATCCATGATCCAAATGCCAGCACAAGCTCAGTCGCATTGTTCAAGTCGGAGTCTTGTTCAGAGGATCCCTAGGCACTCCGATGTGATCAGCCCGACTTCTTCCGAAATCAATCAGCAGTTTGTAGTCCGGCTTGAGTGCTTCGGCAACGCCTTAGCCTTGATGATTGCGACCCACGCGCAATGTCATCGTCATGAAGTCGTCCCATGCAATCGTCGTTATCGACATGCCTCGTTGGTTGTGACTTGTTGGAATCGCCCCAGGCGTTTCTCCGTCGTCCAATATGCCAGGGCTGCCACCGGCAGTGCGGCCCCCAAACCGGAGGTCCACGTCCAGCCACCGTGGGCATAGGCCCATGCGCCAAACGCCGAGCCGAGCGAGCCACCCAGGAAGAATGCCGCCATATAGAGGCCATTGAGTCGACCACGCATGTTCGCGCCCAGCATGAAGATAGCGCGCTGGCCCAGCGTCAAATTGGCCGCGACACCAAAATCCAGCACGATTGCGGCTAGCACGAGCAGGCCCAGCGCCCAGCCGGAACCGGGTTGCGCCAGGTGCGTCAAGGGGAACGCCAGCGCCACCATACCCATCGCCAGCGCGGAGGCCCTGTGGCTGTGACCCAGGTCGGCAATGCGCCCGGCCAGTGGCGTGGCGACCGCGCCCGCGGCCCCTGCCAAAGAGAACAGCGCGATGCCGCTTTGCGACAGCCCGAACGCCGGGCCGGCTAGCAGCAGCGGCACCGTTGTCCAGAACACGCTGAACGCCGCGAACAGCGCGGCATGGTAGAGCGCGCGGCGGCGCAACACCGGGGTATCGCGCAGAAGATGTCCCATGGAAGCGAGCAGGCCACTGTAGTGCAGGCCGAGACTGGGCTGACGAGCCGGCAGCGTGCGGGCCAACACTACGATCAGCACCAGCATGGCGGCTGCCGCCAGCAGGAACATAGCATGCCACGAGGCCAGATCAGCGATGAAGCTGGCGACCGGCCTCGCCAGCATGATGCCGAGCATCAGCCCGCTCATCACGTTGCCCACTGCACGGCCGCGCGACGCTTCGGGCGCCAGATGCGCAGCATAGGGCACCAGCACCTGCACAGCTACAGTGCCCAGGCCGATGCCCAGCGCCGCCGCTAGGAACGGCAACGGCTGGCGCGCCAGCCCAGCACCCAGCAGCGCCATCGCCGCCAGCCCCAGTAAACCAAGCGTCAGCCGGCGGTTCTCGATCAGGTCGCCGAGCGGCACGAGCAACAGCAGGCCTAGCCCGTAGCCAAGCTGGGTCAGCGTCACGCTCAGGCCGGCTGCCTGCGGCGACAGTCCCAGCGCCATGGCGATCGGGCCGGCCAGCGGCTGCACGTAGTACAGATTGGCGGCGGCCAGGCCGCAGGCCACCGCCAGCAGCAGCGTCAGCCTTGCTGGTGCAGTTGGGGCGTGATCTTCCCCCGTCATGCCTGTCTGACCCGGCGCGTGGGGCTGCGCGATAACGCTGTCCCGTACAGATGGATCTCGCCGTGCGCGAGGCTTTCGAAAAGCGAACTTCATGAAGTTTCTCCCTGATTTAATTGGAAACAAACGTTTCCTAAATTAGGAAAAAAATATCAGGCTAGCGCCTTGAGCGCGGTCGTCACGACGGCCTGCATCTGTGCACGGCTGCGCCCGGTCTTGCCGACCACTCGCATGCCTTGCGTCAGGCACAGCAGCATCCGCGCCGTGGCTTCGGCATCGACATGGATCTTGATCGAGCCGTCCGCCTGCCCCTGGCGGATCAGGTCGGCCAGCATGGCCTCATTGCGGGCCAGCGCAGCGGCGACGTGATCGGCCACGGACTTGTCTAACGTCGAAAGCTCCACCGTACTAGCGACGACCAGACAGCCTTGCCGTCCTGTGGTGCCGTGTGCGGACTCGGCATAGAAGGTCAGTGCGGCGTGCAGGCGCTCTAGGCCTGTGCCGCCGTTGTTGATGGTCTGGCGCAGATTTTGCGTTCGCTGGGTGCGGTAACGATCCAACGCCGCCAGGAAAAGCGATTGCTTGTCCTTGAACGCTTTGTAGAGGCTGCCCTGGGCCAGTCGCATGGCACGGGTCAGGTCGGTGATCGACGCACCGGCATAGCCGCGCTCACTGAAGACGCGGATCGCTTGGTCAAGCACCTTGTCGGCGTTGAATTCGCGGGGACGGCCCCTGCTGCGTGGAAGCGATGAGGAAGATTGGACAACCATGCTGGCCATTATATGGAATCGATCGTTTCCTAATATAGCACTTCACCGGAGGTTTGGGCGAGCCGTCATCACTGCTGAAGAGGAATGTCACTTCCAATGTGCGCGGGACGTTGAGCTGGCGGCCGCTCGTGCGGCCTGGGAGGCGTACCGTTTTATCTTTCCCGCACCTGGGTGAGGTCGATCCTGCACCAAGGAGATACCTGCCAATGCTCAGCTTCGAACCGGTCGATGGCTGCTGCATCGCGCAAGGTCATGCCGATCATGTCCAAGCCATCGACCAGCATCCGCTTCTGCCTGGGTTGCAAATCGAAGGGATATTCATCGCCCTGCGGCGTGGAAACGATTTGCTTCTCCACGTCGATGGTCAGGCGCTTGTCCTGGCCATGCGCCACGCTGTCCATCAACGCCTGGACCTGCTCCGGCGGCAAGGTGACAAGCAGCAGGCGATTGTTCATCGCATTGAAATAGAAGATCTCTCCGTAACTCGGCGCGACGACAGCATCGAACCCGGCCTGCTGCAATCCCCATACCGCGTGCTCCCGGCTCGATCCGCAGCCGAAGTTCGCCCCGCCCAACAGAATGCGCGCGCCGCGATATTCCGGACGGTTGAGCACGAAGTCCGGGCGAAGCCGCCCTTCGGTGTCGAAACGCAGGTCATGCAGCAGTCCGTCTGCCAATCCGCTCTTGTCGATCCCCAGCAGGAACTGCTTGGGCATGATCTGATCGGTGTCCAGGTTGCCGATTGGCAATGGCGCCGCCACGCCTGCGATACGGTGCGTTTCGCTCATGCGCGGAACTCCTTGCGAATGTCGACGATGCGTCCGGCGATTGCGGCAGCGGCAGCCATGGCCGGACTCATCAGATGCGTGCGGCTGCCCCGGCCCTGCCGACCCTCGAAGTTGCGATTGGTCGTGGAGGCGCAACGCTCGCCCGGCGCGAGTACGTCGTCGTTCATCGCCAGGCACATCGAACAGCCCGGCTGTCGCCATTCGAACCCTGCCTCGACCAGCACCTGCGCGATCCCTTCGCGTTCGGCCTGGTCACGGACCAGCCCGGAGCCAGGCACCACCATCGCCCGCACGCTTGGTGCAACCTTGCGCCCCCGCACCACCCGCGCCACCTCGCGCAGGTCCTCGATGCGGGCATTCGTACACGAACCGATGAACACGCGGTCGATCGGAATACCTTCGATCGGCGTGCCAGGCGCCAAGCCGATGTAATCCAGCGCCTTGTGCCAAGTTGCCTTCTCGATATCACCCGAGGCGTCGCTCAATGGCGGCACGGTGCCATTCACCGGCAGCGCCTGGTCGGGACTGGTCCCCCAGGTGACATAGGGGGCGACCTCGGAAGCATCGAAGCGATGCTCGGCATCGAAACGCGCCGATGCGTCGGTGCGGAGTTGCCTCCACGCGGCACGAGCGGCCGCCAGCGCAGTGTCATCCATATCACAGATCCGCTCGCACACGTAGTCGGACGTGATCGCGTCTGGCGCGATCAGCGCGGCGCGGGCACCGGCTTCCACAGTCATGTTGCACAAGGTCATGCGCGCCTCGGCGGACAGTGCGGTGATAGCTTCGCCGACATACTCGACCGCATAGCCACGCGCGCCTTGTGCTCCGATCTTGGCGATGATGTGCAAGATCAGGTCCTTGGACGTCGTCCCCAGAGGCAGTCGACCATCGACTTGGATTCGCATGTCCTTGGCCACGCGATACACCAGCGTCTGGGTAGCAAGCACATGCTCCACCTCCGATGTGCCGATCCCGAACCCGAGTGCCCCGAGGGCACCATAGGTCGTGGTATGGCTGTCACCACACAACACGACCATGCCGGGTCGGATCAGGCCAAGTTCTGGCGCGACCACATGCTCGATGCCTTGCATGGGATCGCGTACGTCGAACAGCTTGATTCTTTGCTCGGCGCAGTTGCGGGAAAAGTTTGCCGCCTGCCGCGCAGCGGGGGGGATGTTGATCGTGCGCGCCGCGATAGGCATGGGACTCGTGGGAATGACGTGATCGACCACGCCCATTTGCTGGTGTGGGCGCCGCACCCGCAATCCACGTTGCGCCAGTCCTGCAAAAGCTTGTGGGCTGGTGTATTCGTTCATGATGTGCAGGTCGACATATAGCAGCACGTTGTCGACGTCCAAGCGTTCGACGGTGTGCGAATCGACCAGTTTCCGGTAAAGCGTCGTCGCTGGCATGGGCAGGCTCGCGGACAGTCAGGAAGTCAGGAAGGCGAGGGCGTGATCGAGCAACACCTCGGGCGCTTCCTCCGGGATGTAGTGGCCGCAGGGCAGCGCCATACCCTTTACGCCGGGATTCCAGCGGCGCCACTCGGCCAGAGGGTCGAAGCACCGTTCGATCACGCCATCGCGTCCCCACAATGCCAGGAAGGGACATTGGATCTGCTTGCCCGCGGCAAGATCGGCCTGATCGTGTTCGAGGTCGATCCCTACCGAGGCACGGTAGTCCTCGCAGATGCCATGTGCGGTTGCCGGATCGGACAGGCAACGCAGATAGGCAGCATAGGCCTCCGGCGCGAAAGGCTTCAGGCCGGCACTGCGGGCACCCATGGTCTGCTTCAGGTAGAGATCCGGGTCGGCCCGGATCAACGTCTCTGGGAAAGGCGACGGTCGCACGAGGAAGAACCAGTGCCAGTAGGCGCGCGCGAATTCGAATGAGGTCTGCTGGTACATCGCCAGCGTGGGTGCCACATCCAGCGTGACCAGGCGGGATACCACATCTGGATGATCCAGCGCCATCCGCGCCGCGACCCGACCACCCCGGTCATGACCGATCACCGCGAACGTCGGCAGGCCCAGCGCCTGCATTAATCGCACTTGGTCCAAGGCCATCCGACGCTTGGCGTAGTTGGCGTGGTCTGGCTCGCCTGGCGGTTTCCCGCTGTCGCCATAGCCGCGCAGGTCCGCAACGACAACTGTGAATTGCCGCGCCAGCGTCGGAGCCACCTTGTGCCAGATCGCGTGTGTCTGAGGGTGTCCATGCAGCAGAAGCAGCGCCGGCCCGGCGCCGGCCATCAACGCATGGATCTTGATGCCATCGACCGTGGCGGATACGTCGGAAAAGCCTTCGAACATTCCTTGCCTCCATGTTCTCCATGTTCCGACGGCCATTCTATTCATGAATCAGAACGGCGTTATTGAATTATATTTATTCAATTAATAACTTATGAGAATGAATTGGAGCATCATGTCCGAGTTCTCCGACATCCGCCTTTTCACCTTAGTGGCGCGCCATCGCAGCTTGGCTGCGGCCGCGCGCGAACTTGGCGTCACTCCGCCAGCGGTCAGCAAGCGCTTGGCGCATTTGGAAAAGCGGCTCGGCGTGCGCCTGACTCATCGCACGACACGACGCCTGACGCTCACGCCGGAGGGCGAACGCTACCTGGCCGAGGGATCACGCCTGCTCGGGGAATTGCAGGAACTTGAGCAAGTGCTGATCCGCGGCCATGCCGAACCGGCCGGACTGCTCCGTGTCAATGCCTCATACGGTTTCGGTCGTGCACGGGTGGCACCGGCCATTTCGGCGTTCGTTGCCCGCTATCCCGCCATACGGGTGCAACTGCAATTGACCGACCAGCCCTTGAACCTGCGCGAACACGGTTATGACATCGGCATCCGCTTCGGCGATCCTCCCAGCACCCGGATCAATGCAAGGTTGTTGCTGCGCAATCACCGTCTTGTATGCGCTTCGCCGGCCTATGTTGCCCGGAACGGTAAGCCGAACATTCCGCACGACTTGGTGCGTCACGCCTGCTTGATCGTTCGGGAAAACGATGCGGCCTACGGCGCTTGGCATTTCCGCCGCGGAAAGTCCACCGAGACGGTCAAAGTCGACAATGTGCTATCGAGCAACGATGGCAACGCCGTGCTGCGTTGGACGCTGGACGGCCATGGCATCGCCATCCGCTCAGCGTGGGAAATCGCACCCTACCTGGCCCGGGGCGAACTGATCCCATTACTGGGTGACTGGAAGCTACCCAACGCCGACATCTACGCGACCTACCTGGAACGCAGCGAGGTGTCGTCCGCCAAAGTGCGCGCGTTTCTTGACTTCACGGCAAAATATTTGGCGACGAGTTGAAACGCCATCAAAAGGCAGCAATAAGCATTTCCATGGGAGGAGTCATCGTGACGCCAAAGGCGATCACGCACTCGATTGGCGTTGCCGATGTGGATGCAGTCGTCATCCAGAGGCCGATGCCAGGCGGATCACACATCGGCACTGTTGCAATGCCCCATCGCCAACGCCGATTCCACTATCCCCGGCAGCAGACTGCGCTGGGCGAGATCGCGCTTGAGCCCTCGCCGAGGTTGCGCCGCCAGAGTCCAGCAACAGCCGCGGCAACGGACTTCATTGCTTCTTTTGTGATGCGCACAATCTCGTTGACGAACCCCATCCCGGTGCGCTTGGTCACGCAAGCATGCAACCCAGCGGTCGGAGGCGAATGAGGTATCGCTGGGGAGCGCAAACGATTGCATGGCTAGACCGGCAGGTGCGACGGCGATGCAGTTGACATCGCCATTGCTACAGAATAGCATTTGAACTAACGATCGTTAGGTATTCTCGGGCCGTTATCGGTTGTTGACCGATACGAATTCACCCCATGGAGAGTTCTCGAATGAGTGCGGTTGCAAGACCAGTCGATGGTGAGGTGGGATTTCCGCTGAAGATCTACGATTTCCCTCGGGGCCCTTACCCGACGCGTGTCCGGATCGCCTTGGCAGAAAAAAACCTCCAGTCACGCGTGGAGTTCGTGATGGTTGATCTCCGCAAGGGGGCGCACAAGGATCCCAGGTTCATCTCGGATAAAAACTACTCCGGAACGGTTCCGGTGCTTGAGCTTGCGGATGGAACGTGCATTGCCGAGTGCACCGCCATCACGGAGTATCTCGATGCGCTTGTCGGCGGTGCGGTTTTGACGGGCTCCACAGCGTTCGAGAGGGGAATGATTCACATGATGAGCAAGCGCGCCGAACTGGAGCTGCTTGACGCCATCAGTGTTTACTTCCACCACGGAACGCCGGGTTTGGGGCCACTGGTGGAGCAATACCAGAACCGGGAATGGGGGCTCAGGCAGCGCGACAAGGCCTTGCGTGGCATGCATTATTTCGATGATGTGCTTCGCAAGCGAGCTTATGTTGCCGGCGACGCGTTCTCCATGGCCGACATTACGGTCATCGCCGGACTGGTATTCGCTGATATCGTCGACTTGGCGGTACCCGCCGAATGCACGGCGCTCTTGGCATGGTACGAAAGGATGAAAATGCGCCCCAGCGTAAATAGCCAACCCGCATTTGCTCGCAGGTAGGCCGTTCGACGTATTCGTAACCAGACGTTCGCAAGACAAAATACCGCCGTGGAGCGTTATTACACAAGTCGAGGGCGACAGCCGTGGAGAGTCAGAGAAACACGAACTCCAGTGACAAGATCTTGTCCATTGCAACGCGAATCGCCCAGGCGCACGGTTACGGTGGCTTGAACGTTCGCCGCTTGGCCGAAGAAGTCGGCGTCAAACCTGCAAGTCTTTACCATCATTTCCCGAGCAAGGCGGCTCTTGCTGCTGCAGTTGCCAGACGATACTGGAACAATTCGGCGACGCAATTGGAAGAACTGTTGAATCGGTTTCCGGAACCCACAGATTGTTTGCGCAGATATCCCGATATGTTCAGGAAGGCGCTGGAGAACGACAACCGCATCTGCCTGTGCAGTTTCATGACGGCTGAATACGATGACCTTCCCGAGAATGTGAGGCAAGAAGTTCGAACATTCTCCGATGTGCATATCACATGGCTGGCTAAGGTTTTGGCGAGCGCCGGGATTGTCAATCCGAACATCGCGAAAGAACGCGCGCAGGCCATCTATGCTGCAATCACAGGAGCGCAGCTGATGGCACGTGGGCGTTCCGACTTAAGTCTTTTCGATACGTTGATCACGAACTACAGGGCAACCGGGCTTCTGCCGGCCTAGAGGCGAGGCCAGCGGACGCACCACGAAGACAAGCGCTCGACTGCTGTTTGAGCAAGGCAACCGCCACGCTACGTTTGGGGCGCGTCCAACGCCCGGCATTCTCAGGGCTGGGGCTATGCATTCCAGGGCTCAGGGGCAACCTCAAGCCGTAGTGCTCCTATGCATGAGATCCCATGGCTGCGTGTCGCCGAAGCTCATGCTCAGATGCTCGATGAAGCGGCGAACTTTCAACGACACATGCCGCTTGCTCGGATAGATGGCATGAATCGCCAAATCAGTTGTTTTGTGGTCGGCCAGCAGGACACGAAGCGCACCGCTGGCGATGGACTGCTCGAACACGAAGCTGGGGCCGTAGACCACCCCCGCCCCTGTCAGCGCTGCCGCTAGCAGCATCTGCATGTTGTTTGCAGCGAGCCGGATCGCACCATCAATGTGATGGGTCTGGCCGTTAGCATCCGTGACGCTCCAGTCTCCGGCTGAAACCGCCTGGGAGAAAGCGAGCCGAGGTGCCTGGCGGAGCTGTTCGACGGTTTTCGGCTCGCCATGTCGTGCCAAAAAGGATGGCGCTGCGCAGAACATCATGCGACACGAGGCGAGCCGCCGAGCAACGAGATCGGAGTCTTGCAGACGGCCGATGCGGATAGCAATGTCGATGCCATCTGCCAGTAGATCGACATAGCGATCGCTCAGCGTGGTCTCGATCGAGACATCGGGGTATTCAGCCAGATAATTCGATACAACGCGACCAAGATGCAGTGCCCCAAAGGTTGTCGGCGCAGCCACGCGCAACATTCCACGCACACTCTGTTGCGCGTCCTGGGCTTCGCGATTCGCGTCCTCGTACTCTTCCAGTAAGCGCTTGCATCGCGTGTAGTAGGACCGCCCTACATCTGTTAGCGTCAACTTGCGCGTACTGCGTTGAAGCAACCGAACTTTCAACTGTCCCTCGATCGCGGAAACGTGCTTGCCCGCCATCGAGGGTGACAGGCCAAACCGCCGAGCGGCGCTTACCAAGCTGCCTTCTTCGACTGCGGAGACGAACACCGCCATGCTGAGCAATCTATCCATACCACCTCATTCGATATCCTGATTATCAGGTGGTAATAAATCTAGGCCAATTATCGGCCGAACGGAATGGGTCTAGCCTAGCACTGTAGCCAGCCGATCCCCGGTGGGCTTTAGCAAAAGGATGTTCCAATGAAGGTCGAATCGAACGGCATAGAGATCCATGTCGAGGAACAAGGGCAAGGCGATCCGTCACTCGTTTTTCTGCATTACTGGGGCGGCTCGTCTCGCACTTGGAAGCATGTCTGCTCCAGGCTGGCGCCGAACTTCCATACGCTTGCTCTCGATCATCGCGGCTGGGGTCAATCCGACGCGCCTTCGATGGGCTACGGGCTGGCAGACCTTGCAGCCGATGCGGAGGGCGTGATCGCAGCGCTGCACCCGAAGCGCTACGTTCTGATCGGTCACTCTATGGGAGGCAAGGTTGCTCAGCTTATGGCGTCGCGGCGGCCTGTCGGACTGGTCGGGCTGGTTCTCGTCGCTCCTTCACCGCCATCGCCAATGATCTTGCCGAAAGAGGCACGCGAAATGATGGCAGGAGCCTACGCAAACCGTGAAACAGTGGAGGCGACTATCGATAACGTGCTGACGGCCCTCCCGCTGTCAGCGGAGGATCGCGAACAAGTGATCGCGGACAGCTTGCGTGGCGCGCCAGCGGCCAAGCTAGCTTGGCCCAGAGCGACCAGCTTGGAAGACATCACTGGGCAGGTAGGTGCCATAGACGTACCTACGCTTGTTATTGCAGGCGAGCGGGATCGCGTGGATTCGCCCGAGGTACTGAGGAAAGAATTACTTCCTCGCATATCGCAAGCCGTCATGACCGTAGTACCAGGTACAGGGCATTTGCCTATGTTAGAAACACCGGATGCATTGACTCCATTGATTGAGCATTTCTGCCGTTCGTTGCCTGAGAGAGGGTGAAGCGGACATTGCGGCGGGGCGCAATCGAAGCGCCTCGCAGCTAATACGCGGCGAAAAGCTCGCCCCCCGAAGGGCGTTGCACGGACGTGGGCGGCGCAGTTCGTGCACTGGTACAACCACGAGCACCTGCACAGCGGGCTGCGCTTCGTGGCCCCGGCCGTTCGCCATGCCGGCCAGGATGAGGTCCAGTTGCAGGCACGCAGATGGGTATACGAGCTTGCCCGCCAGCGTCATCCGCAGCGCAGGACCGGACCGACCCGCAACTGGAGCCGCGTTGGCGCCGTCACCCTCAATCCCGACCGCGATGCGGGCGCGCCGAGGCAAAGCCGACAGCATGACAAGTAACCGATTAGCTGCATGAGATCAGGCGACAACTACCTTGACACGCACCGAGAGCACGCCGGCAACGGCGTGTTCTTACCCGAAGTCAAAGTCAGATCCTGGGCGAAAGTCCGTATCGCTACCACACTGGATCAGTGCAACGCCTTTTCGCCCGGGCGCAGCGTCAAGACACGCACACCGTTCCCGGTGACAGCAACGGTATGCTCGAACTGAGCCGACAATTGCCCATCGCGCGTAACCACCGTCCAGCCGTCGTCCTCAGTTCGAATGGCACGTCGTCCTTGGTTCACCATCGGCTCTATGGTGAAAACCATGCCTTCGCGCAGTACTAGCCCCGTTCGCGGCTTGCCCCAGTGCAAAACCTGGGGGTCCTCGTGCATTTCACGACCGATACCGTGCCCACAGTATTCCCGGACGATCGAATAACCATTCCTGCGGGCATGCCGCTCGATGGCGTGGCCCACGTCACCGAGCGTGGCACCTGGGCGGACAGCCTGGATGCCTTTCCACATCGCTTCATAAGCCACTTGCACGAGCCGCCGTGCCGGCTGCGACACCTGGCCCACCAGATAGGTCTTGCTGGAATCGGCGATGTAGCCATTCTTCTCCAGCGTGATGTCGAAATTGACGATGTCCCCGTCCTGCAGGATGTCCTCGGCGGAAGGAACGCCGTGGCAGACCACATGGTTGCGGGAGGCGTTTAGCGCGTAGGCGTAACCGTATTGCCCTTTGCTGGCCGGGCGTGCGTTGAATTCATGGACGATGAGGTCATCGACCAGATCATTGACCTGCATCGTGGACATGCCAATCAGATTCAGCCGATCAAGATGGCTGAACACCTGTGCCAAAAGCTGGCCTGACTCCGCCATCAGCGCGATTTCTTCTGGCCGTTTGGTCATGACGCCCCCATCTTGATGGGTTGCGCCACAACGCCCGCGGCCCGCAGTTCACGAGCAACGATATCGTTGAAGCTTTGCGTTGGATTCATTTCACACAGCATGCCGATCCTGATCCAGAAGGCTGCCTGTGCGTTGATCGACCGGCACGATACTGCGCTGGCCTTGCGCAGTTGGTCATGCAGATCATCATCGATGTTCACGATACCCATCTGTCTAGTTGTATATGAAACATATATGAATCATATGGTCATCTTGGCCGTAGCGCAAGTGAACTGCGCTGACGTGATCAAGTCGACGCCATGATGGTTTCCTTGGAACCGGTAGCGCAGGCCTGACTCGGCGCGATAGAAATGGCGGGCCGAGTTCACCGATCGGGCCATGACGGCATGGGCATCGGCAAGCTCGGCCAAGCTCCATCACCCTCGGCCGAGGGCGTCGCCTTGACCTTGAACCTTCAGTTCCTGGCAAAAAAGGCATTCATGCCCGGCAGGTCGGACAGGTAGGTCTCGATAGCAGCGATCTTGCAATCGCGCAGGGTGCAGACCGTGGCCAGGTGTTCGTCCAGCACGAGGTCATTCCGGCGTGCGGTGTTATGCAGCAAGAGCGCGACATTATCCCGGCTTACCAGGATGTGCTTGAGCTCGAAATTCAGGCCGAAGCTGGCAATTAGCTCAGCTCTGGCAACGACTGCTTCCGCACCGACCGCTGGACCAGAGATCTGATTGTCTCCGGGCAGAACCCAGGTGGCATCGTCGGTAAGAAGCTTACGGATCGCCTGCCAGTCGCGGCGGGTCAGTGCGGCATGAAACTGCTTGGCCAAAGCAAGCTTTGTTTCGTAGGTATGCATGACTATTCTCCTGTAGCGGGGTGTACAGCGAGATTGGACAGCGCCAGGGATGGATCTGTAAAATCGATATTCGATAGTAGCCAGCAATAGATTCAAGTTATGAAGAAGCGCGACATGGGTCTACTGGTGTCGTTGGATGTTCTGCTTGAAGAGGCCAACGTCACTCGTGCAGCACGACGCTTAGCCATCAGCCAGCCTGCACTCTCAGCCCAACTGGCCCGCTTGCGGCAGGTGCTTGATGATCCTTTGCTGGTGCCGGCCGAGCGCGGCCGAGGTATGCGGTTGACGCCACGTGCAGCGCAGCTGAAATCACCCCTGCATGAGTTGCTGACACGGCTTGAGGATCTTGTCGAGGCGCCCTACGCTTTCGATCCCAGCACGGCCAAGCGCGATTTCACGATCGCCCTCAATGACAATGCCGCGATGACGATTGGACTGGATCTCATCGAGCGCATTCGGAAGCAGTCGTATGTGGGCCTTCGATTGGCCATGCTCCAGATACCCCGGGATGAGGTCCTGGATCTCACAGCTCGCGGACGCATCGATCTGGTGATCGGCACCCGAGCCTTCATGCCCCCTGGTTTGCGCACCCATGATCTGGTCGACGACAGGTTTCAGGTGGCCCAACGCAAGGGGCATCCTCGCGGCACGGCTGCAATGACGCTGGAGCAATACTGCGCTTATGAGCATGTGCTGGTGTCTACTAATGGCAGTTATCACAGTGGGATCGATGATTTTCTTGCAGAGCTGGGGCATTATCGACACACCACGGTATCCGTGCAGTACTACACAGCGGTGCCACCGATACTTGAGCGCACGAACTGCCTGGCGACACTGCCTGAGCGCTTCCTACACCGCTTTGATCACATGATCGACCGCTTCGACCTCCCATTCGCATTTGATCCGTTCCAGCTGCAGGTCGGTTGGCATCCGCGCTTTGACGAAGATTTAGGGCATCAGTGGCTGCGTGAACAGCTGATTGCGGCGAGGCCCTTCTGACGCATGAAATGACGGGTACTCAAGGGGCTCTCGAAGCCCACGGGTAGTTGAGTTTCGCATCGGCCGAGTTTGCAGGCAGGAAACGCGTGACCCGATGGGAAGCGTTTCTGGGGCGTGTGCAGGAAATTGTGCCGGGGAAGCTGCTGGTGAGTGTGATCGAGCCGTTCCAACGGAGGGCTGTTGAGGGCGTTGTTGCACAAACGTCCCGAGTCTGTAGGCTAGCGCACCCATGA
>NZ_LBNQ01000025.1 GCF_001005215.1 Lampropedia cohaerens
ATTCCGAGCCATGTTTCTTCGTTTTCCATTCGCCTTCGCCCAGCATCTTCACGCCGGTGCTGTCGACCAGCAGATGCAAGCCACCACGACTGGGGCGATAGGGGATGTTCACGGTCAGCGTTTTCTGGCGGCGGCAGACCGTGCTGTAGTCAGGCACGGGCCAATCCAGGCCCGCCAGATGCATCAGGCTCTGCACGAAACCGATGACTTGGCGCAACGGCAGGCCGAAC
Organism: Lampropedia cohaerens; assembly: GCF_001005215.1. GTDB lineage: Bacteria > Pseudomonadota > Gammaproteobacteria > Burkholderiales > Burkholderiaceae_C > Lampropedia > Lampropedia cohaerens. Next base: position 231 of record NZ_LBNQ01000025.1, read on the forward strand.
AGCCCCTTGATGGTCAGGCAGAACTGGATGGCGGCATCGCTGAACGTCGGTGATCGACCGCGACGACCGGTGGGCTGGCCGTGCCATTGCATGGCACGATCCAGCCAGACCGAGAGCGAGCCTCTGGCCTTGAGGGCTGCGTTGTAATCTTTCCAGTTGGTGCTGCGGTATTGGGCGGCAGCGGGCTTGGTCATGGGTGCGCTAGCCTACAGACTCGGGACGTTTGTGCAACAACGCCCAGCCGGGCGGTGCCATCCCCATCATTTGGGCAGGAATTCATCATGGGCGGCTATTCTAGTTAAATTAACTCATTCTCATTCTTGAAACTATCCAAATCCCTATCTTTCTCCCCGGAAAACCGCTTGAGGCAGCGGTGCAGGCGCGCCAACCGGGGTGCAGTGATCCCCCCATTGCGGCGCTGCTGCTGCCTGTGCCTAAAATGGCGGCTGGTTTGCAGACGCGGCCGGCCGTCATGCGAGGCGCGCCGCGGCTTCCATTGACTTCATCCACAAGGAATCTCCGACATGACGATCAAGGTAGGCATCAACGGGTTTGGCCGCATCGGCCGTAACGTGCTGCGCGCGGCGGTGCAGAACTTCGACGATATTGAAATCGTCGGCATCAATGACCTGCTGGAGCCGGACTATCTTGCCTACATGCTGCAGTACGACAGCGTGCACGGTCACTTCAAGGGCGACCTGCAGGTCGAGGGCAGCACCCTGATCGTCAACGGCAAAAAGATCCGCCTGAGTCAGGAGCGTGATCCGGCCAATCTGAAATGGGGCGAGATCGATGTGGACGTGGTGATCGAGTCTACCGGCCTGTTTCTGACCAAGGAAACGGCGCAAAAGCACCTTGATGCCGGCGCCAGGAAAGTCATCATGTCCGCACCGTCCAAGGATGACACGCCGATGTTCGTGCGCGGCGTCAACTGTGCCAGCTATGCCGGCCAGCCGATTGTGTCCAACGCCTCCTGCACCACCAACTGCCTGGCACCGCTGGCCAAGGTGCTCAACGACAAATGGGGAATCAAGCGCGGCCTGATGACCACGGTGCATGCCGCTACCGCCACGCAGAAAACCGTCGACGGCCCCTCCTCCAAGGACTGGCGCGGTGGCCGCGGCATTCTGGAAAACATCATCCCCTCCTCCACGGGCGCTGCCAAGGCCGTGGGCGTGGTGCTGCCCGCGCTCAAGGGCAAGCTCACCGGCATGTCGTTCCGGGTGCCGACCTCGAACGTCTCGGTCGTCGATCTGACCGTCGAACTGGAGCAAAGCGCCAGCTATGAGGAGATCTGCGCCGAGATGAAGGCCCAGTCCGAAGGCAAGCTCAAGGGCATTCTCGGCTACACCGAAGATGCCGTGGTCGCCACCGATTTCCGCGGCGACGCACGCACCTCGATCTTCGACGCCAAGGCCGGCATCGCCCTGGATGGCACCTTCGTGAAGCTGGTGTCCTGGTACGACAACGAGTGGGGATACTCCAACAAGTGCCTGGAACTGGCACGCGTGGTGGCCGCCAAGTAAGCCTCTGGCACCCGGCGGCATCGTCCGCCTGCCGCATAGAAAAGCTGGCTTGACGCCAGCTTTTTTCACGTCTGGCCACCGCGGACTTGAAAAACACCACTGTCGACCGCACTATTGCAAAGCGCACGCTGCCTGTCCGTGGGCCCGGGGCCATCGCATGTGCCGATGCCCCGGCTGCCGGGTCGGCCCGGGTGTACGGATCGCTACCGTTTCGGCGAGCACCTTGACCAGCCCCGGCATCTTGCTCTGCGAATGGAACGGGGCGACATCGCCTGCAGGTCGCGCGCGCACCGCAGCTTCTCCCCTGTCGCCTGCACACCGTCTGCCGCTGCAGCGCCGGTGCAGGAGTTGGCTGGAGAAGGCCTGCAAAATCCCGTCGTCCCAAGGCCGATCGCCACATGCGACACATGGCCGTGCGCCCGCATCTTCGATGGCTCCTGCCCGGTGACGGAGTTTTGCAAGCTTTCACCCGTTTGCCGCTTTTCTTGTCACTTTTCTTGCAGGAGATTCGTTGATGAAAATTGCGCAAATCAGCCCCTTGTACGAAGCCGTTCCCCCCAGTCTGTATGGCGGCACCGAACGCGTGGTGGCCCATCTCACGGACGCGTTGACGCAGCTGGGGCATGAGGTCACGCTTTTTGCCGCCGCCGGTGCGCGAACGCGCGCGGTGCTGGTCGCCTGCCGCGACCAGCCGCTGCGGTTGGATCCGAACCCGCTCAAGTCCGATCTGGCTGCGCACCTGAACATGCTGCACATGCTGCGCGAGCGCCAGGACGAGTTCGACATCCTGCACTTTCACACCGACCTGATTCACTTCCCGCTGTTCGAGTCCGTCGCCGCGCGCACCGTGACCACCCTGCACGGCCGGCTCGATCTGAAGGATCTGGGCGAAACCTACCGCCGTTGGCGCCAGTTTGCACTGGTCTCCATCAGCCAGCACCAGCGCCACCCCCTGCCCTTTGCCAACTGGCTGGCCACCGTCCCGCACGGGCTGGATATTGCTGCCCCCACGCGCATCGAGGCGCCGGCGGACGGCGGCTACCTTGCCTTCCTGGGCCGCATCTCACCGGAGAAACGCCCCGACCGCGCCATTGCCATCGCCCGCAAGGCAGGCCTGCCGCTGAAGATCGCAGCTAAAGTCGATGCGGCCGATCGCCACTACTACGAGACCGAGATTCGCCCCTTGCTGCGGCAACCCGGCATCGAGTTCATCGGCGAGATCGGCGATGCGGACAAGACCGCATTCCTTGCCGGCGCCCGTGCGTTGCTGTTCCCGATCGACTGGCCCGAGCCATTCGGGCTGGTCATGATCGAGGCGATGGCGCGCGGCACGCCGGTCATCGCGTGGCGCTGCGGCTCGGTGCCGGAAGTCATCGACCATGGCATCACCGGCTGGGTGGTGGACAGTGAAGACGACGCCGTGCGCGCCATCGAGCAGGCTGCCAGCGCCGACCGGGTGCGCATCCGGGACGTGTTCGAACGGCGCTTTTCCGCACGCAGCATGGCGCAGCGCTATGAATCGCTCTACCGACGCCTGCTGGCCCCCACGGAACAGACGGAGCCACTGCTGCAGGTGGGATAAGGCCATGCCCAGCACCCACGCACAGGCACCACCGCCGCGGCTGGAATTGCCCCTGACGCGCTACGCCTGGTTCTTCGATTTTGATGGCACGCTTGCCGAGCTGCAGGCGCGCCCGGACAGGGTGTCGCTGCCGGCTGCACGCAAAGGGCTGCTGCGGCGGCTGCAGGCGGCAAGTGGTGGCGCCGTGGCCATTCTCACGGGCCGCTCCCTGGAAGACCTGCAGCCGCTGATCGCGCCACTGCGCCTGCCCTGCGCCGGCATGCACGGCCTGCAGCTGCACATTGCAGACCGCACCCGCATGGCCGCCACCGCGCGCCTGCCGTATACCGTGCTGGCCCGCCTGCAGGACCTGGCCGAGTGCCACCCCGGCGTGCTACTGGAGAACAAGGGTGAATGCGCCGCGGCACTGCATTACCGCCAGGCACCGCACCACGCCAGCGCGCTGGAGGCGGCCATGCAGGCGCTGCTGCCCACCTGCAATGGCTACGAGTTGCTGCATGGCAAGTGCGTGCTGGAGTTGCGGCCCGCATCGGCCAGCAAGGGCACGGCGCTGCGCCTGCTGATGCGCAACACGCCATTCAAGGACCGCATCCCGCTGTGCGTGGGCGATGACCGCACCGACGAGGACGGCTTCGCGGCCGCACAGGCCCTGGGGGGTATCGGCATCAAGATCGGCACAGGCGCGACACAGGGGCAATGGCGCCTGGCCGACCCATCCGCCCTGCAGCACTGGCTGCACCAGCAGCTTGAGGCTGCCACGCACGCCGCCGCCCCCGTTTCCGCAACCGCCGCGCCGCCGGCATCAACGATCTGAAGGAGGAACCGACCATGAAGCGACTCATCATCGTCTCCAACCGCGTGGCTCCACCACAGCCGGGCCGTGCCGCACCCGGCGGCCTGGTCAGCGGCGTGCTGGATGCCCTGCGCAACGTGGGCGGCATCTGGTTCGGCTGGAATGGCGAAGTCGACGATGCTGCGGCCCCACTCGGCCAGGCCAGCCCGCAGCTGCACCCGCTCGCCGGCCAGGGCGCAGACATCACGCTGGCGACCGTGCCGCTGAGCCGGCAGGACTATGAAGACTATTACTGCGGCTTTGCCAATGGCGTGCTGTGGCCGAGCTTTCATTACCGCAGCGATCTGGCGCGCTACGACCCATGCGCGTATGCGGGCTATCTGCGCGTCAACCGCGCGCTGGCGCGCGCATTGCGGCCCCTGCTGCGCGATGGCGATGTGCTGTGGGTGCATGACTACCACCTGATCCCCTTCGCACAGGCCTGCCGCGAGCTGGGCGTGACCAACCGCATCGGCTTTTTCCTGCACATTCCCTTTCCCGCCGCGCAGGTGGTCGAGACCATTCCTCCCCACCGCGAGCTGCTGCGCATGTTGCGCGGCTATGACCTGCTGGGCTTTCAGACCGAGCGCGACCGCCTGGCCTGCATCGACTACCTGTACCAGCAGCGCGAGGCCCAACCGCTAAGCCCCTATCTGCTGGCATTCGGCGGGCGACTGGTGCGCACCGGCGTCTACCCGATCAGCGTGGACGTGGCCCAGATCCAGGCAATGGCGCAGCAGTCGCGCCACCACCTGCTCGACGCCGCTGCGCGCGCCAGCGGCCGCCAGGCCATTCTCAGTGTGGACCGGCTGGACTACTCCAAGGGCCTGCCCGAGCGCTTTCGCGCCTACGAGCACCTGCTGGAGCAGCGCCCCGACTACCGGCGCAAGGTCCAGTTCATCCAGATCGCACCGCCCAGCCGTGGCGATGTAGCCACCTACCGGCGCATCCGCGAACAGCTCGACGCCAGCGCAGGCCGCATCAACGGCCGCTTCTCGGAACTGGACTGGCTGCCGCTGCGCTACCTGACCAAGGGCTATGAGCGCTCAGCCCTGATGGGCCTGTACCGCCAGGCGCGCGTGGGGCTGGTCACGCCGCTGCGCGACGGCATGAATCTGGTCGCCAAGGAATATGTTGCGGCCCAGAATCCGGATGACCCCGGCGTGCTGGTGCTTTCGCAGTTTGCCGGTGCAGCCGTCGAGCTGGAGGCGGCCCTGCTGGTCAACCCCTACGACCATGCGGCCACGGCGGCGGCGCTGGCGCGCGCGCTGGACATGCCGCTGGCGCAGCGGCGCGAGCGCCATCAGCACATGCTGCAGGTGCTGCAGCACAACAGCCAGACGCAATGGTGCCGTCATTTCTTGCGGGATCTGGCGCCCGTCCAGCTGCGCCAGCCACTGGTCATCCCGGCATCGCAGATGTTGCACTGACACCCGCCATCCGCGCGGGAACTGCCGTCAGTGCGGCAGCTGCGCCGACACGCGGCGCTGGCGACGCACCTGCCACTGGCTCCAGGCGAACGTCAGCAGGAAGGTGGCGGCCAGCAGCAGCACGATGGTGGGCGCTGGCGCACTGTCGATGAAAAAGCTGGCGTAGACGCCGCCGACCGCACAGCACACCGAAACAAGCACCGCCACCAGCAGCATGCGCGCGAAGGTGCGCACGCACAGATAGGCAATGGCGCCGGGCGCGATCAGCAGCGCGATCGACAACACCAACCCTACCGCCTGCAGCGAGGCAACCACCGCCAGCGTCACCGCCGCCAGCAGGCCATAGTGCAGCAGGCCGGTGCGCAGCCCCAGCGTGCGCGCCTGGATGGGATCGAACGCATGCAGCAGCAGCTCACGCCACTTCACCACAATTGCCAGTGTGATGAGCACCGCGATCACGCCGCTCTGCCACAGCGTCTGTGGAGTAACCCCCAACAAGTCTCCAAAAAGGATGTGGTCAAGATGGACGTCACTGCGGATCCACACGTACAGCAGCAGGCCCAGCGCGAACATGCCCGAAAAGACCACGCCCAGCGTCGTATCTTGCTTGATGCGGCTGTTCTGGTTGAGGTAGCCCGCCCCCACCGCGCAGACCATGCCGGCCGCAAACGCCCCTATTGCCAACGGCCAGCCTAGCAGATACGCCAGCACGATACCCGGGAACACGCCATGCGCCACGGCATCGCCCAGCAGCGCCCAGCCCTTGAGCACCAGCAAGCAGGACAGCAATGCTGTCGGTACGGCGATCATGGCCGCCATCCACAGCGCCTGGCGCATGAAATCGAACTGAAACGGCATCCACCAGTCCATCACAGCCCCTCCCCCACTGCATCCGCCTGCGCTCCCACTGCAGCACGCCTGCGTGCCGCCAGTCGGCCATGCTTGGGCGCGAACATGAATGCGAGCAGGAACAGCAGCGTCTGCAGCAGAACGATGACCGCGCCGGTTGCACCGTCTATGAAATAACTGCTGTAGGCGCCCAGAAAGCTCGTGACCACGCCGATGGCCACTGCAATGGCAATGATGTGCCCGAAACGGTCACTGAGCAGATAGGCGGTCGCTCCCGGCGTGACGATCAGCGCGATGACAAGAAATGCGCCCACCGTCTGCATCGCCGCCACGGCACTGCCTGCCAGCAGCGCGAAGAAGACTACGCGCAGCACGGTTACCGGCAAGCCCATGGTGCGGGCGTGCACCTCGTCGAAGAACATCACCATCAGGTCCTTCCACTTGAGCAGCAGCACTGCCAGTGTGATCGTGCCGATCAGCAGCAGCTGCAAGGTATCGCCTGGCGTGATGGCCAGCACGTTGCCCAGCACGATGGTCTGCAGACTCACGCTCGCTGGCGCAAGCGAAATCAGAAACAGGCCCAGGCCGAAGAACGACGAGAAGACCAGCCCGATGATGGCATCTTCCTTGAGGCGCGTGCGCTGGTTGAGAAACACCATGGTGCCCGCTGCCAACGCACCCGCAAAGAATGCCCCGGCAGCAAACGGCAGCCCAAGCAGATAAGCGCCAGCCACGCCGGGCACGATGGCGTGCGAGAGCGCATCGCCGATCAGCGACCAGCCCTTGAGCATCAGAAAGCACGAGAGAAAGGCGCACACCGCGCCAATCAGTGCGCACACCCACATGGCGTTGACCATGTAGCGGTAGGAGAACGGTTCCAACAGCCAGTCCATGCAGATTCCCTGTCATTGCCTGACCGCGGTCAGTCAGAGCCATCGCGCCGCTGTGGCGCAGGCGGCGTACGCTGGCCACGTACCGAAGAGCGTCCGTCAAGCAACACCAGCGGACGCTCATCGTCGGTCATGATGCCCACTACCGCCGGCGCCTGGCCAACGTGGTCGTCCGCATTCGGCAGGTCGAAATGCCGCAGCACGCCGCCGAAGGCCTGCTCCAGGTTCTCGCGGGTGAACACTTCAGTGGTCGGGCCATAGGCCAGCACGGTGCCACGGATCAGCACCGTGCGATCACAAAACTCCGGCACGCTGCCCAGATTGTGGGTCGACACCAGCACGACGCGCCCTTCGTCTCGCAGGCTGCGCATCAGTGCGATGATCGCCTCCTCGGTCTTCACATCCACACCGGTAAACGGTTCGTCCATCAGGATGACCTGTGCGTCCTGCGCCAGCGCACGCGCCAGGAATACGCGCTTCTTCTGGCCGCCCGAGAGCTCGCCGATCTGACGTTGGCGCAGCGCCAGCATTCCCACGCGCTCAAGCGCCTGCTGCACGGCGTCATGGTCAGCGCGGCGCGGCACACGCAGCACGCCCATGTGGCCATAGCGGCCCATCATCACCACATCCTCGACCAGCACAGGGAAGTTCCAGTCCACCTGCTCGCTCTGCGGCACGTAGGCGATAAGGCGGCGGCGCACCACTTCGCGCACCGGCAGGCCCAGCACGCGCACCTGGCCTCGAACCAGCCGTTCAAAGCCCATGATGGCCTTGAACATGGTGGACTTGCCACTGCCATTGACGCCCACCAGCGCGGTGATGCTGCCCGTCGGCGTAGCAAACGAGGCATCACGCAGTGCGGTATGGCCATTGCGGTACGTGATGGTGATGCCGTCCACGGCGATGCCGCTGCGCGCATCCACGCTGGCCGGCTGGCCAGTGGCGGGCAGGTCCTGCTCGTCCTGATTGGCTTGCACGCGCGAAGTGGTCAGACTCATTGCTGTACTCCGAACATCAAGCCCTTGGCGATCGTCTCCGAGGTCACGCGCAGCAGGTCCAGGTAGGTCGGCACCGGGCCGCTCTCGTCGGTGAGCGAATCCACGTACAGCACGCCGCCGTAATGGATGCCGGTCTCGCGCGCCACCTGTTGCGCGGGCGCAGGCGAGACGGTGCTCTCACTGAAGATGGCCGGAATCTGCTCCTTGCGCACGGTATCGATGACGCGGCGAACCTGCTGCGGCGTGCCCTGCTGGTCGGCGTTGATCGGCCACAGATACAGCTCCTTGAGGCCGAAGTCACGCGCCAGATAGCTGAAGGCCCCCTCGCTGGTGAGCAGCCAGCGCCGCTGCGGCGGCAGCTGCGCCAGCGCATCGCGGATCGGACCGACCGCCGCCTGGATTTTCTGCTTATAGGCCTCGGCATTGGCGTGGTAGGTGGCCGCATTGTCCGGATCGTACTTCGCCAGCGCGTCGCGGATGTTGTCCACATAGATCAGCGCCGCACTGGGCGACATCCACGCATGCGGATTGGGCTTGCCCTGATAGGGGCCATCGCCAATGCCGATCGGTTCGACCCCCTCGGAGACAACCACGCTGGGCACGCCCTTGAGGCGCCGGAAGAACGGCTCGAACCAGAGTTCCAAATTCATGCCATTCCACAGAATCAGCTGCGCGCCCTGCGCGCGCACCAGATCGCCGGGCGTGGGCTGGTACTCGTGGATCTCGGCGCCCGGCTTGGTGATGGACTCCACCACCGCCGCATCCCCGGCCACATTCCTGGCCATGTCGGCGATCACCGTGAAGGTCGTGACCACCTTGAACTTGCCCTCATCGGCACGAGCCTGACCGGTTGCAACCAGCAGCGCCAACGCCGCCAGCGTGATGCACAGCATCGCACGGATCCATCCCGCCCTGTTCAACAGTTGCCGCATTCGGTCACCTCCATCTTTAGGTTTCGTCCGGCCATCCTCGCAAAAGTATAGCCAGTGCTAAAAAATCAGAGTATAGCTAAGGCTATACCTGTCGACAAGACGGCGTACAAACCCCCTGCGCCAGTCCGGGTTCCCTACAATGACTGGTTGCGTACGATTTGCATGATCTCTGCCATGACCCGTGATCCACAGCCCATGCTCGCCAGTGCCGAGCTGCCTGATGCCTCGCAGCAGCTGGAAGGCTTCCAGCAGGTGCGCGAGGCGCATCGGCTGGAGCTCATCGAAGACTATGTGGAACTGATTTCCGACCTGCTGCTCAGCACCGGAGAGGCGCGTCAGGTGCAGATCGCCGAGCGTCTGGGTGTGGCGCAGCCAACGGTTGCGAAAATGCTCAAGCGCTTGGAGATGGAAGGGTATGTGGCGCTGCGCCCCTACCAGGGCGCCCAGTTGACCGAAAAGGGCGAGGCGATGGCGCAGTACAGCCGCGAACGCCACCAGCTGGTGGAATCGTTTCTGCTGGCGCTAGGCGTTGATGCCGACAGTGCACGGCGCGATGCCGAAGGCATGGAACACCATGTCAGCGAAGCCACGCTGCAAGCCTTCCAGCGTTTTCTCGACCAGCACCACCAGCGGGATTGAGCGCCTTCCGATTCAGTCAGAGCCTGAGAACCCCAGTGACACGGCGGCAAACGCCTCAGCCACCCCACTCCAGGTAGTCCAGCTCCGCCTCGCTGAAACCGGCCTGCCGGCGCGCGGCCAGATTCAGTGGGGGCTTGGGGCGCGGTGCCTCGTACCTCGCCACCAGCTGCGGATACAGCGCCTCGGCGTCCAGCCCGCGCTGCGCGCACAGCCAGCGGTACCAGTGGTTGCCAATGGCCACATGGCCCACTTCTTCCTCCAGGATCACATCGAGAATCGCGGAAATCGCTCGCGCATCTTCGGTGTCAACGTGCGCGAGCTTTTGCTGGATCAGCGGCGTGGCATCCAGCCCGCGCGCCTCCAGCGTGCGCGGCACCAGTGCCATGCGCGCGACGATGTCTCCGCTGGTTTTCTCGCACATGGTCCACAGCCCCTGATGGGCGGGGAAGTCCCCGTAGTCATACCCCATCGCCCGCAACTGTGCGCGCAGCATCTGGAAATGCCTGCCTTCCTCGGCGGCAATGCGCAGCCAGTCCTCGTAATATGCCTGCGGCATGCCCGCAAAGCGCCAGACGGCATCCAGCGCGAGGTGGATCGCGTTGTACTCGATGTGCACGATGGCGTGTACCAGCACGGCGCGGCCGTGCAGGGTCGCTGGCGAGCGCCGCGCCACCTCGGTATGTGGCGCAAGCTGCAGCCCGCGCGGCATGGTGGGCGTATCGGGCTGCGGCGGCGCGAGCGTGGCATCGGCATCCAGCGTCAACTGGTGGCGCCCCTCGTAAAGGGCCTGCGCCAGACGGGCCTTGGCATCGGCATCCTCAATGTGCAGCAGAGCGCGCGCCAGCTGGCGCCATTCGCCACCGTGTTCGGCAATGGGGAGATCGGAAGTGATGACAGGCTCGCTCATGCGCCGCAATTGTAGGGGCGCACACTAGCCGCGCTGCGGCAGCCCGCCGCCGGAACTCGCCATAATTGCCCATCGGCGGCAGCGCCGCCACCTACATCGCAAGGAGACATCCGATGGCCGTTTTTGAACTTGATGGCACCCGCCCCAGCATCAACACCAGTGCCTGGGTGGCCGACAACGCGACCGTTCTGGGCCGCGTCAGCCTTGCCGCACAGAGCAGTGTCTGGTTCGGTGCAGTGATCCGGGGTGACATGGAACATATCCAGATCGGCGAAGGCAGCAACATCCAGGATGGCAGCGTACTGCATGCTGACGCTGGAAAGCCCCTGACCATCGGCGCACACGTGACCGTCGGTCACCAGGCCATGCTGCATGGCTGCACCATCGGCGATGAGTCACTCATCGGCATAGGCGCTGTCATCCTCAACGGTGCACGCATCGGCAGAAATTGCCTGGTCGGCGCGCGCGCGCTGATCACCGAAAACAAGGAATTTCCCGATGGCTGCATGATTCTCGGCAGCCCTGCCAAGGTCGTGCGCCCGCTGTCCGCCGACGAACAGCAAGCGCTGCGCGCCAGCGCCCAGCACTACATCGACAACGCCCGGCGCTTTCGCCAGGCGCTCAAGCCCGTCGAGGATTGAAACCATCCGATACGCCACCATATGCGGTGGCTGTCCATTACGACGCACCGCCCCGCCTGACTCATGTCCGAACTCCAGAAATTCCTCTTTGAAAGCCTGCCCGTGCGCGGTGCCATCGTCCGTATTGACGCGCCGTGGCAAGACATGCTGGCCCGCCGCGCCGCCAACAGCGAGACGGGCGCCTACCCCGAGGCGGTGCAGCACCTGCTCGGCGAGATGACCGCTGCCGGCGTGCTGATGCAGGCAGCGATCCAGTTCGAGGGTGCACTGGTGATGCAGATCCAGGGCGGCACGCCGCTGCGGCTGGCCGTCGCCGAAGTCTCCTCCGACCTGCGCCTGCGCGCCACCGCCCAGCTCGGTCCGGGCGCAGCCGCATTGCCCGCTGATGCCGACATCGCCGCGCTGACAGGCAACGGTCAGGTGCGCTGCGCCATCACGCTCGATGCCGACGAGAAGCGCCCAGGCTACCGACCCTACCAGGGCATCGTGCCCCTGCAGGACGAAAGCGGAAAAACCCTGAGTACCCTCTCGCAGGTGCTGGAGCAGTACATGCGCCAGTCCGAACAGCTCGACACTGTGCTGGTGCTGGCAGCCAACGACAAGGTTGCCGCCGGCCTGATGGTGCAGCGCATGCCGATCAAGGGCAAGAACAACCTTGCCGCAGGCCGCGAGGAAACGGAGGCAGCCGACACGCTGGGCGCCAATGAGGACTACAACCGCATCGCCACGCTGGCCGCCAGCCTCCAGCGCGACGAACTGTTGACGCTGGATACTGCAACCATCCTGCGACGCCTGTTCTGGCAGGAACCGCTGGCCGCGCTTGATACGGGCGAGATGATGCCGCACTTTGGCTGCCAGTGCAGCCGCGAGCGCGTGGCCGCCATGCTGCGCGGCCTGGGGCGCGAGGAAATCGAGGAAATGCTGCAGGAGCGCCAGCCCATCGAGGTAGGCTGCGAATTCTGCGGTGCGCAGTACCACTTCGACGCCGTCGATGCCGTCCAGCTGTTCAACCCGCTGGCTACGCCGCAGGATGAACGGCGGCATTGACGGCGATGCAAGGCGCACTCATGAAGGCGTGACTTGTGACGGCACCAGCGTATCATGCCTGTCATGATGCGCAGGGCCTTGCAACGGCCCGTCAAAACGATTTCTCCAGCATGAAGGACAGCTCCCGCTCCGTGCGAGGATAGGCATACAGCGTGCTCTTGACGCGCAGGTAGCCAACGTTCAGCCTGGGCACGAAACCTCCCATGTCCCAGCGCGGGTTCCACAGTGAGATGTCCAGCGCGTACTCCTCATCGCGGCGCTCGCGCAGCAGAAACAGGCTGTAGGGTGCGCCGAATGTGCGGCGTGTGTAGCGGGCGCTGGCACGCGTTGTCAGACCGTTGGCCGCGCTGTACAAGCCGCCCATCTGCATCGTCTTGCGCAGTGAAGACTCCTCTGCGCCTTTTGCATCCTCGTCCTGCAAGGCCACGCCCGCGAACGCAATCCATCTGGAGGAAAACACCTTGCTCAGGTTCGCCGATACGGCGCGCAGGTGCCCCTCGTAGTTGATATAGCGGTCACTGGCGTAGTGGCGGCGCAACCAGGTCAGGCTCCCCGTGGCCTGCACCGTCCCCGTCAGCCAGCGGCCAGCGTCCAGGCTCAGCCCCGCGCCACCGCTGTAGCGCTTGCCGCCCAACCACATCTGGTTTCCGATGAGCGAGGCGCCCAGCCACGAATCCACGTTCTGCCACTTGTAACCGGCGCGCAGGCTGGCATTCACACGGTTGTAATCGGAGTCACGCAGCCAGGCTGCGCCATCCAGCGCGGCCCCCAGCGTCAGGAAATGGTGGCCTGCCAGATTGAAGTCACGCCCGGCACTGGCCTCCAGCCGAGGGCCGCCAGAACCATGCGGCATGTCGCCCGGGTCCTTGGGCAAGGCCCAGTAAAGCGGCGTGCCGTCGGGCAGCCGACCAATGGGCAGATAGAGTGTGTCGTTGTCCGTTCCCTGGTTGTGGTTGCTGCTCAGGCCCCAGCCCATCCCCAGGTTGCCAGACCAGCGCTGCTGGCGCCTGAGCGCCTGTCGCTGCTGTTGCGCCTGCGTACGGGCAGCCGGTATCAGGCGCATGTCTTTGAGCACGGCATCGAGCTCGCGGCCTGACTCCTTGTAGCGCTTGTCCTCCATCAGCATGCCCGCAAGATCCAGCCGTACATAGCTCAGCGTGGCATCGCGCTCCAGCATGCGCCGGTAGCGCGCAATCGCCTCCGCATGGCGGCCATCGCGCCGGGCCAGCGCGCCCAGCACGAAGTCGACCAGCTGCGGATCGGCGCCGGACATGGCTGGATAGAAACCCATCACATGTTCCAGCGTAGCCCAGTCGCCGCTCAGCATGGCCTGCTCGATGACGCGCTCGGTCAGGGACCGGTCGCGCCGCAGGTCATCATCGGTGACCTGCGGCAGGCCTTGCGCACCATCAGCCCCATAGCCCATGCTCGGCCTGCCTGGCTGCGGCCTGCGCTGCAGCTGCGGCTGCTGTTGCAGCAGAAGTGTGTCGTCCTGCGGCACTGCCAACGGCGCGACGGGGGCCGCGGGCACTGCGGGCTGCGCCTGCGCCGCAACGACCAGCAACACATACGACGCAGAAAGGGCCAGCGGCCAGCGCTTCAAGCACATAAGGAACGCATCGGCAAAGCGACGAACAGGAAATGACAAACACTGCGGCCTGCACAAAGCCGCTTTGCTCCGTCATCAGAGCGCATATTGCGTCCCCGGCGAGTACGCCTCCAACTGCTGGCCATTCTTGTCCAGCAGAGGCTTGGTGCCTTCGGGGGTTCCGTCAGTAATCCAAAGCTTGGCGACATTGCTGTTTAAGCCGCCTTCATGAATCTGAAATACGGCATGCCCAGGTCCGACTTGAGTCCAGCCTTTGAAGATGTTCTTCGTGGCGAAGGCTTCCACGCCTTCAGCGGACAGGCGCTTGGTACCTTCAGCCGTCCCATCGGTGGTCCAGATGTAATACGGAGCTTGGCTACCGGCTTCACCTTCCTTGGTTACGAATACCAGCCGTTCGCCCAAAGAGAAGATTTTCTCAGGCGCCAGCCCACCAGGGCCGGGGATCGCATCCTTGATGATTTGCGTACCCGCCTCGGTGCCGTCACTGACCCACCATTCAGAACCTGTAACACCACGCTGGTTGACAGTTAGGAGCAGCTTGTCACCCAGCACAAACCGAGGGGAGACACGTATGACGTCCTTGACCAGTCGAAAACCTGTGCCGTCGGGTTTGATCGCATGGAGTTTGGCCGTCTCCCCGCTGGTGGCTGCTCCGCTGAAATACAGCTCGCCATTGAATTCAATTGGAGCACTGTTAAACCACGCGGCTTGGAATTCCCTGGTACCAGCCACCGTGCCATCGCTGAACCACTGAGAACCAGTGTCATCCGTCAAGAAAATACGGTCGCCCACGACGCTGAAGCTGCCTGCGGTCTGGGTCAGACCAAGATCCGTCACAGTGCCGCTCTTATCTATGGCGTACACCTTGGCTTGCGAGCGGAAGAACAGCTTGTCGCCCGCAACTGTCAAGCCTTCAGGATTGATGAATGCATTCCCTTGCAACAGCACTTGCTGGGTGCCGGCCTCGGTGCCGTCGCTGACCCATAGAGTGGTACCGCCAGGGCCTGCTTCGGCCGAGAAATAGAGCTTGTTGCCCAATGCCACCAGACTGCCGGGATCGGAACCTGCGCCAACGCCGGCGTTCACAGCCGTGTTGATGTCCTTGACAAGGCGGGCTGTGACCCCATCGGTGGCGCGCAGTTCAACGCCAGTGGGGCTGTTGATGTCATCCTCCGAGGCCGACACATACAACTCGTTGTTCATCAACGCGGATACGCGGTTGTTGATAGTGTTTTTGTTGACCATCAGCGGGGGAGAGAGCCATTGCGCCTGCAAGCCATCCAGGTTGGCGGTGAGCACATTCAGCCCGCTGCCCTTGTTGGCGGGCGCCACCACATGTCTTTGCTGCAGCACCAGGGCAATCTTCTGGCTGCACTCCACCGTCTGCGTGGCGTCGGTACTGAAACTGGCCTGCAGGCTGCCGTCGGACTGCAGCGTGCCTGCCAGCGGCTCGGCAAACGCGCATTGCACCAGATAGGGCTGTTCAGTGGTCAACTCCAGCTTGCCCAGCGCAATGCGGGTGGTGCCGCTGGCCTGAATGGCAAGGCGGTCGTTGCTAGCAGAAAGGCTTTCGCTGAGATCGCCGTAGCGGATGGGCAGAGCCGCACCTTCGGGCAGGCCTTGGACCTGCACGGTCAGCGTATGGGTGGTGCCGCTAGGCGGGGCAGGAGGAGCGGGCTCGTTCCCGCCACCGGCAACATCATCGCTGCCACCACCGCCACCGCAGGCGGCGAGCATCAGCGCAATGGCCAGGGAAGTCAGCGCCTTTGCGCCAGGAAAGGTTATCGAATGGTTCATGGTCTTGATGTACGAGAGATGAATGCGGTTTTGCGGGGGCACCGAAACGCCGAAAACAGTCCCGCCCCTGGACGGGCAGCGGGACCGTGGGGTTCAAGCGCCGATCAACGGGTACCGATGATGGCTACGCCGCCAATGCGTTCGGGCAGGCCAATGATGGTGCCGGCGACTTCCTTGGCCACGTCAGTACCACTATTGGTTCCGAAGAAATTGAGGTAGTACTTGGGATCCACCGTAGTGGAGCTGTTGTCGACGATGGCATTCCACAGCGCAACCTGGCTGGCATCGTCAGGATTCTTCGCACCGGCCGTTACCGCACCGCCTTCGACACCGGCCGAGCCGACAATACCGTTGGCATCCGCCACCAAGCTGGCGGTGCCCAGCGTGCCGCCGACATCCAGGCGCTTGGGTAGGCCGGATTCGCCAACCCAGGCGGCAGGCACCAGCAGGTTTTCCAGCGTGAACGAGCCCGAGCCGGTCTTGCTGGCAAGGTCGACCGTGTAGGAGAAGTCACCGATCGGGAAATTGGTGAACGCAATACCACTGTAGGTGTAGCTATCTTCCTCCAACGTATCCAGTGCAGCTAACGCCGTGCCCTGGCCAACGATGGCCTTGACGAAGTGCTTGCGCTCTTCCTGCTCGTTGTTGGCGCCCTTGGTCAGGTTGCCGACGATGCCCGAGTACTGCTGGCGGTAGAAGCGGTACACCACGGCGTTGCCAGGCGTGCCATCGGCGTATTTGTAGGTGCCGGTGTTGCCGAGCTTGACGCCGTTTTCATCGGTCGCAACCAGCGTGTTGATTGGCAAGGTTGCCAGATTCAGGCTGTTGACCGTGGGTGCGGGAACGCCCGTGGCGGGATTGGCCACCGCAGTGCTGGGACCATAGGTCACGCCGTTGTACGTGAACGAGCCGCGAAACGCCGGGGTATCGCCCGCAATGTTCTGGGTGCCGTTGAAGTCAACGTTGAGGTAGGACTGGGCCTGCGCTCCGCCGATGGCGGCAAAGGCGGCCATGGCGACCAGAGAGAGGCGAACTGATTTGCGTTGCATACGATTTCTCCTTGAAAGAGAGCTACCAACTAAATGCCCTGCGGTTTGCACGCATTCCACGGGCGACTGCTTGATGCCTTTTCTGGCATCAAACTCCTGGGCAGCCTGACATTCGGAAAATGCCGTCATGCAGGGCTGCTTCAATTGTTTCGTGGGGCCATTTGCGGGATGACAGGGTACGTGACTGCCGTTGATAGCACTGCCAGTTAATGAGTTTCCAATTTCCTTAAACACATATCACTCGAACAAATCAACACCATCTTCATGCACTCCATGGAAACAACATAAAAACTCGCACCTTCAAAACATCAACCCTAAGTAGACCTGCTGGCACACACATTCCCGCAGTGATTCCCACCATCATTCAGGCATGCATTGACCTCCTGTGTCACGAAGTTTCAGGCACACCAGAAGTTTGAAAATGCTTATCAGAACTTCATGTTCACGCTGGCAGTCACGCTGCGAGGCATCCCATAATTGCTTGCACTGGAATTCGTGAAATATTTCTTATCAAACAGGTTGCGCACATTGACGCCAACCGTGATGTTTTTATCGATGCGCCAGCGGGCCATCAGGTTATAGAGGGCATAGCTGCCCTGCCACCAGTAATAGCGGCCACCGTCATCCCCGATATATTGGATATTATTGCGCCCGGCAGATTGCCAGTAAGCACCGCCACCAATGGTGAATTGGCGGCTGCTCCCAAAGTCGTAGCTGGTAAATATCTTGAACGAGTTTTTCGGAAAGAAGAACTGCGCCTCGAAATCCTCGCCCGTTTCAATGCCCCAGAAATCCGTGGGCATTTTCTGACGCTGATGCACATAGCCAGCCATGATCTGCCAATGGGGGGTAATCTGGCCGGCGGCGTTCAGCTCGACTCCGTAGACCCTGTAACCGTTGAGGCCTACATATTCCGGAACATAGACGCCGGAATCCCGGGGATACTCGACATAGCGATTGGTCTCGATCGGATAGTTGTCCTGCGTCATCGTGAAATACGTTGCTGCAAGATTGAGGCGGTTGTCGAAAAACCCGCCCTTGAAACCGGCCTCGATGGTGTCGGCCTTGAGCGGCTTGAGCCAGTCGCCATTGGCGTCAACGGCATAGTCCATTTCGAAGGCGTTGGGCTTCTCAACGCGCGCGTAGCCGACATAGGCGTTGACGCTGGGCGTCAGCTCGTAGATCAGGCCGCCGTAGGGCTGCAGGGTGGTGGGCTGGCTCACGAACCGCTCCCCTTTGCCGTAGCGAGCGCCGAGAATGACCTGCAAACGTTCAAGCGGGCGCAGGCGCACGGAGCCATAAATGCCCTTTTGCACTTGCTTGAAGTTGGAGATCCTGTAGGGCGTGTCCCAGGATGCGTTCACCCCGGTCAGCTTCCAGTTGGGGAGGTCGAGTGCGGGCAAGCCGATGTTGCCGTCGTTCCACAGGCTCGGGCGTATCCAGCCCTCGGTGCGCCACATGATGTGGTTAGGATCATCAACCTGCGCTTGCGAGTTGGGCCGGATGGGGCCACTCGTTACGGGCAGATAGTTGTAATTGGTGCGATCGGACTTGGTCTGGTTCGCACCAATGACGAAATCGTGCTGGCGGCCAAGCAGTTCGAAGTCGCCCTTGAGGTAGACGTCAAAGGCGTTGGTGGCGTTGTCATAGTGCTCGCGGCCCCAGAGGTAGCTGGCAACGTCCCAGTGGGGGAAGTACCACTGGGTGCCCATCGCGCCATAGAGGCGGTCGCTCTTGCTATCAAAGCGGTTGTAGGCGCCAACGATTTGCCAGTCGTTGGCAAACGTGTGATTGATGCTGGCGAAGATGTTGCGGTAGTCGAAATCGCGGTAACTCCACCGCGTCGCATTGTTGAAGCTGCGCCCCAGTTCGGTATTCGGATTCCTGATGTTGGTGGTGCGCCGGATGCCGTGTGGGCCCGCGCCATCGATGCGGCGCTTGATCTGGCTTGCTCCCAGCGTGAGTCGGGTGACGGGCGTGGCATCAAGCTCGGTGATTGCATACAGCGCCGTGCCTCTGTGCTTGACACGATCGATGTACGCATTGCCATGGTCGCCCGTGGCAACGATGCGGCCACGCCAGGTGCCGCTTTCATTGAGCGGGGAGGAAAAATCGAGCTCGGCACGCTTGTTGCCCCAGCTGCCGTATTGCAGGTTGGCCAGGATCTGGCGCTCGAACAGCGGCTTCTTGCGCACGAAGCTGAGGCTGGCCGATGGATCGCCCTGCCCTGTTGTCAAGCCCGTGGAGCCGCGAATGATATCGATGCGCTCGTAGAGGAAGGCATCCTGCATGCCCACTGCCGTGCGGTTGCTCTGATTGTTCTGGGCGCCGAATGCAGCGCCATCGGTCATCAGGCCATCGATCTGAAAGCTGTTGATGGCAAAGCCGCGCGAGTAGTACTCGACCCGGCCTGCACCGGGAACGCCGTTCTCGATCGCCGTAACACCTGGCGCTGCAGACAGGACCGCATCGATGCTGGTGAGGTTCATGTCCTGAATGAGTTTTTCGGTAAAGACGCTGATGGACTGTGGCGTTTCCTTGAGCGCCAGATCCAGCTTGGCCGCAGAGCTGCTCTGGCTGACGGTGTATTGGGTGGCAGATTCGATGGCCTGCGGCGAATCGAGCGTTGCGGCGATGGTGACCTCGGGCAACGTATCGGCGTCTGCGGTGGTTGCCGCCTGACGGGCAACCTGTCGCATGCGCAAGGTGTATTCGCCACTTCCGATGGGCAACGCCTCAAGCCCTGTGCCATGCAACAGCTCCGCAAAACCCTGTTCGATGGTGTATTGGCCCTGCAGGCCATTGCTGCGCAGATCTGCGGTCAGTTCCGGCGAGAAAGACAGGTTGACGCCCGCCTGCCCGGCAAACTGTGTCAGCGCCTGTGTCAGGCTGCCGGCAGGCACATTGAATGTGCTGCGCTGGCTGACACTCCCGACCGGCACCTGTGCATGACCGGGCGCTGGCACCAGGCCGATGGCGCCGACGAGTGCAAGCAGAAGCACGGAACATGTTGACCGCAGCGGAAGGCTCGCACAAGAAAAAGAACAATAACGCGCATCAACATGCGAATGAGATTCGATAACATCTAAAAATGCAGTTTTCTTCATGCTGGTTGCCAGGATTCGGCAAGTTCTTCGGTTATGCCTGGTTGCACCGCCTGGAATACAGCAATTCCAAGCACGATGTAACCCGCAGCGCGCAAAGCGCTATTACTCCTCTTGCCGAACAAGGCCCCCGAAAAGTGCCAGGCTGGCCGCTCTTTTTTGTATCGATATGAAACAAGAACTGTAGCATGTCTTGTTCCTGCACTTGCGGGGATAGCACTCCACCGCGCAGAAAGCGGGCCACCATGAAGGCTGCCTGGACGGCGGCAGCTTCGCCATCACTGCCAAACTCGCTCTGCCAGGAATGGCGATTGCCTTGCCGCGCTCGCCATGGCAGCGGTGGTGCAATGGCGAGGGGCAAGCGGCTATCGTTGCGTGAATGCCCCCGCCGCAGGCAGCGTCATCATTGCGCTTCGATGCGCGTCCAGTAAGGCAGGCGGCGAATGCGGATGGGCAGTGTGTTGGCCAGTGCTGAAAGAATCTTCTCCGTGTCATCAAGCTGAAACGCGCCGGACAGGCGCAGGCCCGCAACTTCCGGCGCGCACTGCAGCACACCCGAGCGATAGCGCGCCAGCTCACGCAGGAAATCATCCAGTCGCATGTCGTCGGCGTACAGCACCCCATCTATCCAACTGGGGGACGCCGACACGGGGCTGCCCCCGCGGCACACATGGTGCTGGTCGAACCAGACTTGCTGGCCCGGATGGACATGCAGCGCTGCCGTACCATTGCGTGGCGTGATGGCCACCACGTGCTCCAGCACATGCAGCGCGCACACTGTATCTTCCGGCGCCCATGCGGGAGGCGTTGCGCCAGATTCCCGGATGGATGGACCAGCGACAGCTGCCGAGAGAATACGCACGGCAAAGCGCGTACCAAGTGCCTGCATACGCCCCTGCCGCGTATGCACCATGAAGGGCCGGGAGGGTATTTGCGTGTCTTTCGCGGTCAACACCATGATCTCCCCCCGATAGAGCAGCA
Source organism: Lampropedia cohaerens (assembly GCF_001005215.1). GTDB lineage: Bacteria > Pseudomonadota > Gammaproteobacteria > Burkholderiales > Burkholderiaceae_C > Lampropedia > Lampropedia cohaerens. The sequence continues at coordinate 21,044 of NZ_LBNQ01000025.1, forward strand.
GGCTGCGTTCACTGCGATTGAAACGCAGGTCCATCGCCGTGGCGGTGTTGAGCACAATATGGCTGCCATCGGGCAAAACAACCCTCTGCTGCTGGCCTGCGGCAGTGCTGTAATCTGCCTGCCAGGTTTGCCAGAGCTGGTGGCGGTGTACCTGCCAGCCCAGTGCGCCGATGACTCCAACGCCTGCGATGGATTTGAGCGTCGCCCGACGTGACGGGCGGCAGGCTGGCGTCAGCACGGGCAAGGCCAGTGCGGCAGGCACGCTGCCGAATTTGCCGCTGAGCTGCTGAGCCGCCTGCCACGCCTGACGGTGCGCTGGATGCGCATCACACCATGCCTGGAATTCGCGCTGCTGACACGCAGTGACCTGTCCCGAATGCAAGATCGCCAGCCATTGCGCTGCCTCGCGGATAACGTGCGCCGGATCTCTGGCAGGTGTGACGCCCGTGGCACCTGCATTTTGGCCCGGAGAGTCGGAATCTGCCATGAACACCATCAAGCCAAATTCTGAGATGCCAGCATGGCTGTGAGGCAGACTTCGAACGCCCGCTCCATGTGACGCTTTACGGTTCGCTCGGAGATCTTCAGGCGCTGCGCGATGTCCTTGTAGGTCAGCCCTTCAATCTGCGAGAGCAGGAACACATGGCGCGCCATTTCAGGCAGTGTCGCCAGCATGGCATCGAGCTCCTGGAGCGTCTGCCAGACAGCCAGACGCTCTTCTTCGGAAGACAGGATTTGCGGTGGCAGCGCCGCTAGGGTCTCCAGCCAAGCCTGCTCGATGACCTGTCGGCGCCAGTGGTCGTTGACCAGGCCCTTGGCAATGGTGCAGAGGTAGGCGCGGGGCTGCTGCAATTGCTCGGCGGGAACTCGTCGGGCGAGCAGACGGACAAAGGTGTCCTGCATCAGCTCCGCGGCTATCTCGGAGTTTTGCACCCGTCTTTGTACCCAGGACTGCAACCACGAACCATTTTGCTGGTACAGCGCAGCAATCAGATCGGAAGATGTGGAAACTTGCATCTGCATGCTCGGCAAGAGCGATGAATTCGCAACGAAGCGCCACTGGCTAGAAAGCAATATGCATCATGGCTGGGGTGAATGCGCGGCTGTCAGCCAGCATCGAACACGGGGGTGCCGGCAGGCTGGCATTCGCGCGGTTGCCATTATTACAGGTTGCTTTGATACAAATGGCTACATCGCCGATAGAACGGCTGGCATAAAACCTGATTGGCACGGCCTGACCAGTCTTGGGGCGAAGTCCAGGTTCCACGGCCATGCCTGGTCTCCTTCGGGCGCGCCAACTCCAGCGCCAGGACGGCGTCAAAGCAGGCCTTGCCACGCAGTCCCCGGACCGATGGCGCGAAGTGCGAGGACCTCGCGGCCACGATTACTGCAGCAGATCCAGCAAGCTGCGCGCCACCACCTTGGTGGCGCGGCGCAGGTCTTCCAGGGCGAGGCGCTCGTCGGCGCGCTTGGCGTTGGACTCCAGCACCGTGCGCGGGCCAGCGCCATAGATCACGCCGGGAATGCCATGCTGCACGTACAGGCGCACGTCGGTGTACAGCGGAGTGCCCTTGACCGGTATCTCCTCGCCGAACACGGCCTGCCCGTGCGCGGTGAGCGCCCGCACCAGCGGGGCATTGCCCGGCAGTGGCTGCATGGCGTGGGCCAGCAGCAGGCGGCGCAGTTCCAATTGCACACCGGCGCACTCGGCGGCTTTTTCCTCGATCAAGGCGCGCAGTTGCGCCTCCACCTGCGCCGGGTCTTCTTCGGGAATCATGCGGCGATCGAGCTTGAACACCACCTTTCCGGGCACGACATTGGTGTTGGTGCCGCCTTCGATGCGCCCGACGTTCAGGTAGGGATGAGTGATGCCTGGCACCTGCGAGCGCAGCTGGCGCAACCGGTCGTTTTCCGCATAGAGTGCGCTCAGGATGTGCACGGCCGCCTGCAGGGCATCGACGCCGGTGTCGGGAATGGCCGCATGCGCTGCCCTGCCCTGCACCGTCACCTCCATCTGCAGGCAGCCGTTGTGGGCGGTCACCACTTCGTACGAAAAGCCAGCTGCCAGCAGCAGGTCCGGCCTGGTCAGCCCCTGACGCAGCAGCCAGCCAGGGCCCAGCTCGCCACCGAACTCCTCGTCATAGGTGAAATGCAGCTCCACCGCCCCCTGGCTGGGTCTGGCGACGGCCTCCAATGCGCGCGTGGCAAAGGTGTAGGTGGCGAAATCGCTTTTGCTAACGGCGGCAGCGCGGCCATAGAGAAAGCCGTCCTCGATTTCGGCACCATAGGGGTCATGCCGCCAGCCCTCGCCAGGGGGCACCACGTCACCATGCGCATTGAGCGCGATGGTGCGTCCCTGGCCATAGCGGCGCCGCACGATGAGGTTGGTGATGGACTGCATGCCCTGCGCCCGCACCGCTTCATCAGGAACAGGATGCTTTTCAACGTCCAGCCCCATGGCCTGCAACAGCTCGGCCGTGCGCTCGGCATGCGGCGCGTTGTTGCCCGGCGGCGTATCAGTGGGCACGCGCACCAGTTCCTGGAGAAAGGCGACCTGCTCGTCAAAATGGGCGTCCACCCAGGCATCGAGCTGCGCGTAGAGGGCTTGATTGGCGGAGTTTGTCATGTCTCTCGGTGGTAGGTCCATCGTTTTTCAGCGGGGTTGCTGCACCGCGTCCTCCAGCAAGGTGCTGAAGGCGTCGATGGCGAGCTGGATGTCATCGCTTGTCGAGCTCTCCAGCGGATTGTGGCTGATGCCGGCATTTTCACCGCGCACGAACAGCATCGCCTGCGGCAGGATCTGGTGCAGCATCATCGCGTCGTGACCGGCGCCGCTGGGCATGCGATGCACCGGCAGACCAAGGGCAGCAACGGCGCGTTCCCAGCGCTGCTGCCAGGTCGGCGCACTGGGCGCGGCGGCAGCGCGCATGGTCTCACGCACGGTGTGGCTAACACCACGGCGCTGGCAGATGCGCTCCAGTTCCTTGAACACGTCACTGGCCAGCGCATCGCGCTGGGCGTCCGTCGGCGCACGCAGGTCCAGCGAAAAGCGACAACGCCCGGGAATCACGTTGACGGCACCATTGGGCACCTCCAGCATGCCCACGGTGGCCACGGAATCGCCATCGCCCAGCGCGCGACGCTCGATCGCCAGCATCCATTCGGCCACCGCCGCTGCGGCGTCATGGCGCGCGGCCATCGGCGTGGTGCCTGCGTGGCTGGCTCGGCCGGCCACTTCGCCGACGTAGCGAAGACTGCCGTTGATGGATGTCACCACCGCCAGCGGCAGCCCCAGCGCGTTGAGCACCGGGCCCTGCTCGATGTGCACCTCCACATAGCCCAGATAGTCTGCCGGGTTGCGCGCCAGGCCGGCAATGCCGCTGACGCTCAAACCTGCGCCCTGAATCGCCTCGCGCAGGCTGATGCCCTGCGCATCGCGTAGTTCGAGCCAAGCAGGATCGAAGCGCCCGGCCAGCGGGCTGGAGCCAATGAAGGTGGCGGGAAAGCGCTGGCCTTCCTCCTCGGCAAAGGCCACCAGTTCAATACCAAAAGGCAGCCGACGCCCCGCATGGGCCAGCCGCGCCACCGCCTGCATGGCCACGACGATGCCCAGCCTGCCATCGTATTTGCCGCCGTTGGGTACGGTGTCGTAGTGCGAGCCGGTCAGCAGATAGGGCGCGCCGTCCTGCGCGGGGCGGTAGCGCCCCACCACGTTGCCGACGGCGTCGATGGAGACATCGTCAAAGCCGCTCTCGCGCATCCAGTGCGACAGCCGCTGGGCGCAGGCGCGGTGTGCCTCGCTCAGGTAAGTCACCGTCAATTCGCCGCGCTCGGCATAGGGCGGCTCGCTGAACTGGGCCAGCTGCTCCAGCCAGTCCCACGCGGCGTTGCCCTGCGCGGGCGTGTAGCCAAAGCGGTCGTTCAGGCGCAGCTCGGCAATGCGGTGAATGTTGCGCAACGCCTCGTCGAACTCGAAATCCGGATGGTTGGCAAGACGCCGCTCGAAGGTGGCGAGTATCTGCGCCTTGGAAAGGCCGTCGCCACGCGGGCCGCGCACTGCAAGAATGAACGGAAAGCCAAAGCGTGCACGGTAGTCGGCGTTGAGCTGCTGGATGCGCTGCAGTTCCTCAGGCGTGCAGGCAGTCAGGCCCGCCTTGTTCTGCTCGTTAGTGGATTCGGCCGTCAGCGCATCGGCCTGCATCGCCTTGCCGGCCAGCTCGGGGTGGGCGCAGATCAAGGCCATCTGGCGCTCGCGCGGCGCTGCCTGCACGACCTCGACCAGCGCCCGCTTGAGCGCCGCCAGCGAGGCATAGCCCTGCGCGGGCCGGGCGCCGATAGCGGCCTCGGCAATCCAGGGGGAATGTTCATAAATACCCGCCAGCATGGCCGAGGCCTCGGCCGGCGCTGCGGCGTTGAGCGCTGCCAGCGATAACGGGTGGGACAGGGAAGGATCAAGACTCACGATGCGGATGCTCCGGAAACAAACGGATGGGTGGCATGCCAGTGGCGGGCAATGTCGACACGCCGCGCCACCCACACGCCATCAAAGCGCGCGATGTGGTCAAGAAACCGCTGCAACGCCACGATGCGCCCGGGCCGCCCGAGCAGCCGGCAGTGCATGCCGATGCTCATCATGCGCGGCGTCTCTGCCCCTTCGGAATACAGCGCGTCAAAGGTATCGCGCATGTAGGCAAAAAACGGCTCGGCATGCGAGTAGCCCTGTGGCAGCGCAAAACGCATGTCGTTGCAGTCCAGCGTATAGGGCACGATCAGCTGCGGCACCTTGGTGCCATCGGACTTTTGCACCAGCATCCAGAACGGCAGGTCGTCGCCGTAGTAGTCGCTGTCATAGAGAAAGCCGCCGTAGTCCGCCACCAGCTGACGCGTGTTCGGGCTGTCGCGTCCGGTGTACCAGCCCAGCGGGCGCTCACCCATGAGCTGCTGCATCAGCGCCATGGCCTGCTGCATGTCGGCGCGCTCGCGCTCTTGCGGCACGTCCTGGTAGTGGATCCACTTCAGGCCGTGGCAGGCGATCTCATGGCCAGCCTCCCGAAACGCTGCCAGCACATCCGGATTGCGCTGCAGCGCGGTGGCCACGCCGAAGACCGTCAGCGGCAGCTGACGCTGCTCGAACTCGCGCAGGATGCGCCACACGCCCACGCGCGCACCATACTCATAGATGCCCTCCATGCTCATGTGGCGTGCCGGATAGGCGGCAGGGTTGAACATTTCCGAGAGAAACTGCTCGCTGGCAGCATCGCCGTGCAGCACGCAGTTCTCACCGCCCTCCTCATAGTTCAACACGAACTGCACGGCAATGCGGGCCTTGCCGGGCCATTGCGCCTGGGGCGGATTTCTGCCATATCCCACAAGGTCACGCGGATAGGTGGCAGTGCTGTCGTAGTAAGTCATGGAAAAACGTCGAAAATGCGGGCGCGGCCGCAGCGTCGGTCGCAGCGCGCCGCCACACCACCGCGCCACCGCGATCAAAAAAACAATGAAAAGCGTTGCAGAGCAACCAATGGTACGCGTCGGCCCGCACGGGGAACCGCGAAGGCCGCGACAGCGTTGCCGCGTCTGCGGCCAGCTGACCTGCAAGGATCACGCCTGGCCGCGCGCACTGCCTTTGTCGTGGCACAGATCGTGCGCGGCGCGCATCCATCCCCTTCAACGACAAGGAGCTTCCATGGGACTGAGCACACACGTGCTGGACACGGCAGCCGGCAAGCCCGCCGCCGGCATGCGGATCGAACTGCACCAAATCAGTGATGATGGCACCACATTGATGCATTCCTGCACACTCAACGACGATGGCCGCACCGATGTACCATTGTTGGCTGCCGAAGCGTTCATCGCGGGGCGCTACCGGCTGTGCTTTCATGTTGCGGAGTACTTTCGCAAGGCGGGCGCTGCCCTGCCGCAGCCGCCGTTTCTGGATGTGGTGCACATCGATTTCGGCGTGGCCGACGCCTCCTCGCACTACCACGTGCCACTGCTGGTCAGCCCCTGGAGCTACTCCACCTACCGCGGCTCGTAATCAGACATCGAACGCCGCGCGCAGCCATTGCAGCGTGTTGCCAGCGGCACCATCGCGCGCCGGGCCGACCAGCACCACGTCAAAGCGACACGGCGGCATCGGTCCGCCCTGCGTGAGCAGAAAATGCTGCGCTGCCAGCGCCACGCGCTGCTGCTTGCGCGCGTCGATGCTGGCGCCCGCCCCGCCGAAGCGGGCACTGCGGCGCGCGCGCACCTCCACGAACACCAGCGTGCCATCGGCCTCGCGCAGGATGAGATCCACCTCCCCGCCACCGCGCCCGGGCGTGCGGACATTGCGTGCCACCAACTGCAGGCCCTGGCCCAGAAGGTACGCCAGCGCCGCGTCCTCGGCCGCCGCGCCGGTCTGCTGGCGCGTGGGTGCGACAATTGGCGCTGGCGCCGGACCTGCCGCCATGTCTTTTCTGAACGACTTGAGAAACTTCACGTGACTCCCTCCTTCGCCCTCGCCCTGCAGGCGGCCCACGCTGCTGCAGGCAGCCAGCATTATCCGCAGGCGGCGCTCTACATGGTGGCCACGCCCATTGGCAATCTGGCCGACATCAGCCTGCGCGCCCTGCATGTGCTGCAGCTGGTCGATGCCATTGCCTGCGAGGACACGCGGCACACGCGCCAGCTGCTGCAGGCCTACGGCATCGACAAGCCCGGCAACGCCCTGCTGGCACTGCACCAGCACAACGAGCGCAGCGCCGCGCAGGCGGTCGTCGAACGCCTGCGACAGGGCCTGCGGATCGCTTACGTCAGCGATGCCGGCACGCCCGGTATCAGCGACCCCGGCGCCCTGCTGGTCGACGAGGTGCAACGCTGTGGCCTGCGCGTGGTGCCGCTGCCCGGTGCCAGCAGTGTCACCACCGCGCTGAGCGCCACGGCCCTCGTGCAGGGCGCTGGCGGCTACCTGTTTGCCGGCTTTCTGCCGGCTAAGGGCAAGGCGCGGCAGACGGCCATCGCAGCGCTGCAGGCCGAGGCACGGCCCGTGGTGCTGCTGGAATCGCCGCACCGCATCACCGAGCTGGCCGCCAGCCTTGCCGTCCTCGGCGATCGCCCTGTCACGCTGGCACGCGAGCTGACCAAGCAGTTCGAGCAGCTGCATACCACCGCCGCCCGCGGCCTGAGCGACTGGCTGCGCGAGGATGCAATGCGCCAGCGTGGCGAGTTCGTGGTCATCGTGCACGCACCCGAGAAGGCGGTTGCGGAATCGGCCATCCCGCAAGAGGCGCTGCGCCTGATGCAGCTGCTGAACAATGAGGGCGTCTCGCTCAAAAGTGCAGCACGCGTAGCCGCCCAGTTCACCGGTGCGGCGCGCAATGCACTGTACGAGGCCGCGCTGGCGCAGCGGCATGCGGGCTCCGAGCGCGCATGACTGGCTGCCTGGCGCTGCGGTCGCGGCCGCCCTTCAGCTTCGCTTCATCTTCGTGGGTCAATGTCGCGTCATGCGCATTCTGCTGATTGAAGACGACACCTCCCTTGGCAGCTCGCTGCAGTCCTGGCTGGAACTCGATGGCTACGCCGTGGACTGGCTAACGCGTGGCGACCAGGCCGCCACGGCGCTGGCCACGCACGATTACCAGTGCGTGCTGCTCGATCGCGGTCTGCCAGGCCTGGACGGCGACGCGGTGTTGCAGGCCCTGCGCACCGCCAGAACCGCCCAGGCAACTCTGCCGGTGATCATGATCACTGCGCGCGACACGCTGTCCGACCGCGTCGAGGGGCTGGACCTGGGCGCCGACGACTACCTGGTCAAGCCCTTCGATCTAGAGGAACTGTCGGCGCGCGTGCGTGCCGCCGTGCGGCGCGCCGCCGCTCAGCCCGGCCCCCTGCTGCGCCACGGCGAGGTGACACTCGACCCCGCCGCCAAGCGCGTGACCCGGGCCGGGCAGCCGGTGCCGCTCACGGCGCGCGAGTTCGCAGTGCTGCAGGCCCTGATGCGCCGCCCCCACCATATCCTCAGCCGCACCCAGCTCGAAGACGCCTTGTACGGCTGGGGCGAGGAGGTGGAAAGCAATGCCATCGAAGTGCACATCCACAACCTGCGCAAGAAACTGGGTAGCCGCTTCATCGTGACGGTGCGCAACCAGGGCTACACGCTGGCACCGCCATGAAGCGCCCGGCCTGGCTGTCTCTCAAGCACAGGCGGCGCACGGATGCGGCGCGCCAGCCCTGGTCACTGCGGCAGCGCCTGCTGCTGACGGTGATGGGCGCCAGCATCGGGCTATGGCTGGTCACGCTGACCATCGTCGTGGGCGTGGCCTGGCTGGCCACCAGCGAATTCTTCGACGATGCGCTGGAAGAAGGCGCACGCCTGGTCCTGCAACTGGCGCCGCAGGGCGGCAGCCATGGCTTAGCGGATGCGCGCACTGCCCGGCTGGAGCGCGACGAGGTGCTCGGCCTGCGCATGTACTACCAGCTTGTGGCACCCGACGGGCGCGTGCTGCTGCGCAGCGAGGACACTCCGGATACGGCCTTTCTGCCCGACGAGGACGACGACGAGACCGCCACCGTCTGGGCCGACGGCGAGTTCTGGCGGGTACATGTCCGCCCCGGCCCCGGAGGCGTGACCGCGCAGGTGGCGCAGCCCATGGAGGAACGCCTGGAGCTCCTGGAGGACATGGCCGAAAGCCTGCTGTGGCCAGCCCTCGGCCTGCTAGGGCTTCTCGCCGGACTGAGCTGGTGGCAAATCCGACGGTTGCTGCGCCCGCTCGAAGACACCGCCAGCCGCATCAACCGCCAGTCACCCGACGGGCTCACGCCCATCGAGGCTGCGGACGCTCCGCGCGAGTTACAACCGATTCTGGATGCCCTCAACGCCTTGCTGCAGCGCCTGAACGCGGCGCTGGACGGCGAGCGGCGCTTCACCGCCGATGCCGCGCACGAACTGCGCACGCCGCTGGCGGCGCTGCGCATGCGCGTGCAGCTGATCGAGCGCGAGCTGCAGTTGCCGCAGCGCCACCTGCAGCAGCTGCGCGCGGACATCGACCGCTGCACCGCGCTGGTCGAGAGCCTGCTGACGCTGGCGCGGCTGGAACCACAGGCGCAGGCGCCCGCCATGGAGACGGTGGCGCTGGATGCGCTGCTGGACGGCATGGACCTGACCGAGCTGACGCGGGGCATGCGCATCGAGTACGCACTGGAGGTGCCTCAGTTGCGCGCCAGCCCGCCCCTGCTGCGCAGTGCGCTTCGCAATCTGGTTGACAACGCGATGCGCTACGGGCGCGACGGCACGCGCATCCGCATCGAAACCGCGCGCCTGCCAGGTGGCGGCACGCGGCTGGCGGTGCGCGACGATGGCCCCGGCGTGCCGGCATCACAGCGCGCACGCCTGGGCGAGCGCTTCTTTCGCGTTCTGGGCACCGGCCAAAGCGGCAATGGACTGGGCCTGTCCATCGTGGCACGCATTGCCGCGCTGCACCGCGCGCGCCTGCACTTCGAGGACGGCATCGACGAACGCGGACTGGGCGTCGTGCTCGACTTTCCGCCGGCCTGATTGCGCGTTGAATCAGTTCGCTGAACAGTTATCGGCCGACCTTCAGATTGCCTTCAGGTTCGGGCTTTCCAATACCGACAGCTTCGCAATCGGGCGGAGCAACCATCCCGATAACCTGAGGAGAATCATCATGCGTTTAAGCCCAACCATCCGCACTGTTGCCACCTTGCTTGCCGCAGGCGCAGCCACCGCCGCGCTGGCGCAAAGCCCTGCCTACACCGGCCCTGGCGCGCAGGGTGCAACGGCCAGCCGTGGCCACTATTCCGGGCCGAGCAACATCCCGCAGATGACGATCCAACAGCTGCTCGAGACCGGCCGCGATGACCAGTACGCCCGGTTGCAAGGCCGCCTCATCTCCTACCACGGCGACGAGCACTACACCTTTGACGACGGCACCGGCCGCATCACCGTGGAAATTGACGACGACGATTTCCCGCGCGGCCAGACCGTCAGCGACAAACAGCAGGTGGAACTGCTGGGCGAGCTGGACAAGGATTGGAACAAGACCGAGTTGGAGGTCGAGCGCCTGACCGTGCTGCCGTAACAAGCTGTTGTTGGCAGGCCGGGCTGCGCCCCCGCGTCAGCTCGCTTGCGGGCTTTCGGTACGCTGCAGCAGCATGCTGTCGCCGTAGCTGAAGAAACGGTAGCGCCCGGCGATGGCATGGGCGTAGAGGCGGCGGATGTGGTCATAGCCGGCAAAGGCGCTGACCAGCATCATCAGGGTGCTCTTGGGCAGATGGAAGTTGGTCACGAGCAGATCGACCACGCGGAACCGGAAGCCCGGCGTGATGAAGATCTGCGTGTCCCCACGGGTTTGGCCCGTTTGCGCCCAGGATTCGAGCGTGCGCACGGAGGTCGTGCCCACGGCCACGACGCGCCCGCCGCGCGCGCGGCAGGCGTCGATGGCTGCCAGCGTCGCGGCGGGTATCTCGTAGTACTCGCTGTGCATGCGGTGCTGGCCGATGTCCTCGGTCTTGACCGGCTGGAACGTGCCAGCGCCCACGTGCAGGGTGATGCCGGCGCGTTCGATCCCCTTGTCCTGCAGGGCTTGCAGCGTCGCCGCATCAAAATGCAGGGCCGCCGTGGGCGCGGCGACGGCACCGGGCTTGCGGGCGAACACGGTCTGATAGCGCTCGGCATCCTCGGCGGCATCGGCGTCGTCACCGTCCGCCTGGTGCCGCTCAATGTACGGCGGCAGCGGCAGATGGCCGAAACGCTCCATCACACTCCAGGCCGTCTCGCCCGGCGGCAGCTGCAGCTGCAGGCAAAACAGCGGGCCGTCCGCACCCGGGTAGCGTCCCAGCAACGTGGCATCGAATCCGCCATGCGCCAGCCCGCCTGCGAAATGCAGCGTCGCGCCCACAGCCGGCTTCTTGCTCACGCGCAGGTGCACGGCCACCTGGTCGTCCTCCAGCACGCGCTCGATCAGGATTTCCAGCTTGCCGCCGCTGGCCTTCTCGCCGAAGATACGCGCCTTCACGACCTTGGTGTCATTGAAGATCAGCAGGTCGCCCGGTGCGAGCAGCGCGGGCAGATCATGAAACACCCGATCCTGCGCCGGCCACTGGCGCCCATCGAGCAGACGCGAGGCGCTGCGCACGGGCGCCGGATGGTGCGCGATCAGTTCCTCCGGCAGCGGGTAGTCGAAATCTGCAAGGGTGTAACGGCGCTCGGACATGGCAAGGCAGGCAAAGCCAACCATTGTAGGGAAGGTCGGCTTGCCGTGCGGGGTCAGGCGCCTGGCCTCTTCCCCCGCCGCCCAAGGAAATGCAGCACTTCACCGACGATGCCGCGGCGAAACAGCAACACACAAATCACAAAGATGAAGCCAGTGACGATGGTGACGGATTCGCCCAGCGAGCGGAACCAATCGATGCTGGTGAGATTAGCCATCCAATGGCCCCATTCGCCGACCTTGTTCTCAATGGCCACCACTACCAGCGCCCCCACCAGCGGGCCGGCCATGGTGCCCATACCACCCACCAGCGTCATCAGCACCGCATGGCCCGACATCGTCCAGTGCACGTCCGTGAGCGTGGCAAAGCCCAGCACCAGCGTCTTGAGCGCGCCTGCCAGCCCGGACAGCGCCGCCGAGAGCACGAACACCAACAACTTGAAGCGGTTGGTGTCATAGCCCAGTGAAGTCGCGCGCGGCTCGTTCTCCTTGATGGCGTGCAGAACGTGCCCGAACGGCGAATGCACCACGCGCATGATGAACAAAAAGGCCGCCGCGACGATGGCCAGGCACACGTAGTACATGGTCAGGTCGCTGCGCAGGTCGATGAAGCCCAGCAGCGTGCCGCGCGGCACGCCCTGCAGTCCATCCTCGCCGCCGGTAAACGGCGCCTGCAGCCACAGGAAATACAGCATCTGCGCCAACGCCAGCGTGATCATGGTGAAGTAGATGCCCTGGCGCTTGATGGCCAGATAACCCACCACCAGACCCAGAAAGGCGCCAAACGCCGTGCCCAGCAGCAGGCCGACTTCCGGCGGCACACCCCAGACCTTGAGCGCATGGCCGGTGATGTAGCCCGCACCGCCGAGAAAGGCCGCATGGCCAAAGGAGAGCATGCCGGTGTAGCCGAACAGCAGGTTGAAGGCGCAGGCAAACAGGGCCATGCAGAACAGCTTCATCATGAAGATCGGATAGGCGCCCATGAAGGGCGCTGCCACCAGCACCAGCAGCAGTGCGAGATAGCCCAGGAGGGACAGTGATTGACGCATGATGGTTGCCCTGCCTTACTTCTCTTTGCCGAACAGCCCGGCGGGCCGGATCAGCAGCACGATGGCCATGATGACGAAGACGACGGTGGACGAGGCCTCCGGATAGAACACGCGCGTGAGTCCTTCGACCACGCCCAGCATCAGACCGGTGACGATGGAGCCAAGAATCGAGCCCATCCCGCCTATGACGACCACGGCAAAGACGGTGATGATGAGGTTCTGCCCCATTAGCGGCGAGACCTGGTAGATGGGCGCGGCCAGCACCCCGGCAAAGGCAGCCAGTGCCACCCCCGCGCCGTAGGTCAGCGTAATCATCAGCGGCACATTGATGCCGAAGGCTTCCACCAGTCGCGGATTCTCGGTGCCGGCGCGCAGATAAGCGCCAAGGCGCGTCTTCTCGATCAGGTACCAGGCGGTAAAGCACACGATCAGCGACGCAATCACCACCCAGGCGCGGTACTTGGGCATGAACATGAAGCCGAGGTTGACGCCGCCCTGCAGCAGCGCCGGTGTCTGGTAGCTCAGGCCCGAGACGCCATAGGCCGAGCGGAATGCCCCTTCGATCAGCAGCGTCAGGCCCAGCGTCAGCAGCAGGCCATAGATGTGGTCGAGCTTGTAGGTCCAGCGCAGCAGCAGGCGTTCGAGCACGATGCCGAAGGCGCCCACCACCAGCGGCGCCAACAGCAGCATCGTCCAGTAGCTCAGGCCCAAGTAATGCCCCCCCATCCACGCCACCACCGCCCCCATCATGAACAGCGCGCCATGGGCGAAGTTGATGACATTGAGCAGCCCGAAGATGATCGCCAGACCCAAACTGAGGATGGCGTAGAACGAGCCGTTGACCAGCCCCAGCAGAACTTGGCCCAGCAGGGCTGGCAAGGGCACTCCAAAAAAGGTATCCATGACGGTGGCTGCTAGCAAGATGGGCTACAACAGTTCCGGCGCACCCGCGCGCCGGAACCTCACGGGCAATCGGTTGCGCAGCGCGCTTATTTCCAGAGCGCGCACTTGCTTTCTTCCTGGCGCGTCCAGATTTCGTCCGCCGGCAGTGGCTTGATCACTTTCAGGTAGTCCCACTCGCGCGAGGACTCCTCGGGCTTCTTGACCTCGACCAGATACATGTCATGGGCATAGCGGCCATCCGGGCGGATTACGCCAGAGGCGTAGAAGTCGCTCAGCGGCTTGCCGCGCAGCACCGCGTTGACTGCATCGGCATCGGTGGTACCGGCTTCCTCGACAGCCTTGAGCCAATTGGCCACGGCCGAGTAGTTGGCCGCCTGCACGCTGGTGGGCATGCGGCCCGTCCTATCAAAAAAGCGCTGCGCCCATTCGCGCGAGGCATCGTCACGGTCCCAGTAGTAGCTGGTAGTGAACTGCAAGCCCTGCGTCGTCTCCAGGCCCATGCTGTGAATGTCGGTCAGGAACAGCAGCAGCCCCGCCATGCGCATGGTCTGCGTGACGCCGAACTCGTTGGCCGACTTGATGGCGTTGATGGTGTCGCCCCCGGCATTGGCAAGCCCGAGGATTTGCGCGCCCGAGCCCTGCGCCTGCAGCAGGAAGGAGGAGAAGTCCGAGGCATTGAGCGGGTGGCGCACTGCGCCCTTGACGGTGCCGCCTGCCGCCTTGACGGTAGCGGCGGTATCGGCCTCCAGCGCATGGCCAAAGGCGTAGTCCGCCGTGAGGAAGAACCAGTCCTTGCCCCCTTCGGCCACGATGGCGGCGCCTGTGCCCCGCGCCAGCGCGACGGTATCGTAGGCGTAGTGAATCGTATACGGGGAGCACTGCGCGTTCGTCAGCGCGGAAGTACCCGCGCCATTGTTGATGTAGAGCACCTTCTTCTCGCTGGCCACCGTGGCAGAGGCCAGCGCCGTGCCCGAGTTGGTGCCGCCCAGAATCATCTTGGCGTTCTGCGTGTCGATCCACTCGCGCACCTTCGCTGCGGCAATGTCGGCCTTGTTCTGGTGATCGTGCGTGAGCAGTTCAACGGGCTGGCCCAGCACCTGGCCACCATGGTCGTCGATGGCCATCTGCGCTGCCACCGCGCCGTTGCGCCCGTCCACATCCGAATACAGGCTGGACATGTCCGTGACAAATCCGATCACGACCTTCTCCTGCGCATGGGCAGTGGCCGTCATCAGCCCCGCTGCCGCCAGCAGCGCCCCCATCACTGTCCATCTGCTTTTTCTCATGCTTGTCTCCTTGTGTTGAAATGACCCATCGCATCTGCGGACAGATACAGGCTCAGACGCCGAGCAGTTCCGCCAGCAAATCCGCCTTTGCCTCCAGCTCGTGCGCCAGGAAGTGCTCCACGACCTGGCCATGCTCAATGACATAGAAGCGGTCGGCCAGCGGCGCGGCAAAGCGAAAGTTCTGCTCCACCATCACGATGGTGTAGCCCTTGCTGCGCAGGGTTTCGACCATGCGTGCCAGCGCCTGCACGATCACCGGTGCCAGGCCCTCGGAGATCTCGTCAAGCAGCAGGATGTTGGCGCCTGTGCGCAGGATGCGCGCCACTGCCAGCATTTGCTGCTCTCCGCCCGACAGCCGTGTGCCAGGGCTTTGGCGCCGCTCCTTAAGGTTGGGGAACATAGCGTAGATTTCCTCAAGGGGCATGCCCGGGCCATGCCCCTTGAGCGGCGGCGGCAGCAGCAGGTTTTCCTCGGCGGTGAGGCTGGCAAAGATGCCGCGCTCTTCCGGACAGTAGCCAACGCCCAGATGCGCAATCCGGTACGTGGGCATGGCAATCGTTTCCACGCCGTTGATCCTGATCGCGCCGCGGCGCTTGCCGATCAACCCGGTAATGGCGCGAAGAATGGATGTGCGTCCCGCGCCATTGCGCCCCAGCAGCGTGACGACCTCACCGCGACGTACCTGCAGGTTGACGCCATGCAGCACGTGTGATTCACCATACCAGCCATGCAGATCGACAATTTCCAGTGCCATGGTGGCACTGCCGTCTGCGCCTGCGGCACTGGCCGGCTGAGAATGGGAGACGAGTGTGAGCATGTCAGTGCGCTCCTTGCAGTTGACCTTCGCTGGTGCCCATGTAGGCCTGCATCACACGCGGATCGCGCGAGACTTCCTCATAACTGCCTTCAGCCAGCATCGCGCCGCGTTGCAGTACGGAGATGCGGTCGGCGATCGTTGCGACCACCTTCATGTTGTGCTCGACCATCAGAATGGTGCGTCCGACCGACACCTTCTTGATCAACGCCGTGACGCGGTCAACATCCTCATGGCCCATGCCCTGGGTAGGCTCATCGAGCAGCATCAGCTCGGGCTCCATGGCCAGCGTGGTGGCAATCTCCAGCGCCCGCTTGCGCCCATAGGGCAGATTGACGGTGATTTCATCGGCCCAGTCACGCAGGCCGACCTCACCGAGCAGCTCCAGCGCGCGCGCATCCAGCTGGCGCAGCGTCGCGTCGCTTTTCCAGAAATGGTATTGCGTGCCCAACTGGCGCTGCAGGCCAATGCGCACGTTCTCCAGGACGCTCAGGTGCGCAAACACCGCCGAAATCTGAAAGGAGCGGATGACGCCCCGGCGTGCAATCTGCGCGGGCTTCTCGCCAGTGATGTCAACGCCGTTGAAGAAGATTCTGCCGCGCGTGGGCACCAGAAACTTGGTCAGCAGGTTGAAGCACGTTGTCTTGCCCGCACCGTTGGGCCCGATCAGCGCATGGATGTGGCCGCGCTGGACCTGCAGGTTCACATCGTCCACCGCGGTGAATCCCTTGAACTGTTTGGTCAGGTTCTGCGTCGTGAGGATGTAGTCGCTCATGCCCGATCGGCGCACTGCGCGGAAGTGAAGGTTGACGGCAGGCGGCAGGAGCAAAACCAGCGGCCTGAGGGCTGCGGCAATTGTTAAGCGGCGGCCTCCTCAACGACAATCGGGGTATGCCCTCTCGGGGTTTGTACGCGCGGGCAGGCATGCCCTGACGCGTCCTGGGCCAGGCCACGCACGCACCGACACAGCTGCGCAAAGTTTCCGCGCAGTCGCTCAAGCCACCACCATAAAGAACCTGTGCACGATCCTTTCATACGCCGCGTTGCCCCACCGGGCGATACGATGCAAGGCACAAACCGCAGTCGGGCTGGTAGCCCGACGAGGATTGGCAACGGCGCAGCGTGCGTCTGGCGAGGCAACCCGAAGGGCAGCCAGGCAAAGGTGTATGAAAAGATCGTAAACAGCTTCTCGGGCAGGGCAGATCACTCAGTGTGCACAGGCACCTGCTGCGCGTAGCGTTCGATCGCCTCGGCCAACGCCTGTCGGCTGACACGCCGCGCAAAATCCGCTGCCGTCAGGCCGAGTTGGTTTTTGAGATGGGGATCCGCGCCACGGGCCATGAGCAGCTTGGCCACCGCGTCGGTGCCGTACTGCGCCGCCATCATCAGCGGCGTGGTCCCGTTGGGCGAGCGTGCGTTGATGTCGGCCTGCTTGTCCAGCAGCAGCTCGACGATCGCCACCTGATCATCGGACGCTCCTGCGGCCGCGTAGTGCAGCGGCGTCCATTGCGGGCGGTTGACATGCGCGCCCACACGCACAAGGCGCCGTACGGCATCCAGATTGCCGCGAATGGCCGCAATCATCAGCGGCGTCTCACCGTGGGCATTGGGAAATTCCACATTGGTGGCGGACGATGCCATCAAGGCATCAAAGACCGTGCCGCTGCCCAGCTGCAGTGCCAGTGTCATCGGCGTCTGTCCATCTGCGCCAACAAAGTTGGGGTTGACGCCGCGCTCAAGCAGACGCGCCGCTGCATTCCCATGGTTGCGGCGAGCGGCCGTCAGCAGTCCCTCCGCATCGTCGGACAGCGCCCATGCCGCGCGCGCGCCTGCCAGCATCAGCAGCGCGCCTGCCGCCGCGCCACCGAGCACTTGGCGGCGGTTTGCCCGCGCAGGACGAAACAGATCGACTTCGGATGCGTTCATGCTTGGACTCCGGTAAAGAGGTTGGCGAAGTTGCGGCTGGTGGCTTCCCCCACTGCCTGTGGCGTAATGCCGCGCAGCTGCGCGATATGCTCGGCTACATGCACAACGTATGAGGGGTTGTTGACCTTGCCGCGATACGGCACAGGCGCCAGATAGGGACTGTCCGTCTCGATCAGCATGCGATCAAGCGGCACGAACTGCGCAACCTCCTTGAGGGCCTTGGCATTCTTGAAGGTGACGATGCCGGAAAAGGAGATGTAGTAGCCCATCTCGAGCACTTGCCTGGCCACCGCAACGTCCTCGGCAAAACAGTGGAACACGCCGCCTGCCAGGTTGCGCGCACCGTCTTCGCCCTCTTCGGCAAGGATTTGCAGCGTCGCCTGCGCGGAGTCCCGTGTGTGGATGACCAGCGGTTTGCGCACCTGGCGCGCGGCGCGGATGTGGGTGCGAAAGCGCTCGCGCTGCCACTCCATGTCGGCAATGCTGCGCCCGCCCTTGCGCCCCTGCATGTCGTAATAGTCGAGCCCGGTCTCACCGATGCCAACGACCTTCTCGCGCCCGGCCAGCTCGATCAGCGTCTGCAGCGTCGGCTCGGCCACCCCCTCGTTGTCCGGATGCACGCCGACGGTGCACCAGAGGTTGACATTGTCCAGCGCCAGCGCATGCACGCACTCGAACTCCTCCAGCGTGGTGCAGATGCACAGCGCGCGATCAACTTGCGCGGTCTGCATGGCCGCGCGGATGCGCGGCCAATCGTCGACCAGCTCGGGATAGCTGAGATGACAGTGGGAATCAACGTACATGGGGGGAAACAGCCTAAGCAGCCGGAACAGCTGAAAAAGAGTGCGGCGCTGCCATGAAGGCAAGTGCGACCGCCATCAAATGGTGTGTGTGGGCCGCCCGGATTGCAGCGCGGTGCCAAGACGATTCTCAATCTTGGCGCGAAGTTCTGCCGATTTCGCGTCAGCAGGAAACCGTACCCCCACACCGCGCACGCGCCCTGCCGAAGCCCCTGCCGGGGTGATCCAGGCCACCTTGCCGGCAATGGCGTACTTGGTGGGGTCGTCCGGCAGCGTCAGCATGACGAAGATGTCATCGCCCATCTGGTATTCGCGCTCGGTGGGCACAAAGATGCCGCCTTCCTTGAACAGCGGGATGTAGGACGCATACAGCGCGGCCTTCTCCTTGATGTTGAGCTGGATCACGCTGGGTCGCGCGACCTTGCTGACTTCTTCGATGGGAGCATTCATGGCGGTACTAGGAAATCGCTCGCCGTTGCAGGCGCGAACGCTGGAGAACACAGACAATTACATCCTGAAGTGTAGGGCAGAGCGCGCGCGTTCGACCAGTGCGGCGAGCATCAGCTCCTGCGAGAACGGATGCTCGCTGGTGCGCGCGGCGGCCATCAGCTCACTGCCCCATTGCGTCAGTTGCGCAAAGGCGCGTTGGCGCAACGGCCGCTGCGCAAGGACCGCAGGCGGCACCAAAGGCGCAACGGCCTCGCGCGGGAAGTAGCGCGGCGTTGCGCCTGCCAGCACCGTCAGTACATCATGGCACAACTGCTGCAGCATGGTGATGGCTGCGCCTGGCGCCACCTGCGCCAGCAGCGCTGGCTCACCATGGGCGATGCTGCGCGGCAAGTCCCGCCAGGATTGCCCATCAAAGCCCGCCAGCAGCAGCTGCCTGGCATCCTGCGGGCGCCCGCCAGCTGCGGCCAAGGCCGCCTGCAGCCGCTCGCCATCCGGCGCAGCCTCGCCCTGGCTAGATGCCAACCAGCTGGCCACTGCCTCGGGCCGTGGCCAGTGCATATGCCATGCATGGCAGCGGCTGCGAATGGTGGGCAGCAGCCGATGGGACGCATCGCTGACCAGCACGAAGCGTGAGTTGCCTGGCGGCTCCTCCAGCGTCTTGAGCAGGGCGTTGGCGGTCACCGTGTTCATGCTCTCGGCCGGATAGATCAGCACGACCTTGCCGCGCCCGCGCGCATCGGTACGCTGGCTGAAGGTAATCATCTGGCGCATGGCCTCGATGCGGATTTCCTTGCTGGGCTTGCGCTTGGCCTCTCCTGACGATTCTGCGTCAGGCGCCCCCCAGCCCCATTCCTGCTGCAAGGCCTCGGGCAGCAGCACCAGCAGGTCCGGATGTGTGTGCACGGCAATGGCATGACAGCTTTCGCACTGGCCGCAAGCTGGCTGCAGCGGCGCGCCTGCCGGCTGGCGCTCGCACAGCACCGCACTCGCATAGGCCAGGCCAAGTTCGAACTGGCCCAGGCCTGAAGGGCCTTCGAGCAGCAGTGCGTGGCCCTGCTGCTGCAGCAAGGCCTGCAGTTGCCCTACCAGCCAGGGCATGGGCACGGCCGGTGCTACGGGCGCCGCTTTTTGCCTAGCGGCAGGAGAGGAGCGTGTCGCCATCAGCGTCTATGCCTTGTCCAGCGTCGAGACGATTCCCCGGGCCCGCAGCACGGCCCGCACCTGCTCGGCCACCTGAGACTGCGGCCTGTCAGCGTCGATGCGCACAATGCGCTGCGGCGCCTCGCCGGCGCGGCGCACATAGCCTTGCGCAACCCGTTCGAAAAATGCGCGCGCTTGTCCCTCGAAGCGATCAGGCTGGCGGGCGTCGCGCAGCCGCTCGGCGGCCACCTGTGCCGGCACATCGAACCACAGCGTGCAGTCAGGCTGCAGCAGCGGCGCCGCAGCGCTGCCGGCACGCCCGGGCGCAGGCGGCAGCGTCCAGCCCGACTGCACCGCTTGCTCCAGCGTGGCGATCAACGCCCAATCCACTCCGCGACCAGCGCCCTGATAGGCATACGTGGCGTCGGTAAAACGGTCGCATACCACGCTGGCGCCGCTAGCCAGGTTGGGAACGATCACCTGCGCCAGATGCTGCCGACGCGCGGCAAAGGCGAGCAGCAGCTCCGTCGTCGCCTCCATCTCATCCTGTAGCAGCAGTGCGCGCAGCTTCTCCCCCAACGGCGTGCCACCTGGCTCGCGCGTGACGCACACACGTTGGCCGGACGCGCGCAAGGCATCGGCAATGGCAGAAACATGCGTGGATTTGCCGGCACCGTCGATGCCCTCGACACTGACGAACCAGCCACGCTCGGCGGCGCCCTGGGTCACGCCGTTCGTCATCATTGCTGCCCCCTGATGTAGCGGTTGACCGCCCGATTGTGCTGCTGCAGGGTGTCGCTGAAC
Source organism: Lampropedia cohaerens (assembly GCF_001005215.1). GTDB lineage: Bacteria > Pseudomonadota > Gammaproteobacteria > Burkholderiales > Burkholderiaceae_C > Lampropedia > Lampropedia cohaerens. The sequence continues at coordinate 41,426 of NZ_LBNQ01000025.1, forward strand.
TCGCTGCTGCCATCGCCTCGCGCCACGAAGTACAGTGCCGTCGTCTTCTCGGGCTGCACCGCAGCCAGCAGCGAGGCACGCCCCGGCATGGCAATCGGCGTGGGCGGCAGCCCCGCCCGGGTGTAGGTATTCCAGGGCGTATCGGTATCCAGGTGGACGCGGCGCAGGCGGCCGTCAAAATCCTCACCAACCCCATAGATCACGCTCGGGTCGGTCTGCAGCCGCATGCCCAGGCGCAGCCGGTTGATGAACACCCCGGCAACGCGACCGCGCTCGCTGTCCAGGCCGGTCTCCTTCTCGATGATGCTGGCCAGGATCAATGCCTCATCAAGCGATCGCAGCGGCGTGTCACGCGCACGTTGCTGCCAGGCAGCCTCCAGCATGCGGTCCATCGCTTCCATGGCCTGGCGCAGCAGCGCCAGATCGCTGCTGCCCTTGGCAAACAGATAAGTGTCGGGAAAGAAGCGGCCCTCGGGGTGCACGCCCTCGCGGCCCAGGCGCGCCATGATCTGCGCATCGCTCAGCTCAGCAGTATCGTGACGGAGCGGCAGTTGCGCCAGCAGCGCGCGCACCTGACGGAACGTCCAGCCCTCGACAATGGTCATCGCTTCGAGCGACTGCTCGCCGCGCACGATGCGATCGACGATGCGCTGTGGCGTCACACCACTTTCGAACGCGTAGTAGCCCGCCTTGAGCTGACTGGCGGCACCGGTGGCGCGCAGCCAGGCATAGGTCAGCGGCGCGGGCAACGGCAACGCACCACTGCTGTGCAGCAGCTGCGCGACCATCCGCGCGGAACTACCACGGGGAATCTCGAGCTCGACGGGCGCATCGCCCAGATCAAGCGGCTGGCTACGCCACCAGTTGGCGTAGGCCAGCACAGCACCGGCAGCCAGTGCCAGCAATACGATCATCAGCAGTAGTCTGCGCAACAAACCCGGTCAACCTGTCATTGAAAAACATTGAATAATGCGGCAACACTTAAGTGCTGCCCGCCGATCCGAGCCGCGAAGATAGCATGTTTCGCCCTCTGCCCGGTCGGCAACGGCACTGAACCTGTCCACGATCTTTTCACGCAATATGTCGCCTACTGCCTTTCCCTTCAATGACGCCATCACGCTGGTCCCTGACCTGGGTGTGCTGCACTGCAGCGGCGCCGACGCGCGCACCTTCCTGCACGGACAGTTGAGCAACGACATCGCACTGCAGCAGCCACAGCAGGCGCGCCTGGCCGCTTACCTGAACGCCAAGGGACGCATGCTGGCCAACCTCATAGCACTGCGCGACGGCGACGAGGACGTGCTGCTGCTGTGCCACCAAAGCATTCTCCCCGCAGTCCAGAAGCGTCTGGGCATGTTCGTTCTGCGCGCGAAGGTCCATATCACCGACGCCAGCGACCAGTGGCAGCTGCGGGGTTTGCTTGGCCAGGCGGTAGAGCGCGTGCTCGGTCAGCCGTTGCAACCATGGCAGGTTCTCGCATGGCGTGATGCTGCGCAGTCCGACACGAACGGACCCGCGGCCCGAGCCGTCGGCCTTTATCCCGCCGATGGCGCTGCACGTGCCCTGCTGCTGGTACCTGCGGGGCAGACCGCGCCTGCCGCGACGCTGGATGACCTGGTATGGGCCAGCAGCGAGGTCCGCAGCGGTGTTGCCACCATCAGCGCGCCGGTGGTTGAGCAGTTTGTTCCGCAAATGCTCAACTACGAATCGGTCGGCGGCATCAGTTTCAAGAAAGGCTGTTACCCCGGCCAGGAGGTCGTGGCGCGCAGCCAGTTCCGTGGTGCCATCAAACGCCGGGCATTCCTCGTGCGCGGACAGTCCCTGCCCGTCCCAGCGCCCGGCACGGAAATCCATGCTGCTGGTAGCGATCAGCCCTGCGGCGTGCTAGTGCAAAGCGCCGCAGCGATCGATGGACCGGCAGGCGCGTTTGACGCCGTTGCTAGCCTTCGTGTCGACGCAGCGCAAGCCCCGCTCGAACTGCGCCTGGACCAGATCACCGTGCCACTGACGGTCTCGCCTGCGCCGTACCCATTGCTGGAAGATATTTGAATGGCCGTCGCGGTAAAAAACAACGCCTGCTGCATCCGATCCCCACACGAGGAAGATTTGGTGTACATTAGGGCTGTTGATATGTGAAAGAGCATCCGCTCATTGGTATTTGTTACCTGCTTGCTTTTCGCCAGCAGTCGTTCGATTCCCCTGATGATTTTCTTCGCGTTTCTTCGCCAGGCGGGTTTTTTCGCCCTGGCAATTTTTTAAAGGAAATCGTTATGACGACTCTGACTGGTACTGTAAAGTGGTTCAATGACGCCAAAGGCTTTGGCTTTATCGCTCCTGATGATGGCAGCAAGGATCTGTTTGCCCACTTCCGTGAAATTCAGGACACTGGCTTCAAGACCCTGGCTGAAAACCAGCGTGTTCAGTTTGAAGTGACGCAAGGCGCCAAGGGCCCGCAAGCATCGAACATCCGCGCCGTGGAGTAATCCACCGCCGCACTTGCAGGAATCTGGCCATCACTGGCCAGCCTGCCCCAAAAAAGCGCGACTTGGTTCGCGCTTTTTTTATTCCGATGGGAGGCTCTTCCCATCCCAACAAGGCGTTGCCATGAAAAATCTCCAGGAAGCAACCGAGCGTATCTGTGAGTTGAAAGGCAGTCTGATCGCCATGGACGTGCTAATTCCCGTACTGTTGCAGACGCGCTCTGCGGCCGTTGACGACACCCTTTTGCAGATGCACGACAAACACGCCGAAATCGCGCGTACCGCCATGCTGCATGCCGCCATTTCGGACCATGTGCTGGCAGCCTTTGGGCGCGATATCGCCAAACACAGAGTATTGCTTGCCGCCGCGGCACTACCGCCAGCACGGCCATCCGCATAAATAGCCGTCCAGCCGCCCTGCAACAGGCCAACTGGCACCTGCTGGCAACACGCCTGCGCTTTGCTACACTAGCAGGCATGCTGTTTCTGAGCCTACTTCCCGCGCGCTACGCAGACCACGTGTGCCTGTCGGACTGGCGTTGGCGAAAGCCTGCCGACTGAATCCTGCTCCGCGCGCAGCTTGCCACGCCATCTTTTCTCCGTTGCCGCATCAACGGGTCCGGATCTGCTCAGAAACCCAGGCGAGCGCGCTCCCGCAAGAATCTCGCCGTTGCCAAGAACACACGCCGTGATCACCGAACTGGAATTCCAAGACCTCGCCCAGCGGGGCTACAACCGCATTCCGCTGATGGCCGAGGCCTTCGCCGACCTCGAAACGCCGCTTTCCCTCTACCTGAAACTGGCCCATTCGCAGAACGATGGCAAAAACACGTTCCTGCTGGAATCGGTGGTGGGCGGAGAACGTTTCGGGCGTTACAGCTTCATTGGACTGCCCGCCCGCACACTACTGCGCGCCAGTGGTTTTGGGGCGCAGGCCCGATGCGAGGTCGTGACCGATGGTCACGTCGTCGAGACGCACCATGGCAACCCACTGGACTTCATCGCCAGCTACCAGCAGCGCTTCAAGGTCGCGCTACAGCCGGGCATGCCGCGGTTTGTCGGTGGCCTGGCCGGTTACTTTGGCTATGACACGGTGCGGCACATTGAGAAAAAGCTGGCGCACTCCTGCCCGCCCGATGACATCGGCCTGCCGGACATCCTGCTGCTGCATGCGGAAGAAGTCGCCGTCATCGACAACCTGTCGGGCCGGCTCTATCTGCTGGTCTACGCCGACCCTTCTCAGCCGGATGCCTACGACCGCGCCAAGCAGCGCCTGCGTACCTTACGCGCCATGCTGGATCTGCCGGTCACCGCGCCGACCATTGTGTCGAGCGCCAGCCATCCCCCGGTGCGCCACTTTGCCAAGGCCGACTACCTGCGGGCGGTCGAGCGCGCCAAGGAGATGATTGCCGCGGGCGAGTTCATGCAGGTACAGGTAGGCCAGCGCATCCAACGCACCTACACGCAAAGCCCACTGTCGCTCTACCGGGCACTGCGCGCGCTCAACCCCAGCCCGTACATGTACTTCTACAACTTCAGCGGTGCTGACGCGCAGGAGGGACAGCCCGGCAGCACCTTGCACGTCGTCGGTGCCAGTCCGGAGATTCTGGTGCGACAGGAGCGAACCGAGGCCGGAGAAAAAGTCACGATCCGCCCGCTCGCGGGCACACGGCCGCGCGGCGCAACGCCGGAACTCGACAAGGCGGCCGAAGAGGAGCTGGTAGCCGACCCGAAGGAGCGTGCCGAGCACGTCATGCTGATCGATCTGGCCCGCAACGACATCGGACGCATCGCGCAGACCGGCTCGGTCAAAGTAACCGAGGCATTTGTGGTGGAACGCTACAGCCACGTGATGCATATCGTCAGCAACGTGGAGGGCCTGCTCAAACCGGGCATGGGCCCGATGGACGTACTGCGTGCCACATTCCCGGCTGGCACGCTGACCGGAGCACCCAAGGTGCATGCCATGGAACTGATCGACGCGCTCGAACCTGTCAAACGCGGCATCTACGGCGGCGCGTGTGGCTACATCAGCTACGCGGGGGATATGGACGTGGCCATCGCCATCCGTACCGGCGTCATCAAGGACGACACGCTGTATGTCCAGGCCGCAGCAGGCGTGGTGGCCGATTCCGTGCCTGAAATGGAATGGCGGGAGACAGAGCACAAGGCCCGCGCACTGCTGCGCGCAGCGGAACTGGTGGAGGAAGGATTCGAGTCATGACCCAACCCGGCAAGCGCGCCATCGACAAAACCGCTCACTGCAACGACATGACCGAGGTGCGCCGCCGCGTCGACGCACTGGATGACATACTGGTACCCTTGCTCGTCGAACGCGGCGGCTATATGACGCAGGCCGCACGCATCAAGGCATCCCCCGAGCTCGTGCGCGATGAGGTTCGCATAGAAGCCATCGTCGCACGCGTGCGCGCACGTGCCGAGGCGGAAGGCGGCCAGCCGGACGTGATCGAGGCGATCTACCGCAGCATGATGGAAGCCTATATCGCCTTCGAGCACCGTGAGTTCGAGCGCCTGCGCGCCAGCTCGGATCACCACCGCGAAGAAGCCCCAAAGGACTGACACCCCCTCTCACACGCCCGCCATTTTGCCTGTCTGCCATGCCACCTCGCCCTGCCCCGACGGTTGCCCAACGCGTGATCATGCTTGCAGCCACCGGTTGCATCGCCAGCCTTCTGAGTGCCTGCCAGATCGACCGGCAGGAAACTGCCACTGGCGCAGACGCTGCGCCGCAGGCCGTGCCAGCACCGCAGGCTCCCCTGCCCCTCGACTGGCAGGCGCTGGAGCAGGCACTGGGGCAATACCCGCATGAAACGCCCTTTCTGCAGCGGCCAGACATTGCTGCGCGTCTGAGCCACCTGCTGGGCAAGCAAGGCTACGCACTGGCCCTGCAGAATCTACAGGTGAGCGGGCCCCTGTCAGTCGAAGGCAGCACCTACTACATCACCGGCAACCGCCAGCATCAGGGCGGGATTGAGGCAGTCGCGATCACGCTGGACGAAGCCAGCAACCGGGTGCGCGTCTGGCTGTTGCACCAGGGGCAGGCAAACATCTTCTCCGAACCTGGCGCCGACTATCCCTGGCCGCGCGATGTGCGCATCCTGACGGGGGAGACGTCGCCCTGAATACGCCGCAGGGCGCATTGCGCCCCTCGCACGAAGCCTGCAACTCCCCGGCGCTCGGCCCGCGCATTTCAGCAAGGAAATTGCCATGCACATCTTGATGATCGACAACTACGACAGCTTCACCTACAACATCGTCCAGTATTTCGGCGAGCTGGGCGCGCAGGTAACCGTGTGGCGCAATGATGAAACCAGCCTGGCGGCAATCGAGGCACTTGCCCCCGATCGGCTGGTCATCTCGCCCGGACCGTCGTCGCCGGCGGAAGCCGGCATTTCCGTGCCGGCCATCCGGCATTTCGCGGGTAAGCTGCCCATCCTCGGCGTCTGCCTGGGTCATCAGAGCATTGGCGTGGCGTTTGGCGGCACCATCGTGCGCGCGCAGCAACAGATGCACGGCAAGACGAGTGTGATCACCACCACGCAGCAAGGCGTGTTTGCCGGGCTTCCTGCGCGATTTACCGTCAACCGCTACCACTCACTGTCGATCGAACGCGCCAGCTTGCCCCCGGAGCTGGAAATCACCGCATGGACGGACGATGGCGAGATCATGGGCATTCGCCACCGGCGCCTGCCCATCGAGGGCGTGCAGTTCCACCCAGAGTCCATCCTGACGGAACACGGGCATGCAATGCTGCGCAACTTCATGGAGTTGTCCACCCCCGTGCTGGCCTGAGTCGATTGCCGCCTGCCAATTCTCCTGCGCAACCGGGGCTTTACGGCCGGTGACCGTCCAGTTATAATACGCGGCTTTTTCCGATAACAGCGTGCCGAGCTTGGCATGCAAGGGATACCGCCACCCTCAATCTGGCGAGGTGAGGCAGGCACTGCGATGGCAGTTGGCCTGCTGCAAACAAGGGAAACCGAAAAGGACTTTTATGGCACGCGTCTGCGACGTCACGGGCAAGCGCCCGCAAGTGGGCAACAACGTCTCCCACGCCAACAACAAGACCAAGCGCCGCTTCCTGCCCAACCTGCAATACAAGCGGTTCTGGGTTGAGAGCGAGAACCGTTGGGTGCGCCTTCGCGTCTCCAGCGCTGCTTTGCGTCTGATTGACAAGAACGGTATTGATGCCGTGCTGGCCGACCTGCGCGCACGCGGTCAGGCCTGATCGAGATTGAAGGAGTAACACCATGGCATCCAAAGGCGGCCGCGAAAAGATCAAGCTGGAGTCCTCTGCAGGCACCGGCCACTTCTACACCACCACCAAGAACAAAAAGACCACGCCCGACAAGCTGTCTTTCATGAAGTTCGACCCCAAGGCACGCAAGCACGTCGAATACAAGGAAGTCAAGCTCAAATAAGGCAGCGTCTATTGCCTCCAGGCAATCCCGTGAGCCAAAGGCCAGCCATCGCGCTGGCCTTTTTCTTTGGGTCTGCGCAACGCATCCGCCCTGGCTTATCCTCTTGCCGCAGGGTTCAGAAACACTGCAGCGCCTTGGAATGCGCGCGTCCAAACCGGCATAGGCTTGGCAGGTCGCCCAGCTATTCTGGGATGACCGCGCGTTGCTTTTACGCGCGCGCGACGGCGAAACAGCAACCCACGTGCGTGTGGACCATGGATGTGCCCGGTCAGCCAACGCACATTGGCGCCAAGCACTGCGCGTGATGCCGCGGATTTGGCCATGGACTTGGCTGCCAGCTGCCCATACCCTGATTCAGAACCGCCCTGTGTATCAACACTTGACAAGGATTTGCCATGAAACGACTGACAGATCTCGAACGCGAAGCCGCGCTGTCCTCGGTACCCGAATGGCGCTACGACGGCGACGACGGCGGCTCCATCTCGCGCACCCTGGAATTCGCGGATTTTGCACATGCGTTTGCGTTCATGACCCAGGTGGCGCTGCACGCTGAAAAAGGCAACCACCATCCGCAATGGTCCAACAACTACAACGTGGTCGAGATCACGCTGACCACCCATGATGCCGGCGGACTGAGCCAACGCGATATCGCACTGGCGCAGGATATCGACGCCATCTATTCACGCTTTGCCAGCGCGCACGCCGAACGCTGAGAGTTGCCGCGGAGCGCCGCCTACGTCTGAGAACCTGTTGACGTGCTTTTTGGCCCTGCGCAGTCAGGCAAAAGTGCGGCAGACAACGCTATCCGGTGCGCTTTTGCCTGACTATCTCTCAGGTTTCCTTGCTAGCCGTACGCTGCGTGTGACAAACCCTCGTCGTGACATCAAGCCCGACTGCGGTTGGAGCCTCGCATCGCGTCGTAGGATGAGGCATAGCCGTGCAAAAAAGCGCATAAGCAGGTTCCAAGCCCGGCCGCATAAAAGGACTGCGGCAGGGCAAGGCCCGCGCCACGAAATGTCCTGTCGCGCGCCTTACCAATGGCTGCCGCAGTGCACCCGGTTGCGCATGCGACAATTGCCCGCTTTGCGATTGCGATGCAGAACGCATCGCCACATCCCTGCCTGTTGCGCATCCAGCGCCAATTACTACCGAACGCACCCCATTCCTCATGCATTGGTTTGAAGCTGTCGTCCTCGGATTGCTGCAAGGCCTCACCGAGTTCCTCCCGGTCTCCTCCAGTGCACATCTGCGCATCTTCGGGCCATTGCTGCCTTCTGGCGGCGATCCTGGCGCGGCGTTTACCGCCATCACCCAGCTAGGCACCGAAGCGGCCGTGCTGATTTACTTTCGCAGGGATTTGCAGCGCATCGCGCGCAGCTGGTTTGCAGCTTTGGTTAATCCGGTCCGGCGCCGTGATCCGGACGCAAAGATGGGATGGTTCATCCTCCTTGGCACCGTTCCCATCGTCGTGTTGGGACTCGCATGCAGTCCCCTCATTGAAGGGGCTGCACGCAATCTCTACCTCACTGCCGCAACACTGATTGGTTTTGCCCTACTGCTGGGCGTAGCAGACCGCTGTGGTCGCAAGGTGCGAACATTGTCAGCGCTCAATTGGCGTCACGCCATGCTGTTTGGCCTGGCGCAGGCAATGGCGCTGATCCCCGGTGTTTCTCGTTCCGGGGGCACCATTACCGGGGGGCTGCTGCTTGGATACACCAGAGAGGCCGCCGCCCGGTACTCATTTCTGCTTGCGGTCCCGGCGGTGATCGCATCCGGGTTCTACCAGCTGTTCAAAAACTGGCCCCAGATCGCGTCCGTGTCCCTGATGCCAACCGCAATCGCCACCCTGGTCGCATTCATCAGCGGCTACGCCGTCATCGTGGTGTTCCTGAAATGGATTTCGCACCACAGCTACTTGCCCTTCGTGCTCTATCGCATCGTTCTGGGCGCGCTGGTTCTGCTGCTGCTGAGCATGGGTATCCTGACGCCCTGACGCTTCCATCATCCTGTATCAGGCCAAAAAAAATCCCACTTTTAAGTGGGATTTTTCAAAGCAGCAGAAACACCTGCTGCCATGTATTGGTTGCGCGAGGAGGATTTGAACCTCCGACCTTTGGGTTATGAGCCCAACGAGCTACCAGACTGCTCCATCGCGCGGTAAGCAAAAATTATAACACGGATTATTCTGCCGTCTTCACTTCGGTCGCTGCTTTTTCTGCATCTTCCTCGGGGCGATCAAGCAGTTCAACCAGTGCCATGGGCGCATTGTCGCCCACCCGGAACCCCATCTTGAGGATACGGGTGTAGCCGCCTGGACGCGTCTTGAAGCGCGGCCCCAGTTCATTGAAGAGCTTGGTCACCGAGTCGCGATCACGCAGGCGATTGAAGGCGAGGCGACGATTGGCTACCGAATCGACCTTGGCCAGCGTAATCAGCGGCTCCACCACGCGACGCAACTCCTTGGCCTTGGGCAGGGTCGTCTTGATCAGTTCATGCGCGATGAGCGAGTTGCTCATGTTGCGCAGCATTGCCAGGCGGTGGGCGCTGGTGCGATTGAGTTTACGTAGTCCGTTGCGATGTCGCATGATGATTTCCTTATAAAAATGACTGTGGGCCGGATCAGGTACCTACAGTTGCAACAAAAAAGCGGTAGCAGCAGCACGCCCAACCGTTACGTCGCCGGGCAGCTGCCACGGAAAGAAGGCGGCAATCAGTCGTTCAACCCGGCAGGCGGCCAGTTCTCGAGCTTCATGCCCAGTGTCAGGCCACGCGAGGCCAGCACTTCCTTGATCTCGTTGAGCGACTTGCGTCCCAGGTTCGGTGTCTTCAATAGCTCATTGTCGGTGCGCTGGATCAGATCACCGATGTAGTAGATGTTCTCGGCCTTGAGGCAGTTCGCCGAACGGACGGTAAGCTCGAGTTCGTCGACCGGACGCAACAGGATCGGATCGAACGCGTCAGCACTGGTGCCGGTGCGCGTGCCACCGGAACCTTGGTTGATGGCTTCGATCTGGCTGTCGTCGAGCTGCGCGAAAACGGCCAGCTGCTCAACCAGGATGCGAGAGGACGTGCGCACCGCATCTTCGGCGGAGATGGCACCGTTGGTCTCGATTTCCATGACCAGCTTGTCCAGATCCGTGCGTTGCTCGACACGGGCATTCTCAACCGTGTAGTTCACACGCAGCACAGGCGAAAACGATGCGTCAAGCACAATGCGACCAATCGACTTGGTACCCTCATCGGCATAGCGCCGCACCGTGCCAGGCACGTAGCCGCGGCCCTTCTCGACCTTGATCTGCATATCCAGCTTGGCACCCTGGGACATATGCGCAATGACGTAGTCGGGATTGACGATCTCGACGTCATGGGGGGTCTGGATGTCCGCAGCCGTAACCACGCACTCACCCTCCTTGCGCAGGCTCAGCGTGACCTCGTCACGGTTGTGCAGCTTGAACACCACACCCTTGAGGTTGAGCAGAATGCTAACCACATCCTCCTGGATGCCGTCGATGCTCGAGAATTCGTGCAGCACGCCGGCGATGGTGACCTCGGTTGGCGCATAGCCCACCATGGACGAGAGCAGCACGCGCCGCAGGGCGTTGCCCAGCGTATGGCCGTAGCCGCGCTCGAACGGCTCCAGCTCAACCCGTGCGCGATTGGGCGCGATCTGCTCGACACTGATGGTCTTGGGCTTTAGCAAATTGGTCTGCATAACTACTTCCTATCAATACCCCCGGCTCGTTACACCGGTAAGGCTGGTGAAGCGAATAAACCGCGAACAAGTCGCGGTTCCAATGTAAAAGGCGCTAGCCCAATCAACGCGAATACAACTCGACAATCAGCGACTCGTTGATATCCGCCCCAAACTCATCGCGGTCAGGCGCCTTCTTGAACACACCCTCGGCCTTGTCCACAGCCACTTCCACCCAAGCGGGGAAGCCGACTTGCTGCGCCAGCTGCAGCGCCTCCTGAATGCGCGCCTGGTTGCGCGACTTCTCACGCACGGCCACCACGTCACCGGGCTTGACCTGATACGACGGGATGTTCACGGTCTGGCCATTGACCAGAATCGCCTTGTGCGAAACCAGCTGACGCGCTTCCGAGCGCGTGGAGCCAAAGCCCATGCGATACACGACATTATCGAGGCGGCTTTCCAGCAGCGTCAAAAGGTTTGAGCCCGTGTTGCCACGGCGACGATCGGCCTCCGCAAAATAGCGGCGGAACTGCTTCTCAAGCACGCCGTACATGCGGCGCACCTTCTGCTTTTCACGCAGCTGCAGACCGTAGTCGGACGTACGGCTGCCAGAAGTGCGGCCATGCTGACCGGGCTTGGAATCGAACTTGGACTTGTCAGCGATCGAGCGACGTGCGCTCTTGAGAAAGAGGTCGGTGCCTTCGCGGCGGGAGAGTTTGGCCTTAGGCCCAATATAGCGTGCCACTTGATATCCTTTTATTCAGCTACTGCACAAAAAATGTACAGGAGCCGCCGATGCCCCTAGGGGTGATTCGGCGGCGGTGGGCTTGTTGATGAGAACGACGCGCCGGCAATCAAACGCGACGGCGCTTTTGCGGACGGCAACCGTTGTGAGGAATCGGTGTCACGTCCGAGATGGAAGTGATGCGGATGCCAAGGTTACCCAAAGCGCGCACGGACGACTCGCGACCGGGACCGGGCCCCTTGATTTCGACGTCCAGGTTCTTGATGCCATGCTCGATGGCCGCACGACCTGCGACCTCGGAAGCCACCTGCGCTGCAAACGGCGTCGACTTGCGCGAGCCTTTGAAGCCCTGGCCACCCGAAGACGCCCAGGACAAGGCATTGCCCTGACGGTCCGTGATGGTGATGATAGTGTTGTTGAACGAGGCGTGGATGTGCGCAATGCCGTCCGCAACATTCTTGCGGACCTTTTTGCGTACACGCTGCGACGCCGAGGAGCCTTTAGCCATTGTGTTCCTTCAATTGCACAGACAGTGAATTACTTGACGCCCTTGCGCGGCCCCTTGCGGGTGCGGGCATTGGTACGCGTACGCTGGCCACGCATCGGCAGCCCGCGACGATGGCGGAAGCCCCGATAGCACCCAATATCCATCAGGCGCTTGATGTTCATCGTGGTCTCGCGGCGCAGGTCACCCTCGATGGTGAACTGTGCGATCTGGTCGCGAATCTTCTCAAGATCCGCATCAGTCAGATCCTTGACCTTCTTGTCATACGCGATGCCTGCTGCCTCGCAAATCTTGCGAGCGCGCGAGCGTCCAATGCCATAGATCGCCGTCAAGCCGATTTCCGCGTGCTTGTGTGGCGGTACGTTGATACCAGCAATACGTGCCATAACCGTCCTTTAATCCTCAACCCTGACGCTGCTTGTGGCGCAGGTCGGTGCAGATCACGCGCACAACACCGTTACGGCGGATGATCTTGCAATTTCTACACATCTTCTTAACCGAAGCCGATACTTTCATCACTAACTCCCAAAAAAACGATACTCGCAGCGCATCAGCGGCGCGCCGGTTTCAGGTTGGTTTTCTTCAACAGCGACTCGTACTGCTGCGAGACCACGTAGTTCTGTACCTGCGCCATGAAATCCATCGTCACGATCACCATGATCAACAGGGACGTACCCCCAAAATAGAACGGCACGTTATAGCGCAGCGTCAGAAACTCTGGGAACAAGCAGACTGCTGTGATGTAGATGGCGCCACACAAAGTCAAGCGGGCCAATATTTTATCAATGTATTTCGCAGTCTGCTCACCTGGCCGAATACCCGGCACAAATGCTCCGCTTTTCTTCAGGTTGTCTGCCGTCTCGCGGCTGTTGAACACCAGCGCCGTGTAGAAAAAGCAGAAGAAGATGATGGCGGAAGCAAAAAAGATCACATAGATCGGTTGCCCCGGAGTGAGCGTCGCGGCAATGTCGCGCAGCCAACGCAGCGAATCGCTGCTGCTGAGCCAGCCGACCAGCGTTGCAGGCAGCAAGATGATCGACGACGCGAAAATCGGTGGGATCACCCCTGCCATGTTCAGCTTGAGCGGCAGATGCGACGACTGACCGGCATACATCTTGTTGCCGACCTGGCGCTTGGCGTAATTGACCAGAATGCGTCGCTGACCGCGCTCGACGAACACGACGAAATAGGTCACAAGAACCACCAGGGCAGCAATGAACAGCAGGGAGATGATGCTCATCGCACCCGTGCGCACCAGCTCAAGTGTTCCCGCCATCGCGCTGGGCAGACCTGCTGCGATACCGGCAAAGATCAGCATGGAAATGCCGTTCCCGATGCCGCGCTCGGTGATCTGCTCACCCAGCCACATCATGAACAACGTTCCGGAGGTCAGCGAAATGATCGTAGTGACCTTGAAGCCAATACCTGGCTGGAATACAAGCCCGGGCTGGCTTTCCAACATGACCGCGATCCCCATGGACTGGAACAGCGCCAGCACCAGCGTGAAATAACGCGTGTACTGCGTAATCTTGCGCCGACCCGCCTCACCTTCCTTCTTCAACGCGATCAGCGACGGCACAACGTGCGTCATGAGCTGGATGATGATGGAAGCAGAGATGTAGGGCATGATGCCCAGCGCCAGCACGGAAAAGCGCTCCAGTGCCCCGCCGGAGAACATGTTGAACAGGTCCAGGATGCCTTGCGAACCGGAAAACATCTGCTCCAGCTGCGCAGGGTTGATCCCCGGCACGGGAATGTGCGTACCGATGCGGTACACCACCAGTGCCAGCAGCAAAAAGACAAGACGCCGACGCAGGTCAGCGAACTTGCCGGACTTTGCCAATTGAGCGGTATTTGTCGCCAAGATCAAGCCTCATTCACAAAAGAGTGGCCACGCCCGCAGACGCGGAGCATCCATCCAATTCACGGAAAACGATGCGCCGCCTCTGCCCTTAATTCAGCGAACCGCCAGCGGCTTCGATCGCTGCCTTGGCACCTGCAGTCGCGCCGATTCCATTGAGCTTGACCGCACGGGTAATTTCGCCGGACTTGACGACCTTGACCACCTTGGCAATGGAACGAACCAGACCGGCCTGCTTGAGCGCAAGCACGTCCACTTCGGCCAGTCCCAGAGCGTCCAGCTCCGCCAGCGTGATCTCGGCATTGAACTTGAGCGTCTGCGACTTGAAGCCGCGCTTGGGCAGGCGACGCTGCAGCGGCATCTGACCGCCTTCGAAGCCCACCTTGTGATAGCCGCCCGCGCGGGACTTCTGCCCCTTGTGACCACGACCGGCAGTCTTGCCCAAGCCGGAGCCGATACCACGGCCGACACGGCGCTTGGCATGCTTGGCACCTGCGGCGGGCTGGATGGTATTGAGTTGCATCACAAACCTCTTACAGAACGCGGACCAGATAGCTGATCTTGTTAATCATTCCACGCACTTCAGGCGTGTCCTTGAGTTCGCTGATGCTATTGAGCTTGCGCAGACCCAGGCCACGCACGGTCGCGCGATGCGACTCCTTCGTGCCGATGGGGCTGCGTACCAGCTGAACCTTGACGGTTTGATTGTTGGACATTGTTGTCACCTCGTTACGCCAGCAGGTCTTCGACCTGCAGACCGCGCTTGGCAGCAATCTCGGCAGGAGTCGTCGAGCGCTTGAGCGCATCCAGCGTGGCGCGGACCATGTTGTAGGGGTTGGACGAACCATGGCTCTTGGCCACGATGTCAGTGATGCCGACCACCTCGAAGACCGCCCGCATCGGGCCGCCGGCGATGATGCCGGTCCCCTTCGGGGCGGGCATCAGCATCACTTTGGCTGCGCCGTGCTGACCATGCACGCCGTGGTGCAGCGTACCGTTCTTGAGCGATACCTTGAACAGGTTGCGGCGTGCTTCTTCCATCGACTTCTGCACAGCCGAGGGCACTTCCTTGGACTTACCCTTGCCCATGCCGATGCGACCATCGCCGTCACCGACAACAGACAAAGCGGCAAAAGCCAGGATGCGACCGCCCTTGACGACCTTGGTCGTGCGGTTGACGGCGATCATCTTTTCCTTGAAGCCATCGTCACGGGCTTCATCTTGGTTTCTTGCTTGGTTTCTGGTAGCCATTGCTAGTCGCCCCGATCAGAATTGCAGGCCGGCTTCACGCGCGGCTTCTGCCAATGCCTTGACGCGGCCGTGATAGGCAAAGCCCGCACGATCGAACGCCACTTTCTCCACGCCAGCAGCCTTGGCCTTCTCGGCGATACGCTTGCCAACAGCCGTTGCACCCTCGACCGAGCCACCGTTGACGGAGCCACGCAGTTCGCTTTCCAGCGAGGATGCCGTTGCCACCACCTTGGCGCCATCGCCAGAGATGACGGTTGCGTAGATGTGCTGATTGGTGCGATGCACGGTCAGCCGCGCAACGCCCTGCTTGGCAATGCGAATGCGGGTCTGGCGGGCGCGGCGCAAACGCTGTTCTTTTTTGCTCAACATATTGCAGCCTCTTATTTCTTCTTGGTTTCCTTGATCGTGACGACCTCATCCGAATAACGGATGCCCTTGCCCTTGTAGGGCTCGGGAGGACGCACTTCACGGACTTCAGCGGCAAACTGGCCGAGCACCTGCTTGTTCGCACTCTTGAGCACGATTTCCGTCGGCGTCGGCGTCGTTGCCGTCACGCCTTCAGGCAGATCGAATTCGACCGGATGCGAATAGCCCACCGACAGGTTGAGCTTCCTGCCATTGACGGCCGCCTTGAAACCCACGCCAACCAGGTTGAGCTTCTTTTCGAACCCCTTGGAGACGCCCACGACAAGGTTGTTGACCAACTGGCGCAGCGTGCCTGCCAGCGCATCAGCCTCACGCGAATCGTTCGCGGGCTCGAAACGCAGTGCCGCACCATCTTGCGACACCTTGACCAACTTGCTTTCAGCGACAGCCAACTGACCGCCCGCGCCCTTGACCGAAATCTGACCATTCTTGATGGCCACTTCGACGCCGCTTGGAATGACCACCGGCAATTTAGCAACTCGAGACATTTCTCTATTCCTCCAATCGGGCTTCAGGCCACGAAGCAAAGCACTTCGCCGCCGACGCCAGCTGCGCGCGCCTTGCGGTCGGTCATCACGCCCTTGGGAGTCGTCACGATCGCCACCCCCAAGCCATTCATGACTTGCGGAATGGCCTTGCTCGGCTTGTACACGCGCAGGCCAGGCTTGCTGACGCGCTCGATGCGTTCGATCACGGGGCGACCGGCGTAGTACTTCAGATCCACGCGGATGTCGGCCTTGTTGCCGTCGCGCTGGACTTCGAAGCCCTCAATGTAGCCCTCGTCCTTCAACACCTGCAAAATGGCCAGCTTCAGCTTGGAAGAAGGCACGGATACCGATGTCTTGTTGACCATCTGCGCATTGCGGATGCGGGTCAACAGATCGGCAATAGGATCACTCATGCTCATGATTCAATCTCCTGTCCGTGCTTACCAGCTGGCCTTGATGACGCCAGGGATGTTGCCAGACATCGCCAGCTCACGCACCTTGGCACGTGCCAGACCAAACTGACGGAAAGTGCCACGCGGGCGGCCGGTCAGCTCGCAACGGTTACGTTGACGCGTCGGGTTGGCGTTGCGCGGCAGACGCTGCAGCGCAAGACGTGCCTGATAGCGCTCTTCATCGCTGCGCTTGCTGTCGTCGATGATGGCCTTGAGCTCAGCACGCTTTGCAGCGTACTTGGCAACCAGCTTCTCGCGCTTGAGCTCTCGTTCAATCAATGCTTTTTTTGCCACACTGCACCTCAGTTCTTGAATGGGAAACGGAATGCAGCCAGAAGCGCCTTGGCCTCCTCGTCCGTCTTCGCCGTTGTGGTGATGCTGATGTTCAGACCACGCAACGCATCCACTTTGTCGTATTCGATTTCCGGAAAGATGATCTGCTCTTTGACACCCACGTTGTAGTTGCCACGACCATCGAAAGACTTGCCGGAAATCCCGCGGAAGTCACGCACACGCGGCAATGCCACGGTCACGAAACGATCCAGGAATTCATACATGCGTGCACCACGCAGCGTCACCATGCAACCAATGGGCTGACCTTCACGGATCTTGAATCCGGCAATGGCCTTGCGCGCCTTAGTCACGACAGGCTTTTGGCCAGCAATTTTGGTCAGGTCCGCCACCGCGTTATCCATGACCTTCTTGTCAGCAACAGCCTCACCCACCCCCATGTTGAGCGTGATCTTGGTGATGCGCGGCACTTCCATGGGAGACTTGTAGCCAAACTGCTTGGTCAGGTCACCCACAACCTTGTCACGATAAAACTCTTGCAATCTTGCCATTTACGCCACCTTGATCTCTTCGCCGCTGGAGCGGAACACGCGCACGCGACGCTGACCCTTTGCAGCCGCCAGGTCAACCTTGAAGCCCACACGGTCAGCCTTGCCGCTCGCCGGGTTGTAGATCGCCACATTGGACTGGTGAATCGGCATCGTCTTGTTGATGATGCCACCCTGCTCACCCTTCATGGGGTTGGGGCGCACATGCTTCTTGACGACGTTCACGCCTTCAACAATGAGATAGTTCTCATCCTTGCGGGCCAGCACCACACCGCGCTTGCCCTTGTCTCGGCCAGCCAGCACGATGACTTCGTCACCCTTGCGAATCTTGCTACTCATGCCACACCTCAAATCACTTCAGGAGCCAGCGACACGATCTTCATGAAGCGCTCGGTGCGCAGTTCACGGGTGACCGGGCCAAAAATACGGGTACCGATAGGCTCAAGCTTGGCATTGAGCAGCACTGCCGCATTGCCGTCGAACTTGATCAGCGACCCATCTTGGCGGCGAATACCCTTGGCAGTACGCACAACCACGGCGTTATAGATTTCGCCCTTCTTGACGCGACCACGCGGCGCAGCCTCCTTCACGGAGACCTTGATGATGTCGCCAACGCTCGCGTAGCGACGCTTGGAGCCACCGAGCACCTTGATGCACAACACGGATTTCGCACCCGTGTTATCGGCAACCTCTAAACGAGATTCTGTCTGGATCATTTGATTTAAATTCCCAACTTAACCTGCGCACATGAAGCAGCCATACGGCCAGCTGGCGCCGGCCACTGCATCACACAGTCAGTCTTGGACCCGCCACTCCAACCCGTGCAGCCAATAAAGCCATTGGCCGTACGCACTGCGTCAAAGCGATTGGGCAGAAATCACCCCAAAAGGTGAAGCAGGTAATTATCGCAGCCAAGGCGGCGCGCAGTCAACTTGTTTTTACATGCAATCTAAAAATCGTGGCCCGCGACCGTCGCTGTCGCGCCACAGCGCCGCATATCCACCATTGCTTGCTGCTATGCCCGAGACAGTTGATAGTCAGCGGCCAGCTGCTCGAAAGCGGCCAGCTGCGCGTCATGCGCCGCTCCCAGTTCCTCGACCAAAATGTCCGCCACCCGCGGCGCGAGCCGCTGTGCCGCTGCGGCATCGAGAAACAGCAAGCGGCTGCGACGCGCCAGCACATCCTCTACCGTGCGGGCGTATTCGTGACGCACGGCAAAACGCACCATGGCTTCGCTCAGGCCGCGGGGCGCATCCAGCATCACATCCGCGCCAGGCAACGCGCCCACCGATGGCGCTTCGCTGCCGTAGGCGGCCAAGCCGCGCGCATCCTGCAAAGAGGCGCGCGGCCCACCTTCCTCACTGCCCAGCAACGGCAGATGGGCGGTCCGGCCAGCAGGCAGCTTGACCGGCAACAGCTGCGCAAGCTGGCACTGGCGGATGACATCCTCGGCCATGGCACGGTAGGTCGTCCACTTTCCGCCCGTGACGCTCACGAGCCCCCCAGGGGACACCTCGATGGTGTGCTCGCGGCTGATTTTCTTGGTCTGCCCCGCATCGGCGGAAGGCCGCGCCAATGGACGCAATCCCGCCCAGATGCTGCGCACATCCTGCTCGCGCGGCGCTGCCGCCAGATAGCGCGCGGCCTCCTTGAGAATGAAGCGGACCTCCTGCGCCCTGGCACGCGGCTCAAGCGGCATGTCATCGCGCGGCACATCGGTGGTACCAAGAATCACCTGCCCCAGCCAGGGCACAGCAAACAGCACGCGACCATCGCTGGTCTTGGGCACCAGCAAGGCGTGGTTGCCTGGCCAGAAATGACGATCGACCACCACATGGGTGCCCTGGCTGGGCGCCACCAGTGGCGGCGCGGTCGGCTCGGCCTGCTGGCGCAACGCATCCACCCAGACGCCCGTGGCATTGACGACGCAGCGCGCCTGCACGGCGACACGCGCGCCGCTTTCGGCATCCACCACTTCCGCGCCGGCAACGCGCCCGTCCTGCAGCAGCAAACGCTCGGCGCGGCAGTAGTTGAGCACATGCGCGCCGTGGTGCGCGGCCGTGCGCGCCAGCGCCAGCGCCAGCCGCGCATCGTCGAACTGGCCATCCCAGTACTTCACGCCACCGCGCAGCCCGCCGGTGGCCACATTGGGCAGCAACTCCCGCACCCTGACATTGGAGAGAAACTCCGTGGCACCCAGCCCACGGTCTCCTGCCAGCGCGTCGTACACGCGCAGGCCAGCACCATAGAACGGCGTCTCCCACAATCTGTAAGAGGGCATCACGAACGGCAACGGCTGCGCCAGATGGGGCGCGTTTGCAAGCAGCACGGCGCGCTCATGCAACGCCTCCCGCACCAGCGCGACGTTGCCTTGCGCCAGATACCGCACACCGCCATGCACCAGCTTGGTGGCGCGTGACGAAGTGCCTTTGGCAAAGTCATGCGCCTCCACCAACGCAACGGACAGGCCACGCGTGACCGCATCCAGCGCCACGCCCAGCCCGGTAGCGCCCCCGCCAATGACGAGCAGGTCAAATGCAGGATGATCAGCCAGTGCGCGCAGCAGCTGTGCGCGATCGGTGCGGAGCAAGGAGGCGGTTGAATCGGTCATAGGGGCAATGGATGCATAGTACCGGCCCGGACTGCGCGCAGCCGAATGCGGCGCCCCCCCTGACCAGATATCGCCGCATATGGCGACGCAGGCGCAGGGCAAGGTTACCAGACGACATCAGCGAAAGTCTGTCTTCGGGCCCTGCAAAGGTCTGCACCGCTTGCCGCGCCCATGCGCTCCGACGGGGGCAGCGTACTTGTCGACAGGAGTTTGCGGACCTTCGGTAAGCCACGATCTTCTCACAGGCGGCGCAATACCGGCTGAATAGCCGACAGGGTGGACTCCAGCATTTGCGCCTCACCATGCGTATCAGGATGCAGCACGCGACGCCCAGCCATGCTGCGCAGCCACGTGATCTGCCGTTTGGCGAGCTGGCGGGTGGCCGCCTCGGCCTGCGCAACCCATTCGCTTTCAGCGACTGTACCGTCGAGCATCTGCCACGCCTGCCGGTAGCCAACGCTGCGGATGCTGGGCAACTGGGCGTGCAGACGCGCATCACGGCGCAAGGTCCGCACTTCATCGAGAAAACCGGCCTGCAGCATCACCGCAAAGCGCTGCGCGACGCGCGCATGCAGCCAGGCGCGCGATGTCGGCTCCAGCGACACCACCCGCTCGGCAATCCATGCCGCTTGCCACGACCTGTCCTGCGCACTGCGCTGCTGCAGCGCGGACAGCGGCTGGCCGGTCACGCACCACACTTCCAGCGCACGCTGGATGCGCTGCGCGTCGCGCGGCGCCAATCGCTTCGCAGTCACGGGATCGACCTCGGCCAACCAAGCGTGCATTGCAGGCCAGCCCTCACGCGCAGCGCGGGCATCCAGCTGCGCACGCACGGCCACATCCGCCTGCGGCAAAGGATCCAGCCCGTGCAGCAGTGCATGCAGGTACAGCATGGTGCCACCCACCAGCAAGGGCAGCGCCCCGCGTGCCAGAATGCCATCCACCGCCGCCGCACAGTCCTGCAGGAATGCCGCGGCGCTGTATGGCTCGTGCGGCTCGCGGATATCGATGAGATGGTGCGGCACCAGCGCCCGCTCGGCCGCACTGGGCTTGGCCGTACCGATGTCCATGCCGCGGTAGACCAGCGCCGAGTCAACGCTGACGATCTCAACACGACAGTGCGGCGCCAACGCCTCTGCCAGCGCCAACGCCAGCGCGGACTTGCCACAGGCAGTCGGCCCGGTCAGGACGAGAAACGGCTTGCGCAGCAACGCGGGCGTGGGCATGCCGTCGCCCACCGGCATCAGACGATACCCTGCGCCAGCATCGCATCGGCCACCTTGACGAAGCCGGCAATATTGGCGCCGTGCTGGTAGCTGATGCGGCCGTCGGGCTGTCTGCCGTACTGCACGCACGCCGCATGAATGCCACGCATGATCTCGAGCAGGCGGCGATCGACTTCCTGACGCGGCCAGGCAAGGCGCGCAGCGTTCTGGCTCATCTCCAGCCCGGAGGTCGCAACCCCACCGGCATTGCTGGCCTTGCCGGGGGCATACAGTACTTCGGCCGCCTCGAAGGCGTGCACCGCCGCCTGAGTGCAAGGCATGTTGGCGCCCTCTGCCACACAGACTACACCATTGCCGATCAGCGCCTTCGCATCGGTCTCATCCAGTTCGTTCTGGGTCGCACAGGGCAATGCGACCTCCACCGGAATCTGCCAGGGTCGCTGCCCTTCCAGGTACTGCGCACCGACCTGCTCCGCATAGTCCTTGACCCGGCCATAGTCCTGATTCTTGATCTTCATCAACAGTGCCAGCTTTTCCGCAGTGAACCCGTCCGGATCATAGACCGTGCCGCCGGAGTCCGAGCAAGTGACCACCTCCGCGCCCAGCGCCATCGCCTTCTCGATGGCGTATTGGGCCACATTGCCGGAGCCGGAAACGGCCACCTTCATGCCCTGCAGGGACTTCTTCGCCTGATTGAGCATTTCCTCGGCAAAGTAAACCGTGCCATAGCCGGTTGCCTCCGGTCGGATCAGCGAGCCTCCAAGATGCAATGGCTTGCCGGTAAGCACGCAGTCGGCACGGTTGGTGAGCTTCTTGAGATACCCGGCCAGGAAGCCAATCTCGCGCGCGCCCACGCCAATGTCACCAGCAGGCACGTCCGTGTCGGCACCCACGTGGCGGAAAAGCTCCGTTGCGAAGGCCTGGCAAAAACGCATGATCTCGCCGTGACTCTTTCCCTTCGGGTCAAAGTCCGCACCGCCCTTGGCTCCACCCATGGGCAGCGTCGTCAGCGCGTTCTTGAACGTTTGCTCGAACGCCAGGAACTTCAGCACCGACAGGTTCACCGACGGATGAAAGCGCAGCCCTCCCTTGTAGGGGCCAATGGCCATGCTGTGCTGGACGCGATAGCCGCGGTTGACCTGCACCTGGCCCGCATCGTCGACCCAGCTGATGCGGAAAATGATGATGCGCTCGGGCTCCACCAAGCGCTCCAGCAGACCCTGCTGCGCATACCTCGGGTGCTCTGCGATGAACGGCCACAGGCTCTCGAACACCTCGGTCACGGCCTGGTGAAATTCGCGCTGCAAGGGATTGCGCTGGACAACCCCGGCAAGAAACTGTTGCAACGACGGCTCGGACATGGCTGGACTCCTGTAGGTTGTAATGATGGGAATACGCACCCGTTTACTGCCGTCGCCAGGCGGCATCTAGACAGATTCAAGGCGCAACCAGGGCCGAGCGCACCAAATCAATGCGCATCACCCCATATTGGGGCGCAATTTTGCGCTGAAATGCCGGTCGCCTCGCGCAAAAAAGCCCCTTGCGGGGCCATCTTCTCGTCTGAGCACAGGGTGCTGGCAACCTGCACCGCGTTGCCTCGGACTGGGAAGCGCAGGTTCCGCCCTCCCCTACGAGCCAGTTACACCCGCTTGCGGTATTCGCCCGTGCGGGTATCGATTTCAATGCGATCGCCCTGATTCACGAACAGTGGCACGGCAACCTCAAAACCGGTCGAGATCTTGGCCGGCTTGAGCACCTTGCCGGACGTATCACCCTTGACGGCGGGTTCGGTCCAGGTGATCTCGCGCTCGACGCCGGTGGGCAGTTCCACGGAGATGGCCTTGCCGTCATAGAACACGACTTCGGCGGTCATCCCGTCTTCCAGATAGTTCAGCGCATCCCCCATGTTGGCAGCTTCCACCTCATACTGGTTGTACTCGCTGTCCATCCAAACATACATGGGGTCGGCGAAGTAGGAGTACGTGCACTCCTTCTTTTCCAGAATGACGTTGTCGATCTTGTCGTCTGCCTTGAACACCACCTCCGTGGCCATGGACGAGAGCAACGCCTTGAGCTTCATGCGCACGGTGGCCGCGCCACGGCCGCCACGGGCATACTCCGTCTTGAGGACAATCATGGGATCCTTGCCATGCATGATGACGTTGCCGGCTCGGATTTCTTGGGCGATTTTCATAACTACAGTCTGGGTGATTCAATAAACGAACGGGGCCGCTGCCGGATGCGCCAGCACAGGGCATGTGATCCAGAAACGGGGAAAAGGCTGTGCACAATGCGCACAATATGGCGCGCCATCGACGTCGCAGGGCGTGCCAGCGTGCCAACAGGTTCTCCGCCAAGGCACCCTCGTTCACAAGCAAACATGTGCGTCGCCGCCGCATCAATAGCGACGCACGACGCAGGTGCCAGGCGCGGATTCTAACGGCAGCAGCGTCAGGCACCAAACCGACTGCCCCCGGCAGCGCAGGCGATCCCGCTAGAATGTACCTTTTTTCCACGCCGCGCCACCTGGATCGCCACTTGGCGTGCCACAGCGCCCGTGGCCTTTTGCGAATACCCGATGAACGCCATGCCCATCTCGTGTAGTGCCCCTGCCGGCCCGGCGTTCGCGTGGCACCGCGCGATCACGCAAGTGCTGCGCGCAGCCGTGCAGACTTGCGCCACGCGCACCCGGCGTCAGACCACCCGCGATCGAATTTGATGCCCTCCGGGCGCAACCGAGGCCCTGGCGGCAGCGTACCGTACGCATCGCACCGCCTGCGTCGCGGCCTGCCCTCGGCACCCCTTGCCCGCGCGGCACGCACTCCCTGCAACTTTTTTCGAGCGCACAGCTGGCTCTTGTCCTGCCAGTGACGGCTCGCCCCAACTAGCATGTCCAACGATTCGACCGCCCTCGATCAGACGGCTGACAAGCCCAATTACCGCAGCAAGCTCAATCTGCCCGATACCCCCTTCCCGATGCGCGGTGACCTGCCCCGGCGTGAACCGCAGTGGATCAAGAAGTGGGAGGAGCAAGGCCTCTACCAGAAACTGCGCGCCGCACGCAAGGGCCGGCCCCTGTTCGTACTGCACGACGGCCCGCCGTATGCCAATGGCCAGATCCACATCGGCCACGCGGTCAACAAGATCCTCAAGGACATGATCGTCAAGTCCCGCCAGCTCGAAGGCTATGACGCAGCCTATGTGCCCGGGTGGGACTGCCATGGTCTGCCGATCGAGAATGCGATCGAAAAGCTGCACGGGCGCAACCTCAGCCGCGAGGACATGCAGGCCAAGGCGCGTGCCTTTGCGCAGGAGCAGATCGAACAGCAGATGGCCGGCTTCAAGCGCCTGGGGGTACTGGGCGACTGGGACAACCCCTACAAGACCATGAACTACGCCAACGAGGCGGGAGAGCTGCGTGTGCTCAAAAAGGTCATGGAGCGCGGCTTCCTCTACCGCGGCCTCAAGCCCGTCTACTGGTGCTTCGATTGCCAGTCCTCGCTGGCCGAATTCGAAATCGAGTATGCCGACAAGAAATCGGACACGCTGGATGTGGCCTTCAAGGCCGACGACCCGCAGGCGCTGGCGCGCGCCTTCGGGCTGGCCGCGCTGCCCGATGCGGGCAAGGATGCGTTCGTGGCGATCTGGACCACCACCGCCTGGACCATTCCCGCCAACCAGGCACTCAATGTCAATCCCGAGATCGTCTACGCGCTTGTCGATACCGACAAAGGTTACCTGGTGCTGGCCGATGTCCTGGTGCCACAGTGCCTCGAACGCTTCGGCCTGCATGGCACTGTGGTGGCGACGGCACCCGGCAAGGCGCTGGACGGCCTGCAATTTCAGCATCCTCTGCACGATGTAGATGCCGGTTATCGCCGCACGGCACCGGTCATCCCTGCCGACTACGCCACCGCCGAAGATGGCACCGGCATCGTGCACTCGGCACCGGCCTATGGCGTAGACGACTTCAACTCCTGCACCAGCCACGGCTTCAAGCACACGGACATCCTGACTCCGGTACAGGCCAATGGCGTCTATGCGCCTGATTTCCCGCTGTTTGGCGGCCAGCACATCTGGAAGGCCGTGCCCGTCATCATTGATTCCCTGCGCCTGGCGGGCCGGCTATTGGCCACGCAGCCCATTACCCACAGCTACCCGCATTGCTGGCGCCACAAGACGCCGGTGATCTACCGCGCCACCGCGCAATGGTTTGTGCGCATGGATGAGGGTGAAGGCCTGTTTGCCAAGGAAAAGCCGGCCATGACGCTGCGCCAGGCGGCGCTGGCTGCCATTGAGCAGACCAGCTTCTACCCGGCCAACGGCAAGGCACGGCTGTATGACATGATTGCCAACCGACCCGATTGGGGCATCTCCCGCCAGCGCAACTGGGGCGTGCCGCTGCCATTCTTCCTGCACAAGGAAACCGAGCAGTTGCACCCGCGTACCATGGAGATCTTCGACCAGGCCATCGCCATCGTGGAACAAGGTGGCATCGAAGCCTGGAGCCGTGTCACGCCCGAGGACATCCTGGGTCCTGAAGAAGGCGTGCAGTACAACAAGGTGGGCGACATCCTTGACGTCTGGTTCGACTCCGGCTCGACCTTCTCCCACGTGCTGCACGGCACGCACGCGCAGGCCGGTCACCAGCATGGTCCGGAAGCCGACCTGTACCTGGAAGGTCACGACCAGCACCGCGGCTGGTTCCATTCCTCGCTGCTGCTGTCCTGCGCGCTCAATGGACGCGCGCCGTACAAGGGCCTGCTCACGCACGGCTTCACGGTCGACGGCCAGGGCAAGAAAATGAGCAAGTCGCTGGGTAACACGGTGGCACCGCAGACAGTCAGCAACAAGCTCGGTGCGGAAATCATCCGACTGTGGGTGGCCTCCACCGACTATTCTGGCGACCTGGCCATCGACGAAAAGATTCTCGCCCGCGTAGTCGATGCCTACCGCCGCATTCGCAACACGTTGCGCTTTCTGCTGGCCAACACGAGTGACTTCGATCCCGTCAGGGACGCTGTGCCACTGGAGCAGATGCTGGAGATCGACCGCTATGCGCTTGCGCAGGCTGCCGAGTTCCAGCGCGAGGTACTGGCCCACTACGATGTCTACGAGTTCCACCCTGTCGTCGCCAAGCTGCAGGTCTATTGCTCGGAGGAACTCGGTGCGTTCTACCTGGACATCCTCAAGGATCGGCTCTATGTCACGCAGGCCAAGAGTCTGGCGCGACGCAGCGCGCAGACTGCGCTGTGGCACATCACCCATGCCATGCTGCGCTGGATGGCCCCGTTCCTTTCCTTTACCGCCGAGGAAGCGTGGCCGATCTTCGCGCCCGGTCAGTCAGAGAGCATCTTCATCGAGACCTACCACACCATCCCCGAAACCGCCGACGCTGCGGACCTGCGTGCCAAGTGGGAGCGCGTCCGAGCCATCCGCGATGTGGCCAACAAGGAAATCGAGAAGATGCGCGAGGCTGGCAAGCTCGGCGCGTCACTGCAAGCGGCCATCACCATCACCGCGCCGCCGCAGGACTATGCGTTGCTCGCCAGCCTGGGCGATGACCTGAAGTTCGTGTTCATCACCTCCGCGGCAGCATTGCAACCGGGCGATACCCTGGCCGTGCAGGTGGCACTGGCTCCCGGCCAGAAGTGCGCGATGACCTGGCATTACAGTGAGGATGTCGGCACCGACCCTCAGCACCCGGAGCTGTCGGCGCGGGCCATCTGCAATCTGTTTGGCGAGGGTGAGACACGCACCTACGCGTAGCCAACGCACGCCGCAAAGCGCCAGTGGGCCGCCAAGGGCGGCGGCCGGGCCGTGTTGCCCTCAGCGCCTGTTTACGATTTCTTTCATACGGCGCGCTGCCTGCCAGGCGCCAGTGTTGCACGGTGCAAACCGCAGGTCGGGCCGACAGCCCGGTGAGGATTTGCATCGCCACCGGGCGCTACTGCCCCCCAACGCCACGCAAAAGCACATGGCAAGATCTTGAATGGATCTGCCCCCTGCGCCGGCGCACGACAGTCCATTTCCGCGTCCATCACCTGGCCCCATCAGCGCTGGGTGCGCAGCGGATCCTCACGCGCAGCACACCCCCAGCACATGCGATGACTCGGGCCTGCCATGGCCCGCGCGCGCCATCCCGCCGCGCAATTCAGCTCCTCGTGCATTCGGGGGCGGCAACCATTGCCTGCGTCACACGACAGGTGCCTGCCACCTCTGGCACGCTAACCCGCCTCACAGTACGTGAAAGCGGAACACAGCGTTCCATGGTATCGTTCAATCAAATGTCAAAAATTGCTTCCGCTTCACCCAGTTGATACAGGAAGCTCCAGCATGCCCGCTCTGCCCTGCCCCCGCGCTGCCGCCATTGCCTCGCCGCTGGCTGAGGCTCTGGAGACGATGCCCCAACCGTTGGCCTTATACGACACCGGTGGTGATCAGGTGTTGGCCAATGCCGCATGGCGGACACTGGTGGACGGCGCGGACGCGCAGGCTGGCAATGCCGCCGTCTCTGCCTGCGTGGCAGCCCTGGCACAGGCGTGTCCGGGTGCCACCAAGCCTTCGCATATGCTGTTGCGCCTGGGGTGCCATGAAGGAGTTGCCCGCTGGTACAAGCTCACCATGGCACGCTGGCCGCTCGCCGGCGGCGCGCAGCTGCTGATTCATGCCAGCCTCGCGGAGGTGGATCAGGAGGTCGGCCAGTGCGAACGCCTCGCGCACACTGTGGCCACCTACCAGCGCATGGCCAATGCCAGTGCTGACTGCATCAAGGTGCTCACGCCGCAGGGTGTGCTTCAGCACATGAACAGCGCGGGCTGCCAGGCCCTTAACGTCGCGGAGGCTGCGGCAGCCGGGCGACGCTGGCTCGACCTGTTGCCCAGCGCCATGCACCCCGCTGCGCGGCGCGCGCTCGCTCGCGCTGCCGCTGGTAAGACATGCCGCTTCTCCAGTGTCACGCAGGTCCAGGACATCCCCTGCTACTGGGACAACCTACTTACACCCGTGACCGATGCTCGCGGGAAGGTCATATCCATACTCTGCGTCTCCCGGGACGTGACGGCGCTACGCAGCGTTGAGCAGCGCCTGCGCGACGCTTGCCAAATCGATGCGCTCACTGGCCTGCCCAACCGTAACAGCTTCAAGATGCAGCTGCAACGCAGTCTGGCGCATCATCGGCAAGGCGACCCGTCCATTGGACTGCTGCTGGTCGATTTGGACCATTTCAAGCATGTCAACGACACGCTGGGCCACGTAGCTGGCGATCAGCTGCTGCGCAGCCTGGCCCGGCGCCTTCGGGCCTGCCTGCCTGGCGATAGCTACATCGCGCGCCTGGATGGCGACGAATTCGCCATCATCCTGCCACAGCTGCCCCACATGGACGCGCTGCTGGAGGCTGCCGCACGCATTCAGCGCCAGGCCGAGCTACCGATCCTGCACCGTGGCAGGCCCATCAACGTGGGCATGAGTATCGGCTGCACGCTGTATCCGCGCGATGCGCGCAACGCATCCGGTCTGCTGCGATGTGCCGAGGTCGCCCTGAGCGACATCAAGACCAGCGGGCGTGGCGGCGTGCGCATGTACAACGTACACCTGATGCACAACGCCGCGCGGACTGCGGCACAGGTAATCCGCGCCCGCGCCATCATCCGTGAAAAGAGCATCGAGCCGTTCTATCAGGCCAAGATCCGTATCGATGATCGGCGCATCCAGGGCTTCGAGGCGCTGCTGCGCTGGCGCGACAGGCGCGGGCAGGCTCGCCTGCCACGGCAGGTGGCAGAAGCATTCAAGAACTACGAGCTGGCCACCCACATCAGCGATGCCATGCGCGAGCGGGTGTTCAGCGACATTACCGCATGGCGCGCGCGGGGACTTCTGTCGGTGCCCATTTCGCTCAATGCCGCACCGGTGGAGTTCCTGCGTGACGACTACGCGGAGCGGCTGCTGCAGCAAATGCAGACGCACGGCATTCCCACCGATCTGATCGAGATCGAGATCACGGAACACAGCCTGAGTGAGCGCAGCGCAGCCTTTGTCGAGCGTGCGCTGCGCAAACTCAAACAGGCCGGCGTGCGCATCGCGCTGGACGACTTCGGCACGGGCCATTCATCCTTCACCAACCTGCGCGACTACCCGGTCGACTTCATCAAGATCGACCGCGACTTCATCCATCGCATGCACGCAGATGCTGTGATCGCCGCCATCGTCAGGGCGCTGTGCCAGCTGGGCCCGGCCCTGCACATGACCATCATCGCCGAAGGGGTGGAGACGGCAGCCCAACTGGAAATGCTGCGCAAGAAGGGCTGCACCATTGCGCAGGGTTTTCTGTTTCATCACCCTCAGCCGGCAGACGCCATCGCACGCCTGCTGCTTCAGGATGCAGCCCACAACGTCGCGACGCTTCCTCCTGCCGCAGCCCAGCGGGCTTACTGAGACGGCGGCACTCCATTTTGACCGCGCGGCGTATGAAAAGACTTTGACCAGGCTCTCAGGAAAGCACCCGTGCAGACACAGCTACACCGTTTCTTCTACCACAGCATGCTGGCCAGTGGCCATGACGCATCGTGCGTCAGCGCCATCATCCGCACCTCGCGCGTATTCAATGCCGCCAACGGCATCACTGGCGTGCTGGTGTTCGATGGCGAGTGCTTCTGTCAGTACATCGAAGGCCCACAAGGCAGCGTACACGCACTGGTGCAGCGCCTGGAAAAAGATCCACGCCACAGCAACTTCACACCGCTGCTGAATGAGCCCCTCGCCGGCGATCGGCTGTACGACCAGTGGTCCATGGCCTACTGCCAGGTCGATGGCGAATCGTTCATCACCACATTGCTGCAGCGTGAGCCGCACGAAGCGATCGTCCAACTGCACGCGTCCGGCCAGGCGTTGGATCTGGGCTAGCGGCCAAGTCAGGCACGGTCAGCCCATTTGACCGCGATGCCAATACAGTTCCAAGCCCGCGCTGTGTCGGAATTCCCGCGGCGGGCTAGAATCAATTCGATGGACTGAGGGCGGTTTGCAGCGCATGGCTGACAACGCCATGGCCGCGCGGCCGCCATCCGTCCAACAGTTGTTCAATTACCAACCGCGAAGAGGATCCACCATGAGCTATACCTTGCCACCTCTGCCCTATGCCTATGACGCATTGGAGCCTGAAATCGATGCCAAGACGATGGAAATCCACCATACCAAGCATCATCAGACGTATGTGGACAACCTCAACAACGCCGTCAAGGGCACCGAGTTCGATGGCCTGGACGTCGAAGTGCTGATTTCCGATCTCGACAAGCTGCCGGAAAACATCCGCACCGCCGTGCGCAATAACGGTGGCGGCCACGCCAACCACAGCCTGTTCTGGACCGTGATGGCACCGGCCGGCAAGGGTGGTGGCGGCAAGCCCGCCGGCGATGTCGCCAAGGCCATCGACAGTGACCTGGGGGGCTTCGAGAAGTTCAAGGAAGACTTCATCAATGCCGCCAAGACACGCTTTGGCAGCGGCTGGGCATGGTTGTCGACCGACAAGAATGGCAAGCTCAAGATCGAGAGCAGCGCCAACCAGGACAATCCGCTCATGAAAGGCATTGGCTCCGGCAACACGCCGATCCTGGGTCTGGACGTGTGGGAGCATGCCTACTACCTGAAGTACCAGAACCGTCGCCCGGACTACATTTCGGCCTTCTTCGAGGTCATCAACTGGGCTGAGGTCGAGCGCCGCTACCAGCAAGCCAAGAAAGCCTGATACACGGCGCGGCGCCCGCCGCCGCGGCATGTGCATGGCAGCAGGAACAAAGCCGCAACCACACCTGGTTGCGGCTTTTTCACAGCCTCGAACAACACAGAACTTGTTGACGATCTTGCCATCCGGCGCAACCCCAAGGGCAGCCGGGCAAAAGCGCATGAAAAAATCGTCAACAGGTTCTCACGCATACAGCAGCGACGTTGGGACCGTGCGCTATAGCGCGCGCCACCACTGCATCCCCCCGTGCGCGGCGTGCATCAGCAGCCACGTCATCACAACGTAGCGCAGGAACTTTCCCACCGCCATGTAGAGCACGCAAGGGCCCAGCGGCATGCGCAGCCAGCCGGCAACCACGCAAAGCGGATCGCCCACCACGGGAAGAAAACTCAAAAAGCACGCTTTGGGCCCGAAGCGCTGCAGCCAGCGCAATGCACGCGGGTTTGGTGGGCTCTCAGAGGGCGCCTTTCGTGCCATGCGCTGCTCGACAGCACGCCCGGCCAGCCCCCCCATCCACCAACTGATGACGCCCCCCAGAGTATTACCCAGTGTTGCCACCGCCATCGTAGGCCAGAACAGCGCCGGATTGAGCTGCACCAGTCCGAACACCGCAGGCTCGGACCCCATGGGCAACAGCGTCGCTGACAACAGCGCCACGACAAACACCGTGGAAAGCCCGTACTCAGGCAGGGCCAACGCAGCCAGCAGCCCATCCATCCAAGATTCCCACATGGATCAAATAAATCAACGCAACGCCTACAACGCAGCGCCGGCCCCCGATAACAGGACCGGCCGCGCCAACCCGTTCTCGTACCCAGCGTTACCGCTCGGCAGCCGGTGTGCGCGGCTCAACATCGGTCACGTCGTCAATCGTCCGAGGCGCGTGGGGTGCGGCGCTGCCGTGTGTCGCCGCGGTGCTGCGGAAGCTGCCGTATGTGCGCATGAATCCCTGCCGCGCAGCCAGCCCACCCACCGACCAGGTTGGTACCGGCTTGCCCGTCCAACGCGCCCACCACATGCGTGCCTTGAATGCCAGCCACACGGTAGCGCCCACCAATAACAACACCACAAACATTGCTGCGCCGGCAATCACGCCCAACGTCAGCAAAACAGCCCCCAGCAAAGTAGCAATCGCTCGGTTCAACGTCAGTCCTTTCAAGAGAAATAGCAGGGCAGCATCTTGCCACCATGGCTGTGGGAGGCCGGATGACCGAAAAAATTCCCTCCGTTTTGACGGCCATGTCATCCATGCCGCAGTTGCGCGTGCGGCTACCGCCCGCTACGAGGAGGAACAGCCACCCGCACGTGGGAGCAGTCCGACACCCGCAGAAGGCGAGCACCTACAGGGTGCTGATCGTATGTCCCGCCATTGCGCCTGCAAGCGCCATCCTACAGTGTGGGCATGGCTGCTCACAGCGCATCTCCGCCGGCGCGGAGCCTGCAAAACCGAGCACTTCCCGGCCAGCCGTGCCACCCATTGCGCCCTGACAGGAGAGAGTTCATGCTTCGCTACGCCGTCATATTTTTCATCATCGCATTGATCGCCGCGCTGTTTGGCTTCACGGGCATTGCCGCAGGCGCCACTGAGATTGCCAAGATTCTCTTCTTCGTGTTTATCATCATTGCCGTGGTCACTTTCGTGCTCAACATGCTCAAGCGATGAGCGCTGCGACGCGCCATCTGGCCAGCCAGGCTGATCTGCCTGCCAGGCAAATGCGCGCATACTTGCAGGGTCGTCGGCATCCGGCTGACACCCGCCTTCATTTCGCCATCGATTGATTCACAGGAGAAATTGCCTCATGAACACCAAGACAACCGGCAAGAAAATCGAAGAAGCAGCAGACAAGGCCGACGAAGCCATCCGCGATACTGCAGAGACCGCGCTTGACAAGGTCGAGCGCGGCGTCGACAAGGCTTCCGACGTGGCGCACGACGTCGCAGATCGTGCGCTGGAAGGCGCAGAGCAGGCCGTGCAGAGCACCCGCCGCACTGTCGATGAGGGCCTGCGCGAGGTCGAGCGCGGCGTGCGCGGATTGCGCGAACATGCAGATCCCACCATCGATCAGCTGGCCCACAAGGCACTGGACGTGGCTACGCAAAGCATCAACCTCGTAGCCGACACCAGCGAGCGCGCCCGCGAACGCGTGCTGGAGTTGCAGGAGGCCACCTGCCGTTATGTGCATGAAAAGCCCGGCAAGGCGTTGCTCTTCTCGGCCGCAGCCGGCGCGCTGTTCACGCTGCTGCTCACAGGCGGGCGCCGCCGCTAACTTGACGCGACAACGCACCGCGCCATGGCGGTGTCAGCACGGCGCTGGCACTTCCATGGCCTTTTTGCATCAGGCGAATCACTTCATTTTGCGAGAAAACGCCCTGGCCCGTAAGGCGTCGGGTCGGTAAATGGCTGCTCGCCGTGCATCACCTGCGCCAGCAGCTTGGCAGTGGCTGGCCCCAGCGTGAAGCCCTGATGCGCATGGCCGAAGTGGAACCACAGGCCATGATGGCGTGGTGCGGCCCCAAGCACCGGCTTCATGTCCACCGTGCAAGGACGTGCGCCCATCCACGGCTCGTCCTCCACAGGTTCGCCAAGCGGCACAAGTTCCCGCGCGATGCGCTCAGCCTTGGTGACCTGCACAGGCGTCGCACGGTCATTGAGCCGTGCAAATTCCGCACCGGTAGTCAGCCGAAGCCCTTTTTCCATTGGTACCAGCATGAAGCCATTGTCCGCATCAAGCAGCGGATGATTCAGCGGCTCGCCGCGGTAATGCAGGTGGTAGCCTCGCTTGATGAAAAGCGGCAGCCGATAGCCCAATTTACGGGTTAAGCCGGCGGACCACGGCCCCAGCGCCACCACCACTTGCTCGGCCTCCAGCAGACCTTCATCGGTCTGCACAGCCCACCCCTTGCCCCTGGGGCGCAGGCTCAGCGCATCGCCGAGCATGAAGCGGCCGCCGAGTCGCTCGAAATAGCGCGCGTAGCTGGCAACCAGCGCGCCCGGGTCGCGCACGGCCCAAGGCTCGGTCCAATGCACGCCTCCAGCAAAGCCCTTCAACTGCGGCTCCAGCCTGGCCAGCGCAGCCCGGTCAAGCGGCGTATGCGGCACGCCAAACTCCTGCTGCAACCACTGGGCGTGCTCCACTAATTCAACAATGTTGCGCTCGTCACGAAAGGCCTTGATCCAGCCGTGCTTGCGCACCAAGTGCTCTGCGCCGGCTTCGGCCATCAGCTCCGCATGCGCACTGATCGCATGGCGAATGAGGCGGCTGAACTCCTGCACGATTTGCCTGTAGCGCTTGGGCGTGGAGTTGAGCCAGTACTTCTCCAACACGCCGGTAAGACCCGGCATGGCTGTGAGGTGGTAGTTGACATCGACGCCGCCCTTGCGAATGACCTTCAGGATCGGTGCCAGGCCCTGCGGAAATCCATAGGGTTCAACGGCCTCACTCTGGATCAGCCCGGCATTGCCGTAGGACGTCTCCCGTCCCGGCGAGCGTCGGTCCACGAGTACGACATCATCGCCACGCTTGGCCAAATGCAGAGCCGTGCTGGTGCCCACCATCCCGGCTCCCAGCACAATCACGGATTTACCCATCGCTTCACGCTCCAGTTGGTTATCTGGCATCCGAGCAGGTGCGGCTGTCACCTGCGTAACGCATGGCGCTGCATCTTACTCCTGCACGGACGATGCCCACAGTGGACATGCGCCGCAAGCTGCGCCCCGTAAATCCTGAACAGATAACGCCAAGGAATTGCTACTAGAGCTTTTTTGTATTGCGCCCCTTGGCAAACAGACCGGCGCCGCGGGCGCCTTGCCGGGCGAACCGCTGCCGCCGCGCCACCTTCGGGTCGACCAGCAAGGGGCGGTAGGCCTCCAGCCTGTCACCATCCTGCAACATCGTATTCGCATCCGCGATGCGCCCCCAGATTCCCCAGCGCCAGCTCTGCGCATGCACCACAGCATCATCGCACGCCAGCGTCTGCCAACGCGCAAGGACCATTGCACTGACCTGCGCGAGCGTTGTGCCTTCGGCAACGGACAGCGGCCAGCGCTCCACCTGACGCGGCGCCACGCAAAGCGCCACCTCAATCGTGATCTGCGTCTCGCCGCCCGTCATCCCGGACGCTTGCCGTAGAGCGCATCGGCGCGCTGCACGAATGCATCCACCATGGTGTTGGCGATCTTGTCGAACACCGGACCGACCAGCAGGCGCAAGGGCAACGACGCAAAGTCATAACGCAGCACCAGCGTCACCTTGCACGCCTGCGATGCATGCGCGTCTGCGCCGCCGACAGGCTGAAACGTCCACGTACCTTCCAGCGCGGAAAAAGGCCCACGCAGCAAGCGCATGTGGACCTTCTCAGTACCCTCATGCGTGTTACGCGTCACAAATGACTGACGCAGTTTGCCAAGGGCTATGCCAACTTCTGCCGTCATGCCGTGTTCATCCTGCTCCAGAACGCGCGAGCGATCGCACCATGGCAGGAACTCCGAATAACGCGCCACATCAGTCACCAATGCAAACATGCTTGCGGGGCCGTGCCAAACCAGCGCGGATTTCTCGACTTGCTTCATCTCAGAACCTGTCCATAGTCTTTTCAACCGCCGGCTCGCGATAAAACTGCATAGAATGCTTGGCTGCACCTTGCGTTGCGGTATTGCTGGCTAAACATGGCATTTTAAGTCCATGGTGGTCAGCGACCATGCCGCGCGCCTTGAAGCCCGCCTCCGGCGGCCCCACCTTCACGCCATGGCCACCAAACAAGCAAAGCAAAATTCCAGCCGTATTGCCGAGAACAAACGCGCCTTCTTCAACTATTTCCTGGAAGAGCGTCACGAGGCAGGCATGGTGCTGCAAGGCTGGGAGGTCAAGGCGCTGCGCAGCGGCAAGGCCCAGCTAACCGATGGCTATGTGGTCATCCGCGATGGCGAGATCTTTCTCATCGGCGGCCAGATCAATCCGCTCAAGTCCGCCTCCACCCACGTCAATCCCATCCCCGACCGCACCAAGAAACTGCTGCTGCACAAGGACGAGATCAAACGCCTGATCGGCAAAGTGGAGCAGAAGGGCTACACGCTGGTGCCGCTGCAGCTGTATTGGAAGAACGGACGCGTCAAATGCGAAATCGCGCTGGCCAAGGGCAAAGCCGAATATGACAAGCGCAGCACCATCAAGGAACGCGAAGGCAAGCGCGAAGTCGAACGCGCCATGAAATCGCGCAACCGGTGATAGCGTCAGGGCCGTGCAAGGATTTGTTCACGCGCGGTCGTGATGGCGGCAGCTATCGCCGCGCGTGCCTGCGGGCTGTTTTTCCAGCAGCTACTGCCCGTAAGACTGGCTCCACGCGCCAGGATGTCGGCCACATTCGCAGCGGCCAGTTGCGCCAGCGATGCGATGCCCATTTGTTCAAGGCGAGCTAGCACGGTGGGCCCAATGCCCTTGGTTTTCAACGGGATCTGTCGCTCAGAGGGTTGGAAATGGATGGGTCTTGGTGCAAAGTTGTGTCTGTCATTCTGACATGCACGGAATGCAGCGCCTACGCAGCCACTTTGCTATTACGAGGACACCTGCGCCATGTCCCGCGTCCATGCCCAAACACTCACACACTTGCTGTACCTGCACGGCTTTCGTTCGTCGCCCATGTCGGCCAAGGCGCAGCAGACGCTGCAGTGGTTCAGCACGCACTACCCGGATGTGATGGTGCAGATTCCGCAGCTGCCGCCTTCTCCGCAGGCTGCCGCGGAACTGATCGAGGCGACGGTCGCCACCTGGCCGCACAAACGCATGGCAGTGATGGGCTCATCGCTTGGTGGCTACTACGCCAGCTGGGTTGCTGCGCGGTACGCCTGCCCCGCCGTGCTGCTCAACCCCGCCGTGAATCCCGCGCGCGACCTGGCGCGCTACATCGGCCAGAACACGCAATGGCACAGGCCCGAGGAAGCGTTCTACTTCAAGCCGGAGTACATCGAGCAGCTGCGCGCCTTGGACAGCCGCGGCGCGCCATGCCAGGCACCGCACCTGGTCGTGATTGCCAAGGGCGATGAAGTGCTGAACTGGCAAGAAATGGCCGAACGCCACGCAGACGCGCAATGCCTCATTCTGGAAGGCCATGACCATGCGCTGACCCATGCGTTTGCCGAGCATCTGCCGCAGATCGCCACGTTTCTCTACACACTGGGCGAGGTCAGAAGCTGAATCGCCGCGACTGCGGGCGCTTTCCGCGTCATTCAGACAAGGCATGACGCACCACTGCCGCGGCAATCTGCGCCAGTGGCAGGATGTCCACGGCAGCATCCAGCAGCGCGGCTTCACGCGGCATCCCGTAGACCACGCTGCTGGCCGCATCCTGCGCAATCGTGTAGGCACCCGCCTGGCGCAGAGCGCGCAGGGCCTGGGCCCCGTCGGTTCCCATGCCAGTTAGCAGCACGGCAATGGTGTGCCGTGCGGTGGCCAGCAATGCGGAACGAAACAGCACATCCACCGAAGGCCGGTGATGCATGACAAGTTCGGACTCGGCCAACCGAGCCACCAACGAGGTGCCGGATTTCTGCACACGCAGATGCAGTCCACCCGGTGCAACATAGGCGTGCCCCGCGCGCAAGACGTCGCCGTCGCGCGCCTCGCACACCCGCAGCGCACAGTCAGCATCCAGTCGCGCGGCGAAGCTGCGCGTGAAACCAGCTGGCATGTGCTGCACGATGACCACCGGAGGGATCGTCTCGGGCAGCCCCTGCAGCACAGTCCGTATCGCGTCCGTGCCCCCCGTGGATGCCCCGATGGCCACCAGCTGCGTGGCAGTCGCTTGATACCTACAGGCACCGCCCGCCATGTCCCGCGTGCCAGCAGCGATCTCACTGTGCGCGGGTGTGTTACCTGCTTGCACCGCGTGGTCAGCCTCCATCGACAGGCCGTGATGGCGCGAGCTTGCCACGTTGGCCTGCGCCGCGGCCCGGATTTTCTCTACCAGCGCTTGTGCCAGCTGGTGCAAGCCATCGGCGACCCCGATGCGCGGCTTGAGCACGAAATCAACGGCGCCCATTTCCAGTGCCCGCAGCGTGGTTTCGGCGCCTTCGCACGTCTGCGCAGAGATCATCACGACCGGCAGGGGCTGACTATGCATCAGGCGCTCAAGCAGTTCCAGCCCGGACATGCCCGGCATCTCGATATCCAGTGTGAGCACATCCGGCGCCAGCGTCTGCACCATCTGCAGGGCCATGGCAGCATGCTTGGCGACTCCCACGCAGCGCATATCCGGCTGGGCGTCGATGATGGTCCTGAGCAACTGACGCACGAGTGCGGAGTCGTCCACGACCAGCACGCGGATGCGGCGCTGCTGCAGCTGTCCGGATGGTCTGTCTGCCGTTGCCCTACGCATTGCCGTCAGCGAGATAAATCAAACAGCTCGACACTGCCGCCGGCATTGCGGCGCGCCAGCGCCAGGGCACTGTCACTCTGCGCCCGCTGCGCCCGTGCATCCTGCGGCACATACCCCAGTCGTTTGAGCAACACCCGGCCATCGCGTGGGAAAAATGCCAGCCGCCGCGGCTGCAGCCCGAGCACGTCGCGCGCCAGCACGGCAATACCCTCAGTGCGCAGGTAAGCGTCCACGAACTGCACGTTGCGCTCGCCAACGTTGTGCACGCCGGGACTTTGCATCATCTGCGCACCGCCAAACACCTTGGCCTGCAGACGCTTGCGCTCGGCACCGAGCTTGAGCAAGGCATTGATGAGCAATTCCATGGCGGCCATGCCATAGGCGCCCTCGACCAGACCGGGCGCGCGCGCCAATTCGGCCTGCGGCAGCATGAAATGGTTCATTCCACCGGCGCCCGCGGCGCTATCCCACAAGCAGACCGATATGCAGGAGCCGACCACGGTGGCCAGCACACAGTCCCGTTGGGTCGCATAAAAGCCGCCGGGAAGAATCTTCACGGCGGGCTTGCCGAACTCGCGATCGCGGTAGGCCACCCAGCCCCGTGCGCTGGCGAACTCGTCCGCGCGCCTCCGCGAGGAGCGGTAGCCGGCAGCAGCGTCAGCGGCGCACATACACCGTCCTCGCAAAGGGCTCGAACACATCCAGATGCCGGCTGAGGTGCTCCGCATGCCCCATGAACAGAAAGCCGCCGGGGCGCAGCACCTGGGCAAGGCGGCGCACCACACGATCCTGCGTGTCAGCATCGAAATAGATCAGCACATTGCGGCAGAACACCACATCCTGAGGTTGGGCGATGGCCTCCCACCGCGGCGACGCGAGATTGACGGTGCAGAACCGTACACGCTCGACCAGCCAGGGCTGAATGCGCACCCGCCCCTGCTGCGCGCCCTTGCCGCGCTGAAAATAGGTCTTGAGCATGTCCACCGGCACATCGCGCACGCGAGCCATGGCGTACTCGGCCCGCCGCGCAACGGCCAGCACTTGGCTGTTCACGTCACTGCCGAGGATGCGCACGCTGTCGGCGCGGGCACCCAGCACCTGGTCCACCGTCATCGCAATCGAATACACCTCCTCGCCCGAGGCTGCCGCGCAACTCCAGATGCGCCACGAGGGTGCCGAGGCATCGCCCGCCAGCAGCTCGCGCAGCAGTGCAAAGTGGTGCGGCTCGCGCAGGAAGGCGGTCAGATTCGTGGTGAGCGCATCCGTAAAGGCCTGCCACTCCGCATCATGCGCATCGGCCTGCAGCCGATCGAGATACGCATCGAACTGCGCCAGGCCCAGCGCCTTGAGGCGGCGCGCCAGCCGGTTATGCACCATCGCGCGCTTGCCATCGTGCAGATGGATGCCCGCCCGGGCATGAATCATGGCCTGCACCCGTGCGAAGTCGTGCGGCTGCAGCACGGGCAGTTGCGCAGCGCCAGCGGCTTCATCCCCCAGCGGCGGCACCTGCAGACTCCTGCTCGTGCGCATCCAGCCATGCGTCGATTTCACGCACCAGCCGCTGCGCGTCCAGCAGCACCAGCATGCCTTCGGGCTGTTCGACCAGGCCGGTAAAGCAGCTGGCATGGATGACGCTCTGCATGTCGGGCACCGGCTGCACGGCCTCTTGCGCCACTTCCACCACATCGCTGACCGCATCGACCACCATGGCAACCATGCGCGCATCAACCTCGACCACGACCATCACGGTGAAGTCGTCATAGTCGGCCCGCGGACAGCCAAAGCGCAGCCGCAGGTCCAGCACCGGCACAATGGCGCCGTGCAGGTGCACCACGCCCTTGACGAACGGCGCCGCAGTGGCGATGCGCGTCGGTGCCTGATAGCGGCAAATCTCGCGCACGCAGACCACATCGAACGCATAACGTTCATGGGCCAGCGCAAACGTCAGATAGGTACGCTGGGCACAAGAATGACTCACTGCCATGCCGTTGCTCCTGCCGCGTCGCCGCGCGGCGCTCTCGGATTGGAAAGGGTTGCCGCTGTGGCCGACTGCGGCTCCGTCAGGCGTGCATTGGCCAGTTGTGCCACATCCAGGATCAGTGCCACCGCGCCGTCGCCAAGCAGGGTCGCGGCTGCCACGTAGGGCAGCTTGCGAAAGTGGCGCTCCACATTCTTGACCACCACCTGCTGGTGATCGAGCAGCACATCGACCAGTACCGCCACACGCCGCGTCCCGCTGCGCAACACGACCAGGGTGGCATTGCACGCCTGGCTGCCATCCTGGCGCCGCACGCCCAGCAGCGTATCCAGCGCTACGATCGGGCAATACCCGCCATGCGGCACCTGCTCCGCCAGCGGACGACTGGCCGGAGCCGCATCGCCGCGCAGGCGCATGAGCATCTGCACGCCCTGTACGGTCTGGATGTCCGCCTGCCCGGCAGGCATGGAGGCCTCGACCGCCGCCAGCGGCAGCACATAGCGCTCACTGCCCACCTGCACCAGCAACCCGTCGGTGATCGCCAGCGTCAGCGGCAGCCACAGTGTCACCACCGTGCCTTCGCCAACGCGCGATTCGATGGCGATGCGCCCACCCAGCGCATGCACATTGCTTTGCACCACGTCCATGCCCACGCCGCGCCCGGAAATGTCGGTGACGGCATCGCTGGTGCTCAGCCCTGGCGTGAACGCCAGCTGCCACACCTGCGCGTCCGGCGCATCCGCATCCATGGCCACGCCGCTGGCATGCGCGCGTGCGAGCAACTGCTCGCGCGAGAGGCCCCGACCGTCGTCGCGCACTTCGATGACGACCTCCGCGCCTTCATGCCGTGCGGCCAACTGCAATCGTCCCACCTCGGGCTTGCCCGCCTGGCGCCGCTGCGCGGGCGTCTCGAAGCCGTGGTCCATGCTATTGCGCACCAGCTGGATCAACGGATCGGTCAGCCGCTCCACCACGGCCTTGTCGAGTTCTGTGGCATCGCCACTGGTTTCCAGACGCACCTGCTTGCCAAGCCGCTGTGCCAGTGCGTGCACCAGACGCGGCAGGCGCTGAAACAGCTGCGACGCAGGCACCATACGCGCCTGCATCACCGCCTCGCGCAGGCTGCGCAGCAGCATCTTCTGTCGCCGAATCGTGGGCGCCAGATGCGAGCGCTGCTGCTGGGGCAGCGCGGTCACCGCCTGCTGCAGGGTCGTCTGCGCAACGATCAGCTCACCGACCAGATCGACAATGCCATCGATCCGCCCGATCGGCACCCGCACGCTGCTGGCATTGCCTGCGGCGTCGGTCCATGGTGCCGTCCAGTCTTCCGCCACCAACGGCGGCTCCGAATGGTGTGGCGTGTCGCTGTGCGACTGGCCAGGGGGCACGCCGGGGGCGTCGTCGTCAAACCAGCCGAAGTCCTCGCCTTCGCGCGCCACGTCACCAGTGGCAGGGGCAGCCCCACCCGCGTCACCTTCAGCGGGGGCAGCGTCTTGTGCACGCTGGCCGGCACCGCCATGCTGGTGCAGTGTCTGGGCGGCTTCCTGGGCCCTGGCAATGACTGCGGGGGCCACTGCCTGCCCGCGCGCGTGCTGCACGACCATGGCCCGCATCGCATCGGAGGCCGCGAGCATGTGCTCGATGCATTCGGAGCTCGGGCGCGCATGCCCCTTGCGCCAGGCATCCAGCAAGGTCTCCATTGCATGTGCCAGTCGGGCAACCGCGTCGAAACCAAAAGTGGCTGCCCCGCCCTTTATGGAGTGGGCACAGCGAAACAGCGCTTGCAGGTGGCTCTCCTGGTCGGCGCCTGCGCGGGTGTCCAGCAGCAGCCGCTCCAGCTCGTCGAGGTTGTCCTGCGCCTCATCAAAGAACAACTGATGAAACTGCTGGAAGTCAAGCTGCGGCAGTGAGAAAGGCGGTGCCTTCGAACGTTCCGTCACGGCCCTGCCCCCTGCCATCAGGCGCGCGCTGCCGGCGCCGTCACCCTGCGAATCACATCCACCAGCCGTACCGG
Source organism: Lampropedia cohaerens (assembly GCF_001005215.1). GTDB lineage: Bacteria > Pseudomonadota > Gammaproteobacteria > Burkholderiales > Burkholderiaceae_C > Lampropedia > Lampropedia cohaerens. The sequence goes on from NZ_LBNQ01000025.1 coordinate 83,545, forward strand.
GTCAAAGGGCTTGACCAGCCAACCCGTGGCTCCGGCAGCACGGCCTGCCTGCTTGATGTCGTCGCCGGATTCGGTGGTGAGGATGAGAATGGGCGTGCTGGCATAGGCCGGCATGGCGCGCAGCCGGCGCGTCAGACCCAGCCCATCGAGTCGCGGCATGTTCTGGTCCGCCAGCACCAGCGCAATGTCATCGTGTTGCTGCGCCTGCTGCAGCGCATCTTCGCCATCAACGGCCTCCACCACTGCGTAGCCTGCCGCTTCAAGCGTATAGCACACCATGCGCCGCATGGACGGAGAGTCGTCCACGGCCAAGATACGAAGGGGCAATGTGTTGGTCATTCTGCATCTCCATGCCCGGCTTGCGTGGCATTGTCAAACAATTCAATCGATCCCGCGCTGTCAAGCTGCATCCGAAGCGGCGGCGCGCCAATCGACTCCGTGACGTTCACCAGCGCGGCCGGCTGTCGCGCCCGTCCATCATGCAGGCTGCGCACGCAGCCTTGCAGCCGCTCACGTGCCTGACGCAGCACCTGCGCGGCTATGTCCTGCATCTGCAGGCTCACGATGGCCTGATGCAGATGCTGGCGCGCCAGCTGCGCGCCCGCCGCTCCGGAGCAATCGAGCGCGCGCATGGCATTCCCAAAGGCGGCAATCAGGCCGTCGTTTTGCTGCTGCCACAATTGCTCCAGCTGGGCGAGCTCCGCATCCGTGCACTGCAGCAACTCACCCAGTACAAAAACGCCACCGTTGGAAGCGTCGTTGGCGTGGCGAGGGTCGGTGGTGGCAGAAGCTGGCATGTCAGAAATGGCTGCGAAATAGGCGCTACCTCGTCGGGCATCTGTCGGCGCGTGCGCAACATCTCGCCCGAAAGAACGGCAACCCTTGCCGAAGGTCAGGCTAGTTTAACGACATGAAGCCGTTGGAACTCGTGCAGAGCGCGTCCATTGCAACAAATATTCAACACTCGGGCAAGCCTTGGGCGGGGCGCAGACCTGCCCGCGCCGCCCGCATGCAACATGCGGCTGCCTACCTGCGCTCTTCGGCACCAACCGCGCGATCCCGCCCGGGACGGCAAGGCACGACGCACCCGCTCGCTGATGAAACCACACAGGATAGCGCCACAGGGCGGATGCAACGACATAGAACAGGTTCTGAAAAGGGCGTGAACGCCGTTGCCGGATATATTCCCGACGCACAACCGGCCATGCGAGAATAGGGCGATGTATCTGTTGTTTGAAGAGGCTGGCAAATTCCAGGCTGGCCGCATCCTCTCCGAGGCCGATGCCTCCTCGCAGGTCGAGCTCGACAGTGGCAAGCGCGTCAAGGTCAAGAAGGCCAACGCGCTGCTGAAGTTCGAGCGGCCCGCACCCGCGGAGCTGCTGCGCCGCGCGCAGGAAAAGGCGCAGGAGATCGACCTGGACCTGGCCTGGGAATTTGCGCCGGAAGGCGATTTCACTTTCGCTGCCCTTGCGCAGGACTATTTCAGTGCCGACGCCGATGTCGTGCACCAGGCGGCCGCCCTGCTGCGGCTGCATGAAGCGCCCCACTACTTCCGCCGTGCCGGCAAGGGCCAGTTCCGCAAGGCCCCGCAGGACGTGCTCAAGCAAGCCCTGGCCGCGATCGAGAAGAAACGCCTGCAGCAGCAACAGATCGAGGCCTGGGCCAGCGATCTGGCCGCAGGCCGCACGCCCGAACCCATTGCCGAGCAGCTCTACCGGATTCTCTTCAAGCCTGACAAGAACGCGCCCGAATACAAGGCCGTGGTGGAGGCGGCCCGCAATACTGGTGCCGCCCCGCTGGCACTACTGCAGCGCGCCGGGGCCATTCGCTCGCCCTACGAGTTCCACTGGCAGCGTTTTCTGTTCGACCAGTTCCCCAAGGGCTATGCATTTCCGGAAGTGACGGCCCCCGCGCCGCAGACCGAGCTGCCGCTGGCACCCGTACAGGCCTTCTCGATCGACGACTCCCACACCTCGGAAATCGATGACGCACTCTCTGTGCAGGGACTGGGCAGCGGTCAGGTCACGCTGGGCATCCACATTGCCGCGCCAGGCCTGGCGATTCAGCGCGGCGATGCGCTTGACCAACTGGCACGCGCGCGGCTTTCGACGGTCTACATGCCGGGGGCCAAGCTGACCATGCTGCCTAACGACGTGGTGCAGGCCTATACGCTGGATGCAGGCCGCGCCAACCCGGCCGTGTCGCTGTACGTCGTCTATGACGAGGCGACGCTGGAGCCGCTGTCGCACGAGACCCGCATCGAACGCGTCGAGACGCTGCACAACCTGCGCTATGACCGCATCGACCATATCGTCACCGAGGACTGGCTGGCGGCACCCTCCGTCGCCGGGCAGGCCGATGTGCCGGCGGAGCTCATCGCGCTGCAGCCGCAGCTGGCCTTTCTGCACCGCCTGGCCAAGGTCCTGAAGTCGCGCCGCGAAGTCGTGCGCGGCAAGCCGGAGCACTTCTCGCGCCCGGACTACAACTTCCGCCTGCACGGACAGCAAGGCGCCATTCCAGATGGCAGCGAAACCGTCGAGATCACCACCCGCAAGCGCGGTGCACCGCTGGACCTGATCGTGGCCGAAGCCATGATCGTGGCCAACAGCCATTGGGGCGGCTGGCTGGCGCACTTCGGCGTGCCCGGCATCTACCGCAGCCAGCACAGCCTGGCGCCCGGCGTGAAGGTGCGCATGGGCACCAAACCGCTGCCCCATGCCGGCATGGGCGTGGCCAGCTATACATGGGCGACCTCGCCGCTGCGCCGCTATGTCGATCTGGTCAACCAGTGGCAAATCATCGCTGCCGTGCAGCACGGCCAGACCGCAGCGCTGGCCGCCCCCTTCAAGCCGAAAGACGCCGAGCTGTTCTCCGTGATCAGCGCGTTCGATGCCACGTACACCGCCTACAACCGTTACCAGAGTGACATGGAGCGCTACTGGACGTTGCGCTACGTGCAGCAGAACGGCATCACCGAAATCGATGCGGCCGTGATCCGCGAAGCGCAGGAGGGCGAGCCAGCACTCGTGCGCGCAGACACGCTGCCGCTGGTGGTGCGCGTGATGGGCGCGCAAGCCCTGGCGCGCGGCAGCCGCGTGCGCGTGCGGCTGGGCGAAGCGGATCTGCTCGCCCTGGAAATCAGCGGCACCGTCATCGCCAGCCTCGCGCAGACCGCCGAGGAAGATGCCCCAGACGATGAGGAGTCGCTGCTGCCCGAGGCACTGGCCATCGCCGTTGACCTGGCCCCCGAGCCCGCCGCCCAAGAGGCCTCCGTGACGGAGTGATCGCCACCGTGAAAGTGCTGGAGCGCCTGCGTCATCTCTCGCCCCTGTCCATCGCCCTACTCCTCTCGGCGGTGGTGCATGCGGTAGTGCTGTCGATCCGCTTTGTCAGCCCCGAAACGTTTCAGCGCGTACTCAACACCCAGCCGCTGGAGATCATTCTCGTCAACGCGCAAAGCGAGGAGCGCCCCCAGGAGGTCAAGGCCGTGGCACAGGTGGCACTGGCCGGTGGCGGCGACGCCGACCGTGGCCGCGCCACCAGCCCCACTCCTTACTCGGCGCTCACCCGCATGGGCAGCGACACGGAAGAAGCCGAGCAACGTCAGGAGACCCCGCGCGAGCGGCAGAATCGCCTGCTGGCACAGCTGCGCCAGCAGGTGGCGCAGCTGCCCGTGCCTGATCCGCGCCGCACCGACCTCTCGCCCGAAGCCATTGCCCAACAGGAACGCCGGCTGCTGCTGGTCAAGCAGTTGGCGGAGATGGAGCGGCTCGTCAAGCTCGAGAACGAACGACCCAAGAAACGCTACATCAGTCCAGCCACGCAAGATGCGGTCACCGCGCTTTACCTTGATAAAGTTCGCCGCGCCATCGAGGACGTCGGCACCCGCAACTTTCCGACCCAGAACGGCCAGAAGCTCTATGGCCGTCTGGTGTTGACGGTCCTCATCAACCACGACGGCAGCGTGCTGCAGGCGGACGTGGATGTCAGCTCCGGCAACCTGGCACTGGACCGCCGTGCCGAGGCCATCGTCTACAAGGCCGGGCCGTTTGGCAGCTTCTCGCCGGACATCCGCCGCACGGCAGACCAGATCGGCTTTACCTCCACCTTCGAGTTCAAGCGCGACGCCACGCTCGCCACGCAGATGCAGCAGGCCCGCGACCGCTAAGAACCTGTTCATGATCTTTTTATGCATCGCGCAGTCAGGCAAAAGTGCGGCGGGCAAGGCGCCTGCCGCAGCCCAGACTGGCTGTCTGCGCAAGGCGGGCAACGCCGCCCGGTGTGCTTTTACCTGGCTGCCCTTGGGGTTGGCTCGCCGGACGCACGCTGCGGCGTTACAAATCCTCGCCGGGCCACCGGCCCGACTGCGGTTTGCGCCTTGCATCGCATCGTCTGGTGAACCAACGCGGTGTATAAAAAGACCATGAACAGGTTCTAAGCGCCCATGCCCACACCAACACCTAGCACCGACCACTACGTTGTCATCGGCAACCCCATTGCCCACAGTCGCTCACCCGCCATTCACCAGCACTTCGCTGCCCTGACCGGGCAATCCCTGCACTACACCACCTGCCTGGCGCCGGTGGACGGATTCGCACAGACCCTTGCCAAGCTGCAGCAAGAAGGCGTCAAGGGCTGCAACGTCACCGTACCCTTCAAGGCGGAGGCGGCGCGCCTCGCCCACGACCGCGATGCACGCGTGCAGCTCGCAGGCGCGGCCAATACACTGGTGCTGCAGCCCGATGGCCACATCCTGGCCTACAACACCGATGGCATTGGCCTGGTGCGCGACATCACCGTCAATGCAGCGCAGCCTCTCTCGGATCGGCACATTCTGTTGCTGGGCGCTGGCGGAGCCGCCGCTGGCGCACTGGCCGCCCTGCTGCAGGAAGGCCCGGCAAGCGTCACCGTCGTCAATCGCACTGCCATCCGGGCCGAGGCGCTGGTGGCCAGCCATCGGGACGTTGCGCGCGCCCACGATGTGCAACTAGGGGCACTGTCACTGGCGCAACTTGAAGGCGCATCCCTGCCGCGACAGCAAATCCTCATCAATGCCACGGCCAGCAGCCTGCAGGGCGCGGCCTTGCCGATGCAGGCGCTGCTGCACTGCCTTGCGCCGCAGGCGTTCGTCTACGACATGATGTACGGGCAGGCTGCGCAGCCCTTCCTGCAGGCCTGCGCCAGCCACGCGCCCGGCATCACAGTACGCGATGGACTGGGCATGCTTGTCGAACAGGCGGCCGAGGCCTTTGCCATCTGGCGCGGTGTGCGTCCTCCCGCTCAAGCGGTGCTGCAAGTGCTGCGCGCCGAGATTGACGCCACCACCGCAGGCGCGTAGCCTCCTGCTGCCCGGCCATGACCGTGTCAGTGTCCAATCGCCTGCGCAACAATCCCGTCACCAGGTGGATGTGGCGCTGGTTGATACTGTGCGCGCTTGCAGGGCTGTGCCTGCAGCTGTACTTTCTGCTGGCCACGTTGAGCCTGAACCTGTGGCAGCCGCCTTCAACGGCCTTTCAACGCACGGCCATCTGGCAAAACCTTGTGCAGCAGCGCGCAGTGCGCTGGCAGCACACCCCCGTATCGGGCGCAGCGATCTCCGATCATGCCCGCCGCGCGGTGATTGCCTCGGAGGACAGCTTGTTCTTCAGCCACCGCGGCGTCGATTGGCAAGCCCTGCGCAACGCATGGCAAAGCAACTTACAGAGTGAACGGGTACTGGGCGGCTCGACCATCACGCAACAGCTGGCCAAGAACCTGTTTCTTTCGGGCGAGCGCAGCTTTGTGCGCAAGGGCCAGGAGTTGCTGCTGGCGTGGATGCTGGAAGCGGCGCTGCCCAAGCAGCGCATCCTCGACATCTACCTCAACCAGATCGAATGGGGTGACAGCATTTACGGCATTGAAGCCGCTGCCAGGCATTACTTTGGTACCAGCGCGCGCCAGCTCTCGGCCGCGCAGGCCGCAAAACTGGCCGTGCTGCTGCCCAGCCCGCGTCGGCTGGGCGCCAATCCCCACAGCCGCTATGTCAACCAGCGTACCCGCGTCATTGTGCAACGCATGGGAGCGGTGGAACTGCCTGGCAAATAAAACGCTTGTTCACGCGACAACGTGAAAGCACCGCCAAATAGGTCTGAGCAGTGCTTTCACGCTTGCGCACGCCCGCTTACCTGATCGCTCACCCCAGTGTTCTGATCAGCGCCGGCGCAGACAGCACTGCCACGTAGTACCCCATGAACTGCACACCGGTATTGAACCCCAGCACGCGCGAGAGCAGGCCGCCGGCCAACCCCATCGTCGTGATTACCAGCAGGCCAAGCAGCTGCCCTTCCCACACGCTGATGACGAAGATCAGGCCGATGAACGTGGCGATGATGGCCTCGTGGCTGACCTTGCGGGAGACGAACAGCGCGGCGCTGCGCGCGAAGTTCATTGCGAACGGATAGGACACCAGCGCTGCCAGCGCCACTGCCATCATGCCGTACCCCAGGAACTCCCAGTGGTTCATCAGATCGTGCAGGTTGTGCGTGGCGCCCGTGGCACTGTCGACCGTAAAGCGCGGTGGCGCATTGAACAGCGGCGCCGCCGGGCCTGCAGCAACGGGGCTCAGCGGCAGGCCGAATGCGATCAGAGGGATCATGGCCTCGGCAATGTAAGTAGCCTCGGTCACTCCGTTGCGGGCGCTGAGCACCGTTGTCAGGCGGTGATAGGCATGGCGCACGCGCGAGCCCACCAGTTCGCCGAGAGCCACCGTCATCGCCACAGGACTGAAGACGAACGTGGCACTGGAAATCGCAGCCGTGCCGATCGTCCAGCGTACCTGCTTGCGGTCCAGCACCTTGAACGGGTTGGGGAAGTACCCGGACCACCCCTTCACATCCGGGGCGAGCTCGAACGTACGCGGTGTGTCCCTGCGCATGCGCCCGCGCTCAACGGGCGAAATCACCGAAAACAGGTCGGCTACCAACGGGCCGATGGCAATGCCCAGAAAGTAGCTCACGCTGAGGTTGACATCGTAGCTGCCGGTCAGCGCCTTCAATGCCAGAATCAGCACCACGAACGGCACCAGCAGCGCCACCGACGCCCAGCGACCCGGCGAGAAATAGGCAATCAGTACCGCTGCCACCAGAAAAATCCATGGCGCCGACTTGGTGATGGCGTCCCCAAACGGCGCCAGCATCACGGCAAATAGCACCGCCAACGGCACAGCCACAAACGCGGCAATGATGGCACCCGAAATCATCTTGCGCAGCGCGATGTGCGGCACCCCCAGCTTGCGCAGCGTGTTGGCATCCTGCAGCAGTGGCGTAGCCAGGGTATCGCCCGGAATGCCCAGCAATGCCGTCGGCACGGCGTGCGTCATGTGCTTGGCCACCGCACCCGCAAGAAAGAACGTAAACACGCCTGCCGGCGGCACCCCCAACAACACCACCAGCAGCGTCAACGGTGCCAGTGTGGTTGTCTCATCCGTTCCGGAGACCAAGCCGATGGCGGCAAAAACAGCCGCTCCGACCAGCCCCATGGCTGCGGCAATCCAAATTTGTTGAACGAGTTCTGCGCTCATTGCGATGTCTCCTTGTTTACCGCGCACGTGCTGACGTTATGTCATCGCGCGCATCGCGCGTGAACAGTTCATACAGGCCCAGCTCGCGCATCTCCTGCGCCACGGCTGGCGACAGTTCGGCCTCCGTACCGAGGCTGCCGTATTGCTGGCGCAACTCTTCGATGACTTCCTCGCGCCAGCGAGGATCGGCAGCGCCATCCTCGACGACCAGCCGCTTGGGCTTGAAAAGCACTGCACACACGACGCCCGAAAGAATGCAGCCAGCCAGGCCTGCCAGCATCGCGTAGGCACGCGCCAACTCGGCACTGGCCACATGCACCTGCAGAATCTTGTTGGCGATGAGAAAACCTGACAGGCTGATGCCTATGCCCAATACGATGGCCCAAGCCATATGTCGCAGCTCGGCTGTATCGCCCCACACTTCCACGAGCGATTGTCCGGCTGGCACCTGAGGTGCATGTGTCATTTGCTTGTCTCCTTGTGTTAAACGCGTGGAACCGGTTCGAAAGCCGTCAGGCACCCGTTCAAACGACTTTTATGTGCCGCGCAGTTCCTTGAGCAACGCCAGTGCCCGGTCAGTGCGCACGTCGCCTTCGGCCGCCATGCGTTTGGCAATGGTGTCAATCTCGTCGCCCACAGCGCCGGCAACCAGTGCAATGTTGCGCGCGTGCAAGGCCATGTGGCCGCGCTGGATGCCTTCGGTGGCCAGCGCCCGCAGCGCCCCAAGGTTCTGCGCCAGGCCGACGGCCACCGCGACCTCGCCAAGCTCCTGCGCCGTCGCCACACCCATGATCTTGAGCGAAAGCTGTGCCAGGGGATGTGTCTTGGTCGCTCCACCAACGAGGCCGACCGGCATCGGCATTTCGATGGTGCCAACCAGGGCGCCGCTGGTATCTTTCTCCCAGGTCGTGAGTGAGCCATACCGTCCGCTGCGGCAAGCCCACGCGTGCGCGCCCGCTTCCACAGCGCGCCAATCGTTGCCGGTGGCAACGATCACAGGATCAATCCCGTTCATGATCCCCTTGTTGTGCGTGGCTGCACGATACGGATCAATCGCCGCGAAAGTGTAGGCATCCAGCACGCCATCGATGATGGCCTCCCCCGCCCTCTCCCTCGTGCGCAGCACCTCAGGCGTCAGCCGCACACGGGCACGCGCCAGGCGCAGGTCCGCAAGATTGGAGAGAATGCGCAAGCGCACCTGTCCCCCGGTGATCTTCTCTACCAGCGGCGAGACCGATTCGGCCATGGTATTGACCGTGTTGGCACCCATGGCGTCACGCACATCCACCAGCAGGTGCATTACCACCATGGGACCACGTGGGGTGTCTGGAAATACGTGGATTTCGATATCGCGGCAGCCGCCACCCAGGCCGATGAGCACTTTGTCACGACTATTGGCCAGCGCCACGATTTCCTCGCGGTGCTTGAGCAGCGCCAGCCGCGCACCATACGGGTCGGTCACGCCCAGCACCTGAACCTGCGCCCGCATCACTGGCCCGGTGCTGGACGTCTCGAACCCGCCACACTCGCGGGCCAGCTTGGCCATGAAGGATGCGGCAGCAACAATGGAGGGCTCCTCGACCGCCATCGGAACCAGCACATCCCTGCCATTGATCTGGAAGTTGCCCGCAACGCCGAACGGCAGCTCAAATGTGCCGATGACATTCTCGATCATGCCATCTGCGCGGTCCACGCTCAGGGCGCCGGGTTGCGCCAGCAGCGCCACTTCATCTTCAGTCAGCGCGGTGACCTTGGCAATGTGTTCGAGACGCTGCGCGGGTGTGAGGGCGCGAAAGTTGGCCAGTCGGGAATCGACCATGGTTATCTCCTTCTATTTGAATCGTCCCACTCTAGGCGATCTGTACCCTTGTTAAAAGGTACACTTTCCAGGAACAGTCGAGTGACACGATGTGCACCGTCTCCCTAACAGGTTCTGATAGAAAGCCTGCCTAACCATGCCCAAGCACCGTACTGCAACGCGCGCGCAACAACTGGCCGACACCATCGAGCGACAAATCCTCAGTGGTGTCTACAAGGCGGGCGACAAGCTGCCGTCGCTGCGGGAACTGGCGGCACTGCACCACTACGCCAAGAACACGGTGGTGGCCAGCTTCGAAATGCTCGTCAACAAAGGCCTGGTAGAACCGCGCCGGGGCTCGGGGTACTACGTGTGTGCGCATCGCACGCAGGCCGAAGGCACGCCGCCGCCGCACGAGGAGGACCGCGGCAACCTGGGCCGCGCGATGGACATCGTCTGGCTGATGCGTGAGCAGCTCAAGACGCGCGCTGGCGCACTCTCGGTCGGAGACGGTTTTCCACCAAGTGACTGGCTGGCCGATGTGCGACTCGACAGGTTCCACAGCAAGGTCGTGCGCACGGGGCTGGGTGCGCTGTTTCGCTATGGCAACCGTTTCGGCTACAGCGCGCTGCGGGAAAGCATCATCGGCAAGCTCGCGGACATCGGCGTAGGCGCCGAGCCCACGCAGGTGGTGCTGACGCAGGGCGCCAACGAGGCGATGGATCTTGTGATCCGCTATTTCGTGCCGCCAGGCGGCAAGGTGCTGGTGGACGATCCGGGCTACTACCCGCTATTTGGCAAGCTCAAGGTCGCCAGCGCGCAGGTGCTTGGCGTTCCCCGCCAGACCGATGGCCCGGATCTGGAAGCCTTGGAGCAATTGCTGATTGCACACCGTCCCCGGCTATTTTTTACCCAGTCGCTCGCGCACAACCCAACAGGCTCGGATCTCTCTGCCGCCAAGGCCTATCGCGTACTGCAACTGGCGCACAAGTACAACCTGCTGCTGGTGGAGGACGATCCGCTGGCCGACTTCAAGCCCACGGCATCCACCCGTCTGTCGGCACTCGACCAGCTGGAGCGCACCATCTACATAGGCAGCTTCTCCAAGTCGTTTTCTGCAGCATTGCGCGTTGGCTTCATCGCCTGTGACGCTGCGCTGGCCAGCGACCTGGCCGACCTCAAGGCCCTGGTGCACGTAGCCAGCTCCGAGTACAGCGAGCGGACGGTCGACGTGATGCTGCGGGAGGGCCATTACCAGCGCCACATCACCCGGCTGCGCAAGCAGCTGGCGCGCGCCACCCAGCAGGCGCTGCAGCTCTTCAATGCCATTGGCGCCAACGTCTTCGCGCAGAATGCGCAGTCGCTCTACCTGTGGGCAACTTTGCCGGGCATCACGGACTCCACCGCCTTCGCGCAACGCATGCTGCGGCGTGATGTCGTTATGGCTCCCGGGCGCATTTTCACCGTGGACGCGAGCATCTCCCCATGGGCGCGCTTCAACGTAGGCGCGGTGGCCGACCCGCGCTTCATGGAGGCGCTGCGGCAGGAGCTCGGAATCCGGATGTGACGGCCGCCGCACGGTCTTGAGCCCGTACACTCGGCAAGTGGCACGCCATCTCATTGCTGGCCGCTACAGACATGCCAGCCTCCATTGCTCGTTCTTCCTCTCTGCCTCTCTAACAGTCCCCATGCGTATTCTCGGCATCGACCCAGGCCTGCAAACCACGGGGTTTGGCGTCATCGACAGCGATGGCCAGCAGCTGCGTTACGTGGCCAGCGGCACCATTCGCACGACCAAGGTGGCGCTGGGCGATCTGCCGGGTAGGCTGAAAGTCCTGTTTGACGGCATCAGCCAGATTGCCGCACAGTATCAGCCGCACGAAGCCTGCGTGGAGATCGTCTTCGTCAACGTCAACCCGCAGTCGACGCTGATGCTGGGGCAGGCGCGCGGAGCCTGCGTAACGGCGCTGGTGGCCAACCAGCTGCCCGTCTCGGAATACACCGCGTTGCAGATGAAGAAGGCCATGACCGGACATGGCCGCGCCGCCAAATCCCAGATTCAGGAAATGGTGCGCCGACTGCTGCAACTGCCCGGGCTGCCCGGCACTGATGCGGCCGATGCACTGGGCCTGGCCATCACCCACGCGCATGCACAACGCACACGCGCCGTGCTGCAACAATCAACCACGCTGCAGCGGCGCCAGCACGCGATGTACAGGAACGGGCGCAGCTACTGATTCCCGTCACCACCACTGAAGCCCCCACGGCCGCCGGGAAGCGGCTTGGGCGCTACGCTTTGCGGCAATGACCAAGGGTGGATATCTGCCTTGTCATTGCGCGCTGGAGCGCTGCAATGCCCGCTCAGCGCCAGCGCCTTCTCTCCCCGATTGCCACAGCGCCCTCGCAATGACGAGCGCCATCTGACCATGTGGACACCCTGGCGGGGACTGGCAAAAAGCGTCTCCGTCACGAAACAGTCACTGCAGCGTCATACCCCGTTCATGGCCGCTGCCTAGAGTGACTGCTCATGAACACGGCGCACCCCTCTGCCTTTGATGGCCTGTTGCAGGATTTGTCGCCGCCAGCGGGCGACAAGCCGCTGCGTATTGCATTGGTCACCGAAACCTTTCCTCCCGAGGTCAACGGTGTAGCCATGACGGCCGGGCGCGTCGTCAATGGCTTGCTGGCCGCCGGTCACAAGGTGCATATCGTGCGACCGGTGCAGCCCGAGGAAAACCGCGGGCGCCTGGCCAGCTTTGCCGATCTGCCCACCACGCTGGTGCGAGGCATTGGCGTGCCTGGCTACAACGGCATCCGTTTCGGGCTGCCGGCTGGCCGCACGCTGCTGCGCAACTGGCAGCAGCAGCCACCGGACGTGGTGCACGTGCTCACGGAAGGCCCGCTGGGCTGGTCCGCCGTACGCGCTGCCAGCAAGCTCAAACTGCCCCTTGTGGGCGGCTATCACACGCATTTTGACCGCTACACGGAGCACTACCGCTTTGGCTTTCTGCGCCAGGTGGTCAGCAACTACCTGGTGCGCTTTCACAACCGCTGCCATATCAACCTGGCCCCCACGCAGGAACTGGCTGACGCCTTGACCAGGCAGGGCATGCGCCAGGTGCGCGTGATGTCGCGCGGCGTCGACCGGACGCTATTTCACCCGCAGCACCGCAGCCAGGCATTGCGCACGCAATGGGGCGTTGGCAAGGACGATCTGGTGCTGCTGTGCGTGGGTCGGCTTGCCGCCGAGAAACAACTGGACCTGGTCGTGCGCGCCTGGGAAGCGGTGCGCCAGCATCTGCCCTACACGCGACTGGTCCTGGTGGGCGGCGGACCCGAATACCACCGCCTGGCACGCAGCTACCCGGACGTGATCCTTACGGGCCCCGTCAACACTTCTGACCTGAGCGCCCACTACGCTTCTGCTGATCTGTTCGTATTCGCCAGCATGAGCGAGACCTTCGGCAACGTCGTGCAGGAGGCCCTGGCCAGCGGCGTACCTGTCATCGGCTTCGACTACGCCGCCGCGCGCGAACTGATCACGCACCGCGTCAACGGCATCTTGGTGCCATTTGGCGATCAGGAGGCGTTCGTGCAGGCCACGCTCGCCACCGCACTTGACGCCCCCTTGTTGCGTCAGATGGCGCGCAATGCAGGCAGCAATTGCCGCAGCTGGAAAAGCGTCATCGACGCGCTGATTGCCGACTACCGCGATGCCATCTCCATCGCAGGCGCAGGCCATCCCGTCCATCCCGACCGCTCAGGCCACCAGGCCGATGCGGGTTCTGAAAGGAGCTCCGCCCATGCACGCCCAGCCCAGAACGCCTGACAACGCCAGCACCGCCTACCCCGCTTACGGCTTCAGCCACCGCGAGCTGATGCTGTGCGTAGCGCTCCAGCAGCGCCTGCGCCATCCCGCATTGCTCGCGCTCATGCGCACGGTCAGCCGTCTGGGCAACGGAATCTTCTGGTACGCCTTGATGGCGCTGCTGCTGGCAGCCGGGCACTTGCAGGCCGCCTTCCGCATGGCCGTTGCAGGGGTCGCCGGCGTACTGCTGTACAAATGGCTCAAGAAAGTCACCAGCCGCCCGCGCCCTTATGCCCGTGGCGGCACTGTCGTCGCCCTGACGGCACCACTGGACGAATTCAGTTTTCCCAGCGGGCATACCCTGCACGCCGTAGCCTTCACATTGGTCGCCTGCTTCTACCTGCCGCTGCTGGCGTGGGTGCTGGTGCCTTTCACGCTGCTGATCGCACTCTCGCGTGTGGTGCTGGGGCTGCATTTTCCCAGTGATGTACTCGCCGGCGCTGCCATCGGCAGCTTACTGGCCGTGCTGGTTCTGATGGCTTGATCGAAAAGGACTCCTGCATTATGCGCATCGTCGTGATCGGAAGTGGCTACGTTGGCCTGGTCAGTGCTACCTGCTTTGCAGAAATGGGGCACCACGTCGTGTGCGTGGACCGGGACGCCGAACGCATCGCCCGCCTGCGTGACGGCGAGGTGCCCATCCACGAACCGGGGCTGGAGCCGCTGCTGCTGCGCAACCACCAGCAGGGCAGATTGCACTTTGCGCAAACGCTGCGCCCTGTGCTGACCAACATCGACCTGTGCTTCATCGCCGTAGGCACGCCATCGGCACCGGACGGATCGGCGGACACCTCGCAGGTGCTTGCCGTGGCCGAGGAACTGGGCCGCTGGCTGCCACAGCGGTGTGTCGTGGTCAACAAATCGACCGCCCCCGTCGGCACGGCGGAGCGCATCGAACGCACCATTGCCCGGGGCCTGACGCAGCGCGAGGCCGGCTTCACGGTTCCCGTGGTGAGCAACCCGGAATTCCTGCGCGAGGGCTGCGCGGTGGAAGACTTCATGCGCCCCGATCGCGTCATCATCGGCTGTGCGGACGATCAGGCGCGCCAGACCATGGAAGCGCTGTACGCACCATTTCTGCGCAAGCAACCGCGCCTGATGGTCATGGGCCGACGCGAAGCCGAGATGAGCAAATACGCGGCCAACGCCATGCTGGCCACGCGCATCTCATTCATGAACGAGATGGCCAGCCTGTGCGAGCAACTGGGTGTGGACATCGAGAAAGTGCGCCTTGGCGTTGGCTCCGACAGCCGCATCGGCTACGACTTCCTCTACGCAGGCTGCGGCTATGGCGGCTCGTGCTTTCCCAAGGACGTGCGCGCGCTCATCCACACCGCACAACGCCATGGGCTGCCCAGCCACATCCTGCAGGCAGTGGAAGAGCGCAACACCATCCAGAAAGCGGGCCTGTTCGTCAAACTGCAACAACAACTGGGCGCACTCGATGGCCGCACCATCGCCGTCTGGGGCCTCGCATTCAAGCCCGGCACTGACGATGTCCGCGAGGCGCCCGCGCTGCAGCTGATCGCCTCACTGCTTGAGGCCGGCGCCGTCGTGCAGGCCCATGATCCCGTTGCCACTGCCAGCGTCCTGCGCTGCGTGCCGGCCCACTGGCTGACCAGTGGGCAGCTCGTGCTGCATGCGCAAGACCCCTATGCCGTATTGGACGATGCGGACGCACTGGTCATACCCACGGAATGGAAGCCCTTTCGGCAACCGGACTGGCAACGCGTGCGCGGCCTCTTGCGCCAGCCCGTCGTCATTGATGGCCGCAACCTCTACGATCCCGCGCAGATGCAGGCACTGGGATTTCACTACAGCAGCTTTGGCCGCCCGTCGGTTACCGCCGGGGACATGCAGCGCCAGGCAGCGTGACCATCTGCACAACCTGTGCAGACCCGTGACCGCAGCCAAGATTGATGGCTGTTGGAGCGCGGCAGAATTTGACGCCGGAGGTGTAAAGCTCCGTGCACGCGCCTGCAATGCACAGAGGTCCATGACCAGAGCCCGAAAGCCCGAGTCTCACCAGCTGAAAGCAGGCAGGGCAAAGCCGCGCGGCACCTCGGCGTCATCCTCGAACGTCACGATGTCCCATGCCGCCTGGTCGGCCAGCAGGGCGCGCAACAGCTGGTTGTTCATCGCGTGTCCGGAGCGGTAGGCGCTGTAGGCGGCAAGCAAGGGCTTGCTCAGCACGTACAGGTCGCCAATCGCATCGAGAATCTTGTGCTTGGCGAACTCGTCCTCGTAGCGCAACCCTTCGCTGTTGAGCACCTTGTAATCGTCCAGCACGATCGCGTTGTCATAGCCGCCACCCAGCGCAAGGCCGTTGGCGCGCAAGGCTTCCACATCGCGCGTAAAGCCAAACGTGCGCGCGCGCGCAATATCGCGCACATAGTTGCCCTCGCCCATGTCGAACTCGACGCGCTGCCCCGTCGAATCCACAGCCGGGTGGCTGAAGTCGATCTCAAAGCCCAGCTTGAACCCCTGATAGGGAGAAAGCCTGGCCCACTTGCACTCGCCAACGCCCTCGACGCGCACCTCCACGGGCTTGCGCACACGCACGAACTGCCGCGGCGCGCCCTGCACGGCAATGCCCGCCTCGCGCAACAGGTACACGAAGCCGGCTGCAGAGCCGTCAAGAATCGGCACCTCTTCGGCCGTCAGGTCGATGTAGAGGTTGTCGATGCCCAGCCCCGCGCAGGCCGACATGATGTGTTCAATCGTCGAAACTCGCGCCCCGGGTCTGCCAATGACCGACGCCAGGCGCGTATCGAACACGGCCTCGGCATTCACCGGTATCACCTCGGGCTCAGGCAAATCCACCCGCGTGAAGACAATGCCGGTATTTTCCGGCGCAGGTCGCAGCGTCAGCTCGACCCGCTGGCCGCTGTGCAACCCAACGCCTACCGCGCGGGTGATTGTCTGGATGGTTCTTTGGGCAAGCATGGGGCGCGATTCTACCGCTGGGTGCCAAAAGCCGCTGCGTCGCTGCGCGTGCCGCAATGGCCATACCTTGGCTAGACCATGTTGGAAGATCGACACAAACACCGTCACGTTGCACTGATAAAATTGCAACACCAAGAGAGATTGGTAACTTCGAGAAAACGGGCGATGCATCCATGACGAGAGTTGGGTCAAGCCTTGTTGCAAGAGTGCCTGGACGCACCATGTGCGTGCATGCGCCCTTCGCATGGCATGCGACTCGCGGTGCGCTTCTTCATGATTTGTTGCAGTCACACCGCCCCGAGAATCAAGGAATACCAACAGATTCCATAACAATTTGCTTCGGCTCGGGCAATGTGCGGCGCGCAGTGCTCCTCATCGGCTTCGCGCCTTCTGGAAGGGCTTTTGCTACGCGCCAAGGTCTGCGGCAACAAGCATCTCCATGATCACGATGGCTGCGGAATCTTCCATGCATCAGCCTGAGCCACAATGCGCAACCCACGACACCTGCCTTGTTTGCCACACACAATAATTCTCCAATCCGGCAAGACGACGGCACCAACGCCCCCATTGCCAAGGATGCCACCGCATCGCACTCAGCCACAGAGATGAGGGTGGCAGCGGACTCGTCTGTCACGCCACCGCCTCTGCAGCGTCTGTTGCGTCACCACAAAATCCTGCTACTACAGGGGCCTATGGGCCCCTTCTTCAGTAAGCTGGCGCAGTATCTCAGCCGGCACGGTTGCGAGGTCGGGAAGATCAACTTCAACGCAGGCGATGCCCTGTTCTACCGTTTTCCGGGAGCGACCGCCTACACTGGCCGCCACGAGGATTTATCTGAATGGCTCGCAGCGCATATTCAAACTCACCGCTATGAGGCCATCGCGTTGTTCGGCCAAAGCCGGCCCGTGCATCAAATCGCTCGCAAGGTTGCGCGAGAGCTGGGTCTCGCCGTCCACGTGTTTGAGGAAGGCTACGTCCGGCCCGACTTCGTCACCCTTGAGGAAGGCGGTGTCAATGCACTGTCCCCCCTGCCGCGCGATGGCGCTTTCTACCGAGCCCTGCCAGCAACGCCAGCGCACACAGCCCAAGAGGTAACCGGCCAGCGCTTTCGGCGCACCGCACTGATTGCCAGCATTTATTCCGTGGCAATGTTGCTTGGATATGCGCGCTATCGCCATCACGTTTACCACCGCCCTATTAACCCTGTTTCGCAGGCGTGGCGCTGGGGGGTGGTTGGCGGACTGCGCAAGCTTCGTGCGTATGTGACGGACCGGCCATTGATGCGGCAACTGCTGGCAGCACACAATCACAAACGCTACTTTTTGCTGCCGCTACAGGTGCATAACGACAGCCAAATGGTCAACCACTCGCCTTTCGCGAATAGCGAGGCCATGATTTGCCACGTGCTCGAGTCCTTCGCACGGGCAGCAGACAAGCAGGACCTGCTGGTCATCAAACACCACCCGATGGACCGACCCTACCGGCTCTACCATCAAGTCATCCGCCAGCATGCCAGGCGCCTTGGTGTGCAAGACCGCGTTTTGATTGCGCAGGATTTGCATTTGCCCTCGGTCCTGGAACATGCCAAGGGCCTGGTGACCGTCAACAGTACGACTGGGCTGCAGGCCTTGTTGCACAATACGCCGGTCGCTGTGCTCGGGGACTGCATCTACAACGTTGACGGGCTGGTCTACGGGCCTTCGCTACCGTTGGATGCATTCTGGCGATCACCAGGCAAAGTCGACAAGGTACTATTTCGTGCTTATCAACGATATCTGATCCAGCACTCGCAACTGAACGCCAGCTTTTACGCCGACACACCCTGCCTGCGCCCATAGAGTCATGGGCCACTGTGGCAGCGCATGCTATTTCCATGACGCAAGCGACACCTTCCTCCCCCCCACCAGGCATCACATCCACACGCTCGCCTTGGCAGGTGGCTTGGGCTGTCTGGCATGCGCTGTTCATGCGCGAGGCGCTCACCCGCCTCTACGGGCGCCGCATGGCGTGGCTTTGGCTGCTGCTGGAGCCGCTGGTGCACGTGGGCTTTCTGATGCTGATCTTCTCCACCCTGCGCCAGCGCCACCTCAGCGGTGTGGACTTTGCGCTGTTTCTCGCGCTGGGCTTCATGGGCTATCAGATGTTTGTGGCCACAGGCCGGCGCTGCGCATCGGCCATCGGCGCCAACCGGGGCCTGCTCTCCTACCGCCAGGTGTTGCCGGTGGATACCGTGCTGGCGCGCATTGCGCTGGAAAGCACGCTGCAGTTCATTGTGCTGGTACTGCTTTTACTGCTGGCTGCGGTGGCAGGCTTTGACGTACTACCGCATGATCCGCTCATCGCCTGCGCTGCGCTGGCGCTGCTGGCGCTGATGGGCGCAGGCTTTGCGCTGACTTTCTCGGTTCTGTATGTGCTGGTGCCGGAGACAGAGAAATTGGTCGGCTTCATCTTCGTGCCCTTGTATTTTCTCTCCGCCATCATGTACTCACCGGCCATGTTGCCAGTTACCGCACGTGAATGGCTGCTCTACAACCCCATCGTGCATGGCGTGGAGTTGATCCGCAGCGGCTTCTTCCCGGGCTACCACGTGCTGCCTGAAATCAGCATGGGCTATCTGGCCGCCTGGGCGTTGAGCTTGACGGTACTGGGTCTGGCACTGCAACGCCGATTTGCCAAACGCTTGCAGGCCCTATGATCGAGATCATTGATTTGCACAAACGCTACCGCACCGACCATGGCCTGGGGCGCTGGGTGCTCACCGGCATCAACCTGACCATTCCGGCCAACCGCAGTGTCGGCCTGATCGGTCGTAACGGCGCGGGCAAGTCCACACTGCTGCGGCTCATCGGTGGCATCGACAGCCCGGACCATGGCCGCGTTATCCGCCACTGCCGCACCTCCTGGCCGCTGGGGCTGGCTGGCGGCCTGCAAGGCTCGCTCACCGGCCGCCAGAACGCGCGTTTCGTCTGCCGCCTGCACGGCCTGGATGCGCGGATGCACGAGACCCTGGAATTCATCAACGACTTTGCTGAGCTTGGTGAAGCCTTTGACGAACCGATCAAGACCTATTCCAGCGGCATGCAGGCGCGCCTGAAGTTTGCCATGAGCCTGGCATTCGACTTCGACATTTACCTGGTGGATGAACTCACCTCGGTCGGCGATGCGGCATTCCGCCGCAAGGCCAACCAGGCATTCAAACAGCTGGCCGGGCGCAGCAGCCTGATCATGGTGGCGCACAGCGAAAGCACCCTGCGCCAATTCTGCGAAAGCGGCATCTGGCTGGACCAGGGCAAAGCCTATTGGTTTGACGACATTAACGACGCGCTGGCCCAATACAATCACAGCCTCTCCCTATGACCGATAAGACATCCACCGAAGCCGGCTCACGCCCCGAACAGATGCCGGCGGAGCAAAAAGCTGCAGCTGGTGCGCCTGCGCACGTTGCGGCCAGTGATGCCCACGCGGATGCGCAAGTAGCCCCAGCGTCGCGCGCTTTCTTTTCCGAGCCCGCCTACAGCGTGCGTGCTGGCAAGCAATGGATGCGCGGACATCCCCTCCTGATTGCCAGTCTGGTGATCATACTGATCGGTGCCATCTACTGGGGGCTGATGGCATCGGATCGCTATGTCTCCGAAACCCACCTCATCGTCGAAAACACTGACCTGCAAACAGGGCAGAGCTTCGATCTTGCCAGCGCCCTTACGGGCGGTGGCTACAGCACCACGGATTTGCGCCTGCTGCGCGACCACCTGCGCTCGGTAGACATGCTGCAAAAGCTGCAGGACGACCTCGACCTCAAGGCACATTACAGTGGTACGGCGTACGATTGGCTCTCCCGCCTGCCGCACGATGCCAGCCAGGAGGAATTTCACGACTACTATCTGCGGCGCGTCAGCATTGAGATCGATGACCAGGTCGGCGTCCTGCGCATTCGGGCACAGGCCTATGACGCGCCCATGGCTCAGGCCATTACACGCGCATTGCTGACTGAAGGCGAAGCCTTCATGAACGAGATCGGCCACACCATTGCCCGCACGCAGGTGGAGTTTCTCGAGCGGCAGGTGGAGGAAAGCAATCATCGCGCACAGCAAACACGCAATGCCCTGCTGGAGTACCAGAACGCCACTGGTCTGATATCACCACAGGCACAGGCCGAAAGCTTGGCCGCCATTAGTGCGCGGCTGGAAGGAGAGCTGGCCTCGCTGCAGGCGCAGCGCAGCGTCATGCTCGGATACCTGAGCCCGGAGGCGGCAGACGTCAAACAAATCGAACTGCGCATAGACGCCCTGCAGAAGCAAATCCGCAATGAACGCGCCAAGCTCACCGCAGGCCCCAAGGCAAAGGGCAAAGCCAAGGACGGCGAGGCCCTCAACCGCGCCGTGGAAGAATACCAGCGCCTTGAAATGCAGGCCCAGTTTGCCGACGAGGTCTACCGCTCCACCGTCATGGCGCTGGAACGGGGCCGCGTCGAGGCACTGCGCATGCTCAAGAAGATCACTGTGCTGCAGCAGCCTACACTGGCGGAAGAGCCGCTGGAGCCGCGCCGCATGTACAACACCCTGGTCTTCGCGCTGCTGATTGGCGCGCTCGCCATCATCTTCACGTTGATGACGGCCATTGTGCGCGACCACCAGGACTGACCGCTCCGACGATTTTGCAACCGATCGACTGAACGCCCGCCGCCATTGCCATGCCCGTCGCCCACGCGCCATTGCAACTGCCCACCGCCGCTCCAGCCACTGCGCGCGCCCACGGCGCCGGAAATGGCGCCGTGGCATCCCAGCGGCACCCATGCGGCCACCATCCACTTTCATCGCAGAAGGCAAGCGCTCCCATGTCCCTGTTAACCAACCAGCCCGTTGCCAATACTGCCACCGCCAGCGCCCCGCAACTGTCAATGCCCATGCGCATACTGCGCCGCCTAACTATGCGGTGGCTGCCTGCCACATTGCTTTGCGGCCTTGCCCTCACGCAGGCAAATGCGCAAAGCATTGCCTTTCCGGGCGACTTGCCCGCCACAGACGGCAACACGGCCTACTCCAGCCAGCAAGTCACCACAAGCAGCACCGGCACCAACCAGACGCAAAATCCCGGGATCCTGCGCGCGCATCCGGGCGCGGCCGCCGTC
Organism: Lampropedia cohaerens; assembly: GCF_001005215.1. Classification (GTDB taxonomy): domain Bacteria; phylum Pseudomonadota; class Gammaproteobacteria; order Burkholderiales; family Burkholderiaceae_C; genus Lampropedia; species Lampropedia cohaerens. The sequence continues at coordinate 104,843 of NZ_LBNQ01000025.1, forward strand.
AACGCGGCGCGCATGCCCATGCCCATGCCTGCCGCAAATTCGCCTGTGCCACAAGTGCAGCCACAGGTACCACAACAGTTCGATTACCAGAGCAACCTGCAAAGCGACGTCTTCGGTGCACAGCTTTTCACCGGCGCATTTGCCAACGCCGGGGCCACACAGTTCAACCCGGACTACACCATCTCCAGTGGAGACAGCATCCAGGTGCGCCTGTGGGGCGCATTCAACTACGACGCAGTGCTCACCGTCGATCCGCAGGGCAACATCTTCTTACCTCACGTGGGCCCTGTGCGCGTTCTGGGCGAACGCAACGAGAACCTGCAGCAGGTCGTCAACAACGCCGTGCGGCGTGTGTTCCGCGCCAATGTGCAAAGCTATGCCAGCCTGGCTGAAGCGCAGCCCGTGCGGGTGTTCGTCAGCGGTTTCGTGCATCGGCCCGGTGCCTACAGCGGTACCAGCATGGACAGCCTGCTGCACTACCTCGACCAGGCCGGGGGTGTAGACCCGGAGCGCGGCACCTATCTGGCGGTGCAAGTTAAGCGGGGCGAGCAGGTACGCGCCACCGTCAACCTGTATGACTTTCTGCTCAACGGCACCATGCCCACGGTACAGCTGGCCAATGGAGACGTGATCTTTGTGCCGCCGCGCCAGAACGTCGTGCGCGTCAGCGGTCTGGTCGAGAATGCCAAGCGCTTTGAAGTCAGCAGTGCCCGTCCATCAGTTGCCCAGCTCATCGCCGTCGCCAAGCCATTTGCCGAAGCGACCCACGTGCGCATCCAGCGCAACTCAGGCACTGTGCGCAACACCGAATACTACCCCCTTTCGCAGGCCAGCCAGATTTTTCTGCAAAACGGCGACGAGCTGGAATTCACTGCCGATAAAAAACCCGGCACCATCACCGTGCGCGTGGAAGGCGAACACTTCAGCGCGCAGGAATACGTACTGCCCTACGGCAGTACGCTGGGCCAGCTGATTGGCCAAATCCAGTTCAATGACCGCTCGGAAATCGAAAGCATCCAGCTATTCCGCCGCAGCGTGCAGCAACGCCAGAAACAGATCCTCGAAACCTCCTTGCGCAGCCTGGAGACAGCCGTATTGACGGCCCGCAGCGGCTCGCAAGACGAAGCCCGCCTGCGCCAGGAGGAAGCGCAACTCACCCTGCAATGGATTGAACGTGCACGCCGGGTACAACCGCTTGGCCAGGTTGTCATCGCTCCCGTGCAGGAACGCACCAACCTGCTGCTGGAAAACGGCGACATCCTGCGCGTGCCCACCCGTGACGGACTGGTGTTGGTGGGCGGCGAAGTGCTCTTTCCCAACGCCGTGGCGCATGAATCCGGCCTGCGCCTGCAGGACTACATTGATCGCGCTGGGGGCTACACCCAGCGCGCCGACGATGCACGCGTGGTGGTAGCCCGTCGCGACGGCACGTTCGAACAGGTGAACATGGGCAGATGGGGCATGAAACCTGCTATCAAGGCCGGTGACCAGATCCTAGTGCTGCCACGGGTAGACCAGAAAAATCGTCAGTTCTGGAAAGATATTACGCAAATCATGTACCAGATCGCAGTCAGTGCGAAGGTCGTTTTTGACCTATAAGACCAAACCTAAATTATCGTAGTCCCATCACATCGAAACCTCCAAACAAACGCATGGTATTTGAAATGCAAAACGTAACCCAAAGCAACACAGCAACATCCACACACGCACTCCAAAACACAGAAAAAGAGATAAACATCGTATTTGCAAGCGATAAAAACTTTCTACCATACACAGCCGTCACAATCGCCTCCCTCCTCAAAAACTACAAATCCACACACCAACTCGAAATCTACATTCTCACAGACAAAAAACTAGAGAGCGAAGACGAGAAGAAATTCATAGACCTAAAAAAAATACATGCATTTAATTTACACACAATTGAAGTTGACGCAAGTCAATTCAAAAACATAAAAACCACACCAGGAATATCAATTGCAACATACTACAGACTACTAATGCACGACATTCTTCCAAAAAGAATCGAAAAAGTAATTTATCTTGATGGCGATCTAGCCATCACCGACTCGATTTCAAAGCTCTGGGAAATAGATATAGAAGACGCAATTTTTGCAGGCGTAGAGGACTCAATAAGCAAAATCTACAGCAAGAAATTTGGACTACCTGAAGATGCGCCTCATATCAACGCAGGCGTCATGCTAATCAACCTCAAAAAAATAAGGGAAATAAATTTTCTAGAAAGAATAAACGAATACATAGCAGCAAATAAATACAAAATATCCCTCGGCGATCAGCAAATCATCAACGTCGTATTCAATTCACACATAAAATATATAAATTTAAAATGGAATGTTCACGGATCGTATTTTGACAAGCATTGGGCAAAAAATAATGTCGGAATCAACAACAAACAATCCCTAAGAGACTACAGGGACGCAGTAAAAAATCCATCCATAATACATTACACATACAAAAGAAAACCATGGATATCGCGCGAACACCCATTATCTTCAACTTGGGAATCCTATGCAAAGATGACTCAGTACTGGGCAGACATCGAAAAATCACTATCCACACAAAAAATAGAAACCAAACCCAACGAAGCGAAACACAAAATCCAACACACATACTCGGAAGCGAAAACAAAAAATAGAGGAGCAAAGAAGTTCTATACAAAACTATTGGGATACATCAAAAGTGTAAAAAACCTAAGAAGAACGCGACTAAACATGGAGAGGCTCGAGGACTCATTCCACAGATTAGCAGTCGATTTAGTAAAAAACATAAACAACACCAAAACTCTAAGCAAGTCAATGGAATCCATAAAACATGCATCCGAAAGAAAAATAGTACCCTATGACTACCTACAGTCCGCTTCGCACATTGCAATTATGCACCTGCAAAACGAAGCAAGAAAAACACCGAAGCAAAGCATTAAAGAATTTTTATCAAATATCCCTGAAAATTCCTACATCTTTACAAACGCAGAACCTCGCGACATTGACGGCGGTTTTCACGACAACATAAAGACCATATTTAGATCCCAAAATATAGGACGAAACATCGATCCATCCCAGGCCCAATTAATAATAATGCTTGTAAACAGAATCAGGAATGAGAACTGGTGGAAATGTATAAATTACGCCTCCCATTATGGAAAGAGGATAATTTTTGCAGAGACATCATTTTTTGGAGCATTTGCAAATTACTTCGACAATAAATTTAACGGACCAGCCGCCCAAAGCTTTGGATACATACTTGACGACCTATCATACTACTATGACGCCAGACAACCTTCCAGACTAGAGGATCATTTAAATTCATCGGAAAGCATTTTAACACCCCAACAAAAGAAAAGGGCAGAAAACGCAATAGATGCCATAATAAAAAACAAAATAACCAAATATAACGCATATGTGAAACAAGAAATCAACTTAGAGATAGATGACGATTGCATTATTATCATAGACCAAAAACCCAATGATGCCAGCATTGAATTTGCATCAGCCACTCCAAAAACTTTTGAACTCATGATATCGGCTGCAATTTCTGAAAACCCCAACTCAACGATATATTTTAAAAAACATCCTGACAATATCTCAGTGCGAGAAATAGCATCAACGAACAAAAGGTTAAAAATCCTAGATGAGAATGTAGACATAGTTTCTTTGCTAGAAAAATGTCGCAAGGTGTACACAGTTTCCTCCCAAGTTGGTTTTGAGGCAATTCTAAGAGGTATTCAAGTTGAGACCTTCGGTATTCCATTTTATGCCGGATGGGGACTGACAAACGACAGACAAGCAATAAATAGAAGACAAAGAAGAATTACCAAAGAGGAATTATTTTACGCATCATGCATTGAGTTCAGCGTATACATTAACCCCTTCACCGGCAAAGCAATAGAATTGGAAGATATCATACCTCTTATCAACGAAATGAGAAGCAAGTTCGCAGGAGCGTAAGCCATGGAACTCTTAAATTCAACACCACACTACAAATGGCTATTTAAGCGCTCAAAGAAAACCACGAAAAAGATCCTCGTGGTTTTCTCGCCATTTTCCGGATTTATGCTCAAACACTCAAATTTTGAGCATGATACACTTTATATCCATGAATCTGTAAACTCGTACTATACATTCAAAACGGACAAATTAACCGCAGATATATTCAATATTGCAGAAAAGCTAAGGAAAAACGAGTTAATTCTTCTTGGCTCCAGCAAATCGGCCTACCCAGCGATTTTCTGCGGAAGATCCATATCAGAAGGACTCCACCTAAGAAAATGCAAATCAATTTGCTTCTCCCCAGTGACGCGAGTATACCCATTAAAGAAAAATCTTCCATTCTCAACATACCCCCAATTCATAGAACTATTGAATAGCAAAAACCATGTCAAAAGAGAAGCTATAAAAAATGGCCATCCGCCTGCAACATCAAATCTCAAAAACTACAGAGAAAAAATAATATACGCACAGTTCTGTGAGCATGACGTCCGAGAGATTGAATGGCTGATCAAAAATTCCACCAACATTAAAATTGATACCACACCGATCCCCACATCAATACATCACGTAATAACAATGTTCGCCGCATCAAAGAAAGATTTAGCACGCTTCGTTAGTGATTGCAAAAAATCGAACAATGGAGAACTGGAGTTACCATGGCTCGAACGAGATGATAAGCTTTTCGAGCTACAAGCTCCCCTTATCTTTAATAAAATTAAGAACCAATCCATCGTATCCATAACCAAATAAAAAGAAAGCACCATGATCATTAGCAGCATCTCGAATTCATCCAAATTCACATTATTTGGCGGAATAAATGTTATTGAGTCACTAAACTCAACATTAAAGGCCACAGAGACCTTTTGCAACATCACGCAAAAACTAGGAATACCCATAGTATTCAAAGCTAGCTTCGACAAAGCCAATCGCTCATCCATCCATTCATACCGCGGGCCTGGGATGGAGGAAGGGCTTCGAATTCTCGAAGCCGTCAAGGCAGAGTTCGGAGTACCCATCATTACCGATGTGCATGAGCCTTGGCAGGCAGCACCTGTCGCAGAAGTCGCCGATGTGCTCCAATTGCCAGCATTTCTGGCCCGGCAGACCGACTTGGTTGTTGCAATGGCGAAGACCGGACGTGTAATCAACATCAAGAAGCCCCAGTTTCTTAGCCCGTCCCAAGTTGCCAACATCGTTGAAAAGTTCCGGGAAGCAGGCAATGAGCAGGTTATTCTCTGTGACCGGGGCACCTGCTTCGGATACGACAATCTGGTCGTCGACATGCTGGGCTTTGGAGTGATGAAGCGGGTTACCGGGGGTCTACCGATTATTTTCGACGTCACTCACGCTTTGCAACAGCGCGATCCGGGTGCCGCCGCGTCCGGTGGCCGGCGCGCGCAAGTTCTTGAACTTGCACGCGCGGGAATGGCGGTCGGGCTGGCCGGCCTGTTTCTGGAAGCACACCCTAACCCCGATCAAGCCAAGTGCGATGGGCCTAGCGCATTGCCATTGGACCAACTTGAACCGTTTCTCACGCAAATCAAGGCTATTGATGACCTTGTCAAGGGCTTTGCGCCGCTAGAAATCCGATGACATCCTCAACATCAGTTACTTCCACGTGAGGAGCTTTGTGTGACTAAACGTTTGGTCATAGTCATTCCCGCGCGCTACGGATCCAGCCGTCTCCCAGGCAAACCGCTTGCAGATATCCTAGGCAAACCTATGGTTCAGCACGTGTACGAGGCCGCACTGAAAGTGCCGGAGGCAGAAGCTGTTATCGTCGCTACTGACGATAAACGTGTGCAAGACGCTGTCGTAGGTTTCGGTGGCCAATGCATCATGACATCAGCCGAGCATCCGTCTGGCACCGATAGGCTGGTAGAGGTCATGGGTAGTATGGACGCGGATATCTATCTGAACGTCCAAGGCGATGAGCCTTTGGTACGCGCTAAAGATTTGTCGCTGCTTGCACAAGCCATGCTTGCGTCCGAATCCCCTCCGGTAGGCACGCTGTGTCATGCCATTGATGCGCAGGAGGCTGACAACCCCAACATTGTGAAGGTGGTAGTGGATCACGCCGGTTATGCGCTGTACTTCAGCCGCAGCCTGATTCCTTATCCTCGCGAGAAAGCACACGCTCACTACCTGAAACATGTAGGTGTGTATGCGTATAGCAAGCAGACTCTCGCGACATATGCTGATCTGCCCGCATCACCGCTGGAAGCGAGCGAAGTACTGGAGCAACTGCGATTGATGTCTGCAGGCATTCGCCTGAAGGTCTTGACCGTGGCTCCCACAGGGCCGGGCGTGGATACGCAAGAGGGTCTAGAGCAAGTGCGCGCCATTCTCAATGGCAAACCCTACGCTGCGCCAGACCCTCTGGCAAAGGTACGACTGCTCATCACTGACGTGGACGGTGTCCTCACTGATGGCGGATTGTTTTATAACGCCAGCGGTGAGGCACTGAAACGCTTCCACGTACGCGACGGCCTGGGCATCAAACTGCTCCAACAGCGTGGCGTGCAGGTGGCTGTGCTGTCTGGCCGTGATTCTGCAGTCCTGCGCAAGCGCATCGCGGACCTGGGGGTGACGTTGTTCAGCCTAGGTGCCAAGGACAAGGCGGCAGAATGCGAGCGGCTGCAGGCAATTGCTGGTGTCAACCGCGAACAGACCGCATGCATTGGTGATGACAGCATCGACTTGCGCGCCTTTTCTGCTTGCGGCCTCTCTTACGCTGTTGCGGACGCACCTGACTACGTAAAGAGGAATGCCACAGGCGTACTGAGTCTGCCCGGAGGCAGTGGAGCGCTACGCGAACTCGCCGACCGCATACTCCGTGCGCAGGGTGCAGGCGATGTGCTTGAGTCTGCGCACGCCTACGCTTCTGTTATGAACCAGGTCGTACAATAGACAGTTTATTCAAGCATAAGCCCTGACATGCGCTGTTCAATTTTTTAAAAACTCCATGTCAGAAATAACAGTACGTTGACAAACAATGCTCACAACAGTCGCCAACAACTATGACGCGCTGTCCATCGCGTGTAAAACCATCTCGATTGAAATCGACGCCCTGCAGGCCATGCGCGACCGTCTTGACCACAGCATTTCCCAGGCGGTAGAAATTATCATGGCCACGCAAGGGCGCGTGGTGGTGATAGGAATGGGTAAGTCAGGCATCATCGGTCAGAAAATTGCCGCCACGCTAGCATCGACAGGTACGTCTGCATTCTTTGTCCATCCTGGCGAGGCATTCCATGGCGACCTGGGAATGATCAAGCCCGTCGACGTAGCGCTTTTAATCTCGAATTCCGGCGAAACCGAGGAAATACTGCGCATACTTCCATTTCTGGAGCACCAAGGCAACAAAATCATTGCCTTGACCGGAAAGTTACATTCTTCTCTGGCACGGCATTCACATGTCGTTCTTGATGTCGGCGTCAGTCGGGAAGCATGCAGGAACAATCTGGCGCCCACCAGTTCCACTACCACCACCTTGGTGATGGGCGATGCGCTGGCAGTCGCGTTAACGGAGCAACGCGGGTTCGAGCCGGAGGATTTTGCCAGATTCCATCCCGGCGGCAGTCTGGGGCGTCGCCTGCTCACCAAAGTGCGCGACGTCATGCATAAACCGCCTCTCCCCATCTGTACTCCTGAGTACTCGTTCAGGGATGTGGTGAATGTCATTACCAATGGCCGTTTGGGAATGGCTCTGGTGATTGAGAATGAGAAGTTGTTGGGCATCATTACGGATGGCGACATTCGTCGCGCATTTGACACCCATGAAAACGTGAAGCAATTGTCCGCGCAGGAGATGATGACGCCCGACCCTCTCAGCATTGGACCGGATGTGCGGTTTGCCGACGCCGAAGCTTTCATGCGTGAAAAGAAGGTGTCGACTCTCGTCGTTAAAAATGATTCTGACTGCGCCGTCGGGATTTTACATATCTACGATCTTAATCACTCCAAACCGCAGCTTTGATATCTTTTCTCCAAGCTCGTTACGCCATATTTGATTTGCTGTAATTGTGAGACAAACTGCGATGCTGCAGTCCGCGCCTACGCTTCAATGACGGACGCTGGTTTATATCCACTCTAATAGCAAAAACTAAAGGTAGTCGTTGCGCATTGTGCGTTACCACAACCCGGCATTTGTTCCTAACGTGCGATAGATCGCATAGGATATTTCACCCTCCCACAGGCATTTGATGTTCACACGGTAACGGACGCAATTAGGAGTCCATCTCACAGACGCAACGGTAGAATCATCTGGTTTCAAACCACACCTACGGAAGTGACCAGACGCGACCTGACTTTGTCAGCGGCGCCATCTTAGATGGCGCCGCTCCTGCGCTCGGGCTTTGAGGATCTGGCATACGCATGCTTCCTTACTCAGCTATGCCGCTTCGCTCCAATATCTCAAAGGTCGCAACGTTGTCTACCGGCATTGCCCGCCTTGTGGCGCTACCTGTTTTACTGGGGCAATCGGTGTCACATGTGCGTGCTTTGCAGCAGCCTTTGGACTTCCAGGCGGTTCTCTGTTGGGGCCTGCGCCCCAACGCCTCGCGTGCCGAAGCCTATGCAGCAAAACATGGACTGCCACTGTGGCGACTGGAAGACGGTTTTTTGCGTTCGGTCGGGCTAGGCAGTCAGGATTCCCCGCTTTCTATCGTGCTGGACAAGCAGGGGATTTACTACGACGCCACGCGCGCCAGCGCGCTGGAGGCAGCCATTGCCACCCCTTTGGCATCGCCCCAGATGCAGCGCGCACAGCAGCTTATGCAGAGCTGGCGCAAGGCACGCGTGTCCAAGTACAACCATTTGCGCGATCCCGCCCTGTCAACGCTGCCCCGCCACTTTGTGCTGGTGGCCGATCAGACCTTCGGAGACGCCTCGATTCGTTACGGGCTAGGCGATACGGACAGCTTCAAGCGCATGCTCGATGCGGCGCTGCACAACCATCCGGACTGCACCGTGCTGGTGAAGATCCACCCGGACGTCTTCGCCGGGCGCAAGCGTGGCCATTTCGACGTGAAGGCGTTGGCAGCGATGCCGCGCGTGCAGGTGCTTGCGGATGACGTCCACCCCGTTGCTTTGCTGGAGCACGCCGAGGCGGTGTACACGGTGACCTCGCAGATCGGCTTTGAGGCCTTGCTGTGGGACAAACCGGTCTACACCTTTGGCATGCCCTTTTATGCTGGCTGGGGTCTTACGCACGATGCGCTGCCAGCGCCTGCGCGCCGCCAGCCAGTTCCGCTGGAACAACTGGTGCACGCCGCACTGGTGGAGTACCCGCGCTATCTCGATCCTGAGACGGGTCAGCGCTGCGAGGTCGAACGCCTGGTGGAGTGGATGGGGCTGCAGCGGCGCATGCGCACTCGCCTGCCCAAGCAGGTGTATGCACTGGGCTTTTCCCGTCGCAAGCGCCCGATTGCGCAGCGCTTTCTCGACGGCTCGCAGGTGGTGTTTACACGGCACATCCGGCAGGTGCCCGCGGGCGCCACCGTGGCACTGTGGGGCCGCAATGCATTGCCGCAGGGGCACCCGGATGCGTCCAGCCTGCACATTGTGCGTATCGAAGACGGCTTTCTGCGCTCGGTCGGTCTGGGCGCGGATCTGGTGCAGCCGCTTTCATGGATCGTGGATGCGCACGGCATTTACTACGACGCCACCACGCCCTCCGGGTTGGAGCTGCTGCTCAAGCACACCCAGTTCACGCCCGCCCTGTGCGAACGCGCAGCGGCATTGCGCGCGCAGATCGTGCAGGCAGGCATCACCAAGTACAACACCGGCAGCCGTCAGGCGCCGCCGCTGGCGGAGTTGCGCGCCCGCGCTGGCAGCCGCGCCGTGCTGCTGGTGATCGGCCAGGTGGAGTCGGACGCGGCACTCGCCTGGGGAGCACCTGCCACGCGCACAAACATCGGCCTGCTGCAGGCCGTGCGCAATGGCAATCCCGACGCGTATGTCATCTACAAGCCACACCCAGATGTGCAAGCGCGCTTGCGCGCGCAGGGTCAGGGAGAAGGCAGCGCCGCGCAGTATTGCGACGAAGTGCTGCCGGATGTGCCACTACCCCGGCTTCTGGATGGAGTCGATGAAGTCCACGTCATGACCTCGCTGGCAGGCTTTGAGGCGCTGCTGCGCGGGCGCAAGGTCGTAACGCACGGCTGCCCGTTCTACGCAGGCTGGGGCCTGACGGAGGATTTGCTGCCCATGCCACGGCGCCAGCGCCCGCTCACGCTGGATGAACTGGTCGCAGGTGCGCTGATTCTTTACCCCACATACGTGAGCCAGACGTCGGGCCGTTTCTCCACGCCTGAGCGGACGCTGCAGGAATTGATCGCCTGGCGCGCCCGGGGCATAAGCACCGCTTCTCGCTGGTTACGCGTCAAGCGCATCCTGCTGCGCGCAGCACAGCAGGCGGGTTGGATCAAGCGCTAGAGGCCGAAGGCTGAGCGCGAGGTGGCTACGGAGATGCCTGCCTGCCCATAACGGCTTCTACCGTTGCAAGCGTCGCGCAATCCCTCACAGGCATAGCAAGCGCTGCGAAGCAAACACCTGGGCAACGCCTGCAGGAGGTGTAAAAAAAGCGGGGCTTTCGCCCCGCTTGCCGACTCCGGTCAGTCCGCCTGCTTGCGCAGAAAGGCGGGGATCTCCACATCGTCCATGCCGCCGGAGGACATCGCGTCCACGCGTGCGGCAGCACTGCTGTCGCGCGGAGTGCGCCAGACCGGAGGCACAGCCAGGTTGTCGTAGCTCTGGCTGTTGCGGCCCAGCAGTGCGCTGCTGCCCATGCCCAGGCCACCATTGCCGCCACCGGTGCGGCCAGCGCCTTGCAACGGCAGGTTGTCGGTGCCGGTGCGCAGGCTGCTTTGCACCATGGTCAGGTTCTGGCGGCGCTGCTGGTGGTTGACAAGACCTGTGGCAACCACGGTCACGCGCAGCTCGTCACCCAGGCTGTCGTCGTAGGCGGCGCCGTAGATGACGTGCGCGTCGTCGCTGGCGTAGGCGTTGACAGTGCTCATCGCCAGCTTGGACTCGGACAGCTTGAGGCTGCCGCGCGCGGCGGTGACCAGCACCAGGATGCCCTTGGCACCGGACAGATCAATGCCTTCGAGCAGCGGGCAGGCGATGGCCTGCTCGGCTGCGATGCGCGCACGGTCGGGGCCGGAGGCGCTGGCAGTGCCCATCATGGCCTTGCCAGGCTCGCTCATGACGGTCTTGACGTCAGCGAAGTCGACGTTGACGTGGCCGTGCTCGTTGATGATCTCGGCAATGCCGCCCACAGCATTGCGCAGCACATCGTTGGCGATGCCAAAGGCCTCATCCTGCGTGATGTCATCGCCATAGACGGTCAGCAGCTTCTCGTTGAGCACGACGATCAGGGAGTCGACGTTGTTCTCGAGCTCCTGCAGGCCGACGTCGGCATTCTTCATGCGGCGCGGACCTTCCCACTCGAAGGGCTTGGTGACCACGCCGACGGTCAGGATGCCCATCTCCTTGGCCACGCGTGCGATCACCGGAGCAGCTCCCGTGCCGGTTCCACCGCCCATGCCTGCGGTGATGAACAGCATGTGGGCCCCCTCGATGGCCTTGCGGATTTCCGATTCGGCCAACACCGCCGCCTCGCGCCCTTGCTCCGGCTTGCTACCGGCCCCCAGACCGTTGTTGCCGAGCTGGATGATGCGCTCTGCGGTGCTGCGCGAGAGTGCCTGGGCATCGGTGTTGGCGCAGATGAACTCCACGCCCTGCACGTTCTTCTCGATCATGTGCTGCACGGCATTGCCGCCGCCGCCGCCCACGCCCAGCACCTTGATGCGGGTTCCTTGAGAAAACGTTTCGTTGTCGATCATTTCGATGCTCATGGTGTTGCTCCTTGCGGTTTGAGGGGATGGGAAAACAAAAACTGGTAGATAGATGGATCAATGACAAGCGTCCGTGCGTGCTGCCGGCTGTCGCGCTCCGGCGGCTCTCGCCCGCAGCGCATACACCACGGACGCACAGGTTCAGGTGGTGGCTGCCAGCCCAGGGCGCGGTCACGGGTGGAGTGCTGCATGGTCAGAAGTTCCCCAGGATGAAGTCGCGGATGCGGGCGAAGACGTTCTTGACCGGCCCTTGCCGCGTCGCCGACTTGTAGCCGCGCTGACGCTCCAGACGCGCGTCCTCCAGCAGGCCCATCACGGTGGCGGCACGCGGCTGGGCGATCATGTCCGCCAGCGGGCCGGTGTACTGCGGCACGCCCCGGCGCACGGGCTTGAGGAAGATGTCCTCGCCCAACTCGACCATGCCGGGCATGACGGACGAGCCGCCCGTGAGCACCACACCGCTGGAGAGGATTTCCTCGTAGCCCGATTCACGGATGACCTGCTGCACCAGCGAGAAAATTTCCTCCACACGCGGCTCGATCACGCCGGCCAGCGCCTGCTTGTTGATCAGGCGCGGGCCGCGGTCGCCCAGGCCCGGCACCTCCACCTGGGAGTCGGGGTCGGCCAGCATGGCCTTGGCGCAACCGTTTTCGACCTTGATGTCCTCGGCGTCCTTGGTGGGCGTGCGCAGGGCCATCGCGATATCGCTGGTAATCAAATCGCCAGCGATGGGAATCACCGCCGTGTGCCGGATGGAGCCACCCGAGAAGATCGCCACGTCGGTCGTGCCGGCGCCGATGTCCACCAGCACCACACCCAGTTCGCGCTCGTCATCGGTCAGCACCGACAGGCTGGAAGCCAGCGGGTTGAGCGCCAGCTGGTCGACCTCCAGACCACAACGGCGCACGCACTTGATGATGTTTTCGGCCGCACTCTGGGCGCCGGTAACGATGTGTACCTTCGCCTCCAGACGCACGCCGCTCATACCGATCGGTTCCTTGACGTCCTGCCCGTCGATGACGAACTCCTGCGACGCCACCAGCAGCAGCCGCTGGTCGGACGGGATGTTGATGGCCTTGGCGGTCTCGACCACACGGGTCACGTCCGCCTGCGTGACTTCCTTTTCCTTGATCGCCACCATGCCGCTGGAGTTGAGGCCGCGGATGTGGCTGCCGGTGATGCCGGTGTAGACGCGCTGGATCTTGCAGTCAGCCATCAGCTCGGCCTCGCGCAGCGCCTGCTCAATACTCTGCACCGTCGCCTCGATGTTGACCACCACGCCGCGCTTGAGGCCGTTGCTGGGCGCCACGCCAAAGCCCGCCAGGCGCAGCTGGCCATCGGGCTGAACTTCAGCTACCACGGCCATGACCTTGGCGGTGCCAATGTCCAACCCTACGATGACATCCCTGTTTTCTTTTGCCATGTGCGTCTTCAGTTCATGTAACGGTTGCTGCCAGCCTGTCGTTCATCTCACCCTCTGGCACGTGCGGGTGTGTGCGCCTGCTCTGTCACCACCCCACGCAGGCGGATGGCATAGCCATTGCGATGCCGCAGGTCGGCGTACTCCAGTGCCGATGGCCTGACGCCCAATGGACCCAGCGCCTGCGGCAATGTCTCGAAAAAATCACTCAGCCGCTGCCCCACCTGCGGCGGCTGGCCGGCGCCAAGCTCCAGGTGCGCACCGTTGGCGAGAAACAGCTGCCAGTTGCCGCGCGGCGTCAGGTACAGGGCCGAGGGGTGCAGCTGGCTGGCATCGGCCAGATTGCGCGGCACCAAGCCGGACTGCCACTGACGCATGAGGAACTGGTACATCGCCAGCACCTGCTGACTCTGCGCGGCAGGACCTGCCAGGCGCGGCAACTGGGCATCGGCGACCTCGCCCCGGTTAGCCTCGAACACCTCCCCAAAACTGTTGAGCATGGCCGAGCCTTCGGCATCGCCCCACAGGGCCACGGGCTGGTGTTCCTCCAGCCGCACTTGCAGCGTGTTCGGGAAAGCCCGGCGCAGTTCGGCGTGGCGCACCCAGGGCAGTTGCTCAAAGGCCTGCCGCGCATGCGCCAGGTCCAGCGTGAACAGGTTGCCGCGCAGCTGCGGCAACACATTGGCGCGCACGCTGATGGCGCTGCTGTGCTGGGCACTGCCATGTACCACCACCTGGGTGATGGCAAAGGCCGGGTTGCGCAGCAGCCACGTCACGCCTGCCGCACCGGCGAGCAGGAACAGGCTGAAGAACACCATCGAAGCCGTGGCATTCATCAACCGGACGTCAACGGGCGGCAGCGTTTGGCTCACGATGCGGCATCCTCCCCACAGGTGGCCGGCGCATCCAGGCGCGCAGCGGCAAGAATCTGCAGGCACAGCTCGGCATAGTCGACCCCGGCTGCGCGCGCGGCCATGGGCACCAGCGAATGGCTGGTCATGCCTGGCGATGTGTTGATCTCCAGCAGATACGGCGCGTCATCGCCGGCGCGCAGCATCACGTCGGCGCGGGCCCAGCCGCGACAACCCAGCGAGCGGTAGGCGTCCAGGCACAGCTGCTGGATGCGCGCCTCCAGCGCGGCAGGCAGGCCGCTCGGGCAGAAGTACTGCGTGTCGTTGCCGAAGTATTTGTTGTGGTAGTCGTAATTGCCTTGCGGTGCAGCAATGCGAATCAGCGGCAGCGCCCGCAGCTGGCCGCCGAATTCGACCAGCGCGCAGGTCGTCTCCTGCCCGGCGATGAACTGCTCGCACAGCACTTCATCGTCGTAGCGCGCCGCCAGCGCATAGGCGGCATCAGCCTGACTGGCCTCCATCACCTTGGTCAGACCAATGGTGGAGCCTTCGCGGGCGGGCTTGACGATCATGGGCGCGCCCAGCTCGGCCAGCGCCTCGGCGACCTGGGCGGGCGCGTTCACCAGCCGCCACGCCGGGGTGGCCAGTCCGTCGGCCTGCCACAGGCGCTTGGTCAGCACCTTGTCCATGGCCATGGCCGAGGCCCCTACTCCCGGGCCTGTATACGGAATCCGCAACAGCTCCAGCAGACCCTGGATGGTGCCGTCCTCACCGCCACGTCCATGCAGGGCGATAAAGCAGCGGGCAAAGCCCTGCTCCTTCAGCTCCCACAAGGGGCGCCGCCCCGTATCGAACGGATGTGCATCGACGCCGCGCGAGCGCAATGCCTGCAGCACGCCCTCACCCGACATCAGCGACACTTCGCGCTCGGCGGAGGTGCCGCCCAGCAGCACTGCGACCTTGCCCATGGCCGCCGGGTCAATGGCCGGCAGGGCAATGGCGTTGGCGGCCTCGCGTGTCACGTGCGCGGTCATGCTGCCACCTCCTGCCGCTGCGTGCGCAGCCGCTGGGCCAGTTGTTCGGCCATGCTGCCGATGTTGCCCGCGCCCATGAACAGCACGACATCGCCATCCTCGACAATGTTGAGCAGCGCATCACCCAGCTGCGTCACGTCCTCGACGAATACCGGCTCGACCTTGCCCGCCACACGCACGGCGCGGGCCAGCGAGCGCCCGTCGGCAGCCACGATCGGTTGCTCACCGGCGGCATAAACCTCCGTGAGCAGTACCGCATCGGTCGTGCCCAGCACCTGCACGAAATCCTCAAAGCAGTCACGCGTGCGGGAGTAGCGGTGCGGCTGGAACGCAACGACCAGCCGCCGCTGGGGAAAGGCACCACGTGCAGCGGCAAAGGTCGCAGCCATCTCCACCGGGTGGTGGCCGTAATCTTCGATGAGTCGGAAGCTGCCACCCTTGCCGGTGGGAAACTCGCCGTACTGTTCAAAGCGCCGCCCGACCCCCTGGAAACCGGCCAGTGCCCGCACCACCGCCGCATCGTCAATGCCCAGCTCCACCGCCACGGCAATCGCCGCCAGCGCATTGCGCACGTTGTGCACGCCGGGCAGGTTCAGCGTCACGGCCAAGTCCGGCAGGGTCACGCCATTGCTGCGCCGGGCGGTGAAATGCATGCGCCCGCCGTCGGCGCGCACGTCCACGCCGCGCACCTGCGCGCCTTCGTCAAGACCGTAGGTCGTCACCGGGCAGCTGAGGCTGGGCAGGATGGCGCGCACGCCCTCGTTGTCGGTGCAGACGATGGCCGTGCCAAAGAACGGCATGCGGTGCAGAAAATCGATGAAGGTCTGGCGCAGCCGGCCGATGTCGT
Organism: Lampropedia cohaerens; assembly: GCF_001005215.1. Lineage (GTDB taxonomy): Bacteria > Pseudomonadota > Gammaproteobacteria > Burkholderiales > Burkholderiaceae_C > Lampropedia > Lampropedia cohaerens. Next base: position 120,861 of record NZ_LBNQ01000025.1, read on the forward strand.
GCCCATACGTCTCCATGTGGTCGGCATCGATGTTGGTGACCACCGCCATCACAGGCGTGAGATTGAGAAAGGAGGCATCCGACTCATCGGCCTCGACAACGATGTAGTCGCCCTTGCCCAGACGTGCGTTGGCACCGGCACTCTTGAGCGGCCCACCGATCACAAAGGTCGGATCCAGCCCGGCTTCGACCAGCACACTGGTCACCAGGCTGGTGGTCGTGGTCTTGCCGTGCGTGCCAGCCACGGCGATGCCCTCGCGGGTGCGCATCAGCTCAGCCAGCATCTTGGCACGGGGCACGACCGGGATGCCCCGCGCACGCGCTGCCAGCACTTCCGGATTGTCAGGCTTGACGGCGGTGGACGTCACCACCGCATCGGCACTGGCCACATGGGCCTCGCTGTGGCCGATGAAGGTGCGAATGCCCAGCCGGGCCAGGCGCCGCACCGTCGCGCTGTCCTGCAGGTCGGAGCCGGAGATGCCGTACCCCTGGTTGTGCAGCACCTCGGCAATCGGGCTCATGCCCGCGCCGCCGATGCCGACGAAATGGATGTTATGAATGGCGTGTTTCATTCAGCCAGTTCCTCGCAAGCCGTGACGATGGTGCGCACGGCATCCAGTTTTGCCAGCTGGTGCGCACGTTCGGCACGCTCCAGCAGTTCTTGACGCGTCCGCTGACGGATAAAGTCCGCCAGCGACGCGGGCGTCATGTCCTTCTGTTGCACCAGCCAGGCCGCATCGGCATCGACCAGGTAGCGCGCATTGGCCGTCTGATGGTCGTCCACCGCATACGGAAACGGCACGAAGCAGGCCGCAACGCCAACGGCGGCGATTTCCGTCACGGTGCTGGCGCCGGCGCGGCACAGCACCAGGTCGGCCTCGGCATAGGCACGGGCCGTATCCTTGATGAAGGGCACCAGCTGCGCCTGCACGCCCGCCTGGGCATAGTGCGCACGCAGCGCCTCAATCTGCTTGCCGCCGCCCTGATGCACGACCTGCGGCCGTTGCTGCGGTGCAATCAGCGCCAGTGCCTGCGGCACGATCTCGTTGAGCGCCTGCGCGCCCAAGCTGCCGCCGACCACCAGCAGTTTCAGCGGGCCTTCGCGCCCGCCGTAGCGACGCTTGGGTGCGCGCTGCTGCGCAAACGCCTCGCGCAATGGGTTGCCGCACCACTCGGCCCCCGGCAATGCCCTGGGAAACGCGGTGAAGACCCGCTGCGCCAGCCTGGCCAGCCACTTGTTGGCCATGCCAGCGACGGCGTTCTGCTCATGCAGCACCAGCGGTGTGCGCAGGCTGGCTGCGGCCAGGCCGCCTGGCACACAGATGTATCCACCAAAGCCCAGTACCACGTCCGGCTGCACTTCCTTGAGCAGTTTGCGCGCCGCCAGCCACGCCTTGGTCAGCGTCCACGGCAGCGTCAGCCATTTGCCCACGCCCTTGCCGCGCACGCCTGCAAAAGCAATGGTGCGCAGATCCAGATCGTGGCCGGGCACCAACCTGTGTTCCATGCCATCGGTTCCGCCCAGCCAGACCACGCGCCAGCCCGCCTGTTGCAGCCCCTGCGCGACGGCAATACCCGGGAAGATATGGCCGCCCGTGCCACCGGCCATGATCAGCGCGGTCTTGATGCGGGCGTTCATACGCAGCCTCCGCGCATGCGGGCACTGCATGCCTGGGCGCCGCTGCGCGTCGCCATTCCGTTTTGGTGAAACAGAATTCTCATACGCGGCCTCCGCGCATGCAGGCACTCGCGTGCCTGGGCGCCGCTGCGCGTCGCCATTCCGTTTTGGTGAAACAGAATTCTCATACGCGGCCTCCGCGCATGCAGGCACTCGCGTGCCTGGGCGCCGCTGCGCGTCGCCATTCCGTTTTGGTGAAACAGAATTCTCATACGCGGCCTCCGCGCATGAGAATTCTGTTTTCGTAATCCACGCGCAGGACGATGGCCATGGCGATCAGGTTGAGCAACACGCCAGAGCCGCCAAAGCTCATCAGCGGCAGCGTCAGGCCCTTGGTGGGCAGCGCCCCCAGATTCACGCCCATGTTGATGACGGCCTGAAAGCCGATCCACAGACCGATACCCTGTGCCACCAGGCCTGAGAAGATGCGGTCCAGCGCCACGGCCTGGCGGCCGATGACCATGATGCGGCGCGTGAGCCAGAAAAACAGCGCCAGCAGCAGCAGCACGCCAACAAGCCCGAACTCTTCGCCAATGACGGCGAGAATGAAGTCGGTGTGGGCTTCTGGCAGCCAGTGCAGTTTCTCCACGCTGCCACCCAGGCCAACGCCGGCAACCTCGCCCCGGCCAATGGCAATCAGCGAATGCGTCAGCTGGTAGCCGCGCCCAAGCCGGTGCTCCTCGGACCAGGGATCCAGATAGGCAAAGATGCGGTCACGCCGCCACGGTGACGACCAGATGATGAAGGCAAAGGCCAGCCCCAGCACGCCCAGCATCAGCAGAAAGCCCCGGATGTTGACGCCGCCAAGGAACAGGATGCCCACCGCGATCACCGCGACAACGACGAACGCGCCCATGTCCGGCTCGGCCAGCAGCAAAAACCCGACCAGCCCGACCGGTAGCCCAATGGGCAGCACCGCGCGGAAAAATCGTTCGCGCACGTCCATGCGCCGCACCATGTAATCGGCCGCATAAATCACGACCGCCAGCTTGGCCAGTTCCGACGGCTGAAAGCGCATGAGGCCAAGCGGCAGCCAGCGCCGCGCGCCATTGACGGAAATTCCGATGCCGGGGATCAGCACCGCTATCAGCAGCACGATGGTGCCCAGCAGCACCCACACGGCGTGCTTGCGCCACATCTCCATGGGGATCTGGAACACCGTCACCGCCGCAACGAACGCTACGCCAATGGAGACCACGTGCCGGATCAGGAAGTACTCGTTGCCGATGTCGCCAAACCGCGGGTTGTCGCCCAGTGCAATGGATGCGGAATACACCATCACCACGCTCCAGGCCAGCAGTGCGATCAACACCCCCACGAGCGCCTGATCGATGCCTTGCACCACCGGCGGCCTGGCCGAGGTGCTGAAGCGATACTCCAGCCCGCTGGCACGTACCGGCAGGTCCAGTGCATCCTGGTTGCGGCCAAGCAGGCGGGTCAGCCAGCCAAGTGTGCGGTTGCCGTGTACTGTGCTCATGCCCAGGCCTCCAGGGACTGTCCGGCATCCAGTGCCAGCGCCTGTACGCAGGCGGCAAAGCACTCGGCACGGTGTACGTAGTTGTCGAACATGTCAAAGCTCGCACAGGCCGGCGAGAACAGCACGGCATCGCCTTCACGTGCCAGCGCCGTCGCCGCGGCCACCGCCTGCTGCAACGAATCGGCCCGCACCAGCGGCACGCCGGTGGAGGCCAGGGCCGCCTCGATCTGCGCCGCATCGCGGCCAAATACCACCACGCCACGCGCAAACGCCTGCACCGGCTGTGCCAGCGGCGTGAAGTCCTGGTCCTTGCCAACGCCACCGAGAATGGGCACCAGCTTGCGTACGCCCCCCAGTCCGCGCAGCGCGGCAACGGTGGCGCCGACGTTGGTGCCCTTGCTGTCCTCGATGTATTCGATGCCTCCCACCATGCCCAGCGACTGCACGCGATGCGGCTCGCCGCGGTACTCGCGCAGGCCGTGCAGCATAGGCGCCAGCGGCGCGCCAGTCGTGCTGGCCAATGCCAGCGCCGCCAACGCATTGCTGATGTTGTGGCTGCCACGGATGCGCATGGCGTCCGCTGGCATCAGCCGCTGCAGAAACACGTCGACAGCGGCGTCGCGGCGCTTCTTGCCGGATTCCTGTGCGTCAGTGACGCTGCGCGCCAGCCAGGGCATTCCGGCGACAGTCTCTACCCCCCAGGCATCCTCTGCCTGCGGCAGCGACAGCCCGAACGCCAGGATGCGCCTTGGCGACGCCTTGCTGCCGCGCGCCGGTTTCGCGTCGGGCGTTGCGGCAAGCTGCGTCTGCAGTGCCAGACAGGCCGGATCGTCCTGATTGACCACCGCAATGGCGCGCCGGCCGTAAACCTTGGCCTTGGCAGCGGTGTAGGACGCCATGTCGCCATGCCAGTCCAGATGGTCCTGCGTGATGTTCAGCAACACGGCGGCGGTGGGCTCGAAGCCACTGGAATACTCCAGCTGGAAGCTCGACAGCTCCAGCACCCAGGCCTGCGGCATGTGCTGCACGAAAGGATGCGCGATGGTGGGCTGCGGCGCAGTGGGCTCGCCGGATGCGTCCTCCGGTTGCGCGTCGACCTGCTGCGCCGCCTGATCGGTGGTCTCCTCCTCAGCATGGGCATCAGACGCCAGCGCAGCCTGCGCGGCCTGCATATGGTGCGCCAGCGTATCGAGCAGCGACGGGCCGATGTTGCCCGCCACCGCCACGCGCATGCCGGCGCGCTCCAGCAAATGCCCGGTCAGCGCCGTCACGGTAGTTTTGCCATTGGTGCCAGTGATTGCCAGCACCTGCGGCTGGTAACCGTACTCTTGGCGCAGCGCCGCCAGCGCCTGGCTGAAGAGATCCAGCTCACCGCCAAAGAATACGCCTGCCTGTTGCGCTGCATCGCGCACCGGCGCCACCGCATGCGGCGCCAACCCCGGCGAACAGTAGACGGCGCGAGCCACGACGTGCCCGAGTGCATCCGTCAACAGCGCGGCCGTGAGTGGACCGCTGACAAATTCCACCTGTGGCAGCTCGGCCTGCAGCGTCGGCAACGCCGCCGGCTGTGCGCGCGTGTCGGCCACCCGCACGCGCTGGCCCTGCGCTGCGCACCAGCGCGCCATCGCCAGGCCAGAGATGCCAAGGCCCAGAATGAGGATGAAGGAGTCGGAGGTCTGCATCGCCATTACCGCAACTTCAACGTGGACAGGCCCACCAGGCACAGGAACATGGTGATGATCCAGAACCGCACCACCACCTGGTTTTCCTTCCAGCCCTTCTTCTCGAAGTGGTGGTGCAGCGGCGCCATTAGAAACAGCCGTCGGCCTTCGCCATAGCGACGGCGCGTGTACTTGAACCAGCTGACCTGCAGCATGACAGACAGCGCCTCGGCGACGAAGATGCCGCCCATGATGGCCAGCACCAGCTCCTGGCGGGTGATGACCGCAATCGTGCCCAGCGCGCCACCCAGTGCCAGCGCGCCCACGTCCCCCATGAACACCTGCGCCGGATGGGCGTTGAACCACAGAAAGGCCAGTCCCGCGCCCGCGATGGCCGCGCAGAACACCAGCAGCTCGCCCGTGCCCGGAATGTAGGGGAACAGCAGGTAGCGCGAGTACACGGCATTGCCCGTGACATAGGCGAACACGCCCAGCGCCGAGCCGACCATCACCACCGGCATGATGGCCAGCCCGTCCAGGCCATCGGTGAAGTTGACCGCGTTGCTGGAGCCAACGATCACCAGGAACGAGAGAATCACAAAGCCCAGCACCCCGAGCGGGTAGGCAATACCCTTGAAGAACGGCACGGTCAGCTGCGTGTTGAGCGCAAAGTGCGGCGAAAAGCCCGAGCGCACCCAGTCCATGAACAGTGCCAGCACACGCATGTTGTCCACCTCGGAAATGCTGAAGGCCAGGTACAGCGCGGCGATCAGGCCAATGATGGTCTGCAGCAGGAACTTGTCGCGCGAGCGCATGCCCTCGGGGTCCTTGTTGACGACCTTCTTCCAGTCGTCCATCCAGCCGATGGCGCCAAAGCCCAGTGTCACCAGCAGCACGATCCACACGAACCGGTTGGACAGATCGGCCCACAGCAAGGTGGAAATGGCGATCGCCAGCAGGATCAGGGCGCCACCCATGGTCGGCGTGCCACTCTTGGCCAGGTGGGCCTGCACGCCGTAGGTGCGCACTGGCTGCCCGACCTTCAGGGAGATGAGGTAGCGGATCACCATCGGCCCGAACGCCCAGCCGATTACCAGCGCCGTCATCGCCCCCATTACCGCGCGCATCGTCAGGTACTGGAACACGCGCATGAAGCTGAACCATTCGGGCTCCAGTGCCTGCAGCCATTGTGCCAACCAGAGCATCATGCGATGGCCCTCCCCGTATGTGTGCCATCGACCTGCAGCACGGCCTGCACCGCCCGCTCCATGCGCATGAAGCGCGAACCCTTGACCAGCATGCTGGCCATGGCCACATGCACGCGCACCAGCTCGGCGATGAGCGCTTCCATGTCCTCGAACGACCGCGCGCCCGCGCCGAAGGCCTGGGCGGCCAGCCTGGCCTGCGCGCCCAGCGTCCACAGGCCATCCACGCCCATGGCCCTGGCGTACTCACCAACTTCGGCATGCATGGCCGGACCGTCGGCGCCGACTTCGCCCATGTCTCCCAGCACCAGCAAGCGCGGCGCAGGCAGCTGCGCCAGCACGTCGATGGCGGCCCGCACCGAATCGGGGTTGGCGTTATAGGTGTCATCGATCAGCACCTGGCGGGTGCCATCATCGTGCAGCAGCTGGTGCACCACGCCACGACCGGGAACCGGCCGGAATGCCTCCAGCCCTTGTGCGATGGCGCTGACCGGCAGACCGGCCGCCAGCGCCGTGGCCGCTGCTGCCATGGCATTGCGCAGGTTGTGGCGCCCAAGCACGTGGAGGTTGACAGGCACGACCTCTCCTGCCACGCCCAGATCGACTTCCCAGACGCCGTGGTTGAGCACGGCACGGCGAATATGCACCGCAGCGCTGCGCGCACCGAATGTCACCACCGGGCGATCACCCGCCAGTTGCCGCCATGTGGCGGCATAGGCATCGTCCTCGGGGAACACGGCGGTGCCCGAATCCGGCAGGGCCTGCAGCACCGCGCCGTTCTCCCGGGCGACGGCCGCAACGCTCTGCATGAACTCCTGATGCTCGCGCTGCGCATTGTTGACCAGCGCCACGGTCGGCTGGGCAATGGCGGCCAGACGCGCAATCTCGCCGGGATGGTTCATGCCGAGCTCAAACACCGCGCTGCGGTGCTCTGCGCGCAGGCGCAGCACCATCAGCGGCACGCCGATCTCGTTGTTGAAGTTGCCTTCGGTCGCCAGCGCCTGGTCATCGAAAGCCGCACGCAGGATGCTGGCCAGCATGTGCGTCACCGTTGTCTTGCCATTGCTGCCGGTCACCGCCATGACGGGCACGGAGAACTGGCGCCGCCACTGGCGCGCCAGCGCCGCCAATGCCTGCAGCGGATCATCGACCTCAATGCCGGGCCAGTCCGGCAGACTGCGGCCACGCGCAACGATGGCCGCGGCTGCGCCCTGCTGGCGCGCCTGCGGCAGGAAATCGTGCGCATCGAACCGCGCACCACTGAGCGCCACGAAAAGATCACCAGGCTGCACGCTGCGGCTGTCGGTGTGCACGCGGTCGATGGCCAATTGCGGCGCAACGGAGGAGCCCGCACCGACAAGTGTCGGTGCCAGCCCCTCCTGCTGCAGCCACAGCTGCGCCTGTGCCAGCGTCATCATCATGCCGACACCTCCGCTGCGCGAGGCTGCGCCTGCCGGAGCGCCAGCGCGCTGGCAACTTCCTCGTTGTCTGAAAACGGCTGTTTCACGCCTTTGACTTCCTGATAGGTTTCGTGTCCCTTGCCAGCCACCAGCACAACATCGGTGGCCGCCGCTGCAGCGATGGCCTGGGCGATGGCCTGGCGCCGGTCCAGCACCGTATTGGCCACGGCGCGCTGTGCGGGGGTCAGGCCCGTTTCCATCTGTGCGACGATGCTCGCTGGCTGCTCGCTGCGCGGGTTATCGCTGGTAATCCACAGCACGTCGGCCTGCTGTGCCGCAGCCATGGCCATCAACGGGCGCTTGCTGGCGTCACGATCGCCGCCGCAGCCGAACACCACATGCAGTCGCCCGCCGCGCTGAGCCGCAACCGGGCGCAACGCGGCCAGTGCGGCGCGCAGCGCATCCGGGGTATGGGCGTAGTCCACCACCACCAGCGGGCAGTCCGCCAGCGCATGCATTTGCATGCGCCCAGGCACCGCGGGCAGCTCCCGGCACAACGCCACGGCCTGCTGCAGCGGCATGCCCAGCGCGCGCAGCGCGCCAAGCAAACCCAGCAGGTTATGCACATTGAAGCGCCCCGTCACCGGTGCCTGCAACGGCACCCTCGCCACGGGCTGCGCATCGGCGGCCGGTTGCGGCACGGCATATTCGGCAATCTCGCAGTGCGTGTGCGTGGCATCAAAGCGCAACGTCCCGGCCACCAGCCGCGCCAGCGGCTGGGGCGCAGCGTCGCATACGGCGTAATCCCAGAGCTGCAGCCCGGCATCGGCGCACGGCGCAAGCCGGGCAATCAGCCGCTGGCCCAGCGCATCGTCGGCATTGAGCACCGCGGCCTGAAGATCTGGCCAATCAAACAGCGCCGCCTTGGCATCGGCATAGGCGGCCATCGTGCCGTGGTAATCCAGATGATCCTGGCTCAGGTTGGTCAGGATGGCCACGCGAACCTGACAGCCGCCCAGCCGACCCTCCTGCAAGCCGATAGAGGAAGCCTCCACCGCACAGGCCACGGCGCCGGCATCGCGCAGTTGCGCCAGGGTCTGCTGCAACTGCAGCGCCTGCGGCGAGGTCAGGCCGGTATCCTGCAGCTGCCCGTGCATGCCCGCCCCGAGCGTGCCCACATAGCCGCATGGTCGTGCGGCTGCAGTCAGCGCATGGCTGAGCCACCAGGCCAGCGTTGTCTTGCCATTGGTGCCGGTGACGGCCACCACATCCAGCGCCGCGCTGGGGTGCCCGAGCCAGGCCGAGGCGATGGCGCCGCTGTCGCGGTACAGGTTGGCGTAGCTGGCGACCGCATGCGCCGGCACCGCCGGTTGCGGCTGCCACTGACCAGGCTGCGCCTGAACGAGCGCAGCACTGGCGCCTGCAGCAAATGCCGCTGCGACATCCTCGCGCGCGTCATGGCGACGGCCAGGCCAGGCCAGAAACACATCGCCAGCCTGGACGCTGCGGCTGTCGCTGCACAGCCGGGCAGCTGGCTGCGCATGCTGCCGCAGCCAGGCCATGACTTGCAGGATGTCGTGCAGATGGGCTGTGGCCTGCGTCATTGCAGCACCTCCTCATCCGAGACCGTGGCAATGATCTGCGGCTTGACATCAATGTCCGGCTGCACCCCAAGCAGGCGCAGGCTTTGCTGCACCACCTGGCTGAAAACCGGCGCGGCGACCGCACCTCCATAGTAGACACCCGCGCCTGGCTCATCGATCATGACGGCGACGATGATGCGTGGATCCTCGATTGGTGCCAGCCCGACGAACCAGGAACGGTACTTGTTGGCCGCGTAGTTGCTGCCCACCTGCTTGCGTGCCGTGCCAGACTTGCCGCCGACCGAATATCCCACCGTCTGCGCGCGCTGGCCGGAACCACCGGGCGCCGTTGCCAGTGCCAGCATGTGCTTGACAGCCTTGGCGGTCTGTGGCGAAAACACCTGCACACCGACCGGCGGCGCCTCGCGCTTGAGCAGGCTGGGCGGTAGCAGCACACCATCGTTGGCGAATACGGTATAGGCGCGCGCGAGCTGCAGCAGACTGGCCGAGAGGCCATACCCGTACGACATGGTGGCCTGCTCCACGGGCCGCCAGCTGCGCCAGGGCCGCAGGCTGCCACTGGCCACGCCCGGGAAACCCAGCTGCGGGCGCTCGCCGATGCCCAGCGCGGCATACACACTCCACATGTAGCTCGCATCCATCATCTGCGACAGCTTGGTGGTGCCCACGTTGCTGGAGCGCTGGATGATGCCTTCGACGGTCAACTCGCCGTAGTTACGGATGTCCGACAGGCGTGAGCCGGTCACCATGATGTAACCGGGATTGGTATTGACCTTGGTCTGCGGCGTCACCAGGCCTGCTTCCAGCGCCATGGCCACCGTGAAGGGTTTCATCACCGAACCGGGCTCGAACACATCGGTCAGCGCGCGGTTGCGCAACTGCTCGCCCGTCAGGTCACGGCGCGATGCGGGATCGTAGGTCGGGTAGTTGGCCAGTGCCAGCAATTCACCGGTCTTGGCATCCATCACCACCACACTACCGGCCTTGGCCTTGTGTGCGTGCACCTGCTCGGCCAACTTCTGACTGGCAAAGAACTGGACCTTGCTGTCAATCGACAGCTGCACATCCTCGCCGTCGACGGGCGGCACGGTATCCCCCACGCTCTCGACAATCTGCCCCAGGCGGTTGCGGATCACGCGGCGCGAGCCGGGCCTGCCGGCCAGTCGGTCGTTGAAGGCCAGCTCGACACCCTCCTGGCCCTCGTCTTCCACATTGGTAAAACCCACGATATGCGCAGCCGCTTCGCCTTCGGGATAGTGGCGCTTGTATTCCTTGCTCTGGTGGATGCCTGGGATCTTCAACGCCGCAATCCGCTCTCCCACCTCCTGCTCAAGCTGGCGACGCAGCCAGACGAAGGCGCGCGTCTGGTCCTCCAGCCGCTCCAGCAGCGCGGCATAGGGCATATCCAACAGCTCCGCGAGCTCGCCGAGCTGCTGCTGCACCTGCGCATCATCCAGATCGATGCTGGAGGGATCGGCCCAGATGCTCGCTGCCGGCACGCTCGAAGCCAGGATCAGGCCATTGCGGTCGACGATCTTGCCGCGATTAGCCGGCAGCTCAAGGGTGCGCGCAAAGCGCACCTCGCCCTGGCGCAGGAAGAAGTCGTTGGCAAACACCTGCACATACGCGGCGCGCCCCAGCAGCACCAGAAACACGAGGGCCAGCACTGCCACGACGAACTTGCTGCGCCCGACCGGCGCCTTGCTGGCCAGCAGGGGACTGGTCGCATAGCTGTGGGGTGTGGTTCTGCGCGACCCTTTCACGGCTGCCCCCCCTCGTCGCCGACATCGGCGCCGGCTGGCTGCACCTCGGGAGCCTGCGTGGCACGTCGGGCAGGTTCACGCACATACCGCGTGGTGGCCGGTGTAGGTGCGCGCATGCCAAGCTCGGTGCGCGCGAACTGCTCGACCCGGGCGGCCGCAGCCTGCGCCCGCAGTGCCACCTTGAGGGTCTCGGACTCGGTCTCCAGTTGGCGCGCACGCACAACCTCGCGATCAAGCTGCGAGTACAGCATGCGCGAGTCGTACTGCACGCGCACCAGCACCAGCGCCGAAGCCAGCACCAGCAGCAACAGGACGAAGTTGAGCCGCACCACCATCACGCCACCTCCGTGCGTTCGGCAATGCGCATGATGGCGCTGCGCGCGCGCGGGTTGGCGGCCACCTCCGCGGCACTGGGCTTGACGCGACCGAGCGCGCGCAGGCGCAGTGGCACCGGCGTCGCCAGCGGGTTGCGCCGGTCGTAGTGCTGGCGCGCATGCGCCTCGATGAAGCGCTTGACGATGCGATCTTCCAGCGAGTGAAAGCTGATCACCACCAGGCGCCCACCGGGCTTGAGCACCGTCAGACTGGCGTCGAGGGCTTGTCGCAGTTCTTCAAGCTCGCCGTTGATGAAAATCCGTAGAGCCTGAAAGGTGCGCGTTGCGGGGTTCTGCCCCGGCTCATGCCGCTTGACCGCACCAGCCACGAGTGCTGCGAGTTCTGCGGTGCGCGCCAGGGGCCCGCGTTCCTGCCTGCGAGCAACAATCGCCTTTGCAATGCCGCGAGCAAACCGTTCTTCCCCGTATTCACGAATCACCTCTGCAATCTCGCCTTCGTCGGCGTGTTCCAACCATTGGGCCACCGTCTGGCCACGCGTGCTGTCCATGCGCATATCCAGCGGACCATCCATGCGAAAACTGAAACCGCGCCGTGCGTCATCGATCTGCGGCGAGCTCACACCCAGATCCATCAGTACGCCATCGGCACTGGCCGGCCCCAGGGCCGCCAGCTGTGCAAAGCCTTCATGGCGGATCTCCATACGCGCATCGTCCAATGCCCGTGCGGCAGCAATGGCTTCGGGATCCTTGTCAAAGACCACCAGGCGATCCTGCGCCCCCATGGACTCCAGGATGCGCCGGCTGTGGCCGCCACGCCCGAACGTCGCATCCACCCAGCAACGCGCACCGACGGCACCGGCGCCGGCCTGCAGCAGCGCATCCACTGCCTCGGCCAGCAGCACCGTGGTGTGGGCAAGTGGGGGGGTCTGGGCCAGTTGCGTCACAGCGTGATGTCCTTGATCGAGTCCGGCATGCCCTCGGCCAGCGCGGCGGCCTCCTGCGCCTCGTAGCGCGCGCGGTCCCACAGCTCCAGGCAGTTGCCCATGCCCAGCAGCACGGCCTCGCGTGTCAGGCCAACGGCCTGACGCAGCTCGGGGGCGATCAGCACCCTGCCAGTGGCATCGAGCTCGACGTCCATGGCATTGCCCACGAGGATGCGCTTCCAGCTGCGCGCCGACTCGGGCAGTGCAATGACCTTTTCACGGTATTTCTCCCACTCGGGACGTGGGAACACCATCAGGCAGCCTTCCGGATAGCGGGTGATCGTGACGCGCCCCTCGAACTGCCCCATCAGGGCGTCACGATGCCGGGTCGGCACGGAGAGCCGCCCCTTGGCGTCGAGCGTCACAGATGAAATTCCCTGAAAAAGCATGTCTTACGGCTGGCCAGCCTGGTTGGGGCACGCGGGTGTCCCGCTTCAAAAATCCCACTTTGCGCCACTTTTCGGCACTAAATTGCACTTTAGCAGGATTTTTCCGGAAAGACAGTGCCCCGGACAAATTTTTTCAATGGAATCAATGAGTTAGCCGCCAGCACCCGAACAGATGCTGGCGGCCAAAACACTTCAAAAATAACAACTTACGACGCGATTGCCATGTCAACTATTACATCGAATCGTCACCGGTGACGTCGGTCACAGAATGTAGCGCGACAGATCCTCGTCTTGACTGAGCTCGCCCAATCGCTCGTTGACGTAAGTGGCATCGATGCGCACGGTCTGCCCTTCAAACTGCGTAGCCCTGAAGCTCACGTCATCGAGCAGTCGCTCCATGACGGTCGCCAGGCGCCGCGCGCCGATGTTTTCGGTGCGCTCGTTGACCTCATACGCGATTTCCGCAAGCCGCCGGATGCCGTCATCCTGGAAGTCCAGCGTCACACCTTCCGTTGCCAGCAGCGCCTGATACTGCTTGACGATCGATGCATGGGTGCTGGCCAGAATGGCCACGAAGTCGTCCACCGATAGCGATGTCAACTCAACGCGAATCGGGAAACGCCCCTGCAACTCGGGAATCAGGTCGCTGGGCCTGGAGAGATGGAACGCGCCGGAGGCAATAAACAGCATGTGGTCGGTCTTGACCATGCCGTACTTGGTCTGCACAGTCGTGCCCTCCACCAGCGGCAGCAGGTCGCGCTGCACGCCCTGGCGCGAGACATCGGAGCCCGATGCCTCGCTGCGCACGGCAACCTTGTCGATCTCGTCAATGAAGATGATGCCGTTCTGCTCCGCATTGGTCACGGCCCGGGTGCGGATTTCGTCCTCGTTGACAAGGCTGGCCGCCTCCTCGTCGACCAGCAGCCTGCGCGCCTCGCCGATGCGCACGCGACGCTTCTTTTTGTTGCCTTGCTGCAGCTGGCCCATCCACTCGCGCAGGCTCTCGGCCATGTCCTGCATGCCGGCAGGCCCCAGGATTTCAAGCTGCGGCCTGGGCTCGGCCAGTTCCAGCTCGATCTCCTTGTCGTCGAGCTGGCCTTCGCGCAACTTCTTGCGAAACACCTGCCTGGCCGTGCTGTCGCTGCCATCGGTGGAGGATGCCGTCGGCACCAGCACGTCAAGGATGCGATCCTCAGCCGCATCCTCGGCACGGCTGCGCATGCGGCGCATCTCATTGTCGCGCTCGAGCTTCACCGACACTTCCACCAGATCGCGCACGATGGAATCAACATCCTTGCCGACGTAGCCGACTTCGGTGAACTTCGTCGCCTCCACCTTCACAAACGGCGCGTCGGCCAGCTTCGCCAGGCGCCGGGCGATCTCGGTCTTGCCGACCCCGGTGGGGCCGATCATCAGAATGTTCTTGGGTGTGATCTCCGCACGCAGCCCTTCGGCGACCTGCTGACGCCGCCAGCGGTTGCGCAACGCGATGGCCACGGCACGCTTGGCGGCAGTCTGGCCGACCACGTGACGGTCGAGTTCGGAGACGATTTCCTGGGGGGTCATGGATGACATGATGGTTCCTGGCGTCGAAGGACGATACGCACTGCGCCTTGCGCGCAAGCGGGCTCAACGCAACACTTCGATCGTGTGGTTAAGGTTGGTGTAGATGCACAGCTCGCCGGCGATGCGCAGCGACTCGCGCACGATGGCCTCGGCATCGAGCTCGGTGTGCGCCAGCAAGGCCTTGGCCGCCGAGTGGGCATAGGCGCCGCCTGAGCCGATGGCCACGATGCCCTGCTCGGGCTCCAGCACGTCGCCGTTGCCGGTGATGATGAGCGAGACGTCCTTGTCGGCCACCGCCAGCATCGCCTCCAGGCGCCGCAGCACCCGATCAGTGCGCCAATCCTTGGTCAGCTCGATGGCGGCGCGCGCCAGATGCCCCTGGTGTTTTTCAAGCTTGGCCTCAAAACGCTCGAACAACGTGAAGGCATCGGCAGTGGCACCGGCGAAGCCCGCCAGCACCTTGTCGTGGTAGAGCTTGCGTACCTTGCGCGCCGTGCCCTTGACGACGATGTTGCCCAGCGTGACCTGTCCGTCGCCGCCGATGGCGACCTGCACGCTACCGTCCGCGCGCTGACGGCGCACACTCAAGATAGTGGTTCCATGAAACTGTTCCATCGCATGGATATGGGGCGCCTGCACGGCACTTCAAGTGCACGGCGGGCAAAAAAACGCGCCCCGCAAAGCGCCGCTGATGGCTCCCGCCCAGGCGCCCTTGCCCAGCTGCCTTGCTGAGCAAGGACTGAAAAGAGCGTCAACAGGTGCTCAGTCCTTGCGCGGCAGGATGCGCGCGTGCTCCTGAATCCCGATGACGTTGAAGAACACGGCAATCAATCGGTGCAGGTTGCTGAAAGCAACCACCCGCCCGTTGCTTTGCTGCTGCGCCGCCCAGTTCAGCACCGAGCCGGCGGCCGCGAAGTCGATGACGATCAGGCGACTGCAGTCGATGGTGATGGCCGACGACTGCGGCAGTTGCGCCACTGCATCTTCCAGCAGCTGCGTGGCATCGTTGCTGATGCGGCCATGCAACGCGCCACTGCCCATCGAGTAGGCGGGTGCGCCGGGGAGCTGCTCCTGCACCGTTCTGGCGGCTGCGCCACCATCATCGGCGCGGTAGTGCGCCACTGGCGGCTGCCACATCGGCGGCGACTCTTCATAGGTGACGGTGTAATCCAGCGCCACCAGCTCGAAATCCTCCGCGCGGTTCATGAGCCGCAGCACGGCCAGCCGCAGCAGCCACCAGCGCCGGTCCACGCTGGCATCGTTGGCAACCGTCTGCTGCTGCAGCAGCTCCAGCAATTGCTGGCCAGCCACGAACTCCACGGAGCCCTCCTGCACGGTCAGCGCCTCGATGAACTGCAGCATGGGCTCCAGTGCATCGGCATGGATGTGCTTGAGGCGCACCCAGTTCAGATGAAAGGGCGCGCCTGCGCGTTGGCGCAGCGCATCGGCAGTCTGCACGCTCTGCGCCGTCAGCTCAGGTGCACTCGTCCAGGAAAACGGCCGCCTGTTCTGCTCCTTTTCCTGCGACTCGCCGAGCAACTGCGGCAGCGACACCCAGACAGGCGGCGACCGGTCAAAGCGCTGCGCAAAATCGATGGCCACGGCATCGAAGCGGTCCTGCGCGCCCACGGCGCGGTAGAGGTCGAGCAATGCCAGCCACAGTTCAATCTGCTGCTGCGCGGGCGCATTGGCGTTCTTGCGGATGACCTCGACCAGCAACTTCTCCGCCTCGGCGACGCGATTGCTGCAAAACAGTATCGCGGCCTCTTCCAGATCGGGCTGATGCACAAATTCCTCCTGCAATCCAAAAAATGCCCGCACTTCGTCCATCCTGCGCAACCTCGCGACCATCTCGTCGTCGGACTGCTGCGCCTGCTGGGTTTCCATGCGACGGCGCGCCGCAGCGAAGGCTTCGGCCACCGCATCGGCAAAGAACAGGCTGGAGCCGCCCAGGAAAAAACCTGAATCCAGCGCGCTTGCGGTCTGCGTTGCGTGCTCCTGGGCCGCCGCATCAACGGGCGCGTGTGCAGCGGTCGATGCGCCCTGCTGCCCTGCATGCCACCACTGCTGGGACAGCTGCGCTTCGATCTCGTTGATTTTCTTGAGCGTACCAGAAGGATTCTGCAGCGGCGGCGAAGACGACGATGCCGATTCGCCCGCTCCACTGCTGCGCCCGGCCACGCCGGTGCGAATCACCACGCCCTGCGGCAGCTCGGGCTGGCGCTGCTTGCGCCGCGCCTGAATGATCTTGCGCAGATGCGCAAATTCGGCCTTGCGGATGAAGTCGTTACGGCGCTTGCGCTCCATGCGCTCACGCAGCTGCTGTGCGTTGAGCGCCTCCTCGCTGACGCCACCGGCCTGGGGTTCCTCGATGGCGTCCAGCTCCTTCCAATCCTTGGTGGGATTGCTGACGAACTTCACCACCTTCGACAGCAGGCCGTATCCGGTAGGCTGCTGAGGAGGAGGTGAAGTGGAGTCTCTGGACACGGTGGCGAAACGAATGCGACCCTTCAGTCGCCAAACATCTTCTGCTTGAGCTCGCGCCGCTGTTGCGCCTCCAGCGACAGGGTGGCCGTTGGCCTGGCCAGCAGCCGCCCGATGCCGATGGGCTCGCCGGTTTCCTCGCAGTAGCCGTACTCGCCGGCATCAATGGCGGCGATCGACTGCTCGATCTTCTTGAGCAGCTTGCGTTCACGGTCACGCGTGCGCAGCTCCAGCGCATGCTCTTCCTCAATGGTTGCCCGATCCGCAGGATCTGGCACCACCGAGACTTCCTCGCGCAGATACTCCGTGGTGGCACCGGCCTTGCGCAGCATATCGTCCTTGAGCGCCTGCAGCTTCTTGCGGAAGAACGCCAGTTGCACCGGGTTCATATAGTCTTCCTCGGGCATGGCCAGCACATCCTCATCGGTCAGGTCATCGACCGAGATGTCCTTGAGATCCTTGGATGCGCCATGCGCAGACTTTTCTTCGGGCTTACTGGTTGCTGCAGGCGCTGCTGCAGCGCGCGACGAGGATTTCGTTGCCATAGTCTTTGTAACCGCCTTCAATCAATACACCGAATACAACGGCCCTGCATACACGGCCACGGAGTTCACACAGGCTGCCCGGACGGGGTGGCGCAGCACCCTGCACCACACCCGCCGGCTGTGTCCATGACAAGACCAGCAGACTTCGCGCCAGCCATATCGCCATGGGCGCGCGATTTTAGCCATATTCACAAAAAGGGTCCGTGGATTATCCCGACTGGACTGCACAGGCAGGCGCCGCAGCGCCTAGGGAAGGTCTGCAAAACCCTGCCGGAAAGCGCGGAGCGTTATGGCGGATGCAGCGCGCGACGGCTTTTGACGGCAATAGTGGTGCTATTGCCGTCAAAAGCCAACAAAGCGATGTGCCGCCAGAACGCGTTCGCGCGGCGACATGGGTTTTGCAGACCTTCCCTAGGCTGGCACGAGGGATTGCGTCAGCCCCTGCTCGAGGATGTCGCGCGGCAAATCGATGCCGATGAACACCATCTTGCTCTCGCGCACCTCGTCGTCGCGCCACGCAGGCCCAAGGTCCGAGCCCATCAGCTGATGCACGCCCTGGAAGATCACCTTGCGATCGGTGCCCGCCATGTCGAGCACACCCTTGTAGCGCAGCATCCTGGGGCCATAGACGTTGACGATGGCGCCCAGGAAGTCTTCCAGCTTGACCGGATCGAACGGGCGCTGCGCACGGAACACGAAGCTCTTGACGTCGTCGTCATGGTGATGGTGGTGCGGGTGATCGCAGTGCTCGCCATGTTCGTGGTCATGGTCATGGTGATCATGGCCATGCCCGTCGTGGTCGTCGTCCATCAGCTGCGGATCCACTTCCAGCTTGGCGTTGAGGTTGAAGCCGCGCAAATCCAGCACCTCGGCCAGCGGCACTTCGCCAAAATGCACGGAGCGAATGGGCGCGCGCGGGTTGATGTGCTGCAGCCGGTGGACCAGTGCGGCCTTCTCCTCGGCGGAGATGAGATCGGTCTTGGAGAGAAACAGCTGGTCGGCAAAGCCCACCTGGCGCCGCGCCTCCTGACGATCGGTCAGCTGCTGCTGGGCATGCTTGGCATCGACCAGCGTGATGACGCTGTCGATCAGGAAGTTCTCTGCCACCTCCTCGTCCATGAAGAAGGTCTGGATGACGGGGCCTGGATCGGCCACGCCGGTGGTCTCGATGACGACGCGGTCGAACGTCAGCTGACCGTTGCGCCGCTGCGTTGCCAGATCGACCAGCGTGCTGCGCAGGTCATCGCGGATGGTGCAGCAGATGCAGCCATTGCTCATCTGCACGATTTGCTCGCCTTCCTCGCGCACGAGGATTTCGTTGTCGATGTTCTCCTCGCCGAATTCGTTCTCGATCACGGCGATGCGCTGGCCGTGCGCCTCTTTGAGCACGCGATTGAGCAAAGTGGTTTTGCCTGAGCCGAGAAACCCGGTCAGGATGGTGGTTGGTATCAGCGCCATGGAATATGCATCCTTCAACAAAGACAAGTTGCGCCGCAGCCAATGGCCATGCTGGCCCTGCCCTGGCTCCCGCCAGGCCCATGCGACGCCAGGCCCGGCAAGGCAGCCGGACCACGCGTCAGTTTAGCGAGGCTGTCAAGCCTGTGCCGCCAGCCGGGCAAACGGGCCTGCGCCCTGGCGCGATCGTCCGACTGCGACGCATATGCAGAGACTGTGGGCAGCAGAGACTGTGGGCAGCTTCCTACTTACGGCCTCCTGCGGACCTGCGCGTAGTGGCAGCGGATTTCGCCGCGGAGGCCTTGCGGCTGCCAGTGCCGGTGGCTGGCTTGGCCCTCGCGGCACCACGCGGCGTGGAAGATCGGCGCGCCGCTGGCCGCCTGGCCTTCGTGGCTGACTCCGGTGCCATATCGCCAGCGGCATCGGCGGCGGGCGCAGCTGCTGCCATGTTCTGGCCCATGTCCTCAACGGCCTTTTGCGCGATGGCCTGGAATTGCTCCGTCAGGGCTGCCCACCACTGCACCGCCTGCTGCTGCATCAGACGAACGGTGGGGTCGCCCGCATCGGCAGCGGCGTTCTCGCCGCCCTGTCCGTGCTGCCCCTGCGCATCGCTAGGGGCTTGCGCGCGCTGCGGCGCAGCAGCGCGATCAAAGGCGTGGGCAGCACCCTGCGCGGCTTCCTGAAACCCGTCCTGCAATGCGTCCGCCCAGGTGCTGGCGCCCCGGTTCATTGCGCCCAGCGTCGCCAGGGTCATCTTCTGCACTTCCAGCGCCTGGATGGACGCCTCCAGCGCCCGGCCATTCTGCTCCAGCCAGAACTTCACCACCTTGAGCTCGTCGATGCGCTTTTGCACCTCGGCAGGGTCCATGGTCGGGGCCAGCCACTGCTGGAAGGCCGACGCGCCTGACGGCGATGCCGCTGCCTCGCCAACCAGCGGGGGCGCCAGATTACGCAGAAAATCGAAACCCGGTACAAACCGAGCGAACTCCAGCCACTTGTCCTGCTCTGCCATAACGCCTCCCGCTCGAATGGATGCATACGCATCGGAATCTGTGTAAACGCACACGCGCCACACCACATGGGCGCGCCGCACCGGCTGCCAGCTTAGCGGCAGCGGCGCACGCCGTCCATGGCACATACGCGCAGTGGCACAGTTGCACCCGGCCGCCGCGCGGGCATACTAGCTGCCATGAGCGCCGCCGAAAGCCGCCGCATACGCCGCATCGCCCATCTGGACATGGACGCGTTCTTCGCGTCCGTGGAGCTGCTGCGTCAGCCGCAGCTGCGCGGCCTGCCGCTGGTCATCGGAGGTGGTCGGCGCGCGCCCGGCTGGCTGGGCGACGACGCGCTGGAAGCGCTGCCGCCCGAGCAGATTCCGCTGGAGGCTTTTCGCCGGCTGGGCCAGTACACCGGTCGTGGAGTGGTCACCACCGCCACCTACGAAGCGCGCCAGTATGGCGTCGGCTCGGCCATGGGCATGATGAAGGCGGCCAAGCTGTGCCCGCAGGCCTATCTGCTGCCGGCCGATTTCGAACGCTACCGCGCCTACTCGGCACGGTTCAAGGCCGAGATCCTGCGGCACGCAACGGTCATGGAGGATCGCGGCATCGACGAGGTCTACATCGACTTCACCGATGCGCCCGACGGCCAGCTGCAGGGCGGCCTGGTGCTGGCCCAGCGTATCCAGCAGGCCATTGCCGAGGCGACCGGGCTGAGCTGCTCGCTCGGCGTAGCGCCCAACAAGCTGCTGGCCAAGCTGGCCAGCGAGTGGCACAAGCCTGGCGGCATCTTCATCCTCATGCCCGAAGAGGTCACGCAGCGCATCTGGCCGCTGGCCTGCCGCAAGGTCAATGGCATCGGCCCCAAGGCCAGCGCCCGGCTCGCGGCTCTGGGCATCGAAACGCTGGGGCAACTGGCGCAGGTGCCCGAGCAACAGCTGATCGAACAGTTCGGCAACAGCTACGGCGCGTGGCTGCACCGCGTCGCCTGGGGGCGCGATGACCGGCCGGTGGTGGTCGAGAGCGAGCCGGTCTCCATGAGCCGCGAGACGACCTTCGAGCGCGACCTGCACGCGGTGGCAGACCGCAGCGCGCTCTCGCAGGTCTTTACCAACCTGTGCACCCGGGTGGCGGCGGACTTGCAGCGCAAGGGCTATGCCGGCCGCACGGTGGGCATCAAGGTACGCTTTCCGGACTTTCGCATCGCCACCCGCGCCATCACGCTGGACCATCACACGCAGGACGCGGCGGAGATCCGCCGCGTGGCCGGGCAATGCCTCAAGCGCGTCGACCTGTCCCGACGCATTCGCCTGCTGGGTGTGAAGGTCGACAACCTGCTGCCGCTGGAGCAGGCCCAGGCTGCCGACGAAGCGGCCAGGAACCGGCAAGCCTCTGACCCGCAGCAGCTGGCACTGCCCTTCACGGACAACCCGTGAGGGATGCCATCGGCGGGGTCAGAACGCCGGGACCACCGCCCCCTTGTACTTTTCCTGAATGAAGGCCCGCACGGCCTCGCTGCGCAGCGCCGCTGTGAGCTTGGCGATGGCAGGATCGTCGGCACGGTCGGCCCGCGCGGCGATGATGTTCACGTAAGGCGAGTCCTCGCCTTCAAGCAGCAGCGCGTCGTCGGTGGGCACCAGACCTGCTTCCAGTGCGAAATTGGTATTGATCAGCGCCAGATCGACATCATCCAGCGCGCGCGGCAGCATTGCGGCCTCCAACTCGCGGAACTGCAGCTTCTTCGGATTCTCCGCGATGTCCACCGCCGTGGCAGTGATATTGCTGCGGTCCTTGAGCTTGATCAGCCCTGCGGAATCGAGCAGCAGCAGCGCACGCCCGGAATTGGTCGCATCGTTGGGGATGGCCACCACCGCGCCATCGCGCAGCGACTCCAGCGAGGTTATCTTCTTCGAATAGGCTCCAAACGGCTCGATATGGATGCCCCCGTTGGGCACCGCCACCAAATCAGTGCCGCGCTCCTTGTTGAAGTTGGTCAGATACGGCTGATGCTGGAAGAAGTTGGCATCGAGCTGCTTCTCCGCCACTGCGGAGTTGGGCAGCACATAGTCAGTGAACTCGCGCACCTGCAGGTCCACGCCCTGCTCCTTGAGCGCCGGCTTGACGAATTCGAGCAACTCGGCATGAGGCACTGGTGTGGCGCCAACTACCAGCTTGGTCTGTGCATGGGCGCCCACTGCCAGGGCGGCAGCGGCAAACAGGGGAAGCAACTTCTTGATCATGTTCGTTCCTTTTCAGTATTCATCCCGTTGGATGGATGGTCGGCGATTCTAGAGTGCCCTACTCATACTTCAAAATACTGTTTGATACTTGTTTTATAAATAAATGTTATATAAAAAACTTCCCGGCTGACCACTCTGCAGTCCAGATTACCCCGCCGGTCTGGAGAGCCACTGGATCGCCCACGCCTTGATCGGTGCCGGCACGCCATGGGCACCGGCAGCCACGTCCGCAAGCGAAGCCCATTCGCCGGGGCCGATCAGGCCGTCATTTACCATTTCCGGGCCACGTTGCGGCAGCCGCAAGAGTGCCGGACTGAGCATCAGATCCTTGTGCGTCAGTACATGCTTGACACCTGGCTGCCAGTCCAGTTGCGCCACCGGTAGGCCGAGCTGCTGCACCGCCTCCGCCAGCGCCGCCTCACCGGCGAACACCGGAAACGCCTGCAACTGCGCCCAGATGCCCGATGCAGGGCGCCGCTGCAGCCAGACCTGCTGCGCCGCATCCAACAGCACCAGCAGCGCCCACTGCTCTGTGCTGCGTCGCAGCTTGCGGGTACGCCGCGGATACTGCGCCACCTTGCCTGCCGCATAAGCAAGACAGCCACCGGCCACCGGGCACTGCGTGCAGCGCGGCTGTCGCGGCGTGCAGACCATTGCACCGAGATCCATCAGCCCCTGGGTGTAGGTCGGCATGTCTGCTGCGCGCGCTGCAGGCGGCAGCAGGGTTTCTGCGCACATCCACAGCGTCTTCACACTGCGGCTGCTGGCGAGATCTTCGGGGAATGCCAGATAGCGCGCCAGCACCCGCTGCACATTCGCATCAAGAATGGAGACGCGTTCATGCCAGCAGAAGGCCGCGATGGCGTTGGCTGTGGACCGCCCCACCCCAGGCAGCGTGGCCAGTGCCTGTGCGTCTGGCGGGAACTGCCCGCCCCACTGCGTGACCACCTGCTGCGCGGCGCGGTGCAGGTTGCGTGCGCGGCTGTAATAGCCCAAGCCACTCCACAGCTGCATCACCGCCTCGACAGGCGCAGCTGCCAGCGCCGCCACCGTCGGAAAGGTCTGCAAAAAACGGGTGAAGTACGGCAGCACGGTCTGCACCTGGGTCTGCTGCAACATGACTTCGGAGAGCCATACCCGGTAGGGATCGCGCGTGCCCTGCCACGGCAGGCCGTGCCGGCCATGGCGGCGCTGCCAGTCCACCAGCTGCTGCGCAAACGAAGCTGCGCGCCGTGTGTCTTCAAAACCGGTCACTGGCTGACCGGCACCTGGCCGAGATGCACATCAACGCCGCGCATGGCCGCCTGCAGGGCCACCTCCAGCTGTTCGCTGCGGGCATTCAGCGCGCTGGCCACTTCCTGCAGCTCAGCCAGTTCCCGCTGCAGCTGCTGCAGCCGATCGCTCAGATCCAGGTCGGCCTGCTCGATCCGCTCGATGGTTTCACTGCGACTGATGAAACTCAGGCGACGCTCCTTGAGCTGAACGTCCAGTTGCGCGGTGGAGGCCTTGCTCCACAGATCCAGCTCGTTGCAGGCGGCCTCAAAAACGGCGCGCAGCCGCATGGCAATGGCATTGACCAGTCGCTCGCTGAACTCCGCCGAAGACAAGCGCAGCGCGTTGGTCATGGAAAAGTAGTGGCGGTTGCTCTGCGCGATCCGGTCCAGGTCGGGCGCGAACTGGCGCAGGTCCACGGCCCCAGGCGGCTGCAGCGCGAAGCCATATTCCATGTTCAGGCTGTGGTAGGACTCTGCCAGCACGCGGTGCATCTGATCGGCAACGTCCTGCGCCGTCTCCAGCACCTCCTGAAGACGGCTGAAGGTCTGCAGGAACCGTTTCTGGAATCCGACGGAGAGAAACTTGCCCTGCAGCGCCTGCATGAGTGCGGCCAGTTCCTGCTTGATCGTCTTGCCGCTGAGCAGCTGGAACGCCTCGTTGAGCAGCTTGTTCTGCGCCGCTCGCAAGCCGAGGATCTTGCTGACGCAGCCGTCGAACTCCTTGCGCTCGCGCGCGATGCGCATGCGGATGCTGCGCCGTGCACTGTTGTTCTTGCCCTTGAGGCTGCCAAGCTCCTGGATCTGCTCGGTCAGATCGCGCAGCCGCACGTTCAGCACCTGGCTGGCCTCGGTGCGAATCTCGCCCAGCCCCCGCATCAGTGCACGCTGGAGGATGAGGTGCCGCTGGCCCAGCAGGGTGTCGATCAGCACGGTCTCCAGCTGGCGGATGGCACTGGCCTTGAGCAGGGTTTCATCCTTGTGGATCTTGGCCACCAACGCCTTCTGCGCCGAGACCGCCAGCACATGGTTGAGCGGCACACTCAGCATGCGGGCGACGGACTGGCGCTGGCTGCGCAGCTGCGCAGCCTGCTCTTCCTTGCTGGTCAAGCCGTCCCACAGGGTATCGATTTTGTTGAGCACGACCAGTCGCAGACCCTGTGTATCCACGTGGCGCGCCAGATGTTCCTGCCAGATATGCCGGTCCGAGCGCGTCACTCCCGTATCCGCTGCCAGAATGAACAGCACGGCCTGCGCCTGGGGCAGCAAGCTGATGGTGAGCTCGGGTTCCGCGCCAATGGCGTTGAGCCCCGGAGTGTCGAGGATAACCAGGCCTTTCTTCAGCAGTGGGTGCGGAAAGTTGATGATGGCGTGGCGCCATCTGGGCACCTCCATCTGGCCTGCCGCATTCAGGGGCGGATTCTCCGCGCCGGCATCGTCGCGCCAGAAACCCAGGCGGGCGGCCTCGGCCTGGTCGACCTGAATGGTCTCCGTGACCCGCTGCAGCGCCTGGGCCACGCTGTCGCCGGAGCGGGCGTCCAGCGCTACCGCATGCCAGGCGGCAGGCTTGAGCTTCCAATCCGCGAGGCTGGCACCCAACTTGCGCGTCTCGATGGGCAGCAGCCGCACACCCGGCGGGAATTCGGGCTCCCAGATCAGCTCGGTCGGGCACATCGTCGTGCGCCCAGCTCTGGCTGGCATGATGCGCCGCCCGTAGCTGGAAAAGAACAGCGCGTTGATCATCTCCGACTTGCCGCGCGAATACTCGGCCACGAAGGCAACGGTAATCCTGTCGTTGGCAGCCTGCTCATGCAGCCGCGCAAGCCGCTCCATCGTCGCGGCATTGCGCAGTCCCTTGCTGTCCAGCCAGGCCGAGAAGACGTCCAGCGCCTGAGCAAAGCCCGCGCGCCACAGGCCATACTGCTCAAACCGCTGGTTGAATAACTGACTTTCAGCGTTCACAGGGTTTGCTCGCTCGTCGACAGGCTCACGAAAGAAGAAGGAGTTGGCCAGATGCTACTACAGCAAGACCATGCTGCAGCGCAGAAGTGACACGTGTCTCAGCGATGCAATTCGCCGCTGCGCTCGGGCTGGTAGAGCACCTCGCGCACGCGCACCGTCATTTCCTTGCCGCCGGGGCCTGGCCACCTGACGGCATCGCCAACCGACAGGCCCAGCAGGGCGCTGCCGACCGGCGCGAACACGGACACGCGGTCACTCTGGCCCTGCTGGTCACGCGGATAGACCAGCGTGAGCGAAAACTCCTGGCCACTTTCCTCGATCACGAAACGCACGGTCGAGTTCATCGTCACCACCGTCGGGGGGATTTCCTCGGGAGAGACAATATCGGCCCGGGCAATCTCGCGCTCCAGTTCAGCACGGCCTGCAAAGGCATTCTGGGGCAACGCCTCCAGCAGGGACTCGATACGCTCCACGTCCAGCGAAGACAGAATCAATGGGGGTTTGGGTGTTGTCATAACAGTAAGATAGTCGCAAAGGCCTTGGCCTGGCAGGACCGCGTCAGCCGGCCAGCACTGTAGCCGATAGACAACGCCGCGCCGCAGGAACATCTGCACTGAATCGGCCCTGCACCGGGATTCACGGTCGGATCTCCTCTTTCGTTGGCTCGCCCTGCCGCTGCAGCGCCGCCACGCGCTGCTGGCGGTACAGCTGCGGTGGCATGCCCGTCCAGCGCACGAACGCGCGGGTAAAGCTCTTGGCATTGTCAAAGCCGACCATGCCGGCGATCTTCTTGACCGGATAACCAGTGCGCAGCAGCAACTGGCAGGCGCGCTCGCTGCGCACCTCGTCCTTGATCGCCTGCAGGCTGGTGCCGTCTTCCTGCAAAAAGCGATGCAGGCTGCGCACCGACACATGCAGTGCCCGCGCCAGCGACTCGGCGGTATGCCCGGCTGCGCCGTCGCTCTGGCGCAGCAGCTGGCGCACGCGCTGCTGCATCAGTCTGTCGCGGCGGTAGGGCTTGACCACCACCAGCAGCGCCCGCTCCAGCATCTGATTGAGGGCAAGCTCGTCACGGCGGACCGGCATGGCCAGATAGCTGGCATCAAAGTGCAGCGCCGCAGTCTGCGCGCCATAGCGCACTGGTCCGGGGAACATGGCCTCGATCTGGGCGGCATAGGGTGCAGGCGCAAAAGGCAGATCTACCGCCAGCAACGGGATATGCGAATCAAGCAGCCAGCAGGAAAAGCCGTGGATATTGCGCAGCAGCGTCAGCAGGCCCATGCGACGCACCTGCAGGTCGTCAGCCACGTGCTGCTCGTGCACCAGCACGCTGGCGCTGGCGCGCTGCACTTGCACCTGCAAGACAAGGTCCTGCGTCAGCAGGCCATGGTGGCGGCACCAGCGCAGCAGAGCGACACGGTAGGTCGGCGAGGAGATGCAGGCACGTGCCAGGAAGCCGTAACTGCCCCAGCGCATCGGCCGCGAGAGCCAGCCCAGCGCCTCATCGTCCAGCTCGCGCATGGCATAGGACGATAGCCGCTCCATCTGCAGCGCGGTGATGAAGCCCTGCCCGTTCTCCCACTCCTGTGGCGCGATTTGTGCGTGCAGCAGCGCTGGCTGGGGATCGCGGCCCTGCCTCTGATAGGCAGCAACAATGGTCTGCACGAAGGCCGAAGGCGTGGCGCGCGCAGGTGGCCTGGCGCTGCGGAGAGGGCGTCTGGGTGAAGTGGCGGACATGGCTGTGGCTGGTGCACGATCAAGCCTTGATTCTGGCACTTTTCATGCCCATGACCGTGCATCGCCCGTGCATCCGTTGGGCTAAGCTGAAAACCGTTCGCCACGCACACAAACAAGCAGGGGTGTCCACACCATCCCGCCAGGAGACAACGCATGACCGATGCACCTGCCACTGCCAGCTACGCCAAGGGCCCCACGGCCCCGCCCCTGATCGAGCAGACAATCGGCGACTTTTTTGACGCCGTCGCTGCGCGCCATGCAGACCGCGAGGCGCTCGTCAGTCGGCACCAACGGCAGCGCCTGACCTATGCGCAACTGCACAGGCAAGTCCAGCGCCTGGCCAGTGCGCTGCTCAGAGCCGGGCTGCAAAACGGCGACCGCGTCGGTATCTGGTCCCACAACAACGTGGAATGGGTGCTGATGCAGCTGGCCACGGCCAAGCTTGGGCTGATTCTGGTCAACATCAACCCAGCCTACCGCACCTCCGAGGCCGAATACGCGCTCAACAAGGTCGGCTGCAAGGCGCTGGTGACCATGCCGAGTTTCAAGAGCAGCGACTACCTGGCCATGCTGCGCGAAATTGCGCCAGAGCTGAATCAATGTGAGCCCGGCCAGCTTGCAGCGCGCCGCCTGCCGTTTCTGCGTCATGTGATATGGATCGATGAGGACAAAAGCGGCAGTGAGCAACCCGGCATGCTGCGCTTTTCACAGCTGCTGGGCAGCGGCGATGCTGCCGACCCTGCTGTCGCGCACGCGCAGGCGCTGGTCAAGCACACGGATCCGGTCAACATTCAGTTCACCAGCGGCACCACCGGCTTTCCGAAGGGGGCGACGCTGACGCATCGCAATATTCTCAACAATGGCTTCTTCATTGGTGAGTGCATGCGTCTGACACCGCAAGACAGACTATGCGTTCCAGTCCCGCTGTACCACTGCTTCGGCATGGTGCTGGGAAACCTGGCCTGCATCACGCACGGCAGCACCATCGTCTACCCCAACGATGGCTTTGATCCACTGCTGACGCTACAGACCGTGCACGAAGAAAAATGCACTGGCCTGCACGGCGTGCCAACCATGTTCATTGCCGAGCTCGACCATCCGCGCTTTGCACAGTTCGACCTGTCGACGCTGCGTACCGGCATCATGGCGGGCACCGCCTGTCCGATCGAGGTGATGAAAAAGGTGGTCGAACGCATGCACCTTTCGCAGATCACCATTGCCTATGGCATGACCGAAACCAGCCCGGTGAGCTGCCAGAGTGATGTCGACACACCACTGGACAAGCGTGTCACCACGGTAGGTCGGGTGCAGCCGCATCTGGAAATCAAGATCATCGATCCTGGCACCGGTGAGATCGTGTTGCGCGGCCAGGCTGGCGAGCTTTGCACGCGCGGCTACTCGGTCATGCACGGCTACTGGGGCGATGAGGAACGAACGCGCGAGGCCATCGACAGCGAAGGCTGGATGCACACCGGCGATCTGGCGACCATGGACGCCGAGGGCTACGTCAACATCGTCGGACGCATCAAGGACATGGTGATCCGTGGCGGCGAAAACATCTATCCGCGCGAAATCGAGGAATTCCTCTACCGCCACCCGAAGATTCAGGACGTTCAGGTGGTTGGCGTGCCTGATCAGAAGTATGGCGAAGAGCTGTGCGCCTGGATCATCGTCAAACCCGGCCAACCTCTGAGCGAGGAGGAGGTGCGTGCCTTTTGCCAAGGGCAGATCGCGCATTACAAGGTGCCGCGGTACATCCGGTTCGTCGACGCCTTTCCCATGACCGTCACAGGAAAAATCCAGAAGTTCGTCATCCGCGACGAGATGAAGAAGCTGCTGGACCTTCACGAAGAACGCACGGCCTGAGCACGCACGCCACCTTGCAGTTCTTCACCGTTCATCTCGAAAAAAAGCAGTTCCTATGGCCCATCTCACCTCCAAGGTCAGTTCCCGCTCGGCAGAGTTCCAAGCCAACGCGCAGGCCATGCGGGCGCTGGTCGATGACCTCAACCTGCAGTTCGCTGCGATTGAACAGGGTGGCGGAGAAGCTGCGCGCGCCAAACATCAGGCGCGCGGCAAGCTGCTGCCACGCGAGCGCGTGCAGGCGCTGCTCGATCCCGGCTCGCCGTTTCTGGAGATCGCCCCGTTGGCCGCACTCAACATGTATGACAACGCCGCCCCATGCGCGGGGCTGATCGCCGGTATCGGCCGCATCCAGGGCGTCGAATGCATGGTGGTGTGCAACGATGCCACGGTCAAGGGCGGCACCTACTTCCCGATGACCGTCAAGAAGCACTTGCGCGCGCAGGAGATCGCCCAGCAAAACCGTCTGCCCTGCATCTACCTTGTCGACTCCGGTGGCGCCAACCTGCCCAACCAGGACGAGGTGTTTCCGGATCGGGACCACTTTGGCCGCATCTTCTATAACCAGGCCACCATGAGCGCGCAGGGCATTGCGCAGATTGCGGTGGTCATGGGCAGCTGCACTGCAGGTGGCGCCTATGTGCCCGCCATGAGCGATGAGACCATCATCGTCAAGGACCAGGGCACCATCTTTCTCGGCGGCCCACCATTGGTCAAGGCAGCCACGGGCGAAGTGGTCACAGCCGAAGACCTCGGCGGTGGCGACGTGCAC
Source organism: Lampropedia cohaerens (assembly GCF_001005215.1). GTDB lineage: Bacteria > Pseudomonadota > Gammaproteobacteria > Burkholderiales > Burkholderiaceae_C > Lampropedia > Lampropedia cohaerens. Next base: position 150,248 of record NZ_LBNQ01000025.1, read on the forward strand.
ACGCGGCTGTCCGGTGTTGCCGATTACCTGGCAAACAACGACATGCATGCGCTGGCGCTGGCGCGCGAGAAGGTCCGAAACCTGCAATGGCACAAGGCTGCGCAACCCTCCGACAGCCCGCCCAGGCCACCCCGATTCGCTGCAGAAGAACTCTACGGCATCATCCCAACCGACACGCGCAAGCCGTTTGATGTGCGCGAAATCATCGCCCGCATCGTTGATGACAGCGAGTTCGATGAGTTCAAGGCCCGCTTTGGCGCCACGTTGGTCACCGGTTTTGCCCGTATCGAGGGTATGCTGGTGGGCCTCATCGCCAACAATGGCATCCTGTTTTCCGAGTCGGCGCAGAAGGGGGCGCACTTCATCGAGCTGTGCTGCCAGCGCAAGATTCCGCTGGTTTTTCTTCAAAACATTACCGGCTTCATGGTCGGGCGCAAATACGAGAACGAAGGCATTGCGCGCCACGGTGCCAAGATGGTCACGGCCGTCGCAACGGCCAACGTGCCCAAGTTCACCGTCATCATTGGCGGCAGCTTCGGTGCCGGCAACTACGGCATGTGTGGTCGTGCCTATTCGCCACGCATGTTGTGGATGTGGCCAAACGCCCGTATCTCCGTGATGGGTGGCGAGCAGGCTGCAAGCGTGCTGGCCACCGTCAAACGTGATGGCATCGAAGCCAGAGGCGGCCAGTGGTCCGCCGAGGAGGAGGAAGCTTTCAAGGCGCCCATCCGCCAACAGTACGAGGCACAGGGGCATCCCTATTACGCCTCGGCCCGACTGTGGGATGACGGCGTGATCGATCCGGCCGACACTCGGCGCGTGCTCGCACTTGGTCTTTCCGCTTCCCGCAACGCGCCCATTGCAGACGCCAGGTTCGGCGTATTCCGGATGTAAACCACTGCTGAGATCGCCTGCCATGCCCCATCTGCACATTACCCACGCTGGCCACACCGCTACCGTCACCCTCGACAGACCTGATACGCGCAACGCCTTCAATGCAGCGCTGATTGCAGAGCTGACGCGGGCCTTCACCACGCTTGGCCGTGACGCGAACGTGCGGGCGGTCGTACTGGCAGCGGAAGGCAAGTCCTTCTGCGCCGGCGCGGACTTGAACTGGATGCGAGAAATGGCCGAGTACACGCGCGATGAAAACCTCGCAGACGCCGCGCGACTGGCGCAAATGCTGCATGTGATCTACACCTGCCCCAAGCCCACCATAGCGCGCATCCAGGGCGATGTGTACGCGGGCGGCATGGGGCTGGTGGCCGCCTGCGACATGGCAGTTGCCGTAGAGTCGGCAGGCTTTTGCCTTTCTGAAGTCAAGCTCGGGCTGATCCCTGCCACCATCAGTCCCTACGTCCTGCGCGCAATGGGTCCGCGCGCGGCGCACCGCTACTTCCTGACTGGCGAGCGCTTCAGTGCCGCGCAAGCGCTGCGTATCGGCTTCATCCACGCAGCCGTTGCCGACGTTGATGCGCTGGATGCCGCAGTCACGTCACTCGCGCAGACACTGGCATCAGCCAGCCCGCACGCCGTCAAAGCCTGCAAGCAACTGCTGCAGGACGTTGCCGAACATCCCATCGACGATGCACTGATCGCCACGACCGTGCAAGGCATCGCCGACATTCGCGCCAGCGCCGAAGGCAAGGAGGGCGTGCAGTCATTTCTGCAAAGACGCAAACCATCCTGGCTTGGGTGATTCGCAATGATCCCGCACTCTACGACGCGATTTGACACCCTGCATCAACAGGCGCGTCCATGCGCCGGGGGCCTGTAGGCGTGGCGCGCAATTGCAAGGACCGTGCCCTGCACACGCTTCAGAATACCGGCGTTTCGATCCGTCTGTAGGAGCATCCCATGGCCCTTGACAACGCCAGTCCCAACTTCACCAACCGCCTCAGTGATGGCCTGCACGGCGCAGGCATCCACCTGGACGGCAGCACCATTCACGACGCGGCGGGAGCGATCAGCAGCCACGTGGGGCACGCGCTCAGCGGCATGGATATAACCAGCCTGCTGGCGCTGGCTGCTGCGCTCGGATGGGCCAGCGGCCTGCGCCTGTATGCGGTGGTGTTCATTACCGGGTTGATCGGCTGGATGGACTGGATCGCGTTACCCGGCGCGCTGGGCATTCTTGAAAGTCCCATCGTGCTGTTCTTCAGCGGCATCATGCTGTTTGCCGAGTTCTTTGCCGACAAGATTCCTGGCTTTGACTCCATCTGGGATCTGCTGCAAAGCGTCATTCGTGTGCCCGCTGGCGCAGCGCTGGCGGCCTCCGTATTTGGTGCCGACAACGCGCAGATGGCCTTGGTCGCCGCCCTCATGGGCGGCACGCTAGCTGCCACCAGCCAGGCCGCGAAGACGACCACGCGCGCAGCCATCAACGCATCCCCCGAGCCCTTTTCCAATGTTGGCGCCAGTCTCGCCGAAGACGGCCTGAGCATCGGCGCGATTTGGCTGGCACTGACCAACCCGGTAGTCTTCGTGGTCGTGCTGGCCATCGCCGTGGTCGCGATGTGGATCGTGACCTGGCTGATGTTCAAGTTCCTGCGCGCGACCTGGCGCAAGCTGAGGCGCCTGTTTGGCACCAACGCGGCGCACCCGGCATCCGGCCCCCCATGACGACGGTTTTTTTGCCGTTTACGAGGAGACAACATCATGTTCACAAAAATTCTGATTGCCAACCGCGGGGAAATTGCCTGCCGCGTTGCAGCGACTGCCCGACGGCTGGGTGTGCGCACGGTTGCCGTCTATTCCGATGCCGACGCAAACGCCAAGCACGTACATGCGGCTGACGAGGCGGTGCACATCGGCCCCAGCAGCCCCAAGGAGAGCTATCTGCAATGGCAGCGCATCATTGACGCCGCCTTGTCCACCGGCGCGCAGGCGGTGCATCCTGGCTACGGCTTTCTCTCGGAAAACGAGGATTTCGCACAGGCTTGCGCTGATGCCGGCCTGACATTCATCGGCCCACCCGCTGCTGCAATCGCCGCGATGGGCCTCAAGGCCGAATCCAAGCGCCTTATGGAGAAGGCGGGTGTGCCGCTAGTGCCCGGCTACCACGGTCAGGATCAGGACCCACAACTGCTCAAACGCGAGGCCGAGCGCATCGGCTATCCCGTTCTCATCAAGGCCAGTGCCGGCGGTGGCGGCAAGGGCATGCGCGTCGTCGCGCGCAGCGAGGACTTTGATGCCGCCCTGCAGTCGTGCCAGCGCGAGGCCAGCAGCAGCTTCGGCGACGACAGCGTGCTGATCGAAAAATACGTGCAGCGCCCACGCCACATCGAAATCCAGGTATTTGGGGATGCGCTCGGCAATTACGTGCACCTGTTCGAGCGCGACTGTTCCGTACAACGACGTCACCAGAAGGTGCTGGAGGAAGCACCAGCACCGGGCCTGCCGGCGGCACTGCGCGCGCAGATGGGCCAGGCGGCCATCGCCGCTGCGCGCGCCGTTGATTACGTCGGCGCAGGCACCGTCGAATTCATCGTTGAACAGCCCGGCGGCTATGCCCAGCCCGAGCAAATGCGCTTTTATTTCATGGAGATGAACACCCGCCTGCAGGTCGAACATCCCGTCACGGAAGCCATCACTGGCACCGATTTGGTGGAGTGGCAACTGCGCGTTGCCGCTGGTGAGCCGTTACCGTTGCGCCAGGACGCGTTGCAGATTCACGGCCATGCCATCGAAGCGCGCATCAACGCCGAAAATCCGGACAACGACTTTCTGCCAGCTACAGGAACGCTGCGCGTTTATCGCAAGCCCCATGCCAGCAGCTTCACCGTCGGCGCCGTGCGCGTGGACGATGGCGTGCGCGAAGGCGACGCCATCAGCCCACACTACGACTCCATGATCGCCAAGCTGATCGTGCATGGCCAGACGCGCGCACAGGCGCTGGCACGGCTGGACGAGGCCCTGTCGCAGCTGCACATCGTGGGCGTGCCTACCAACGTACAGTTTCTGCGCCGCGCCATCCGCAGCGAATCCTTCGCACATGCACGGCTGGATACCGCGCTGATCCAGCGCGAGGCGCAGCATCTTTTCGGACAAACCGTATGGCCTGAAGCATTCAGCGTCGCCGTGGCCATTGCCCATACCCTGCACCAGGAAGCTGCGGCGTGCGACGCCGATCCCTTCTCGCGCCGCGACGGATGGCGCGGCTGGGGTGAAGCCAAGCGATTTTTCGTCTTCGCAAGAGGCACGCGCAAATTCAGCGCACAACTGCGCTACCTGCGCGATGGACGCCTGCATCTGGACATTGATCTCCAAAGTACCAACCAGTCAACGCCTGCGCTTTCCTCCGGCGCATTGTCCTATGCCTCGGTGCCGGGCAGCTCGGCGCTTGCGGTGACCTATATGGACTATTGCGCGCGCGTGACCTGCTATCGCGATGGCAACGCCATAGAGCTGTTCGCCCCCCAAGGACACGACACCATCACCTGGGTCCCCCCCCTCGGCGAGGATAACGAACAGGCCGAAGCCGGCCGCCTGACCGCTCCCATGCCCGGCAAGGTCATCGCCTTTGCCGTCAAGCCTGGCGATGTCGTCAGGCAGGGACAACCACTGGCAGTGCTGGAAGCGATGAAGATGGAGCACACCATCACCGCGCCGCACGACGGCACCGTCGCCGAACTGCTGTTCTCGCCGGGCGATCAGGTCATGGACGGCGCCGAACTTCTCACTCTGTGCAACTGACTTGACGGTCCTGATGCGTATCCAGCGCTGCGCAGAAAGGCACACTGTAGTAGCCAGCTACCACCCGCTTTACAGGCCGCTGCGCCCAAAATAACAGCCTGTGACCGCAGCGACATCCAAACATTGATGGCTGGCAGAATGCATCGCTGACGGGCACCAGGCCCAAACCACCAAGGAGCAAACATGGCAGGCAAGAAGATTCTGATGATCTGTGGCGACTACTGCGAGGACTACGAGACCATGGTGCCGTTTCAGACACTGCTGGCCGTCGGTCATGACGTCACGGCTGTGTGCCCTAAGAAAAAGGCCGGCGAGCAGATCAAGACGGCCATCCATGACTTTGAAGGTGCGCAAACCTACAGCGAGAAACCCGGTCACAACTTCACGCTCAATGGCACGTTCGATGCCATCCGGGCAGAAGACTTTGACGCGCTGGTGATTCCCGGCGGCCGTGGGCCGGAATATCTGCGGCTCGATCCACAGGTGGTGGCGATGGTGCGCCACTTCTTCGAGGCCAACAAGCCGGTGGCGGCGGTGTGCCACGGCGCGCAGTTGCTGGCTGGCGCGGGTGTGCTCAAGGGGCGCACCTGCTCGGCCTATCCGGCCTGCCAGCCCGACGTCGAGACCGCTGGCGGCACCTATGCCGACATCGGCATCGACCAGGCCTACACCGATGGCAATCTGGTTACCGCGCCTGCATGGCCCGCGCATCCCGCCTGGATGGCGCAGTTTCTGGCGGTGCTGGGCACTCGGATTGCGCACAGCTGATAGCGTCGCTCTGCACAGCCTGGGCCTATTCCCAATTGACGCGGCTTCGCGCCACAGGCAAGCTGGCAGGCCTGAACGACTGCCGGAAGCCCTCGCATGTGCCAGATCTTCGTCAATGCCGACCCGCAGCTCTACGCCCGGCGCACACGCAGCATCCGGCTGCACGGCGTAGTCACCAGCATTGATCTGGAAAACCTGTTCTGGGAGGTGCTTGAGGAGATCGCTCGACGCGATGGCCTGAGCGTCGGCCAGCTGTGCTCACGCCTCTACGAAGAGCTGGTGGCCGCGCAAGGCGGCGTTGGCAACTTCGCCTCGTTCCTGCGGGTGTGCTGCGGCCGCTATCTGCGCCTGCAATTGCTGGGCGCGCTTCCATCAGATCCCACCGTCGCCATCGGCACGCTTGATGCGGCACAGGTGCTCGCCGCAGACGCCGCTTGAACTGTCCCCACACTCGCTGGCACCAGGTGCCGCGCCAGGCACTGCCCCATGGCCGCTCGCAGAACGTGCAGAGATTCTCGGGAAACTACAGCACGGCACTTGCGCATTGGCAGCCCCGGTGCACGCGACGGTTATTTGCGGGACAATCGCAGACTTTTTCAGCCCTTGTGACTGACACGATACGAAACCCCATGCCTACGATGGAACCTGGCAATCATCAGCTGACGATGACGGTGCTGATGATGCCCGACATGGCCAATTTCTCCGGCAACGTGCACGGTGGGCAGCTGCTGAAGCTGCTGGATGAAGTCGCCTACGCCTGCGCCAGCCGCTATGCCGGCACCTATGTGGTGACCATGTCGGTGGATCAGGTGGTGTTTCGCCAACCCATCCACGTGGGTGAGCTGGTGACCTTTCTCGCCTCGGTCAACTACACCGGGCGCACTTCGATGGAAATCGGCATCAAGGTCGTGACCGAGAACATCCAGAAGAGACTGGTGCGCCACACCAACAGCTGCTTCTTCACCATGGTGGCCATGGACGAGCGAGGCAAGCCGACTGCTGTGCCGCCACTGAATCCACAAACGCCTGATGAAAAGCGCCGCTACCATCAGGCGCAGCAGCGCCGCCAGCTGCGCCAGGAACTGCAGGAGCGCTACCAGGAAATCAGCCGAACCGTTTCGTGACCCATTCGGCGCTGACGTCTATCAACGGGTTTTCGATTGGGGCCAATGACCCCGGTGCCACCACTCATGCCTGCGCTTCCAGTTCTGCCTTGCAAGCGATGCAGTGGGTCGACTCCGGTCGCGCCAGCAGGCGCTCCTTGGCAATCGGCTTGCCGCAGGCGACGCACACGCCATAGTCGCCAGCCTCGATGCGCGCCAGGGCCCGGCCAATGGAGGCGAGCTCATTGCGGTCGCGCGCGATTTCGCCAAGACGCACCTCCTTGGCTTCCTGGCGCTGCGCCAGTTCCTCAGGATCAAGCGCCTCCTGCGTTTGCGCAGCAGCCTCAATGTCAGCTTCCGCAGTAGCAATTTCATGCAGTAGCTCCTGCTGGCGCGCTTTGAGTTTCTGCGCAATCTCCTGCAGATCGGTAGTGGGGAGCGTTGTCATGGTCTTTCCTTGGTTGCATTGAAATGAGGTGGCCAACTGCGCATCACGGCTGTGGCGGCTGCTGGGCAGACCACCAGTAGAACATGATCCAGTTCTCCACCGTGTCGACATAGGGCGGCATTGGCGCCTTGAACTCCAGTCGTTTGGCGTTGTACGCTACGCGGAAGGCGTCCGCATACCAAGCTGGGATCAACACATCCTCGGCCACGATGACGCGCTCCAACGCGCGGCAAGCCGCCACGAATTGTTCGCGGCTATCGGCGGACACCATTTTTCCGATCAGTGCATCAACGGCCGGATTCTTCAACCCGGTGTAGTTGGCCCCGCCCTCGATGTCAGCGGCCTCACTGCCGAACAGCTGCAGGTATTCCTGCCCCGGGTTGTGACTGCCACGGATGTTCAGGGAGGTGATGTCGTAGTCGAAGCGGTCCATGCGCTGCAACATCAGTGCAAAGTCGACGGCACGAAAACGCATCTCAATGCCGAGCTTGCGCAGGTTGCGCTGCCATGGCGAGATGGTGCGGATGCCTGCGTCATTGCTGTCCATCACTTCAATGATGAACGGCTCGCCTCGGGCATTGCGCAGCACTCCGTCGCGCATGTGCCAGCCGGCCTCGGCCAGCAGCGCCTGTGCCTTGCGCAGATTCTCGCGCAGGCCGTTGGGACGATCGTCGGTGCGCGGTGGTCTGGGCATGGGACCGAAGGCCTCGGGCTGGATGTGGGCCCGCAATGGCGCCATCAGTGCCAGTTCCTGCGCACTGGGTTCGCCCTCCGCGGCACACTGCGTATTGCCAAACAGGCCTTGCACGCGGCGGTAGGCGCCATAGAACAGGCGCTGGTTCATCCACTCGTAGTCCAGCGCCAGCGCGAGGGCCCGCCGCACCCGCACATCCTGCAGCAGTGGACGGCGCACATTGAGAAAGTAGCTCTGAAACCCGGTGGGATTGTGGTGCTGGAATTCGGCCTTGACCAGTTCGCCACTGTCAAAGCGTCGCCCCCTGACGCGGCGCGCCCAGTCACCCGCGCTGAAAAACTGCATGGCATCGAACTCACCGGCCTTGAGCGCCTCCAGCCGCGCGGTGTGGTCCTGGTAGATGCGGATGGTAATGCGCTCGAAATTGTTGGCACCGACGTTGACGTTCAGCTCCCTGCCCCAGTAATCGGGATCACGCACATAGGTGATATCACGGCCAAAGATGACCGGACCGATGCGGTACGGACCGCTGCCGATGGGAATGTCCGTGATGATCTCGTCAAACGGCTTGCGCTGGCCGTCGACCATGCCCCAGTCACGGCTGAAGATGGGCAGACTGCCCACTGTCAGCGGCAACTCGCGGTTGGGACGCCTGAAGCGAAACCGGATCGTGTGCGCATCCAGCACATCGGCGCCCTCAACGTCCTGCAGCATCGACGCATAGACCGGCGCAGCCTGCGGGCTGATCAGCGTCTCGAAGCTGTACTTGACGTCGTCAGCAAGCACGGGCTTGCCATTGTGAAACCGCGCTTCGGGGCGCAGCCGGAAGGTCGCCGACAGCCTGTCATCGGCAACCTCCACGCTTTCTGCAAGCAAACCATAGCCCGTAGCCGTCTCATCCAGCGCGCCGGTCAGCAGGCTCTCGAACAGCAGGTTCTGCAGGTAGGCAGGCGCGGAGCCGCGCATCGTGAACGGGTTGTACTTGTCGAAGGTGGAACTGCGCAGGTTGCTCACCAGCCGCAGCTCTCCATCCTTGGGCGCAGCCGGATTCGCATAGTCAAAATGCGCAAAGCCCGGCGGATACTTCGGCTCGCCCCAAAGGGCATACGCATGCCCAGCCCAGGCAGCGCCCGCCAGCAGCCACATCGCAGCGCCCTGCAACAGACGAGCACGCCACCCGGGCCAGCGCGCCGCGCCGGCAAGCTGGGGTCCGATGGGAACGGTGCAGTAGGCCATGCGACAATTCTGCCCCAAACCACCGCACGCATCGCCTTGCCCGGGCCGCTTGCGCAGCGATTGGGTCAACAATCGGATTACGTAGAACAAGGAGTGTCTCCCATGGGTTTTCTCACCGGCAAGAAACTGCTGATCACGGGCGTGCTGTCCAACCGCTCGATCGCCTACGGCATCGCCAAGGCCTGCCATGCGCAAGGCGCGCAACTGGCTTTCAGCTACGTGGGCGAGCGCTTCAAGGACCGCATCAGTGAATTCGCGGCCGAGTTCGACTCCACACTGGTGTTCGACTGCGACGTCTCCGACGACGCCCAGATCGACAAGCTCTTTGCCGATCTCGCTGCCCATTGGCCCAAGTTCGACGGCTTCGTGCACAGCATCGGTTTTGCACCGCGGGAGGCGATTGCCGGCAACTTCCTGGATGGGCTCACGCGCGAAAACTTCCGCATCGCCCACGACATCAGCGCCTACAGCTTCCCCGCCATGGCCAAGGCCGCACTGCCTTATCTCAACGAGCATGCCAGCCTGATCACACTCTCCTACCTGGGTGCGGTGCGGGCAGTGCCGAACTACAACACCATGGGCCTGGCCAAGGCCAGCCTGGAGGCCAGTGTGCGTTATCTCGCCGAAGCCGTGGGCCCACAGGGCATCCGCGTCAACGGCATCAGCGCCGGGCCGATCAAGACGCTGGCTGCCAGCGGCATCAAGGACTTTGGCAAGCTGCTGGCGAACTTCGCCGCGACTTCGCCCCTGCGGCGCAATGTCACGATCGAGGACGTCGGCAACGCTGCCGCCTTTCTGTTTTCCGACCTCGCCTCCGGCATCACATCGGAAATTCTCTACGTCGACGGAGGCTTCAGCCATACGATCGGCATGCCCTCGCCATCCGAAGGCTGAAGGGCAGCCACTGCGCACCCTGTCACTCTGGAGTCCATGCCATGGCCGCAAGCCGCTCCATCTCCCGCCGTACCCTGCTGGGTGCCTGCGCCGCTGCGGCACTGCCCGGCGTGCTGCTGAGCCGCACCAGCGAGCCGCTGAGCTTTCCTGAACCCAGGACGCGCCCATGGCTGGCGCATCCGGCTGATCTGCCAACTGGCGCGCCGCTGGTTGCGGCGCCGCTGACGGTGACGATGCCAGGCCTGCCCCGGCAGCAACGGCTGTGTGGCTACAACGGCATGCTGCCTGGACCGACCCTGCGCGTGCGGCGCGGCCAGCCGTTTCGCCAGACCGTGCTGAATCGGCTGGACGAGGACACCGTGGTGCACTGGCATGGCCTGATCGCCCCCACGGAAATGGATGGCCAGCCGCGCTACCCCATTGCCCCCGGCGGGCACACCCGTATCGCCTACCCGGTGCAGCAGCGCGCAGCCATGCATTGGTACCACCCCCACCCGCATGGCGCGACCGCCCGGCAAGCCTGGCAGGGCATGGCAGGACTGTTCATCGTGGAGGACGAGGAGGAAGCCGCACTGGGCTTGCCCAGTGGCGCGCACGAGCTGCTGCTGGTGCTGCGCGACGGCCTGCTCAGCAAGCGCCGCAAATGGGTCTATCCCGACACACCCGAGGGCAGTATTGGCGATTTTCCACTGGTCAACGGCATCCCCTGGCCGCGCACGCAACTGCCGCAGGGGTGGGCCAGGCTACGCGTGCTCAATGGCGCCAATGCCCGCGTGTTCGACCTGCGCTGCGACCTGCCGATGGTGCTGATCGGCAACGATGGGGGCCTGCTCGAAGCGCCGCAGACCGTGCGTGCCATCGAAATGGCCCCGGCTGAGCGCGTTGACCTGCTACTGGATCTGCGCGGCGCAGCCGCTGGCCAACACGTCGGGCTGTATTGCATGGCAGCGGGCTGGAAACTGCTGGACATAGAGGTCACCGCCGAGCCGACGGCCGCCCGCTCGGCCTGGGAGCCGCCAGCCACGCTCTCGCGTATCGAACGCTTGGTGCACACGGCCGAGGAGCCGGACCGCGCATTCGTCTTCCAGGACAACTCGCTGATCAACGGGCTGGAACACGACATGTACCGCACCGATTTCGTCGTGCCGTTCGGCAAGGTCGAAAAGTGGCGCTTCGTGGCCATCGGCGAGATGCCCCACCCCGTACATACCCATGGCGCGCACTTTCAGGTCGTTGGCGGCACCGCCGCCAACGGCGAGCCGCGCCGCATCGAAGCTTGGGAGCGCGGCTGGAAGGACACCGTGCTGGTGCGCCCTCAGGAAGCGGTGGACGTGCTGGTGCGCTTTGACCGCTACGAGGGCAACTACCTGCTGCACTGCCACAACCTCGAGCACGAGGATGGCGGCATGATGCAGAACTTTGTCGTTGCCAGGGATGTGGAGATGGCCAAGCGCATCATCGAAAACGAACGTCTGTTCGGCAGCGCCCAGCTCTGCCAGCCCTGGGCTTGAGCACGCGAACACGCAGGCATCTGGGCAGGGATCCTGCACCGCCCCGCGACGCGGCAGCGGTGCGGATCCCCGCAGGCGCAATCACGGCAGCTGCACCTGCCCATCGACGAGGCGCACGGCGTGCGCTGGATTGTCCTGGCGCAGAAGCACTGGCAGCAGGGCATCCGGGAAATCCTGATAGCACACCGGCCGCAGGAACCGGTCGATCGCCGACATGCCCACCGACGTGAAGGCCGCGTTGGACGTGGCCGGGAAGGGCCCGCCATGCACCATCGCGTTGCAGACCTCCACCCCGGTCGGAAAGCCATTGACCAGAATGCGGCCAGCCTTGCGCTCCAGCACTGGCACCAGCTTGGCGGCGGCAGCGTGGTCTGCGTCCTCGATGTGCAGCGTGGCCGTCAGCTGACCTTCCAGCCGTTCGGCCAATGCGGCAAATTCCTCGGCATTGCCGACCGTTACCACCACGGATGCCGGCCCGAATACCTCGGCCTGCAAGGCCTCGTGTGCCAGGTAGTTGTCCGCCGTGGTCACATAGAGCGCAGCGCGCGCCATGTTGGGCCCTGTCTCGGCCTGGCCCTGCGCCAGCCGGGTCACGCCAGGCACAGCAGCCAGCGCTTCAACCCCCTGCACGTAGGCAGCGTGAATACCAGGGGTGAGCATGACCTGCGCGGGCTTTTCGGCCAGCGCCGCTGCAGCGGCCGACAGAAAGCGCTCGCCATCGCTGCCACTGGGTAGCACGATCAGGCCCGGATTGGTACAGAACTGGCCGGCCCCCATGGTCAGCGAATCGGCAAAGCCTGCACCGATCTGCTCGGCGCGCGCCTGCAGCGCATGCGGAAACAGGAACACCGGGTTGACGGCGCTCATTTCCGCGTAGACGGGAATCGGCTCGGCACGGGCATTGGCCGCGGCGACCAGCGCCATGCCGCCCCTGCGCGAACCGGTAAAGCCTACGGCCTTGATGACCGGGTGCGCCACCAATGCCGCGCCAATTGCACTGCCGGCCCCAAACAGCAGCGAGAACACGCCCTCGGGCATGCCGCACTTGCGCACTGCCGTCTGAATGGCGCGCCCCACTAGCTCGCTCGTACCAAGGTGCGCACTGTGCCCCTTGACGATGACCGGGCAGCCTGCCGCCAGGGCCGAGGCCGTGTCGCCGCCGGCAACGGAAAAAGCCAGCGGAAAGTTGCTCGCGCCAAACACGGCCACCGGCCCGATGGCGGTCTTGGCCAGGCGCAGATCGGACCGAGGCGGCTGACGCTCAGGCTGCGCTGGATCGATCACCGGTGTGGCGAAGCGGCCCGAGCGCACCACCTGCGCGAACTGGCGCAACTGCCCTACCGTGCGCCCCCGCTCGCCAGTCAGACGCGCCATCGGCAGCGCCGTCTCAGCGTGGGCACGCTCCAGCAGTGTGTCGCCGAGCGCAAGAATTTCATCGGCAATGCACTCGAGAAACGCCGCGCGCTCCTGCAGGTCACGGCTGCGATAGTCATCCAGTGCAGCGCCTGCCAAGGCGCACGCGGCTTCCACTTCCGCCTGCCCCCCTTGGCCAAAGGCTGGCTCGATCTCTGCATTGGTGGCGGGATTGAACGCCTTTTGCACACCGTCGGCACCCTTGACACAGCGTTGTCCAATGATCATTTCTCCAAGAACCAGCATGGGCTCTCCTTTCGTGCGTTGGAATCAGAACGAGAAGGCGCCGCCTCGCCCGAAAGGGCGGCGACGCCGGGATTCATCGGTGAGGCGGCATCACTGCGGCCCGAGCGGCTCGATCAGGGCCTTGAGCATCTCCAGCTCTTGCGCATCAAGGTCCGTCAGCGGGGCGCGAACCGGACCGGCGCCATGACCCACCAGCTTGGCGCCCGCCTTGATGATGCTCACGGCATAGCCTTTCTTGCGATTACGAATTTCCAGATAGGGCAGGAAGAACTGGTCGATCAGTCGGCTCACGGTGGCGCGGTCATCGCTGGCGATGGCGCTGTAGAACTCCACGGCAGTGCGAGGGATGAAATTGAACACCGCCGACGAATACACTGGCACGCCCAGCGCCCTGTAGGCGGCGGCATACACTTCCGCCGTCGGCAGGCCACCCAGATAGGTAAAGCGATCGCCCAGCTTCTGGCGAATGCGCACCATCGGCTCGATGGCACCAATTCCGTCCTTGAAGCCGATAAGGTTGGGGTGCGCATCAGCCAGCTTGAGCAGCCATTCTGCCGACAGGCGCGAATTGGCCCGGGCATAGAAAACCACCCCGATCTTGACGGCATCGCACACCTGCGCCACGTGGTTGGCAATCCCCTCCTCGCTGGCCTCGGTCAGGTAGTGCGGCAGCAGCAGCAGGCCTTGCGCGCCCTGACGCTCAGCCTCCCTGGCCTGCTCGATCGCGACCCGGGTCGGGCCGCCCACACCGGCCAGAATCGGCACCTTGCCGCCAGCGCCGGCTACGGCGGTAGCAATGATCTTGCCGTACTCGTCTCCGCCGATGGAGAAGAACTCACCCGTGCCGCCGGCGGCAAACAGGGCGCTGGCCCCATAGGGCGCGAGCCATTCCAGACGAGCGGCATAGGACTTCGCATCAAAGTCGCCCTGCGCATCGAAATCCGTCACGGGAAACGACAGCAAGCCGTGCGAGAGAATGGTTTTGAGTTCTTGAGGGGTCGTCATGAGGTCTCCTGTAGGAAAGAAAGGCCTGCCCAGCGCCGCCGTATGAGGTGCCGCGAAGCCCGGTTTAAGTGATATGTCATCATACAACATGGCGCGTGACGCGACACCAAGGGTTTTCCCCTGACGCGCTCGCTTGCATCGTCACATCCGGCCAACCGGCCCCGCGTAGTTCCAAGTCCCCTCAAGGCACGCTTGCCTGGAGAGTTAGCCTTACTCCGATTTGGCCTGGTCCGGCAATCGGTCGTAGGCTGCGCGCAGCCGTTCACGGCTGTTGCTCAGGTGTGTGCGCATGGCGGCCCGGGCCGACTCCGGATCACGCCGCTCGATCGCTGCCAGCACCACGCGGTGCTCACGGTTGATATAGCGCAGGTACTCCACGCGGGCCGCATCGTTCAAGTGCGACAGATTGATGCGCGTACGGGGAATGATGGCCTGCCCCAACTGCCCGAGAATGTTGGTGAAGTATGCATTGCCCGTGGCATGGGCAATGGCAGCGTGAAAGGCCCGATCAGGCTCGATGCTTTGCCCCTGCGGCGCTTCGATGACCCTGTCAAACGCATCCAGTGCTGCGACCATTTTCTGCAGGTCGGCATCGCTGCGGCGCATCGCCGCCAGCGCCGCTGCTTCGGATTCGACGGCAATGCGCAGCTCCAGAACCGCCACCACATCAAGCAGCGTGCGCGCCGGTGCACATTGACCCAGTTCGGCTCCTGGAATCCTATCCATCTGGCGCACAAACGTGCCAATGCCATGGCGCGTCTCCACCAGGCCGGCGGCCTGCAGGCGTGAAATAGCCTCGCGGATCACGGTGCGGCTGACGCCTTCCTGCTGCATCAGTACCGCTTCCGTCGGCAGCTTCGCGCCAACGGCATAAGCACCGCTGCGGATCTGGCGGGTCAACGACTCCACCACCGCCTCGGTCAGACTGCGCGAACGCCGGCGCAAGGATGTGTCTGTCGTACTCATTCGTGTGATCGTACCCGAGAACCCGGGCACCGCTTTCTCACGCACACCCGACGCCGCGCATAAGACATTCATGCAACGCCGCGGTGCACAGCGAATGCGTCCAAACAGGCAGGGTAATCCCTAGAACCCAGCGGTCAAACATTCTTCGACAATGTACGACGACATACAACTTACCAGTGGGCGGCCTTGTGCCGCCTTTTTGGAGACGCATCATGCAATCATCTGCTTCAGCCGCCATGGAAGCACCTCGCCAAGACGGCGCTCGCAAGACCCATGTCCGTTATCTCATTCTGGCGATGATCTTCATCGTCACCACGGTGAACTACGCCGACAGAGCCACTCTGTCGATCACCGGCCCGGCGATGCGCGACGAATTTGGCTTTTCCACCATCCAGCTCGGCTACATGTTCTCGGCCTTCAGCTGGGCCTACGTGCTCTCGCAGATTCCTGCCGGCTGGCTGCTGGATCGTTTTGGGGCCCGCCGCGTCTATGCGGCCAGCATTTTCCTCTGGTCGCTCTTTACCCTGCTGCAGAGCACCCTCGGCGCATTCTCCACCGTCGGCATCACCGCCACCGTCCTGTTCATGATGCGCTTTGCCGTTGGCATGGCCGAGGCGCCGGCCTTTCCTGCCAATGCCAAGGTCGTGGCCGCCTGGTTCCCCAAGGCCGAGCGCGGCACGGCATCGGCCATCTTCAACTCCGCACAGTATTTCTCCACGGTCTTGTTCTTGCCACTGATGGGCTGGATCACACATGCCTACAGCTGGCACCATGTGTACGTGCTGATGGGACTGCTTGGCATCTTCCTGTCGATCGTCTGGATGGGCTTCGTGCGCAGCCCCCGCAAGCACCGCATGGTCAATGCGGCAGAGCTCACGCACATTCGTGCCGGTGGCGGCATGGTGGACATGGACGAGGGCCCGGCTGAGGACCGCGCGTCGCACAGCGATACTTCACGCTGGTCCATCATCAAGCAACTGCTCAGCAACCGCATGCTGCTGGGCATCTATATCGGGCAGTACTGCATCAACGTGCTGACGTATTTCTTTCTGACGTGGTTTCCCGTCTATCTCGTGCAGCAGCGCGGCATGACCATTCTCAACGCCGGCTTTGTTGCTTCACTGCCAGCAATCTGCGGCTTTCTGGGCGGCATTCTCGGCGGGGTCATCTCGGACGCGCTGGTACGGCGCGGCCATTCCCTGACCTTTAGCCGCAAGCTACCGATCGTCTGCGGGCTGCTGCTGTCGACGACGATGATCGTGTGCAACTATGTTGAGACCAACGCCCTCGTCATCGGCTTCATGGCGCTGGCCTTCTTTGGCAAGGGACTGGGGGCGCTTGGCTGGGCAGTGATCTCGGATACCGCGCCGCGCGAGGCCATTGGTCTGGCTGGCAGCATCTTCAATACGTTTGGCAATGTCGCCGGGATCGTCACACCCATCGTCATCGGCTACATCGTCAACCAGACCCAGTCCTTCAATGGCGCACTGGTGTTCGTCGGCGTCAACGCTCTGATCGCCGTCTGCTCGTACCTGTTCCTGGTCGGCAGGATCGAGCGACTGGAGATCAAGGCCTGAGCGCCTGTTCAAGCAAGCAACGAGAGGCGCCACCGTAGCGCACTCCCCACCACGACTTCCACATTCCCCCGATGACGCACAACCAACCGACCCCCGACATGCCGCGCTGCATTGTGATGCATGCGCAAGACAACGTTGCCATCATCGCCAACGATGGCGGTCTGCCGGCCGGCACGCTACTGCCCAACGGCATCACGCTGGTCGATGCCATTCCCCAGGGCCACAAGGTAGCCTTGGCGGATTTGCGCGAAGGCGATGCCATTCGGCGCTATGGCGTGACTATTGCCTTTGCTGCTCAGGACCTGCCACGCGGCAGCTGGATCAACGAACGGGTCACCCGGATGCCAGCATCGCCAGCACTGGACAATCTGCCCAAGGCCACGATCCAGGCACCGCCCATGCCTGCCATCACCGATCGCTATTTCGAGGGCTTTCGCAACCCCGACGGCTCGGTGGGCACGCGCAACATCCTGGCCATCACCACCACCGTGCAATGCGTCTCCGGGGTGGTAGCGCACGCAGTCGCGCGCATCCGGCGCGAATTGCTGCCACGCTATCCCAACGTCGATGACGTCGTCAGCCTGGAGCACATCTACGGCTGCGGCGTTGCCATCGACGCGCCCGACGCCATCATCCCCATCCGCACCGTACGCAATATTGCGCGCAACCCCAACTTCGGCGGCGCCACCATGGTCGTGAGCCTGGGCTGCGAAAAACTCCAGCCCGAGCGCCTTATGCCGGCAGGCAGCATTGCCATCGCGTCCCAAAGCCCTGACGTCGTGGTGCTGCAGGACGATGCGCATGTGGGCTTTGAATCGATGATCGCCTCCATCATGGCCACTGCGGAAAAGCACCTGGCCATCCTGGACAAGCGCCGGCGCGAACCCTGCCCGCTCTCCGACCTCGTAGTCGGCGTGCAGTGCGGCGGCAGCGACGCCTTCTCGGGCGTCACCGCCAACCCGGCGGTGGGCTATGCCACCGACCTGCTCGTCAGTGCCGGCGCAACCGTCATCTTCTCCGAGAACACCGAGGTGCGCGACGGCGTGGCCCAGCTGACGGCGCGCTGCGCCACCCCGGAAGTCGCCGATGCACTGATTGCCGAGCTGGACTGGTACGACCGCTATCTGCAGCGCGGCAGCGCCGACCGCAGTGCCAACACCACGCCTGGCAACAAGAAGGGAGGGCTGTCCAATATCGTCGAGAAGGCCATGGGCTCCATCATCAAGTCCGGCACGCGCACCATTGCCGGCGTCATCCCGCCTGGCGAGCGAGCGCACACACGCGGGCTGCTTTTTGGCGCAACGCCGGCCAGCGACTTCATCTGCGGCACCCTGCAATTGGCGGCCGGGATGAACATGCATGTATTCACCACCGGCCGGGGCACCCCTTATGGCCTTGCGGAAGTACCCGTCATCAAGGTGGCCACGCGCACGAACCTGGCGCGGCGCTGGTTTGACCTGATGGACCTGGATGCTGGCCGCATTGCCACCGGCGAAGCCAGCATCCAGCAAGTTGGCGAGGAGCTGTTCGAGCTGATCATTGCCATTGCCAGCGGTCGCAAGCGGGCCTGCGCGGAAAAGCTCAAGCTCCACAATTCACTGGCGCTGTTCAATCCGGCGCCGGTTACCTGACCGCCCAGCCCCTCCCGCAAGCGGCAGGGCGCACGTCACACCGCTGGATCGCGCATGTCCAGCCGAATGGCATCAATGGCCTGCAACAGTTCCGGCGAGAGCCGCACCTGCCAGGCAGCCAGGTTCTCGTCCAGCTGCGCCTGCGATGTCACGCCGATGATGGTGCTGGTGACCTGCCACTTGTGATAGACGAACGCCAGTGCCATCTGCGTTGGCGTCAGGCCATGCTTGCGCGCCAGTGCGTTGTAGCGCCGCGCGGCCTCCAGCGCCGCAGGCCGGGCCCAGCGCTGCTTCTGTGTGGCCTCGTACATGCTCAAGCGCCCACGCGGCGCAGCGGGCTCGAAAATGCCTGTCGCATCGTACTTACCGGTCAAGGCACCAAATGCCAGCGGCGAATACGCCAGCAGACCCACCTTGAGGCGATAGCAGGTCTCATCCAGCGCATTCTCAAAGCTGCGATTGGTCAGGCAATACGGATTCTGAACACTGACCACGCGGGCCAGTCCATGCTGCTCGGCCAGGCGCGCGAACTCATGCACACCATAGGGCGTTTCATTGGACAGGCCGATGTAGCGTACCTTGCCCTCCCGCACGAGACGGTCAAGCGTCTGCAACTGCTCGAGAATCGGCGTCTGCGTGCGCTCCTTCTCCGGCTCGAAGTACATGGCACCGAAGGCCGGCACATGACGCTCGGGCCAGTGAATCTGGTAGAGGTCAATCACGTCGGTTTGCAGGCGACGCAGACTGCCTTCACACGATGCCACGATGTCGGCCGCGGTCATTCCCTGGCCTTCGCGGATCCACGGCATGCCCCGGCTTGGACCGGCCACCTTGGAGGCAAGCACCACTTTCTCGCGCTTGCCGGGGTTCCTGGCAAACCAGTTGCCGAGAATGGTCTCGGTGGCACCAAAAGTTTCCTTGCGCGCCGGCACGGCGTACATCTCGGCGGTATCCCAGAAATCGACGCCGAGATCCAGCGCCCTATCCAAAATAGCATGCGCCTGCGTCTCGTCGACCTGCTCCCCGAACGTCATGGTCCCCAGGCATATGGGCGCGACATGCAGCGCGCTGTCGCCCAGACGGCGTTTTTCGAACGTCACGTTTGCAATCCTTTCATGGCTGATCTTCCCCGCTTGTAATTGCAGCAGGTCTGCATTGCGCATTATCTTCACCCCACCAATTCGTGCAGACATCCCTCGCCTGCGACCAGCCCGCGCAGTGCGGGTTAATGCCTATCCCCAAAAGGGTCAAAGATAGTTATTGCTAATGCGAGACGTTCTTATTTATAATCGCGCCCTGTCATCAACTAGCCAGCCAAAGAAGGCAAAGCCATGATCGTGTGCGTATGTCGTCGTGTCTCTGACCGTGAAATAGCACGGCATGCGCATACCGGTATGGGCTTTGACGAAATCCAGCTTGAGTTGGGTGTTGCACTGCAATGTGGCCGCTGTGAATGCATGGCGCGCAGTCTGGTGCAGCAATGCCACGCAGCCGCACCGATGGCTGCCATCGAGAATGCCAACTGTCCTGGTCAGCCTGCTAACTCCAATGAAAGGCCGATTCCATGGAACTCATCGCTTCGCTCGCAGGCAGTCTGATGCTGGTGTTGGGCTGCGTATGGTGGATTTTGCAAAAGTGACGACACCATAGGCCCTCTCTCTTCTCGCAACATCTCAATTGTCCCCGTGCAGCCCCTTGCACTGCCGATGCGGTGTACGGGGCTGCCCAAGTCATGACCACCCCTTCTGCGCCAGAACTGGACCTGAAAGCTCCGCCCGCCGGCACCCACGCTTTCGTCGTCGGCGGCGTGTTGCTCTTGCATGTTGCCGCCCTCTGGGGTCTGCAACGCATGATCGATGCGGAACCCGAACAGGTCGAGATCGAGCCGCCAGTAGTGATGGTGCAAATTGTGGCGCCGCCCGCTCCTGAGCCAGTGGCGCCGCCTGTGCAGGCGCCGGCAGTGCCCGAGCCGCCACCGCCGGCTCCGCCACCACCACCCGAGCCACCACCACCTCCTCCGCCGCCGAAGCCCCCTGCTCCGAAACCCAAGCCAACGCCCCAGCCGGTGGTCAAGCCCAAGCCACCGACCGAGCGCACGCCCATCGTGCCACCGCCACCGCCTCCTCCCCCGGCACCGCCGCCTCCGGTGCCCGCGCCGCTGGCACCGCTGCCGCCTCCGGTACAGGCGCCCGCACCGGCAACGCCTGCCGCCCCCAGTGCGGCAGCCACGCGCGCGCCGTCGGGCACCCCGACGGCAGGCCCGGCGTCGGACGTGGTACCCACCACCTCGCAGCAGGCTTCGTTGGCCATGCAGCAGGTGCGCTATCCGCGCATCAGCCAGCAGATGCGTGAGGAGGGCGTCGTGCATGTGCGCGTCACCATCGGGACCGATGGCAGGCCCCGCCAGGTTGCCCTCGAGCGCAGCAGCGGCTTCCGTCGACTTGACGACGCTGCGCTGGAAGGCGTGCGCCGTGCACGTTTTCGGCCTTCGCTGCGCAACGGCCAGCCGGTGGAGGCCACGGTCGTGCTGCCCTTGCGCTTTACCCTTACGCGCCGCTGATCGCGTCCCACGCATGGTGCCTGCTCTTTCGCTACAAAACCGCCGCTTTCCGTCAGTTATTAGGAGTTTTCATGGAACAGAACATTGGCTTGCTCGCAGCCTGGAACCAGGCCGACGCTGTCGGCCGCACCGTCGCCCTCTTGCTCTTGCTGATGTCGATCGCGACATGGGTCGTCATTGTCATCAAGGCGCTCAGCCTGATGCGCTACAAGCGCATGATCAAACCTTCCAAGGATTTCTGGCACAGCGAGGATCTTGCCTCCGGCATCAAGAAGCTGGGTGACCAGGCCGACAACCCCTTCCTGCTGCTGACGCTGGAAGGCCGCGACGCAGCGGCCCACCACCGTAACACGCAGGCGCACCTGCATGACAGCCTGGATATCAGTGACTGGATCACGCGCAATCTGCGCTACACGGTGGACGGTTTCACTGCCCGCCTGCAGTCTGGGCTTTCGATTCTTGCGACCGTCGGCTCAATCGCCCCATTCGTTGGCCTGTTCGGCACCGTGTGGGGCATCATCCATGCGCTGATGGCCATCGGCGCCTCCGGCAACGCCACGATGGACACGGTGGCAGGCCCCATCGGCGAGGCACTGGTGATGACGGCGGCCGGCCTGGCCGTGGCCATCCCGGCGGTGATTGGCTACAACGCACTGGTGCGCGGCAACAAGTCACTGCTGCTGCACGTCAACGCGTTTGCCCATGACCTGCATGCCTACTTCGTCACCGGCGCACGCGTGAGCCACATCAGCGAAAACGGCAAGGTCTTGCCGCTGAAAAAAGGTTGATCCACTATGGCTTTCTCGAATCTGGAGCAGGACGACGGCGACGTGATGAGCGAGATCAACATGGTCCCACTGATCGACATCATGCTGGTGCTGCTGATCATCTTCATCATCACCGTTCCTGTCATCAAGCACGCCGTCAATGTGGAACTGCCACAGGCCAGTTCCGAGCCCGAGCACGTCGAGCCGGAAACCATCAGCCTGAGCATTGACCGCGATGGGCAGTATTACTTGAACACGAGAGCGGTCTCTGATGACGAGCTGCGTGAACGCCTCGCGCAGGAAGCGCAGAAGGAAGAACCGCCCTCGCTGCACATCAGCGGCGACCGGGACGTGCGCTATGAACGCATCGCGCAGGCGATGTCCATCGCCCGCGAAACGGGCCTGCAGAAGATCGGCTTCGTCACCTCGCCCGATGGCAGCGTAGGCGAGGTAACAGCACCAACAGCCGCCGACCAACCGCCCCCGCAGCCAACCTCGGCCCAGTAGCTATTCTGGCGCCACAAGACCACAACGCGCACAGGAATCTTCTTCCTGTGCGCGTTTTTTTCATGCGTGCGGCAGACGGCAATCCTCTCGATGCCACACTGGCCCGCCCGAGCAGCGGCTCATCGCCTGCGGGGTACGTAGCCGGGTCAAGGCGGTTTGACGGCATCGTAGGCGCTGCGGCGCAGACAGCGCAGTCGCACCATCGGAGCCCCGGGACAAACCCAGTCAGGCAGGAGGCAGGCTTGCGGCTGGCGCCCGGGGGATGTGGCCGCGGCGCCGCGCCCTGTGCGCCAGAGCTTGCTTACTTGATCCAGAGACGCATGGAATCCCAGATGCGGCCGAAGAATCCTGCCTCCGGCACCTCTTCCAGCGCCACCACAGGGACTTCCTTCACCAGCGTATCGCCAACCTGCACGCGCAGCGTCCCGATGGACTGGTCAAGATGCACCGGCGCCATCAATGGGTCAGGACGTTGAATGGTGGTGCGCACCTGGCCTGCGCTGCCCGTCGGCAGTGCAATGTAGACGGCGTCATGACTGCCCACTGCCACGGTGTCCTTGGCGCCCTTCCAGATATCGGGAGTTTCCATCGGCTGACCGGCATCGAACAGCTTGACCGCGTCAAAGGCCGTATAGCCCCAGTTGAGCAGCTTCTGGCTTTCGTTGGCGCGGGCATTCTCGCTTTCTGCGCCAAGCACGATCGACAGCAGGCGCCTTGGGCCGACGTTGGGAACATCCCGCTGCGCCGTCGCCACGAGACAGTAACCGGCAGCTTCCGTGTGCCCCGTCTTCAGACCATCCACCGTCGGATCGCGAAACAGCAGCAGGTTACGGTTATTGCTGTTGGCCTCGGGCGTGCCGGGGTAGCGATACTGCTTGGTGGAGTAGTAATGCATGTACTGCGGAAACTCCCGCATCAGGCTGGTCGCCAGGATGCCCAGATCACGCGCGGTGGTCAGATGCCCTGGCTCGGTCAACCCCTCAGGGTTCTTGTACGACGTGTTGTTCATGCCCAGCGCGCGCGCCTGGTCGTTCATGAGCTTGACAAAGTTCTCCACCGAGCCGGCAACGCCCTCGGCCAGGGCCACGGAGGCGTCGTTGCCGGACTGGACAATCATGCCGTAGAGTAGATCATTGACCGGCACCTGCATCCGCGGCTCGATGAACATGCGCGAGCCTGGCATCTTCCAGGCACGCTCGCTGACCGGGAAGGTCTGCTCCAGCGTGATCTTGCGCGCACGCAGCGCATCGAAGACGACATAGGCCGTCATGAGCTTGGTCAGCGACGCCTGCTCGACCGGACTGTCCACATCCTTGGCCGCAAGTACCTGATTGGAGGTCACGTCGATGAGCAGATAGTTGCGCGCCGCAATCTCGGGCGGCTGCGGCAACTGTGCATGCGCAGCAAACGCCATCGCACAACCGCCAATGAAAGCGGCCATGCGACGCCAGCCAGAACTAAGAAACTTCATGGTCAATCCCGATAAGAAACGAAAAGAAAGGGTTGAATGTGCAGCCGCTCCGATTGCCCGACTCTAGACAGGCAGTTGGGCTACTGCGCGCATATGCCGCACCACCAGTTCCTTAAGCAACACCTGGCGGCCGTGGAAAAAGTGCTCGGCGCCGGGTATGACCAGCAAGGGCAGAGACTGTTCCCTTGCCCAGTCCAAGACTGGTGCGATAGGTACAGTCTCGTCCTGTTCGCCATGGATCACCAGGCTGCGCAAATGCAGAGCCTGAGGAATGGGCTGGACCCGGAAACGACTGGCTGCGGTACCCACGAACACCACGGCACGCAGGTCGCGGCTGGCATGCAGTTGCTCCAGTACCTGGCTGATCACGTAAGTGCCGAACGAAAAACCCCCGATCACCAACGGGCCCTGCGGGGCGACCTGGCGCACGACCTCCAGCAGATCCTGCGCCTCGCCCACGCCATTGTCATGCGTGCCCTGCGACTGCCCCACGCCGCGAAAGTTGAAACGCCAGGCGTCCCAGCCCGTGGCCACCATGGCTCGCGCCAACGTCTGCACGACCTTGTTGTTCATCGTGCCCGCAAACAACGGATGCGGATGGGTAAGGATGGCCGTGCCTTGTCTGCTTTGGCCGTCGGCGAGCTGGGCACGGTCAAAGAGTGCTTCAATGGCACCGGCCTTGCCGGTCAGCATCAGGGATTCAGTCTGGGCATTCACAACACAGTCCTGCGCGATTGAGGTGAAACAACGAAAGTGCGGCTCGCCGAGTGTAGCGCTGGCCCGTCTGCCCAGCGCAATGCAACCGCTGCAACGGCCTCGGGTATGTGACAGCGTGTCACAACGACGCCGCCAACAATGGCAGTAGCCAGATCCAGATGCACCGGCGGCGCGAGAGTCGGCCAGCGCGCGCAGGAACGCGGCCGAGCAACGATCTCGCCGCAGATTGAACGCGTCGTCGAGGGCCTGCTCATGCTCTGTCCATGCGCTGCTCCGCCTGCGACACAAAAAAAATGGCATGCGCAGGCTCCAAGCGCCATCCGTCCCCATGCTTTCGCGTCGCCGGGGCGCGTGCGCGCGCATTTGTTGCCCATTGCGAGCCGCAGGCTGCGCGACACGCTGCGCACGGGCATCTGTAGCACGCGTGAAACTTACATCGCTCACGCCTGTAATCACGAGAAGACCACTGCGCTGCCTTGCTGCACACAATCTCAAGCGAAGGCCGGTGCACCCTTTGCCTGCCAAAGACAACCGTCCGCGCAGCTGTTGAAGAAAGGCACGCCCTTGCGGACCGCCTGGACGGTCTTACTGCTAGTGCACGCCGCCTGCGGGTTCGGCGTTGGACTCGCCGGATGGCGGCGGCATCAGCACGGCACCATCGCCTTCCATGGATGGGTTGAATGGCATGGCCTCCAGGGAATCCGTCACCGGCGCAGGCGTCTGTGCCGGCGGTTCCAGCCGCAACAGCCGGCCATCCTCGCCGTCGGTAAGCACGTAGAGCAGGCCGTCAGGCCCCTCCCGCACGTCGCGCACAGGCGCATCGCCATCCAGGGTATACCACTGCTCCTGCACAGGCTGGCCAGGTTCGAGCTTGAGACGAATCAGTACGCCCTGCAGCAGCGAGCCGATGAAGAAACTGTGCTGCCACTGGGGCCCATAGCGATCACTGCGCAGATACGCCAGCCCGGATGGCCCCACCGGGTGGGGCCAGTAAAAAACCGGTTGCTCGGTCCCAGGATAGGTCGGGCCGGCGCCAATGCCACGGCCATAGGTCGCACGTGGCCAGCCATAGTTCCCCCCGGCTTTGGTCAGGTTCAGCTCATCGCCGCCCATGGGGCCGGCCTCATGCGTCCACAGCGCCCCATCGGGCGTGACCACCGCGCCCTGCGGATTGCGATGCCCCCAGCTCCAGATTTCCGGCAGCCCACCGGGCTTGTGCGCAAACGGATTGGCAGGATGGGCTTGGCCACTGGCCTGGATGCGCACGATGGTGCCCAGATGATTGGTGGTGCGCTGCGCCTGTGCCGGTGCGATGGCACGCTCGCCCAAAGTCAGGAACATCGAGCCGTCATCGGCCAGCGCGATGCGACAGCCGAAATGCTGCTCGCTGCGCACCTTGGGCTGCTGCTCGAACAGGACGCGCACGTTTTCCAGACTATCGTTGCGCTCGGACAGCGTGGCCGCTGCCAATGCCGTCCCGGAGCGGCTGTAACTCGTCAGATCCGGCTGGGAAAAGCAGAAGTAGAGCTGGCGCGTCTGCGCGAAGTCGGGTGCCAGCGCAACGTCCAGCAATCCCCCCTCGCTGCTGACCGCAACGTCAGGCACCCCACGCAGCGGCGGGCCAACACGGCCATAGGCGTCAATGATGCGCATCGCGCCCTCGCGCTCGGTCACCAGAAATTCGCCCCCCGGCAGGAATGCCAGCGACCAGGGATGCCGCAGTCCGAACGCAACCTCGGCAATGGGCACGGACTGGCGCTGCGCCGCTTCAAACGTGGACGCCGTCTGCGCGCCAACAGTAGCCGCGGCGCACAATGCCAGCGCTGCCGATACCGGCCTGAAGGCGGCAAGCAGCGCCGCACGCGACGACCGGGAAGAATGACCAAAAGCGGTGTGAACGTGACGTTGGTTTTTCATACCTGTTTACGGACCGAACAGCCCCGTGGTCAGCAATCAACCACGTGGGCCAAGCCGCCCCTGCCGCGCGACCACGCGCTCCAAAGAAGCAGGCATCCTAACGGATGCCCCGCACCCCCGGCAAAAAGGCCCTATGCGGCGGGAAGGAACGGCTGTGCCCATCCACTGTGATCCTCTGCGCGATGGCACCGGTACAACCGTCGCAGGCCCGTTGTACCATCTGCCTCACTGACTCAACATCTGCTTACATCCATGTCGGAAAAACTGCTCGGTTTGGCACTGGCGTTCGCCCACCCCATCGACCCGGAAACCCCGGCCAACGCACTTACCGACGCGCAATGGGCGGCGCTTGCCGGCTACCTCGTTCAGATACCGCTGGTGGAAGCCGAGATCCTGTTTCAGCGCAGACGGCAAGAGCGCAGCCTTTACTTCATCGAGACGGGACGCGTGCATATCCACTATGAGAACGACAAAGGGGCCATCCGCGCGGCGCTGGTCAGCGCGGGCAGCCTTTTTGGCGAGGCCAGCTTTCTCGGCAACCTGCCCCGTCAGGCCACCGCCCAGGTCGCCGCTGCCGGCCGCGCCTGGCAGCTGAGCCGGCTGAAGTTCACCGAGCTCTACACCCGCCAGCCCGACCTCGCATTACAGATCATTCAGCTCGCCGGCACGACGCTGGCCCAGCGCGCGCGCAATGCGCGGCGGCGCCCCGCCATCGCCTGACCGCTATAAAAGTGTGAAGCGCGCCGATACGCCGGATTCTGTGCATGGCCCGCAAAGGCCATGTGACCGCCATTAATCTGGGCCGGTGGTCACCCAACCGGCTCGGTGCTACCTACCCGCATGCTCGCCGGAGCCAGTTCAACGCATGCCTATTTGGTATTGCTGCGCGTAGAGATTGCCCGTTTCACCCGCAGCCGGCCCGGGGGCTGGTTGCGACTCGTCTCTGTTGCTCTGATCCTCACCTCACGGTGGACAGGTGTTACCTGCTACGCTGCCCTGTGCAGTCCGGACGTTCCTCCAGTGCCGTGTTGCCACGCTTGCACCGGCGGCGGCCTGGCGCACTTCACGGGCGTTATTATCGCCTACGCGCCACACCAAACCTCCATTTCGCCACCATGAGCATCCAGACCGACCACTTCGCCATTGATCCGCCCCCGCAGGAGCGGCTGATCAGCGCACAGGCCACCTCCGGCCGCGAGGAGGCCCTGGAGCGCGCGCTGCGACCCAAGGCGCTGCAGGATTACGTGGGTCAGACCAAGGCGCGCGAGCAGCTGGAAATCTTCATCGGCGCCGCGCGCAAGCGACAAGACGCACTCGATCACGTGCTGCTGTTCGGCCCGCCGGGGCTGGGCAAGACCACGCTGTCGCACATCATCGCCGCTGAGCTGGGCGTGAAGCTGCATCAGACCAGCGGCCCGGTACTTGAAAAACCCCGTGACCTCGCGGCGCTGCTGACCAACCTGGAAAAGGGCGACGTGCTGTTCATCGACGAAATCCACCGGCTCTCACCGGTCGTCGAGGAAATCCTCTACCCGGCGCTGGAGGACTACCAGATCGATATCATGATCGGTGAAGGGCCGGCAGCGCGTTCCATCAAGCTGGACCTGCAGCCCTTTACGCTGGTTGGCGCCACCACTCGCGCCGGCATGCTCACCAACCCCTTGCGCGACCGCTTCGGCATCGTGGCACGGCTGGAGTTCTACACACCTCAGGAACTGGCTGCCATCATCGAGCGCAGTGCCCGGCTACTGTCAGCCCCCATCGACGCCGAGGCCTGCCTCGAAGTGGCACGGCGCTCGCGCGGCACCCCCCGTATAGCCAACCGGCTGCTGCGCCGCATCCGCGACTACGCCGACGTCAAGGGCGATGGCCGCATCACCATGGAAATCGCCCGCGCCGCGCTGGACATGCTGGATGTCGATCCGGTGGGCTTCGATGTCATGGACCGCAAGCTGCTCGAAGCCGTGCTGCATCGCTTCGACGGCGGTCCTGTCGGGCTGGAAAACGTCGCTGCCAGCATCGGCGAGGAGGCCGGCACGATCGAGGACGTCATTGAGCCTTACCTCATCCAGCAGGGCTATCTGCAGCGCACCCCGCGCGGACGCATTGCGACCGCTGCGGCCTACCGCCACTTTGGCCTGCCCCCCAACACGCAGACAGGCCAGGACCTGTTCGACCCAACCTGAAACAGGCGCCTGACCACGCTGCATTTTTTTCCGCATCCACACCATGATCGACCATCGCCCCTACCGCAAACTTGATATCCGCGCCTTTGCCCATCACGGCAGCAGTGCCAGCGGCACCATTGCCCTGCACGAGCTGGACCGGCTGGCAGAGGAAGTGGTCAACGGCACCGACACCAGCGCCCTGCTGATCGACTGGCGCATTCGCGCCGAGGAACGCGCCAATGGCGCGGGGCTCGACGAGCCCTGGCTGCTGTGCGAAGCCAGCGCAACACTGCCATTGGTCTGCCAGCGCTGCCTGGATGGCATGCCCACTACCTTGCGCACGCACCAGTGGTTCCGCTTCGTCGCCACCGAGGCGCAGGCCGAGGAGGAAGATGCCGTAGCGGAGGAAGACGTACTGGCCCTCGCCGGCCCCATCGACGTGTTTCAGCTGATTGAGGACGACCTGCTGATGGCGCTGCCCCCCATCGCCACGCACGCGCAATGCACGCCACCAGCCAGGCCGCACGTCCAGGACCCTGCCTTCGATGCCGCCCTCGGCGAGAGGAAGAATCCTTTTGCCGCGCTTGGCGACCTGGTTGCCCCCAAGCACGACAGAGGTGATCGGGACCGATAGCGCCCACGCCACCACGCCCCCTAGCAATCAACCAGCTGCATCTGCTTGGCAAGCTTGCCCCGTGCCGACTATAATCGGCAGCTTTTGCGCGTAGCGCCAGATCGATTGCGCGGTGCGTTGGCCCTGGTACGAGCACTTTTTTCCTGCCAGAGTCTCGCGGCGCCGGGCGCTTTGACACTTTCGTCTTGACCATTTCGTCTTCGCGGAAATGGCGGGCATTTCGGCCGCATGCCGATCTTGCCAGCCTTGCGTTGACCTTTTTCTGGAGCCAACCATGGCCGTTCAACAAAACAAGAAGTCGCCTTCCAAGCGCGGCATGCACCGTTCGCACAACGCCTTGAAGAACCCCGGCATTGCTATTGAGGCTACCACCGGCGAAGTGCACCTGCGTCACCATATCAGCCCGGACGGTTTTTACCGTGGCCGGCGCGTTCTGAAGAACAAGTCGACAGAAGTCTGAGATTCCTGCTACGTCAGGCGCTGCACGTGCTGCTTCGCAAACAGAGGCTCGAGAGCCTCTGTTTTTCGCTGGGCCTGCCCGCTGCCGCCGCCACTTCGCTGCTGACTTGTGACAACCATTGCCGTTGACTGCATGGGGGGTGATGTTGGCCCTTCTGCAACCGTTCCTGCCTGCCTGAATCTGCTTGCGCGCCATCCCCAGTTGCGCATGCTGCTGGTTGGCCGAGAGGATGTTCTCGGTGCAATCTCCCACCCGCGCGCCCAAATCGTGCCGGCGCAAGAGGTGGTGGCCATGGACGACACCGTCGAGGTGGCCATGCGCCACAAGAAGCAGTCATCCATGCGCATTGCCATTGAGCAGGTCAAGCTCGGCCACGCAGACGTTGCAGTCTCAGCCGGCAATACCGGTGCGCTGATGGCCATTGCGCGCTATGTCCTCAAGACGCTGGACGGCATCGAGCGTCCTGCGATTGCCTACCCGCTTCCCAATGTCAAGGGTGGTGCCACCACCGTGCTCGATCTGGGGGCTAACGTCGACTGCAACGAGCACCATCTGCTGCAGTTCGCCGTGCTCGGCTCGGCGCTGGACATGGCCGTCAAGGGGCGCGACAAGCCCACGGTAGGATTGCTCAACATCGGCTCGGAGGCCATCAAGGGCAGCGACATGATCAAGCGCGCAGCTGAGCTGCTGCAGGAAGCAGACCAGAAGTCGCTGATCCATTATTTTGGCAACGTCGAGGGCAACGACATCTTCAAGGGCACGACCGACATCGTCGTGTGCGACGGGTTTGTCGGCAACGTGACTCTCAAGGCCACCGAAGGACTGGCCTCCATGGTGGCCACTTTGCTCAGGCAGGAGTTTTCCCGCAACCTTTTCACCAAGGCTGCGGCCGTCGTCGCCATGCCGGTGCTCAACGCTTTTAAAAAGCGCGTGGATCCGAGCGTTCACAATGGCGCCGCACTGCTGGGCCTGCGTGGGTTGGTTTTCAAAAGCCATGGCTCGGCCGATCAGATTGCTTTCGAGCACGCCCTAAGCAAGGCACTGGACGCGGCCGACAACCATCTGCTGGACAAGATCGAGACCCGCATCAGGCAGGCGTCGGTCCTGTTCTGAATGCCAGCAACGATGGTGGCAGCTTTTGCGGGCGCATGCGTTTCAATGCGCAGGAGTTAAACATATGGCACAGACGCCAGGCCCCCAGCAGGTCTATTCCAGGATCACCGGCACCGGCAGCTACCTGCCGCCGAAGCGGGTCAGCAATCAGCAGCTGGCGCAGCAGCTGGCCGAGAACGGAGTGGAAACTTCCCACGAGTGGATTGTCGAGCGCACCGGCATTCACGCGCGCTACTTTGCCGAGCCAGATGTTCCCAGCAGCGAACTGGGCCTGCACGCCTCGCGCAAAGCGCTGGAGGCAGCAGGCCGCACTGCCGACGAGATCGACCTGATCATCGTTGCCACGTCGACGCCGGACATGGTCTTTCCTTCCACCGCCAGCATTCTTCAGCACAAGCTGGGCACGCAAGGCTGCCCCGCATTCGATGTGCAGGCCGTCTGCAGCGGCTTCATCTATGCGCTGACCGTGGCCGATGCCATGATCCGGGCCGGCACCGCGCAGCGGGCGCTGGTGGTGGGCGCGGAAGTGTTCAGCCGCATCCTTGACTTTCAGGACCGCACGACCTGCGTGCTGTTTGGCGACGGCGCTGGCGCCGTAGTGCTGGAGGCGTCCGAGCGCCCCGGCATTCTGGCCAGCGACATCCATGCCGACGGCCAGTACCGCGACATCCTGTGCGTGCCCGGCAACGTCAGCGGCGGCGGCGTGATCGGCTCTCCGCTGCTGCACATGGACGGCCAGGCGGTATTCAAACTGGCCGTGGGACTGCTGGACAAGGCCGCCCGCGCCGCGCTGGACAAGGCAGGCCTGGCCCTGCAGGACATTGACTGGCTGGTTCCGCACCAGGCCAACATCCGCATCATGCAAAGCACGGCGCGCAAGCTGCATGTCCCCTCCGAGCGCATCGTCGTCACGGTGGACGAACATGGCAACACCTCGGCCGCGTCCATCCCTCTGGCGCTGGACCATGCCGTGCGAAGCGGCCAAATCCAGCCCGGCCAGAATGTGTTGATGGAAGGCGTCGGTGGTGGCTTCACCTGGGGCGCCGTCGTTGCCCGCATGTAGCCATTCCGCCCTCATGACCATAACGACCCACAGCATGACTCCATTCGCCTTTGTATTTCCCGGTCAGGGCTCGCAGTCCGTCGGCATGCTCGACGGCTGGGGCGATCATCCCGCAGTCGCACTGGCGCTGCAGGAAGCCTCCGACGCCCTCGGCGAAGACCTGGGACAACTGATCCGGCAAGGCCCCAAGGACGCACTGGCATTGACCACCAACACGCAGCCGGTGATGCTGGTGGCTGGCGTGGCAGCCTGGCTGGTCTGGAAGGCCGAAGGCGGCCGCGATCCGGCCCTGCTGGCCGGACATTCCCTGGGAGAGTACTCCGCACTGGTGGCCGCCGGCGTGCTAACGCTGGCGCAGGCCGCCCCGCTGGTGCGCCTGCGCGCTGCCGCGATGCAGGAGGCCGTACCGGTGGGCACTGGCGCAATGGCCGCCGTGCTCGGTCTGCCTGCACAGCAGGTTCGGGACATCTGCCAGCAGGTCATGCAGACATTGCAGCAGTCTGGCGGCCAGGAAGTGGCCGAGGCCGTGAACTTCAACGATCCGGGCCAGACCGTTATCGCTGGCACCAAAGCCGGCATTGAGGCTGCTGCCGAGCAGCTCAAGGCCGCTGGCGCCAAGCGCGTGCTGCCACTGCCGGTATCCGCGCCCTTTCACTCCAGCCTGATGAAGCCTGCCGCCGACAAGCTGCGCGAGGCGCTGGAGGCGACACCCCTGCAGGCACCGGCCATCCCGGTCATTCATAACATTGATGTGGATGTGGCCACCACTGCGCAGGCCATCCGCGATGCGCTCTATCGTCAGGCGTTTGGCCCGGTGCGCTGGGTCGAGACCGTACAGGCCATGCAACAACGCGGCATGCGCCACATCCTCGAATGCGGCCCCGGCAAGGTGCTGACCGGCATGGTCAAGCGCATTGCGCCAGAGCTGGAGGGGCCGTCCATCTACGACCTGCCCAGTCTGCAGGCAGCCAAGGAGTTTTTGTCATGAGCCAGGAAACCACCACCCCACAGGGCCAGATCGCGCTGGTCACCGGCGCATCGCGCGGTATAGGTGCGGCCATCGCCAAGGAGCTGGCT
Organism: Lampropedia cohaerens; assembly: GCF_001005215.1. Taxonomy (GTDB): domain Bacteria; phylum Pseudomonadota; class Gammaproteobacteria; order Burkholderiales; family Burkholderiaceae_C; genus Lampropedia; species Lampropedia cohaerens. The sequence continues at coordinate 182,889 of NZ_LBNQ01000025.1, forward strand.
GCGCAGGGTTACACCGTCATCGGCACAGCCACCACGCCAACCGGAGCAGCAGCCATCACTTCCGCCCTGGCAGGACGTGGCAAGGGCGCGCCGCTCAACGTCAACGACCTGGGCGCGGGCGAAGCGCTGATCGATGCCATCGTCAAGGAGTACGGCGCGCTGCACGTGCTGGTCAACAATGCCGGCATCACCCGCGACACGCTGGCCATGCGCATGAAGGACGACGACTGGAATGCGGTGCTCGACACCAACCTCAGTGCCGTCTTCCGGCTCAGCCGCGCTGCGATCAAGCCCATGATGAAACAGCGCTACGGGCGCATCATCAGCATCACCAGTGTGGTGGGCGCCATGGGCAACGTCGGACAGGCCAACTATGCGGCCGCCAAGGCCGGCGTTGCCGGCATGACGCGGGCACTGGCACGCGAGCTGGGCAGCCGCGGCATCACCGTCAACTGCATCGCACCAGGCTTCATTGCCACCGACATGACGCACGCCCTGCCGGAAGCCCAACAGGCTGCGCTGAAGGCGCAGATTCCGCTGGGGCGCCTTGGCGAGCCGCAGGACATCGCCGCTGCCGCTGCCTATCTGGCCTCGCCACAGGCTGGCTACGTGACCGGACAAGAACTGCATGTCAACGGCGGCATGCTGATGTAATGTAGAGTATCGGCGTGCCTGCACCGCGTTATGGCGACAGGCAGTCTGCCGCGCGCTGCGCGCCCCGTGCGTGCGAACCAAGCAACGGCCGTGTCATCCGGGCGGCCAGTTTTCCCCCAGTCCTGGTGGGAACGACTAGAATCCCGGGTTCATTGACTACCCTCAGAGGGACATACATGAGCGATATCGAAGCACGCGTTAAGAAGATCATTGCTGAGCAACTGGGCGTGGAAGAATCCCAGGTGACCAATGAAAAGTCCTTTGTGACCGATCTTGGCGCTGATTCTCTGGACACCGTGGAACTGGTCATGGCTCTGGAAGACGAGTTCGAGATCGAGATTCCGGACGAGGACGCAGAGAAGATCACCACCGTGCAAGCGGCCATTGATTACGCCAACACGCACCACAAGGCCTGAGCCAGCACCTGGCAGTCGCGCCGCCCCTGGCGCCCTTTCAACCAAGCGGCGCTAAATCAACGTTGAAAAGATTGCACCGCATGAGTCGACGCAGAGTTGTTGTCACCGGCCTGGGTTGTGTCAGCCCGGTCGGCAATACCGTTCCAGAGGCCTGGGCCAACATCCTGGCAGGCAAGTCAGGTATAGGACCGATCACCAAATTCGATGCCAGCAGCTTTCCCGCGCGAATTGCCGGGGAGGTCAAGGATCTCGACATCAGCCCCTGGATCAGCGCCAAGGAAGCGCGCTCGATGGATGCGTTCATCCATTACGGCATTGTCGCGGCCCATGAGGCATACATGGATGCCGGACTGCCCGCGCGCGAGCAGCTGCGCGAGGAACAGGCCGAGCGCTTTGGTGTCGTCATCGGCTCCGGCATCGGAGGCCTGCCGCTGATCGAGGCCAACTATGCCGAGTTCCTCAACCGGGGTGCGCGCCGCATCTCGCCGTTCTTCGTGCCCTCAACCATCATCAACATGGTGGCCGGCCACGTCTCCATGCGGTTTGGCCTCAAGGGTCCCAACCTCTCCATGGTCACGGCCTGCACGACCGGGCTGCATTCGATTGGCGAAGGCGCACGACTGATCGAATATGGCGATGCCGACGTCATCATCGCGGGTGGGGCAGAAGCCACCGTCTGCCCCCTGGGCATTGGCGGATTTGCGTCAATGAAGGCATTGTCCACACGCAATGAGGATCCGCAGGCAGCCTCGCGTCCTTGGGACAAGGGCCGCGACGGGTTCGTGCTGGGCGAAGGCGCAGGGGTGCTCGTGCTGGAGGAGTACGAACACGCCAAGGCACGCGGTGCACGTATTTACGCGGAACTCGCTGGCTACGGCATGAGTGCCGACGCCGGTCACATCACCGCGCCGAATGTCGATGGCCCGCGCCGCTCCATGCTCAACGCCTTGCGCAACGCGCACGTCAACGTCGACGAGGTGGATTACGTCAATGCCCATGGCACGTCGACACCGCTGGGCGACACCAACGAGAGCAATGCCATCAAGGCCGCGCTGGGCGCGCATGCTGGGAATGTCGTTGTCAGCTCCACCAAGTCCATGACCGGCCATCTGCTCGGCGGTGCCGGAGGCCTTGAGAGCGTGTTCACGGTGATGGCGCTGCATGACCAGAAGATTCCGCCGACCATCAACCTGGACGACCCTGATCCCGACTGCGATCTGGACTATTGCCCCAATACGGCGCGGGATGCCAAGCTCGACGTTGCCGTCAAGAACAACTTCGGCTTCGGCGGCACCAACGGCACACTGGTGTTCAAACGCCTCTAAGCCCGACCGCATCTGCAGGGAAGCTGCCAGCGCGTTGCGCGACGGCAGCCTCTATCGATACCGATGGCGCGCCATGGCCCTATCGCCGTTTCCTTTCCAGTGAAACCGCATGCGCGTGCGCTGCGGTACGCGCTGATAAGCAGCCTCGTTAGCCTGCTGGCACTTATTCTGATTGCGTACCAGACGTGGACCGCGCGCTCCAGCGCAGCGTTGTGGATGCTGGCAGCCCTTTGGCTGCTCTCGGTGGTGCTGATGGTTCGGCAGTGGCGGGCCTTCGTTCCCGGCCACCTGCACTGGCAGCAGGGCCAATGGCTGTGGCAGCGCACCGGAGCCGCTAGCGCCATTCGCATGCAGGTGCGCCTCGTCTGGGATGGCCAGCACCGACTGCTGCTTCACTGCAAGGCGGGCGGCAATGCACCTACCTGGCTCTGGCTGGAGCGCAGCATGGCCCCGCACCTGTGGAGCGACCTGCGCCGTGCCCTGCACCACGACAACGGCCGCACGCACACACCAACGCCTGCGCCCGGTCCATGATCGCGTGCGGTCACTGGCGGATGCAACTGGTGCCATACTCTGCGGTTTGCGACGCCGCCGCGATGCCGTCCCCAACCAACACGGCGCCGATATTTCCAGGCGCGCAGCCCAAGATCCACCAGCCCGTGCATGACTGCCCCCGAAAACCCGAAACACAGTGACGACAGCACCGACCTGCAGTTGGTCGAGCGCGCCGTCGCAGGTGACCAACGCGCATTCGAGCTGTTGGTCATCAAGTACCAGCGGCGCATCGAGCGCCTGATTGGCCGCATGGTGCGCGACACCGATCTCATCGAGGAGATTGCACAGGAGACGTTCATCCGCGCCTACCGCGCGCTGCACCAGTTCCGCGGCGACTCCCAGTTCTATACCTGGCTCTACCGCATCGCGGTCAATACCGCCAAGAAGACGCTCAGCGACATGCGTCGCAACCCCACGGTAGCCGAGAGCACCCTGCGTGCACGCGACGATGACAACGAAACTTCTGCGCCCCTGCTGGAACTAACGTCTGCAGAGACACCAGAAACGGTGCTGGCCGCCAAGGAAATCGCGGCTGCCGTCAACGCGGCGATGGAGGACTTGGCGGACGATCTGCGTCAGGCCATCACGCTGCGCGAGATCGAAGGGTTGAGCTATGAGGCCATTGCCGAAGCGATGGACTGTCCCATCGGCACCGTGCGCTCGCGCATTTTCCGCGCCCGTGAAGCCATCTCGGCGCGGGTCAAGCCGCTGCTGGAAAATCGCTCCGGCAAGCGCTGGTAGGCGTGCGCCAGAAGCGTCCGTGCAGAACAATCATCGCACCAGGGAACCAATGCCAGGGCCAGGGAATCTGTTGTTAGAACCTGTTTACGGTCCGGCCCGTGTGCCGGCCATTTGAGTCAAGGTCAGTGAAACTAAGAGGTCCGTGATGCCGCCACTTACCCGAACTGCCGTTTGCTCGGCCGCGCAGGAAGCTGCCGCCCCAAGCGCTGCAGCACGTGATCAGCTTTCCGCGTTGCTGGACGGCGAACTCGCCGATGCCGAATGCGAGGCGCTGCTGAGCCAGCTCGAGCAGGAAGCCGCCACCGCGCAGGACAGCCAGCAGCTGACGCCACTGCTGGCCGATTGGGAATGCTACAACGTCATCGGACAGACGCTGCGTGCGCCCTTGCATGATCACGTCGGCACCGATGCCGCCGCCTTCCTGACGCGACTGCGCGGCCGTCTGGCCGAGCAGTCGCAGGACCATGCGCCCACAGTGCAGTCAGGCGCCCTGCAACCGGCCCCACAGCTGGCCGCCGTCGCGCCCCCCGGTGCCAACCGCAATGCTGCCAACGCATCGCTGTTTCGCTGGAAGATGGTGGCTGGCTTTGCCTCCGTCGCGGCCATTGCCGCCATCGGCTGGAACAGCCTGACGTCCTTCAACGGTGACGCGCAGAGCGCAGGCACTCAGATGGCGGCCAACACGCCCCCCGCATCTTCCGTGCGACAGGCGCCCGGTTCCGCTACACCGGTGCAGGTGGCCGTGCAGGACGCCTCCAGTGGCGAAGTGCTCATTCGCGACCCGGAGCTTGATGCCATCCTGTCGCAGCAGTACGCCAATACACAGGCCTTGCAGCCGCCTGCGCCATTTCTGCGCAATGCCAGCATGGCTGGCGGTGCCGGGCGTAACTGATGGCGCGCGCGGCATGCCTGCCGCACGACACGTACCGCACTGCCCGACGTCCTCTGCGTCGGGCTTTTTTCTCGGCGCATAGAAAGAGGGTCAGCAGGTTCTGAGACGTTGCGACACAAGAATTGCAGCCCGTTCAGGAACAAAATGACCAGAACTGTTTTCTGATAACTCGTTTGAGGCCAGGCCGTCGTGCACGTGCGCACATGCCCGCATGCGCGGGCCTTCCCTCCGCAACAACCATAAGGATTGATGCCATGAAGCAAACTGTCATTGCGCGGCCACGTCGACTGGCCATCTCCAGCGCCATTGCCGCGGCCCTGCTGGCCAGCACCTGCGGCGTCGCGTTCTATGCGTCCCCCAGCCATGCCCAACAGGCGCCGCAGGCCCAGCCAGGCACGGTTGCTGCCCCCGCAGCGGTTTCGGGCCTGCCCGATTTCACACGCCTGGTTGAAAGCGTCGGGCCAGCGGTTGTCAACATCCGCACCACCACCCGCGTGACCACCCGCCCGTTCCAGGGACTGCCCGGGATGGATGAGGACATGCTGGAGTTCTTCCGCCAGTTTGGCCTGCCGGTGCCCGGCATTCCCCGCCGTGGCCCGCAGCCCGCCGAGCCGGAGTCGCGCACGGTACCTAGCGGCGTGGGTTCGGGTTTCATCATCAGCAGCGATGGCTATATCCTGACCAATCACCACGTGGTGGCCGATTCGGTGGACGTCATCGTCACGCTGACCGACCAACGCGAATTCAAGGCCAAGGTGATCGGCTCGGATGAGCGCACCGACGTTGCCTTGCTCAAGATCGACGCCACGAACCTGCCTACCGTGCGCATCGGCAACGTCGAGGACCTGCGCGTGGGCGAATGGGTGATGGCGATCGGCTCACCTTTCGGGCTGGACAACACCGTCACGGCGGGTATCGTCAGCGCCAAGCAGCGCGACACCGGCGGGTATCTGCCCTTCATCCAGACGGACGTGGCCGTCAACCCCGGCAATTCCGGCGGGCCTTTGCTGAACATGCGCGGCGAGGTCGTGGGCATCAACAGCCAGATCTACTCGCGCTCGGGTGGCTTCATGGGCATCTCCTTTGCCATCCCGATTGACGAGGCCATCCGGGTCAGCGACCAGCTCAAGGAAACCGGCCGGGTGGTGCGTGGACGCATTGGCGTACGCATTGGCCCCATCAGCCCCGATGTGGCTGAATCCCTCGGCCTTGACCGTCGCACCGGCGGCGCCATGGTTTCATCGGTCGAGCCCGACTCTCCGGCGGCCGCAGCAGGCCTGCAGCCCGGGGATATCGTCACCGGCTTCAACGGTCGCAAGCTCGACAGCGTGTCCGATCTGCCCCGCCTGGTCGGCAATACCGCACCTGGCACCAAGGCCACGATCGAAGTATTCCGCCACGGCAAGACGATCAATCTGCCCATTACGGTCGAACAGGTGCAGGATTCGCAAGGGCAGAATGCGGCCGGGCGCGACGAACAGGCCGAGCCGAAGACCGACAACGTGCTGGGGCTGGCAGTGCAGTCACTGACGGAATCCGAGGCACGTGCACTGGGCGTGCGCGGCGGCGTGCGGGTCGTTGCCGCAACGGGCGCAGCCGCACAGGCTGGGCTGCGTGCGGGCGACGTCATCCTGGCTATCGGGCAGATCGAGGTGCGCAACGCGCGCGGCTTTGAAGAAGCTGTCAAACGCGTCGACCCGAAACGTCCTGTCAGCGTATTGGTGCGCCGCGACGACTGGGCGCAGTACGTGTTGATTCGCCCGCAGCAGTAAGCCTGTCGGCGTGTGTGACGCGCGCAGCAAGGCCCGGCACCTAGCCGGGCCTTTGTGCTGCCGCGAATCCGCTGGGGCATGCTCGATGCGTAGATCGTTCTCTGCCAAGGTGGCGCGCGGCAAACGCGCACGGCACTTTGGCGGCTAATCGCGCGTGACGCGCAGCACCTCCGCTGCGCTGGTGATGCCCTCGCGCACCAGCCGCTCGCCGTCATCGCGCATCAGCCGCATGCCATTGGCCAGCGCGTGCTCGCGGATGACGGCCTCGGATGCGCAGGCATGGATGTGGCTGCGGATGGCATCGTCCACCACCAGCAGCTCGAACACGCCGGTGCGCCCGTGGTAGCCCGTGCGGTTGCAGGCATCGCAGCCTGCACCGTGGCAATGCTTGCAGAACTTGCGCACCAGCCGCTGCGCCAGCACGCCAAGCAGCGAGGACGAGAGCAGAAACGGCTCCACCCCCATGTCAATCAGCCGAGTCACCGCACTGGCGGCATCGTTGGTGTGCAGCGTCGCCAGCACCAGGTGGCCGGTCAGGGAGGCCTGGATGGCAATCTGCGCGGTCTCGAAGTCACGGATTTCGCCAATCATGATGACATCCGGGTCCTGCCGCAGGATGGCGCGCAGCGCCGCCGCAAACGTCAAGTCGATCTTGCTGTTGACCTGCGTCTGACCCACTCCCGGCAGTTCGTACTCGATCGGATCCTCCACCGTCATGATGTTCTGCTGGCGCGCATCCAGCCGGTGCAGCGCGGCGTACAGCGTGGTGGTCTTGCCCGAGCCCGTCGGCCCCGTGACCAGCAGGATGCCGTGCGGCTGACCGATCAGGCGCGTGAACTGCGCCAGCGTCTCGCCCTGCATGCCGACGGCCTCCAGGCTGAGTCGCCCCTCGCTCTTGTCGAGCAGGCGCAGTACGGCGCGTTCGCCATGGGCGCTGGGCAGCGTGGAGACGCGCACATCGATGGCGCGCGTGCCCAGCCGCAGCGCAATGCGCCCATCCTGCGGCAGGCGCTTTTCGGCAATGTCCAGATCCGCCATGATCTTCAGGCGCGAAATCAGCGCACTGTGCAAGGCCCGGTTGGGCTGCACGATCTCGCGCAGGCTGCCATCGATGCGCAGACGCACGCTGGAATGGCGCTCATACGGCTCGATGTGGATGTCGCTGGCGCCGTCGCGCGCGGCCTGCGTCAGCAGGGCGTTGAGCATGCGGATGATGGGCGCATCGTCGGCCGACTCCAGCAAGTCCTCGACGGCGGGCAGCTCCTGCATCATGCGCGTGAGGTCAGCCACTCCCTCGACTTCGCTGACGACCATTGCCGCATCCGAGTCGCCACCGGAATAGGCCGCACTGATGCGCTGGGCCAGCGCCGCCGGCTCCAGCACCTGGATGTCTTGCACGGCGAACTTGCGCAGCACTTCCCCCAGAGCACCTGCGGCGGGGTCAGGACCGTGCCACAGCGTCAGCGTGGCGCCGTCATCTTCCAGCAACAGCTGGGCAGTGCGCGCAAACGCATACGGCAGGGGATAGTGCAAGGCGGCCATGGCGTCGCTGATAGTCAGACGGTCAGTCGACCCAGCCCGAGGATTCGCCGGTGCGCAGCTTGCGCACATCGACACTGCGGGCGCCACGCTCGCGCCGCGCCTGCATCGGGCTGCTGCTCAGCGCAGACAGTGGCGGCATGCGCCGTGCGTCGCGGGCCTTGCGCTCGCGCTCTGAAAGCTCAGGTTGCTGTGGCAACGGCGGCAGCTGCGGCGCGCTCTGAACGCCTCGCATCATCAGATGCGGACTGGGCTGCACCAGCCCCTGGTCGGCGCGCAGCATGTCGTAGCGCTCCATCGCCAGCGCCTCGCTGCCGCTGGCGTCGTAAATCACCGTCGGGCGCAGGAACACCATCAGGTTGACCTTCTCGCGCTGGCGCTGCTCGCTGCGGAAGGCATTGCCCAGAACGGGAATATCCCCCAGCAGCGGCACCTTGTCCTGCGCCTGCGTGTAGCGGTCCTCCAGCAGGCCGCCAAGCACGACGATGCCGCCGTCCTCGACCAGGATATTCGTCTCGATCAGACGCTTGCTGGTCTCCGGCCCCTGCTCGGTGACCCGCAGCACGTTGGAGACCTCCTGCACCACAGCCAGCCGCACGGTGCCGTTTTCGTTGATCTGGGGCTTGACCCGCAACGACAGCCCCACGTCCTGGCGCTCGATGGTCTGGAAGGGGTTGAGGTTGCCGCCACTGCCGGCACCGGTGCCGGTGTAGCTGCCTGTGACGAACGGCAGGTTGCTGCCGATCATGATGCGCGCCTCCTCGTTGTCGAGGGTCAGGATGTTCGGAGTGGACAGCACGTTGGCATCGCCCGTGCTGTCCAGAAAGCGCGCCAGAAATCCCAGCACATAGTCGCCACCGTAGTTGTGCGCCACCCCCAGGTTCATGCCCGACCCCAGCAACCCGGAATTGAGATTGCTCAGAGCACTGGTGTTGCCCGATGCCGCCATGGCCGCCGCCAGCGCAAGATCGACGATGTTGCCGCCACTGCCGGTGCTGAAGTTTGTCCCCAGAGCGCCGACGTTGGAGTCACCACTACTGCCCAGGCCTGCCTGCCACTGGATGCCGAACTCGGCCACCTTGTCGGCACGCACCTCGGCCACGAGACTCTCGATCATCACCTGCGCGCGCCGGCCATCAAGCTTGTCGATAACGTTGCGCAGCTGCCGGTAAAGGGGATCGGGCGCCGTGATGATGAGCGAATTGGTCGATGGATCCGCCTGGATGATGCCCCCCGTCGACACCGCCTGCACCTGGCCGAAGTTACTGCTGGCGCCCTCGCCCAGACCGGCACTGGCGCCAATGCCCGTGTCGGTATCGGCCAGCCCCGTGGCCGTCATGCCCTGCGGCGTGGGGGCACTGGTGCCCGCAGCCGCAGCGCCGCCACCGCCGATCTGCCCGGCCGAGATGGCCGCACGCAGTGTCTGCGCCAGCTGCGTGGCATTGGCGTTCTTGAGGAACACCACGTGGATGTTGCCGTGCTCTGCTGCGCTTCCAGCCGCCGGGGGCTGATCAAGCTGCTGGACCAGACTGCGAATCTGCGCCACACGTGCGGCGTTGGCCGCGCGCACAACGATCGCGTTGCTGCGCGTGTCGGCCAGAATCGTCGTGCGAAAACCCTGGCCGCTGGCCACCGCGCCGCCAGGCTGACCGGCAATGGCCGCTGCACCGCCCTCACCGGCGGTGAGCCGGTTGAGCAAGGGCACCATTTCCACCGCCAGCGCATGCTGCAGCGGAATCACCTCGACATCGCTGGCCTCGGCCACATCCAGCGCCGCAATCACCTTTGCCAGCCTCGCCAGGTTATCAGCGTAGTCGGTAATCACCAGCGCATTGGTGCCGGGATTGACATTGATGGTGTTGTTGGGACTGATGAGCGGACGCAGCGTTGGCACCAGATTCGCGGCGTTCTCATAATTCAGGCGAAAGATCTGCGTGACGATCTGCCCACCCCGCGGCGTTGTAGCCGGGAATGCGCCTTCGGACACGCGCACCGTGCCCGCCTGCAGCTTGGCGTCGGCCTCAGGCACAACCTTGTACAGCCCGGCATCTTCCACCACCGTAAATCCCTGCATGCGCAGCGCCACCAAGAACTGGTCGAACGCCGCCCGGGCCGAGACGGGGTGGGCCGTGACTAGATTCAGCGTGCCACGCACCCGGGGATCGACCACGACGTTGCGACCGGTGATCGTGGCCATGGTGCGCGCCACCGCCTCGATCTCGGCATTCTCGAAGTTGAGCGTCACCGGCTCGCCCGCGCGGATGCTGCTCTGGCCCGACTGGGCCTGCACCGGCGTCAGCACTGCCTGCGCCAGCAGCAGCGACGCAGCCAGCGCCGTGTGCGTGGCCATGCGCCCCAGATGGGTTGCGCGCGATGCCGCCTGAGCCTGGCCAAACAGCTTGGAAGATTCGAAGAAAGACATGCGATCCAAGTAGGGGTCCAATAAAGCGTTGTGCTGCCGTGCTCGTCAGAGCGACAAAATGGCCCGTTCGCCATCGCGGCGGCCAAGCAGACTCAACAGGTTCGACAGTGCCGGCAGATGTTCGGGCGCACTCGCGCGCGCCTCACCCTGAAAGCGCAGCCGCTGGCCCTGCCACTGGCCCTGGCCGCTGAGCAGCAACGGTCCGGAATCGCTGCGCAGCGTCAGGCGTACCTGCTCGCCGCCCTGCATGATAAGGCGGTAGCTGCCCATGGGCGCAATCGTGGTCAGTCGCGATGTCGCATCACGCAACAGGGCTTCGATGGTGCCCTGCATCAGCGTGCGGCCCTGCACCCACTGCAGGCGCAGGTCCCGCATCTGCAGATGCAGATCGCCACCCAGCTGCAGCGTATTGAACGGGGCGCCAAGTCCCTGCAGCAGGCTGGAAGGCCAGCGGCTCTCATGCGCGTCCACGGTCAGTTCGGCGCGCCCCCAGCCAAGACGCAAGCGCGCTTGCGTGTCCGCAGTTGCACAGCAGTCCGGGCGCATGGCCACATTCAGCCCCAGCCAGGCCGGCCGCAGCTGCCAATGCAGGCGGCCCGGCAGTGCCATGCGGTCGCGGCTGCCAGCGCCCCCTGTCAGGGTCAGTGACGCAGAACCATTCCACAACGATCCACGCGCTTGCTGTAATTGCACCCGCCCGTCGCTCGCCATGGCCAGCGCGCCAGCCAGCCAGCGCGCGGGCGCCAGCAGTACCGCGGCGAGCAACACACCGAGCAACGCGCCAGCCAGCGCCCAACCGCCATAACCGGCGCGCCTGGTCGCCATCGCCGAATGCCGGGCAATCGCTGCCGTCGCTGCCATCACCGCGATCCATCCACCGGCAGCGCCAGCACGATCTGGCCCTTCCAGGCCACGCCGGCATCCTGCGCCACGGCCTGCTCCAGTGTCACCTGCACCGGCTGCGCACGGGCGCTGGTCTGGGTTTGCGCAAGCCACTCGGCCAGCGCCTGGGCCGGCGCGGCCTGAAAGCGCACGGTGATCCTGTCTCCTGCAAGCGTTGCCTGCGCATCACCGCCAAGCAGGCGCTGGGCACTGGCCAGAATGTCTCGATGCAACGTAGCGGCATTGGCGCTGGCACCGCTGCTGGCCACAGCCTGCTGCATCTGCAGGGCCTGCTGGCGCATGCCCTGCATCTGCTGGACTTGCCGCTCCAGTGCGGCGCGGCTGGCCGGATAGCTCTGCCAGGTCTGCCAGGCGGGCAGAATGGCCACGCGCCAGAGCAGTGCCGCAAGCACGACCAGCAACGCCACAGTCACCAGCCGGCGTTCGCGCGCAGGCATGGACTGCCAGCGTGCAGCCGCCGCAGCGCGCAAGTCCTGCCACTTCCTTGCCGTATCCGCATTCATGGCGCGCGCTCCGGCACCGGCGCAATGTGCAGCCGTCCATCCTCACTCCAGAAGCTGGCGAAACCGCGCTCTGCCAACGCCGCTTGCCACTGCGCTATCGGCGCCGCAGTGGCATCCAGGCCGCCCAACACCAGCTGCTGCGCTTCGTAGGAAATGGTGCGCGGCACCTGGCCGTCTGGCAGACCGTGCACGGCCGATGCCAGCACGGCGAATGCCCCCGGCGTCAGCGCGCCGCTGAGGCGTTGTAGCCGCTGCAGTTCCTGACGCATCTGCAAGGGCGCATCGACCACCACTGGCACCTGTGGGAAGGTGGCGCGAAAGATCTGCGTGATGCGGCTGCGCTCTTGCGCGAGATCGGCTCTTGCCTGCCAGGCCCAGACATTCAGGCCCGCCAGATTGCCAATCACCAGCACGGCCACGCCCCAGCGCGCCCAGCGCCATTGCGGCGCACGCCACACCGTCTGCAGGCCAGCGGCGGCGCCCTGCGCCAGCCTGTCGCGGCCAGAGTTGGCGAACTGAAACTGCGCCAGGCTCCAGTCAGTGGCACTGGCCTGCAGTAGCCGCTGCGCCTGCGCCAGCAACTGCACGGGGCGCTTGAGAAGGTTGTGTGCCAGCTGGTAAACCGCAGGCTCGGCATGCACGGGCTGTGACGCAGGCGTCTGCGTCACAGCCTGCAGTGCCGCTGCGGCGGGCACCAGCGGCACGCACAGCACCCCGCCCTGCATGGCAGCGCCGGTGGCGACCAGCCAGGGCGCATCCTCAGAGCCGATGGCATGCAGTACACATCCGTCGGCGCCTTCGGCGGGAGCACTCGCGCGTGCCGGCGCAAAGGCGGGCACGATGCGATGCACGGCGATGTCGGCATCCTGCAGTTGCTGCAACTGCGCCTTCAGCCAATCGGCCCTGCATACCGCCACCCACGCCGGTGCGCCGGCTCGCGCATCGGGCGCAAGCGCAAAATGCAGCTGCGCCGGATCATCAAGCAACTGATCTTCCAGAAGCCCCGCAAGAACCGCCCGCAACCGGGCGCGATCACGCAGCGATACCTGCGGCAATGGCACCCGATGCCAGGACAGCGCCGGCGCGGGTATCACCAGCACGGTCTGCGTGCCGCGCTCAGTGCGCGGCAACAGGGCTGGCGCAGCCTGGCCACTCTCGGCCACAGTCTCGCCATCGTGCGTCAGCGCAAACGCCCACGAAGCAGGCGTGGGCGCAAACGGCAGGGGAGCTTCAAGAATCAGAGCAGACATGGCAAATGCCCGCAGGCCTGCAAAAGACCTGAGAGGCGGAATCACCGCGCATTGTAGGTGGTAGCCTACCTGCCCATGCCACGATGGCGGACATTGGGATGCCAACCGTTGCCAGCGCGCACTTGCCATCATTCTGACAAACTGCTGGTGTAGGAACCATTCCTTTCCAGGTCGTTGCGGTTTGAGCGATCTCCTATCATCGTCGCACGCTGCGGCAACCCGCGCCTGGTGCTGGCAGCAGGCTTGATGGCAGCCTGGAGCGAAAGCTTACGCGCCTTTGACCCCCGGGGCACCGCTCGCGCCGAGGACGATGAAAGGGATAAAGACCCTGTTTACGAACCGGATTGAATAGACCCATGACGACACCCATGAACGGCCGCCGCAGCGCTCACAATGGCATCCGCAAAGCACATGGCACGCGGCGGCTGGCCGTCAGCGCACTGCTGGCCGCCAGCGCCTGCGTGTTGATGACCCACTCCGCCTCCGCACGGGAAGGTGCGGTGGCCCCCGCGACGGTTGCCGTTACGTTTCCAGCCGCCGTCCAGCAGGGAGCCATGGTTCTAGGTCGGGTGCCCCCTGGCAGCCACGTGCAATACCGTGGCCGCACCCTGCGCGTGACGGACTATGGCACGGTCGTGTTCGGAGTCGGGCGCAACGAACAGGGCCCCGCCCTCGTCGAAGTGCGCACGCCGGATGGACGCAATGTCTCGGCCAGCGTGCGTGTGACGCCACGTGACTGGCCACTGCAGCACGTCAAAGGGGTACCGCCGCAGACGACACGGCCCTCCGCCGCGAACGCCGAGCGCATCCGGCGCGAGCAGGCCGCCGTGGCAGCGGCGCGCCAGCGCAATGATGACCGGGCGGACTTCGCGCAGAAATTCATTTGGCCTGTCGAGGGGCGCATCAGCGGCCGCTTTGGTCGCGCACGCGTCTACGACGGCGTGCCCGGCACCCCGCACTCCGGGCTCGATATTGCAGCGCCGCAGGGAACGCCCGTGCGCGCTCCGGCGGCAGGCATTGTCACGTTCGCCAACGATGACCTCTTTCTCACCGGAGGTACCTTGCTGATCGATCATGGCTTTGGCATCAGCTCGAACTTCCTGCACCTCTCGCGCATCGACGTGAAGGTCGGCGACCGGGTTGAACAAGGCCAGACCATCGCCGCCGTCGGCTCGACCGGCCGCTCCACCGGACCGCACCTGCACTGGGGTATGAACTGGTTCGACGTACGCATCGATCCGCAACTGGTCATGCAACGCCAGTAATTCCCGCCTCGGCAGACCTGCAGCGCCAGCTGCGCATCAGTCCAGCAGCTGTCCAGGCAGCGCCGGATGCACCGGCCTGCCATTGATGCGTAACTGGGCATCGCGCACGACCCAGTCGGCACGCAGGTCGGCACCAACCTGCTCTGCCAGATGCTGCGCCACCAGATTGGCTACGCCGTCCGTACCCAGCCACCGCGTCGCCAGCGCCTGCGGCAGCTGCAGCTGCATACGCGCGTCGAGCCGGGACACCAGGCTCATCGGCAAAAACTGCAGATCAAGTGCCGTCAGCGTAGGCGCAGCCAGCTGTGCCTCGGCCTGGATTTGCCCGTCCGCGACACGCGCCTGAAGCGGCCCCAGTACCAGCGTCAGGCCATGACCAAACAGTGCCGCCGCCTGCTCGCGCAGCGCCGTCTGCTCTGCCAGTGGCAACTGCTGCATCACCGCCACACCATTCCCGACCTGCAACATGGGAACGAGCCTTGCCAACAGTGCATCGAACGTGGCAGCGTGCAGCTGGTGCAGTTGCGCCCGGGTCTGCACGGGGCCGAATTCCTCTGCGCCATACTGCGCGAAAGCAGCACTCGCCTGCATCTGCCATTGCAACCATTCCCCCTCCAAGATGGACTCCAGCGTGAACGAGGCCTCGCGCAGCTGCAGCCGGGTTGCATCCTCATCGGCGTGCGGTGCCGCGGGCCAGCCCATGTCCCAGTGCATCACATCCAGCTGGGCCTGCCCCGCGTAAAGATGCCGGCGACCGGCGATGCGGTCGAACTGCGCCTGACCACGCAGGCCGCGCCATTGCACAGTCCCGCCTGCTCCGTCACGCCACAGCAAACCTTCCCATTCCAGCGTGCCTGTCACGTGCTGTGCCGACGCGCCGATCTGCCCCTGCGCGTGCAGGGGCTGCACCGCCACGGTTCGGCCCAGCGCATCGGTTGCAGACCATGGCTGGCCCGTCAGCGTCAGGTGCGTGTCCCCGCGCAGGCCAACGTGGGTACGCAATGCATAGTGCGGCAAGGCACCGGCTGCCAGCGCCGCATCGCCAGGCGTCGATTGACTGTCGATGCGCGCCAGCCCAAATGCACGCCCGCCGAGCCATGGACCATGCGCGACGTGATGCACCACCATCACGGGCTCTGCCACGCCTGGCAAGGCAAGCGCCGTGCGCGCCGCAGCTCCCCGCAGGCCCCGGCGGTATTCCACCAGCTGCGCGTCAATGCCAGTCAGCGCCGAGAACTGGGCATGACCATCGCGCAGACGCTGCTCGACGGCACGCCCGATGGTCCAGGTCGCCACGCCATACGCCGCGACAAGCAGCGCAATGGCTGCCGCAATCCTGACACTTTTGGCCACCTTGCTGTCCTTCCCTCTGCGCGCGTCCAGATACCGCGCATCCGACTGCGGTCCTTGCATATACGGCATGGAGCTGGCAGCGCGTACCCTGCATGAGAAGATCATGGACAGGATCCAAGCGGGTGCCAGCGCCATCTCTGCCGACATTGTTCCACACCAACGCGCGCCAGCCAGCCTATGATGGCGGCGCAGTTCTTACATGCTTGCATTGATTTCGGAAAGGAAGCGTCCCCATGTTCACCGGCATCATCACGGCCATCGGTCATATCCGCACTGCCGAGCCACTTGGCCCAGACGCCCAGCACGGCAAGCGCCTGACGATCCAGACGCCGCCCGGCTACCTGGACGATGTGGTGCTGGGCGACAGCATTGCCCTCAATGGTGCCTGCATGACCGTCACAGACCTGGCTGCCGACGGCCAGCACTTCACCATCGAGATCTCTGCGGAGTCGCTGCGCCTGACAGCGGGGCTGGACCAGCCCGGCGAGGTCAATCTCGAAAAGGCCCTGCGCGCGGCCGACCGCCTGGGCGGCCACATCGTCTCAGGCCATGTCGATGGGCTGGGGCGCGTGAGCCGTTTCGCCCAGGTGGGCGAAAGCCACGAGTTGCGCATCGTCGCGCCACCGGCGCTGGCTCCCTATCTGGCCTACAAGGGCTCGATCACGGTGCAGGGCGTCAGTCTCACGGTCAACAGCGTGAACGACACCGCCGAGGGCTGCGAGTTCAGCATCAACCTGATCGCGCACACGGTCGCCAACACCACGCTGCGGCTGCTGCGCGTGGGCAGTCTGGTGAACCTGGAAATCGACGTCATTGCGCGCTACGTGGCACGCATGCTGGGCGCGTGCGGCGGCAGTGCCTCCACTGCGGCCGCACTGCCGTACAACGTCGCGTCGCTGCTCGGAACTACTGCACCTTCTCTGCCGGAGCCTGCTCCGCGAGATGCGCCTTGATGGCCTGCGCAACTTGCGGCACCAGCGCCGGGCCGCGGTAGATCAGGCCAGTGTAGATCTGCACCAGGTCCGCGCCAGCATCGATCTTCTCGATGGCATCCTCGGCATCCATGATGCCACCCACGCCGATGATGGGAAAGTCCGGCCCCAGCACCTCGCGCAGTCGCCGTACCACCTCGGTACTGGCGCGGCGCACCGGCGCGCCGCTGACACCGCCGACCTCGTCACCATCTCGAAAACGCCCCACCTCCTCATGGTTGACCGTCGTATTGGTGGCAATCACACCGTCCATGCCATGACGCTGCAGCACTTCGGCGATGACGCTGACCTGCTCGGCCGACAGGTCCGGCGCGATCTTCAGAAACATCGGCTTGTGCGGCTGCGTCTGCTTGAGCGCCTCACGGGCATCACGCAGCTGCTGCAGCAGCGCATCCAGCGATGCGTTGGACTGCAGGTCACGCAGATTCTTGGTATTGGGCGAGCTGATGTTGACGGTGATGTAGTCCGCATGCGGGTAGACCGCCTGCAGACACGCCACGTAATCATCGGCGGCGCGCTCGATCGGCGTGGCGGCGTTCTTGCCGATGTTCAGCCCCAGGCGCATGCCGTGCAGCGGATGCCCCGGATCGGTGCGCACGCGCGACTTGCGCACGTTCTTCAGGAATGCATCCAGTCCGAGGTTGTTGAACCCCATGCGGTTGATGACGGCGGCAGCCTCGCGCACGCGAAACATGCGCGGCTTGGAGTTGCCACTTTGCGCAAACGGCGTGACCGTGCCCACTTCGATGAAACCAAACCCCATGGCGGCCAGCCCGTCGATGCAACGCGCATTCTTGTCCAGTCCGGCAGCCAACCCCACGCGGTTGGGAAACTGCAAGCCGGCGACCTGTACCGGATCATCGACGCGCTTTTGCGCATACAGGCGCTTGAGCCATCGGGAATGCTGCGTCTTGCGCACCCAGTCCAGCGTAAGGTCGTGCGCCGTCTCCGCATCCATGGCGAACAGAAAAGGACGAATCAGCGGGTACAAATCCATGGCGGCAAGTGTAAAGGCAATGCCCCCACGTAAGAGCAGGCATTGCGCATCTTTATCTCGCCGCTACGCAAGGCATGGGCCTTGGCACATGGGCCACTGCGGCCCATGCCTTGCGATAATGCGGCCTTTGCCGCCATCGCACCGCCATCCCCATGCAGCCTCCCCTCTCGCAAGACGCCCTCAAGGCCCAGGTCGCCCAGGCCGCCCTCGCCTATGTCCGCCCGGACACCATACTCGGCGTGGGTACCGGCTCCACCGTCAACAAGTTCATTGATGCGCTGGCGGCATCCGGCATCCGCCTGCGCGGCGCCGTCTCCAGCTCGGACGCCACGACCGCCCGGCTGCAGGCAGCCGGCATTGCCGTACTGCCGGCCGATCAGGTGCAGGCGCTGGAGTGGTACATCGACGGCGCTGATGAGATCGACGGCCAGGGCTGCATGATCAAGGGCGGTGGTGCTGCGCTGACGCGCGAGAAGATCGTCGCCGATCTGGCCGCGAAGTTCCTCTGCATTGCCGATGCCAGCAAGCGCGTACAAGTGCTGGGCACCTTTCCCTTGCCGGTCGAGGTCATCCCGATGGCGAGCGCCAACATCATTCGCCGCTTTGCCCGTCTTGGCGGGCAGGCCAGCGTCCGGCTGAATCCGCAGGGCCACCCACTGGTCACCGACAACGGCCAACACATCGTCGACGTGCGCGGCCTGCGCATCACCGCGCCGCTGGCGCTGGAAGACGAAGTCTCCGCCTGGCCGGGCGTCGTGACGGTCGGCATCTTTGCCCACCACCGCGCCAGCGTCTGCCTGCTGGGCGCCCCCCATGGCGTGCAAACCTTGCGCTTTGACTAGCGACGGCTCCACCATTTGCGGGCCGCAAGGTCCGCATGCGAAAATAGTCGGCTAAACGCACGCCTTCGCTTGGCGGTGTAACATTTTTGCAACACTTTTCCATCGCCGCGGCAAGCCAAGCTGCGGCGATGTTCCGTTATACACAAGAGAGAATTCCATGGAAGCAGAACGCCTCAACCAGATCGAAGCCAGTCTCGCGGACCTGCGTCAGCGCACGCAAGACCTACGGAGGTATCTTTGACTTCGATGCCAAGTTCGAACGTCTGAGAACCGTCAACGCCAGCCTTGAGGATCCCTCGGTCTGGAACGATCCCAAGAAGGCCCAGGAGCTGGGCAAGGAAAAGAAGCTGCTGGACGGCGTCGTGCTCACGCTGGAGCGCCTCACGCAGGAGCTGGCCGACAACAGCGAGCTGTTTGAAATGGCCAAGGCCGAGGGTGACGATGACAGCCTGGAAGCCATCGAGAACCTGGTCGAGCAGTTGCGCCCAGAGGTGGAGCAGCTGGAGTTTCGCAGGATGTTCAACCAGGAAGCAGACCCGCTCAACTGCTTCATTGACATCCAGGCAGGCGCCGGAGGCACCGAGGCCAACGACTGGGCCGCCATGCTGCTGCGCCAATATCTGAAGTACGCTGAACGCAAGGGGTTCAAGGCCACCATTGAGGACGAAACGCCTGGCGACGTTGCCGGTATCAAGAGCGCGACGATCAAGGTAGAAGGTGAATACGCCTACGGCCTGCTGCGCACCGAGACCGGCGTGCACCGGCTGGTGCGCAAGAGTCCGTTCGACTCCTCTGGCGGGCGCCACACCAGCTTTGCCTCGCTGTTCGTCTACCCGGAGATCGACGACTCCATTGAAATCCACATCAATCCCGCAGACGTGCGCACCGACACCTACCGCGCCAGCGGTGCAGGCGGTCAGCACATCAACAAGACCGACTCGGCCGTGCGGCTGACGCACATTCCGACCGGCATCGTCGTGCAGTGCCAGGACGGGCGCAGCCAGCACAGCAACCGCGAGGTGGCCTGGCAACGCCTGCGCTCCAAACTGTACGATTACGAGATGCGCAAGCGTCAGGAGAGCCAGCAAGCGCTGGAGGACACCAAGACCGACGTCGGCTGGGGCCACCAGATCCGCAGCTATGTGCTGGACAACAGCCGCATCAAGGACTTGCGCACCAATGTGGAGATCTCCAACACCCAAAAGGTACTCGACGGCGATCTCGACCCGTTCATCGAGGCGGCGCTAAAGCAAGGCGTCTGACCCATCCCCAAGGCACACCCGGGCGCAGGCGGGTGCGCCCGCAGCGCGGCATAAAGGCCTTTTGACGGCAGTTTCTCGCAAGAAACCTAGGGTAATCCCCAGTCTCCACGTGGCTGCGAACATAAGTGCTTACCCTAAACTGCAGGGTTTCTCCCGTACCACGCGGGATGTCTTTAAGGTAACGCACATATGTCCTCATCCACGATGGCGGCCCCCGCGCAGCGCAGCCTGCGTCGCTCCGTCTCCAACACGCTCAAGGGTTCGGCTGGCAACCTGGTCGAGTGGTACGACGTCTACGTCTACTCCGTCTTCGCGATTTACTTCGAATCCCAATTCTTTGCGCCGGGCGACAAGAACGCCACGATCTACATCTGGGCCATCTTTGCGATGACCTTTCTGATGCGGCCGCTGGGCGCCTGGTACTTCGGGCGCTTTGCCGACCGGCACGGACGCAGGCTCTCTCTGACGGTCTCAGTCACCATGATGGCGCTGTGCTCGTTCGTCATTGCCATCACGCCGACGCAGGCGGCGATCGGTGGCGCCGCAGCCGTGATCCTTCTGGCTGCGCGTTTGATCCAGGGCTTTGCAACCGGTGGCGAATATGGCACCAGCGCCACCTACATGTCAGAGGCAGCAATGCCGGGCCGGCGCGGCTTTCTCTCCTCCTTCCACTACGTCACGCTGGTCGGTGGCCACGTGCTGGCACAGCTGGTATTGCTGCTGATGCTGCATTTCTTCGACAGGCCGGCCATCTCCGAGTGGGGCTGGCGCGTAGCCTTCGGGCTTGGCGGCATCGGCGCCATCGTGGTGTTCTGGCTGCGCCGCAGCATGGATGAGTCGCTCAACGAGGAGACGCTTGCGAACGTCCGCGCCGGCAAAGCGAAGTCCACGGGCTCGCTGCGCGAGCTGTTCGTCAACCAGTGGCGCCCCCTGTTGCTCTGCTTTCTTGTCACGGCTGGCGGCACCATTGCGTTCTATACCTACTCGGTCACAGGCCCCAAGATGGTGCAAAGCGCCTTTGCCGGCGGCGACGTCATGGCCGGCACGCTCATCAACCTGGCCGCACTCTTTCTGCTGATGATTCTGCAGCCAGTCGGCGGCTGGCTGTCGGACATCGTTGGCCGCAAGGCGTTGCTGGTGTTCTTTGGCATTGGCGGGGTGCTCTACACCTGGTATTTCGTGCAGTACCTGCCCCAGCAGCAGGACTGGCGTTACGCCTTCTTGATTCTTGCCATTGGCTTTGTCATCCTGACCGGCTACACCTCGATCAACGCGGTGGTCAAGGCCGAACTGTTTCCGAGCCATGTGCGCGCGCTCGGCGTGGGCCTGGGCTATGCGCTGGCCAACTCCGCGTTCGGCGGCACTGCACCGCTGTTCTACCAGGCGGCGCTCAAGTCTGACCACGTCACGACGTTTGTAACCTACGCCACCATCATGATGGCAGTATCACTGGTGGTCTACGCATTCTTCCTGCCCAAACAGGGCGACAACCATCTGGATCGCGAATATCGCTAAACGTGCATGAGGGGTTTCCCCCTGCGCAGAAGGCCCGCATGACGAAACGCCGTGCGGGCCTTTTTCATAACCGTGGCTCTCCCCAGTGCCACGCGGTGCAGTGGCAATCAGCGCAACTGCCTGCGCAGTATCTTGCCCACCGTGTTCTTGGGCAGCTCGCTGCGAAACTCGATCAGCCTTGGGCGCTTGTAGCCGGTTAGATGCTGCGCCGCATAGGCACGCACGGCAGCTTCATCGAGCGCCTCGTCCTTTTTCACGATCACCAGCTTGATGGCCTCACCGGTCTGCGCATCGGGCACGCCCACCACCGCACATTCCCGCACGCCCGGCATCTGCGCGATGACGTCTTCCACCTCGTTGGGATACACGTTGAAGCCGCTGACCAGTACCATGTCCTTCTTGCGGTCGACGATACGGAAGTATCCGTGCCGATCCATGACCGCGATGTCGCCGGTACGGAAGTAGCCATCGGGTGTCATCGCCGCAGCGGTCTCCTCGGGCCGCTGCCAGTAACCTGCCATGACCTGCGGGCCTTTTACGGCCAGCTCCCCTGGCTGTCCCAGTGGCACCTCATCACCCGCATCATCCACGCACTTAAGCCACGTGCCCGGAAGCGGCAGGCCAATGGTGCCGGTAAAGGCCTTGGAATCGACGCGGTTGCAGGCCACCGACGGACTGGCTTCCGACAGGCCGTAGCCCTCGCAGATCGGACAGCCGGTACGCGCCAGCCACTGCTCGGCCACCACCTTCTGCACTGCCATGCCGCCACCACCTGAGATGCGCAGGTGGCGCCAGTCCACGGAGTCGAACCGGGGATGGTGCAGCAGCGCATTGAAGAGGGTATTGACTGCCGGGAAGATATGAATGCGGTGGCGGCGCAGTTCCTTGAGCATCGCATCGAGATCACGGGGATCGGCAATCAGCACGGCCTTGCCGCCGTTGCGCATGGACATCATCATGCCAACGGTGAAGCCGAAGATGTGGTAGAGCGGCAAGGCGCACACACTGGTGACCTGCTCGCCCGCGGCAATGGTGCGCACGGCCGGCAGGTTCCAGGCTTCCGACTGCAGGGCGTTGGCCAGCACATTGCCATGCGTGAGCATCGCGCCCTTGCTGACGCCAGTGGTGCCCCCGGTGTACTGCAGCAGGGCCAGGTTGTCATGCGCCAGTGGCGGCGTGCACAGTGGCAGCCTGAAGCCCTGACGCAACGCCTCGTTAAAGGAGACTGCCTGTGGCAGCCGCACGGCCGGGCTGGCCTTGCCGCGCTTCTGGCGCCGGCGTGCCACCCAGTTCACGAGGCTGCCCTTGAGAGGCCCCAGCAAATCGCCAACGCTTGCCACAATGACATGCTCCACAGCCGTGTCTGACAGGCACTGCTGCAGTAAGCCCGTGCAATGCTCAAGCACGACGATGGCCCTGGCACCACTGTCACACAGCTGGTGTCGCAGCTCCCGCTCGGTGTAGAGCGGATTGACGTTGACCAGCACCAGCCCGGCACGCATCACGGCTGCCGCCGTGACCGGATACTGAATGATGTTGGGCAGCATCACGGCCACGCGATCGCCCTTCTGCAAGCCCAGCGACTGCAGGTACGCGGCCAGGCGCCCGCTGAAGCGGTCCAGCGTTGCATAGCTGAAATCCTTGCCCAGGAAGCTGAATGCGGTGCGCGGACCAAAGCGCGCAAACGCATCCTCTACCAGATCCGCCAGCGACGAATAGGCGTGCGTGTCAATATCGGTCGGCACCCCTGGCGGATAGCTGCTCAGCCAGGGCCGCTGCTGTGTCTGCGGGTTACCGCCTGCGGGCGCCAGCGCCGCCTCGGGAACCGGTGTCATTGCATCCACTGTCATTTCTGTATAGGAAGAGCTGTTTGCGATATGCGCCATCGTAGTCGCGCCAGGCATTGAAGCCATGCAGCGTGTGCAAAGTATCGAAAATGGATACCGATGTGGCGATTTATTGCAGCACACTGCGGCGCAGGCCGTAGCCGCACGATGCATGAAGCAACCGTGAACAAGCTCTAAAATTGCGGCATGCCCAAGCACGCCATTTCCGCCAGCAACCTGACCGGTCATTTGCTGATCGCCATGCCCGGACTGGACGATGACATGTTCGCCGGCAGCGTGGTCTACGTGTGCGAGCACAACGACAAGGGTGCACTTGGCCTGATCGTCAACAAAACCACCGACATCAACATCGGGCATCTTTTCTCCCGCATGGAGCTGGCCTTGCCGCATGAGGAACTGGCGCAGCTGCCGGTGCTCATCGGCGGGCCACTGCATCAGGATCGCGGCTTTGTGCTGCATGACACCGCCAATTCCCCGGATGACGAGGTCTATGCCTCCACGCTGCCGATCCGCGACGGGCTGGCCATGACCTCCTCGCGCGATGTGATGGATGCACTCAGCCGCGGCACCGGGCCACGCCATGCACTGATGGCACTGGGTTGCGCCTCGTGGGACGAAGGTCAGCTAGAGAACGAGCTGGCCGCCAACGCCTGGCTGACGGTGGAAGGCG
Source organism: Lampropedia cohaerens (assembly GCF_001005215.1). GTDB lineage: Bacteria > Pseudomonadota > Gammaproteobacteria > Burkholderiales > Burkholderiaceae_C > Lampropedia > Lampropedia cohaerens. The sequence continues at coordinate 206,604 of NZ_LBNQ01000025.1, forward strand.
ACAGCGAACTGCTGTTCACCCTGCCGCCGCAGGAGCGCTACGCCCGCGCCTTCGCGCTGCTGGGCGTTGACCCGTTGCGCATCGCAAGTGCAGCAGGCCATGCCTGAGGCCACCGCGTTGCCAACGATCCAGCCACACTGGCAAACCTTTCTGGCGTTTGACTATGGCGAAAAGCGCACCGGCGTGGCAATCGGCACGCGCCTGCTTGGCAGCGCCAATCCGGTTGGCGTCATCCAGGCGCAGGGCAAGGCCCAGTTTCCGCTGGCCAAGCGTTTCATCGACGAATGGCAGCCCGATGCGTTGATCGTTGGCGTGCCCTTTCACCCCGATGGGGCGGAACATGAAAACACGCTGCGTGCCCGCAAGTTCGGCCGCAGCCTGGCGGGCCGTTTCGGCCTGCCGGTGATCGAAGTGGACGAGCGCTACTCCACCACCGAAGCGCTGGCGACCGGAGCCGGCGCGCACGATGTGGATGCGCGCTCTGCGGCTATCATCCTGGCGCAGTTTCTGAGGAGTCTTGAATGAGTGAACCCGTATCGGCAGGCCTGCTGGCCCTTGATGCCGAGAGTCTGTATGGCGAGCTGCGCCAGCACATTGCGCGCATGCTGGAGTCCGGCACGCAGCTGGCTGGGGTGACCTCCGGCGGCGTCTGGCTGGTCGAGCGGCTGATTGCCGACCTGGGGCTGGAACAACCGGTCAACACGCTCTCGTCGGCGCTGCACCGTGACGACTATGCCCAGCGCGGCCTGGCCGCCAGTGCCCAGACTAAGCTGGCGTTCGACGTGGACGGCGCCGACATCCTGGTGCTGGACGACGTGCTCTACACTGGCCGCACCATCCGCGCCGTCATCAACGAGCTTTTCGACTATGGGCGCCCGGCGCGCGTGCGGCTGGCAGTGCTGGTTGACCGCGGCGGACGTGAGTTGCCCATTCAGGCCGACTACGCTGCCGCACGCCTGACCTTGCCTGCCCACCAGAAACTGGCATTGGCGCGCCAGCAGGACGGCAGCCTGCATTTCGCCATCGAAAGCGCTTGAAGGAGGCACCATGCTGGCACGCCAGAACCCCCAACTCAACAAGAACGGCGAGCTCATCCACCTGCTCTCCACCGAAGGCCTCTCGCGCGAGATCCTCACGCACATCCTCGATACGGCCAGCAACTTCGTCTCGGTCAGCGACCGCGAGGTCAAGAAGGTGCCGCTGCTGCGTGGCAAGAGCGTGTTCAACCTGTTCTTCGAGAACAGCACCCGCACGCGCACCACCTTTGACATCGCCGCCAAGCGGCTCTCGGCCGACGTCTTCACGCTGGACATCGGCCGCTCCTCCACCGCCAAGGGCGAAACGCTGCTGGATACGGTTGCCAACCTCTCGGCCATGGCCGCCGACATCTTCGTCGTGCGCCACAGCGAGTCGGGCGCGCCCTATCTGATCGCCCAGCACGTCGCGCCGCATGTGCACGTGGTCAACGCCGGCGACGGCCGCCATGCCCATCCCACGCAGGGCCTGCTGGACATGTACACCATTCGCCACTACAAGAAGGACTTCACCAATCTTTCGGTGGCCATCGTCGGCGACGTGCTGCATTCGCGCGTGGCGCGCTCGGACATCCACGCCCTGACCACGCTGGGCTGCCCCGACCTGCGCGTGGTGGGTCCGCAGACACTGGTGCCCGAGTCGTTCTCGGCCCTTGGTGCGCGGGTCGTGCACAACCTGGAAGAAGGCATCCGCGACGCGGACGTGATCATCATGCTGCGGCTGCAAAACGAGCGTATGAGTGGCGCGCTGCTGCCATCGAGCCAGGAGTATTTCCAGAACTTCGGTCTGACGCCGCAGAAGCTGCAGCTGGCCAAGCCCGATGCCATCGTGATGCATCCGGGCCCAATCAACCGTGGCGTGGAGATTGACTCGGACGTCGCCGACGGTCCGCACAGCGTCATCCTCTCGCAGGTCACCTTCGGCATTGCCGTGCGCATGGCCGTGATGTCCATCGTCGCCGGCAACGAGGCCTGAGTCCGCCCCTTCCAACCGAGAGTCTTTGCATGACTACCCTCATCCAAGGCGGCCGCATCATCGATCCAGCCAGCGGCCTTGACCAGATCGGCGACATCGCCATCGCCAGCGGCCGCATCGTCGGCATCGGCGCAGTGCCCGCCGACTTCGAGCCCGCGCACACCATCGACGCCACCGGCCTGTGGGTGTTGCCGGGCATCGTCGACCTGTGCGCGCGGCTGCGCGAACCTGGCTATGAGCACGCCGGCATGCTCGAGAGCGAAATGCGCGCGGCCGTCGCAGGTGGGGTCACCAGTCTGGTGTGCCCGCCCGACACCGATCCGGTGCTCGACGAGCCCGGCCTGGTGGAGATGCTGCGCCTGCGCGCGGCCAACCAGCGCCAGGCCCGGCTGTTCCCCTTGGGCGCACTCACAAGGGGACTGGCCGGCGAAGTGCTGACCGAGATGTCGCATCTGACACACGCCGGCTGCGTGGGCTTCAGCCAGGCGGAGGCGCCGCTCAAAAGCAACCAGGTGCTGCAACGCACGCTGCAGTACGCCGGCACTTTCGGCTATTCGGTGTGGCTGCGCCCGGTCGATCCGGCCCTGGGCAACGGCGTGGCCGCCAGCGGCGCGCTGGCACAACGCATGGGGCTGGCGGGCGTGCCGGTGGCCGCCGAGACCATTGCGCTGCACACCATCTTCGAGTTGCTGCGCGCCAATCCATGCCACGTCCACTTGTGCCGCATCAGCAGCGCCCAGGGGGTGGAACTGGTGCGCCAGGCCAAGTCCGAGGGACTGCCGGTCACCTGCGACGTCAGCATCAACTCCCTGCTGCTCACGGACATGGACATCGGCTATTTCGACAGCCGCGCGCGCCTTCTGCCACCGCTGCGTCAGGCCCGCGACCGCGAGGCCCTCAGCGCTGCCGTGGCCGACGGCACCATCGACGCGGTGGTCTCCGACCACACCCCCGTGGAGCACGATGCCAAGGAAGTGCCGTTTGCCGAGGCCGAACCCGGCGCCAGCGGCCTTGAGCTGCTGCTGCCGCTGCTGCTCAAGTGGGCCGACACCCAGCACCTGTCCATCGGCGAGGCGCTGACACGCATCACCTGCGGCGCAGCCGACGTCATGGGCGCCGCACTGGGTACACTGCAAGCCAGCGTCGGACGCATCGCGCACGGCGGTATGGCCGACCTGTGCCTGTACGATCCGCGCAGAGAGTGGCAGATCAAGGAAAGTGCGCTGCTCAGCCAGGGCAAATTCACCCCCTTTGCCGATTGGCCCGTGCAGGGCCGCGTCCATGCGACACTGGTAGCGGGCGAGCTGGCCTACACGGACCGCAGTGCCTCCACAACCTGAGACCTCCATGCAGCCTGCCTTTTCCTTCAGTCTCAAACGCGTGCTCCAGCTGGCGCTGTACGTCATCGTGCGGCCCTCGGAGTACTTTCGCACCATGCCACGCTCGGGGCCGCTGGTCGAGCCGATGTATTTCTCCGCCGTCATCGGTCTGGTCTCCGGCCTGATTGCGATGGTGCTGGATGCGCTGCTCAGCGACCTGCCCTTTTCGCTCATCAGCCTGCTGCTGGTGCCGGGACTGGTGATCGGCGCGGTATTCATCGTGGCAGGCATATTTTTCCTGCTGTGGAAGCTGCTGGGTTCGCGGCAGGGCTATGGCGTGGCATTTCGCATCACTGCCGCAACGCTGGCGATCAGTCCGATCACCGCAGTGCTGGCCTTTGTTCCCTATGTTGGCCTCCTCGTGAATGTGGTGTGGACCATGCTGCTGTTGATCATCGCCAGCGTGGAGGTCCACGGCATAGGTCGCCGCAAGGCCACGATCGCCTTCACGATGCTGGGGGTAGTGCTGGCTGGCAGCGCCATGTGGATGCATGCACTGCAGAGCACGCTGGAACAGCAATTGCGGGAGCTGGGTGTGACGCCCGCAGAATTCAACCAGATGTCGCCGCAGGAGCGCGAACAGGTGCTCCAGCAGCTGCAACGGCAGCTGCAAGGCACCGGCACCTCCCCGCTCTGACATGCACGCCATCTGCCTTGCACCGTTCGCATTGACCGCTGCGCGGGGTGCAATACGCCAGCAGGAGCGCTCATGAAGATCATCATTCTCGGTGCCGGGCGCATCGGCCAGGCGGTGGCCGACAGCTTGGTGCTCGAACGCAATGACATCACCGTCATCGACACGGATCGCCGCCGCCTGCAGGAATTGGAGGCACGCTATGACCTGCGCGGCGTGGCCGGCGACGGCACCGATCCGGCCGTGCTGGCAGAAGCCGGTGCCGACGACACGGACTTGCTGATTGCCTGCGCGGCGCGCGATGAGACCAATCTGGCTTGCTGCAAGATTGCGCACTTGGTATTTCGCATCCCCGTGCGCATTGCCAGGGTTCGCTCCAGCGCCTGGACCGAGGGCAGCCGCCTGCTCAGCCCGGAAGGTTTTGCGGTGGACCGCTGCCTGCGCCCGGAGGACTCGCTCACGCGCTATCTCGCCAAGCTGGTCGAGTACCCACAGGCCATGCAGGTGCGCGAGTTCGCAGGCGGTCGCGCCGTGCTCACCGTAGCGCGTGCGCGCGCGGCTGCGCCCATGACCAGCCGCACCATTGCGGAAATCCGTACCCTGATGCCCGATCTGCCGCTGCGCATCGTGGCCATCTATCGACGCTTTGCCGACCAGCCCGACCGCTTCGTGTCCGCCAGCGGCGATACGCGCATCGAGCCCGATGACGAGGTGTTCGTGCTCACCACTCGCGAGCACGCCAGCGAGGTGCTACCGCTGCTGACCCGCCCGATCGAGGCACCCGCTGCCACGGTGCGCCGGGTGATGGTCATCAACGGCGGCATTGTTGCACTGCGCCTGGCGCAGCTGCTGGTCGAGCAGCGCAAGGGCTACTACCACATCAAGCTCGTCGAAAGCAGCCGCGAGCGCGCCAATCAGCTCTCGGACAACCTGCCTGCGGATGTGCTGCTGCTGCAGGCCGAAGGCACGGATGAGGACTTCCTGGAGCAGGAAAGCATTGAGGAAATCGACCTGCTGCTGGCGCTGTCGGAGGATGACGAGACCAACATCATGGCCTGCCTGTTGGCCAAGCGCATGGGTGCCAAGCGCGTGCTCGCGCTCATCAACCACCGCGCCTATGCCGATCTGATGCACGGCACGCAGATCGACATCGCCCTCACGCCCGCGCAGGCTATGCTCGGCGAGCTGATGACCTTTGTGCGCCACGGTGACGTACAGGCCGTGCACAGCCTGCGCCGCGGCGTGGCCGAGGCGCTGGAGATCGTCGTGCGCGGCGACCACAAGACCTCCGCGGTGGTGGGCCGCAAGGTTGGTGAACTGCGGCTGCCGCGCGATGTCCACATGGGCCTGATCGTGCGCGGCCTGGAAGGGGACACGCCCCCGGCCACAGACGCTGATGCCGAACCCGCGCGCAAGCCGCTGACCGGCGAGGACGACAGCGCCGCGGCCGCCAATGGCGCCAGCGAGGCCGCCGCCGAACCACAGATTCTCTTTCCGAGCCGTGACACCGTCATCGAGGCAGGCGACCACATCGTCTTCTTCCTGCCCCACAAGCGGCTGGTGCGCGAAATCGAGCGTGTCTTCAGCGTCAAACCCACCTTCTTCTGATGCGTGATCTGCCCCCGGTCCTGCGCGTGTTCTCCGGCCTGCTGGTGCTGTTTGCCCTGTCGCTGGCCGCGCCGCTGCTCACCGCCGTAGTGACGGGCGATGGTCTCTGGCCGAGCTATCTGACCTCACTGCTGGTTGGCGTGGCCATGGGCGCAGCGCTGTTCTGGCGGCTGCGCGCGCACCGGCAGGAGCTGCAGCCTCGTCATGGCCTGCTGCTGGTATGTGCCGTATGGGTGTTGCTGCCGCTGTATGCCTGCCTGCCGATTCTGCTGGTGGCCGCGCAGCTGGACTATCCGCTGAGCTTTCTGGGTGCCTATTTCGAGGCCGTTTCCGGCCTGACCACGACAGGCGCCACTGTGCTCAGCGGGCTGGACCACATGCCGGCATCGCTGAATCTGTGGCGCACCTTCATGCAGTGGCTCGGCGGCATGGGCATTCTGATTCTGGCCGTCGCCATCCTGCCCATGCTCGGCGTTGGCGGTGGACAGGCCTTTCGCGCCGAAGTGGCGGGTCCGATCAAGGACACCAAGCTCACCCCCCGCATCACCCAGACAGCCAAGGGGCTGTGGGCCGTGTATCTGAGCATGTCGGTGGCGTGTTTCCTGGCGTTCTGGGCTGGTGGCATGGGTGCGCTTGACGCGTTGATGCACATGTTCGCCACGGTCAGCCTTGGTGGCCTTTCGGCGTACGATGCCAGCTTCGGGCAGTTCGACTCGCCGCTGCTCGAAACCATCGCGATGGTCTTCATGCTGGTAGCCAGCTGCAACTTTGCGCTGTACTTCGTGGCCATGCGCAAGCACGACCTGCGCCGCATCTGGGCAGACGTGGAGATGCGCGCCACCTTGACCACGATGCTGCTGGGTGGACTGCTGGTGAGCGTTTACCTGTGGATCATGGACGTCTACGACCTGCCCCATGCACTGCGCTTTGGCATGTTCAACACCATCTCCATTGCCTCCACCACGGGTTTTGCCACCACGGATTACCTGGCCTGGCCGGTATTCGCACCGCTGCTGATGCTGCTGCTGTCGTGCATGACGGCCAGTGCCGGCTCCACTGGCGGGGGCATCAAGATGCTGCGCCTGCTGATCCTGCTGCAACAGGCGCGCCGCGAGCTGGTGCGGCTGGCGCACCCGCGCGTCATCAATCCGGTGCGGCTGGGACAAACCGTGATCGACAACCACGTCATCTTCTCGGTGCTGGCCTTCGTGCTGTTCTATGTGGCGGCGCTGGTGCTGCTGAGCCTGCTGCTGGTGCTCAGCGGCCTGGACCTGGTGACGGCGTTCTCAGCCGTGCTCGCCAGCCTCAACTGCATGGGTCCGGGGCTGGGAGTGGTCGGGCCAGCGTCGAGCTACGCGGTGCTGAACGACTTTCAGCTCACCGTCTGCACGGTCGCCATGCTGCTGGGGCGGCTGGAAATTCTCTCCATGATGGTGGTGCTGATGCCGTCGTTCTGGCGACGCTAGGTGGCAATTTGCGATCTTCCCCCATGCTGCGTGACCGCCGCCAAGGGTACCGGGGCCATCGCAAGATGGCTGCAGCCTGCTGAAAGTGTCATGAGCAATCGTCGTGTTGCAGGGTTTGCCCCGATAGCCCCCATGGCGCATGGAATGCCTGTGGCGACGTTCTTATATACCCAGACTTATATACATATCAGAAAATTCATTCTTTTGAAGTAGAAGAAGCTCTTGGTACAGTTGCGCCCTTGGCTCCGTACTGCCGGCCGCAGCGCCCGGCAGCGCGGAAGCGAACAGAAAAGCGGATCGCCCACACCCGATGTACCAATACACCGAATTCGACAAAGCATTCGTGCGCAAGCGCGCCGAGCAGTTTCGTGACCAGCTGGAGCGCTGGCAGGCCGGCAAACTCAGCGATGCGGAGTTTCTGCCGCTACGGCTGCAGAACGGCTGGTACGTGCAGCGCTACGCACCCATGCTGCGCGTGGCCGTCCCCTACGGCGAGATTTCTGCCGCGCAACTGCGTGTGTTAGGCCGCATTGCACAGGAATACGACGACCCCGAGGCCGAGGTCTACCAGCAGGCCCTGAAAACGCAAGGCGCGCTGGGCACACGCTACCTGCCCACGCACTACGCGCACTTCACCACGCGCACCAACGTGCAGTTCAACTGGATTCCGCTGTCGCGCGCCGCTGACGTGATGGACCTGCTTGCCAGCGTGAACATGCATGGCATCCAGACCAGCGGCAACTGCATCCGCAACACCACCACCGATGCTTTGGCAGGCGTGGCCGTCGATGAAATCGTCGATCCCCGGCCCTACGCCGAAATCCTGCGCCAGTGGACCACGCTGCATCCGGAGTTCTCCTTCCTGCCTCGCAAGTTCAAGATCGCCATCAGCGGTGCGCGGGAAGACCGTGCCGCCACCGGCTGGCACGATGTGGGCCTGCACCTGGTCAAGAACGAGGCGGGTGAAATCGGCTTCAAGGTCTATGTCGGCGGCGGCATGGGCCGCACGCCGATGATTGGCACATTGATTCGCGAGTTCCTGCCCTGGAACCAGATCATGAACTACATCGAGGCCATCGTGCGTGTCTACAACGAGCACGGCCGGCGCGACAACAAGTACAAGGCCCGCATCAAGATTCTGGTTAAGTCCGAGGGCCAGCAGTACATCGACGATGTGGAGCGCGAATACCGCCAGATCGTTGAAATCGACGGCGGCCCGCATACCGTGCCCGATGCGGAGCTCGAACGCGTAAAGGCCTGCTTCGTCGATCCCGACATCAGCCACTATCCGCCGCTGACCGGTGAAGAAGCCTCCCGCCTGCTGACGGAGCAGGCCGCTGCCGAGCCCCGGTTCGCACGCTGGCTGCAGCGCAACGTGCATCCGCACCGTAACCCGGCGCTGCGCGCCGTGACACTGTCATTCAAGCGCGTCGGCCAGGCACCGGGTGATGCCTCGGCCGATCAGCTGTTTGCACTGGCCGAGCTGGTCGAGCAGTTCTCCGCTGGCGAGGCACGCGTCACACACGACCAGAACGTGGTGCTGCCGTGGGTGCACGCCTCGCAACTGCAGGCGCTGTGGCACAAGGCCCGCGAGCTGGGGCTGGCCAGCACCAATGTCGACCTGCTCACCGACATGATCGCCTGCCCCGGCGGCGACCTGTGCGCGCTGGCCAATGCGCGCTCGCTACCGATTGCCGCAGTCATCACCGAGCGCTACCAGGATCTGGACGAGCTCGACGACATCGGCGACATCGACCTGCACATCAGCGGCTGCATCAATTCCTGCGGCCACCATCACAGCGGGCACATCGGCATCCTTGGCGTCGACAAGGACGGCAAGGAGTGGTACCAGATCACCGTCGGCGGCTCCGACGGCTCGGACCTTTCCGGTCCGCCGCAGCCCGGCAAGGTGATCGGTCCGTCGTTCTCTGCGGCCGAGGTGCCGGACGTGATCGAAGCGCTGCTGACCACCTACCGCGACCTGCGCACGCCTGGCGAACGCTTCATTGATACGGTGCGGCGCGTGGGTCTCGACCCGTTCAAGCAGGCCGGCGCGGCAGCACGCCACCCGCAGCCCGTGGCCGAGACGGTCTGAACGCTGCAACCTCGCCTGCCCCGCCTTTTCTCCGAACCGCTACCCGCCATGCAGTTTCAGATCCTCACCCACGACCAGCACGAGCCTGCCGCCGAAGGCGACAAGCACATTCTCGTGTTGCCCAACGATGCCGATGTGCTCGACGTCCCGCTGGAGGGCGTTACGCGCATCGATCTGGTATTTCCCGTCTTCACCGACGGACGCGCCTTCAGCCAGGCCTACCTGCTGCGGCGTCGGCGCAGCTTTGCTGGCGACATCCGTGCTACCGGCGACGTACTGATCGACCAGCTGCTGCAAATGAAGCGCAGCGGCTTCTCCACTGCCGTGCTCAAGGAGGGCGTTGACCCCGGTGATGCACAACGTCAGCTCGACCGCTTCCCCGGGTTCTACCAGGCCGATGCCGTGCACCCGCAGCCGCACTTCGCGCACCAGAGCGCCGCCTGAGCGCCACGAACAGAACGATTTGTCCCTATGAACACCATTGCCGAGGTCCCCTTGTTGCAGCAGCTGTCCAACGCCCATCTGGATGCGCTGGAGGAGGAAACCATCTTCATCCTGCGCGAGGTGGCCGCCAGCTTCGAGCGGCCCGCGCTGCTGTTTTCCGGCGGCAAGGACTCGCTGGTCATGCTCAAATGTGCCGAGAAGGCCTTTGGCGCTGGCCGCATCCCTTACCCGCTGCTGATGATCGATACCGGCCACAACTTCCCGGAAGTGACCGAATTCCGTGACCGCCGTGCCCGCGAACTGGGCGCCGAGCTGATCGTGCGCAGCGTCGAAGACTCCATCGCCCGCGGCACCGTGCGTCTGGCGCACCCTGGCGAGAGCCGCAACGCGCACCAATCCGTCACACTGCTTGAAGCCATCGAGGAATTCCGCTTCGACGCGCTGATCGGCGGCGCACGCCGCGACGAGGAAAAGGCCCGCGCCAAGGAACGCATCTTCAGCCACCGCGACAGCTTCGGCCAGTGGCAGCCCAAGGCCCAGCGCCCCGAGCTGTGGACGCTGTTCAACACCCGGCTGGCGCCGGGCGAACATTTCCGCGTCTTTCCCATCAGCAACTGGACCGAGCTCGACGTGTGGCAGTACATCGACCGCGAAGCCATCGAACTGCCCAGCCTCTACTACGCGCACCGCCGTCAGGTCGTCGAACGCAAGGGTCTGCTGGTGCCCGTGACGGAACTGACGCCACCGCGCGAGGGCGAGACCGTTCAGGAGCGCGAGGTGCGCTTTCGCACCGTGGGCGACATCACCTGCACCTGCCCCGTGGCCAGCAGCGCCGCCACGGCCGCCGATATCGTCGCCGAGACGCTGACGGCCAGCATCAGCGAGCGCGGCGCCACCCGCATGGACGACAAGACGTCCGATGCGTCGATGGAAAAACGCAAGCGCGACGGGTATTTTTGAGGGATCCTTCATGAGCCAAACCACGCAAGCAACCGCCGCACTGCGCTTCATCACCTGCGGCAGCGTCGATGACGGCAAGTCCACATTGATCGGCCGCCTGCTCGTCGACAGCAAGAGCGTGCTGCAGGACCAGCTCGCTGGCGTCACACGCCACGGCGGCACCGGCACGGACGAGGTGGATCTGGCGCAGCTCACCGACGGCCTGGCCGCCGAGCGCGAGCAGGGCATCACCATCGATGTGGCCTGGCGCTACTTCGCCACCGCCAGCCGCAAGTTCATCATCGGCGATGCGCCCGGCCATGAGCAGTACACCCGCAACATGGTAACGGCGGCCAGCAACGCCGATGCCGCCGTGGTGCTGGTCGATGCCACCAAGCTCGACTGGCAGAACCCCAACCTGCAGCTGCTGCCGCAGACCAAGCGCCACAGCCTGCTGGTGCATCTGCTGCGCGTGCCTTCGCTGATCTTTGCCGTCAACAAGCTGGATGCCGTGGCCGATGCGGCGCTAGCCTTTGCCAACATCCGCGCTGCCTTGCTGCGCTTTGCCGAGGCCGAGGGCCTCAGCCCCGCTGCGGTCGTGCCGATGTCTGCCCTCAAGGGCTACAACGTCGTCGAGCCTGTCGCCGGCTTCGCAGGCTACCAGGGCCCGGCATTGCTGCCGCTGCTGGAATCGCTGCCCGTCACGCCCGCCGAAACCACGCTGCCACTGGCCTTTCCCGTGCAATGGGTGGAAAAGTTTCCTGCCTCCAGCGACACCAGCAAGAGCCGCCGCGTATTCTGGGGCCGCGTGGCCACTGGCAACCTCATGGCCGGCCAGCAGGTGCGCATATTCCCGGGCGGCCAACAGGCCACCATCGCGCAGGTGCTCAACCACGTGCGCCAGCCCGCCAGCGTGGCGGCCGGCCTGAGCGCTGGCATTGCGCTGGACCGCGAACTGGACATCTCCCGGGGCGACTGGCTGCTGGCTCTTCCCGCCACGCAAGCGCCGCAGGCGGGCGACGCCGACTTCGATGATTTTGACGACGCTCCTGCCTCCCAGGCCGCGTGGACGGCCCAGCGGGAGCTGACTGCAACCATCGCATGGATGGATGACGAACCGGCGGTGGTGGGCCGCGTGTACTGGGCCTTGCACGGGCACCGTTGGGTCAAGACCAAGATTCGCCGCATCGTCAGCCAGCTCGACATCCAGACCTTGCAGCGTCAGCAAGCCGGTAGCCTCGCGCCCAATGCCATTGGTACCGTCGAGCTGGTGCTGCAGGAAGCCATCCCTGCTGCGCCCTACGCACACAGCCGGACGCTGGGCCGACTCATCCTGGTGGACACTGCCAGCCACAAAACTGCCGCAGCCGTGCTGGTCGACGGCTAGCTGAGACAACGCATGCCTGCACCGACGGCCAGACGGTCTTTGTCGGCGCGGTGCACGCCGTCATCGCCGCAGCGGTAAAATGGCGGGTTTTCCCCGCCCCACGTCTACCCACAACAACCCCAAACCCTTTCCTGGCCGCCATGACACACGTCGTCACTGAAAACTGTATCAAGTGCAAGTACACCGACTGCGTGGACGTGTGTCCGGTCGATTGCTTCAAGGAAGGCCCCAACTTCCTCATCATCGATCCCGAGGAATGCATCGACTGCGCCGTTTGTGTACCGGAATGTCCGGCCGAGGCCATCTTTGCCGAAGAGGATGTGCCACCCGATCAGCAGCATTTCATCGAGATCAACGCCGAGCTGTGCGCCAGTGACAACTACAAGACCATCACCAAACGCAAGGCGCCGCTGCCGGATGCAGACGAGTGGAACGGCAAGCCCGACAAGCTGCAGTATCTGGAGCGGTAACCCTGCGGATTGCGTGGGCTGCAGTGCAGCCGAAAATGGTGTGACTGCGGCGCATCGCGCGCGCAGCGTGTATTGAGAACCTGACACGGGCGCTGCATGGAATCTCCACCATCAAAGACCGATTGCGATGTGGTTGTCGTCGGCGCAGGCCCTGCCGGCCTTTATCAGCTCTTTCAGCTGGGGCTGCAGGGCCTTTCCTGCCATGCCCTCGACGCGCTGCCTCACCCTGGCGGCCAGTGTGCCGAGCTGTATCCGCGCAAGCCGATCTACGACATTCCGGGCTTTACCGCCATCAGTGGACATGCGCTGGCCGAGCGCCTGCACCAGCAACTGGCCCCCTTTCCGATCGGCTGGCACTGGGGCCACACGGCCTGTGCCATAGAGAACTTGCCCGATGGCCGCCTGCTTGTGCGCAGCCAGCAGGGACTGGCCTTGCAAGCCCGCGCCATCGTGCTGGCACTCGGCGTGGGCGCTTTCGTGCCACGATTGCCCAGAGTGGACGGGCTGGAGGCGTTGCTGGCACAGAGAAGGCAGGTTTTTGTGCAGACGCAAGACCGCGCCGTGCTGCTCGCCGGTCAGCGTGTGGTGGTGCATGGCGGCGATGAAACCGCCGTCGCCAAAGTTCTGCAGCTGGCCGCGCTGCCAGCCGACCAGCGACCGTCCGACATCGTGCTGCTGCATCGCCGCGACGTCTTCAAGGCTGACGCTGCGGATCTCCAACAGCTGGCCCAGCTGCGTATCAGCGGGCAGGTGCAGGTCGTCGTCGGCCAGCTGCAGGGCTTTGTGCTGTCCGATGGGGGCGAGGCTGGCGCGCTGCGCGCCTTGCGCATTCTCGACACAGAAGGCCGCGAGCAGACACTGATGCTGGACATCCTGCTGCTCTACCAGGGCATTTCGCCGAAATTGGCAGCGTTGCAGGACTGGGGGCTGGCCCTGGATGGCAAGCTGATCGCGGTTGATCCCGCCACGCAGCAAAGTAGCCGCACTGGCATCTACGCCATTGGAGACATTGCCAGCTACCCCGGCAAGCGCAAGCTCATCGTCAGTGCTTTCCAAGAAGCCATCGCCGCCGGCTATGCCATCGCCGAGCGTCACCACGGCAAGCCCCTGCAGACGCTCTACACCACCACCAGCAGCCTGTTGCTGGAGCGACTGGGCCAAGCTGGCTGACCACGCAGCGCCTGTTTCCACCCTGGTCGGCCGCAATGTCACCCGGTGCGGGCGTACAGAGCACCAGCGGCATGCCGGCACGGATTGCCTGGCGGCGCTAAGCCGTCACTGGCGGTAGGCCACTGCTGGGCGTTGTTGCACAAACGTCCCGAGTCTGTAGGCTAGCGCACCCAT